>CAWBZT010000007.1:0-493055 GCA_963793355.1 uncultured beta proteobacterium | reverse complement strand
TTTGAACAAGCGGCTCGGGGTGAGGTGATATTGGGTGGATGCTGCGTCTATGACGGCATTCCCACTCGCAGATGCTACGACTGCAAGCACGAGTGGGCGACCTGAGAAGTGTGGATAGCTCGGCCCACTCGGCTTCCGCCTCTTCCGCCCGCCCGCGGCGGCATCCATACCGCTCGAAGTAGCTCCACGCCTGTGGAGTTGGAACCGAGCGGGTCATCCGGATCAGACCCGACTCACAACGTTCCTCGATCACGTGGAGTCGCGGCTGCGGGAGGCGAACGCTCCTTCTCAGCCGCTCGCGCTCCAACTCAACGTGGCGCTGGCCCCACGCGTCGATCTCCTGGCCGCGCATGATCTCGACAATTACCTGATACCCATCGTGCTTCGCCTCGGCGGCGACCGCGTCGTTTCGGCAGTGGCACCAAGTCGCGCGGAGGGTCGTCGACCATCCAGATTGAGGCAGCTCGGGAGGCTGCGCTGGAGTCTTTGGCTGGCTGGAAAGTTGCGCACGCCAGCGCCTGCGGATCGGCTAGCAGCCGCGGCTGGAAGCGCCAGATTCAAGACCAGGTCGCTGGCCAGTGCGAACGCGCGCCTGATGGACCGCTGGAGATGCAGATCTCTTATCGCGTCGGTCTCGGGAGGCGATGGAACAACATCTGGAAGCAATCCATCGACGCCTTGGGTCCGATCCTTGGATTGGTGAGGCAGAGCAATCCGTTCCACCCGCTCGATGGACGCATCACCCCACTCGGCCTCCACCACACACCAGCCGCGGGCATGGGATTTGACGTGGGTCTTGGATCCGGTGGCCCGAGCCGAGGGAACGTCGGCATGCAATTTGATGTACCGCCTCGCCTCTCGGTTTCCGGCGGTCGCTGCGTTCGCGCTGATTCGTGCGAAGTACCTGGTTCCAGGGATCAACGTTTGCGTAACATGCCGCGTGGGAGGTGTTGCTCCCCGATGATTCAAGAAACCCCAGGGCCTTGGGAAACCGCGACGAGCCACACGTGTGGAACTATTTGGGTGAAAGCGAGGACGCTAGTGAACGTGGTTCCAGTCAATCCTCTTAACGCCATCACAAGCCTGTTGAAGGAAATCGGCAGGTGTCAGGACGCCCGGGCCGCCTCCGCTACCGCGGTCATGGTCTACGTTGGTATTGACGTGATGGCGTTTCTTTCAATGCCAGAGACACACGCAAAGCAGGGCCGCTCGGATTTGGTCGCCTGGGTGGACACGTACCTGACGGCGACGCCGGAAAGTACCTACCAGTATGACGGGCGCGATGTTTACGGCGCGCGGTGCGCGATGCTCCACACCTATTCGATCGAGGCTGATTACCACCAGCAAAATGCCGACGTAAAACGATTTGGCTATCACGATGGTGGAATCGATCGGCGAATGGAATGTTCTCGTCATGCACATTGCGGTGGCTTGGCAACAGTGTTTTCGGAAAATCACTGAGTTTCGGAGAAATGCGCGTTACGTCCGCGAAGGTGGCTGCAAATAGATATCGCTGAAGGTCGTTTTTCATGTGCGCCCTAGCCTCGTGCTGCGTTACGCCATGCATCTTGGAATCGTAAAACCAATTTGCGAGTTCGGACGTCACTCCGTTGACCCTTGAAGCGCAGCGCATATATCGCCTTCCGGTAGATTCGAGTGAAGCGGCACCTGAGATGGCCTGACGCATGGCCTCAAGAACCTCACGCTTGCGTTCGTGCCGCCAACCTGTCATCGACGAGCGTGCGGCCGAAACCGCGCTGAGCCAGGCGCCGGGATTGTCGCCGAACGGTGAAAGCTTGCTTCGAATGCGTGGCAGCCCACCGATAATCGTGTCGACGCTGGCTGCAGCCGCTGGCTCAAGTACCGGCTGCCATCGTGGTGTGAAATCCGACCGGACGCCAAGCAGGATTACTCGATGTCGCCTTTGCGGAAGGCCGAATTCTCCGATTGGATCACATAGTCGCTGGCGGAGAAACGCCTTCCGCTGTCGATTTCCACGAACGACCGTATTTCATAATCCAGCCCTTTGCTAGGGCGGGACATATCGCGGAGGATACGCGCAAAGATTGACCTTCCGCCGTGCATTGAGGTTATAAGACCCTTGACGTTCTCCATGACAAAGACGGGCGGAGCGTGCTCCCGGATGATCCTAAGGTACTCACGGTAAAGAAAGTGCCTCTCGTCTTTTTCGAAATCGACGTCATTCCGCCTTCTGGAACGGCCTGCAATCGAATACGCTTGGCACGGCGGTCCACCAACGAGGACCCAATTCGATTGGTCGGCGGTCGCGGCTCGTAGCCACTGGTCGACAGTACCAGTGTTGGTCTTGCCGAGCTCCGCGCATCTGGCCTCTCTTCGGGCTTGTTCCACCACTTCGAGCATCGAACGCGGCGCGAAGAATTCATCACGTGAGATGCAGCCGCAAATGTATTGGTAGTAACTAGAAGTTCTCCCCCGCGTCGCGTAGGAGTCTGAAAATTGACCGAAGCTTTAGCGTTTCACATGCAGACGGGTCTTTTCCGATGGAAAGCGCAATGCGAAATTCTGGCTCTCGAGAAGAGCCGACTGCCGATGCGAAGCCCTCCCCTAGGCCGCCAGGCCCAGCGAAAAGGTCGATGACTGGTATTGGCCCTATCACGACGTCGTTTTCCCGCTCATAGATCGCAATGTTACCAAGTCGAGCGCGTGAGGCGTACGCTGCGAGCGACGGCGGTCCTAGTTGCATACTCCCCGCTAGATAGTGACTTCGTTCGTAGCTCGCCGCCCTCGGCCGCCCGGTACTTCTAACTAGCGTTTTGCCGGTTCCTTGCAGGGGTCTAGGCGCTCGGCACGTTCGGTAATGACATAGGCATCGAAGTCCGTGGCCGAGTTCTCGTCGTCGCGTTCCAGGAAGCCGATACTTATCGCGGGTCGCGCCGCATCAGCAGGCAACCAGAATAAAACACCGATGTCGCGACGGACATGACCGTTGCCGGCCAGGAGAACAACGCCCCGGTCGACGTAAGGACGGATCGACTGCGCCATGACAATGTCACGCGCAACTTGCGCGCGCACCCGCGTCGAGACGTCCTCCGCCGACAGCGTGTTGCAATGGCCGGCAGCGACTGCTTCTGCTTGCCTTCGTCGGTAGTCGGCTGGCAATGCGTCCAGCCCGAGCTCTCGAACCTTCGACGCGTCAAATGCCGCTGGCCACCCGTCGATCGCTACCCGCATCGCGTCACGGCGCGACAGGTTGGCAGCGATGATATGCAGGTCGTATTCAAGCGCGAGGGCGACGTACGGCCGGTAGTACTGCCAATGCCAGCCGGGGTCGCCCTTGGCCTGCGCGATGAGATAGTCAGCATCCCCCGGTCGCTCCCGCCGAGCTCGATCAATGTCGACCTGGTGCTCGTGATCGAATTGCTCGAAGGCAATCGCCGGCCTCGCTCCCGTTTCGAGCAATCGTCGCAGAACAGCGAAACGGAGCGCGTGCTGCGCTGCGTTGTCATGCACCTCACCGAGCAGCACGACGCCGTGGCCTTGCATCGCCTGCGCCAATGCAGTGGGGTTAGAACCGATCTCGATCGGCGCCGCTGTAGCCAGGGCGGCGACGGTGAGCCAGAGCTGGGTAATGCCGATTCGCAATCCGAGGATAGCCCGCTCCATATCGAGAGTGTAAATCGTCTCGGTACCGGGCACCTCGCATTAAGTCCCGAGACTTGGAATACTGTTTCGTCGCACTCAGTACCGAGAGCAAAATACTGCGCGCCAAGCACGAGTATCCCGCGCCAAGTTCGGCACACGTCGTACCCGGTACCAAGAATTTCGGACCAGGTGCTTCGCATCTGTCCCGAGATTAATCAGCGCGCAGCTGCGTTACGAACGCTGGAGACAAGCTACGTGTCGCCGTTCGGGCATGTCCGCGTTCGGCCAGTACCAGTCGTTGCGCCCTTTCCCGAAAGCGGCCTGTCGCCGCGATTGACCTCCTACGAGTGCGGCGATAGGCTAGGGTCGGCGGGATGCTCGCTTGAGCGGTGAGCGGCTGGACGTAACGTTAGGAGGATTCGATTGGGAAAGTGCTCACAATTGTTCGCAACGTCAATTGCTGTTGTTCTGCTGATCTTTTGCGGCAATGCGATTGCGCAAACGCCACAGCAGCATGTGCACGACATGTCTCATGGCGTAATGCCGTTTGATGTAGCGAAAGACCGTGCACATTTTCAAGATGACAGAGTCCGGGGGCGTTGAACGTGTGATCATCAAGGACAGGACCTATGCTGACCAGGTTGTGCTAATTCAACAACATCTCCGCAAGGAGGCCCACCAGTTTCAGCGCGGCGACTATTCAGACCCGGCGACATTGCACGGAGCAAATATGCCGGGTCTTAAAGATCTTCAGCTTGGCGCGCGGCGAGTCAAAGTCTCATGTTCCGACTTATCTGATGGGGCGGCGATCACCTTTAAAACTAAGCGATCCTCATCTGCTGACTGCAATACATCGCTGGTTTGGGGCGCAGTTGTCTGAGCATGGTGCAGACGCAAAGCCGGAATGAAGCGATCTTGGACAAAAATCGCACTGGGATGAGGTCTATCAGAACGAAGCGGCCGACCGAGGTCAGCTGGTACGCACCGCATTTGGACATATCGCTTCGGCTGATCGAGGATGCGGCCCCGGATCAGGGACGCGCACGATCATCGATGTCGGCGGCGGTGAATCGACGTTAGTCGATGACCTGCTCGACCGGGGCTATCGCGATCGTTTCGGTTCTGGATGTTTCTGCCACCGCGCTCGATGTCGCGCTAAGGCGCGGCTTGGCGATAGCGGGGACACGGTCGATTGGCTTTGCGGTGACGTTGCGACGTTGCCTTCGCGCGCCATCGGTACGACGTGTGGCATGACCGCGCCGTGTTTCACTTCCTGACCGATCCGGAGGATCGCGCGGCGTATGTACGTCAAGTAGCGCGAGCGGTCAAACCCGGCGGACACGTCATCGTCGCCACTTTCGGCCCCGAAGGTCCGACCAAATGCAGCGGTCTAGACGTAGTGCGGTATGGGCCGGACGCGCTGCACGACGAATTCGGCGACAGCTTTCGCCTGCTCAAACACCTGACCGAAATACACCAGACCCCGGCGGGCGCAACGCAGCAATTCACGTACTGCTATTGCAAGACTTCCGATGGCACCTAAGGGTGTGCCGTGATGGCTATTGCTGCGAAAACAAGAGCTGCGAGGTCACCGCCCTTCGGGAAAGCCACAGCCGCGTGCTGTGGATCGTTCTGGCGATCAACGCCCTGATGTTCATGGTCGAGGGCGTTGCGGGTATCCTGGCCCATTCCACGTCCCTGCTCGCCGACGCGCTCGACATGCTCGGCGACGCCTTGGTTTACGGCTTCAGTCTGTTTGTGCTTGCGCGCTCCCTGCGCTGGCAGGCAGGGGCGGCGATGGCAAAGGGCGCGTTCATGCTGGCCTTTGGCTTGGGCGTGCTGGCGGAGGCGGGATACAAGATATTTCACCCCATCATGCCCGGCGTGGGCACGATGGGGACTATCGGCGCGCTCGCGCTAGCGGCAAACACGATCTGTTTCGCATTGCTCTATCGCCATCGCGCGGACAACCTGAACATGAGTTCGACGTGGCTATGCTCGCGGAACGACGTGATTGCGAACGTCGGGGTACTCGTCGCCGCTGGCGCCACCTATCTGCTCGCGTCCAGATGGCCGGACATCATCGTCGGCTGCATCATCGCGGCGCTGTTCCTACGGTCCGCGTTCAGTGTTTTGCGCGACGCCATCGCGCGCTCTGGCCCACCTCGTCTGCCAGCGAAGCGGCGACAACGAGGTGATTCAATGAATCAGGCGACGGGCGGCCGGTGCTGCCCGCTGCGCGTAGTCTGCGAATGGCTGCTTTCCACAGCGCGACAGGCAGCAACGGGTCGTCTTCTGCCGAATGAGGGCGTCGGCCATCTGTACATGGCGTTCGAACTGGGCGAGAGGAATTGGAAAACTGTCGCTGGGCGCAGTCGCTCAACTCCGCGCGACGCCGTGCAGTCGTCGCCGCACTGCATCACCCCACGCCGGCGCGGGGTCACTCGAGCTCGAGCGCGTCGCTGACCGCCACGATCCCCGCCTTCGCGCACACGTCGTCGGCGTCGCCGGTCGGCGCGCCCGAGACCGCGACGCCGCCGACAAGCAAGCCCTTGGCGCGGATCATCATGCCGCCCCCGACGGCGACGACGTTGGGCAGATCGCGGATGCCGCTCGCGGCCTTGCCCGCTTGCGTGGCAGCCGCCAGCTCCGTCGTGTCAGTGCGAAAGCTCACCGCGGTGGCCGCCTTGCCGATCGCCGTCTGCGTCGTATGCGTGCCAGCGAGGTTGTCGCGCAACAGCGCGATCGGCTGGCCGCCCCGATCGACGACCGCCACGGCGACCGTGTAGCCGTCTTTCTGGCAGCGCGCCAACGCCGCCTGCGCCACCTGCAGCGCAGCGGCGGTCGCCAACGTCGGAAAGCTCGTCGTGAGCTTAGGCTGCGCCGTCGTTGCCGAGCTCGACATGACAGCAGCAACGGAAGCCAGCACCACGGATGCGATGGCGCGCATGATGGTCGCTCCGGGAAAGATGTCGTTACCGCGACGTTAGCTTCGCGACGCCTGCGCGCCTTGCGCTAGATCAAGCGATACGGGGATTTCCGGCCATGCTTTCGAGCTATGGCACAACTCCCCGAACGCTACCCGGATCACGCACCGCCTTGGCCCGTCTCGTGCACCGAAGACAGCGCCATGCGCCATCCCGCCGCGTTGCTGCTCAATCGCTCGCATGTGTGACCGCGTCGCGTAGTCAGCCTAGGGCTGAGGACTTCGGTCGCGGAGTGTCTGCTATTCGGGCAATTACGAGTGGCCGGTACGGGTCGTTCTGAGACATTCTCGGCTCGGTCGATAGATCGACGTGACGCTGTCAATCCTTCGTTCGAAGCACGTCGCACCTCAGGCCAAGTACCAAGAATTTCGCTCAAATTTTTGCTGTAATTTTTTTTGAACTCTCCGTTAGTTCGGCACAGGAGACGCGTGAGCCTCCTACCCTGGCCTTCGCTCGAGGCCACCCCCACTTCGCTTTTCACTTCCGACTTCCGATAGGGATCCTAGTCCCCCAGTAGTTCTCCGGACTGCGTCCGGAGCAAGCCGTTTCTCCGTGAGCGATTTCCGCTCACCACCTCGAGGAGATCGGCATGTACACCTTTCGCGAACTCTCATTCCGCGACGTCGGCGCTGCGCTCAAGCGTCGTGAGCTTGGCCTGGCCGCCCGGATCTCGCACAACCTCGGCAGCAACGCCGTCAACTCGGCGCGCTTCCAACTCGACAAGGCGATCCCCGCCATCCGCGAGCGGCTCAAGATTCGCGAATTCGCGGTGCGCCAGGGCGGCCCCGAGACGCTGCCCGAGCGGCTCGGGGTGAGTCGCGCAGTCTGTTGCGCGACCGGCGCGTTGCTGCAAGTGCTCGGCCTGTATGCCGGCATCGTCACCTTCGGCCTGTGGACGACCCTGGGCGCTTACGCCATCGGGGCGCTTACCGTGGTGATTCAGCAGATCGTGGTGGCGAGGAGTGCGCGATGATCGCCTGGGGATTGATCGTCTTCTTCGGCTTATGGCTGATCCTGGCCGACATCGGGGCGGTGCGCAAAGCGCGGCTGATGGGCAACCCGCTGCTGGTACACCTCATCGTGATCGGCTCGGGCCTGCTCATCCACGGCGGCTCGACTACTTCGGCCTCGCCGCGATTGCCGAGCTGCCGATGGCGGACTTCGAACGCGCCATGAAGGGCCTCCAGCAGGCCAAGCGGAGGGCCGCATGAACATCGTCAGGCTGGTCCAGGGCAGCGCCGAATGGCACGAGCATCGACGCACCCACCGCAACGCCAGTGACACGCCGGCGGTTCTCGGCGTGTCACCGTGGCAGACGCCCTATCAGCTCTGGCAGCAGAAGCTCGGCCTAGTGGTGCCGGAGGTCAACAAGGCGATGCTGCGAGGCACCGAGCTTGAGCCGGCAGCCCGCGCCGCCTATGAGAACCGCACCGGTCTCACCATGCAGCCGCTGGTCATAGTCGATGGCGTGTACTCGGCGAGCCTGGACGGCCTCACGCTGGCGGGCGACCGCCTGCTCGAGATCAAGTGCCCGTTCAAGGGCCGCGAGTCGACCCTGTGGCAAGCGGTGCAGGAGCGACGTCTCCCTGAGTACTACGCCTGGCAAGTGCAGCACCAGCTCATGGTGACTCGGGCCGACATCGCGGACGTCTACGTCTTCGATGGAGCGGAAGGCATCGTCTTCCCGGTCGCGCCGGACGAGAGCACCTGGCCGCAGATCCGCGCAGCGTGGGATGCGTTCGCCAAGTACGTCGAGGAGAAGCAGGCGCCGCCGCTGACCGACCGCGATACGCGCATCCGCGACGATCCGGAGTGGCTGAGTGCGGCGGCGGCGTACCTGGAAGCAAAACGCGCCCTCGATTCTGTTGCGAAATTCTTGGACGAGGCGAAAGCCAAGCTCGTCGGACTCGCAAGCCATCCCAGCGAGACCGGGAATGGCGTGACTGTCACTCGATATTGGAAAAACGGGACAATCGACTACAAGCGGATACCCGAGCTCGCGAACGTCGAACTAGAGGGATACCGGGGAGCCGCGCGTGAGGAGATCCGCATAGCGGCGAAATAATGGCTTCCGGCGGCGGCGCTGCAAAATCACCGGCCGCCGGAAACGCCAACGTTCGAAAGGGTGCGCGCAGCCACACCTATGGACCAAATCTGGACCACCCCGCCGCAATCCTTCACGACGTTGTGCAACTGCTGACAACAGATTTAAACAACTATAATAGGAGCGCAGCAGCGCATTTTTCGTATTGCGATCTGCGGCCGGGGTGGCGGAATGGCAGACGCAGCGGACTCAAAATCCGCCGGTGGCAACACCGTGAGGGTTCGACTCCCTCTCCCGGCACCACCCGCATTTTCGGCTTGTCCGTCCGAACCTCGCCGCTGACTCTCGCCGATTTCGACTACGCGCTGCCGCCGGAGCTGATTGCGCAGGCGCCGCCGGCGGAGCGCGCGGCGAGCCGGCTGCTGCACGTCGACGGCGATGCGCTGGCGGACCTGCGCTTTGCCGACCTGCCGTCGCTCGTCGGCCCCGGCGATCTCGTGGTGCTCAACGACACCCGGGTGATCCGCGCGCGCCTGCGGGGCGCCAAGCCGACCGGCGGTCGCGTCGAGGTGCTGGTCGAGCGCGTGACCGGCCCCCGCGACGCGTGGCTCCAGCTCCGGGCCAGCCACCTGCCGCGACCCGGCACGCGCGATCGCGTTCGGCGACGGCACGACCGCGACGGTCGTCGCGCGCGCCGGGCGCCTGTTCCACTTGCGCTTCGACATCGCGGTGCCGCTGCAGCGCTGGCTCGAGGCGCATGGCGAGATTCCCCTGCCGCCCTACATCACCCGCGCGGCCGACACGCGCGACGCCGCCCGCTACCAGACGGTCTACGCGCGCCACGCCGGCGCCGTCGCCGCGCCCACCGCCGGGCTGCACTTCGACGCCGGCACGCTGCGCGCGCTCGAGGCGCGCGGCGCGGCGCTCGCCTATGTGACGCTGCACGTCGGCGCCGGCACGTTCCAGCCGGTCGAGGTGCAGGACATCGCGCGTCACACGATGCATGCCGAGTGGTACGAGTGCCCGCCGCGACCGCCGCCGCCATCGCCGCCACGCGGCGGCGCTCCGGGCGCATCCTCGCCATCGGGACCACGTCGCTGCGCGCGCTCGAGTCCGCTGCAGACGCTGGCGGCAACGTCGCGCCCGGCGGCGCCGAGACGTCGCTGTTCATCACCCCCGGCTACCGGTTTCGCGTCGTCGATCGGCTGCTCACCAACTTCCACCTGCCGCGCTCGACGCTGCTGATGCTCGTGTCCGCGTTCGCCGGCACGGCGACGATCCGGCGCGCCTATGCGCACGCGATCGCCGCGCGCTATCGTTTTTTCAGCTATGGCGACGCGATGCTGCTCGAGCCGGGCAGCGACATCCGCCGTACGGGGACCCCCGCGGCATGAAACTGTCGCCCTCCGGCGACACTTTGTTCGCGCGCGACACGTAACCGCAACGTTTATGGCGCAAAAGGGCCTGCGCGCCCGCGGCTTCGCTTGGCCTAACGGCATGAAACGCGCTACTCTTCGTCTCTAGAATTTCGTTGCGGAAATCGGCCTCGCCAGGCAGCTGCGTCCGAAATCCGCTTTTCCATGCAGACACAAGCCCTTCGCCTTGCCGGGGTCGTCCTCGTTGTCGCCGTGACGGCGCTTGCCGTCGCGATGCCTCGAACCGCGCAGGCAGCCCGCGTGGCGGTGCTGTCCAACAAGTTCCAGAACGAGACGGCGGCCGACTTCAACGCCCGCATCGGCAACCACATGTTCACCGCGATCGACGTCGGCGCCAAAGTGCCGTCGCTCGCGGCGCTGACCGCCGACTACGACGTCGTCCTGCTGTTCGAGGACAACACGTTCGCCAACGCCACCGCGGTCGGCAACGTCGTGGCCGCATTCGCCCGCTCCGGCCGCGCCGTCGTCCTGGGCACGTTCTACGACCAGGACCGCAGCGACGGCTCGCCGACCTACACGCCCCACGGCTGGGGCGAGCTCGAAGACCTCGACCCCAACACGACCGACGGCACCGGCACGGCCTACAGCTCCCGCACCCTGGACGCCGCGACCCTCGTCGTCCACCCGCTCACCGAGGGCGTGACGTCGCTGTTTGCCGCGCGCTTCGCCGGCGGCAACCAGCCCAAGCCGGGAACCCGCGTCGTCGCCGACTGGGCGCAGAAGAACGCGCGCGGCGGCGCCGATCCCGCGATCGCCTACCGCATCACCGAGGCCGCCTGCGTCATCCACATTGCCATCGCGCCGCAATATCCGTCGATCGGCACGGCGAACGCGGACTGGGGCGGCGATTTCCACCGCGTCTGGAACAACGCGTTCGATTTCGGCGCCGCCCATTGCACCACGGCGCCCGGCCAGGCGCCCGCCACCGGCGGCGCGATCAAGATTCCCACGCTGTCGGACGCATTGCTGGCGCTCACGGCGCTCCTGCTCGCCGCCGCCGCGATGTTCCGCCTGCGCGCGCGCCGTCGCTGACCGCGGCGCGCCCGCGCCGCCGTCGTCGTTCCATGCGCTTCTCGATCCTCGCCACCGCGGGCGCGGCCCGGCGCGGCCGGCTGGCGCTCGCGCACGGCGTCGTCGAGACGCCGGTGTTCATGCCGGTCGGCACCTACGGCACGGTCAAGGCGATGTCGCCCGACGAGCTCGAGGCGGTCGGCGCCCAGATCGTCCTCGGCAACACGTTCCATCTGTGGCTGCGTCCCGGGCCTCGACGTGATCGCGGCGCACGGCGGGCTGCACCGCTTCATGGGCTGGCAGCGCCCGATCCTCACCGACTCCGGCGGCTTCCAGGTGTGGAGCCTCGGCGCGCTGCGCCAGGTCCACGAGGAGGGCGTGGCGTTCGCCTCGCCGATCAACGGCGACCGCCTGTTCCTGTCGCCCGAGATGTCGATGGCGATCCAGCGCACGTTGAACTCGGACGTGGTGATGGTGTTCGACGAATGCACGCCCTACCCCGCCACGCGCGATGAGGCCGCCGAGTCGATGGCGCTGTCGCTGCGCTGGGCCGCGGCGCTCGCAGCGCCGCGCACGGCGACGGGGCGAACGCGCTGTTCGGCATCGTCCAGGGCGGCATGCACGACGACCTGCGCGACGCCTCGCTTGACGGCCTGGTCGACATCGGGTTCGACGGCTACGCGATCGGCGGGCTCTCGGTCGGCGAGCCGAAGGAGGAGATGCTGCGCGTCCTGCGCTACACGGCGCCGCGCCTGCCCGCGGACAAGCCGCGCTACCTGATGGGCGTCGGCACGCCCGAGGACCTCGTCGCCGGCGTGACGCGCAGGCATCGACATGTTCGACTGCGTGCTGCCCACGCGCAACGCGCGCAACGGCTGGCTCTTCACCCGCTTCGGCGACCTTCGGATCCGCAACGCCCGCCACCGCAACGACACCGGGCCCGCTCGAGCCGGGGTGCGCGTGCTACGCCTGCCGGCATTTCTCCCGCGCCTACGTTCATCACCTGCAGCGCGTCAACGAAATCCTCGGCGCACGGCTTGCAACGATCCACAACCTGCACTATTACCTGGCCTTGATGGCGGGCCTGCGCGCAGCGATCGCGGAGGACCGCCTCGCCGATTTCGCCGCGGCCTTCGCCCGCGACCGCGCGACCGGCGCCTGACCCGCGCCGGGTCCGCGACAGCGGGCAGGCCGCGGGGCTCGTGGACGGGCCGCCGTCGCGTGGCAGGCCGCGCGCGGAGTGCGTGGTAAAATAGCTGGCTTTTTTGGAGGAAGAGTCCGTGCTGATTTCCCCTGCCTATGCGCAGGCGGCGGGTGGCGCGACGCAAGGCACACGCTGCTCACGTTCCTGCCGATGGTCGCGATCTTCGTCGTCTTCTATTTCCTGCTGATCCGTCCGCAGCAGAAGAAGGCGAAGGAAGCGCGTGCGATGCTCGAGCCCTCGAGAAGGGCAACGAGGTCGTCACCGCCGGCGGCGTCGTCGGCCGCATCATCAAGCTCACGACCAGTACGCCACGATCGAGGTCGCGCCGAACGTGCAGATGACCGTCCAGCGCGGCGCGATCTCCCAGCTGCTGCCCAAGGGCACGATCAAGGCACTCTGACGGCCCCCGCGGGGCGCCGTCGGCCGTTTCCATGAACCGCTATCCCGTCTGGAAGTACGTGGTCATCGGGCTCGCCCTCGCGGTCGGCCTGCTGTACACGCTCCCCAACCTCTTTCCGGAAGTGCCCGCGGTGCAGGTCAGCTCGTCGAAGTCGGGGTGAAGATCGACACTGCGCTGCTCTCCACCATCGAGGAGGCGCTCAAGGCCGCCAACATCCCCTTCCGCGGCGACGCGCTCGACCCCATCGGCATCAAGATCCGCTTCCAGGACCCGGACACGCAGCTCAAGGCCAAGGACGTCCTCCAGCAGAAGCTCGGCGACAACTACATCGTCGCGCTGAACCTGCTGTCGTCGTCGCCGCAATGGCTGGCGTCGATCGGCGCCCTGCCGATGTACCTGGGCCTCGACCTGCGCGGCGGCGTCTACTTCATGCTGCAGGTCGACATGAAAGGCTGCGCTCGACAAGGCGGCCGACCGCTACACGACCGACATCCGCTCGCTGATGCGCGAGAAGAAGATCCTCTACGGCGGCGTGTCCGCGCGAGCAGTCGAACGTCGTGCTGCGCTTTTCAAGCGATGGCGAGCGCAACAAGGCGCGCAACGAGATCGAGAAGGCGTTCCCGGACCTCCAGGTGCGCGAGCAGGACGGCACGGGCGGCGAGCTGCGGCTCGTCGCCGGCCTCAAGCCCGACGCGCAGAAGCGCATCCAGGAAGGCGCCGTCCAGCAGAACATCACCATCCTGCGCAACCGCGTCAACGAGCTCGGCGTCGCCGAGCCGATCATCCAGCAGCAGGGCGGCGACCGTGTCGTCGTGCAGCTTCCGGGCGTGCAGGACACCGCGCGGGCGAAGGACATCCTCGGCCGCACGGCCACGCTCGAGATCCGCATGGTCAACGACGATGCCGGCGCGCTCGAGCGGCGCGAAGTGGCGCGGTGCCCGCTGGGAACGACCTCTACACCGATCGCAACGGCGAGCCGCTGCTGGTGCGGCGGCAGGTCGTGCTCACCGGCGACCGCATCAACGACGCGCAGTCGGGCTTCGACAGCCGCACCAACGAGCCCGCCGTCCACGTCAACCTCGACGGCACCGGCGCGCGCATCTTCAAGGAAGTGACGCGCGAGAACGTCGGCAAGCGGATGGCGATCCTGCTGGTCGAGAAGGGCAAGGCCGAGGTGATCACCGCGCCGGTGATCCGCGAGGAGATCGGCGGCGGACGCGTGCAGATCAGCGGCCGGATGTCCACGCGCGAGGCGAACGACATCGCGCTTCTGATGCGCGCCGGCGCGCTCGCCGCGCCGATGGAGATCGTCGAGGAGCGCACGGTCGGCCCGTCGCTCGGCAAGGAGAACATCGCAGAAGGGCTTCGACTCGGTGCAAGTACGGCTTCATCGTGCTCGCATCGTTCATCTGCGTCTATTACCTGCTGATGGGCGTCATCTCGACGATCGCGCTCTGCATCAACCTGATGCTGCTGGTCGCGATCCTGTCGATGCTGCAGGCGACGCTGACGCTGCCCGGCATGGCGGCGATCGCGCTGACGCTCGGCATGGCGATCGACGCGAACGTGCTGATCAACGAGCGCATTCGCGAGGAGCTGCGCTGGGGCGCGACGCCGCATGCGGCGATCCAGGCCGGCTACGAGCGCGCGTGGGGCACGATTCTCGACTCCAACGTGACGACGATGATCGCGGGCATCGCGCTGCTCGCCTTCGGCTCGGGCCCGGTGCGCGGCTTCGCCGTCGTGCACGTGCTCGGCATCCTGACGTCGATGTTCTCCGCGGTATTCGTCTCGCGCGGCATCGTCGCCGCTGATCTACGGCAGCCGCAGAGAAGCTCGACCACATCTCCATCGGGCAGGTGTGGCGAGCGCCCCCTCGGCGCCCGAAGCCCGTGAAGACGTGATCCGCCGCGGCCTCTTTGCCGGCGCACCCGTCGCGCATGCCTAGACCCGCGCCGACGCCGCGAACCAGCACCCGCCAAAGGCTCCTCGACCATGGAGTTCTTCCGCATCGCGCGCGACATCCCGTTCATGCGGCACGCGCTCGTGTTCAACGTGATCTCGCTGATCACCTTCGTCGCGGCCGTCGTTCTTCCTCGCGATCTACGGCTCAACCTCGGCGTCGATTTCCGCGGCGGCACCGTGATCGAGGTGCACGTACGGGCACGCCGGTCGATTTCACGCGGGTCAGAAACGCGATCGACAAGCTCGGCCTCGGCGAATCTCGCGCGCAGAGCTTCGGCAGCCTCGGAAACCGCGCTGATCCGCCTGCCGCTGAAGGAGGGACTCTCGAGCGCGCAGCTATCGGACCGCGTGATGGGCGCGCTGAAGGCCGATGACGCGACCGCGTCGCAGCGGCGCGTCGAGTTCGTCGGCCCCCAGGTCGGCAAGGAGCTGTACGACAACGGCGCGCTGGCGCTGCTGCTCGTGTCGATCGGCATCGTCATCTACCTCGCGCTGCGCTTCGAGTGGCGCTTCGCGGTCGCCGCGATCGTCGCCAACCTGCACGACGTCATCATCATCCTCGGCTTCTTCGCCGTTCTTCCATGGGAGTTCTCGCTGCCGGTGCTGGCGGCCGTGCTCGCCGTGCTCGGCTATTCGGTGAACGAGTCGGTGGTGATCGCCGACCGGATCCGCGAGAACTTCCGCAAGATGCGCAAGGCCAGCGTCACGCATGTCATCGACAGCGCGATCACGCGCACGCTGTCGCGAACGATCATCACGCACGGCTGCACGCTGCTGATGGTGCTGTCGATCTTCTTCTTCGGCGGCGAGACGCTGCATCATTTCTCGCTCGCGCTCGCCATCGGCATCTGTTTCGGCATCTACTCGTCGGCGCTCGTCATGGCCTCGCTCGTCATGTGGCTCGGAGTGTCGCGCGAGGATCTCGTGAAACCCGACCGCAGGCGGGGCGCGCTGGCGGGCGAGAAGATCCTTCCCTGAACGGCGTGCGCCTTCCCCGCGCTCCCGGGCCGGCTTGGCCCGCCCGGGTGGCATGGCCGTCGGATCATCGCCGCTTGCTCGTGTCGCCCCGACTTCCTTCCGACCTGGCCTCCGGCGGTCAACAGCTTCCTGATCTTCGGGATGCTGTTGCTGGCGGGTCTCCTCGGCGGACGTCTCGCCGCAACGACGCGCGTGCTCCCGGCCATCACCGGCTATATCGCCATCGGCTTTCTGCTCGGCCCGGGGGTGTTGGGCTGGTTGACGCGAATCTGCGCTCGCGATTCGCGGGTTCTCGCCGAGTTTTCGCTGGGACTGATCGTGTTCGATCTCGGACGCCGGCTCGACCTGCAATGGGCGCGGCATGATCGCTGGCTCCTTCCGATGGGGCTCGCCGAGACCGCGCTGTCGTTCGTCGCGATGTTCGCGCTGCTGCATTTCGTTGCCGACGTCGATACCCTCGAAGCGGCCGTCGCCGCGATGGTCGGCACGGCGACGGCACCCGCCGTCGTGCTCCTCGTCACCAACGAGTTGAAGGCCGAAGGGCCGGCGACCCGCCGGATGCTCTGGCATGTCGCGCTCAACAACATCATCGCGACGATCGGCGTCACGCTGCTCCTGCCGTTCGTCGAGGCGCGCACCTCCGGCGCCTCCTGGCACCCCATCGCGCGGGCGTTGTGGCTGATGGCGGGATCGTTTCTGCTCGGCTTCGTCGCGTTTCTCGTGATGGCGATGCTCGCGCGCTGGCTTGGCAAGTCGCCGGTGCCGCAGTTCCTCCTTGCCGTCGGCGATGATCGTGGCCACCGTCGGCACGCGCGGAACTCGGCCGGCTCTCGATCCTGCTCTCGCTGCTGGTCCTCGGGCCTGTGCGCGCGCAATCTCGACCGCCAGCACCGGCTGATCGACGTCGAATTCGGACGCGCCGCGCAGCCTCTTCTTCGTCGCGCTGTTCGTGCTGACCGGCGCCACGCTGCGTCCCGACCAGTTCGGCAGCGTCGCATGGCTCGGTCTCGCGCTTCGTCGTCGTGCGCCTGGTCGGCAAGGCCGTGGCCCTGTACGCGCTCGCGTGGCCGGCGCACGTCTCGACGGCCAGGCCGGGACGCTGGCGCTCGCGCTCACGCCGATCGCCGGACTCGCCATCGGCATGACCCAGCCGATCTACGACATCGCGCCGGAATTCGGTGCGCAGCTTGCGGCATCGTCGTGTCCGGAATCGCGATCCTGCTCGGTGGTCGGCCCATCGCCACGCGTTACGCGCTGATCCGCGCCGGGCGAGGGCGAGCCCGGCGCGCGGGACTGACGATGCCCCAGTGCCCGATCTCGCCTTCAAGCCTTCGTCGGCGCTGACCTTCGGCGTCGAGCTCGAGCTGATGCTCGTCAACACGCGCGATTTCAACCTCGCGCCCGATGCCGACGACCTGCTGCGACGCATCACCCGCGACGCGCCGCCCGGCGAGCTCAAGCCCGAGACTCACGCAGAGCATGATCGAGATCAACACGTCGGTGCACGAGCGCTATCCGCAGCTGCTCGCCGAGCTGCGTTCGACGCGCGACGTGCTGGCCGGGCACTGCGCGCAAGATGAACGTCGCACCTGGCCGGCGGCGGCACGCATCCGTTCCAGAAGTGGAGTGACCGCAAGATCTACCCGAACGAGCGCTTCCGCTCGGTCTCCGAGAAATACGGCTTTCTGGCGAAGCAGTTCACCGTATTCGGCCAGCACGTGCACATCGGCGTGCGCGAACGCCGACGACGCGATCTACCTGACGCACGCGCTGATTCGCTACGTGCCCCATTTCATCGCGCTTGCGGCGCGTCCAGCCCGTTCTACCAGGGCATCGACACCGCGTTCGATTCGTCGCGACTTTCGATCGTCAATGCGTTCCCGCTGTCCGGAACGATGCCCTTCGTGCCGCTCCTGGGCGGAGTTCAATCGCTACTACGACACGGATGCTGGGACTCGGGATCGTCAAGAGCATGAAGGACTTCTACTGGGACGTGCGGCCGAAGCCCGAGTACGGAACGGTCGAGATCCGCGTCTGCGATACGCCGCTCACCGTCGATCGCGCCGCGCAGATCGCCGCGTTCGCGCAGGCGCTCGCGCGCAGCCTGCTGGACGAGCGGAGCCTCGACTGGATCACCCCGGATCTCTATCTTGCTGCACAGCTCACAACCGCTTCCAGGCGTGCCGCCATGGCTTCGCCGGAACGCTCATCGATCGACGGCCGGACGCGCGCAGCCTCCCTCGCCGACGACATCCGCAAGACGCTCGAGCGCGCTGGCGCCGCACGCCGCGGCGCTGGAGTCGGAGGCCGCGTTCGACCGGCTGATGACGCTGATCGACCGTCGACGGCAACGACGCGACGTGGCTGCGCCGCGTCATTCGCGGAAACCGGCACGCTGCCCGACGTGGTGCGCCGGCAGGCCGCGCGCTGGGCGACGGGCGAAGCCGTGTTCACCACGTTCGTCTATTCGCTGCTCGCGCTCGACCAGTCGCTGGCGACGCTCGCCGCGCAGTACGGCACCTGGCTCTACGCGATCCTGTTCGTCGATCATCTTCGCGGAGACGGGGCTCGTGGTCTTTCCCTTCCTGCCGGGCGATTCGATCCTGTTCATCTGCCGGCACGGTCGTCGCCGTCGCCGGGCTCAACATCCACGTGCTCGTCGTCGTGCTGGTCGTTGCGGCGATGCTCGGCGATTCGGTCAATTACGCCGTCGGCCACTACATCGGCCCGAAGGCGTTCCGCAAGCCCGATTCGCGCTGGTTTCGCCAGGTGCCTACCTGCGCCGCACCCAGGCGTTCTACCGCAATACGGCGGCCTGACGATCATCATCGGCCGCTTCGTGCCGATCATCCGCACGTTCGCGCCGTTCCTCGCCGGCGTCGCCGGCATGTCGTACCGCGCGCTTCCTCTGCTACAACGTGATCGGCGGCTTGCTGTGGATCGGGTCCTCGTCTATGCCGGCTACCTGTTCGGCAACATCCCCTGGGTCAAGCACACCTCACGTGGATCGTCGTGGGCATCATCATCGTGTCGCTGATGCCGGCGGTCAGCGACGTTCTTCAAGGAGTACCGGCGCGAAAGCCGCGCCAAGATAGGCCGCCTGGAGCCTCGCTCGCGGGACCGGGCGGTCGCGCCTGGCTCGACAGGCCGCCTGTAACGGCTCGCTCGCGGAGACCGGGTCAGACGCGCCTGGCGAGCTCCTCGGCGCGACCGGTGTAGCCCGCGGGCGTCAGGGCGCGCAGCCGCGCCTTCACATCGTCCGGCAGCGCGAGGCCGTCGATGAACGCGGTCAGCGCCTCGCGCGTCATGCCGCGTCTTGCCGCGCGTCAGCGCCTTCAGCTGCTCGTAGGGCGAGGGCAGACCGTAGCGGCGCATCACCGTCTGGATCGCCTCGGCCAGCACCTCCCAGTTCGCGTCGAGGTCGGCGGCGACGCGCGCCGCGGTCGACGTCGAGCTTGGCCAGGCCCTGGCGCAACGCCGTGTAGCCCAGCATCGCGTGGCCGAGCGCGACGCCCAGGTTGCGCAGGACGGTCGAATCGGTGAGGTCGCGCTGCCAGCGCGACACCGGCAGCTTCTCGGAGAAGTGCCGCAGCAGCGCGTTGGCGATGCCCAGATTGCCTTCGGAGTTCTCGAAGTCGATCGGATTGACCTTGTGCGGCATCGTCGACGATCCCACCTCGCCCGCCACCGCGCGCTGGCGGAAATACCCGAGCGACACGTAGCCCCAGACGTCGCGATCGAGATCGATCAGCACGGTGTTCACGCGGGCGAGCGCATCAGCAGTACTCGGCGATGCAGTCGTGCGGCTCGATCTGCGTCGTGTACGGATTGAGCTCCAGGCCGAGCGTGGTCACCACCTTCGCGGCGAACCGCTCCCAGTCGACGTCGGGATAGGCGACCGCATGCGCGTTGTAGTTGCCGACGGCGCCGTTCATCTTGCCCTTGAGCGGCACCTTCGCGAACGAGGCGATCTGCGCGGTCCAGCCGTGCGACGACGTTCGCCATCTCCTTGCCGAGCGTCGTCGGCGTGGCGGCCTGCCCGTGCGTCCGCGCGAGCATCGGCAGCGCCGCCTGCGCGTGGGCGAGCGCGCGCAGGTCGGCCACGACCTCGTGCAGCAGCGGCAGCACGACCATGCGCCGCGCCTCGGCGAGCGCGAGCCCGTGCGCGAGGTTGTTGATGTCCTCGGACGTGCAGGCGAAGTGGATGAACTCCGACACGCGCGCAACCTCGGGCGCGTCGGCGAAGCGTTCCTTGAGCCAGTATTCGACCGCCTTGACGTCGTGGTTCGTCCTGCGCTCGATCGCCTTGACGCGCGCCGCGTCTTCCGGCGAGAAGCCGGTCGCCGCATCTTCGAGCAGTTTCAGCGTGCGCCGCGGAGAAGGCCGGAACTTCGGCCACCGCCGGCTCGGCGGCGAGCGCCGCCAGCCACGCGATCTCGACGCGCACCCGATGCCTGATGAGCCCGAATTCGCTGAACTGCTCGCGCAGCGCCGCCACCTTGGCCGCATAGCGACCGTCGAGCGGCGACAGCGCGGTGAGGGCGGCGAGTTCGGCGGCGGTCACTCGCGCGATCTTAGCATGCGCCGCCGCGGCGACCGGTGCCGCGCAACGCGGCGGCCGCGAGCCGCAATGCTATAATTTTCAGCGTCCTATCGTTGGCAGGTGCGCCGGTTTGAAGCTGCTCTTTTCCTCGACGAGCCCGTACGCGCGCAAAGTGCGGATCGTGCTCGCCGAGAAGAAGATCGACTGCCAGCTGGAGGAAATCTCGCCCTGGGCCGCCGACAATCCGGTCCACCGCTTCAGTCCGCTCGGCAAGGTGCCGGTGCTGGTCCTCGACGACGGCACGGCGCTCTTCGATTCGCGCGTCATCGTCGAGTATCTCGACAACGTGAGCCCGGTCTCGCGTCTCATTCCGGAGCCGTCGCGGCAGCGCATCGCCGTGCGCCGGCTCGAGGCGCTCGCCGACGGCGTGAACGACGCGGCGTCGAGCATCGTCGTCGAGCATCGCCGGCCGAGCGCGCAGCAAAGCGAGGAGTGGATCGGCCGCCAGGCGCGCAAGCTCGACGCCGGCGTCGCGGAGCTGGCCCGGGAGCTCGACGAGAGGACGTGGTGCAACGGCGAAGGCTACTCGCTGGCCGACATCGCGGCCGGGTGCGCGCTCGGCTATCTCGACCTGCGCCACCCGCGGGTCGACTGGCGCGCCGCCTACCCCAACCTCGCCCGCCTGCACGAGCGCCTGTCGAAGCGCGCGTCGTTCGCCGATACGCTGCCGCCGGCAGGCCCGAGCGAACCCGCCGTGCGCGGCGGCGGGGCCTAGAGACTCTGCTTCAGCTGGTCGAGGATCGCCGGGTTCTCGAGCGTCGAGACGTCCTGCGTGATCTCCTCGCCCTTGGCGATCGAGCGCAGCAGGCGCCGCATGATCTTTCCCGAACGCGTCTTCGGCAGGTTGTCGCCGAAGCGGATGTCCTTGGGCTTGGCGATCGGGCCGATCTCCTTGCCGACCCAGTCGCGCAGCTGCTTCGCGAGCTTCTCCGCCTCGGCACCGGCCGGCCGCGCCTGTTTCAGGACGACGAAGGCGCACACGGCCTCGCCGGTCATGTCGTCCGGGCGGCCGACGACGGCCGCCTCGGCGACGAGCGGATTCGCGACCAGCGCGGACTCGATTTCCATCGTGCCCATCCGGTGGCCCGACACGTTGAGCACGTCGTCGATGCGACCCATGATCGTGAAGTAGCCGGTCGTCTTGTCGCGCACCGAGCCGTCGCCGGCGAGATACAGCTGCCCGCCGAGCTCCTCCGGGTAAGTACGACTTGCGAAATCGCTCCGGATCGCCCCAGATCGTGCGGATCATCGCCGGCCATGGCCTCTTCACGACGAGGATGCCGCCCTGGCCGTTGGGAACGTCGTGGCCGGCCTCGTCGACGATGGCCGCCATGATGCCGGGCAGCGGCAGCGTGCACGAGCCCGGGACGAGCGCGGTGACGCCCGGCAGCGGCGTGATCATGTGGCCGCCCGTCTCGGTCTGCCAGAACGTGTCGACGATCGGGCAGCGCGCAGCCGCCGACCGTCGTGTGGTACCACATCCATGCTTCCGGATTGATCGGCTCGCCGACCGTGCCGAGCAGGCGCAGGCTCGACAGGTCGTATTTCGACGGCGCCGCCGCCGGGTTCGCGTCCGACGCCTTGATCAGCGAGCGGATCGCGGTGGGCGCCGTATAGAAGATGTTGACCTTGTGGTCCTGGATCATCTTCCAGAAGCGGCCGGCGTCGGGATACGTCGGCACGCCCTCGAACACGATCTCGGTGGCGCCCACGGCCAGCGGCCCGTAGACGATGTAGGTGTGGCCGGTCACCCAGCCGATGTCGGCCGTGCACCAGAACAGATCCTGCGGCTTGATGTCGAACGTCCACTTCATCGTCAGGATCGCCCACAGCAGGTAGCCGCCCGAGCTGTGCTGGACGCCCTTCGGCTTGCCGGTGGAGCCCGACGTGTAGAGGATGAACAGCGGATGCTCGGCGCCGACCCATTCGGGCTCGCAGGTGTCGGCCTGCGTCGCCGTGAGCTCGTGCATCCAGACGTCGCGCTTCGGCGTCCCACGCGACCTTCGCCGCCCGTGCGCCGGTAGACGACGACGTTGCGGATGCTCTCGCAGCCGCCGAGGCCGAGCGCCTCGTCGACGATCGCCTTGAGCGGAAGGTGCTTGCCGCCGCGCGCCTGCTCGTCGGCCGTGATCACGGCAACGGCGCCGGCGTCGATGATCCGCTCCTGCAGCGACTTGGCGGAGAACCCGCCGAACACCACCGAATGCGTCGCGCCGATGCGCGCGCACGCCTGCATCGCCACGACGCCCTCGATGGACATGGGCATGTAGACGATCACGCGGTCGCCTTTCGCGATGCCGAGCGACTTCAGGCCGTTGGCGAAGCGGCACACGCGGTGATACAGCTCCTGGTAGGTGACCCGGGTCACCTTGCCGTCGTCGGCCTCGAAGACGATCGCGACCTTGTCCGGCGTTGCCGTTCTGCGAGGTTCCGCTCGAGGCAGTTGTACGACACGTTGAGCGTCGCCATCCTCGAACCATTTGTAGAACGGCGCGCTCGGACTCGTCGAGCGTCTTCGAGTAAAGGCGTCTTCCACAGCAGGTGCTCGCGCGCGAGCGCGGCCCAGAATCCGGGATAGTCGGCGGCGGCGGCGGCGTTCATCCGCTCGAAATCGGCGGGCTTGACGTTCGCCTGCGCGGTGAATGCGGCCGGCGGCGGGAACACCCGCGATTTCGTGCATGACGGACTCGATGTTGGCCATGTCGGTGCTCTCCTCCTGGCGCGGGCCGCGGGGAAGCCGCGGGCGCCCGGCCGAGTCTACTCAGCGATGGCGCGCGAACATCGGATTGATCCGGCGCAACGCCGCGGATTGATCCAGCGCAATGCCGACTGGCCCGTCCCGGCCCGTGCGGCCAACGATACAAGAGCGCCGTCGGCGGACGGGAGCGGGGCGCTCCGCGATGCTAAAATTCGCAGTCCGCGTCACCCTCAGCCCGCGTCGCTCAGATGGCCCGCCTGCCCAGCACCGACCCGCAGCCTGCAAGCCCTCTGCCGCGCCTGCTCTTCATGAGCCGGTGGCTGCAGCTCCCGCTCTACCTCGGACTGATCGTCGCGCAGGGCGTCTACGTCTGCTTCATGGTCGAACTCATGCACCTTGTGGAAGCCGCGGCGAGCTCGAAGTCCGCGCTCGACATCATCCTGCGCAACGCGACGCCCGTGGGCGCGGACACGCTCGATCACCGCGCCGCCGAGACCGTCGTCATGCTGCTCGTGCTCGGGCT
Organism: uncultured beta proteobacterium; assembly: GCA_963793355.1. Classification (GTDB taxonomy): domain Bacteria; phylum Pseudomonadota; class Gammaproteobacteria; order Burkholderiales; family Casimicrobiaceae; genus VBCG01. The sequence continues at coordinate 469,582 of CAWBZT010000007.1, read as the reverse complement.
GATCGACGTCGTGATGATCTCCAACCTGCTGATCATGGTCATCGTCGGCGGCTACGAGACTTTCGTGTCGCGGATGGACCTCGAGGCACCACCCGGACCAGCCCGAATGGCTGTCGCACGTCAACGCCAGCGTTCTCAAGGTGAAGCTCGCCACCGCGATCATCGGCATCTCGTCGATCCACCTGCTGAAGACGTTCATCAACGCCGGCTCGCTGACCGAGAAGCAGATGCTGATGGCAGACGATCGATCCACATCACGTTCCTGCTGTCGGCCGTCGCGATCGCGGCCGTCGACCGCATCATGCCGCAGCGCGCGACCGCACCGCGGAACCGGCGATGGAGCACTAGCATGGCAACGATCCGCCAGCAAGACTTCATCGCAGAGCGTCGCCGACGCGCTGCAGTACATCTCCTACTACCACCCGGTCGACTACATCGACGGCGCTGGGCGACGCCTATCGCGCCGAGCAGTCGGCCGGCGGCGAAGGACGCCATCGCGCAGATCCTGACCAATTCGCGCATGTGCGCCGAAGGCCACCGCCCGATCTGCCAGGACACCGGCATCGTCGTCGCGTTCGTCAGGGTCGGCATGGACGTGAGCTGGGAAGGCGCGACGATGCCGCTCGCCGAGATGGTCAACGAGGGCGTGCGCCGCGCGTACATCCATCCGGACAACACGCTGCGCGCGTCGATCCTGTCACGACCCCGCCGGCACGCGGAAGAACACCGAAGGACAACACGCCGGCCGTCGTCCACTTCGACCTCGTCCCGGGCGGCAACGTCGAGGTCAGGATCGCGGCCAAGGGCGGCGGCTCGGAGAACAAGTCGAAGTTCGCGATGCTCAATCCGTCCGACTCGATCGTCGACTGGGTGCTCAAGACCGTGCCGACGATGGGCGCGGGCTGGTGTCCGCCGGGCATGCTCGGCATCGGCATCGGCGGCACCGCCGAGAAGGCGATGGTGCTGGCCAAGGAAGCGCTGATGGAGCCGATCGACATGCACGAGCTGCGCCAGCGCGGGCCGCGAACGCGCTCGAGGAGCTGCGCGTCGAGCTCTACGACAAGGTCAACGCGCTCGGCATCGGCGCGCAGGGGCTCGGCGGCCTGGCGACCGTGCTCGACGTCAAGATCCTCGATTTCCCGACGCACGCGGCGAGCCTGCCGGTCGGCGATGATCCCCAACTGCGCGGCCACGCGGCACGCGCACTTCACGCTCGACGGCAGCGGCGCGGCGAAGCTCGAGCCGCCGGACCTGTCGACGCTGGCCCGACGTGCGCTGGACGCCGTCGCCGTCGGCGCGCCGCGTCGACCTCGACACGCTGACGCCGCGCCGAGGTCGCGACGTGGAAAGCCCGGCGAGCGCGCTGCTGCTGAACGGCAAGATGCTCACCGGCCGCGATGCCGCGCACAAGCGCATCGCACGATTGCTTCGCAAGGGCGATCCGCTGCCGGCGTCGACTTCCGCAACCGGGTCATCTACTACGTCGGACCGGTCGATCCGGTGCGCGACGAGGTCGTCGGGCCGGCCGGGCCCACGACGTCGACGCGGATGGACAAGTTCACGCGAGATGATGCTCGCGCAGACCGGGCTGATCGCGATGATCGGCAAGGCCGAGCGCGGCCCGGTGGCCATCGAGGCGATCCGCAAGCACAAGGCGGCGTACCTGATGGCGGTCGGCGGCGCCGCCTACCTCGTGTCGAAGGCGATCCGCGCCGCGCAGGTCGTGGCCTTCGCCGACCTCGGCATGGAGGCGATCTACGAATTCGACGTCAAGGACATGCCGGTCACGGTCGCGGTCGACGCCCGCGGCACGTCGGTGCACGAAACCGGTCCGCGCGAATGGCAGCGCAGAATCGGAAGCATTCCCGTCGCCGTCGCGTAGCGGCTGCGGCGGGCGCATCGCCGCGGCTGCCGCCGCCCGTCGCCCTGCGCGCGCGATCGCGCCCGCGGCGGCGCCGGCGTTGTGTATGCTGCCCGCTGGCATCGCGCGCCCGATGCCGCGTCGTAGTCCACGCATGACCACCGTCCGCCAACGCCTGCGCAAACACCTGTCGCCGCTCGCGGCCGACACGGTGACCACGCTCAATCTGCCGCCGGTGCAGATGGGGCTGCTCACCAAGCTCAATCTGCTGACCGTCGGCCTGATCGCCCTCACGGCGTGCCACGGTCACGGCCTACTACTTCTGGCAGCAGTGGCACGACGAGCGGAAGCGAGGCGCGCCTGCGCAGGCAGCGCAGATCGTCCTGTCGATGCTCGCAGAGCTCGCCGCGCCGGTGCTCGCGTCGCCGGACCAGGCGCAGCTCGACCGGATGATCGGCGGCATCGCGGGCGGCGGCGACGTCGCGTACGTCGCCGTCCAGGACGCGGGCGGCCAGTCGTCGCGGAGCGCCGCTTCTCGGCGCGCCTGTCCGACGCCGCGCTGCCCGCGCTACCCGCCGCCGCGAACGGCCTCGCGCGCGGCGCGGTCACCAGCGTCGCGCGGTCGGTCGCCGGCCAGGACTACGTCGAGCTGCTGACGCCGGTGTTCGCCAAGGACGCCGCGGCGCCGGCCGGCTTCGTGCGCCTCGGACTGTCTTCCGACCGGCTGGCGCAGAGCTTTCGCGCGCAGCTGCTCGGCGCGGTAACCGTCGTCGGGCTGCTCGTCGTGCTCGCCGTCGTCGCCACGTTGTTCCTGACGCGGCGGCTCGTCGCGCCGATGCGCCGGCTGATGCGCGCGGCGCGCGCGGTGGGAGCCGGACGCCTCGACGTGTACGTGCCGGCGAAGCTCCTCCGACGAGCTCGGCCTGCTCACGCACACGTTCAACCACATGACGCAGCGCCTGGCGGAGTCGCAGGCGGAAGTCGGCAACTACCAGCGTACGCTGGAGGAAAAGGTCACCCAGCGCACCAAGGAGCTGGAGGTCGCCACGGCGCACGCGTACAAGCTCGCGCAGCACGACATCCTGACCGGGCTGCCGAACCGCTCGCTGCTCAACCAGCGGCTGAAGCAGATCCTCGCGCAGGCGGTGCGCGACAACCTGCAGGTCGCCTGCCTGTTCCTCGACTTCGATCACTTCAAGCGGATCAACGACACGCTCGGACACGACGCGGCGACCAGCTGCTGCAATCGATCGCGCAGCGGCTCACGCGCGCCGTGCGCGAGAGCGACACCGTGGCGCGGCTGGGCGGCGACGAGTTCGTCATCGTGCTGCCGCAGCTCGCGGCCGAGGACGGCACGGTCGAGGTGATGGCGGTGATCTCGCGCATCCGCGAATCGTTCAAGGAGCCGTTCCACCTGTCCGACCAGATCCCGACGCTGACGTGCTCGATCGGCGTCGCGCTCTTCCCGGGCGACGCGCCCGACGCGGTCGAGCTCATCAAGCAGGCCGACACCGCGATGTACGCGGCGAAGGAATCGGGCCGCAACGCGTTCCGCTTCTTCACGGCGGACATGAATGCGCGCGTGCAGAAGCGCATGCAGATCGAGACCGACATGCGGCGGGCGATGCAGAACGGCGAGTTCTTCCTCGTCTACCAGCCGCAGGTCGACCTGCAGACGGGCCGCCCGCGCGGCGTCGAGGCGCTTTTGCGCTGGCGCGACCCGGAGCGCGGCCTCGTGCCGCCCGCCGAGTTCATTCCGATCGCCGAGGAGTGCGGAATGATCCAGGCGCTCGGCGAGCGCGTGCTGCGCGAAGCCTGCCGGCAGGTCGTCGTCTGGCACCGCCAGAACATGCTGCTGCGGCTGTCGGTGAACCTGTCGGTGAACCAGCTCCAGCAGGACAACTGGGTCGACATCGTCCAGGACGCGCTCGCCTCGACCGGCCTGTCACCGCACTACCTCGACCTCGAGATCACCGAGAGCGTGATCATCACGCATGCCGACCGGGCCGTCGCCACGCTGATGCGCCTGAAGGCCATGGGCGTCTCGATCACGGTCGACGACTTCGGCACCGGGTATTCGAGCCTTTCGTATCTTGCCCGCCTGCCGATCCAGGGACTCAAGGTGGACCAGAGGTTCGTCAGGGGCCTCGAATCCAACCAGAACGACGAAGCGATCACCCAGGCCATCATCGCGCTGTCGCACTCGCTCGGCCTGCGCTGCATTGCCGAAGGCGTGGAAACCGATGCGCAATACCACTTCCTGCGCACGCACGGCTGCGAGGAGGCGCAGGGCTTCCTGATCACCGCGCCGCTCGCGGAGAGCGAGTTCCGCGCGTGGTGGGAGTCGCACACGGCCGGCTTCGGCACCGCGCACCTGCAGCGCGACCTCTGGCAGACGCGCATCGGCTGACCGCCGCGCTTGACGGCGCGCAGGAATCGCGAAAGACTCGCGCGCTCGTCCACTCGAAGGCTGCTCCCCGCTCATCATGCCGAAGGCCTACTGGATTTCCACGTACCGCGCGATCCACGATCCCGACAAGCTCGCCGCCTACGCCAAGCTCGCCGGTCCGGCGCTGCAGGGCGCCGGCGGACGCTTCCTCGCGCGCGGCATGCCCGCAAAGGTCTACGAAGCGGGGCTGCAGCAGCGCACGGTGCTGCTCGAGTTCGACAGCGTCGCGCAGGCGATCGCCGCGCACGACAGCCCGGCGTACCAGGAGGCGCTGGGTGCGCTCGCCGACGGCGTCGAGCGCGACTTGCGCATCGTCGAGGGCGCCTGACGTGCGCCGCGTCGCGCGCCATTCCGCGCTGATCGCCCTCACGGCGCCGGAGGTCGTGGCCCGGCGCCTGGCGCAGATGGCGATCGCGGGTCCGCGGCCGGGCGCGGGCGATCGCCGCGAGTACGCGCGGATGGGTGCCGAGAAGGTCGCGGCGTATTGCGAATCGTGGAACGCGATGACGATGGCGCTGTGGCGCATCCAGGCTGACGCCTGGTTCGCGATGCTGCGCGCCGCATGGACGCCCTGGACGCCGCTGCGCGCCCGCCATTCCGCGCTCGCAGCGTGGCAGCGCGCCGCCTCCCGCGTGCTGGTGGCCGGCATGCGGCCCGTCAGCCGGCGCACGGCGGCGAACGCGCGCCGCCTGCGCCGTGCGAAGCGACGTCCGGGCTGACCGCCCGGCGGTTCGCCGGGGCGCCGATTGCTCCCGTTCATCCGTCCTGCGGTGACGCGAGGTCGCCGCGGCGTGTCGACGTCGCGGAGAATCCCCGGGTCGTCGACGTCGATGCGCACGAGCGCGCCGGCGTGACGCCTGACGACATCGCGCGCACCTTCGTCGCCGGAAAGCGCCAGCAGCGCGGCGCGCGCCGCCGCGCCGAATCCCACCGGATGGCCGCGGCGCCCGCGGAGAAACGGCGCGGCGACCGGCGCACCGGCGGCGATCGCGTCGCGGACCGCGGCGATCGTCGATGCCGCGATCCACGGCATGTCCGCGAGCGCCACGACGAACCCGTCGGCGTCGCCGGCGGCCGCGACCGCGCACGCGAGGCTGGCGCCCATGCCTTCGTGGGCGCGCGCGCACTCGACGACGCGCGCACCGGCCGACGCGAGCGCGCGCGACAACGCGGTGTCGCCCGCGCGCACGACAGCGATCGTCCGCGGCAGCGTGCCAACCAGTTGCCGGCATGCGGCGACGCCGACCGGCGTGCCGGCCGCGACGCCGTGGCTCGCCTCGCGCAGCGGCGCGCGCAGCTTGTCGCCGCCGAACCGCGCACCCTCGCCGGCCGCGAGCAGGATGCCGACGACGTGCGTCGATGTCATGAACGCGGCGCGCGCCCGACCGGCGCTAGTCGGCCAGCAGGCGGAACCGGCCGTCCTTCACGGTCACGAGGACGCGTGCGCGCGCGTCCATTCCGTTGTGGTTGTCGGCCGACATGTTGAAGACGCCCTGGCAGCCGACGACCTCGCGCTCCTTCTCGAGGGCGTCGCGCAGCGCCACGCGAAACGCCTCGGTGCCCGGCTTCGCGACCGCGAGCGCCGCCGGGATCGCGCGCTCGAGCAGCAGTCCGGCGTCCCACGTGTTGGCGCCGAACGTCGCCGGCACGCTGCCGAACTGCTTCTGGTAGCGCGCGATGTAGCCCTGCGCGACCTTCCTGGTCGGATTCGAATCCGCGATCTCGTCGATGACCAGCATCGGACCGGCGGCGAGGATCGTCCCCTCGACCTTGTCCTTGCCCAGCTTGATGAAGTCCTCGGTCGCCACCGCGTGCGTCTGGTAGACCGGACCCTTCCAGCCCTGGTCGCGCAGCGTCGCCTGCGGCAGCACCGCGGGGCCGCCGACGGCGGCGATCAGCATCGCGTCGGGCTTCGCGGCGATCATCCTGAGCGTCTGGCCGGTGACGCTCTGGTCGGTGCGGTTGAACCGCTCGGCGTCGACGACCTTGACGCCGGCCTTTGCCCCCAGCGCCGAGAACACCTTGAGCCAGTTGTCGCCGTAGGGATCGTTGAAGCCGATGAATGCGACGCTCTTCACGCCCTGCTTCGCCATGTGCCCGAGGAGCGCCGCGGCGATGAGGTCGTCGTTCTGCGTCGTCTTGAACACCCATCGCTTCTTCGCGTCGAGCGGCTCGACGACCGCCGACGTGCCGACGGTGGCCATCATCGGCACCTTGTTCTCGGCGATGACGTCGAGGATGGCGAACGCGTTGGGCGTCGTCGACGGCCCGATCAGCGCGTCGATGTTGTGTTCCTGCACGAGCTTCTTGACGTTCTGCACGGCGCGCGTCGTGTCGCCGCCGTCCTCTAGCGAGATGTACTCGACGGTGGCGTCGCCGATCTTCCTCGGCAGGATGTCGCCGGTGTTCTTCTGCGGGATGCCGATCGCCGATGTCGGGCCCGTCGCCGACACCATCAATCCGATCCTGATCTGGGCGAGCGCGGCGGTCGACGCGACGAGCGCCAGCGAGACGACCAGCGCGATGCGGGAGATGCATGTGCGGCTCCGGACCGTCGAAACAGGATGCGCGAATGCTACCGCAATCGACCCGACAGCTGCCGGCGAACTGGCCGGCCGCGTGCCCCGACGACCACGCCCACTGGAAGTTGTAGCCGCCCAGCCAGCCGGTGACGTCGACGGCTTCGCCGATGAAGTGGAGGCCGGGCACGGGCAGCGCCGCCATCGTCTTCGACGACAGGTCGCGCGTATCGACGCCGCCCGCGGTCACTTCGGCCTTGGCGTAGCCGAGCGTGCCTGACGGCAGCACCGGCCAGCCTGCGAGACTCGCGGCCAGCGCGATGAGCTCCGCGTCGCCGAGATCGCGCAGCGGCCGCGCCGCGTCGTGCGCGGCGCACCATTGCTGCGCGAAGCGGCGCGGCAGCTTTTCTCCCAGCAGCGTATCGAGCCGCGCGTGCGACAGCCGGTGCCCGGCGAGCCACGCGCGCGGCGTCGAGCCCGGGCAGAAGATCGATCGCCAGCGGCGAGCGTCCATCCCAGAACGACGAGATCTGCAGGATCGCGGGGCCCGACAGCCCGCGATGCGTGAACAGCAGGCTCTCGCGGAAGCGCGCGGCGCCGCAAGCGACCTCAGCATCGATCGAGACGCCCGCGAGATCGCCGTAGCGGGCAAGCGCCTCCGGCGCGAAGGCGAGCGGCACGAGCGCCGGCCGCGGCGGCACGACGCGCAGCCCGAACTGCCCGGCAATCCGGTACGCGAAGGACGTGGCGCCGATCTTCGGGACCGTCAGGCCGCCGGTGGCGACGACCAGCGCGGGCGCGCTCGCGACGCCGCGCGGCGTGGCGACGCGAAACAGCGTGCCGTCGCGCGCGACGCTGTCGACCGCGCAGGGCATCCACCACTCGACACCGCCGGCGTCGCATTCCGCTCGCAGCATGTCGATGACCTGCGTCGAGGCCCCGTCGCAGAACAGCTGGCCCGCCTTCTTCTCGTGGTACGCGATGCCGTGGCGCTCGACGAGATCGACGAAGTCGCGCGGCGTGTAGCGTGCCAGCGCCGAGCGGCAGAAATCCGGGTTCTGCGAGAGATAGTTCGCCGGGCCGGCGCCGACGTTGGTGAAGTTGCAGCGGCCGCCGCCGGAGATGCGGATCTTCTCGCCGAGCTTGTGATAGTGCTCGACCAGCAGCACGCGGCGGCCGCGCCGGCCGGCCGTCGCGGCGCACATCATGCCGGCGGCGCCGGCGCCGATGACGACGGCGTCGTAAGGCGTCAAGCGCCGGCCACGGTCACGCCCGTGCGATCGCGGGCAGCATGCCGACCTGCTGGTACAGCGTCATGAAATCCCACGCGTTCCAGCCTTGAAGGCGGCCATCGGCATCGGCGCGTCGCCGAGGCCGTGCATCTTCGCATCGGGGGCGAGATAGCGATCGATCGCGTCCGGATCCTTGCGGTTCCAGACGGACTCGAACCAGCTGAACGCGACTTCCTTGGGCGACATCGGCGTCTCCTGACGGATCGGGAACCCGATGTTACGCAAGTGCGGGGACCGGGACGCACCGCGGACAGGCGGGATTTTTCGCGTCCGGCCCGCTGCCGCGCGCCAGCGCCCTCGCGCTGCGCGACGTTCAGGGCGCGAAGAAGTCCTTGACCTTGTCGAAGAACGACTTCGCGCGCGGGCTGTGCGCGTCCGGATCTTCCAGCGTGATCGCCTCGAGCTCGCGCAAAAGCTCCTTCTGGCGCCCGGTCAGCTTGACCGGCGTCTCGACGGCGACGTGGCAGTAGAGGTCGCCCTGGACCGAGCCGCGCACCGGGCGTATCCCCTTGTTGCGCAGGCGGAAGACCTGGCCCGTCTGCGTCTCCGGCGGAATCTTGATCTTGGCGTGGCCGTCGAGCGTAGGGATCTCGATCTCGCCACCGAGCGCCGCCGTCGCGAAGCTGATGGGCATCTCGCAGTGCAGGTCGGCGCCTTCGCGCTGGAACACCGCGTGCGCCTTCAGGTTGACGACCACGTACAGATCGCCGGGCGGCCCGCCGTTGACGCCGGCCTCGCCCTCGCCGGTCAGCCGGATGCGGTCGTCCTGGTCGACGCCGGCAGGGATCTTCACCGACAGCGTCTTGTGGCGCTTCAGGCGACCCGCGCCATGGCACGTCGGACACGGCTCGGCCACGACCTTGCCGCGCCCGTGGCACTGCGGGCACGTCTGCTGGATCGAGAAAAAGCCCTGCGAGACGCGCACCTCGCCGCGGCCGTGACACGTCGGGCAGGTCTTCGGCTCGGTGCCCGGCTTCGCGCCGCTGCCATGGCACGTCTCGCATGCGTCCATCGTCGGGATGCGGATCTTGACGTCCGCGCCGCGCGCCGCTTCCTCCAGCGAGAGGTCGAGGTTGTAGCGCAGATCGGCGCCGCGGAACACGCCGGTGCCGCCGCGGCCGCGCCCCTGCTGCCCGAAGATCTCGCCGAAGATGTCGCCGAACGCGTCCGCGAAGCCGCCGAAGCCTTCCGGCCCGCCGGCGCCGAACGGTCCGCGGCCGAAGCCCTGCGACGGGTCGACGCCGGCATGACCGAACTGGTCGTACGCGGCGCGCTTCTTCGGGTCCGTCAGGACCTCGTAGGCTTCCTTCGCCTCCTTGAATTTGTCCTCGGCGCCGTGGTCGTCCGGATTGCGGTCCGGATGGTGCTTCATCGCGAGCTTGCGATACGCCTTCTTGATGTCGTCTTCGCTCGAATCGCGGTTGACGCCGAGCACCGTGTAGTAGTCGCGTTTGGCCATCGTCGTGGGATCAGCCCTGGGTGAATCCCAGCGCGCGGTGGTTGGAAAGGTTGACAATCAGCTTCACGGACATCGCCCCTGCTGCCGCTTCGCGCCCGGCGCGCGCAGCACGTCGCATAACGCCAAAAGGCCGAGTTAGGCGGCACCCGGGGGCACCGCGCTGAACTCGGCCACGCATTCCGCCGCGCGCCGGACGGCGCTGCGGCCGCATCGGCGCGCGACGAAATACGCTTACTTGCGATCCTTGACTTCGGTGAACTCGGCGTCGACGACCTTCTCGTCGCCGTCCTTCGGCCCGGCACCGCCGCCCTGCTCGCCGCCGCCCTGCTCACCGCCGCCCGCGCCGCCCGCCGCGGCCTGCGCATCGGCGTACATCGTCTCGCCGAGCTTCTGCGCCGCCTTGGCGAGCGATTCGGACTTCGCCTCGAGCGCGTCCTTCGACGCGTCCGGCTGCTTGAGCAGCGCCTCGGCGTCCTTGACCGCTTCCTCGATCCTGCCCTTCTCGTCGGCGCCGATCTTCTCGCCGTACTCGGACAGCGACTTCTTCACGCTGTGCACCAGCGCGTCGAGGCCGTTGCGCGCCTTGACCGTCTCCATCAGCCTGCGGTCTTCCTCGGCGTGCGACTCGGCGTCCTTCACCATCCGCTGGATCTCGTTCTCCGTGAGGCCCGAGTTCGCCTTGATGGTGATCTTGTTCTCCTTGCCCGTCGCCTTGTCCTTCGCGTTGACGTGCAGGATCCCGTTGGCGTCGATGTCGAACGTCACCTCGATCTGCGGCATGCCGCGCGGCGCGGGCGGAATCCCTTCCAGGTTGAACTGGCCGAGGCTCTTGTTGCCCGCCGCGGACTCGCGCTCGCCCTGCAGCACGTGGATCGTCACCGCGCCCTGGTTGTCGTCGGCGGTCGAGAACACCTGCGTCGCCTTGGTCGGGATCGTCGTGTTCTTCTGGATCAGCTTGGTCATGACGCCGCCGAGCGTCTCGATGCCGAGCGACAGCGGCGTGACGTCGAGCAGCAGCACGTCCTTGCGCTCGCCCGCGAGCACCGACGCCTGGATCGCGGCGCCCACCGCCACCGCCTCGTCGGGGTTGACGTCCTTGCGCGGCTCCTTGCCGAAGAACGTCTTCACCGTGTCCTGCACCTTCGGCATGCGCGTCATGCCGCCGACGAGGATCACGTCGTTGATGTCCGTCAGCTTGACGCCCGCATCCTTGATCGCGATCCGGCACGGCTCGACGGTGCGCTGGACCAGGTCGTCGACGAGCGACTCGAGCTTCGCGCGCGTGAGCTTCATCGACAGGTGCTTGGGGCCGGACTGGTCGGCCGTGATGTACGGCAGGTTGATGTCGGTCTGCTGCGAGCTCGACAGCTCGATCTTCGCCTTCTCGGCGGCTTCCTTGAGGCGCTGCAGCGCGAGCACGTCGTTCTTGAGGTCGACGCCCTGGTCCTTCTTGAACTCGGTGACGATGTAGTCGATGACCCGCTGGTCGAAGTCCTCGCCGCCGAGGAACGTGTCGCCGTTGGTCGACAGGACCTCGAACTGGTGCTCGCCGTCGACGTTGGCGATCTCGATGATCGAGATGTCGAACGTGCCGCCGCCCAAGTCGTAGACCGCGATCTTGCGGTCGCCTTCCTTCTTGTCGAGGCCGAACGCCAGCGCGGCCGCCGTCGGCTCGTTGATGATCCGCTTGACTTCGAGGCCCGCGATGCGGCCGGCGTCCTTGGTCGCCTGGCGCTGCGAGTCGTTGAAATACGCCGGCACCGTGATGACGGCTTCCGTCACGTCTTCGCCGAGGTAGTCCTCGGCGGTCTTCTTCATCTTGCGCAGGATCTCCGCCGACACCTGCTGCGGCGCGACCTTCTTGCCGCGCACCTCGACCCATGCGTCGCCGTTGTCCGCCTTGACGATCTTGTACGGCATCAGCGCGATGTCCTTCTGGACTTCCTTCTCCTCGAACTTGCGCCCGATCAGGCGCTTGACCGCGTAGATCGTGTTCTTCGCATTGGTGACCGCCTGCCGCTTCGCGGAAGCGCCGACGAGCACTTCGCCGTCTTCCGTGTACGCAACGACGGAAGGCGTCGTGCGCGCGCCTTCGGAGTTCTCGATGACCTTGGGCTGCCCGCCTTCCATGATGGCGACGCAGCTGTTGGTGGTGCCGAGGTCGATGCCGATGATCTTGGCCATGATGTTGTGGTCCTCCGTTGCCGGATAAGTGGTTGCCTGTGCGCTAAGTGGGGTTATGGGGCGGCGAATCAATCCTGGGATCGCTGCGGCGGGAGGCGGTCGCGGGTCGCGCCGGACGGCAGGCGCCTCCGGCTATTCGGGAGCCTTGGCCACCGCCACCAGCGCCGGGCGGAGGGTCCGGTCGTTGATCAGGTAGCCCTTCTGGAACACGGTGACGACCGTGTTGGGCGCCTGCGTCGACTCGACCGCCTGCATCGCCTGGTGGCGATGCGGGTCGAACTTCTCGCCGACGGGGTCGATCTCGACGACCTGCGCGCGCGCGAACGCGGACTGCAGCGCCTTGAGCGTGAGCTCGGCCCCGGCCTTGAGCGTGTCGGGGGATACCTGCTGCGCCGCCAGCGTCTGCTCGAGCGCGTCCTTCACGGGCAGGAGGTCCTCGGCGAACTTCTCCACCGCATATTTGTGCGTGCGGGCGACGTCCGCCTGCGCCTGCTTCCTGACGTTGTCGGCGTCGGCGCGCGCGCGCAGGTAGGCGTCCCGCAGCTCGGCGACCTCGCTTTCGGCCTTCTTGAGGAGCTCGGAGAGGTCGGACGCGGGTTCGCCGGATGGCGTGTCTCCAACAAGGTCGGCCGCGCGCTGGGGCGTCGTGGCCGGAACGTCGATCGAGTGGGGGTCGTGAGGCATGGCAGGCGCTTTTGGCAGAAGCTTCAGGAACATAGGCACAATGGGGTCTTTGCCGGCCATTTCAACCGTCCGGGTGTGAAAAGCCCCGCCGGCCGGCGGCGCACCGGTTTCCGGCCTCGCCGAAACGGCCCCGGCCGGCGGCGGCGCAGGGTTTCGGGACTCGCCGAAACGGTCCCATGCCCCGGAGCCTGGAGTGTGTGCGCGCCGCGATGGATCGGCGGCCCGCGCGCGCTCAGCGCAAGCCGCCCCGCTTGGCGCGCATGCGGACCTCGGCGACGCGGCCGTAGGCCTTCCACTTCGCCGCCATGCGCTGGCGCTCCAGCGGCGTCAGGGTGCCGCGCTGCATCTCGCGCAGCAGCTTGTGATAGTTCGAGAGGTGGTCGGGCGCGACGCCTTCGCGAACCGCGCAGCCGGGCTCCTGCGCGTGCCGGCAGTCGCGGAAACGGCAGGCCGCGGCCAGCGACGCGATGTCGGCGAACGCGCCGGCCAGCGCCGCCGCGTCGCCATCCGGGCGCAAGGCGCGCAAGCCGGGCGTGTCGATCACGCACGCGCCGCCGGGCAATGGGTGCAGCGACCGCGCGGTGGTGGTGTGCATGCCGCGACCGTCGTGCGCGCGAACCGCCCCGGTATCCTGCACCGTGGTGCCGAGCAGCGTGTTGGTCAGTGTCGACTTGCCCGCGCCGGACGAGCCGAGCAGCACGAGCGTCCGCCCCCGCGCAAGATGGCCGGCCAGGGCGTGCGCGGCCGCAGCATGCGTCGCATCCACGGCCACCACCTCGACGGCGTCGGGGACGCGACCGCGCAGCGCATCCAGCCGCTGCGCGAGCGCCTCGGCGGTGGGCGCGGCGACGTCGCGCTTGGTCAGCACGACGACCGGTACCATACCCTCGCCATGGACGAGCGCCAGATAGCGTTCCAGCCGCCGCGGATTGAAGTCGTCGTCCAGTCCCATGAGCAGCAGCGCCGTATCGACGTTGCTCACGACGGGGTGGCGACGGCCCTCGCCGTCGCGGCGCACGATGTGCGTCGACGGCGGCACGCGTTGCGCGACCCAGGCCTCGTGGTGCGCATCGATGGCCGCCAGCACCCAGTCGCCCACGGCGACCGCAGTGGCCGCGTCGGCCAGTTCCCGGACCAGGCTCGGCATCAGCCGGGCACTGCGCTGAGCATGGCCATCGTGGATTGCGACGGTTTCCCGGTGCACTTCGGTGACGCGCACCAGCTGCGCGCCGCCGTCGGCGACGGCGGCCGACTGCACCGCGCGGCTCGCGAGCGCGGGGGTGAGACCCAGCGAGGACAGCAGTTCGAAATCGAACTCGATGGTCATGTGTGAGCTACCTTCGTTTCACGAACGGCGCCTCTCGACAGGCGAGCGCGCCACAGCGCTCCGCGCATCGAGCGCGAAGCAATGGGGTGAAAACGCGGGCGGCGCGCGACACCGGGGTCGCGCAAAAACTCGGAACGGCTGGACTACGCGCCTGGGCGCGACGGCCGTCGGGGTGGTGCCAAAGCCGTCAGGTGCCGGAGCGCGAGACGCGCGTGCGGGGCGCGGCCGCCGACAGGAGTGCAAGGACTGGGCTTGTCATCTCGGTCCTCCTGTCGTAGGGCCCCGGGTGGAGGGGGCGTTGCAAACCAGAAATCGAAGCGGGCGGATTCTGCCACCGGCCGCACGGCCCGTCAAACGAAAAACAGGGCGTGGGGCCGTGGTCTCGAACCATTGCCGGGCGTGGCTGCGGCGGGCCGGCGCGAAACGCCTGCGGCGGGCCGGGGCGAGATGCCTGCGCCGGCGTCAGGTCCCGGATGCCTGGGCGATGGAGGCGATCGACGCATCCAGCGCGCGGTTGAATTCCTGGTCGCTCTGCTGGGCGGTGAGGCCCTCGGTCAACGCCCGCGAAAAGCTCGCGATCACGCCATGGTTGCGCGCCAGCCGCGCGTTCGCCTCGTCGCGCGAGTACCCTCCCGAGAGCGCGACCACGCGCAGCACCTTCGGGTGCGCGACGAGATCGGCGTAGAAATCGTCGGCGGACGGGATCGTCAGCTTCAGCATCACCTGCTGCTGCGCCCCGAGCGCGCCGAGCTGCTCGAGGATGGCCGCCTTGAGGAGCCGCTCCGCCTCCTGCTTGTCGGTGGCATGGATGTCGACTTCCGGCTCGATGATGGGCATCAGGCCGGCCGCCAGAATCTGCCTGCCGAGCGCGAACTGCTGGGCGACTACGGCGTCGATGCCCTTGGCGTCGGCACGCTTCACGACCGAGCGCATCTTGGTCCCGAACACGCCCTTGTCCCGGGCGCGCGCGAGCAACGCGTCCAGGTCGGGCATCGCCTTCATCGCCTGCGCGCCGTCCGCCTCGTCCGCCAGTCCCTTGTCGACCTTCAGGAACGGCACCACCTTTTTCACGGACCACAGATAGTCGGCGCTGCCGCGCCCCTCGATCTCGCGCTCCATCGTCTGCTGGAACAGGATCGCGCCCAGGATGCGCTCGCCGCCGAACGCCGGGCTGGTGATGATCCGCGTGCGCATGGCGTGGATCAGGTCGAACATCTGCTGATCGCCCGCATAGGCGTCCTGCTTGATGCCGTAGAGGGCGAGCGCCTTAGGCGTGCTGCCACCGCTCTGGTCGAGCGCGGCGATGAAGCCGCGGCCGGATCTGATCTTGTCGTACTGCTGCTGGTTCATCGCGCTCTCCGTGGTGTAGCGTCGTCGCCGAGCGTGCATTTTACGCGGGCGCCCGCCAGGTGGAGGCGCAAGCAACGTGCGTGCGCGCCACGCGGCGGCGGCGCCTTCATCGTCCCGCGCCCGCCGACTTCGCGCGCGCAACCGTCAGCGCGCGCGCGTCCGCGTCCGGCGGCGGCTCGAGCCAGCCCTGCAGGTTCGCGAGGGCGAGGTCCGTCAGCGCCGCGATCCACGCCGGATGGCCATTCAGGCAGGGAATCGCGCGGAGATCCCTCCCGCCCGCCCGCTCGAACGTCGCGCGGGCCTCGATCCCGATCTCCTCCAGCGTCTCGAGGCAATCGGCGACGAAGCCCGGGCAGAACACGTCCACGCGCCGCAGGCCGCCTTTCGCCAGCGCGACGAGCTTGTCGCCGGTGTAGGGCTGCAGCCACGCCGAGCGGCCGAAGCGCGACTGGAACGCGAGCGTCCACTGCGCGTCGTCGAGGCCGAGCTCGCGTGCGAGCAGTCGCGCAGTCGCGTGACACTGGCAGTGATACGGATCGCCGAGTTCCAGCGTGCGCTTCGGCAGTCCGTGGAACGACAGCAGGAGATGCTCGCCGCGACCTTCCTTCATCCAGTAGTCGTTGACGACCTGCGCCAGCGCGCGGACGTAGCCGCGGTCGCGCGGGAACGCGTCGACGAAGCGCAGCCCGGGCACCCAGCGCACGCCGGCCATGTGCGCGGCGACGGCATCGACGGCCGTGCCGGTCGTGCTCGCCGCGTATTGCGGATAGAGCGGGAACACGAGGATCTTCTGCGCGCCCGCCGCGCGCAGCGCGTCGATCGCGCTGCCGATCGACGGGTTGCCGTAGCGCATGCCGAGCTCGACGGGACAGTGGTCCGACGGCAGACCGAGCGCCTTCAGGCGCTCGCCGAGCGCGCCGCGCAGCAGCGTGCGCTGGCGCAGCGTATGCACGAGCAGCGGCGAGCCATCCCTGGTCCAGATCTTCGCGTACTTGGCCGCCGACCTGCGGGGCCGCGACAGCAGGATCGGCCCGTGGAGCAGCGGCTGCCAGATCGCCGCGGGAATTTCCACCACCCGCGGATCGGAGAGGAACTGCGCCAGATAGCGACGCACCGCGCCCGCGGTCGGCGCGTCGGGCGTGCCCAGGTTGACGAGCAGCACGCCGATCCTCGGCGCGCGATCGTGCGCGAAGGGAGGCTCGGGCCGAAAGCGCCCCATCGGTCAGTCGACGCCGGACGGCCGCGCCATCCAGGCGTCGAGGCCCTTGCGCGCCTGCGCGCGGATCGCCTTCTTCGCGGCGCGCGTCCAGCCGAAGGCCGTGCCCTTCGCCCCGAGCGCCATGCGGCTCCAGCGCCAGAGGTCGAACGTGTCCTGGTGGCGCACGATGCGGCCGTCGTCGTCGAACTCGAACGTCGCGTCGATGACGTTGTGCACCGGGCGCCCGGTCTGCGAGAACGTGTACCACGCCTCCCAGTGCGCGCTGCCGCGGTCGCCGGCGGCCGCGATGTCGCGCGCCTCGACCCGCAGATCCTTGCCGCGCTCGCACAGCATCGTCCACATCGCGCCGATTTCCCTGCCCGCGAGATCGAATACCGGGTCGACGAAGCGCGCGTTGTGCGCGTAGCACGACGCCATGGCGGCGCCGTCGCGCCGGGCGAACGCGGCGTAGAACCGCTCGAGCACCTGCGCGTTGGCGTGGCTCACTCGTCCGAGAGCTGCTGCGACAGCGCGTTCGAGAGGAGCTTCGACGTCAGGTCGACGATGGGGATGACGCGCTCGTACGCCATGCGCGTGGGGCCGATGACGCCGAGGGTTCCGATCACGCGGCCGTTCGCCTCGTAGGGCGCCGTCACGACGCTCATCTCGTCCAGCGGCGCCAGGCCCGATTCGTTGCCGATGTAGATCGATACGCCCGGGCCCTTCTGCGCCATGTCGAGAAGATGGAGCAGCGACGTCTTCTGCTCGAACAGCTCGAACAGGTTGCGCAGCCGCTCCATGCTCGATCCGACATGCTGCGCCGACAGCAGATTGCGCTCGCCGGTGACGACCAGCGCCTCGTCCTGCTGCAGCGCGCCCTCGCTCGCGTCGACCGCCGCCTGCATGAGGCCGGCGATGTCGTCGCGCAGCGCGTGCAGCTCGTCGGCGAGCCGCTCGCGGATCGCGCGGAACGATTGCCCGGCGAAGTTCTGGTTGAAGTAGTTCGTCGCCTCGATCAGCTGCGACGGCGTGTACGCGCGATCCGTATGCAGGATGCGGTTCTGGACGTCGCCGTCCGGCGTCACGACGATGAGCAGCACGCGGCGGTCGGACAGCCGCAGGAACTCGAGGTGACGGAACAGCGCCTCGCGCCGGCGCGGCGTCATCACGACGCCCGCGAAGTGCGTGAGCTGCGACAGCACCGACGCGGCGGCGGACACGATCTGCTGCGGCCGGTCCGCGGCGAGCTCGCCTTCGAGCCGGTTGATCTCACCCTGCTCGAGCGGCTTCACGACCATCAGCGAATCGACGAAGAACCGGTAGCCCTTCGGCGTGGGCATCCGCCCGGCCGACGTGTGGGGGCTCGCGATGAAGCCCATCTCCTCGAGATCGGCCATCACGTTGCGGATCGTCGCCGGCGACAGATCGAGCCCCGGGGCCTTGGACAGCGCGCGCGAGCCCACCGGCTGCCCCTCGGTGATGTAGCGCTCGATCAGCATCTTGAGCAGCAGCTGGGCGCGGGCGTCGAGCATGACGGCTATCTTACAGGCGCCGGCCCGCGCAGGTGTCGAGCCGCCGACGGCCGCGATGCGATCAGCTCGGCCGCGACGGGCGATCACCCTCGGCCGCGACGGGCGATCACCTCGGCCGCGACGGCGATCACCCTCGGCCGCGACGGGCGATCACCCTCGGCCGCGACGGGCGATCACCCTCGGCCGCGACGGGCGATCAACGTCGTCCGGACGGGCGATCAAGTCGGCCGGACCGGCGATCGGGTCGGCCGGACGACCGAGCAAAGCCGTGGCGGGCGCTGTGGTTTAATCGCCGGATGCCCGCGCCCCTGCCCGCACGCTTCGCCCGCGTCGCGCTCGTCGGACGCCCCGAAACGCCCGGGCTGGCCGAGCCCCTCGACCGGCTCGCGACGTTCCTGCGCAAGCGCGGCCACCGGGTCGTGATGGCCGCGGAAACGAGCGTGGCGGCGGCCGCGGCGGACTGCGCGTCCGTCGATCCGTCGGCGCTGGGCGCACAAGCCGATCTCGCGATCGTGCTGGGCGGCGACGGCACGATGCTCTCCATCGCGCGCCAGCTCGCCCCCCACGACGTTCCGCTGATCGGCGTCAACCAGGGCCGGCTCGGCTTCCTCACCGACATTCCGCTCGCCCGCATGGAGGTGACGCTCGGCGCCATGCTCGACGGCCGCTTCGTCGAGGAGCGCCGCACGCTCATCGCGGCCACGGTCGAGCGCGCAGATGGCGCGCGCGAGCACGCGCCGGCGCTGAACGACGTCGTGGTCAACCGGGGCGCGCTGGGGACGATGATCGAGTGCGCGGTGGAGATCGACGGCCGCTTCGTCTACGCGATGCGCGCCGACGGCGTCATCGTCGCCACGCCCACCGGCTCAACTGCCTACGCGCTGTCGGCCGGCGGTCCGATCCTCGCGCCCACGGTGCCCGCCTTCGCGCTGGTCCCGGTGGCGCCGCATGCGCTGACGCACCGGCCGATCGCCATTCCCGACGCCAGCCACATCACCATCGCCGTCAACCGCGGCCGGGACGCCTCTGTCCACTGCGACGGGCAGGCGCATTTCGCGCTCGCCGAAGGCGACCGCGTGGTGCTGGCACGCGCGCCCAACAGCGCGCGGTTCCTGCATCCGGAGGGGCACGACTACTTCGCGATCCTGCGCGAAAAGCTGCACTGGAGCGAGACGCCCGAGCGGATCCGCAATCACGAGCGCTGATGCTCCGGCTCCTGTCCATCCGCAACTTCGTCGTCGTCGAGGCGCTCGACATCGAGGTGGCGCCCGGGTTCACCGTGCTGACCGGCGAGACCGGCGCCGGCAAGTCGATCCTGCTCGACGCGCTCGGCCTGCTGCTCGGCGACCGCTTCGAGGCGCGGCAGCTGCGGCCGGGCGCGACCCGCGCCGAGCTCGCCGCGGAATTCGACGTCGCCGACGCGCCGGGCGTGGGCGCCTGGCTGTCCGAGCAGGGGATAGCGGCGGACGACGGCGAGGTCCTGCTGCGCCGCGTGTTCGACGCGCAGGGCAAGAGCCGCGCGTGGATCAACGGCAGCGCTGCCACGCTCGCACAGCTCAAGGACCTCGGCGAGCGACTCGTCGATCTCCACGGCCAGCACGCGCATCAGGCGCTCGCGGCGCCGTCCGCGCAGCGCGAGCTCCTCGACGCCTTCGGGGGCTTCACGACGCTCACGCGCGAAGTCGGCGCCGCGTGGCGCGCGTGGCAGGCGACGGCGGCGCTGCGCGACGCCGCCGCGAGCGCCGCGGAGGCGTCGTCCGCCGAGCGCGCATTCCTCGACGCGCGCAAGCGCGAGCTGGCGGCGCTGGGCGTCACGGCACAGGAATGGTCCGACCTCCATGCGGCGCAATCGCGACTCGCCCACGCCGCCACGCTGATCAACGCCGCCACCGAGGCTGCGCTCCTGCTCCACGACGGCGACGACGCCATCGCCGGGCGCCTCGCCCACATCGTGACGCGCCTCTGCGCCGCCGCCGCGCACGATCCGTCGGTGCGCGAGATCGCGGCGCTGCTCGAGCCCGCGGCGATCCAGATCGACGAGGCGGCGCGCGCGCTGCGCGACTATCGCCGGCGCCTCGACCTGGATCCCGCCGAGCTGCAGCGCGTCGAGGCGCGGCTTTCCGCGATCCACGACATTGCCCGCAAGCACCGCGTTCGGCCCGACGCGCTGCCCGCGCTGCTGGCCGAGACGGAAGCCCGCCTGGCCGCGCTGGCCGAGGCGGCGGACGCCGGCGCACTGGCCCGGCGCGCCGCGGACGCGGAGGCGCACTATCGCGCGCTGGCCGAGCCGCTGTCGTCGAAGCGCAGGTTCGCCGCCAACGAGCTCGCGCACCGCGTCACCGACGCGATGCAGGAGCTCGCGATGGCCGGCGGCCGCCTGGACGTCGCCCTCGTCCCGGAGACGGCGCCTGCGGCGTTCGGACTCGAGCGGGTCGAGCTGCAGGTCGCGAGCCATCCCAAGCAGCCGCCCGGGCCCCTGGCCCGCGTCGCGTCGGGCGGCGAGCTGTCGCGCATCGCGCTCGCCATCCAGGTGGTGACGAGCGAGGTCGGCCACGTCCCGACGCTCTTGTTCGACGAAGTGGATTCGGGCATCGGCGGCGCGGTGGCCGCGACGGTCGGCAAAGCGCTGCAGTCGCTCGGTCGCGCGCGCCAGGTGCTGTGCGTCACGCACCTCGCGCAAGTGGCTGCGCACGCCGACGCGCATGCCCGCGTGACGAAGTCCGGTCGCGGCAACGGAGTCGCCACGACGCTCGAGCGGCTCGACGGCGCGGCGCGCGTCGACGAGCTGGCGCGCATGCTCGGCGGCAGCGAGATGACCGCGAAGACGCGGGCGCACGCCAGGGAGCTCTACGAACTGCACCGCCGGCCGGCGCCGGCGAAGGGGATCGGGGGCGCCCAGCGCGGCAGCGGGGGCGCGTAGCGGCTACGCGGGGGCGACTAGCGGTGGCGGGCGCGGACCTTCGTCACCTTCGCCCGCGGCGGAAACACGCCCTTGTGGCGTCCGCCGGACGGGGCCAGCGCCAGCGCCTCGCCGGTCTCGACCCAGTGCTTGACGCGCTGCGCGTCGCCAAGGCGCGAGTACTTGCCGTAGGAGTCGAGCAGCACGATGACGAGCGGGCGGCTGGCGATCGTGGCCAGCATGACCAGGCATCGTCCCGCCTCGCGGATGTAGCCGGTCTTCTGCAGCTGGATGTCCCACGCGTCGTTCTTCACCAGCGCGTTCGAGTTGTTGAAGCCGAGCAGGCGACCGGTGGGCTGGATTTCCACGTAGTGCGCCGGCGTCGTCGAGTATTCGCGGATCGTCGGGTATTGCGCCGCCGCCCCGACGAGCGTCGCCAGATCGTTCGCCGTCGAGACGTTCTCCGCGGAAAGGCCGGTCGGATCCGAGTAGTGCGTGCGTGTCATCCCCAGCGCGACCGCCTTGCGATTCATCGCGGCGACGAACGCCGGCGCCCCCCCGGGGTAATGCCGCGCGAGCGACGACGCCGCGCGGTTTTCCGACGACATCAGCGCGAGGCGCAGCATCTCGCGGCGCGACAGCGTCGTGCCCATCCGCAGGCGCGAATGGCTTCCCTTGAGATAGTCGAAATCATCGGTGTCGATCTCGAGCATCTCGTCCATCGGCTGCTTCGCGTCGAGCACCACCACCGCGGTCATCAGCTTGGTCACCGACGCGATCGGCGTGACCTCGTCCGCCGCCTTGGCGTAGATCGGACGCTGCGCGGCAGTGTCGTACACCAGCGCGTTGGCCGACGCGAGCTGCAGCCGGGCCGGGTCGGGCCCCGCGGGCGCAGCGTGCACTCCCCCCGTCAGCCCCCCCAGGAAGGCTGCAAAAACAAGCGTTAGCGAGTGTTTTGTCACTTCGTTTCTCGATTCCTGCAGCGCGCGTTATCTCACACGGACGCAAGTTTTGTCAAACGACACGGCAATTCAACGACTTAGGGTGTACTGCGTAACGTGGCCGTGGCGGCCGCCGTCGACGCGGGCTCCACGTCCGCCGCAGCCCGCCCGGCCGGCGGCAGCGGCGGCGGCCCGGCGGGCGACCCGGACGGCGTCTCGCGCGCCTCGCTCTGCTGCAGCCGCCACATGCGCGCGTACATGCCGTCCTGTGCAAGCAGAGCAACATGCGTGCCCCGCTCGACGATGCGGCCGGCATCGAGGACGACGATCTCGTCGGCGTCGACGATCGTCGACAGGCGGTGCGCGATGGTAAGCGTCGTCCGGTCCCGCGCGATCTCCCGCATTTCCGCCTGAATCGCCTTTTCCGACCGGGAATCCAGCGCCGACGTCGCCTCGTCGAAAATGAGGATGGCCGGGTGCTTGAGGATCGCGCGCGCGATCGCCACGCGCTGCTTCTCGCCGCCGGAGAGCTTGAGGCCGCGCTCGCCGACCGGCGTCTGGTAGCCCTGCGGCAGCTTGGCGATGAAGTCGTGGATCTGCGCCATGCGGGCCGCCGCGACGATCTCGTCGTGCGTCGCGCCGGGACGGCCGTAGCCGATGTTGTATTCGATCGAGTCGTTGAACAGCACCGTGTCCTGGGGGACGATGCCGATCGCCGCGCGCAGCGACGCCTGCTGGATGTCGCGGATGTCCTGGCCGTCGACCGTGATGCGCCCGGCGCCGATGTCGTAGAACCGGTACAGCAGCCGCCCCAGCGTCGACTTGCCGGACCCCGACGGCCCGACGACCGCCACCGTGCGCCCCGCGGGAATCGAAAGCGACACGTCGAACAGGATCTGCCGGTCGTGCTCGTACGCGAAGTCGACGTGCTCGAAGCGCACGGCGGCGCCGTTCACCTCGAGCGGCTGCGCGCCCGGCCGGTCGGTGATCTCCGCATGCTCCTCGATAAGGCGGAACAGGCGCTCCATGTCCGCCAGCGCCTGGCGGATCTCGCGGTAGATGACGCCGAGGAAGTTGAGCGGCACGTAGAGCTGGATCATGAACGCGTTGACCATGCACCAGATCGCCGATGGTCATCGTGCCCTCGACGACGCCGACGGTCGCGCGCCACATGATCAGCGTGACGGCGACGGCGATGATCGAGCTCTGCCCGATGTTGAGCGCGGACAGCGACGTCTGGCTCTTCACCGCGGCTTTCTCCCACCGCTGCAGGCTCTGGTCGTAGCGTTCGGCCTCCCACTCTTCGTTGCCGAAGTACTTCACCGTCTCGTAGTTGATGCAGGCTGTCGATCGCGCGCGTGTTGGCCTTGGAATCGAGCTCGTTCATCTCGCGGCGGAAGTGCGTCCGCCACTCGGTGACGAGCACGGTGAACGTGATGTAGAGCCCGAGCGCGCCGGCGGTGATCGCGACGAACGTCCAGTCGTAGCGGACGAGCAGGATCCCGGTCACGAGCGTGATCTCGACCAGCGTCGGCAGGATCGAGAACAGCGCGAAGCTGATCAGCGTCGAGATGCCGCGCTGGCCGCGCTCGACGTCGCGCGTGAGGCCGCCGGTCTGGCGCGCGAGGTGGAAGCGCAGCGACAGCGCGTGCAGATGGCGGAACACCTGCAGCGCGATCTTGCGCACGGCGCGCTGCGTGACCTTCGCGAACAGGAACTCGCGCAGCTCGGTGAACACGGTCGTCGACAGCGCAGCAGGCCGTAGGCGACGAGCAGCGCCAGGGGCACCGCGCAGCATCGCCATGCGCGGGTCGAGGCTGTCGACGATCCGCTTCATCAGCACCGGCACGCCGACGTTCGCGACCTTGGCCGCGACCAGGCAGCAGAGCGCCGCCACGACGCGGCCCTTGTACTCCCACAGGTAGGGCACCAGCGTGCGCAGCGTCTGCCAGTCGCCGCGCCGGGTCCGCGGCACGCTGGAATCGGCAGGGAGGGGAAGGGTCGGACCGCGGCGCACGACAGATCAGGATGGGGCCGAAGACATACCGGCGCAAGGGCACGGCGGAGGCCGGCGCCGCGGGGCTGCCGAACCCGCACGGCGGCGCGCGCTGCGGAGCGACTTTACGTCGCTCCGGGCAGCACCGGCAAGCGCCGCGCGCGCCGGCTACGCGTCGTCGGAGCGCGCGCCATCCGCCGCGCCACCATTCGTCGCCGCCATAACGCAACAAGCCCCATCGCCACGCGCACGACGCCGTAGGCGATCCAGCTCATCGCCTTGGCGATGCGCGAGCGGCCGCGCCCAGTCGCTCGGGCGGCACCGGCCGCGCGCCGCGTCGATCATCGCCAAGAGCTCGAGCCGCAGCCGGTCGGCGAAATACGGATCGCGAACGAACACGTTCGCCTCGCGCGCCATCAGGAACGAGTACGGATCGATGTTCGACGAGCCGACCGTCGCCCAGCGGTCGTCGACCACGGCGACCTTGGCGTGCAGGAACGAGCGGTGGTACTCCATGGATGCCGATGCCCGCCGGCAGCAGCTGGCCGTACAGCGCGCGCGACGCGCCAGTGCAGCAGCCGGTACTCGACGCGCGCCTGCAGCAGCAGCGTCACCTTGACGCCGCGCTGCGCCGCCGCCGCCAGCGCACGGCGAAAGTCGGCGCCGGGAAAGAAATAGGCGGTCGCGATCAGGATCTCGACCCGCGCCATGCGGATCGCCGCGAGATAGGCGCGCTCGATGTCGCGCCGATGCCGCAGGTTGTCGCGGATCACGAATTTCGCCGTCTGCGTGCCGACCCGGCGGCCCTTCACGTCCCCCGGGAACAGCGGCACGTCCGAGCTTCGCAGCTGCGCGATCTCGACGATCGCCCAGACCCGCTGCATCGTGTGGGCGATGGGCCCGAGCAGCGGCCCCTCTACGCTCACCGCGAAGTCGACGCGCGGCGGCCGGTGGCCCGGCGTGTGCATGTCGTCGATGACGTTGATGCCGCCGACGAACGCGACGCGCCCGTCGACCTGGCACAGCTTGCGGTGCAGCCGCCGCAGCCGGTGCGAGCGGAACTGCCACGGCGCCACTTCCGGCCGGTACTTCATGAGGTCGACGCCGCCGCCGACCAGGTGCCGCTCCAGCCCCTCCGTCAGGTAATGCTTGGCTCCCCAGCCGTCCACCAGCACGCGGACCTTCACGCCGCGCCGCGCCGCGCGGACCAGCGCGTCCGCGACGGCGCGGCCGGCGGCGTCGTCCGCGAAGATGTAGGTCTCGAGCCAGACTTCCGTCGTCGCGCCGTCGATCGCCCGGATGAGCGCGGGGAAGTATTCGGTGCCGTTGCGCAGCAGCCCGATCGCGTTGCCGGGCATGAAGCGGTTCATGCGCTAGCGGCCGCGACGCGAAGGAACCTCGAACGTCGCCGCGAGCGCGGCGTGGTCGGACATCCGGTTGCCGAGCGTCGTGTAGTGAACGCGTGCGTCGAGGATGTCCAGTCCGCGCGCATAGATGCGATCGAGGCGGAACATCGGCATCACCGAAGGGAACGTGCGCGCGGGCCGCCCCTTCACTTCCTCGAACACCTCGACAAGCCCCAGCGCCTCGGTCAGCGTCCGGTCGCCCTTGCGGCGCCAGTCGTTGAAATCGCCGGCGATGATCAGCGGGGCGTTCCTGGGCACCGTCGCGCGGATCCGCTCGACCAGCGCGTTGATCTGCCACCGCCGGCCGCGCTCGAACAGCCCGAGGTGGACGTTGAGGCAATGCAGCGCCGGCATGCGCGCGCCGAGCTTGATCTCGCAATGGAGCAGGCCGCGGCTCTCGAACAGATGGGCGGAGATGTCGCAATTCTCCTGCCCGACGATCGGGAAGCGCGACAGGACGGCGTTGCCGTGGTGACCTTCGCGGTACACGGCGTTCTTGCCGTACGCGACCTCGTTCCACATCTCGCCGGCGATGAACTCGTGCTGCGGCTTGCCCGGCCACTCCCGGTAGCGGTGCTGATGGCGATGGTGCGTGCCGAGCACTTCCTGCAGGAAGAGGATGTCCGCCGAAAGCCCGTGCAGGCGCTCGCGCACCTCGTGGATGACCATCCGCCGCGAGAACTGCGTGAACCCCTTGTGGATGTTGTACGTCGCGATGGTGAAGCGCATCGCGTCAGGGCTTGGCAGGGGACGGCGACGAACCGATCATCGATGCTTGGCGAATGGGGTGGCTGATGGGACTCGAACCCACGACAACCGGAATCACAATCCGGGACTCTACCAACTGAGCTACAGCCACCACTGGATTCGATCGCGCCGTCCGGCAGGATACGCAATCGCACGCCCGACGGATTTGGCGCGCCCGACAGGACTCGAACCTGTTACCCCCGGCTTAGAAGGCCGATGCTCTATCCGATTGAGCTACGGGCGCTCGGAACGCTTCCAGCCTGTCGAAGCGAGCGTCGCGCTCAGGCGTCGACGCGGCTTTGGATTTTAGCACAGGCGTCGGGGGCGGCGCCGGCGGCCGAGCGGGTGACGCGGAAGCCGCGGGGAACCCTACAATGGCGGAAAATCGCCCACAGGACCCGATGGCCAACGTACTCTCAGCGAAATCGCGGCGCCACGACGCCGACTACGCGCGCGACGACGTGCGGCGGCTGCGCGCCGACCTCGCCCTCGCGCTGCGGGCGGCTGCGCATCACGGCCTGGGCGAGGGCGTCTGCAATCATTTCAGCCTCGCGCTGCCGGACGACAGCGACCGCTTCCTCATCAATCCGCGCGGCTTCCACTGGAGCGAGATCGCCGACGACGACATCGTGATGGTCGACGGCGCGGGCGCCGTCCTCGCCGGGCGCCACGCGGTCGAGCCGACTGCGATGTTCATCCATGCCGCCGTCCATCGGCTCGCGGGCAAGGCCTGCGTTCTGCATACCCACATGCCAAACGCCACCGCGCTCTCGCTGACCGCGGCGCGAGGCCTCGATACGACGCTGTCGCAGAACGCGATGCGCTTTCACGGGCGCGTCGCGCTCGACGCGAACTACAACGGGCTGGCGCTCGATGCTTCCGAAGGCGAGCGGATCGCCCGCGCGATGCACGGTGCCGACATCGCGTTCCTCGGCAACCACGGCGTCGTGGTCTGCGGCGCGCGGATGGACTACGCCTACGACGACCTGTATAGCCTGGAGCGCGCGTGCATGGTCGAGGTGATGGCCCGCTCTACCGGCCTGCCGCTCGCGCCGATCGACGCCGCGCTGGCAGCGCGGGTAGCTGCGCAGATCAATGGCGAGCGTCTGCAGTCGACGCTGTTCTTCGAAGCGCTGCGGCGCCTCGTCCCGGCGGCGCCCTGACGGGTCGCATGCAGCGCAAGCTCGCCGTCATCCTGTCGGCCGACGTCGTCGGCTACAGCGCGCTCATGGAGCGCGACGAGGCAGGTACGCTCGCGCGCCTGAAGGAAAACCGCGCCGCCATTTTCGACCCGCGCGTCGCGGCGCACGGCGGGCGCGTGTTCAAGCTGATGGGAGATGGCGCGCTCGTCGAGTTCGCGAGCGTCGTCGCGGCCGTGAACTGCGCCCGCGACATCCAGCTCGCGACCGAGGCGGCTGCCGGCACCGGCGACGGCGAGCCGCTGCGCTATCGGATCGGGCTCAATCTCGGCGAGGTCATCGTCGACGGCGACGACATCTACGGCGACGGCGTCAACGTCGCCGCGCGGATGCAAACGCTGGCGGCGCCGGGCGGCGTCACGCTGTCCCGCACGGTGCGCGACCAGGTGGCCGGCAAGATTCCGATCGCCTTCGACGACCTCGGCGAGCATGCGGTCAGGAACATCGAGCGACCGGTGCACGTCTTCGCGCTGCGGCTTGCCGGCGAATCGGCGCCGGCGGACGCCGGCGCCCCGGCCATCGGCACTCCGGCCCGCAAGGCGCGGCTGGCGATCTGCGTGCTGCCGTTCGCCAACATGAGCGGCGACCCGGAACAGGAGTACTTCAGCGATGGCGTCACCGAGGACATCATCACCGACCTCTCGAAAGTGTCGGCGCTGGCCGTCGTGTCGCGCACCAGCGCCTTCACGTACAAGGGGAAGCACGTCGAGATCGCACAGGTCGCGCGTGCGCTCAGGGTCACGCACGTGCTCGAGGGCAGCGTGCGCAAGGCCGGCAACCGCGTCCGCATCACCGCGCAGCTCATCGAGGCAGCGACGGACAGCCATCTGTGGGCGGAGCGCTACGACCGCGATCTCAACGACATCTTCGCGCTGCAGGACGAAATCTCCGAGGCGATCGTCGCCGCGCTGCGCCTTACGCTGCTCCCGACGGAGAAACAGGCGATCGAGCAGCGGTCGACGACCAACGCCGAGGCGTACAAGCTGTTCCTGATGGCGCGGCACTACAACGCCATGGGCAATTCGCGCCATCGCGACATCGCGATCCGGCTGTGCATGCGCGCCGTCGCGATCGATCCGACCTATGCCCGCGCTTGGGCGATGCTCGCGCTGTGCCAGTCGAACAAGCGGCTGGTCGACGCCGGGCTGGGCGATACCGGATGGGACGCGGCCGAGCGCGCGCTCGCGCTGCAGCCGGACCTCGCGGAGGCGCATGCGGCAAAAGGGCGCATCCTCGGCGACCAGGGGCGCTACGACGAGGCGCTGGTCGAGCATCGCAAGGCGATGGCGCTCGACCCCGACTCGTACGAGGTGAATGCGCCTGCCGCGCGCTGCTACATCGGCATGCGCGACAACGCGCAGGCGATCGTCTGCCTCGAGAAGGCCGCGGCGGCGATGGAGAATGATTTCTGGGCGCTCGGCATGGCAATCCAGTGCTACGAGGCCGTCGGCGACCTCGAGGGTGCGAAGTCGGCGGCGCGCCGCGAGCTCGCGCGCGTCGAGAAGCTGATCATCGCGGAGCCCGATCACGGCCTGGCGATCGGCTGGGGCGTCTCCGCGCTGGTCACGCTCGGCGAAGCCGACCGTGCGCGCGAATGGGCCGAGCGCGCGATGCTGCTCGATCCCGACAACATCAACCTGCTCTACAACCTCGGCTGCAACATGGTGTCGCTGCACGACTTCGACATGGCGATCAGGCTGCTCGAACGCGTGGTCCCCAGCGCGCAGCGGCAGAATCTCACGTGGTTCGAGACCGACACCTCGCTCGACCCGATCCGCGACGATCCGCGGTACAAGGCGCTGGTGGCGCGGGCCGAAGCGCGGCTCGCGGCGGCCGGGTGACGCCGGCACCCGTGCGGATCCGGCGCTCGGGGATGCCTCCCTCCCGGCGTCACCCGACGGTCGGCCCCTCGCGTCACTGCGCCTGGCCGAGCCACGCAGCGACGTCGCGCTTCAGCTTCAGCATGTCCGCCTCGCGCGTGTACATCATGTGCCCCGCGTCGTAATAGCGGTGCGTCACCCGGGCCATGACCTCCGCCGGCACGTCGAGCTGCGCCAGCGACCAGTCGGTCGCGCTGTACGGCGTGCCGAGGTCGTAGCGGCCGCTGGCGACGAACACGCGCAGGTGCGGGTTGCGTCGCAGCGCGCGCGAAAGGTCGGGGCTCGTGCACGCGAAATTGTTGCCCTTCGTCTCGCCGCGGCTCCAGTTCCACTGCTTGTGCGCGTCCAGCGAGAACACGTCGTAGCGCGCGTCGCTGTCGATGCCCAGCGTCTCGCTCATGTACGCGTGCGCGGCCATCGTGTAGGGGCCGTAGAGCGCCTCGATGCCCGGGTCGAATTCCCACAGCCGCGAGCGCGCGGCGGCCATCGGCCCGGTCACCCGCGCTTCGAGGCGGCCGACGATCAGGCCACGGTCGCGCAGGAGCTCGACGAAGAACGTGGAATCGCCGATCCGCAGGTTGCTTTCGTCCACCAGCGCCGCGGCAATCCCGCTCAGCTCGGCGACGCGCTTCACGACGCGGCGGCGCGCGGCGGCCGAAAGACGCGCGCCGGCGTGCAGCGCGGCGAGATACTCGTCGGCGACGAAGCGCTCGGCCGCCTCGCGCGCGTCCTGCGGCGAGCGCGCAAGCGTGCCGGCCAGCTTGCCGTGGTACTGCGCCGCGCACGCGAACCCGGGCAGGAACAGCGCGAACGGGAGATCGTTGCGCGGCTCGAACACGAGGCTCTGCAGGTCCATCGCGCACGAGACCAGGAGAACGCCGGACAGCGCCACGCCGTTGTTCTGCAGCTTTTCGGCGAGCGCGGCGCAGCGCGTCGTGCCGTAGCTCTCGCCGGCGATGTAGATCGGCGAGCCCCAGCGCTTGTGACGGACGAGCCATGCGCGTATGCATTCGGCCAGGGCATCGACGTCGCCGTCGACCGAGAGCATCTTCTTGCGCGCGTCCTCCGACGCGGTGATCGAGTAGCCGGTATGCGGCGGATCGACGAACACGAGGTCGAAATGCTCGAACCAGGTCTCGTCGTTGTTGGTCACCGCATACGGCGGCGGCGGCATCGTGCCGTCCTCGCGGATGACGACGCGCTTGGGGCCGAGGGCGCCCAGGTGCAGCCAGATCGACGACGAGCCCGGGCCGCCATTGAACACGAAGCACACGGGCCGCGTGCGCGGATCGGCATCGGCAAGGAAATACGACGTGGTGAAGATCGCCGCCTCCGCGTCGCCGCGCTTTTCGTCCAGACCGCCGGCCGACACCGGCACGAACGCCGCGACCGCCGCGTATTTCAGAACCTTGCCACCGAGCGCGATGCTCGATTCGCTGCGGGAGGGCGCCGAGGCCAGCAGCTTGTCGACCTTGTCGCGCAGTCGTTTTGCGGCGTCGTCGCCGGAGACAGGGGTGGAGGCGGGCTTGGTGTCGCTCATGGTCGGGAATGGGAGTTGACGGGTGGGGACGCCGCGGACGATCGCGCCGGCGTCACCGCGATATTAGCGAATCGCGGCACGCCGGCCTGCCGCCCGCCTGCAACCCCGCGAAAATTCGCTGGCCGAACTCATGAGTACAATGCTTGCCGGCTGATGGCGATCGATCAGGACGGCAGCGGGAATGGGTCCATCTGACCGCAATCTGCGAAGGTCCGGCTCCCGCATGCGCCATCGGACGAACGCATATGAACCGCATTCCGTACTCCCTCCTGTTCGCTGTCGCGGCGGTCGTCACGGGCTGCGCCACGCTGCCTCCCCCACAGGATCGCGTGGAGACCGCCGCCCTCACCGACACGGCGGAAACGCGGCTTGGCCGCGCCGTCGCGCCGGCGGTTGCAGGTCATCGCGGCATGACCGGCATACGTGCGATGCCCAACCCCCACGATGCCTTCGCCGCGCGGATTCTCCTCGCGGGTGCTGCGGAAAAGTCACTCGACGCGCAGTACTTCATCTGGAACGGCGACCAGGTCGGCTACCTGCTGTTCGAGGCGCTGTGGCGGGCCGCCGAGCGGGGCGTACGCGTCCGGCTGCTGCTCGATGACCTGAATACGGGCGGCCTCGATTCCACCATCGCGGCGCTCGACGCGCATCCGAACCTCGAGGTGCGCCTTTACAACCCGCTGGTCTTGCGCGATATCCGCATGCTCAACTTCCTGACCGACTTCACTCGCGTAAACCGCCGCATGCACAACAAGTCTTTCACCGTCGACAACTATGCAACCGTCGTCGGCGGTCGCAACATCGCCAACGAGTATTTCGGCGCCGGCGAAGGGATCGCCTTCGCCGACCTGGACGTGCTGGCCGTGGGGCCGGTCGTGCGCGAGGTGTCGAAGGAGTTCGATGTCTACTGGAATAGCGCGTCCGCCTACCCGGCGCCGGCCTTCGTCGGCGCCCCGGCGCCGGACGCCGCCGCCAATCTCGAGGCGCGATTCGCGGCGAACCGCGCCGATCCCGAGTCGGTGGCCTATATCCAGGCAACTCGCGCGACGCCGCTGGTGCGCGAGCTGCTCGATCGTAAGCTCGACTTCGAATGGACGGCGGCGGAGGTCGTGTACGACGACCCGATCAAGACGCTCGACACCACGGAGCGGACCGACGTGCTGCTCTTTCCGGAGCTGGTACGCAGGATGGGCCGACCGGCGACGTCGCTGGACATCGTCTCGCCGTACTTCGTGCCTGGCGAACGCGGTACGGAAGCCTTGGCGGAGATCGCGAAGCGCGGCGTGCAAGTGCGCATTCTCACCAACTCGCTCGCGGCGTCCGACGAAAAGTCGGTGCATTCCGGCTACGCGAAGCGCCGCCCGGACCTGCTCCGCGCCGGCGTCCGGCTATACGAAATCAGGCCGAACGTGTACAGCATCATCGGAGAAGACAGCCACCTGTTCCGATCGGGCTCGTCCTCCGGCCTCCATGCCAAGACGCTCGCCGTCGACGGCAGCCGGATCTTCGTCGGCTCGTTCAACTTCGACCCGCGATCGGCACGGCTCAACACCGAAATGGGCCTGGTGATCGACAGTCCGGTGCTGGCGCAGGGCTTGACCCGATTCTTCGAAGTCGAAGTCCCGAAGATTGCGTACGATGTACGACTGGTTCCCGATCGCACCCAGCTGGAATGGATCGAACGGACATCGACCGGCGAAACGCGCTACGGCACGGAGCCGGAGACGAGTTGGTCCACGCGCATGGGCGTCGAGCTGATGTCGATTCTTCCCATCGAATGGCTGCTGTAGGCAGCCCATTGATGCGGTTAGGACGCGCCTGCCACCAGGACCGCCCCCTTCGCGGTTCCCATCACGAAGCACTCAATACGGCGCGTTGACCACGACGAACTGCGTTCCCTGCGGCTGGTACCACGTGCCTCCGCACTGCTGATAGACGATGCCGCCGTAGTTCACCGGCACGCATCCCGCCGGCACGGTGCGGACCATCGAGCCGATGACCGCGGAAGTCACGGCGACCGCGGTGGTCACCGCGGCTGCGGTCGCCACGGGATGATAGTCGTTGTCCCAGCCCCCGCAACAACCGCCGTGTCCCTCGACATTGACGTTGACGTTGCGATCGACGTTGACATTGTTGACGTTGTTGACGCTACCGCTGCGAACGTTGTTGGTGCGGCTGTCCGCCTTGCTGTTGTTGACCTGCGCGCCCTGCCGAGCGCCACCGCCACCGCCCGCCGCTTGACCGCCGCCACCCCCGCCGCCTCCGGCGCGAGCGCCGCCACCGCCACCGCCGCCGGCGCGGGCACCGCCGCCGCCGCCCCCTCCTCCACCTCGACCGCCCGCAGCGTCGGCGTAGGGCGCCATCGCGAAGCTCGCCATCACGAGCGCCACCACCAAGGCGGAAAGCCACTTGCCGATCGATGTCATCATGGTGGCGCTCCCTACCTGGTCTTGACCGGAACAATTTCGATCTTGGTGGAGCCCTTGGGCGGTGTGAACTTGAACACCGCATCGGTGAAACCGGGCTTCAAATTCCAGTCGATGAAGGAAACCGATTGCGGCCGTGCCTCGTCGGCGCGATTGGTGATGACGACCTTGCGTGGCAGCGGCTTGCCCCCGGCGGAGATCCAGATCTGCCAGTCGATCTTGCCCTGCCGAAAGGCGTAGTGGTCGCACAGATCGTCGTCGACGAAATCCTGGCCGGCGTTCATCGCCGAATCGATCTTGTCGAGCGGGGCCGCCGGAGTGCCCCAGATAAAGAGATCCTGCAGGGGGATCTCCACGCCATACTTCTCCTCCAGCCGTCCAATAAGTCCGCCGATGGTGTCGGTCAATTCGATCGTCGAGTAGTATTTTTGCGCAGGCGTGTAGAGCGTGATCGTCTTGCCGTCGAAGAACAGCTCACGCTCGGACCTCGCGCTGTGCATCCGGACGCGCACCTTGTTCGGACGCTGGACGTCCATGTCCGCGCTCGCCGTGTGCTGCAGCTTCTGGCCGTCGGCGAGAACGCGCTCGCCGGTCAGTTCGGTCGACACCCGGAAGCGCTTGAGCGTCTGCAGGAACGCACCCATGTCCTTCAACGCCTGGACCGACGCGGGATCGACGGCATTCGCCGCCGGGGGTGAGGCCGTCGCCTGCGCGGTGGTCTGCGCATGGGCGACGGGGGCCGCGAGGGCGATCATCATCAGGCCGACGGCCCGCATCTTTCTCACCATGGTTGTCTCCGGCGAATGCGCCATTGCAAAGCGGCGGCTTTGCATTCGAACCGCCCGCGCCTCCCTGCGAAGGGAAAGTACCCACATGAGCACCAGGGTCTCAAATCCCGCACTCGCGCGCGCCGCATCCTATTACACGCCGTTGAGCTGGCTTCGTATTGACCGGCGTCAAGTATCTTGATGACGGATTATTTCGGCCTCTTGTGAGCCAAATCAACAATCGGATCCTCGTGCGCGGCTATGCTGGTTTGGGCATTATTGCCACGAATCGTGATGGGGGAGAGGGGCATGAATCGGCGAATGATGGTTTTCACCATGGCGCTCGCGCTCGCGGTGCCCTGCGCCGCGCTTGGTGCAAGCAAGGCGGAAGAACAAGCGGAAGTGCGCAAGGCAGGCGAGGCGGCCCTCGCCGCTGTCTATAGCGCGCAGCCGTCGGCGCGCAAGGCCGTCGCATCGGCCGCCGGCTATGCCGCGTTCAGCAACTTCGGCATGAAGATTCTCGTAGCGGGCGGCGGCTCCGGAAAGGGCATCGCCGTGAACAACAAGACCAAGGCCGTGACTTACATGAAGATGGCGGAGCTGCAGGCGGGCCTCGGCATGGGGGTCAAGAAGTTCCAGGTCGTGTGGGTGTTCGAAACCGAACAGGCGCTCAACAACTTCGTCAATTCCGGGTGGGAATTCGGCGCGCAGGCGACCGCCGCGGCGAAATCCGATGACAAGGGCGGCGCGTATCAGGGCGCCGTTGCGGTCTCTCCAGGAGTGTGGCTCTATCAGCTCACCGACAAGGGTCTGGCGCTCGAGCTGACGGCCAAGGGGACCAAGTACTACAAGGACAGCGACCTCAACTGACCTGACGCGTCGTCCCGTCCCGAACCGGCTGCGGCGCGCCTGGCCGATCCGATTCGGGCGCTGTCGTGCAGGCGCATGCGACGCGCTGCCAGGCGGAAGAGGCGGGTTTGCTCCGCGCGGATCGCCGCGCCCAAGGGTCTCAGAGCTCAGGGAGGGACCGATGAATCCGCCTGACCAGTGGAAAGGCGCGGTCGAGCCCCGCGGCACGTCCGGCGGCACGTCCGGCGGCGCGTCCGGCGGCACGTCCGGCCTGCTCGAAGTCTTCATCCGCGCCGGGGTCATCTTCGCCCTGGTGGTGCTCTGCTATCAGGTCTTTGCGCCGTTCCTCACCCTGATGGTATGGGCGGTCATTTTGGCGGTTGCGCTTTACCCGATGCAGCAGTTCATTGCCGCACGGATAGGCGGCAAGCAGGGCCTTTCGGCGACGCTGCTGGTGATCCTGGGGGTCGTCCTGATCATCGCCCCCACGACCATCTTGATGAGCTCGCTCGGCGACTCGATCCAACAGCTGGTCAACAGCGTGCAGAACGACACGCTGGCGATCCCGGCGCCGCCGGAATCCGTCGCCGGCTGGCCAGTCGTGGGCGAGAAAATATACGCGCTCTGGTCGCAGGCGTACGAGGACCTCCCCGCGCTGGTCAAGAGCATGCAACCGAAGATCGGCGATATCGCAAAATCGGCGCTCGCCTTCGTCGCCAGCATCGGCGGCGGACTCCTGCAGTTCCTCGCGTCGTTCGTCATCGCCGGAATCCTGATGGCCTTCGGGCAGTCCGGCCACCGCGGAAGTCTTGCGATATTCCAGCGCCTCGCCGGGACGGCGCGCGGTGTGGAGTTCACCCAGCTCGCGACGGCGACGGTCCGCGCGGTCGCGCAGGGCGTCATCGGCGTCGCCTTCATCCAGGCGATCATCATCGGCCTGTGCCTGCTCGTCGCCGGCGTGCCGTGGGCCGGCGTCCTGGCGGTGATCGCCCTGGTGCTCGGCATCGCCCAGGTGCCGGCGCTGGTCGTGACGTTGCCCGCGATCGGCTACATCTGGTGGCTCGGCGACTACGGAACGGTCGAAGCCGTCGTCTATACGCTGCTGCTCCTGGTCTCGGGAATGGCCGACAACATCCTCAAGCCGCTGATGCTCGGCCGCGGCGTCGACGCGCCGATGCCGGTGATCCTGCTGGGGGCGCTCGGCGGGATGGCAGCCGCGGGAATTCTGGGAATGTTCGTCGGGGCAACGCTCCTGGCGTTGGGCTACCAGCTTTTCATGGGCTGGGTCGCGGCCAATCGCGATGCGGAGGCCGCGCGCCAACCGCCCTACACCAACTCGGCGGACTGACACGCCGCCCACCGCCACCGCCCAGCGCCACCGGCAGGTCGCGCGGAGCGCCGAGACGTTCAGCCCTCCTTCCGCAGCTTCGCCAGCCAGTATTCCATCTGCCTCCCGGCCGCCTCGCGTCCGCCAAAGCCGAACGAGAGCGCCACGGCCACCGCGACCGCGCCGAAAGTCAGCAGGAATGCGAGGTTCACGATGTCGTCGGCGATGCCCATCGCGCGCAGGCCCATCGCGATCACCAATCCCAGGATAGCGAAACGGGCGATCTTGGCGAGAACCTCGGAGCGCGTCGTGTCGGCGCGGCGAATCGCGTTGTGCGCCACGTTGGCCAGCCAGAACCCGACGGTAAGGATCACGGCGCCGAGGAGGACATCGCCGCCGAACTTGACGAACAGCGTGACGACGTCGCGTACCTGCGTGAACTCGAGCCGGTTCGCCGCCTCGACGGTCGCGAACAGCATGGCAAAGAACAGCACCAGCATCGACACCAGTCGCGCGGGCTGAACGCCGCTGCCCAATACGCCCGCCAGGCCCAGTTTCTCGGGAAGCGCGTCGAATCCGATGCCGGTCAGGAGCCGCGCGAGCAGGCCGGCGGCGAATTTGGCGACATAATAAGTGACGGAGAGGATCAGCGCTGCGGCAACGATGTTGGGCACCGCCGCCAACAACTTGCCCAGCATGTCGGTGGCGGGTCTCGCGATCGCTTCGATCCTGAGCGCGTCCAGCGCGGCGATCAGCGCGGGGATGAACACGAAGATCAGCACGAGAGTGCCGACGACCTGCGACACCCGCACGTCGATGTCCAGCCCCAGCCGATGCGCAGCTTGATCGGCGCCTGCGGCCACGAGGATGTTGGTCACCAGCCCCGCCAGCACCTTACCGATCAACCAGCCGGCGAAGCCGATGACAAATGCCGCGAAGACATTCGGCAGCATTTCCAGCGCCTTGCTCACCATCGCCTTGACCGGATCGAGCAGGCCGGAGAGATTGTAGGCGTCGAGGATCGCCGGCAGGAACAGCAGGATGACCAGCCAGAAGAGCATGTTGCCGACGCTCTTGCGCATCGGCGCCATGCCGGCGCCCGAGGAGATCTTCTCGTCCAGCCCCGTCACATCGAGCACGCGATTGACGATGGCGCGCAACGCGGTCGCGGCAAGCACGGCGACGAGCACCAGCACCGTCCCCGCCACGAGGTGCGGTACGTAGCCGGCAATCTGGTTGACCAGGACCTCGAACGGGCCCGACGCAAGCGCCAGGTTGAGCGAGTTGAAGACGCCGATCAGCGTGATGAGAATGATCAGCCAGAAGACGCCGGCAGCCACGCCTGACTCGAGGTCGACCTTCTGCTCGGTGGTCTCGGCGACCCGCGCATTGAGCCGCGCCATCCCGAGCCCCCGGCGGACACCGGCGCGCACGATGACTGCGACGATCCAGCCGATGATCAGGAGGATCACGGCGCCGAGGATGCGAAGCAGATGTTCGCCCAGTGCAGCCTGAAGCGAGCCGCCAATTGCGGAGAAATCCATGTTGCCCCCCTTTTACGGTGACAGGAACCGACAACCGCCCCTCCCGGATCTCGGCTGTCGCCGACTCCGGACCAAATTGTCGGCCCTGTCAGGCGCGAGGAACTCGGACCCTTCCGGACCGCAACGCCGAAAAACGTAACCTCGCCGATGGCGAGCGTGTTGATATCGCTCAATAAAGGTCGAATGATTGCCGCTCGGTCACGTTGCAGCCGCACCGGGCGATCCGCTCACCTGCCTTTTGACCATTTTCCGGAACCTGGGGACGTCGTGAACACCGGGCGCCGGTCCCGGCTGGATGCCGTCGATGACAGGACTTGACCCAGATCACCACCGGCTGCCCGCAGCGCGCGTAACGTCCGCCCATGCGGCGATGTGCGAATGCCGGGGCATGGCGAATTCTCCTCGGTAGTGGCACCTACGGACGCTTTTCCATTTGCAGGAGACAAACGATGAGAACGAAAGCGACATGGCTGTTCGGCGTCGTTGTGATCGTGACGGGCCTCGCCTTCGCGGGCGCCCCGCTGGCGCAGACGACGACCGTCGACGTTCGCAACTTCGAGGTGATCTCGGTCGACGGCGACAGGCTCGTCGTGCGCGACGAGCGCGGCACGCAGGAGTTGACGGTGCCGGACGATTTCCGCTTCACGGTCGACGGCAAGAAGATGTCCGTCTCCGAGTTGAAGGCAGGGATGAAGGGCACGGCGACCGTGACGACCACCACGACGATCAAGCCGGTGACCGTCACCGAGGTGCGCGAGGCGGAAGTGTTGCGCGCGTCCGATCTGTCGATGACCGTGCGGGAGGCCGATGGCAGCGTGCGCCGGTACTCGCAGGGCGATTTGACCAGGAAGGGCGTGGAGATCGTCAAGGACGGCAAACCGATCCGGCTAGCCGACGTCAAGCGCGGCGACAAGCTGACGGCGACGATCGTCACCGACGCTCCGCCGGTGGTCCTGACCGAGCAGGAGGTGAAGGCGACGCTCGCCGACGACAAGGCCGAACCTGCGACACAGGTGGCGGCGGCCGGCGGCATGGCGCAGCCCGTGGCGCCTGCGGCCGCGCCTCAGCCAACCGCAGCCGCACCGGCCGCGCCGGCGCCAGCCGCGGCGGCGCCATCGGCGGGCCTGGGAGCAACGTGGTACGTGATCATCGCCCTGATCATCGCGGCGATACTGGTCCTCTACCTGCGCGCGCGAAAGGCGCCCTGAACCGTCGCGGTAACGGAGCGGCTTACTGGCGCTGAACGGAACAGCCTAAAGAAGAGGTTCCGGCGGCGTGGCCAAGCGGTTGTCCTGCTTTGCCGCGCCGCCCCGCGGCGGCGGCCCGTCAATCCTGGTGCGACAGTGCGTCGTTGATTACCCGACTGAGCAACAGCGCGCCGAAGGGCTTGAAGAGCGGCACTGCGCCGGTATCGATCACGCCGTCGACGAGACTCTCGCGACCCGTCATCAGGATCACCGGGACCGTCGGATACGCCTCTCGAAGCGTTTCCGCGAACTGAACGCCGCCGATATCGCCCATTACGACGTCGGCGAGTATCACGTCAAACGGGCACGCGCCGGCGCACAGCTTCAACGCGGTGCGGCCGCTGACGGCGGAGGCGGCCTTCATGCCGAGGGTCCTCAGCATGTCGGTCACCGCCTCGCGCACATCCGGGTTGTCGTCGACGACCAGCGCTCGAATGGTTCTCGCCATCTCGGTCCGTGCCCTCCGTGCCGTGAGAGCGCATTTTAGCCGAGAGCGACTGCCGGCGATTTGAGTATGGGCTCACTTTCGGACCACGTCGCGTTCCAGCGCCGCTTCGGCGATCAGGCTGTCGGCATCACGATAGATCGAGGCAACCGCGAGCACGCGGCCGTTGCGCTTGTATCGCAACACGCAGTCGCGGGCCGCGACGTCGCCATCGATCGAAAGCTCGTCCCACGTCTCGGCATGCCCGACGTAGTTGATCGGAACGTCGTAATGCTGGCTCCAGAAGAACGGCACGGCGTCGAACTTCTTCCGGGCGCCAAGCATGTTGAGCGCGACGGTCTGGCCCTGGCGTTGTGCGACCACCCAGTGCTCGACGCGGATCGCCGCTCCGCTGTGCGGGTCGGGCCAGCGGGCAATGTCGCCCGCCGCGAATATTCCCGGGGCGCTGGCCTCGAGATATTCGTCGACCGCCACGCCGCGGTCGATGGCGAGGCCGGCGTTTTCGGCGAGCGCCAGTCGCGGACGCACGCCGACGCCGACGATCACGAGATCTGCCTCGATGGCGCCGTCGACTTGCAGTGTCACCTGGCGCGGGTCGATTCCCGTTGCCGTGTTCTCCAGGTGGAAGATCACCCCGTGCTCCTCGTGCAGGCCACGCACGAAGTCGCCCATCTGCGGACCCAGCACCCGCTCCATCGGTCGCTTCTCCGGCGCCACGACGTGGACCTCGAGACCCCGCGCCCGGAGCGAAGCGGCGACCTCGAGGCCGATGAAGCTCGCGCCCATCACGACGGCGCGTCGGGCCGTTGCCGCCCGCGCGACGATGTTGCGGCAATCCCCGAGCGTTCGCAGCGTGTGCACATGCGGCAGGTCCATGCCCGGCAACGCAAGCCGCACCGGCTCGGCGCCGGTGGCGAGCAGCAGGCGGTCGTAAGCGAGCTTGCTGCCGTCGCCGAGCGCGACCTCGCGCGCGGCGATGTCGATGCCCCTGACGCTCGTCCTCAGCCGCAGATCGATGTCCTGCTCAGCGTAGAAGCTGTCGCTGCGCAGCGGGATCCATTCGTCCGGCGCGTTGCCCGCCAGGTAGTCCTTCGACAGGTTGGGCCGGTCTACCGGCGGCGCATCGTCGTCGCTCAACATCGTGATGCCGCCCTGGTACCCCTGGCGACGCAGCATTTCCGCGGCGGCAAAGCCGGCGGCGCCACCGCCGATGATCGCGATCCTCTGCGGCAATCCGCGCGCCGGCGAGACACGAACGCCGGGCGCCTGCGCCACCTTTCCCCGCACGAACACCTTGCCGTCGCGCAGCTCGGTCGACCAGCACGCTACCGGGCTCAGCGCAGGCGCCCGCAGGGCCTCACCGGTCCGCAGGCTGAAACACGCGTGATGCCACGGGCAGCGCACCGTATCGCCGACGATCAGCCCGTCCGCGAGCGGACCGTTGTAGTGGGTGCAGGTGGCCCCGATCGCAAAGAACTCGTCGCCGCGACGCGCGAGGAGTACCTTGTCCTCGCCCACGTGCCCGGCGAGCATCGCTCCGTCGGCAAGGGTGTTGGCCGCCAGACCCGCGCTGAGGTCGGGTCCGGCGACATCGGTCGGCTGCGCGCCCATTTCGATCTCCGCTCACCCGTTCGCTGCGATGTTACCTAAATCGGGGACGCCGCAGCGAGAACTCACCGCCGATCGATCATCGTCCCCGGCAGCCACAGCGCGATGTCCGGGAAGGCCATTACCAGCGCCAGGGCGATGATCATCAGCAGCACGTAGGGCGCCGAGCCGCGGATGATCTCGCCCATCGGCGCCTTGGTGATCGCCTTGATGGTGAACAGATTCATGCCCACCGGCGGGGTGATCTGCGCGAGCTCGAGGTTGATCGTCAGCAGGATGCCGTACCAGATGGGGTTGATGTGCAGGTGGTGCATCACCGGCAGGATGACCGGCGACGTGATGAGGATGATCGATATCGACTCGAGGAACATGCCGAGCACGAAGATCAGCACCATCATCGCCACCAGGAAGCCGGTGACGCCGACGTCCGCCGCGACCACCGTCCCGACGATCTGCTGCGGGATGCGCATCTTGGTCAGCACGTGGCCGAACACCGAGGCGCCGGCGAGGATCATGAACAGCATCGCCGACGTCCGGCTCGCGTCGAGCGCCGAGTCCCAGACCTCGCGCGGTCCCACCTTGCGGTAGACGACGCTCGCCACCGCGAGGGCGAGCAGCGCACCGGCGGCCGCGGCCTCGGTGGCGGTGAACACGCCCGCGTACATGCCGCCCAGCACGAACGTCGGCAGCGAGATCGCCCACAGCGATTTGCGGATCGCCCGCAGCGACTCGCGCCACGTGGCGCGCGGTTCGGTCCGGACGGGCTCGTGCATCAGCATTACCGACGCGATCGCCCACGCGACGAAGATCGCGGCCATCACCAGGCCGGGTACGACGCCGGCCATGAACAGTCCGCCGATCGACGTGTCGGTGGTCACGCCGTAGAGGACCATCGGCCCCGACGGCGGGATCAGGATTCCCAGCGTGCCGCCGGCGGCGACGAGCCCGTACGCCATCCGCGGCGGATAGCCGAAGCGCAGCATCTGCGGAATCGCGACCGCGCCGATGGTCAGCGCGGTCGCCACGCTCGACCCGGAGATCGCGGCGAAGATCGTGCAGGCGGCGACGGTCGCGATGCCCAGGCCGCCGGGCAGGTGGCGCGTGAGCGTATAGGCGGTGTCGTAGAGGTCGTCGACGATCCCGCTCTTGATCATAACGTGCGCCATGAACGCGAACAGGGGAATCGCGACCAGCAGGTAGCGGTTGAGCTCGCCGAAGATGACCTCGGTCACCGACGACAGGCCACCCTGTCCCAGCAACAGCAGGCCGCCGAAGATCGACAGCCCGGCGAAGATCGGTACGCCGGTGAACAACAGCGCGACCAGGCCGGCGAGGATCAGTGCGATCGTCATTCGTCGACGCCGTGCGGCCGGTGCGCCACCGGCGGCGGCAGGCCGAGCGCCAGCCGCCACAGCAGCTCGACGGTCACCAGCGCCATCAGCGCGCCGCCCAGCGGCAGCAGCAGCATGAGCCACCACACCGGCAGCTCGATGCGCCCCTCGGTGACGACGCCGAACTGGCGCGACTCCATCGCCGTCTCCCAGCCGTTGACGACCAGGATCACCGCGACGACGCCGGCCGTCAGCGCGGCCCAGGCCTGCGCAAGGCGCGCGGCGCGGCCGCGCAGGCGATCGGTGAGCACGTCGACGCCGATGTGCTCGGCGCGGCGCAGCACCTGCGCCGACGCGAGCATGACGATGGCGACGAGCAGGAAGCCGACGGCGTCGTCGGTCCACACCGGCGGGCGGCCGAGGACGTAGCGCATCACCACCGCCCAGCCGATCAGCGCGAGCGACACGAGCAGGGCGGCGGCGGACAGCGCGATCGCGCCGCCGCACAGCGCGGCGTTCAGGTGGCCCAGCGCGCGCAGCAGGCGCGGCTCGCCGCCCGCGGGCGCGTCGGGCTTCACGGCGTCAGAGCTTGTTGATCAGCTCCAGCAGCTTCGGCGCATCGGG
Organism: uncultured beta proteobacterium; assembly: GCA_963793355.1. GTDB lineage: Bacteria > Pseudomonadota > Gammaproteobacteria > Burkholderiales > Casimicrobiaceae > VBCG01. Next base: position 426,951 of record CAWBZT010000007.1, on the reverse strand, counting down.
GCTCGACGCGCTGAAAGCCTTGAGCACCGCGGGCTGCATCGCGTCGGACATCACTTTCTCCTGCGCCGGCGTCAGCACGGTCACGACCATGCCCTTGTCGCGCAGGTTCTTGATGTCGCCGGGCGGGATCTCGGCCGTCTTGGGAATGGAGCGCAGCTCGGCCTGGTGCGCGGCGTTCTCGATCGCCTGGCGCACGTCGGCCGGCAGGCCCTTCCACCACGCGGGGTTCACGATCAGGATGTCGTGCGCGAGGATGATGTTCGACGCGACACCGTACTTCTGCACCTCGTAATACTTGCGCTCGTACGCCGCCGCGACGCCGGTGATGCCGGCGTCGATGACACCTGTCTGCAGCGCCTGGTACACCTCGGAGCCGGGCATTGCCGCCGGCGACGCGCCCATCGCGATCAGGCCCTCGTCGAACAGCTTGGACAGGCCGCGGATCTTCACGCCCTTGAAGTCGGCCGGCTTGACCAGCGGCGCCTTCGCCGAGGTGAAGATGCCGTCGCTGGCATCGACCATCCACCCCAGGTTGTGCACGCCTTTCTCCTCCAGCTTGGCGTCGAGCATCTTCGCCGCGGCGGAGCCCGGGAACTTCTGCATCTTCTCGAGGCTGGTCACGTAGTACGGGATCAGCGTGACGTTGAGCTCGGGAATCGTGCCGCCGAGGGTGAAGGCCGTGAGCGATGCGGCCTCGATCTTGCCGCTGGCGACGGCCGGATGGTTCTGGTTCGGCTTGAACAGCTGCGCCGAGCCGAAGATCTGGACTTCGACCTTGCCGCCGGTGGCCGCCTTGACGTCGGCCGCGAACTGCTCGAGGTTCTTGGCCGAGTGGTGCGACGGCGGGAACTGGTGGCTGAGCCGCATCGTGTACTCGGCCGCCGCCGCGCTGGCGGCAAGGCCCAGGGACGCGGCGGCGACGAGGCCGAGGCGGATCGTGGGGGCAAGGCGTAGCTTCATTGCGTTCCTCCGGTGGGGGGCGTCTTCATGGTCGTTCGAGCGCGCCGCGCGGGTCGTTGCGGCGTCGCGATCATACGGCCAGCGTCATGGTCCGGGGCAAGCCCGCCAGCGCGATCGTGCCGTGCAGCGGCTCGCCGGCCAGCCACTGGCCCAGCTCCGCGCGAAGCGCGATCAGCGCGGCGAAATCGATGCCGGTGGGCACGCCCATGCTGGCGAACAGATAGGCGACATCCTCGGTGGAGACGTTGCCGCTCGCGCCGGGCGCGTGCGGGCAGCCGCCGATGCCGCCGAGGCAGGCGTCGAAGCGGCGGATGCCGACCTGCCAGGCGGCGAAGACGTTGGCGAGGCCGAGGCCCCGCGTGTCGTGGAAGTGACCGCAGTCGAGCCGCTCGCCGGCGATCGCGCGACCTTGCTCGAACAGACGGGTCACCTGCAGCGGATCGGCGTAGCCGACGGTGTCGGCGAGCCCCACGGCATCGGCACCCGCGTCCAGCGCTGCCTGCAGCAGGCGCAGCACCTCGCTCTCCTCGACCCTGCCCTGGAGCGTGCAGCCGAACGCCGTCGACAGGCCGACCTCGATCCTGCACCTCGAGCCGGCGGCGTCGCGCGCCGCGCGAACACGCCCGAGCTCCGCGATCGCCTCGTCCGGCGTGCGGCGCAGGTTGGCGAGGCTGTGCGCGTGACTGGCCGAGATCGGCAGCAGCATCGAGTCGGCGCCGCTGTCGAGCGCGGCCTGCGCGCCCTTGAGGTTGGGCACCAGCACCGATACCACGAGACCGGGCAGCGCCTTGCCGGCAGCGACCAGTTCAGCGGTGTCCGCGAGCTGCGGCAAAAGCCGCGCCGGAACGAAGGAGCCCACTTCGATCTCGCGCTGGCCCGCCGCCCAGGCGGCGCGCAGCCAGGCGAGCTTCTGCGCGGTCGGCAGCACGCGCGCAATGCTCTGCAGGCCGTCGCGCAGGCCGACTTCGCGAAGCTTGACGGCGGACGTGTCGATGGCGTTCATGGGGGTGGTGCGCCGGATGTCGAACCGACGGAGTGTACCGGGCGGCCCCGGGCGGCCCCGAGCGGCAGCCGGAGCAGGCGTCGGTCGGCTCCGCGGCGGCGGGTTGGCAATTTTACGCGTGGAACCGACGGTCGCGACCGAAACCGATCGAACGCGAAAGACTACATCGATCGACGGTCCGGCGGGGCGACCTGCGCGTCGAACTGGCCGCTGCGCTGCAACGACTGCAGGACAAAGCCGGAAGCCTTCATCTCCTCGATGAATCCGGTCAGGTAGCGCCACGCATCGTTTCTGCCCCTTGGGACAGCCATCGCCTGCTCGATGGACATGAAGCGCCCATCCATGACGCGAAGGCGCGGATCGGCACTGGCCAGCTTCAGCAACGGGCCCTTGACTCCCGCTGCGACCTCCAGACCGTCACGCAGAAACATCGCTATCGCTTCATCGCCCGTGGGCGCACGGACGATCTCGGCGCGCTTGAGCGTTCTGGTCAGGTGGAGGTCGTAAGCACTCTTGCTTGCGACGGCGACGCGCATGCCCGTCTGATCCACCTGCGCGATCGAAGACAACGGCGAATGCAGCCGGACCAAATAGCCGCCCTCGATGATCACGTAGGGGGCAGTGAACAGCATCTCCTCGGCGCGCTCCGGATCGATCGCGAGAAAGGCCACGTCCCATGCACCGGACCGAATCGCCTCGAATACCTTTCCCGCGGCGTCGAACGCCACCAGTTGGACTGAAAGGCCTGTCCGTTCGCCGAGTGCCCGCGCCAGATCGACCGAGACACCGCCTGGCTCGCCGGAAACCGGGTGGCGCTGCGCGAGCACCGGATTGCCGAAATTGATGGCGGCCCGGAGGATTCCCGTGGGCGCAAGGGTGTCGGCAATCAATCGCGCACTACACGTGATGGATGTCCTGCGAGGTATTGGTCGGGGTGACAGGATTCGAACCTGCGACATCTTGCTCCCAAAGCAAGCGCGCTACCGGGCTGCGCTACACCCCGCCGTTACCCATTATGCCACCCGCGATCGTTCTCGCGACGGCGGCTGGGCACTGCCCGCGCGACCAAGACAGCGTCAGCGTCCGAACTTGCGGATCACCGTCAGCGCCTCGGCGATCGCGTGATCGCCGTCGCCCGACCTGACCGCCTGCTGGACGCAGCCGTGGAGGTGATGCTCGAGCAACTCGCGCGCGAGCGCGTCCAGCGCAGACTGCACGGCGGCGACCTGCGTCAGGATGTCGACGCAGTAGCGATCCTCCTCGACCATCCGGCCGATGCCGCGCACCTGCCCCTCGACGCGGTTGAGGCGCCGCATCAGCGACGCCTTGCCGCTCGCGGCACGCGGCACGCGCGGACGCGCGGGCGCTTTCGCCGCGCGCTTCGCGGGGCGGGCCGCGACGTCAGCTCGCGGCATAGCCGGCATCGTCGATCGCGGACTTGAGCGCGGGCACCGATGTCTGCGCAGGATCGAACGTCACCGTCGCGCGCTTCGCCGCAAGCTCGACGACGGCGTCGCTGACCCCGGGCGTCGCCTTCAGCACGCGCGTCACGCTGGCGACGCATCCGCCGCAGGTCATGCCGTCGACTTTGAGGATTACGGTCTCCATCGTGTCTCTCCTCGTAAAGGTAGCGTGATCTTCCCGAACTGCGCCCCGCGTCGCTCCCCGGGGGCAGTGCTTCGGAGCAGCCCGGCAACGCTCACTGCGTCGGCCGCCAGCGCTTCAGCAGCAGCGCGTTGCCGACGACCGACACCGAGCTCGCGGCCATGGCCGCGCCTGCAATGACCGGGTTCAGAAGCCCCAGCGCCGCGAGCGGAATGCCGAGGACGTTGTAGGCGAACGCGAAGAACAGGTTCTGGCGAATCTTGGCCAGCGTCGCGCGCGACAGCAGGATCGCGTCGACGACCGCGTTGAGGTCGTTGCGGATCACCGTGATGTCGGCGGCCTCGATCGCTACGGCCGAACCCGCGCCGATCGCGAAGCTCACGTCCGCCGCCGCGAGCGCCGGTGCGTCGTTGACGCCGTCACCGACCATGCCCGTCGCCCGGCCGGCCGCCTTGTGCGCCGCGACGGCGGCCGCCTTGTCGGCCGGCATGACGCCCGCGCGGAAATTCAGGATGCCGGCCGCGCTGGCGATCGCCTGCGCGGTCGCGGGGTTGTCGCCGGTCAGCATCACCACCTCGATGCCGAGCGCACGCAGTCGCGCGATCGCCGCGGGCGTCGTGTCGCGCAACCGGTCGGCGAGCGCGATCAGGCCCACGCACCGGCCGTCGAGCGCGACGGCGACGATCGTGTTGCCCGCTTCGAGCAGCGTCTGCGCCGCGTCGTCCGGCACGCGCACGCGCTCGCTGCGAAGGAAGTCGAGCGAGCCCGCGAGCGCGGGCGCACCGTCGATTGTCCCGCGCGCACCTCTGCCCGGCACCGCTTCGAAATCGGTGGCCGGCGCGAGCACGAGACCGCGGGCGCGCGCGCGGCCGACGATCGCGGCCGCCAGCGGATGCGTCGAGCCCTGCTCCAGCGCGGCGCCGATGCGCAGCACCTCGTCGGCGCCGTGGCCTTCGGTTGCGACCACCGCCATGACAGCGGGTCGTCCCTCGGTCAGCGTGCCGGTCTTGTCGACGACGAGCGTCGTGAGCCGTCCGGCCTGCTCGAGCGCTGCCGCATTGCGGATCACGACGCCGCGCTGCGCGCCGCGCCCGGTGCCGACGATGATCGCCGTCGGCGTCGCGAGGCCGAGCGCGCACGGGCACGCGATGACGAGCACGGCCACCGCGTGGATGAGCGCGCGCGCGATGTCGCCGCCATGCCACCAGGTGAGCGCGAACGTCGCGACGGCGATCAGCACGACGACCGGCACGAAGACGCCGGACACGCGGTCGGCGAGACGCTGGATCGGCGCCTTCGAGCCCTGCGCCTCGCGGACCAGCCGCACGATGCCGGCGAGCAGCGTCGCGTCGCCGACGCCGGTCGCGTCGCACGTGAGCGCGCCGTCGAGGTTCACCGTTCCCGCATAGACGGTGGCGCCGGCGGCCTTCGTAACCGGGCGGCTTTCGCCCGTCAGCATGCTCTCGTCGATGCTCGATCCGCCGCCGACGACCGTGCCGTCGACGGGCACGGCGTCGCCCGCGCGCACGACGAAGCGCTCGCCCGCGCGAAGCTGTCCGAGCGGCACCTCGACGATGCGGCCGTCGCGCTCGACGTGCGCGGTCTGCGGCTGCAGCTTCAGCAGGCCCTCGAGGGCGGCCGACGTGCCGGCCTTCGCACGCGCCTCGAGCAGCTTGCCGAGCAGCACCAGCGTGATCACCGCCGCGGCGGCTTCGAAATAGACGTGCTCGTTCGCGATGGGTGCCAGCGCGGCGGCGAGCGGCGACCCCGCGACCGCCGGCACACGCGGCAACAGGCCGGCGACGGTGATCACCGCCGACAGGCCCCAGGCCATCGACGTGCCGAGCGCGATCAGCACGTCCATGTTGGCGCCGCCGCCGCGCAAGGCATGCCACGCGCCCACGTAGAAGCGCCGGCCGATCCAGAACTGCACCGGCGTCGCGAGCGCGAGCTGCAGCCACCGGGGCAGCAGCTCTTCGTGCGCGCCGCCGAGGTTGCCGCCCGCGAGCATCGGCACCATCTGGGCCAGGAGCGGCAGCGTGAGCATGGCCGCGACGACGAATTCGCGCCTCTGCGCAGCGTAGGCCGCCGCCTTCCGGGCTTCCTCGACGCGCCGCTCCTCCGAGGAATCGTGCTTGACGCGCGCCTTGTAGCCGGCGCGCTCGACGGCGGCCACCAGCGCATCGACGCCGGACGCCGAGGAATCGAGCCGGGCCGTCGCCGTTTCGGTGGCGAAGTTCACCGACGCGTGCGTGCCCGGCACCCGGTTCAGCACCTTCTCGATGCGTGCGGCGCAGGCCGCGCAGGTCATCCCTTCGAGCGCGAGCTCGACCCGGGATCCTTCCACGGGTGGAATGGCGACGGCGGCATCGCGGACGTCCATGGATCCAATGTATACCCGCCCAGGGTATATTGCAACCCGTCAGGGCGGGTCAAGCGGTCTGGCGGTGCCCTTGCGAGGGCGCCTGAACACTGAAGATTCTATGTTCGGTGTCAAGCGGTCGAGGTGACACGCGTGGGGTCGAACGCCGCATTGGCGCGGCACAGACCGTACGCCGTGCGCGCCATCTTGCGGGAGAGAATCACCAGGGCTTCGGTTCGGCTGAGTCCTTTTGCCAGTTGCCGCTCGTAGTACGGCCGCCAGGTCGCCGTCCGACTGGCCGCCATCGCGCACATATGCAGAATCGGGCGCAGCGCCGCCGGGCCTCGCTTGGACAACCGTCGCCGACCCTGCTTCTCGCCCGAGTCCAGCGGGCGTGGATCCAGTCCGGTATGCGCGATGAAGGCGTCCACGCGCGTAAATGGCAGCCAGTGCAGCGCGTGCGCCACCACCACGCTGCCCAAGCGTCCGTAGCCCGGGATCGCGCGCACTTGCCGCGCATCGGTCGCCACCTCCGGCAACTCCTGCATCGCCTGTTCCATCAGCGTGTCGATCCGCTTCAACAGGCACGCATAGGCGGTCGCGACCGCGGTTAACTCCGCTTCGACCCCGGCAACCCCCTGCCACGTCTGCGGCAACCCCGCCTGCATCTGCACCACCCGCGCACGTCGCTTGAGCAATTGCTCCAGCCGCTCCGCCGCGCCACGGCGCGGCAGGTAGGCGTGCAACTCCGCATGCTCCCGCGCCACATAGCGCGCAATCACCTCCGCGTCCAGCCGATCGGTCTTCCCCCGCCGTCCTACCCCTTCCGCGTACTTCTTGATATCGCGCGGATTGAGCACGTACACCACCATCCCCGCCGCGTGCGCCAATCCCGCCAGCAATTGATGATAGCCACCGGTCGCCTCCATCCCTACCCGGCTCCCCACCGGCAACTCCACCAACCAGCGCCGCAGCGCCGTCGGCTCGTTGGCCACCGTCCGCGCCGCAAACTCGCGCCCCGCACTGGCCACCACCACGCTCCGGCTCGCCACATCCACCCCAATGTCCCACGGCGTTTGCATGGCCTCCTCCTTCGGTGTACGGTAAAAACCGTCGGGGTGGCACACCCACCAGCGTGAGCTTGCGTCCACATCGGCGGTCACCGCTCGGTGCCGCTAGATTCCACATCGACGTTGGTTGGTGGGTGGGGGACGACTTCAGTTGTCTGTCCGCTCGATCGCGGCAGATCGCCCAACGCAGCCCCTCCACCCCGGCACTCCGCTTGTACTCCAGAGCACCACGTCGAACCATACAAGCCCTCGCAAGCGAGCTGCCAGACCACGGCCCCTCAAACGCAGCGTCAGGCCTGCGGCTTGAGCTGCGGGAACAGGATCACGTCGCGGATCGACGGCGCATCGGTCAACAGCATCACGAGCCGGTCGATGCCGATGCCCTCGCCGGCGGTCGGCGGCAATCCGTGCTCGAGCGCACGAACGTAGTCGGCGTCGTAGTACATCGCCTCCTCGTCGCCGGCCTCCTTCGCCTTCGCCTGCGCGTCGAAGCGCGCCGCCTGGTCTTCCGGATCGTTGAGCTCGGAGAATCCGTTCGCGATCTCGCGACCGGTGATGAAGAGCTCGAAGCGGTCGGTGACCGCCGGGTTCGCGTCGTTCGCGCGCGCGAGCGGCGACACGTCGGTCGGGTGCGCGACGATGAAGGTCGGCTGCACGAGCTTGTCCTCCGTCGTCGCCTCGAACAGCTTCAACTGCAGCAGGCCGACGCCGTCGGTGGGAAACACTTCGACGCCGTGCGGCGCGAGCGCCACGCGCAGGTACTCGGCCCTTTCCAGCTCGTGCAGCGGGTATCGCGGGTGGTACTTGTGGATCGCCTGCGCCATCGTCAGGCGGTCGAACGGCGCGCCGACGTCGATCGCCTGGCCCTGGTAGGTGACCGCCGTCGTCCCCAGCACCTGCTGCGCCAGCCCGCGGATCAGCTCCTCGGTCAGATCCATCAGGTAGTGATAGTCGCGATACGCCTCGTAGAACTCGAGCATCGTGAACTCGGGGTTGTGCCGCGTCGAGATGCCTTCGTTGCGGAAGTTGCGGTTGATCTCGAACACCTTCTCGAGCCCGCCGACGACCAGCCGCTTGAGGTAGAGCTCCGGCGCGATCCGCAGGTAGAGCTCCATGTCGAGCGCGTTGTGGTGCGTGCGGAATGGCCGCGCCGCGGCGCCGCCCGGGATCGGATGCATCATCGGCGTCTCGACTTCGAGGTAGCCGCGTGCGACGAAGAACTCGCGGATCGCCTGCACGATCTGCGAGCGCCTGACGAAGACGTCGCGCGACGCCGGACTCGTGATCAGGTCGACGTAGCGCTGGCGGTACTTCTGCTCCTGGTCGGCGAGCCCGTGGAATTTCTCGGGCAGCGGGCGCAGCGCCTTCGAGAGGAGGCGGACCGCGTCGCACTTCACCGAAAGCTCGCCCGTCCGGGTCTTGAACAGCGTCCCGGTCGCGCCGACGATGTCGCCCAGGTCCCAGTGCTTGAACGCGTCGAGCGTTTCCGCGCCGACGCCGTCGACGGTCACGTAGAGCTGGATGCGGCCGGACATGTCCTGCACGGTGGCGAAGCACGCCTTGCCCATCACGCGCTTCAGCACCATGCGGCCGGCGACCGCGACGCGCAGGGCCTTCGGCTCGAGCGCTTCGTTCGGCGCCGCGCCGTGCGCCGCGTGCAGATCGCCGGCCAGCGCGTCGCGGCGAAAATCGTTCGGATACGCGGGGCCGCGCGCGCGCAGCGCCGCGAGCTTGCCGCGCCGCTCCGCGATGATCTGGTTCTCATCGACGGCCGCGGGTGCCGCGGCGTTCCTGTCGTCCCCCATCACACCCCCTGCTTCAGGCTCGCCGCGATGAAATCCTCGAGCCCGCCGTCGAGCACCGCCTGCGTGTTGCCGACCTCGTAGTTGGTGCGAAGGTCCTTGATCCGCGACTGGTCGAGCACGTACGAGCGGATCTGGTGGCCCCAGCCGATGTCGGTCTTCGCGTCCTCGAGCTTCTGCTGCTCGGCCTGCCGGTTGCGCAGCTCGAGCTCGTAGAGCTTCGACTTGAGCATCGCCATGGCTTCCGCGCGGTTGCGATGCTGCGACCGGTCGTTCTGGCATTGCACGACGATGTTGGTCGGCAGGTGCGTGATGCGCACCGCGGAATCGGTCTTGTTGATGTGCTGGCCCCCCGCGCCCGAGGCGCGGTAGGTGTCGACGCGCAGGTCGGCCGGATTGATCTCGACCTCGATCGAGTCGTCGACCTCGGGGTAGACGAACACGCTGGCGAACGACGTGTGGCGGCGCGCATTGGAGTCGAACGGGCTCTTGCGCACAAGGCGATGGACGCCGGTCTCGGTGCGCAGGTAGCCGTACGCGTAGTCGCCGTCGACCTTGACCGACGCGCTCTTGATTCCCGCCACCTCGCCGGGCGATTCCTCGAGCACCTCGACGCGGTAGCCCTTGCGCTCGGCGTAGCGAAGGTACATGCGCAGCAGCATCGCCGCCCAGTCCTGCGCCTCCGTGCCGCCGCTGCCCGCCTGGATGTCGATGAACGCGTTCCCCGGATCGAGCGGATTGTTGAACATCCGCCGGAACTCCAGGTCGGCCACCGTGGCTTCGAGCCGCGCCACGTCGTCACGCACGGCGGCGAGCGTCGCGTCGTCGTTCTCCGCGCGCGCCAGGTCGAACAGGCCGCTGGCGTCGCCGAGGCCGGTGCCGAGCGCCATCAGCCGGCCCACGACCTGGTCGAGCTCCTTCTTCTCCTTGCCCAGCGCCTGCGCGCGGGGAGGATCGTTCCAGACGTTCGGGTCCTCGAGCTCGCGCGTCACCACCTCGAGGCGTTCACGCTTGGCCTCGAAGTCAAAGATACCTCCGCAGCTCCGACGCGCGGGCCTCGACGTCGGAGAGCGTGTTGGCGATGAGATTGATCTGTTCGGCTTCCATGGCGGACCCGTTTCGGCGTGATGTCGAAGTGATGCACGATTATAGCGCGCCGCCCGCCTCGCCCCCGATCGCGGTAGGGACATTCGCGGGCCCGCCGCGTCGTCGACTTGGCGCGTTCGCGCCCATTCGCCTAACATTACCGCTTCGCCGCAATCGCGGCGCGATTCCATTCCGGAGCACCGATGCCCACCTTCTTCATCAACAAGGAGCGTGTCGACGTCGCCGCGAGCATGGCGGGGGACACGCCGCTTCTCTGGATCCTCCGCGACGGCCTGAGCCTCACCGGCACCAAGTACGGCTGCGGCATGGGCCTGTGCGGCGCATGCACGGTGTACGTCGAGGGCCAGCCCCTGCGGTCCTGCCTGACGCCGCTGTCCGCGCTCAAGCAGGGCGCCGACATCACGACCATCGAGGGACTGAGGACGCGCGAGGGCCAGGCGGTGCAGGCGGCGTGGCAGAAGCTCGATGTCCCGCAGTGCGGCTACTGCCAGTCGGGCCAGATCATGTCCGCGGCCGCGCTGCTCGCGAAGAACAAGCGGCCGTCCGACGCCGACATCGACGCGGCAATGGCCGGCAACCTCTGCCGCTGCGCCACCTACGTCCGCATACGTGCGGCGATCAAGGACGCGGCGAAGAGCCTCGCCTAGGAATCCCGTCCATGAATCCGAATCGATTCGACTCCGACGCGGCGCGAATGTCCCGCCGCGTCTTCCTCAAGGTCGGCGCCGCCGCGGGCGCGGGACTCTCGCTTGGCATCTTCACCGCCGACGCGGCTGCACAGATGTCCGCGCCCGGCAAGACCGCCGGTGCAGCCGCCGCGGGCACGTTCGAGCCGAACGCCTTCCTCCGGATCGGCAAGGACGGCAGCGTCACCGTGGTCGTCAAGCACGTCGAGATGGGACAGGGGACGTACACCGGCCTGCCGACGCTCGTCGCGGAAGAGCTGGACGCCGCGTGGTCGCAGGTGAAGGTCGTGGGCGCGCCGGCGGATGCGAAAACCTACAACAACCTGTTCTGGGGCGACGCGCAGGGCACCGGCGGATCGACCGCGATGGCCAACTCGTTCGAACAATACCGGCAGGCCGGCGCGGCCGCACGCGCGATGCTCGTGGCGGCGGCGGCGGAGCGCTGGAAGGTCCCCGCCGACGCCATCGTCGTGAAGAACGGCGTGGTGTCGCACGCGGGCGGACGCAAGGCCACGTTCGGCGAGCTCGCCGACGCGGCGGCGAAGCAGCCGGTCCCCGCCACCGTCAAGCTCAAGGACGCCAAGGACTTCGTCTACATCGGCAAGGCGTTTCCGCGCACCGATGCGCGGGCGAAATCGACCGGCACGGCGACGTTCACGCAGGACGTCAAGCTGCCCGACATGCTGACCGCGGTCGTCGTGCACCCGCCGCGCTTCGGCGCGAAAGTGAAGAAGATCGACGCCGAGGGCCTCAAGGCCGTGCCCGGGGTGCGGTACGTGATCGAGACGCCGAGCGGCGTCGCCGTGCTCGCCGCCAGTTTCTGGACGGCGAAGAAGGGCCGCGACGCGCTGAAGATCGACTGGGACGAGGCGTCGGCGTTCAAGCTGTCGTCGTCCGACATCCTCGCCGAGTACCGCAAACTCGCCGCAACGCCGGGCAAGCCCGCGCGCAAGGACGGCGACGTCGCCAAGGCGCTCGCCGCGGCTGCCAGCACGCTCGAGGCGCAATACGAGTTCCCGTACCTCGCCCACGCGGCGATGGAGCCGCTCAACTGCGTCGTCAGGCTCGACGCCGACCGCTGCGAAGTATGGAACGGCGAGCAGTTCCAGACGGCCGACCGCGTCGCCGTCGCCAAGACGGTGGGATTGAAGCCGGAGCAGGTGACGCTGAACCAGCTGTACGCCGGCGGCAGCTTCGGGCGCCGCGCGAATCCCCAGTCGGACTACGTGGTGGAAGCGGCGGCAATCGCCAAGGGCCTCGCCTCGCAGGGCAAGCTCGGCATTCCGGTGAAGCTCGTGTGGACGCGCGAGGACGACATGCGGGGCGGCTATTACCGGCCGGCGTACCTGCACGCGTTGAAGGCGGGGCTCGACGCGGCGGGCAACGTGAGCGGCTGGCAGCACCGCATCGTCGGCCAGTCGATCCTCGTCGGAACGCCGTTCGAGTCGATGATGGTGAAGGACGGCATCGACCTCACGAGCGTCGAGGGCGCGTCGACGCTGCCCTACGGCATCGCCGACATCGCCGTCGAGCTGCATTCGCCGACGGTCGGCGTGCCCGTGCAATGGTGGCGCTCGGTCGGCTCGACGCACACGGGCTTCGCGACGGAGACGTTCATCGACGAGCTCGCGGTCGCGGCCGGCAAGGATCCGGTCGCCTTCCGCAAGGCGCTGCTCGGCGGGCATCCGAAGCACGTCGAGGCGCTCGAGCTGGCCGCGCAGAAGGCCGGCTGGGGCACGCCGCTCGCGCCCGCGAAGGCCGCGGGCGCGAAGCGCGGACGCGGCATCGCCGTGCACGAGTCGTTCCAGACCATCGTCGCGGAAGTCGCGGAAGTCACGGTGACGCCCGACAACAAGTTCACGGTCGACCGCATCGTGTGCGCGGTGAACTGCGGCGTCGCCGTCAATCCCGACGTGGTCCGCGCGCAGATGGAGGGAGGGATCGGCTTCGGCCTGGCGGCGGCGCTCTACGGTGCGATCACGCTGAAAGACGGCATGGTCGAGCAGTCGAATTTCCACGACTACCCGGTGCTGCGGATCAACGAGATGCCGCAGGTCGACGTGCATATCGTGGCATCGAGCGACAAGCCCACGGGCGTCGGCGAGCCCGGCGTCCCGCCGCTCGCGCCGGCGGTCGCCAACGCGCTCGCCGCGGCCACCGGCAAGCGCCTGCGCAAGCTGCCGCTGTCGCTGGCCTAGGACGCCCGCGCGTGAGCGCCGCGGTGCCCGCGGTCGCAAAGGTCGAGCCGGCGCCCGTTTCCACGCTCGCGATCGCCGCGCTGGCGATCGCCGCGTTCGGCGCTGCGGCGGGGACGCGCGTCACCGATCCCATGCTGCCGGTGCTGGCGCGCGATTTCGGTGTCGGCATCGGCGCCGCCGCCAGCGTGGTCACGATGTTCACCGCCGCGTACGGCGTGTTCCAGCTCGTCTACGGGCCGGTCGGCGACCGCTTCGGCAAGTATCGGGTCATCGCGCTCGCGTCGCTCGTCTCGGCGCTCACCACGCTCGCCTGCGCGCTCGCCCCGACGTTTCCGCTGCTCGTCGCCGCACGCTTTCTCGCCGGAGCGACGGCGGCCGCGGTGATTCCGCTGTCGATGGCGTGGATCGGCGACAGCGTGCCCTACGAGCAGCGCCAGCCGGTGCTCGCCCGCTTCCTGATGGGCCAGATGCTCGGCTTCGCGGCGGGCTCGCTGCTGGGCGGCCTCGGCGCCGAGCATCTCGGCTACTGGGCGCCGTTCGTCATGCTTGCGGTCTGGCAGGCGCTGGCGGGCGCGCTGCTGCTGCGCCTTCTGAAGGGCGCGCGCGTGCGCGACGCCGTGACGCCGCATGGCTTCACGCTGCCGGATTTCCTCGCCGGCATCGGCTACGTGTGGCGGCGCCCGTGGGCGCGCGTCGTCCTCGCGAGCGTATTCCTGGAAGGCACGTTCATGTTCGGCGCGTTCGCGTTCATCGCGACGCACCTCAATCGCCACTACGGCGTCTCGCTCACTTCCGCAGGGTCGATCGTCATGCTGTACGGCGCGGGCGGGGTCGTGTTCGCCGTGCTGTCGCCGGTGCTGGTGCGCCGGCTGGGCGAAGTCGGCCTGGCGATCGGCGGCGGCGCGATCATCTGCGTCACGCTGCTGGCGGTCGCGGCGGCGACCGCATGGCCGGTCGCCGCGCTCGCCACGATCGCCATGGGCATGGGCTTCTACATGCTGCACAACACGCTGCAGACGAACGCCACGCAGATGGCGCCGGAGCGGCGCGGCACCGCGGTCTCGCAGTTCGCGGCCTCGCTGTTCATCGGCCAGTCGGTCGGCGTGGCGCTCGCCGGCGCGATTGCGCAGCTCTACGACACCGGCGTCGTCCTGCGTGCCGGCGCCGGGGGCGTGCTGGCGGTCGCGCTCGCGTTCGCGTACCTGCGGCGGCGCCGGCGACCCGCGCTCGCCGTTTCGCCGTGACGCGTTTGCGTCGATAATCGGGCCGTGCACACGCCCACCGGTTTCGCTCCCTCGCACGTCCTGCCGGCGACGCTTCCGGGGACGGCGCTCGCGTTCGCTTACAGCGGCGCCAAGATGCTGGTCGGCGGCGCCGAGCGACGCGCCGACGGTGCCGACGCACGACGAGCTCGTCGACGGCGGGCGTCGCCGGTGTGCGCCACTATCTCGGCGAGCTCTCCGGCGTGCCGTGCGTGGCGATCGTGCTGCCGGACGAGTTCGCCGCGCCGCCGGGCTTTCGCCTCGCCGGACTGCGCTCGCTGTTCTTCCGCGTGCCCGAGCCGCTGGTGGCGATCGGCGCGCGCGCCTTCCAGGTCGTCGAATGGGACCGCACGCACCGCTTCTGCGGCCGCTGCGGCACGCCGACGCGCGAGCAAGGAGGGTGAGCGCGCCAAGGAATGCGCGGCGTGCGGCTACGTCGCATATCCCCGCGTATCGCCGGCGATGATGGCGCTGGTGACGCGCGGACGCGAGCTGCTGCTGGCGCGCGCGCACCGCTTTCCCGCCGGGATGTTCAGCGCCCTCGCCGGCTTCGTCGAGCCGGGGGAAACCATCGAGGACTGCGTGCGCCGCGAGGTGAAGGAGGAAGTCGGCCTCGAGGTCGGCGCGCTCGCGTACTTCGCCAGCCAGTCGTGGGCGTTCCCGCATTCGCTGATGATCGCCTACACCGCCGAGTACGCCGGCGGCGAGCTCGTTCCGGACGGCGAGGAGATCGCCGAAGTCCGGTGGTTCGCGCCGATGCGCTGCCGGAGATGCCGCCGTCGCTGTCGATCGCGCGCCGCCTGATCGACGCCACCGCCGCGCGGCTGCGTGCCGCCTAGGCGCGGAGCCGCCCGACGATGCAGCCGCCCCGCGCAACGCTCGTCATGACGGCGCGCGAGCGTCATTCGCTCGCCGAGGCCGCCATCGACAGCGTCCTGCGCGCCACGCGGCCACCGATCCGTCTGCTGTATCTCGACGTCCAGACGCCGCCGCGCCTGCGCGAGCGCCTGGCCGCCCGCGCAGCCGCCGGCCAGATCGAGATCGTCCGCTTCGACGAGCCGCTGTGGCCGCAGGAAGCGCGCCTTCGCGTCGTCGACGCGATCGACACCGACTACGCGGTGTTCCTCGACAACGATGTGGAGGTGGCGCCCGGCTGGCTCGATGCGCTGGTGCGATGCGCCGACGAGACCGGCGCGGGCATCGTCGGCCCGCTGTACCTGATCGGCGGCGGCGGACGGGCGCCGGCGGTCCACATGGCCGGCGGCATGCTCATGGCGACCGCGGGTCCTGCAGGCCGCGTGCTGGAGGAAGCGCATCGGCTCCAGCACGCCGCCCCCGACGCCGCCGCGGCGCTGGCACGCACGCCGTGCGATTACGTCGAGTTCCACTGCATGATGATCCGCGCGTCGCTGTTGCGCGGCGAGTGCGTCCTCGACGCGCGGCTGCGCTGCGTGCACGAGCACATCGACACGTCGCTCGCGGCGAAGGCGCGCGGCTTCGCGACGGTGTTCGAGCCGGCGGCAAGCGTCACCTACCTGGGCTACACCGACTACACGCTCGACGACCTGCCGCTTTTCCGCACCCGCTGGACGCCCGCCGAGACCGACGCCAACATCGCCGTGTTCTGCCGCAAATGGAACGTCGTCGACGATCCGCGCGCGTTCGCCGGCGTGCGCGCTTTCGTCCGCGGCCATGCGACGGAAGTCGATCCGCTGCGCGCGACCTGCGCGGCCCCGCGCGATGCGCCGATGCCGGCCGCCGCGCACGTGCAGACCCGCTCGGCGCTGCTCGATGCCGCGGCGCGTGGCGGCTACCGCGGCGACGAGTGCGCGCTGATCGCGTCCGCGTATCACGTGGCGCATGTGCTGATGGACGGCGGCTATCGCCCCTGCGGACGCCCGTTCATCAATCACCTCGTCGGCGCCGCGAGCGTGCTCGTCCACTACGGCGTGCGCGCGACGACGGTCGCCGCGGCGCTGCTGCATGCGGCCTACACGCACAGCCCGGCACACGCGGGCGGTCCTGCCGCCGCGCTCGCGTGGGTGCGCGACGCCCTCGGCGGCCGGGGGCACGCGATCGAATCGCGCGTGCGGGCCTATACGCTGGCGGGCGGGCGCGGGAATCCGGCGGCGCCCGCGGACTCCGACGCGGGCGCGCTTGCCGTCCTGGACTCCGAGGCGGGCGCGCTTGCCGTCCTGGACGCCGAGGTCGCGATCATCGCGGCCGCCAACGAGCTCGACCTGCATGCCAGCGGCGAATTCCGCTATTCGGGCCGCGGCGACGCGATCGGCGACGGCGCCGTCGCACGCATCGGGCACGTCTGCCGCCTGCTCGGCATTCCCGGACTCCACGCGTCGCTGGCGGCGGCGCGGGCGGAGGGCGCGACGGCGCTCCCGGCGCTCGCGACGAACGTTCGCGGGAGCTACCGGATCGGCGCCGATCGCGTCAGCGCGGTCCCGATGGTCGTCAACGACCTGTCGCCGCTCTCGGCCCCCGGCTTCTGAGCGCCAGCGCCTTCGGCGGAAGGCCCCCGATGTTCACCCGTCCGACCCGGGCGCGCGCCGCGCGCTAGAATGGCGCGCTCGCCCGACCCGCCTCATGCCTGCCTTTCCCCGCCCGATGTTCGACGCGCGCTTCCTGGCGGCAAGCCTCGCGCTGGCGCTCGCCTGCATCGTGCCGGCGCGCGCCGCCGACGCGCCGGCGAAGGCAGCGGATGCCGCCGGCCCGCTGACGCCATACGAGGTGTCCGAAGCGGCGCGCAAGGCCTATGCGCAGGGCATGACGGAAGCGCGGACGCTCGTCGGGCAGAAGCAGTACGACGAGGCGATCGCCAGGCTCGACGCGCTGTCGCAGGAGCGCCCGCGCGAGCCGCAGGCGCGCTTCCTGAAGGCCGTCGTCCTGACCGACCAGGGCAAGCTCGACGCCGCAGCCGCGCAATATCGCGGACTCACCGCCGATTTCCCCGAAATGCCCGAGCCGCACAACAATCTCGCCGTCCTCTATTCGCGCAAGGGCGAGCTCGCGCTTGCGCGCGACGAGCTCCTGCTCGCCGTGAAGACGGCCCCCGACTACGCGACCGCCCGCGAGAACCTGGGCGACGTGTACGCCGCGCTCGCCGCAGAGCAGTACGAGAAAACGGTTGCGCTGGACAAGCGCAACCGCACCGCGCCCGCGAAGTTGAAGCTCGTCCGCGAAGCGGTGGCCGTCGCGCCCTGAGGCACGCGCACGATCCTTTTGCCCATCCGAGGAGGAAGTACCGCATGATCCGCCGCATCGCCACCCGAATTTGCGTTCTCGCCGCCGCCGCGCTCGCGCTGGCGGCCGCCCCTGCCCTCGCCGCCAATCCGCAGGTCGAATTCGACACCACGCTCGGCAAGTTCCGCGTCGAGCTCTATCCCGACGCCGCGCCGAAGACGGTCGCGAACTTTCTCGACTACGTGAAGGCGAAGTTCTACGACGGGACGCAGTTCCACCGCGTCATCGACGGCTTCATGATCCAGGGCGGCGGGTTCACCCCCGACTTCTACCAGAAGCCGACGCGTCCGCCGGTCGTCAACGAGGCGGAGATGAGCAGCAAGGCCGGCATCAGGAACACCGTCGGGACGATCGCGATGGCGCGCACGTCCGACCCCAATTCGGCGACGAGCCAGTTCTTCATCAACGTTGCCGACAACACGCGGCTCAATTTCCGCTCGCCCGATCCCGGCGGCATCGGCTACACGGCGTTCGGCAAGGTCGTCGACGGCATGGACGTCGTCAACAAGATCGCCAAGGTCGCCAAGGGCGGCGGCAAGCCGGTCCCCGCGGGCACGCCGCTTTCGCCGGCGGACGTGCCCACCGTTCCGGTGATCGTCAACTCGGTGCACCTCGTCGAAGCCGCCAAGTGACGCGCGCCCGGCCACGACATCCCGCCGCGCCGCCCGTCGTCCGGGTTGCGCGCGGCGCAAAAGGACAACCACGATGAGCAACGTCATCCTGCACACCAGTCACGGCGACATCACGCTCTCGCTCGACGCCGAGAACTCGCCGGCGACGGTCGCCAATTTCCTGCAGTACGTGCGCGAAGGGCACTACGACAACACGGTGTTCCACCGCGTGATCGACGGTTTCATGATCCAGGGCGGCGGCTTCACGCCCGGCATGAAGCAGAAGCCGACGCGCGCGCCGGTCGCCAACGAGGCCGCGAACGGGCTCAAGAACACGAAGTACACGGTGGCCATGGCGCGCACGTCCGAGCCGCATTCGGCCTCGGCGCAGTTCTTCATCAACGTCGCAGACAACGCGTTCCTCGACTACAAGTCGCCGAGCCCGAACGGCTGGGGCTATTGCGTGTTCGGCAAGGTGAGCGCCGGCACCGACGTCGTCGATCGCATCAAGGACGTGCCCACCGGCAACACGGGAGGTCACCAGAACGTCCCGACCGACGACGTCATCATCGAACGCGCCGAGGTTGCGGCCGGCTGAGCGCGCCGGCCCCCGTGAAGCCGACGCTCTTCCTGTCCGACCTGCACCTCGCGCCGGAGCGAACGGCGACGGTCGCCGCCTTCCATGCGTTCACGCGCGGGCCGGCGCGCGCGGCCGCCGCCGTCTACATCCTCGGCGACCTGTTCGACACGTGGCTTGGCGACGACCAGCTCCGCGAGCCGTTCGCGCGCGCGATCGGCGAGTCGCTGCGGGCGCTCTCGGAGGCCGGCGTTGCCGTCCATGTCGCGCGCGGCAACCGCGATTTCCTGATCGGCGATGCGTTCGCCCGCGCCACCGGCGCGCGCCTTTTGCCGGAGTGCGAGATCGTGGACATCGCCGGCATGCGCTTCCTCATCCTGCATGGCGACGAGCTGTGCACCGGGGATGCGGAATATCAGCGCTACCGCGCGCGCATGCGCTCCGACGCCGGGCGGCGCCGGCTCCTCGGCATGCCTTATGTCGCCCGCCGCGCCATCGCGTGGTACCTGCGCCGGAAGAGCCGCCTGGCGAATTCGCGCAAGCCCGAGGCGATCATGGACGTCGACGCGAACACCGTCGCGGACATGTTCCGGCGCCACGACGTGAACCGGATGATCCACGGGCATACGCACCGGCCGGCGCGCCACGCGCTCGACGTCGACGGCAGGGCGCGCGAGCGCATCGTGCTCGCCGACTGGGACGATCGCGGCCACTACCTCGAAGTGTCGCCCGCGGGGATTCACGTACGCGAGGTGACGGGTTGAAATCCCCGCGGCTGCGCGGCACGCTCGGCGCAACGCGACGCGAGCTTTCCTCCGCAAGGCATCGATGACCGGCGAAGTCTTCTCCCCGGCGTGGCTGTCCGCCCTCGTGACGATCGTCGTCATCGACCTCGTGCTGGCCGGCGACAACGCGATCGTCATCGGGCTGGCCGCGCGCAACGTGCCGCGGGAGCTGCAGCGTCGCGTCGTCCTGTGGGGCACGGCGGGCGCGATCGTCGTGCGGGCGCTGCTGACGCTCGTCGTCGTCTGGCTGCTGAAGATTCCGGCGTTCCTGCTGATCGGCGGCATCGCGCTCGTCTACATCGGATGGAAGCTGACGCAGGCAGACGAGTCGAATCACTCGATCGAGGCAGGGACGTCGATGCGCAGCGCGATCCAGACGATCATCGTCGCCGACGCGGTCATGGGCGTCGACAACGTGCTGGCCGTCGGCGGCGCCGCGCAGGGCTCGATGCTGCTCGTCGTCATCGGCCTCGCCGTGTCGATCCCCATCGTCGTGTGGGGCTCGACGCTGGTGCTGCGGTGGGTCGAGCGCTACCCGGCGATCCTGTGGCTCGGCGCCGCAGTGCTGGGCTGGACGGCGGCGAAGATGATCGCCTCCGAGCCGCTGATCAGGCCCTGGCTCGACGCGCACGCATCCGTGCGCACGGCGCTGTACGTCGCGATCGTCGGCGGCCTGATCGCGATCCCGATGTGGCAGGCGGCGAAGCCCGACCAGCGCGCCACCGGCGCCGTGCTGTTGCTGCTGGCCGCCTGGCTGACGTTCTGGGGGTGGGTGGAGGACGCGTCCGGCTTCGGCTTCGACGGCATCGACGACTGGCACTGGGACAACGAGATCGTCGATCTCGTGCGCTGGATCGGCTGGATTCCCTTCGCGATCTGGATCCACCGCCGCATCGACGCCCCGCGGGTCAGGGCGTCAGGGGACCCGGCGTAATCGCGTCGTTGAGCAGCTTCGCGCGCCGGCGCGCGATCTCGTCGGCCTCGGTGGCGGCGGCGACCTCGCCCGGAAGCGACGCATCGTTTCGAAACCGCGATCCTGCGAACGCTTCAGCCGGAAAGCGCGTGCCGGAAATCCCCGATCAGGTCGTCGCGGTCCTCGATGCCGACGGAGACGCGGATCAGCGAATCGGCGATGCCCATCTCCGCGCGGCGCGCAGCGCCCATCTCCCAGAAGATCGTGTGCGCGACGGGAATGGCCAGCGTACGGTTGTCGCCGAGGTTCGACGACAGCACGACCACACGCAGCCTGTTCAAGGCCTCGAACAGGTCGAGGCCCCCCTTCAACTCGAACGACAACAGAGCGCCGAACCCGCGAAAAAGCTCCCGCGCCAGCGCGTGCTGCGGATGCCCCGGCAGCCCCGGGTAGTAGACGGCACCGACCGCCGGATGCGCCGCGAGGAAGTCGGCGAGCGCCTGCGCGTTGTCGCACTGCCGCGCCATGCGCAGCGCAAGCGTTTCCGCGCCGACCGCGATGTGGTGCGCGTCGTTCGCCGCGAGCGTCGCGCCGAAATCGCGCAGCCCCTTCTTGCGCACCTGCGTCATCCCCCACAGCGCGGGCCTCGCCGTCTTGTAGTTGTCGAGGATGTTGGGAAAGCGCGTCCAGTCGTACAGGCCCGTGTCGGTGAGGCTGCCCGCCAGCGCGTTGCCGTGGCCGCCGATGTACTTCGTCAGCGCGTTGACGACCAGCGACGCGCCGACGGTCTTCGGCGTGAACAGCCACGGCGACGTCATCGTGTTGTCGACGACGTAGAGCAGGCCGCGCCGCGCGCAGATCTCGCCGATGCGCGCAAGGTCGGCGATCTGCGTGCGCGGATTGGCGATCGTCTCCACGAAAACGAGCCGCGTCGCCGGCGTGATCGCCGCCTCGACCGCGTCCGCGCGCGTCGCGTCGACGAAGCTCACCGGCGTTCCGTGCGCCTTCAAGGTGCCGAACAGGCTGTTCGTGTTGCCGAACAGGTAGTGGCTGGAGACGACGTGGTCGCCTTCCCTGAGAAGCGCGAGCAGCGCGGCGGCGATCGCGGCCATGCCCGTGGCGAAGCACGCGGTGGCGACGCCTCCCTCCATCGCGTTGACCTTGGCCTCCAGCGCGGCCGTCGTGGGGTTGCCCTGCCGCCCGTACGCGTAGCCGGACGCCTTGCCCTGGAACACCGCGGCGAGGTCGCGCGCGTCGGCGTATCCGTAGGCCACCGACGTGTGCACGGGCTTGTGCAGCGCGCCATGCTCGACGGGCGAGTCGCGATCCGAGTGAAGGATGGAAGTGGTGAAGCCGCGCTTGGCAGTGCTCATGGCGCCCTCGGCGAATCCCAACAAAAAACCCGTCCGGCAGGCCGCCAAAACGGGTTTTGTGTGCCCCGCCCGGTATATCCCAGGCTGGAGCGAACCTCGCTTTAGCGGTATTTGTTATGCGCCCGCAAGCTGAAGCTTCAAATCGGCGCAGCGACGATGGTAGCACACGGGCGGCGCCGCGTCGCGGTCCGCGCCCCCGGCCGGCATCCCGGGCGCCGTCGGACGCCGCGGGCGGGTTGAAGTCGCGCGTCGAAGTTGGCATCCTTAGCCCGGAGCGCGCAATTCGCGCGCTCTCCAACTACACCCATCAAAGTCCTGGAGGCTGACCGGGGCGCTGCGGCTTTCGCCGCACCCGACGAAGGGGGAGCGCAGCATCGCGGCGACGACGCCGGCCGCATTCGGCGCGCCGGCCAGCGCGATGCCCTTCCGTCACGTTCCCGTCATCCGCGCAGGTTCGAGGAGGCGTTCCATGGGCACGATGCAGGATCACGACCCGGGCGAAACCCAGGAATGGGTCGATGCGCTCGCCGCGGTCACGCACCACCAGGGCGCGGATCGCGCGCGCTACCTTCTCGGCAGGCTGCGCGAGCGGGCACTGCTCGCCGGGACGATGCCGCCGTTCCTCGCGACGACGCCCTACCGCAACACGATCCCGCCGGAGCAGGAAGCCAGGTCCGACGCAAACCGCGACATCGAGCACCGGATCCGCTCGGCGATCCGCTGGAATGCGGTGGCGATCATCCTGCGCGCCAACAAGGAATCGTCGGAGCTGGGCGGCCACATCGCGAGCTTCCAGTCGTCGGCGCTGCTCTACGACATCGGCTTCGGGCACTTCTGGCACGGTGCCTCCAAGGACCACGGCGGCGACCTCATCTACGTGCAGGGTCACGTGTCCCCGGGCATCTATGCCCGCGCCTACGTCGAGGGCCGCCTCTCGGAGCAGCTGCTGCTGAACTTCCGCCAGGAGAGCGAAGGCAAGGGCATTCCCTCGTATCCGCACCCGTGGCTGATGCCGGATTTCTGGCAGTTTCCCACCGTGTCGATGGGCCTCGGCCCGCTGATGGCGATCTACCAGGCGCGCTTTCTCAAGTACCTGCAGGGACGCGGTCTCGCGAACACCGCGGCGCGCAAGGTCTGGGCGTTTCTCGGGCGACGGCGAATGCGACGAGCCCGAGTCGCTCGGCGCGATCTCGCTCGCCGGACGCGAGGGCCTGGACAACCTGATCTTCGTCATCAACTGCAACCTGCAGCGGCTCGACGGTCCGGTCCGCGGCAACGGCAAGATCATCCAGGAGCTGGAGGGCGTCTTCCGCGGCGCCGGCTGGAACGTGATCAAGGTGGTGTGGGGCTCGGCCTGGGACAGGCTCTTCGCCAAGGACAAGGAAGGCATCCTGCTCAAGCGCATGGAGGAATGCGTCGACGGCCAGTACCAGGACTTCAAGAGCAAGGACGGCGCGTACGTGCGCGAGCATTTCTTCAACACGCCGGAGCTCAAGGCGCTGGTGGCCGACCTGTCCGACGAGGAGGTGTGGAAGCTCAATCGCGGCGGCCACGACCCGTTCAAGGTCTACGCGGCGTACAGCGCCGCGGTGAATCACAAGGGGCAGCCGACGGTGATCCTCGCCAAGACCGTGAAGGGCTACGGGATGGGCGAATCCGGCGAAGGGCAGATGATCAGCCACCAGGCGAAGAAGATGACGCAGGACGCGCTTCTGCAGTTCCGCGAGCGCTTCCAGATCCCGATCACCGACAAGCAGTTCGAGGGATTGGAGTTCATCCGCTTCCCCGAGGACAGCGAGGAGTCGAAATACCTCAAAGCGCGGCGCGAGGCGCTCGGCGGCTACCTGCCGCAGCGGCGGCGCAAGTCCGCGTCCCTCGCCGCGCCGCCGCTCGCGAATTTCCAGCGCCTGCTGGAGAGCTCCGGCGAGCGCGAGATCTCCACGACGATGGCGTTCGTGCAGATGCTCGGCACGCTGGTGCGCGACAAGACGATCGGCAAGCACGTCGTGCCGATCGTGCCCGACGAATCGCGCACGTTCGGCATGGAAGGCATGTTCCGCCAGCTCGGCATCTACTCGGCGGTGGGACAGCTCTACAAGCCGCAGGACGCCGACCAGCTCATGTACTACCGCGAGGACAAGTCGGGGCAGGTGCTGCAGGAGGGGATCAACGAGGCGGGCGCGATGAGCTCGTGGATCGCCGCGGCCACGTCGTATTCGACCAACGACGTGCCGATGATCCCGTTCTACATCTACTACTCGATGTTCGGGCTGCAGCGCGTCGGCGACCTGGCGTGGCTCGCCGGCGACATGCGCGCGCGCGGCTTCCTGCTCGGCGGCACCGCGGGGCGCACGACGCTCAACGGCGAAGGCCTGCAGCACGAGGACGGCCACAGCCACGTGCTCGCCTCGACCATACCGAACTGCATCTCGTACGACCCGACGTTCGCCTACGAGGTCGTCGTGATCATCCGCGAGGGCATCCGGCGAATGTACGAGGCGCAGGAGGACGTGTACTACTACGTCACGCTGATGAACGAGAACTACGCGCAACCGGCGATGCCGGCGGGTGCGGAGGCGGCGATCGTCAAGGGCCTGTATCTGTTCCGCGAAGGCGGCAAGTCCGGCAAGAAGGCGGGGCCGCGCGTGCAGCTCATGGGCAGCGGCACGATCTTGCGCGAGGTGATCGCCGCGGCCGACCTGCTGCGCGAGGACTTCGACGTCGAGTCCGACCTGTGGAGCGCGACGAGCTTCAACGAGCTGCGCCGCGACGGCATGAGCGCCGAGCGCCACAACCTGCTGCATCCGACGGCGCCGCCGCGCAAAAGCTACGTCGAGACGATGCTCGACGGCCATCCCGGGCCGGTCGTCGCGGCCACCGACTACATGCGCAACTACGCCGACCAGATCAGGGGCCACGTCCCGCGGCGCTACGTGACGCTCGGCACCGACGGTTTCGGTCGCAGCGACTATCGCGTCAAGCTGCGCCGCTTCTTCGAGGTCGACCGCCACTACGTCGCCGTCGCCGCGCTGAAGGCGCTGGCCGACGAGGGCGCGATCAAGGCCGACGTCGTCGCGCAGGCGATCAGGAAGTACGGCATCGACGCCGCGCGGCCCGATCCGTGGACCGTTTGAGCGCAGCGCGCGCGGGACATCCGTTGCAGCTGACGACGAACCGAGACCGAGGCAGCCACCATGACTGAAGTCAAAGTGCCGGACATCGGCGATTTCAAGGACGTGCCGGTCATCGAGGTGATGGTCAAGCCCGGCGATCGCGTCGAGCCCGAGGACCCGCTGATCTCGCTCGAGTCGGACAAGGCGACGATGGACGTCCCCGCGCCTGTTGCCGGCGTGGTGAAGGACGTGCGGGTGAAGGTCGGCGACAAGGTCTCGGAAGGGTCGCTGATCCTGACCCTCGAAGCGTCCGGCGCCGGCGCGACCGCGCCACCCGCCGAAGCCCCGAAGACATCGATCGCCGCACCGCCGGCGCCGACGAGCTCGCCCGCGGGCATCGCCGAGGTGCGCGTTCCCGACATCGGGGACTTCAAGGACATCCCCGTGATCGAGGTCATGGTCAAGCCGGGCGACGCGGTCAAGGCCGAGGACGCGCTGATCACGCTCGAGTCCGACAAGGCGACGATGGACGTGCCGGCGCCGCTGTCGGGCACGGTCGCGGAGCTCAAGGTCGGCGTCGGCGACAAGGTGTCCGAAGGCACGCTGATCATGACGCTGGTCACCGACAGCGCGGCGGCGGCCCGGGCCGCGCCGGCATCGGCGCCCGCCGCCGCGCCGCCGCCGGCGTCCCCACCGGCGTCCGCCCCCGTGGCGTCCGCGCCCGCGGCGAAGGTGCCCGTGGCGAATGTGCCCGGCGCGCCGGCGGCGCAAGCGGTGGACGAGGCGACCTTCGCGCTCGCCTACGCGGGCCCCGGCGTGCGCAAGCTCGCACGCGAGCTGGGCGTCGATCTCGGGCGGGTCAGGGGGAGCGGCAACAACGGCCGCATCACGAAGGAGGACGTCGAGGCCGCCGCGAAGGGCGCATCGGCGGCCCCTGCGGCCGGGGCGCCCGCGGCAGGCGGCGCGGGCGCGGGCGGCGCGGGCGTGGGCGGCGCGGGCGTGGGCGGCGTCGAGCTCCTGCCCTGGCCGAAAGTCGACTTCGCCAAATTCGGACCGGTCGAAACGAAGCCGCTGTCGCGGATCAGGAAGATCTCCGGCGCCAACCTGCATCGCAACTGGGTGATGATCCCGCACGTCACCAATCACGACGACGCCGACATTACCGACCTCGAGCAGTTTCGCGTTCAGCTCAACAAGGAGAACGAGAAGAGCGGCATTCGCGTGTCGATGCTGGCGTTCATGATCAAGGCGGCCTGCGCGACGCTGGCGAAGTTTCCGGAGTTCAACGCCTCGCTCGACGGCGACAACCTGATCCTCAAGAAGTACTACCACATCGGCTTCGCGGCGGACACGCCGAACGGCCTGGTCGTGCCGGTCATCCGCGACGCCGATCGCAAGGGCGTGATCGAGATCGCGAAGGAGATGGGCGATCTCGCGAAGCTCGCGCGCGACGGCAAGCTCAAGCCCGACCAGATGCAGGGCGGCACGTTCACGATCAGCTCGCTCGGCGGCATCGGCGGCGTCTACTTCACGCCGATCATCAATGCGCCGGAAGTGGCGATCATGGGCGTGTGCCGGTCGTTCTGGAAGCAGGTGTCGAACGACGGCAAGACGTCGTCGTGGCGCTTCGTCCTGCCGCTGTCGCTGTCGTGGGACCATCGCGTGATCGACGGCGCCGCCGCCGCGCGCTTCAACGTACATTTCGCCGGGCTGCTCGCCGACATGCGGCGCGTGCTGGTCTGAAGAGGACGAACGGACATGGCCATCGTGGAAGTGAAGGTGCCGGACATCGGGGACTTCCAGGACGTTCCCGTCATCGAGGTCCTGGTGAAGTCCGGCGACGCGATCGAGAAGGAAACGTCGCTCGTCACGCTCGAGTCCGACAAGGCGACGATGGACGTGCCCTCGCCGGTGGCCGGCGTCGTCAAGGACGTCAAGGTCAAGGTCGGCGACAAGGTGGCGGAGGGATCGCTGCTCCTCACCGTCGAGGCGGGCGCAGCCGCCGGTGCCGCGGCCGGGGCGTCGACGAGCGCGGCGGCGGCGGCGCGCCGCGCAGGCGGCGGCGCCCGCGCAGGCTGCGACGCCCGCAGCGCCGGCAGCGACTGCGACCCCGCCCGCGAGGCCGGGGCCCGGTGCCGCGCCGGCGCCGACCGCCTCCACGTACACCGGCAAGGCCGACCAGGAGTGCGAAATGCTGGTCCTTGGCGCCGGGCCGGGCGGCTATTCGGCGGCCTTCCGCGCGGCCGACCTCGGCATGAAGACGATCCTGGTCGAGCGCTACGCGACGCTCGGCGGCGTGTGCCTCAACGTCGGCTGCATCCCGTCCAAGGCGCTGCTGCACACGGCGTCGATCATGGACGAGGTGAAGACGATGGGCGACCACGGCATCGCCTACGCCGCGCCGAAGATCGACCTCGACAAGCTGCGCGCCTTCAAGGACGCAGTGACGAAGAAGCTGACGTCGGGCCTCGCCGGCATGGCGAAGACGCGCAAGGTCGAAGTCGTGCGCGGCACCGGCCGCTTCCTCGACCCCCATCACCTGCAGGTCGAGATCACCAGCGGCGACGGCCAGGCCGTCACCGGCGCGAAGAAGACGATCCGGTTCCAGAAAGCGATCATCGCCGCGGGCTCGCAGGCGGTGAAGCTGCCATTCATGCCGGACGACCCGCGCGTCGTCGATTCGACCGGTGCGCTGCTGCTGAAGTCGATCCCGAAGCGGATGCTGGTCGTCGGCGGCGGCATCATCGGCCTCGAGATGGCGACCGTCTACTCGACGCTCGGCGCGAAGATCGACGTGGTCGAGATGCTCGACATCGTCATGGCGGGCGCCGATCGCGACCTCGTCAAGGTGTGGGAGAAGAAGAACGCCGGCCGTTTCGACAAATTGATGCTGAAGACGAAGACGACCGGCGGCGAAGGCAACGGCCGCAGGCATCGAAGTGTCGTTCGAGGGCGCGAACGCGCCGTCGGGCCGGCAGACCTACGATCTCGTGCTGGTCGCGGTGGGCCGCAGCGCCAACGGAAAGAACCTCGACGCCGACAAGGCCGGGGTCGCGGTCACCGACCGCGGCTTCATCGCCGTCGACAAGCAGATGCGCACGAACGTCGCGCACATCTATGCGATCGGCGACATCATCGGCAACCCGATGCTCGCGCACAAGGCGGTGCACGAGGGCCACGTCGCCGCCGAGGCCGCTGCGGGCCAGAAGTCCTTCTTCGACGCGCGCCAGATCCCCTCGGTCGCCTACACCGATCCGGAGGTGGCGTGGGCGGGCTTGACCGAGGACGAATGCAAGGCGAAGGGCATCAAGTACGGCAAGGCGGTGTTCCCGTGGACCGCGTCGGGCCGCGCCATCGCCAACGGCCGCGACGAAGGCTTCACCAAGCTGATCTTCGACGAGGCGACGCATCGCTGCATCGGCGGCGGCATCGTCGGCACGCACGCCGGCGACCTGATCGGCGAAGTCTGCCTCGCCGTGGAAATGGGCTGCGACCCGGCCGACATCGGCAAGACGATTCATCCGCATCCGACGCTCGGCGAGTCGATCGGGATGGCGGCCGAGCTGTTCGAAGGCGTCTGCACCGACCTGCCGCCGGTCAAGAAGAAATAGGAGGAACGATCATGACCTCTCCCGAGGAGCAACTGCGCGCCGCCGCACTGGAGTACCACGAGTTTCCGCGGCCCGGGAAAATCTCGATCGCGCCGACCAAGGCGCTCGCCAACCAGCGCGATCTCTCGCTCGCCTATTCGCCCGGCGTCGCGTACGCGTGCACGGCGATCCGCGACGATCCGTCGCTCGCCGCGAAGTACACGGCGCGCGCCAATCTCGTCGCCGTCGTCACCAACGGCTGCGGCGGTGCTCGGGCTCGGCAACATCGGCGCGCTCGCCGGCAAGCCGGTGATGGAAGGCAAGGGCTGCCTGTTCAAGAAGTTCGCCGGCATCGACGTGTTCGACATCGAGATCGGCGAGTCGGACCCGGACAGGATCATCGAGGTGGTCGCCGCGCTCGAGCCGACGTTCGGCGGCATCAACCTCGAGGACATCAAGGCGCCCGAGTGCTTCTACATCGAGCGCAAGCTGCGCGAGCGGATGCAGCATCCCGGTGTTCCACGACGACCAGCACGGCACGGCGATCGTCGCCGCGGCGGCGGTGCTCAACGGCCTGACGATCGTGGGCAAGGACATCGCGCAAGGTGAAGCTGGTGTGCTCGGGCGCGGGCGCCGCGGCGATCGCCTGCCTCGACCTGCAGGTGCGCCTGGGGCTCGACCCGAAGAACATCTACGTGCTCGACAGCAAGGGAGTCGTGACGAAGGACCGCGTCGGCAAGATGGATGCGGACAAGGCGCGCTACGCGCAGGACACGAAGGCGCGCACGCTCGCCGACGTCGTCGCGGACGCCGACGTCTTCCTCGGCCTGTCCGCCGGCGGCCTGCTGACGCCGGACATGGTCAGCGCGATGGCCGCCAAGCCGATCATCCTCGCGATGGCCAATCCGGAGCCGGAGATCCGTCCCGAGCTCGCGAAGGAGGTGCGGCCCGACTGCCTGATCGGCACCGGCCGCTCGGACTACCCGAACCAGGTCAACAACTCGCTGTGCTTCCCGTTCATCTTCCGCGGCGCGCTCGACTGCGGCGCGTCGATGATCAACGAGGAGATGAAGCTCGCCGCCGTGCGGGCCCTGGCCGCGCTGGCGCAGGCGGAGCCGTCGGAGATCGTCGCGCAGGCCTACGGCGAGCCCACGCCGGCGTTCGGACCCGACTACCTGATCCCGCGTGCGTTCGACCCGCGCCTCATCACGACCATGGCGCCCGCCGTCGCCAAGGCGGCGATGGACAGCGGCGTCGCCACCCGGCCGATCGAGAACCTCGACGCCTACCGCGAGCACCTCGATCGCTACGTGTACCGCTCCGGCACCACGATGGTGCCCGTGTTCGCCGCGGCGCGGGCGGCGCCCAAGAGCGTCGTCTACGCCGAGGGCGAGGACGAGCGCGTGCTGCGTGCCGCGCAGATCGCCGTCGACGAGCACCTCGCGCACCCGATCCTGGTCGGCCGCACCGATGTCATGGCGAACCGCATCGCGCGCCTCGGGCTGCGCCTCGATTTCGGCCGGAACTGCACGGCGATCAACATCCAGGACGATCCGCGCTATCGCGAGTTCTGGACGCAGTATTTCCAGCTCGGCCAGCGCAAGGGCGTCACGCGGGCGCAGGCGCAGGAGGACATGCGCAGCCGGCCGACGCTGATCGGCGCGATGCTCGTGCACCGCGGCGACGCCGACGCGATGCTCTGCGGCACGACGGGCGCCATCTCCGACCACCTGCGCTACATCCGCAACGTCGTCGGCATGCGCGACGGCGTACGCACGCTGGCGACGATGCAGATGCTGATCCTCCCCGACCGCCAGATCTTCATCTGCGATACGCACGTCAACCGCGATCCGACGGCAGCGCAGGTCGCCGAGATGACGCTCCTCGCAGCGGAGGAGGTGCGCCGCCTCGGGCAGAAGCCCTGCGTGGCGCTCGTCTCGCACTCCAACTTCGGCGGCTCCGACGCGCCCTCGGCGCAGAAGATGCGCGACGCGCTGGCGATCATCCTCGCGCAGGCGCCCGACCTGGAGATCGACGGGGAGATGCAGGCCGACATTGCGCTTTCCACCACGATCCGCAACCGCGAGATGCCCGATTCGCGCCTCACCGTCGACGCCAACCTCCTCGTGATGCCCAACATCGATGCCGCCAACATCACCTACAACGCGCTGCGCGTGGCCGCCGGCAACGGGATCGCCATCGGCGGCATGCTGCTCGGCGTCGCCCGGCCGGTGCACATCATGACGCCGTCCTCGACGGTGCGGCGCATCGTCAACATGACGGCGGTCGCGGTCGCCGACGCGGGCGCGGAGCGCGACAAGCCCTGGAAAGTCGACTGATCCCGCGGTGAAGGACACCGAGCCGGAAGCGGGTTCGACGCCGCACCGCGTCGTCGTCGTCGGCGGCGGCGCGGGCGGGCTGGAGCTTGCGACGCGGCTCGGCGACAAGCTCGGCAGGCGCCGCAAGGCGCACATCACGCTGATCGAGAAGGCGCGCACGCATTTCTGGAAGCCGCACCTGCACGAGCTGGCCGCCGGCAGCATGGATCTCGACGTCTACGACACCGACTATCTCGCGCAGTCGCACTGGCACCATTTCTACTACCGGATGGGCGAGATGACCGGCCTCGACCGCGCCAACCGCCGTGTCGAGGTGGCGCCGTTCCGTGACGAGGAGGGCCATGTCGTCACCGACGCGCGCTCGTTCGCCTACGACACGCTGGTCATCGCGATCGGCAGCCGCACGAACGACTTCGGTACGCCGGGCGTCGAGGAGCACGCGATCGCGCTGGAGGATCCCGCGGCCGCCCAGCGGTTCCACCGCCGGCTGGTGAACATGTTCATCCGCGCGCATGCGCAGGTGGAGCCGCTGCGGCCGGACCAGCTGCACGTGGCCATCATCGGCGCGGGCGCCACCGGCGTCGAGCTCGCCGCGGAGCTGCACAACACGACGCGCACGCTGGTGTCGTACGGCCTCGACCGCATCGAGCCGGACAAGGACATCCGCCTCATCGTCATCGAGGCGGCCGAGCGCATCCTGCCCGCGCTGCCCGAGCGGCTGTCGAAGGCCGCGACGCTGCTGCTGGAAGGCAAGAACGTCCAGGTGCGCACCGGCGCGCGCGTCGCGGAAGTCCTCGCACGCGGCGTCCGGCTGGCGAGCGGCGAGGTCATCCCCGCCGAGCTCGTCGTGTGGGCGGCCGGCGTCAAGGCGCCCGAGGTGCTCGCCAACCTGGACGGCCTGGAAGCGAACCGGATGAACCAGCTCGTCGTGCTGCCGACGCTCGAGACGACGCGCGACCCGCAATGTCTTCGCCATCGGCGACTGCGCCGCCTGCCCGTGGCTCGGCAAGGACGGCATGCTCGTGCCGCCACGCGCGCAATCGGCGCATCAGCAGGCGTCTCACATGGTGAAGCAGATCCGGGCCCGCCTCGCGGGCCGGCCGCTGACGCCCTACCACTACCGGGATTTCGGCTCGCTGGTGTCGCTCGGCGAATACTCGACCGTGGGCAACCTGATGGGCGCCCTCGTCGGCAAGAACTTCTGGATCGAGGGCTGGTTCGCCCGCATGATGTACCTGTCGCTGTACAAGATGCACGAGCTCGCGCTGCACGGCTTCTGGAAGGTCGCGCTCGATACCGCCGCGCGTCTGATCACGCGCCGCACCGAGCCGCACGTCAAGCTGCATTAGCGCCGCACGCTGCGACGGCCGCGCGCCGCCCCGCTAGGCGCGCGCCAGCGCGTCGAGCGCGTCGCGGTCGAGCACGCGGATGCGCTGGCGCTCCAGCGCGACCCAGCCGCGGTCTTCGAACGAGCGCAAAAGACGGCTGACGATCTCGCGCACGCTGCCGAGCTCGTCGGCGAGCGCCTGGTGCGTGGCGTTCACCGGGTCTTCCTTGGCGACGAGGAGCGCGGCGAGACGCTGGTCGAGCTTCTGGTAGGCGATCGCCTCCACCAGCGACAGGACCGTCGCCAGCCGCTCGCCGAACAGGCCGAACACGTGGCCGCGGAACGCGGCGTCACTCGCGATCAGCGCCTGGAAATCCGCCGGCGGGATGACGAGGACCTCGACGTCGGTTTCGGCGATGCCCGACGCCGTGTAGTCGGCATGCCCCAGAAGGCAGCTGCCCGACAGCAGGCAGCTCTCCCCCGGTTTCACGCGATACAGCGGCAGCTCGCGGCCGTTCGGGTATTGCTGCAGCACCTTGATCGTGCCCGACAGGACGAGCGGAAAGCCGGTGCACGGCGAGTGCGCGTCGAACATGACCGTCCCTGCCGGCGCCTTGCGATGGATCCCGTTCGAGACGATGCGCGCGAGCGTCGCGGGTGCGGCGTCGGCCAGCGCCGGGAACAGCGTGCGCAGGGCGACAGGTGCGGTCGGGAGCGGTCTCGGGCGTAGCCAAGGGATCCGGCGGCGGCGTGGCGGGAAGCCTCCGATTCTACCGACGTCCGCCGTCCCGCCGGCCCCGCGGCGGCATCCGCCCGGCTGCTCACCTGCCAGGCGCGCTGTGTGATCCAGGTCACAGACATGCGCGGCCGCGGGACCTATCGTCACGGTGTAGCCACACAACCCAGGAGCAAAACGTGGACGCAAACGTCGGCGGCATCGACCGGGCGGTACGGATCATCGCCGCAATCGCCATTCTCTCGCTGTACTTCGTGCTCGAAGGCAATGCCCGCTGGTGGGCGCTCGCCGGCATCGTGCCGCTTCTCACCGGACTCGTGCGCTGGTGCCCCGTTTACCTGCCGTTCGGCCTTCGCACCGGCAAGTCCGGATCGTGAATCGCGGTCGACGCGCGGTCTTGGCCCGGGGTGCCGCCGTCCTCGTCGCGATCGCCCTCGCCACGGGCGCGCGCGGCCAGGCTCCGGCACTGCCGGGCGCCCCGGTCGAGTATCGCGACGTCGTGCGCGTCGCGGCCGTCGAGGGCATCGTCGAGGCGGTCCGGCAGTCGACGCTCGCCGCGCAGATCGCGGGCCGCATCGTCGCGCTGCCGGCCAGGGCGGGCGACGCCATCAGGGCCGGGCAGGTGCTGGTGCAGATCGACGCGCGCGCCGCAGTGCAGGCCGAAGCCGCGTCGAAGGGCCAGGTGCAGGAAGCCGAGGCCAATCTCGCGAATGCGAAGGCGAAGTACGACCGCAGCCGGCAGCTGTACGCGCAGAAGTTCATCAGCGGCGCCGCGCTGGACCAGGCGCTGGCCGAGCATCAGGCCGCACAGGCGCAGGCGGCCACCGCGATCGCCAACGCGGGGCAGTCGACGACGTCGCGCAGCTTCACGACGATCGTCGCGCCGTACGACGGCGTCGTCGCGTCCAGGGAGGTCGAGATCGGCGACATGGCGGTCGTCGGACGGCCGCTGCTCACCGTGTTCGATCCGCGCGCGCTGCGCGTGACGGCGACGCTGCCGCAGTCGGTGCTGGCGAAGGCCGACCTCGCCGCGCCGGTCAGGGTCGAGATTCCCACGCTCGCGCGCGACTTCCTCGCGCAGCGCGTCACCGTGATTCCGGTCGCCGACGCACGCACGCACACCACGCGCGTGCGCCTGGACCTCGCGTCCGCGCCCGGCCTCCTGCCGGGACAGTATGCAAGGGCGCTGATTCCCACGGGGCGCGCCCGGGCGCTCGCGATACCGGCGTCGGCGGTGCTCCGTCGCAGCGAAGTGACCGCGGTCTACGTGCTCGACGCGAACGGCCACGCGCAGCTCCGCCAGGTCCGGCTCGGCGAGCCGGCGGGCGACGGATTCGTCGAAGTGCTCGCGGGGCTCGCCGAAGGCGAGCGCGTCGCGCTGGAGCCCGTGCGCGCGGGCATCGAGGCCAGCCGACCCGCGGCGAGCGCGTCGTAGCCGGGCGGCGCCGACGCGCCTTTCGCAGCAGGACCAACCGCAGGAGGAATGCCATGTCGCACATCGTCATCCTGGGCGCCGGCCTCGGCGGAATGCCCCTCGCCTACGAGTTGCAGGAGCAGCTCAAGGCGGGAGAGCGCATCACCGTCGTGTCGAACACGCCGAACTTCCATTTCGTGCCGTCGAATCCCTGGGTCGCGGTCAACTGGCGCACGCGGCCGTCGATCGAGTTCCCGGTCGCCACGTATCTCGCCCGGCGCGGCATCGCCTTCACGGCGGCAGGGGCGAAGCGCGTGCATCCGGAGCAGAATCGGGTCGCGCTCGGCGACGGCTCGGTGCTCGACTACGACATCCTCGTCGTCGCGACGGGGCCGCGGCTCGCCTTCGAGGAAGTGCCGGGCCTTGGCCCCGAAGGCAACACCCACTCGGTGTGCCACGTCGACCACGCGGTCGCGGCGGGCGCCGCATGGGATCGCTTCGTCACCGCGCCCGGGCCCGTCGTCGTCGGCGCGGTCCAGGGCGCGTCATGTTTCGGGCCTGCGTACGAGTTCGCGTTCATCATGGACGCCGACCTGCGCCGGCGCCGCCTGCGCGACCGCGTGCCCATGACTTTCGTGACCGCGGAGCCCTACATCGGCCACCTCGGCCTGGGCGGCGTCGGCGATTCCCGTACGCTGCTCGAGTCGGCGCTGCGCGAGCGGCACATCAAGTGGATCTGCAATGCCAGGGTGACTCGGGTCGATGCGGACAAGGCCTTTGTCACCGAGCACGACGAGGACGGCAAGCCGAAGCGGGACCACGAACTGCCGTTCGCGCACGCGATGCTCCTCCCGGCGTTCAAGGGGATCGACGCGGTCGCCGGCATCGACGGCCTCGTGAACCCCCGTGGCTTCGTCACGATCGACGCGCACCAGCGCAATCCGCGCTATCCGAACGTCTACGCCGTCGGTGTCTGCGTCGCGATCCCGCCGGTGGAGGTGACTCCCGTGCCGACCGGCGCGCCGAAGACCGGATACATGATCGAATCGATGGTCACCGCGACTGTGCGCAACGTTCGCGACCAGCTCGACGGCAAGGCGCCGTCGGCGCGCGCGACATGGAACGCCGTGTGCCTGGCCGACTTCGGCGACACTGGCGTCGCGTTCGTCGCGCTGCCGCAGATTCCGCCGCGCAACGTCAACTGGTTCGCGCAGGGTAGGTGGGTGCACGTCGCCAAGGTGGCGTTCGAGAAATACTTCATCCGCAAGATGAAGCGCGGAACGTCCGAGCCCGTGTACGAGAAGTACGTGATGAAGGCACTCGGCATCGTCAAGCTGAAGTCGGGCTGATCGCATGGGCATCGCCGGGCGCATCGCGCGCTACTTCCTCGACTCGCGGCTGACCCCGCTGATCGCGCTCGTCGCGCTGTTGCTCGGCGCGTTCGCGGTCGTCGTGACGCCCCGCGAGGAAGAGCCGCAGATCAACGTCACGATGGCCAACGTCATCGTGCCGTTCCCCGGCGCGTCGGCGAAGGACGTCGAGACGCTGGTCGCGACGCCGGCGGAGCAGGTGATCGGGCAGATCCACGGACTCGACCACGTGTATTCGGTGTCGCAGCCCGGCATCGCCATCATCACGGCCCAGTTCAAGGTCGGCGTCCCGCGCACCGAGGCGCTGGTCCGGCTCTACGACACGATCAACGCCAACCGCGACTGGCTGCCCGCCGCGCTCGGCGTCGGCGAACCGCTGGTCAAGCCGAAGGGGATCGACGACGTCCCGATCGTGACGCTGACGCTGTGGACCGCCGACCCGGCGCGCGGCGCCTACGATCTCGAACGCGTCGCGCACGCCGCCGAGGCGCAGCTGAAGCGCGTCCCCGGCACGCGCGAGGTGACGACCGTCGGCGGCCCCGGACGCGTGCTGCGCGTGCTGCTCGACCCGGAGAAGCTGGCCTCGTTCGGCCTGACCGTCGGCGACCTGCGCCAGGCGCTGACCGCCGCGAGCGCGTCGCTCCCCTCCGGAACGCTCAACGACGACAACCGCGCGATCGCGGTCGAGACCGGGCAGTTCCTGACCGGCCTGCGCGACACGGCGGCACTCGTCGTCGGGGTCGCCGACGGCAACCCGGTGTACCTGTCGGACGTCGCCACCGTCGTCGACGGACCGCCGCCACCGGCGCACTACGTCTGGCTCGGCACGGGACCCGCCGCGGCGAGCAAGGGAATCGCCGCGAGCGGCGAGTTTCCCGCGGTCACCCTCGCGATCACCAAGAAGCCCGGCGAGAACGCCTCCGAGGTCGCCGATCGCGTCGTCGCGCGCATCGCCGAGCTGCGCAACGCCATCGTCCCTGCGGGCGTCGAGGTCACCGTCACCCGCAACTACGGCGAGACCGCCAACGACAAGGCGATGAAGCTCATCCAGAAGCTGGCGTTCGCGACGCTGTCCGTCGTCGCGCTGGTGTTCTTCGCCCTCGGCCGCCGCGAGGCGGCGATCGTCGGCGCCGCCGTCGTGCTCACGCTGTCGGCGACGCTGTTCGCTTCCTGGGCCTGGGGCTTCACGCTGAACCGCGTGTCGCTGTTCGCGCTGATCTTCTCGATCGGCATCCTCGTCGACGACGCGATCGTCGTCGTCGAGAACATCCATCGCCACCGCGCCCTCGCGCCGGACGCGCCGCTCGCGTCGCTGATTCCGCAGGCGGTCGACGAAGTCGGCGGCCCGACGATCCTCGCGACGCTGACGGTGATCGCCGCTCTGCTCCCGATGGCGTTCGTCAGCGGCCTGATGGGCCCGTACATGGCGCCGATCCCGATCAACGCCAGCATGGGCATGGCGATCTCGCTGGCGATCGCGTTCACGTTCACGCCGTGGCTCGCGAAGCGCCTCGCCGCGCCCGCCGGCGCAGCAACGCACGCTCCGTCGCGACTCGACCGGGCGCTCGCGCGCGGCTTTGCGCGCATCCTCGCGCCGTTCCTCGATCCGCGCACCGGGCGGCGGAACCGGCGCGGCCTCGCGGTCGGCGTGGCCGCCGCCATCGCCGCGTCGCTCGCGCTGCCGATCGCGCAGCTCGTGATCATGAAGATGCTGCCTTTCGACAACAAGTCCGAGTTCCAGGTCATCGTGGACATGCCGGCGGGCACGCCCGTCGAAAATACGGCGGCGGCGCTGCGCGCGCTGTCCGCCTACGTCGCGACCGTCCCCGAAGTCACCGACTACGAGGCGTACGCCGGGACCGCGTCGCCGATCAACTTCAACGGGCTCGTGCGCCAGTACAACCTGCGCCAGATCCCGGAGAACGGCGACCTCCAGGTCAACCTGGTCGACAAGCACCGGCGCGAGCGCCAGAGCCACGAGATCGCGACCGCGGTGCGCCCGGCGCTGGAGGAGATCGGCGCACGCTTCGGCGCCAAGGTGAAAGTGGTCGAGGTTCCGCCCGGCCCGCCGGTGCGCGCGCCGCTGGTGGCCGAAGTCTACGGGCCCGACGAGGCGGGCCGCCATGCGGTCGCCCGGCGTGTGCGCGCCGCGTTCGCCGGCGAGGGAGACATCGTCGGCGTCGACGATTCGATCGAGGACAGCGCACCCAAGCTCGCCGTGCGGGTCGACCAGGCGCGCGCGGCGGCGCTCGGCGTCGCGACCGCCGACGTCGTCGCGGCGCTGCGCGTCGCGCTCGACGGCGACGACGTCACGATACTGCACGACGGCCAGTCGAAGTACGGCGTGCCCGTTCGGCTGACGCTCCCGCCCGAGCGCAAGGCGCGCCTCGACACGCTGTTGGGCATGAAGGTTCGCGGCAGCGACGGCGTGCTCGTGCCGCTCGCGGAGATCGTGCATACGCGGGAACGGGAGCGGGACACGTCGATCTACCACAAGGACCTGCTGCCGGTGACCTACGTGATCGGCGATGTCGCCGGACGCGTCGACAGCCCGCTGTACGGCATGTTCGGCGTGCGCGGCGCGCTCGCCGGCGCCGCGCTGCCGGAGGGCGGCACGCTCGGCGAGTATTTCATCCGCACACCGTCGGACCCGTGGCGCCAGTACGCGATCAAGTGGGACGGCGAGTGGCAGATCACCTACGAGACGTTCCGCGACATGGGACTCGCCTATGCCGTGGGCCTGGTGCTGATCTACGTGCTGGTCGTCGCCGAATTCGGCTCGTACGTGACGCCGCTGGTGATTATGGCGCCGATCCCTCTTACGATCATCGGGGTGATGCCCGGCCATGCGCTGCTGCACGCGCAGTTCACGGCGACGTCGATGATCGGCATGATCGCGCTGGCGGGCATCATCGTCCGCAACTCGATCCTGCTGGTCGATTTCATCAACCTCGAGGTGGCGCGCGGCGTGGCGTTCACGCAGGCGGTGGTGAACGCCGCCGCGGCGCGGGCGAAGCCGATCGCGCTCACCGGCCTCGCCGCGATGCTCGGCGCGCTGTTCATCCTCGACGATCCCATCTTCAACGGCCTCGCGATCGCGCTGATTTTCGGCATCCTCGTCTCGACGCTGCTGACGCTGGTCGTGATTCCGCTTCTCTACTACGCCGTGAACCGGAAGCGCTACCCGTGACGCGGCCCATTTCCGGAGTGTTCCCATGAGCATGCATCTCGTCATACGCGCCTTCGCCGGCGCCTTCGTCCTCCTCTCGCTGGCGCTCGGCGCCCCGGCGAGCCCGTTCTTCGTCTCGTCGTACTGGCTCTGGTTCACCGCGTTCGTCGGCGCGAACCTGCTGCAAAGCGCCTACACCCGCTTCTGCCCGATGGAGATGGCACTGAAGCGGCTGGGCATCCGCGAAGCCTGACGCCCCCGAAGTCGCCGAAGCCCGCACTGCGAACGGGGACATTGCGTCGCAGGTCGGCGCCCCGGCCGGCGCGCCCGTGTTCGCGTCGGGCGCGCCGGCTCGCTATCATGGCGACATGACGTCCGGGGACGCCCAGGTGGCAGGTCGCGAAGTCCCGGCGGCGGCCGAGCGTCGTCTGGCCCGTCGCGTCGCGATAGTGCTCCTGCTGAAAATCTGCGCGCTCGTCGCGATCTGGCACGTCTGGTTCGCCGCCGCTCCCGCCGCCGATGTCCGCGGCGCGGCAACCGCAGCCCACGTCCTGCGCGGCGACGGCGGGCAGTCCGTCGCCGGCGCCGCCCGGGAAGCCCATGCCCGACCTTGACCTCGTCGGCGTGTCGCGGCTGCAGTTCGCCGCGACCGCGCTCTACCATTTCCTGTTCGTGCCGCTGACGCTTGGCCTGTCGTGGATCCTGGTGATCTGCGAGTCCGTGTACGTCATGACCGGGCGCGAGATCTACAAGGACATGACGCGGTTCTGGGGCCTGCTGTTCGGCATCAACTTCGTCATGGGCGTCACGACGGGGATCACGCTCGAATTCCAGTTCGGCACCAACTGGTCCTACTACTCGCACTACGTCGGCGACATCTTCGGCGTCCCGCTCGCCATCGAGGGCCTGATGGCGTTCATCCTCGAGTCGACCTTCGTCGGGCTGTTCTTCTTCGGCTGGCAGCGGATGGGGAAGGTCCAGCACCTGCTCGTCACGTTCCTCGTCGCGCTGGGCTCCAACCTGTCCGCACTGTGGATCCTGGTCGCCAACGGCTGGATGCAGAACCCGGTGGGTGCCGAGTTCAACATCGAGACGATGCGCATGGAGCTCGCCAGCCTGAGCGACGTACTGCTCAATCCGGTCGCCCAGGCCAAGTTCGTCCACACGGTGGCGGCGGGATACGTGACCGCGTGCATGTTCGTGCTGGGCGTGTCGTCGTGGTACCTGCTGAAGGCGCGCGACGTCGCCTTCGCCCTGCGCTCGTTCGCGGTCGCCGCGGGCTTCGGCCTGGCGTCGACGCTGTCGGTCATCGTGCTCGGCGACGAGTCGGGCTACACGACCGGCGAGACGCAGAAGGTGAAGCTCGCGGTGATCGAGGCCGAATGGCGGACGCAGGAGCCGCCGGCGTCGTTCACCGCGTTCGGCTTCCCCAACGACAGGGAGCAGCGCACCGACCTGGCGATCCGCATCCCCTGGCTGCTCGGGCTGATCGCGACGCGCTCGACGACCGGCGTCGTGACCGGGATCGAGGAGCTCAAGCAGCAGCATCTCGAGCGGATCGC
Organism: uncultured beta proteobacterium; assembly: GCA_963793355.1. Taxonomy (GTDB): domain Bacteria; phylum Pseudomonadota; class Gammaproteobacteria; order Burkholderiales; family Casimicrobiaceae; genus VBCG01. The sequence goes on along the minus strand of CAWBZT010000007.1, from coordinate 386,762 downwards.
CAGCGGCATGATCGCCTACGGTGCGCTGACGAAGCTGCGCGGCGGCGACAAGGCGGCGGAAACGCGGGCGCTTTTCGATCAGCACAAGGCCGACCTCGGCTTCGGCCTGCTGCTCAAGCGATACACTCCCGGCGTCGTCGACGCGACGCCCGAGCAGATGCGCATGGCGGCCGCCGACACGATCCCCAGGGTCGCGCCGATGTTCTGGAGCTTCCGGATCATGGTGGGCCTCGGGATGTGGTTCCTGTTCATCTTCGCCGCCGCGTTCTTCTTCCTGGCCCGGCGCAACCTGGCCCCGCAGCGCTGGCTCCTGCACCTCGCCGTGTGGAGCATTCCGCTGCCGTGGCTCGCGGCGGAACTGGGCTGGATCGTCGCGGAGTACGGGCGCCAGCCATGGACGATCAGCGGCGTGCTCCCCACGTTCCTGTCGGCGTCGAGCCTCGCGGCGTCGAGCGTGTACGCGAGCCTGGCCGCGTTCGTCGTGTTCTACACGGCGCTGTTCATCATCGAGATGTACCTGATGCTGAAGTACATCCGACTGGGGCCGGCGAGCCTCGGCACCGGACGCTATGCGGGCGAGCCGGGCGCGCCCGATCCTTCGGCGGTTCCCGTCCCGGCCACCGGCGGCCAGGCGAGGCGGCGATGATCTTCGACTACGCGACGCTCAAGGTCATCTGGTGGTGCCTCGTCGGCACCATCATCATCGTTTTCGCGCTCACGGACGGCTGGGACCTCGGCATCGGGTTCCTGTCGCCGCTGCTCGGGCGCACCGACGACGAGCGGCGCGTCATCCTGCGCTCGATCGAGCCCAACTGGGAAGGCAACCAGACGTGGCTGATCATCGCCGGCGGCGTCGTGTTCGCGGCGTGGCCGCTGGTCTACGCGGCGTCGTTCTCGGGCATGTACGTCGCGATGCTGCTCGTGCTGTTCGCGCTCTTCTTCCGGCCCGTGGGCTTCAAGTACCGGAACAAGGTCGACGATCCGCGCTGGCGCACGGCGTGGGACTGGGGATTGTTCATCGGCGGATTCGTGCCGGCGCTGGTCTTCGGCGTCGCGTTCGGCAACCTGCTGCAGGGGCTGCCGTTCCATTTCGACGCCGACCTGCGTGCGTTCTACACCGGCAGCTTCTGGCAGCTCCTCAACCCGTTCGCGCTGCTGGCCGGCATCCTCGCCGTGGCGCTGCTCGCGATGCACGGCGCCTGCTACCTGCGGCTGCGGACCGACGGCGAGGTGCAGGCGCGCGCGGCGCGCGCGGCGCGCATCGCCGGGGTGGTCGTGATCGTCGCGTTCGCCGCGGCCGGCGTCTGGCTCGCCAGCGCCATCGAGGGCTACCGCATCGTATCCATACCGGACGTCAACGGCATCACGCCGGTGCTCGCCAAGAAGGTGGAGCGGGCCGCCGGCGCGTGGCTCGACAACTACGGTCGCTTCCGCTACGCCTTTCTCGCACCGGCGCTGGCATTCGCGGGCGCCCTCGTCGTCGTGACGACCGTCGGGACGCGACGCGCGCTGCTGCCGCTTTGCGGCAGCGCCTGCGCGGTCGCCGGCGTCATCCTGACGGCGGGACTGTCGATGTTCCCCTTCGTGATGCCGTCGTCGACGAATCCGTCGAGCAGCCTGACGGCATGGGACGCGGTGTCGAGCCGGCTGACGCTGCAGACGATGTTCTGGGTCGTGGTCATATTCCTGCCGCCGGTGACGCTCTACACGGCATGGGCGTATGCCAAGATGCGCGGCACGGTCACGATCGAGACCATCCGCAACGAATACTGATCGCCGGGAGCGCACAGCATGTGGTACTTCACGTGGATCCTCGGACTCGGCCTCGCCCTCGCATTCGGCATCATCAACGTGATGTGGCTCGAGTCGTCGTACTTCACCGGCGAGCTCACGGAAGGTTCCGTGCACGCGCGTTTCAAGCGCGGCGGCCAGCCGGCCGAGTGACGGCGTAACGGGCCGCCGGGGCAGGCGTGGCGCAGGCTTCGCCGACGCTGCGCAGGCTGCTGCCGTTCCTGCGCTGGTGGCCGCGCGTCAACCGGGCCTCGACGCGCGCCGACCTCATCGCCGGATTCACCGGCGCCCTGCTGGGCCTGCCGCAGGGCGTCGCATTCGCGCTTCTCGCCGGGCTGCCGCCGGAGTACGGGCTGTATGCGGCGATGATCCCGCCGGCCCTCTCCGCGCTGTTCGGGTCGAGCTGGCACATGATCGCAGGCCCGACGAACGCGGTCGCCATCCTGCTCGTCGCCACGCTCGCGCCGCTGGCCGCGCCCGGCAGCGGCGAGTACATCTCGCTGGTGCTCACGGTGACGCTGCTGACCGGAATCATCCAGCTGACGATGGGCGTCGCGCGCCTGGGCGGCCTCGTCAACTTCATTTCGCACACGGTGATCGTCGGCTTCTCGACCGGCGCCGCGGTCCTGATCGCGGTCTCGCAGGTGAAGGCGTTCTTCGGTCTCGCGATTCCGTCGCACGCGTCGTTCTTCCAGACGCTGCGCCATCTGGCGACGCACGCGCTGGAGGTCAATCCCTGGGTGACGGCCGTCGGCGTGTTCACCCTCGTTTTCGCCATCGCATCCCGGCGCCTCGCGCCGCGCATTCCCTACATGATCAGCGCGACGATCGCGGGCAGCCTGCTGGCGCTCGCCCTCGAGCGCTTCTTCGGCGCCGCGACGACCGGGATCGCGACCGTCGGGGCGCTGCCATCGCACCTGCCGCCGCTGTCGCTGCCGGACCTCTCCCCGGACACTCTCCGCCAGGTCGCGCCCGTCGCGCTGGCCAACACGATCCTCGCGCTCACGCTGGCGATCGGCGTCGGCCGTTCGCTGGGGATCCGGTCGGGCCAGCGGATCGACAACAACCAGGAGTTCATCGGCCAGGGCATCTCCAACGTCGTCGGCGCGTTCTTTTCCTCCTACCCGTCGGCGGGATCGTTCAACCGCAGCGCCGCCAACTACGAGGCGGGCGCGCGCACGCCGCTGGCCGCCGTCTATTCGTCACTGTTCCTGATCGCGATCGTGCTGGTCGTCGCCCCGCTGACCGCGTACCTGCCCTACGCGTCGATGGCGGCGATCCTCTTCCTCATCGCCTACGGCCTCGTCGACGTGATGCGCCTGCGGCAGATCGTGAAGACCAGCCGCAGCGAGTCGGCGGTGATGCTGGTCACACTGGCGTGCGCGCTGTTCCTCGGCCTGCAGACGGCCATCTACGCCGGCGTGCTGCTGTCGCTGATGCTGTTCCTCAACCAGGCCGCGCATCCGGGCATCCTGGACGTCAAGCCGGTGTACGGCCAGGGGACGTTCCGCTTCGACGCGGATACGGGCCTGCCCGACTGTCCGCAACTCGAGATCCTGCGCGTCAACGGATCGATCTTCTTCGGCGCGGTCGAGCATGTCGAGGACGCATTGCGCCGCGCCGACCACGGCACGCCGCACCGCAAGCACCTGCTGATCGTCGCCAGCGGCATCAACATGATCGACATCTCCGGCGCGGAGATGCTGGCCCGCGAGGCGCGCCGCCGACGCGCCATCGGCGGCGGCCTCTACATCTGGTTCATGAAGGACGCGGTGCGCGATCTGCTGCGCCGCGGCGGCTACATGAAGGACATCGGCGAGGAGAACGTGTTCGAGCACGGCGCCGACGTCATCGCCGCCATCTACGCGCGCCTCGACAGTGCCGCCTGCCGCGCGTGCACGGCCCGCATCTTTCCGCCCTGCAACGTGGCGCTCCCCGACGGAAGTTGCCGCTGAGGGGGAAACTTTCTATAGTGACGCTTTCCTGCGCGAAGGAGCATCCGCCGTGTCGCGGGGTCTCTCCCGGCTGCTGTGCATCTGCTTGCTCCTGCTCCCGCTGACGGCGTTCGCACAGTGGGCCACGATCACATCGTCGGTGAACATGCGCGCGGGCCCGGGCCGCGAGTTTCCGATCGTGACATGGCTTCGTCAGGGCCAGCGCGTGAACGTCGTCGGCTGCATGGCGGGCCGGCCGTGGTGCGACGTCGCCTGGGGCCGCCGGCGAGGCTGGGTGCACCGGACCTACCTTGGCGGAATGCCGCGCGGCCGCATACCGACGGTGACGTTCAGCGTCGGCAGATACTGGGACGCGCATTACCGTAGCAGCCCCTGGTACTCGAGCCGGTCCGCCTGGGCCGGCTGGGGCTCGCCTTCATTCCGGCCTCCCCCGCCGCCGCCCCGTCGATGGTGATGGCGACGACTCCGAGGTGGTCGCTGAACCGCGTCGGGCGCGAGGCGTGAGCCGGGGCTCGCGTCCTTGCCGCCTGGGCCCGCCGCTGAAATCCGATCGGCCCCCCGCGCTGCGGCGCACTTGGCTGTTCGGTGCCGGCGCCGACGCGCAGGTGCACCGCGCGATGACGGCGAGCGGCGCCGACGTGCTGATCCAGGATCTCGAGGACTTCACCCCGGCGGAGCGGCGCGCCGACGCCCGGACGCTGGCGGCGGATCTCTATCGACAATGGCGTGCCGCCGGCAGCATCGCGTGTGCGCGGATCAATTCGCTCGACGGCGAGGGTCACGCCGACCTCGCTGCGGCGATGGCGGCCGGCGCGTCCATCATCGGGTACCCGAAGGCGACGACGGCCGACCAGATGCACGCACTCGACGCGGCGATCACCCGGCTCGAGACGCAGCACGCGGTCGAAAAGGGGCGCACGGAAATCCTTCCCGTGTGCGAAACGGCGCTTGGTGTCGTCGCCGTCCGCGAGATCGCCGCGGCGAGCAGACGCATCCGCTGCGCGCTGCTTGGCGCCGAGGATCTGGCGGCCGATCTTTGCGCCGAGCGCGGGCCCGACGCCATTGAGCTCGATCACGCGCGGCGACGCTTCATCCTGGAGTGTCGCGCCGCGGCGATCGAGCCGGTCGACGCGCCCTATACGTTCTCCGATGTCGAGGGCGCGGTACGCGAGACGCGATACGCGCGCCGTCTCGGCTACCGCTGCAAGAGCCTGGTGCGGCCGGAGCACGCGAAGGCGATCGCCGATGCGTTGACGCCCAGCGTACAGGACGTCGATCACGCCCAGCGCGTCGTCGCCGCCTTCGATGCGGCGCGCTCGCGCGGTGAAGAGCGCGTGCTGGTCGACGGACTGTGGGTCGAAGTGCCGACCTACCTGAACGCCAGGCGCACGCTCGACCGCGCACGGCAACTCACGATGGGAGACCCTTGATGTCGCGAATCGACCAGCGCCTGTCCGAGCTCGGTCTCACGCTGCCCGCACCGCTTCAGCTTCCGCCGGGAGTCGCGCCGCCCTCCCCGTGGGTCAGGGTCGTCGGGAGCCGCGCCGCGCGATTTTCCCGGCCATTCGATCACGCTATAGTTGCCGCCGCGACGAAAATTCCGCTGACGCGAGGGTCACGATGCTCGTGAACAAAGCCGACGGACGCGAATGGAAGCCCACGGACTACCCGGGCATCGATCGCAGCCTCTTCCGCAACAACGAGACCGGCGGCCGCTCGTCCGTCGTGCGCCTCGTCGAAGGCGCGCGCTTCCCGCGCCACGCGCATCAGGGCACGGAGGAGGTCGTCGTGCTCGCCGGTGCCGTGCGCATCGGCGGCGTCGAGCTCGCCGCCGGCGACTATCTGTTCACCACGCCGGGCGAGGAGCACGACGTCGTCGCGCTCTGCGACGCGACGATCTTCGTCTCGTCGCAGAAGGCGACGCCGCTCGTCGAGTAGAGCATACGGCCGGTCGTGCAGGAAGCCGACGACGTGAGACACCGCCTCCAACGCGTGATCCGCCGATGCCGATAGTCTCCGCCCGCGACGCGCTGGCACGGCTGCGCGAAGGAAATCGCCGCTTCGTCATGAACGTGCGGGGCCAGGCGGCGCTGGCCAACGCCGCGCGCCGAATGGAGCTCGCGGCCGGGCAGGAGCCGTTCGCGATCATCCTGGGCTGCTCCGACTCGCGCGTTCCCGCCGAAATCGTCTTCGATCAGGGACTGGGCGATCTCTTCGTGATCCGCGTGGCGGGAAACATCGTCGCACCGTCGCAGATCGGCAGCGTCGAGTTCGCCGCCGACCGGTTCGGCACGCGCCTCGTCGTCGTGCTCGGGCATTCGCGTTGCGGCGCGATCCTCGCGACGCTCGAGGAGTTGCATCGCCCCGCCGGGAAGCAGTCGCCACATCTCCACTCGATCGTCGACCGCATCCGGCCATCGGTCGAGGCGCTGCTCGCGACCGAGCGTCATCGCGACGCCGAGTCCCTGGTGGAGGATGCCGTCCGCGCCAACGTGCGCGTGTCCGCAAGCCAGCTGCGCCACGGCTCGAGCATTCTGGAAGAGCTCATCCGCAGGGAGGGACTGGTCGTCGTCGGCGCGGAATATTCGCTCGAGACCGGCGAGGTCGATTTCTTCGACGGCGTGCCGGCCGGCGGCTGACGCCGCACCGCGATTGCGGATGCCCGCCGGCTAGGACAGCTCCTCTTCCTCGAGAAGATCCGCTTCCCCGCGCGACTCGTTGCGGTCGACGGCGAGTTGCGAGAGGTAGTCCGCGGTGATGTCGCCGGTAATGTAATTGCCGTCGAAGCACGACGCCTCGAAATCGCGGAGTCCCGGGTTGACGGCGCGCACGGCGTTCTTGAGCGCGTCGAGATCCTGGTAGATCAAAAGATCGGCGCCGATCTCGCGGGCGATCTCGGCCTCGTTGCGGCCCGTCGCGACCAGCTCGCGCTGGTTGGGCATGTCGATCCCGTACACGTTGGGGAAGCGCACCGGCGGGCTCGCGGATGCGAAGTAGACCTTGCGCGCGCCCGCCTCGCGCGCCATCGTAGACGATCTCGCGCGACGTCGTTCCGCGGACGATCGAGTCGTCGACCAGCAGCACGACCTTGTCCTTGAACTCCATGCCGATCGGATTGAGCTTCTGGCGCACGCTCTTCTTGCGCATCGCCTGGCCGGGCATGATGAACGTGCGGCCGATGTAGCGATTCTTGACGAATCCCTCGCGGTACTTGAGGCCCATCGTGTTGGCGAGCTCGAGCGCCGAGGGCCGGCTCGAATCGGGGATCGGGATCACCACGTCGATGTCCTGCGCCTCGGGGATGTGGCGGATCTTGCGCCCCAGCGCGGCGCCCATCTGCAGTCGGGCTTCGTACACCGACGCGCCGTCGATGCACCGAGTCGGGCCGCGCGAGATAGACGTACTCGAAGATGCACGGGTAGAGCATCGGGTTGCCGGCGCACTGGCGCGCATGGAACCCGCCCGACTGGTCGACGAAGATCGCCTCCCCCGGCGCGACGTCGCGCAGCATCGAGAACCCCAGCGGCTCGAGCGCCACCGACTCCGACGCGACGAGGCATTCGGAGCCGCCCATCGCCTCGTTCGTGCCGATGATCAAGCGGGCGGATGCCGTACGGATCGCGGAACGCGAGCATGCCGTAACCGGCGATCATCGCCACCACGGCATAGGCGCCGCGGCAGCGCCGGTGCACGCCCGCGACCGCCCGGAAGATCGCGTCCGGGTCGAGGCGGTGATGCTGCGCCGCGCGCTCCAGCTCGAGCGCCAGCACGTTGAGCAGCACCTCGCTGTCCGAGTTCGTGTTGACGTGGCGGAAGTCGAGCTGGAACAGCTCGCGCTTCAGCGCGTCGCTGTTCGTCAGGTTGCCATTGTGCGCGAGCGTGACGCCGAACGGCGAATTGACGTAGAACGGCTGCGACTCGAGGTCCGAGAACGCGGAGCCCGCGGTGGGGTAGCGACAGTGCGCGATTCCCGCGTGACCGAGGAGATCGCGCATGTTGCGCGTGCGGAACACGTCGCGGACATAGCCCGGTCCCTTCCACATGTGGAACACGGGACCTTCCGACGTCACGATGCCCGCCGCGTCCTGTCCGCGGTGCTGCAGGAGCAGCAGGCCGTCGTAGAGGAGCTGGTTGACGGGCGTGTGCGCGACGGCACCGACGATTCCGCACATATCGCTAAACCTTCTGCGCCGGCGCAGCCGGCGCGCCGCCGCGGGAGTAATCGAGCCGCTCGGCCAGACGGTCCGGCAGCCACGGCTTCAATGCCAGCACCGCGACGACGAACGGCGGCGCCAGCGCGGAATTCTGCCACCAATCGGCTCGCGGCAGCGCGGTGAGGCCTGCGACGAAGACGAACGCGAGGATCAGCAGCACGCCGCGCAACACTCCGAATATGGAGCCGAGGAAGCGATCCACAAACCCCAGGCCCGCCGCGTGGATGAGCCGCGGCCAGCGGTGCCGCGAGCAACGCACCGATGACGAGCGCGGCGATCAGGATGGCCGCGAAGGCAATCAGGTAGCGCACGGCCGGATAGCCGGGGATCTCGGGAATCCACGCGCCGACCATCGGGGCGAAGGCCAGCGCGCCGGCGAAGCCGACGACCCAGGCCACCAGCGCGATCAATTCGCGCACCACGCCGCGAATGAAGGCGAGCAGCGTCGACAGCAGGATCACCGCGAGGATCGCGAGGTCGAACGGCGTCACCGCGACGGCCGGTCAGCGCGACGGCGCGACGATGCCGCTCTGGCCTTCGGCCTTGAGCTTGTCGCGCACGCCGTTCGCGGCGTCGCGCGACGGATACGGGCCCACGCGCACGCGCCACAGCGTGCCGCGGCTGGTCTTGAGCGGCTCGGTGTATGCGGGATAGCCGGCACGCTTCAGTCGACTCGCGAGGGCATTCGCGCCCTTGTCGTCCGAGAACGCGGCGAGCTGCACCGAGAAGCCGTCCTTCGCCGGCGCGCCGGCGGCGGGCGGGGTGTCGCTCGCCTTGGCGTCGGACCGCGGCTCGTGCGGGGATTCGGACTTCGGCTCGCTCCTGGCCGGCGCCTTCGCCTCGTTCGCAGGCTCGGACCTGGCCGGCGCCGCCGCGCCGTTCCTGGCATCGGCCCTGGGCGGCGCCTTCGATTCGCTCTTCGATTCTGCCTTCGCCGGCGGCCTCACCTCGCCTTTCGGCTCGGGCTTCGCTTCCTTGTCGGCTGCGCCGGCTTTCGGCGCGGTCTCGGCGGGCACAGGCGGCGTCGCAGGCGAATTGCCGGGCGCGATCTGCGTGTCGTATTTCGACGTTCGCGTCGCCGGCGCCACGACCGACTTCTCCGCATCGGCGAGCGATTTGCGCGCGGCGTCGGTCGCGCCCGGCGCGGCGCTGTCGGCGGGTGCGGGCGCCGCCTCGTTCAGCCGGTTGACGAACTTGCCGTCGTCGACGGGCGGAATCTTGACGGCGACACTCTCCCCGAGGGGCTTGGGCTCGCTCTCGAGGAGCATGGGGACGATCACGGCCGCCCCGAGCGCGAGGACGATGGCGCCCACCAGGCGCCGGCGTGCGCGCCGCCGCAGTTCGTCGACGTTGATGTCGGCCGGATCAGCCATGGGGTGCGGGTTTCGGTCGGCTCGACGCCGACCGGTGCGCGGCGAGGGCCGCGGCGACGGTGAGAAACGAGCCGAAAACCACGATTCTATCAGCCTCGGTCGCTGCGCCCCGCGCGCCCCGCCAGGCGTCCTCGATCGTGTGGTAGCGCCGGATCGCGGCAGCATCGACGCCCGCCGCCTTCAGGTGGTCCACGAGCATCTCCGCGGTCGCGCCGCGGGGACCCGGCAGCGGCCCCACGTGCCAGCGGTCGATGCGCGCGCGCATCGCGCCGACCACGTGGCGGATGTCCTTGTCGGCGAGCATCCCGAACACGGCGTGGGTGTCGGGATGGAATCCCATGTCGCCCAGCGCCGCGGCGAGCACGTGCGCCGCCTGGGGGTTGTGCGCGACGTCGAGGACGGTCGTCGGGCGGCCCGGCAGGACCTGGAAGCGCCCGGCCAGCTCGACGCTCGCCAGCGCCGCGCGGATCGCGCCGCCGGAGACGGGGAGCCGGTCGTGCAAGAGATCGAGCGCCGCCAGCGCCATCGCGGCGTTGCCGAGCTGGTGGCGGCCGCGCAGCGCCGGCATGGGGAGTCCGAAGCGCTCGCCGCCCGGTCCCCGGTAGCGCCATTGCGCTGCCTTCGTCCACGGCATCGAAATCGACGCCGGTGCGGTAGAGGCGCGCGCCGATTTCGCGGGCGACGTCGAGCAGCGACGAAGGCGGATTCCGATCGCCGCACAGCGCCGGGCGGCCCGCGCGTAAGATCCCCGCCTTCTCGCGCCCGATCGACTCGCGCGTCGGACCGAGGTAGTCCTGGTGATCGAGATCGACGCAGGTCACGATCGCGACGTCGGCGTCGACGATGTTGACGGCGTCGAGCCGGCCGCCGAGCCCCACCTCCAGCACCAGCGCGTCGAGCCCCGCGCGGGAGAACAGCCACAGCGCGGCGAGCGTGCCGAACTCGAAATACGTGAGCGGGACCGCGGTCGGCGCCGTGCGCGCGTCCTCGACCGCGTTGAACGCCGCAACGATGGCGTCGTCGCTCGCGTCGGCGCCCGCGATGCGCACGCGCTCGTTGTAGCGCAGCAGGTGGGGCGACGTGTAGAGGCCGACGCGATAGCCGGCGCAATGCAGCGCCGCCTCGACCAGCGCGCACGTCGAGCCCTTGCCGTTGGTCCCGGCGACGACGATCGCCGGACACCCGATCGGCATCGCCATGCGCGCCTGCACCGCGCGCACGCGCGCGAGGCCCATCTCGATCGCCTTCGGGTGCAGCGTCTCGAGATACCGGAGCCAGCCGGCAAGGTCGAAGGGACGGCTCATCGGAGCGCCTCGCCCGGCGCGGCGCTCGCCTGCCGCCGCAGTGCGGGCTGGCGGCCGGGCGGGCGCCTAATGCGCGGGCGCGGGCTGGCGCATCAGCGCGGTGAGCAGCGCGGCGAGCTCGTCGCGCAGGTTGCGGCGGTCGACGATCATGTCGAGCGCGCCCTTCTCGAGCAGGAACTCCGCGCGCTGGAAACCGTCGGGCAGCTTCTCGCGCACCGTCTGCTCGATCACGCGCGGGCCGGCGAAGCCGATCAGCGCGTTGGGCTCCGCGATGACGAGGTCGGCCACGAACGCGAACGATGCCGACACGCCGCCCATCGTCGGGTCGGTGAGGATCGAGACGAACGGCAGCCGTGCCTTGGTGAGCTCCTGCAGCACGGCGGTCGTCTTGGCCATCTGGAACAGCGAATTGACGCCTTCCTGCATCCGCGCGCCGCCCGACGCCGAGATGCAGATGAACGGCACGCGGCCCTCGTACGCGACGCGCACGCCGCGCACGAATCGCTCGCCGACCACCGAGCCCATCGAGCCGCCCATGAACTCGAACTCGAACGCGGCGAGCACCACGGGCACGTTCCTGATGCTTCCCTGCATGACCACCAGCGCATCCATCTCGCCGGTCTCGTCCAGGGCGGCCTCGAGGCGCTCCGGATATTTCTTCTGGTCCTTGAACTTCAGGCTGTCGACGGGAACCACTTCGGACCCGATCTCGAAGCGCCCTTCCTGGTCGAGCAGCTGCTCGAGCCGCTCGCGCGCGCCCACCCGCTGGTGGTGCCCGCACTTGGGACAGACGAGCAGGTTCTTCTCGAGGTCCGTGCGATAGAGCACGGCCTCGCAGGCGGGGCACTTGATCCACAGGCCCTCGGGCACCGGCGTCTTGCGCACGCCGGGCGTGCTCTTGATGCGCGGCGGCAAAAGCTTCGTGAGCCAGCTCATCGGATTGCCCTTCGCGCGTCGAGCGCGCCGCGGATGCCGGCAAGCCAGGCACCGGCACGCGCAGGCGCATCGTCGGCCGGCCCCTGCTCGATCTCCTGGATGATCCGGCTGCCGATGACGACCGCGTCGGCGTGCGCCGCGATCGCGCAGGCGCTGGCGGCGTCGCGGATGCCGAAGCCGACGCCCACCGGCAGCCCGACATGCGCGCGGATCTCGGCCACCTTGCGCGCGACGTCCGCAGTGTCCAGATGCGCGGCGCCGGTCACGCCCTTCAGCGACACGTAGTACACGTAGCCGCGGGCGAGGCGGGCCACCGCGTCGATGCGCGCCGGCGGCGTCGTCGGGGCGAGCAGGAAGATCGGGGCGATGCCGCGCGCGTCGAGGAGCGCGGCGAATGCCCCCGCCTCCTCGGGCGGATAGTCGACGACCAGCACGCCGTCGACGCCGGCCCCGCGTGCGCGGTCGGCGAAAGTCGCCTCGCCCATCGCCTCGATCGGGTTCGCGTATCCCATCAGCACGATCGGCGTCGCCGCGTCGGACTGGCGAAAGGCGGCGACCAGATCGAGCACGTCGGCGAGGCCGACGCCCTGCGCCAGCGCGCGCTCCGACGCACGCTGGATCACCGGCCCGTCGGCCATCGGGTCGGAGAACGGCACCCCGAGCTCGATGATGTCGGCGCCGGCGGCGACCAGCTGCCGCAGCATCGCGGGCATCGCCGCGAGCGAGGGGTCGCCCGTCGACACGTAGGGAATGAGCGCCGTGCGTCCCTCGGCCCGCAGGCGCGCGAACGTCGCGTCGATGCGGTTCAATTCAGGCAGTCCAATCGAGCCCGCTCTTCTGCGCGACGGTGTTCATGTCCTTGTCGCCGCGGCCGGAGAGGTTCACGAGCAGGATCTTGTCGGAAGCAAGCGTCGGCGCGAGCTTGGCCGCGTACGCGAGCGCGTGCGCAGACTCCAGCGCCGGAATGATGCCCTCGATGCGGCAGCAGCGGTGGAACGCGTCGAGCGCCTCGGCATCGGTGATCGTCACGTACAGGGCGCGCCCGGCGTCCTTGAGCCACGCGTGCTCGGGGCCGACACCCGGATAGTCGAGACCGGCCGACACCGAATGCGTCTCGATGATCTGGCCGTTCGCGTCCTGCAGCAGATACGTGCGATTGCCGTGCAGCACGCCGGGACGCCCCGCCGTCAGCGAAGCGGAGTGGCGGCCCGTCTCGATGCCATCGCCCGCCGCCTCGACGCCGATCAGCTTGACGCCCGGATGCGCGAGATACGGGTGGAAGATGCCCATCGCGTTGCTGCCCCCGCCCACGCACGCGATCACCGCGTCGGGCTGGCGCCCCGCGGCCTCGGGCATCTGCACGATGCACTCGCGGCCGATCACGCTCTGGAAATCGCGCACCATCATCGGGTACGGATGCGGGCCGGCGACGGTGCCGATGATGTAGAACGTGTTCTCGACGTTCGTCACCCAGTCGCGCATCGCCTCGTTGAGCGCGTCCTTCAGCGTCCTCGAGCCCGACTCGACCGGCACGACGGACGCACCGAGCAGCTTCATCCGGGACACGTTCTGCGCCTGGCGCCGGATGTCCTCCGAGCCCATGTAGACGACGCATTCCATGCCGAAGCGCGCCGCCACGGTGGCCGTCGCCACGCCGTGCTGTCCTGCGCCGGTTTCGGCGATCACGCGCGGCTTGCCCATGCGCTTGGCGAGCAGCGCCTGGCCGATGCAGTTGTTGATCTTGTGCGCGCCGGTGTGATTGAGGTCCTCGCGCTTGAGCCAGATCTGTGCGCCGCCGAGCTCGCCCGACCACCGCGCAGCGTGATAGACGGGCGAGGGCCGGCCGACGTAGTGCGCGAGTTCGCGTTCGAATTCGGCCATGAACTCGGGATCGTGCTGGTAGCGCGCGTACGCCGCCTTGAGCTCTTCGAGCGCCTGGATCAGCGTCTCGGCGACGAAGACGCCGCCGTAGGGCCCGAAATGGCCGCGCTCGTCAGGCAGGTCGTAGACGGCCGGGAGATCCGACATCTGCATTGCGCACTCCTTGCACGAACGCCGCGATTCGCGCGGGGTCTTTCAGGCCGCGGCGCGGCTGGCCCGCCGCATCGCGCTCCTCGACGCCGGACGAGACGTCGACCGCGTACGGCGCGATCTCGCGGATGGCGCGGCCGACATTGTCGTCGGTCAGCCCGCCGGACAGCACGATCGGCGGCTTCAGGCCGCGCCGGACCTCCGGCGACAAGCGCGACCAGTCGAACGCGTGCCCGGTGCCGCCGGGCAGGTCGCCGGCCCGGTACGCGTCGAACAGCAGGCCGGCCGCATCGTCGTAGCGAGCCGCGCATTCTAGCAAATCGACCCCCTCCCTCACCGCGATCGCCTTGAGATACGGCATGGCGAACGACCGGCAGAAGTCGGGCGCCTCGCCGCCGTGAAACTGCAGCGCGCAAAGCGGCACCGCGGCGAGCGCGGCGCGCACTTCCTCGGGTGCAGGATCGACGAACAGGCCGACCGCCGACACGAACGGCGGCAGCGCCGCCACGATGGCGCGCGCCTGCGCGTGCTCGACCACGCGCGGCGTGCCGCGCCAGAACACGACGCCGATCGCGTCGGCGCCTGCGTGCGCGGCTGCGACGCCGTCGGCGACGCGCGTGATGCCGCAGATCTTGATGCGCGTCCGGCTCACGGCGCGCCGATCGCGTCGCGCGCGGGCCGCCGCGGGCAGCCGGAACGGTGGCCGACGCTCATTGCGGGCGGCCGGCGGGCAGGTCGACGCTGCGCCGCGTCGGCGGCAGCCCGAAGCGCGCGTCGTAGTCGGCGCCGCACAGGTAGAGCCCGCTCGCGGCGAACGTGGGCGCGGCGCGGGCGCGCTCGCGCGAGGCGAGCACTGCGCCGATCCATGCCGGCGGCTGCCGCCCCGCACCGACGTACACGAGCGAGCCCACGAGGTTGCGCACCATGTGATGGAGGAAGGCGTCGGCGGTGAAATCGAAGCGCACGCAATGCTCGTCGCCGTCGACGGCGGCGCGCGCAAGCGTCTTCACCGGCGACCTGGCCTGGCACTCCGCCGCGCGGAACGCCGAGAAGTCGTGCGTGCCGACGAGGAGTGCCGCAGCGGCGCGCATGGCGCCGACGTCCAGCGGCTGATGGTACCAGCCGACGCGCCGCGCGAGCAGCGCCGGTCGCGCCGCGCGCGTGGCCAGCAGGTACGTGTAGTGCCGCGCGCTCGCGGCGAAGCGGGCGTGAAAATCGTCGGCGACCGGCTGCGCCCACAATACCGCGGCGCTCCCCGGCAGGACGGCGTTGACCCCGCGCACCCACGCCGTGCCGGGTCGCGTCGCGCGCGTATCGAAATGGACGATCTGCGACACCGCGTGCACGCCGGCGTCGGTACGGCCCGCCGCGGCCACGCCGATGCGCTCCGCCGCGATTTCGCCCAGCGCGCGCTCGAGCGCGTCCTGCACGCCGCAGGCCGGGGGCTGCGATTGCCAGCCGCAGAATCCGCTGCCGTCGTATTCGAGTGCCAGTGCGACGCGCATCGTCGAAAGCAAAGGGCCGGCGATGCCGGCCCCGTGCGTGGTCGGCCGCCGGGGTCAGCCGAGCTTGGCGAGCAGCGCCTGCGCCTCGGTCTTCTGCTGGTCGTCGCCTTCGTGCAGCACTTCCTGCAGGATCTCGCGCGCGCCCTCGACGTCGCCCATCTCCTGATACGCCTTGGCGAGATCGAGCTTCGTGGCAGCATCGTGCCATTGGCCGTCGAGCACCGACGGCGTCGGATCCTCGAACGTCGCCTTTTCCGGGTCGAACGACAGGTCGAGCTTGTCGAGCTCCAGCGCTGCGGCGGGTCGCGCGAGTTGCGAGGGCGTCGGCCCCGTCGTCGTGTCGGACAGGGTGAACGACTCGTCGAGCGGCTGCAGTGGCGCGGGCTTCTCGTGCGGCTCGAGATGGAAGTCGAGGTCGAACTTGCCCTTCTCGGCGCCGTTCTGCGCCTTCTCGCTCGCCTTGCCCGACAGCGTCTCGATCTCGGACTTGCCCGCCGCCATCGCGCCCGCGACGGCGACCGTCGCCGCGCCGGCGACGTCGCCGATCGTCGACTTGAAGGAGGCCGCCGACGCTTCGATCTTGTCCTTGACGCTCGGCTCCTGCGCTTTGGTCGACGTGCCGAACACGCTGTCCTGTCCCTGCGGCTTCATGCCGGGGGCGATCGTGATCTCGTCGTCGATCATCCGGTCGAGCGGCGGTCCCGCCTTCTGCGCCGGCGGCGGCGTCGCCGGCTCCGTGGTCCGCGCGGCGCCCGGCGCGGGCGGCGCGCCACCCTCGGCGAACATGGGATTGCTGGGATCGAGCTGGCGGCCGAGCGCGACGGCCTTCGGCCACGTGTCGCCCTGTCCCTGGCTCACGGCGAAGAGTTCGGTGGCGACCGTCTCGAACGCCGAGGGCTTGTTGTGCTGCGCGTGGATCTCCAGCAGCTTGAGATAGATCTCCTGCCGCTGCGGATCCTTCTTGAGCGCATCCTTCAGGATCTCCTCGGCCTGGGCGTCGCGGCCATAGGCGAGGTAGACCTCGGCTTCGGCGATCGGATCGACCTCGTCGGTGTCGATGTTGCCGAGTCCTTCGCGGCTGAAGTCGCTCGCGAGCGAATTCTCGCCGGTGTTGACGACACCGCCGCCGGTCGAGCCGAAGACCGTGTTCGTCTTGATGTCGGTGCCCGAGATGATGCTGTCCTCGAACTTCGTCGCCTTGCGTCGGCGCGCCGCGATCAGGGCGGCGAGCCCGGCGAGGATCGCCGCGGCGCCGGCACCGACTGCCCACAGCGGTGTGTTGGCGAAGAGATCCTCGAAAAAGCCGGGCTTCGCGGGTGCGGGCGCAGGCGCCTTGGCGGCGGGCTTCGGCGGAACCGCCGCGGGCTCCGGCGCCTTCGGCATCTCGGCCTTCGGCGGCTCGACCGGGGGTTGCACCGGCACGGGCAAGGCCACCGGCGGCGTGGCGGCCGGCGCCGTCGCGGGCGTTGCGTTCGCCGCCGTGCCCGGCGTCGCGGGCGTCTCCGCTTTTGCGGGTTCGGGCGGCGTCGGGGTTACGGGGAGTTCACCCTTGCGCAGCCGCTCCTGCATGTCGGCGAGCGTCTTCTCGAGCTGGGCGATCCGCCTGGCCTGATCGCGCTCGCGCACCTGTGCGGCGGCCAATTCTTCCTGGAGCTTCGCGACTCCGCCACCGGCCGGCGCTCCCACCTTGAGCTGATCGCGGCCGGGCGGCGCCGCGGGCGTCGCCTCGGTGACCGAGCCGCCGATCCGGCCGCTCGCCGAGCCGCTCGCCGCCGCGCCTTGCGAAGCGGGCACGCTCGCCGCGACGCGGTCGCGATAGCTGCGCCAGTCGGCGGCCTGCAGCCGCACCATCCGGGTCGCATCGGCGGCGCTCGTGCCGCTCGCCGTCGCTGCGCTGGGGACCGTGAGAATCGCCCCGCGGCGCAGGCGATTCATGTTGGCGTCGTCGAACGCGCCGGGATTCGCGGTGTACAGCGCGGCCAGCATCTGGTCGAGGGTCGCGCCCTCGGGCTTGTAGGCAGCCGCGATGCCCGCCAGCGTGTCGCCGCCCTTGACCGTGTACTGATTGCCCTGGGCGGTGCGCGCGGAAGCGACGGCGGGTGCGCGCGCGGCCGGCATCGCCGGCGCCGCGCCGGCGGGCGCTGCGGCGGCAGCGGCCGCTGCGGCGCTGCGCGCGCTTCCCGCGCGCGGCGGCGTCACGGGCTCGGCGACCGACGGCGCGCCGGTGCCGGGAGGATCGAGCAGGAACGTGTACTCGCGCACCACACGGCCCGCCGCCCAGTTGAGCTCGACCATCAGGTCGAGATACGGCTCGTTGACGGGCGTGGGCGACGTGAGGCGCAGGTACGGCGTGTTCCCGGCGTTCTCGAGCGTGACGCGGGTGCGCGACAGCACGCCCTGGTAGGTGAGGTTGTTCTGGCGGTAGAGCGACGGGTCGGCGATCTTCGCGGTGAGCGACTCGAGCTCGTCGCGGGTTGCCGACGTGAGGTCGATGCGAGCCGACAACGGCTGGCCCAGCGCCGAATCGACGGTCAGGCGGCCAAGACCCAGCGCCCAGGCGTGGGTCGGGAGGGCCAGCGCGCTCGCCATGAGACCGGCGGCGGCCATCACCCCGTGGTGGCCTTGAGGCGCGCGTGGGTCATCGGGCAAGGGAAGGGTTTTGCACGCATGCCGACCTCTTCGGGTAATGCCGGTTTTTTAGCTCAAGCTAACTTAACATCATGGATTTAGCGGTGCAAGCTAAACCTAGGTATTAGCTCGCGCTTTTGTGGTCGCACAATTTCGCGGCGCAACAGCGAGGGTACTCTTCCCTTTTGTCCACCGCTAGCACTTGTGGCGGGGCTGCGCGCAGAGGCCCATACGTGGTGTCCGGGTTCTCGTGCGGCGCATGTTGCATTCGCGCCTCGCCAGAGTGAAAAGGCGCGGGCGCGGCGCCGGCCTCGCCTGCATCAAAACGTGCGGAAATGGACGCGTCGCGCGCAACCCATCGTTCCGGAGCCGGAATGAAGAGTCAGGTCCTTGCCGGACCCGGCCGTTTTGGCGTCAGCGTTCGAGCAGGATGCGCAGCATCCGGCGCAGCGGCTCGGCGGCGCCCCACAGCAACTGGTCGCCGCACGGTGAAGGCCCACGAGATATTCGCCGCCCATCGCGAGCTTGCGCAGCCGTCCGACCGGGATCTCGAGCCGCCCGGTCACCGCGGCGGGCGACAGGCGCCGGATGCTCTCGTCGCGCTTGTTCGGGACCACGCGCACCCATTCGTTGCCGCCGGCGAGCAGCCGCTCGATCTCGGCCAGCGGCACGTCGCGGCGCAGCTTGATCGTCAGCGCCTGCGTATGGCAGCGCATCGCACCGATGCGCACGCACAGCGACTCGACGGGAATCGGCAGGTCGGCCGGCGCTCCCGCGGCCGAGGATCTTGTTCGCTTCCGCGCCGCCCTTCCACTCCTCCCTGCTCATGCCGTTGCCGAGGTCCTTGTCGATCCAGGGAATGAGCTGCCGGCCAGCGGCACGCCGAAATGCTCGGTGGGGAAGCGTTCGTCGCGAAGGATGCCGGCCACTTCGCGATCGATGTCGAGGATCGAGGACGCCGGATCGTCGAGCAGCGTCTTCGCGGCGAGGTGCGCCTCGCCCATCTGCTGCAGCAGCTCGCGCATGTTCTGCGCGCCTGCGCCCGATGCCGCCTGGTAGGTCATGCAGGTCATCCACTCGACCAGGTCCGCCTTGAACAGGCCGGCGAGGCCCATCAGCATCAGGCTCACCGTGCAATTGCCGCCGATGTAGTTCCGCACGCCGTCCGCGAGGGCGCGATCGATCACGTCGCGGTTGACCGGGTCGAGAACGATCACCGCGTCGTCGCTCATGCGCAGCGCCGACGCGGCGTCGATCCAGTAGCCGTCCAAGCCGGCGGCGCGCAGCTTCGGGTACATCGCGCTGGTCTAGTCGCCGCCCTGGCAGGTGACGATGGCGTCGAGGCCGCCGAACGCGGCGACGTCGTTGGCGTCGCTGCAACGGGCCGCGTCGCCTTGCCGATCGCCGGTCCCGCGCCGCCGGCGCTGCGACGTCGAGAAGAACACGGGCTCGATGTGGTCGAAGTCCTTCTCCTCGCTGCATGCGCTGCATCAGCACCGAGCCCACCATGCCGCGCCAACCGACAATCCCACGCGCATGATCGTTCCCATCGAGTTTCGTTGTGCCGCCTTTCCGTCGCGCCAGGCTCGGCCTGACGCCTCGCCACCGCCGGTCAGCCGGTTTTCGCCCGGCAAGCGCCGCGACCACCGCGTCGCCCATCGCCCGCGTGCCGATCGACCGGCTCGCCGGGCAGCGCGATGTCGCGCGGTGCGCAAGCCCTGCGGCGAGCACGCGCGCGCACCGCGCGCCTCGATGCGCTCGGCGACGTCGGCGCGCGCGAAGGTGTGGCGCAACATCATCGCCACCGACAGGATCGTCGCCAGCGGATTCGCCATGTCCTTGCCGGCGATGTCGGGCGCGCGAGCCGTGGATCGGCTCGTAGAGTCCCTTGCCGTTCGCATCGAGCGACGCCGACGGCAGCATGCCGATCGAGCCGGTCGAGCATCGACGCCTCGTCGGACAGGATGTCGCCGAACATGTTGCCGGTGACGATCACGTCGAACTGCTTCGGGTCGCGCACCAGCTGCATCGCCGCGTTGTCGACGTACATGTGCGACAGCGCGACGTCGGGATAGTCCTGCGCCGACCTCGGTGACGACCTCGCGCCAGAGGATGCTGGTGTCGAGCACGTTGGCCTTGTCGACCGAGCACAGCTTGCGCTGCCGCGCTTGCGCGCGGTCTCGAAGCCGACCTGCGCGATGCGGCGGATCTCGGCCTCGGCAGTAGCGCATCGTGTCGAAGCCTTCGCGCTCGCCGGCGGCGTTCGTGCGCCGCCCGCGCGGCTCGCCGAAATAGATGTCGCCGGTCAGCTCGCGCACGATCATGATGTCGAGCCCGGCGACGACCTCCGGCTTGCAGCGTCGACGCAGCCGCGAGCTCCGGATACAGCATCGCCGGGCGCAGGTTGGCGAACAGGCCGAGCGCCTTGCGGATGCGCCAGCATGCCCTGCTCGGGGCGCAGCGCGCGCGGCAGCGTGTCGTACTGCGGGCCGCCGACCGCGCCGAGCAGCACCGCATCGGCTGCGCCGCGCGAGCGCGAGCGTGGCGTCGGGCAGCGGATCGCCCGCGGCATCGTAGCCGGCGCCGCCGATGGCGCCGTCTCCGATCTCGATCGGCAGGCCCTCGGCGCGCGAGCGCTTCGAGCACGCTTTGCGCTTGCGCGACGATCTCGGGCCCGATGCCGTCGCCGGGCAGGACTGCGATCTTCATGTTCGTCCAAAAGAACGACGCCGGCGCCTGGCGATGCTTCACGATGCATTCCGCTTAGCGAGCCAGGGTTGCTCGGCCAGCCGCTTCGCCTCGAACGCGCGGATCTCGTCCGCGTGCTGCAGCGTCAGCCCGATGTCGTCGAGGCCGTTCAGCAGGCAGTGCTTGCGGAACGGCTCGACGTCGAACGCGAAGCGATGCGCGCCGTCCGGCGTGGTCACCGTCTGCCGCTCGAGGTCGATCGTCAGCGCGATAGCCCGGGAACGCCGCGGCGTCGGCGAACAGCCGGTCGACCGTCGCGTCCGGCAGCACGATCGGCAGCAGGCCGTTCTTGAAGCAGTTGTTGAAGAAGATGTCGGCGTAGCGACGGCGCGATCACGCGCGCGGAAGCCGTAATCGGCCAGCGCCCAGGGCGCGTGCTCGCGCGAGCTGCCGCAGCCGAAATTGCGCGCGCGCGAGCAGGATCTGCGCGCCCTCGTAGCGCGGCTGGTTCAGCACGAAATCCGGATTGAGCGGCCGCGCGCGCGTTGTCCATGCCCGGCTCGCCGTGGTCGAGGTAGCGCCACGCGTCGAACAGGTTCGGCGCCGAAGCCCGAGCGCTTGATCGACTTCAGGAACTGCTTGGGGATGATCGCGTCGGTGTCGACGTTGGCGCGGTCGAGCGGCGCGACGAGCCCGTCGACGACGCGTGAATTTCTCCATCGGCTGCTCCTCTATAGCGGCTGCGCGCACGTCGACGAAATGCCCGGCGATCGCGGCGGCGGCGGCCATCGCCGGACTGACCAGATGCGTGCGGCCGCCGGCGCCCTGGCGGCCCTTCGAAATTGCGGTTCGACGTCGACGCGCAGCGCTCGCCGGGCTCGAGCCGGTCGTCGTTCATCGCCAGGCACATCGAGCAGCCCGGCTCGCGCCACTCGAAGCCGGCGTCGAGGAACATCCGGTCGAGCCCTTCGGCCTCGGCCTGCGCCTTCACCAGGCCCGGACCCGGGCACGACCATCGCGAGCTTGACGCTGCGCGGCGACGCGGCGGCCGCGCACGACCGCGGCCGCCTCGCGCAGGTCCTCGATGCGCGAATTGGTGCACGAGCCGATGAACACCTTGTCGATGCGGATGTCGGTGATCGGCGTGTTCGGCGCGAGACCCATGTAGTCGAGCGCGCGCTCCATGCCTTCGCGCCGCGTCGTGGTCGCGTCTCGCGGTCGGGATCGGGCACGCGGCCGTCGATCGTCACCACCATCTCCGGCGACGTGCCCCAGGTCACCTGCGGCTGTATCGCGCCGGCGTCGACGACGTGCACGTCGCGTCGAACTGCGCGCCCGCGTCGCTCACCAGCGTGCGCCAGTAGGCGACGCGCCCGGTCCCACATCTCGCCGCTTGGGCGCGAACGGCCGCCCGCGCAGGTAGTCGATCGTGCGTCGTCGACGGCGACCATGCCGGCGCGCGCGCCGGCCTCGATCGCCATGTTGCACACCGTCATCCGGCCTTCCATCGACAGCGCGCGGATCGGCGTCGCCGCCGAACTCGATCGCGTAGCCGGTGCCGCCGGCGGTGCCGATCCGGCCGATCATCGACAAGCACGATGTCCTTGGCCGTGACGCCGCGCGGCAGGCGGCCGTCGACGCGCGACCAGCATCGTGCTTCGCCTTCTTGGTGATCAGGCACTGCGTGGCCAGCACGTGCTCGACCTCGGAGGTGCCGATGCCGAACGCGAGCGCGCGCGAACGCGCCGTGCGTGCTGGTGTGCGAATCGCCGCAGACGACGGTCATGCCGGGCAGCGTCGCGCCGCTCTTCCGGACCGATCACGTGGACGATGCCCTGGCGCCGGTCGCGAAACGGGAAATAGGCCTTCGCGCCGTACGCGCGCATGTTCGCGTCGAGCGTCTCGACCTGCGTGCGCGAGATCGGATCGCGCGATGCCGTCGTCCCAATGCCAGTCGGTCGGCGTGTTGTGGTCGGCCGTCGCGACGATCGACTCGACGCGCCACGGCTTGCGGCCGGCGAGCTTCAGCCCCTCGAAGGCCTGCGGACTCGTCACCTCGTGCACCAGGTGGCGATCGATGTAGAGCAGCGCCGTGCCGTCGCGTCCTCGCTGGACGACGTGGCTGTCACCAGAGCTTGTCGTAGAGCGTTCGGGCGGACATCGTTGCGGCACCGCGGGCGCGTCGGAGGACCTTGAAAAATAGCGCTTTTTTCCTGCGATTGCAACCGCGCTCCGCGCGTGGTCGGCGCCGTTTGCCACCGCCAGCCCGACAGCTTCAGCGGCTCGCTGCGGCGACGCGCTGCTCTCTGCAGCGCGGCGTCAGCGACCGGCGCGCTCGATCGCGGCGACGCCGGCACGCTCGACCGCGGCGGCGACGTCGGCGAGCGCGGTACGCGACGCGGGATCGACGCACTGCGCGGTCGTCGCGCGCAGCCACGTGAACTGGCGCTTGGCGAGCTGCCGCGTCGCGGCGACGCCGCGCGCGCGCAAGGTGGGCCGGTCGATGGCGCCGTCGAGGTAGTCCCACGCCTGCCGGTAGCCCACGCAGCGCATCGAAGGCATCGACGCCGCCAGCGGATGGCGGCCCGCAATGCGGCCACCTCGTCGACGAGCCCGGCCGCGAGCATCGCGTCGAAGCGCCGCTCGATCTTCGCGTGCAGCGCCGCGCGGTCCGGCGGCATCAGCGCGAAGCGCAGGACCGGTCCGAGGCCGGCCGGCGCGCCGGCGCGGCGTCCCTGCAGCGCGGACAGCGGCAGGCCGGTCATCGCGTGCACTTCGAGCGCGCGCTGGATGCGCTGGGCGTCGGTCGGCGCGAGCCGCGCCGCGGTGACAGGATCGAGCCGCGCGAGCTCGGCGTGCAGCGCGGGCCAGCCGTCCCGGGCAGCGCGCGCGTCGAGCGCGGCGCGCACGACCGGATCCGCCTGCGGCAGCATCGACAGGCCGTCGGTGAGCGCCTTGAAGTACAGCATCGTGCCGCCGGCGACCATCGGCACGCGGCCGCGCCGCACGGACGGCGTCGATCGCCGCACGGGCATCGGCGACGAAACGCGCCGCCGAATAGGCGTCCGTGGGGTCGACGATGTCGACCAGGTGATGCGGATGCGCGCCCGCGTCGCGGCGTCGGGCTTGGCGGTGCCGATGTCCATGCCGCGATAGACCTGCGCCGAATCGACGCTGACGATCTCGCCGCCGCAGCGCTCGGCCAGCGCGAGCGCCAGCGCGCTCTTGCCCGCGGCCGTGGGGCCCATCAGCAGGACGACCGGGATCATCGCCGCGCGGCTAGCCTCCCGCCGGGCCGCCCCGAGAGAGGCTTGCTCCCGCATCGGGGGCAGCGAACGCAGTGAGCGTGGGGGCCGTCATCTACCGCGCATGAACAGGCGGTCGAGGTCGGCGAGCGTCAGCTGGTACCAGGTCGGGCGGCCGTGATTGCACTGGCCCGCGCGCTCGGTCGCCTCCATCTCGCGCAGCAGCGCATTCATCTCCGGGATCGCGAGGCTGCGGTTCGCGCGCACCGCGCCGTGGCAGGCCATCGTCGACAGCAGCTCGTCGCGCCGCGCGGTCAGTGCCTGCGAGCCGCCGAACTCGCGGATGTCGTGCGAGCACGGCGCGCGCGAGCGTGGCCGGATCGGCGTCGGCGAGCGGCGCCGGCACGCCGCGCACGGCGAGCGTCGAAGGTCCGAGCGGCGCCATCGCGAAGCCGAGCGCAGCGAGCGCGTCGCCGTTCTCCTCGGCGGTCGCGACTTCGAGCGGCTCGGCGACGAACGTCGCCGGAACGAGCAGCGGCTGCACCGGCACGCGATCGGCGTGCGCGGACTTGAGCCGCTCGTACACGATGCGCTCGTGCGCGGCGTGCATGTCGACGAGGACCAGGCCGTCGCGGTTCTGCGCCAGCACGTAGATGCCGTGCAGCTGCGCGAGCGCGAAGCCGAGCGGATGCGCGTCGTCGCGTCGGCAGCGCGGGCGGCCCGGATTCGCGCGCGGCCGAACAGGCGCGCGTAGAAGCCGGCGGGCTCGTCGGCAGGCAGGGCGAGCGCGCGCTGGCCCGGCGTCCACGTCGGCAGCGTCGGCGGCACGGGTGCTACCCCCCCGGCGTCGGCGCCGTAGGCGCCGCGCTCGCCGCCGACCGGCGGCATCCGCGCGGCGGCGATGCC
Source organism: uncultured beta proteobacterium (assembly GCA_963793355.1). GTDB lineage: Bacteria > Pseudomonadota > Gammaproteobacteria > Burkholderiales > Casimicrobiaceae > VBCG01. Next base: position 362,186 of record CAWBZT010000007.1, on the reverse strand, counting down.
GAGGCGCTCCGCCGCGGACACCGCCGGCTGCTCGGCGGCCGTCGCCGCGAGCGCGCGCTCGACCGCGTGGCGCACGAACTGGTGGATCGCGCCCGCGTCGCGAAAGCGCACCTCGGTCTTCTGCGGGTGCACGTTGACGTCGACGCGGCGCGGATCGAGCGTCGAGCCACAGCGCGTAGGCGGGCTGGCGCTCGTGATGCAGCACGTCGCGATACGCCTCGCGCAGCGCATGCGCGAGCACGCGGTCGCGCACGAAGCGGCCGTTGACGAACACGTACTGCGCATCGGCGCCCTGCGCGGCGATACGCCGGTCGCACGGCGAAGCCGGTGAGGCGCACGCCCGGCCGCTTCGGCGTCGACGAGCGCGGCATGCGGTGACGAAGGCGTCGCCGAGCAGCGCCTCGACGCGCGCACGCCGCCCGCCGGCGACGAGGCGATGCGTCGCGCGGCCGTTGTGCTGCAGCGTGAATGCCGACGTCGGGATGCGCCAGCGCGACGCGCCGGAACGCCTCGTCGCAATGCGCCCACTCGGTGGCTTCGGTGCGCAGGAACTTGCGCCGCGCCGGCGTGTTGAAGTAGAGCTCCTGCACGGTGACCGTCGTGCCGGCCGCGAGCGCCGCGGGCGCGATCGGCATCGAGCGCGCCGCCTTCGACCTCGATGCGCCAGGCATGCGGCGCGTCCCGCGGCGCGCGAGGCCAGCGCGAGCCGCGACACCGCGGCGATCGACGCCAGCGCCTCGCCGCGAAAGCCCAGCGTGGCGATCGCCTCGAGGTCCATCGACGTTCTGGATCTTCGACGTCGCGTGGCGCGCCACGGCGAGCGCCAGATCCTCGCGGCCGATGCCGGCGCCGTTGTCGGCGACGCGCATGCGCTTGATGCCGCCGCCGGCGAGATCGACGTCGATCTGCGTCGCGCCGGCATCGAGCGCTGTTCTCCAGCAGCTCCTTCAGCGCCGCGGCGGGCCGCTCGACCACCTCGCCCGCCGCGATCTGGTTGATCAGCAGATCGGGCAGCGCGTGGATCGTGCTTCATCGGCGACACCGGCGCTAGCGCCGCAGCTCCCGCGCCCAGCGCGCGTAGATGTCGTCGGCCATGCCGTTCAGCGCTTGCAACGCGCGCGTCGAGCGTCGCGCAGGATGTCCGCCGCGCGACTGGCGGGCCGGCGTCGACGTCGCCGGCAGCTCGTCGCACCGGCTCGCACCACGTCTCGACCATCCCCCGCGTCATCTCGACGTGGCACTGGAAGCCGATGTGCCGGTCGTCGACGACGAACGCCTGATTGGCATTGAACGCGTTGGTGCAGCACCCGCGTCGCGCCCGGCGGCAGGTCGAACGCGTCGTAGTGCCACTGGAACGCCGTGAAGCGCTCGTGTCCCGCCGAACCACGCGTCGCGCGCGGCGGCGTCGGTGACCTCCACGTCGAGCCAGCCGATCTCCGCGGCGGCCGCGCGCGTCACCCGGGCGCCGAGCGCCTGCGCGAACAGCTGGCCGCCCAGGCAATGGCCGATCACCGGCACGCGCTCGTGGACGGCATCGCGCAGCAAATCCGCCAGCGGCGCGATCCAGGGCAGCGGATCGTTGGCGCTCATCGGGCCGCCCATCATCCCGATGCCCGCGTACGCACGCGGGTCACGCCGGCACCGCGGCGCCCTGATCGATCGCGATGAGCTCGCAACGGGCAGGCGGTTCGCGTCGAGCCATGCGCCGAAATGGCCGGGGCCCTCGGTGCGGGAGAAGCGGAAGATTGCGACAGGGCGCATCGGGAAACGACGGGACGACGGCGTCGAATCGACAGCCGCCGTTAGAATGCGCGATTCTAGCAGCCGCCGCGCCCACGCCGCCCATGACAATCCCCCGTTTCGCGCTCGCCGCCGGCCTCGTCGTGGTCTGGTCAGCGGCCTTCGCCGCCGAGACGGTCGCGCCGAACGCCGGGACGGTCGCGCCGAACGCCAATCTGACGGCCGACGGCATTCCGCCGATCCCGGCCTCGCTGGCGGCCCAGGTGGCGCCCTACACGGAATTCCGGCCCGCGACGGCGGTGAGCTGGCACCCGACGCGCCGCGAGCTGGTCGTCGCGCGGCGCGCCGGCAATACCACGCAGCTCCACCGCGTGGCGAAGCCCGGCGACGAACCCGTGCAGATCACGCAGTTCGCGGAACCGGTCCGCGACGGCGCCTACTGGCCGAAGGCGCCGGACGCGCTGGTGTTCGCGCGGGACACCGGCGGCGACGAGCAGCAGCAGCTCTACCGCCTGGACCCCGGCAGCGCCGCGCCCGTGCTGCTGACCGATGCGGCGCGCAAGCACGCGGTCGGCGGGATAACGCACGCGCGCGACTACCTGCTGGTCGAGTCGACCGCGCTCGACAAGAGCGGCAAGCGCGAGCATCCGACGCTCGAGCTCGCGCTCGTCGACCCGCTCGACCCCGCGAAGGCCAGGAAGCTCGCGACGCTGCCCGGCACCGGCTGGGGCGATTTCTCGTTCTCGTTCGACGACAGGCGTCTCGCGCTGCTCGAGTTCATCTCAGTGAACGAGTCGTATGTCTGGGTGATGGACCTCGCGACCGGCGCGAAGCGGCGCGTGCTGCCCGCCGAAGGCGCCAGGCCTGCACAGCCGATCTTCTCCTCCGACCTGCGGTTTTCGCGCGACGGCAAGGGACTGTTCTTCGCCACCGACCGCGACGGCGAGTTCCGCCGGCTCGCCTACCTCGACCTGGCGACCGGCAAGGTCGACTACTTCGGCGACGCCGGCAGATCCGACGTCGAGGAGATCGCGCTCTCGCCCGACGGCAAGGTGCTGGCCGCCATCACCAACGAAGGCGGCGTCGGCGTGCTGCGCCTGTACGACGCGGGCTCGCGGCGCGGGCTCCCGCGGCCGCCGCTGCCGGTCGGCAGCGTCCGGCGCCTCGTCTGGCACGAGAACTCGCGCGACCTCGCGATGACGATCGCCAGTGCGCAAAGCCCCGGCGACGCCTACGCGATCGACGTCGCCGGCGGCACCGTGACGCGATGGACCGAGAGCAAGGTGCCCGGGCTCGACGCGGCGCAGTTCAAAAGCGCCGAGCGCATCGCGTGGACGAGCTTCGACGGCCGCACGATCGGCGGCTTCATCACGCGGCCGCCGGCGCGGTTCACCGGCCGGCGGCCGGTGATCGTGTCGATCCACGGCGGGCCGGAAGCGCAGGCGCGGCCGGGCTTCATGGGGCGCTGGAACTACTTCATCGACGTGATGGGCATCGCGATCATCGAGCCGAACGTGCGCGGCTCGACCGGCTACGGCAAGACGTTCGCCACGCTCGACAACGGCAGGAAGCGCGAGGACTCGGTCAAGGACGTCGGCGCGCTGCTCGACTGGATCCGGTCGCAGCCGGACCTCGACGCGGGCCGCGTGCTGGTCGAGGGCGGCAGCTATGGCGGATACATGGTGCTCGGCGTGGCCACCAACTTTCCCGACCGCATCGCCGGCGCGATCGACGTCGTCGGCATCGCCAATTTCGTCTCTTTCCTCGAGAACACCGAGAGCTACCGCCGCGACCTGCGCCGCGTCGAGTACGGCGACGAGCGCGATCCGGCGATGCGCGCCTTCCTGACCGCAATCTCGCCGGCCAACAACGCGGACCGGATCAAGGCGCCGCTTCTCGTGGTGCAGGGCAGGAACGATCCGCGGGTGCCCTATACGGAAGCGGAGCAGATCGTCGCCGCGGCGCGCAAGAACGGCGTGCCCGTCTGGTACCTGCTGGCCGACAACGAAGGCCACGGCTTCGCGCGCAAGGCCAACGTCGACTTCCTGTTCTACGCGATGATCGCGTTCATCGACGCGAGGCTGGTCAAGTCCTGATCACATCTGCTTGAACAGGTGCGTGAACTGGCGCGAGATCGGCAGCTTCTCCGATCGCCCCTTCAGCAGCACGAACTGGCGCTCGGCGTCTTCGCGCAGCACGCCGCTCACCGCGTCGAGGTTGACGATCGTGCCGCGGTGGATCTGCCAGAACCTGCCCGGATCGAGCTCGGCCAAAAGCTCCCGCAGCGGCGTGCGGATCAGCGCCTCGCCGCCGTCCAGCACCACGCGCGTGTACTTCGTATCCGACTGGAAATAGACGACGTCGCCGACCGCGATCAGCTTCACCTGCTTGCCGACGGCCGCCGTGATCCATTTCATCCGCGGCGCATCCGCCTTGACGACGGCGCGCAGCTCGGCGACGAGCGCCGAAACGTCCGCCGGCGGCGCCGCGACCTTGCGGCGGATCCGCGCGACCGCGGCGGCCAGCCGGTCGCTTTCCACCGGCTTCAGCAGGTAATCCGCGGCGCCGGCCTCGAACGCCTTCAGCGCATACTGGTCGTAGGCGGTGATGAAGACGATGTGGCACGCATCGCCGATCGCCGCGGCGACGTCGAGTCCGGAACGTCCCGGCATCCTGATGTCGAGGAAAGCGACCCGGGGGCGGTGGGCCGCGAAGGCCGCGAGCGCGGCGTGGCCGTCCGCCGCCTCGGCGACGATCTCGAGCTCGGGCCATGCCTCGGCGAGCTTCTCCTTGAGCCGCTCGCGCATCAGCGGCTCGTCCTCGGCAATCAGCGCGGTGGCGGACGCTGTCACGGGATCCGCGCGGTGACCGCGCCCGCCGTGGCGGGCTGCGGGGCGGTTGCCGCCAGCGGAAGCGACAGGCGGGCGCGAAAGCCGCACGGCGCGTTCTCCTCGAGGTCCAGCGACGCCCGGTCGCCGTACAGCAACGCGAGGCGCTCGCGCACGTTGGCAAGGCCGATGCCCTGGCCGGGCGCGCCGTCACCGAGGCCCGCACCGGTGTCGGCGACCGTGATCACGAGCCGCGCGCCGTCCCGGCGCGCCGTCACGGCGATCGCTCCGCCTGCCGGCGATCGCTCGATGCCGTGCTTGATCGCGTTCTCGACCAGCGTGATCAGCATGCCGGGCGGAATGGCTTCGCCACCGAGGGGCGCCGGCACGTCGATCGCGTACGCCAGCCGCTCGCGCAGCCGCGCCTGCATGATCGCGAGATACGCCGCGACCATCGCGGCGTCCTGCCGCAGCGTCGTTGCGTTCTCGCGCATCGACTGCGTCGACGTGCGCAAAAAGCGGATCAGGTCGGCGATGAGGCGCGCGGCCTCCGGCGCGCTCTTCTCCGCGAGCTGCTGCGCGCTGCCCAGCGTGTTGAACAGGAAGTGCGGCTCGACCTGCAGCTGCAGCAGGCGGAGCTGCGACTCGGCGAGCCGGCGGTTAAGCTCGCTCTGCCGCGCCTCGGCCTCGAGCCGGGCCGAGCGGGCGACGTAATCGCGGTTGCGCAGGTTGGCGACGAGCGCCACCGTGGCCGCGTACATGAGGCCGAACGCCAGCGCGGCGACCAGGACATTGCGGAACATGGTGTCGTCGAAGAACCACGCGAACGGCGGCCGTCCGCGGATCACGTCGGCGAGCGTTCCCCCGACCACCGCCCCGAAGGGCACGAACAGCAGCGTCACCAGCGTGGAGCGCAGCGCCTTGCCCTGGAACTTGCGGTGGCCGAACCAGGCGCTGAGCGCCGCCCACGCCAGCAGGAACACGACGACGTTGAAGAGCAGCGCGGCCTTGGCGAATGAAAGGCCGAGCGGCGACAGCGACACGATCCACGCGACCAGCGTCGTCGCGGCGGCGAGATAGAGGACCCAGCGCCAGCCCCCCTCGCGGTAGATCCAGCGGTCGAACGCGCGAATCTCCTGGCGTTCGAGCTCGGACAGCGACGCCAGCACGCATGCCCACGCTTGGTAGCGGCGGCGCAGGGTGGCGAGCATCAGCGCGGCGGCAGGCGGCTCATCCGGCAATTGTAGGCGCGGGCGCGCCGGGCGACCGGGTCGCCGGGACGAACGACGACCGGCACAGGACGAGCCGCGGTCCGCGGCGACGACCGGCGCGGGGGGCGCGGCTCAGAAGTTGCGCGCGATCCGCGCGAACGCCGAATGGTTGTGGATCGATTCGAAGTTCTCGGCTTCGACGGCGAAGCCGGCGATCCGCGGGTCGGCGGCAAGGCGCGCCGCGACGCCGCGCACCAGGTCCTCGACGAAGCGCGGATTGTCGTACGCGCGTTCGGTGACGTACTTCTCGTCGGCGCGCTTCAGGATGCCGTAGAGCTCGGCGGACGCCTCTTCCTCGGCGACCCGCAGCAGCTCGTCGACGAACACGTGCTCGCGCGGTCGCACGGCGATGCCGACGATCGAGCGCTGGTTGTGCGCGCCGTAGTCGGAGATCTCCTTGGAGCACGGGCACAGCGACGTCACCGGGACGCTGACGCCGATCGTCTGCGAATAGCGGCCACCGTCGAGCGCGCCCGCGAGCTTCACGTCGTAGTCGAGCAGGCTCGCGACCCCCGACACCGGGGCGATCTTGCGCACGAAGTACGGGAATGCGAGCTCGATGCGCCCGCCGGGCGCGTCGAGGCGGACCACGAGATCCTCGAGCAGCGCACGCAGGTTCGCGACGGTCACCGGCGCAGCGCCGGGCGCCGCGCGCTCCTCGAGCAACGCGACGAGCCGGGACATGTGCGTGCCCTTGCGGTCCTCCGGCAGCGCGACGTACACGTTGCAGGTGGCGATCGTCGTGCGCGGCTCGCCGCTGCGATCGGCGAACGGCAGCGGATAGCGAAGGCCCTTGATGCCCACCTGATCGATCGCGATCCGGCGATCGTCGGAGCCCGACTGCACGTCGGGAATGGGCATCAGCTGGCCGATCGTTTCGGGCTTGTTCATGGTGATGCCACTATAGCAAGGCCGCCGCGGCCCCGGAATTCGTCAAAAAGCGGGGAAACCCTGGTCAGGCCGCGGGTTTGGCCCACACGCCCGGCTGCTTGCGCGGAAAGCGCGCGTCGATCGACGCCGCGATGCCCGTCGGCGTCGAGGCCGACGCTGCGCGAGCAGCACGCCCGGGTCGCCATGATCCGACGAAATGCGTCCGGCAGGCCCAGATGCAAGCATCGGCGCTTCGCATCCGGCCGCCGCCAGCGCTTCGGCGACCGCGCTGCCGGCGCCGCCAGCGACGACGTTTTCCTCGACCGTCACCAGCGCATCGTGGTCGCGCGCCAGCGCGCGCACGAGATCCACGTCGAGCGGCTTGACGAAGCGCATGTTGGCGACCGTCGCGTCGAGTTCCTCCGCCGCAGCGAGCGCCGGGTGCAGCAGCGCCCCGAACGCGAGGATCGCGATGCGGTCCGCGCGCCGCTTCGCCTCGCGGCGGATCTCGCCCTTGCCGACGGGCAGCGCCGTGCAGCGCCGGATCGATGGCCACGCCCGGCCCGGTGCCGCGCGGATAGCGCACGGCGCCGGCGTGCCGAGGCGAAATGCGGTGGTCGAGCATGCTGCCGGCACTCGTTCTCGTCGGCGGGCGCCATCACCGTCATGTTCGGCAGGCAGCGCAGATAGGAGAGATCGAACGCGCCGATGTGCGTCGGGCCGTCGGCGCCGACCAGCCCGCGCGGTCGATGGCGAACATCACCGGCAGGTTTTGCAGGACCACGTCGTGGATCAGCTGGTCATAGGCGCGCTGCAGAAACGTCGAATAGATCGCCACGACCGGCTTCATGCCCTCGCACGCGAGCCCCGCGGCGAACGTGACGGCGTGCTGCTCGGCGATGCCGACGTCGAAATAGCGATCGGGAAACTCCTGCGAGAAGCGCACGAGCCCCGATCCTTCGCGCATCGCCGGCGTGATGCCGACCAGCGCGAGTCGCGCGCCGCCATGTCGCACAGCCAGTCGCCGAAGACCTGCGTGTAAGCCGGCTTCGCCGGCGCCTTGGGCACGATGCCGACCGCCGGATCGAATTTCGTGACGCCGTGATAGAGAATCGGATCCGCCTCGGCCCTCGCGTAGCCCTACCCCTTGCGCGTGACCACGTGCAGCAACTGCGGCCCTTGAGGCTCGCGGATGTTCGACAGCGTGTTGCACGAGCTCGTCGAGGTCGTGGCCGTCGATCGGCCCGATGTAGTTGAAGCCGAATTCCTCGAACAGCGTGCCGGGCAGCACCATGCCCTTCATGTGCTCCTCGGCGCGCCGCGCGAGCTCGTGCACCGGCGGCAGCTTCGCCAGCACTTCCTTGCCGCCGCGGCGCACCGTGTTGTACAGGCGCGACGAGAGGATCCTCGCCAGGTACTGGTTGATGGCGCCCACGGGCTCCGAGATCGACATGTCGTTGTCGTTGAGGATGACCAGCAGATCGGCGCCGCGTGCGTTGTTGAGCGCCTCGAACGCCATGCCGGCGCTCATCGCGCCGTCGCCGATCACCGCCACGACGCGCCGCGTTCAGCGCCGATGCGCGGCGCCGATCGCCATGCCGAGCGCCGCCGAGATCGACGTCGACGAATGCGCGGTGCCGAACGTGTCGTACTCGCTCTCTTCGCGGCGCGGAAATCCCGCCGGACCGCCCAGCTGGCGCAGGCGCTCCATCCGCCCGCGGCGGCCGGTGAGCATCTTGTGCGCGTAGGTCTGGTGGCCGACGTCCCACACGATGCGGTCGTGCGGGGTGTCGTAGACGTAGTGCAGCGCGACGGTCAGCTCGACGGTGCCGAGGTTCGACGACAGATGCCCGCCCGTGCGCGCCACCGACTGCAGGACGAAAGCGCGCAGCTCGCGCGCGAGCTGCGGCAAGCTCCTGCGAGAGGCGCCGCAGGTCGGCGGGCGAGTCGATCGATTCGAGCAGCGGCGCGGTGGGCGTCATCGCTTCGTCAATGCCCGCGCGCGACGATCCAGTCGGCGAGCTCGTGCAGGCGGCGGGCCGCGTCGCCGCAGGGGACGAGCGCGGTGTGCGCCTCGGCGCAAAGCGCATGCGCTGGCGCCGGGCCTCCGCCACGCCCAGCAGCGAGACGTAAGTCGGCTTGTTCTGCGCCGCGTCCTTGCCCGCAGTCTTGCCCAGCGCTGCCGCCGAACCTTCGACATCGAGCAGTCGTCGACGACCTGGAAGGCGAGACCCGCGGCCGACGGCGAACGGTCCAGCGCGGTGTCCTGCGATGCGGACAGCGGACCGCCGCAGCGTGCGCCGAGCTGAACCGCGGCGGCGATCAGCGCGCCGGTCTTCATGCGGTGCATGCGGTGAGCTCGGCCAGCGTCAGCAGCGTGCCTGTCGCGGCGAGATCGACGGCCCTGGCCGCCCGCCATGCCCGACGCGCCGGCCGCCCGGGCGAGGAGCGAGCATGCGCCGGCAGGCGCCGGCATGCGGCTCGCGGCGAGCACGCCGAACGCGAGCGCCTGCAGCGCGTCGCCGGCCAGCAGGGCGATCGCCTCGCCGAACGCGACATGGCACGTCGGCTTGCCGCGGCGAAGCGCATCGTCGTCCATGGCCGGGCAGGTCGTCGTGCACCAGTGAATAGGCGTGGATCATCTCGACCGCAGCGGCGGGAGCATCGACGAGCGCAGGTTCCGCGCCGGGCAGCTCGCCGGCGGCGTAGGCGAGCAGCGCACGCACGCGCTTTCCGCCGCCGAGCGTCGCGTAGCGCATCGCCTCGCCCAGCCGGCGCGCGGCTCGTCGGGCGATCGCATCGCGCGAGCACCTCCTCGATGCGTGTCTGGCGCTCCCGCGACCACACTTCCCAGGGCAGCTCGCTATGCATCGCCGGTGCCTTCGGGCTTGAACGACTTCAGCACGCCCTTCTCCAGCACCTCGACCTGCTGCTGCGCATCCTTCAGCGCGGCCTGGCAGTATGCGACAGTTCCGCTCCGCGCTTGTACGCGGCGAGCGAATCCTCGAGCGGAAGCTGGCCGCTTCCATCGTCGCGACGATCTTCTCGAGCTCGGCGAGCGCGGTTTCGAAGGTGAGGGGGTGGTCGTTCAGCGGTGGGTTTGGCTCGGCGGAGAGGCGCATGAGCCGTGGCGAACAGTTCGATACCGGGCCGCGGCCGGGGTGGCGCACCCTTGACCCGCGCTAAGTACCCGTATATAATAGCATGTTTGACGACGCGGCCTCACGCGAATCCTTTCGCGCGGCTGACTTAGCAAAGCGGTCCGGAACGCCGGCGCCCTCGGGAGCGTCGATATGTCCGGGTTGTTGGGTTGGGTTGGTTGACCTCGCTGAAAGGACCTCAGGGACCGATGTCCGATCTCGCCAACGCCGCGCGACTGCGGCAAGCCTCGCCGCAGCTGCCGGCTTCCTGGTATTGCGATCCCCGCGTGTTCGACGCCGAGCGCCGCGTGCTGTTCGCAGCGCGCGCCGGGCTACGTCGGCCACGAGCTGATGGTGCCCGAACCGGGCGACTATCACGCGCTCGCCGGGCGCGACAACGCGCAGGTGCTGGTGCGCAACGCGCACGGCGTCGAGCTGCTGTCCAACGTCTGCCGGCACCGGCAGGCGATCATGCTCGACGGGCACGGGCAACGCGCAGAACATCGTCTGCCCGATCCATCGCTGGACCTACGACCTCTAGGGCAAGCTCCTCGGCGCACCGCATTTTGCCGAGAAGCCTTGCCTCGATCTCGGGCGTGCACGCCGCTGACGCGCTGGAACGGGCTGCTGTTCGACGGCCCGCGCGACGTCGCGGCGCGACCTCGCCGGGACTGACGACCACGCAGCTCGACTTCTCCGGCTACGTGTTCGACCGCGTCGAGATGCACGAGTGCAACTACAACTGGAAGACGTTCATCGAGGTCTACCTCGAGGACTACCACGTCGAGCCGTTCCACCCGGGCCTGGGCCAGTTCGTCACCTGCGACGACCTCGATGGGAGTTCGCCGACCGGGCGTCGGTGCAGTCCGTCGGCGTGAACAACGGCCTGGCGAAGCCGGGCACGCGGACCTACGAGCGCTGGCACAAGGCAGTGCTCGACTATCTCGCGCGGCGAGACGCCGCCGCACGGCGCGATCTGGCTGACGTACTACCCGAACGTCATGGTCGAGTGGTACCCGCACGTGCTGGTCGTCAGCACGCTGATCCCGCAGGGCCGTCGACCGGACGCTCAACGTCGTCGAGTTCTACTACCCGGAGGACATCGCGCTGTTCGAGCGCGAGTTCGTCGAGGCCGAGCAGGCGGCGTACCGCGAGACCGCACAGGAAGACGACGAGATCGCCGAGCGCATGGACGCCGGCCGCCGCGCGCTGTGGCGCAGGGCCGCAACGAAGTCGGACCCTACCAGTCGCCGATGGAAGACGGCATGCAGCATTTCCACGAGTTCTACCGCGGCGAGATGGAGGCGCAGGTCGCGCACCTGTAGGGAACGCTTTGCGCTGACGGCGGTCTCTCCGGGGGCGGGTCCGTGACGCGGGCCCGCTCGTCTCGTTTCCCTCCCCTTCCGCCAGAGACCATGCGCCTGCTACGCCCGCTGCTCGCCGTCGCGCTCGCCGGGTTCGTCGATGCTCGCCGTGGCCGCCGCGCCGGCACGGCGACGCCGGCGATCCCGTTCACGAAGTACACGCTGCGAAACGGCCTGGAGGTGATCCTTGCGCCCGACAAGCGGCTGCCGACCGTCGCGGTCAATCTCTGGTACCACGTGGGCGCCGCCAACGAGACGCCCGACCGGACCGGCTTCGCCCACCTGTTCGAGCACATGATGTTCACCGGCACGAAGCACATCGCGCGCGGCCAGGCCGAAAGGCTGCTCGAGGCCGCCGGCGGCAGCGACTCCAACGCGTCGACGGGCTCGACCGCACCAACTACTACGACACCGTGCCGGCGAACCAGCTCGCGCTCGCGCTGTGGACGCACGCCGACCGCATGGGGTATCTGCTCGACGCGCTCGACAGAAGGCGCTCGCCAACCAGCAGGACGTCGTGCGCAACGAGCGCCGGGAAACGCACCGAGAACCGGCCCTACGGCATCGTCGACGAAGCGATCTATGCCGCGCTGTTCCCGCCCGGCCACCCCTATCGCGCCGACGTCATCGGCTCGCACGCCGACATCCAGGCGGCGAAGCTCGACGATGTGCGCGACTTCTTCAAGCGCTACTACCGTCCCGACAACGCCACGCTCGTCATCGCAGGCGACTTCGACCCGGCGAATGCGCGCCGTCTCGTGCAGAAGTATTTCGGCTCGTTCAAGCGCGGCCCGGACGTGCCGAAGCCGGCGGTCGTCACGCCGCCGATCGAGCACGAGCGGCGGCTGACGGTCACCGATCGGATCGAGCTGCCGCGGCTCAGCCTCGCCTGGCTGACGCCGCCCGCGTTCGCGCCCGGCGATGCGGAGCTCGACGATCGCCGCGCAGGTCCTCGCCGGCGGCAAATCGAGCCGCCTCTACAAGTCGCTCGTCTACGAAAAGGAGCTCGCGCAGGGCGTCGACGCCGGGCAGGCATCGGCCGCGCTCACGTCGACCTTCGAGATCCAGGCGCTCGCGCGTCCCGGCCACACGGCTGGCGGAGCTCGAGACGGCAATCGACGCGGAACTCGCGCGCCTCGCCGCGGACGGCCCCACCGAGGCCGAGGTGGAGCGCGCGCGCAGCGTCTACGAGCACGATCTGTTCCGCAGCCTCGAACGCGTCGGCAGGCGCGCCGACCGTCTCAATTTCTACAACCAGTACACCGGCGATCCTGGTTATCTCGGCAAGGACCTCGAGCGCTACCGGCACGTCACGCCGGACGACGTCAAGCACGCCGTCGCGCGCTACCTCGCGAAGGATGCGCGCGTGGTCGTGTACGCGGTTCCGGGCGAAAAGAAGCTCGCCCCCGACGTCGCCGTCACCGTCCCGCCCCCTTCGTCGGTGCGCGAAACCGAAGCGCTCAACCGCGACGAGGCGTGGCGCCGCACGCCACCGCGCGCGGGTCCGGCGATCATCCCCGACCTTCCCGAACCCGCGACGTTCCGGCTCGCCAACGGCCTGACCGTGTATCACCTCCAGCGCGACGAGGTGCCCCTCGTCCATGCGCGCCTCGTCGTCAAGGGCGGCATCGGCGCCAACCCCGCCGCCACGCCCGGGGTCGCGGATTTTCGCCGTCGCCTCGCTCGAGGACGGCACGGCCACGCGCAGCGCGCTCGCGATCGCCGACGCGTTCGCGCAGCTCGGCGCCGACTATGGCGCGAACAGCGCGCGCGACGCGTCGGTGCTCGACATCGACGCGCTCGCGACGCGCTTTCCCGCGGCCCTCTCGCTGCTCGCGGATATCGTCCGGCATCCGGCGTTCCCGGACGAGGAGATCGAGCGCGCGCGCCGCTCGCGGCTCGCCTCGCTCGCCGCCGCGCGCGAGGATCCCGGCGCGCTCGCCGACGCCGCTTTCCGGCGCGCACTGTACGGCGCGGACACGGGCTACGGCCAGCCGACGCTCGGCACCGAGGATGCGCTGACGCGCATCGACGGGCCGATGCTGCGCGGCTACTGGGAGCAGTGGTTCCGTCCCGACAACGCGGCGCTGGTCATCGTCGGCGCAATCGATCGTGCGTCGGCGCGCGCGCTCGCCGAGCGCGAGTTCGGCGGCTGGTCCGGCCGCGCGGCGACGCTGCCCGCCGCAGGCACGCCGTTGCCCGCCAAGGCGACGTCCGCCCGCGTCGTTCTCGTGCCCCGCGCCGGCGTCAACCAGACGGAGCTGCGGATCGGTCGCGTCGCCGCGACGCGCGCGAGTCCCGACTACTTCGCCCTGCAGCTCGCCAACGAGGTCCTGGGCGGCGGCTACACCAGCCGTCTCAACGCCAACATCCGCGAAGCCAAGGGCTACGCGTACGGCGCGTTCTCGCGCTTCGAGTTCGGTCGCCTGCCCGCGCCTTTCGTCGTCGCGACGGCCGTGCGCGCCGATGCCACCGCGCCGGCCGTGCAGGAGATCGACCGCGAGCTCGAACGCATGCGCACGTCGGCGCCCTCGCGGGCCGAGTTCGCGAAGGCGCGCGACGGCGTCGTGCGCGCGCTCCCCGGCGCGTTCGATACCAACGGCGGGATCGCCGGCGCGTTCGCGAATCTCTTCGTGTACGGCCTCGCCAATCGCCTACTACGCAGAGCTTCCCGCCGAATTCGCCGCCGTTCGGGCGCCCGCGGTCCTGGCGGTGTCGAAGCGCTACCTCGATCCGGCGCAGATGGTCGTCGTCGCGGTCGGCGATCCTGCCGCGCTCGGGGCGGCCGAGAACGCACTGCGTTTCGCGCCGGTCGTGCGCATGACGCCCGCCGAGTTGTACTGACGCCGCGGGGGGCGCGGGCGGCTGCGGGGTATCATCGTCGCGTCAGCGCCTCGCCGCGCGCCGCTTCGAGTTCCCATGCACACGATGCTCATCTCCACCGACGAACTGGCCGCGCGCCTCGACGATCCTTCCCTCGTGATCGTCGACGTCCGCCATGACCTGGCGTCGCCCGAGGCCTGGGGCGAAGACGAATACAGGGCCTCGCACATCCCGCGCGCCGTGTTCCTGCATCTCGACCGTGACCTGTCCGCGCCCAGGAACGGTTTCAACGGACGCCACCCGCTGCCGACGCCAGAGGCCTGCGCCGCGCTGTTCTCGCGCATCGGCATCGATGCCTCGAAGCAGGTCGTTGCGTACGACCAGGGATCGGGCACGTTCGCGTCGCGCCTGTGGTGGATGCTGCGGTGGGTGGGCCACGAGGCCGTGGCGGTGCTGGACGGCGGCTTCGCGAAGTGGACGCGCGAGAAGCGGCCGGTCACTGCCGAGGTCATCGCACCGGCGGGCGCGTCGTTCGTCGTCAAGAACGTCACCCCGACGGTCGGTTCCTCCGGCGTCGAGGCCAGCCTGTCGCGGCACACGCTGCTGCTCGTCGACGCGCGTGCGCCGGAGCGCTTCCGCGGCGAGGTCGAGCCCATGGACCCGGTGGCGGGTCACATTCCCGGCGCAGTCAATCGTCCCGCGAGTCTCAACCTGACCCCCGAAGGCACGTTCAAGCCTGCGGCGCGCCTGCGCACCGAATTCGCCGCGCTGCTCGGCGGCCGGTCGCACACGGACGTCGTCCAGTACTGCGGTTCCGGCGTGACTGCCTGCGCGAACATTTTGGCGATGGAGATCGCGGGCCTGCACGGCACGCGGCTCTACCCCGGCTCGTGGAGCGAGTGGATCGCCAAGCGCGAGCGGCCGATCGCGAAGGCACAGCGCTGAACGGTTCGCCGTCTTTGCGACGGCAAACTACGCGCCGAAGCGCGAAGCACCGCCTAGGCGTCGAGCGCCATCCCGGCGTCCTCGCGATAGCGGACGTGTCCGGCGATGCTTTGCGAGCGCATCAGCGACACGCGCGTCACCGGCCACGCCAGCGGGCCTGACGCGGCCGTCGCGAGCCTGCGCGCCGGGCGCCGCACCAGCGTCACGTGCGGCCGAAAAGGCCGGTCCTCGACGGGAAACGCCGCCGCGCGCAGCGCGTCGGCGAGTGCGGCGTGCAGCGCCGCAGGCGCCTCGCCCACGACGGAAGGCGCGATCCAAGCCACGTCCGCATGGCGCCATTCGCCGAGCCGGTCCAGCGTCAGCGTGAACGCCACGCGCGGCAGCACACCGAGCACGGCGCGCAACTGCGCCGCGCGCGCCAGATCCGTCTCGCCGATGAACGCCAGCGTCAGGTGGATGTTGTGCGCGGGCACCGCCCGCCCGCCGATCGTCGCCTGCAGGCCCTGCGCCAGCGCGCCCAGCGCGTTGCGCACCGGCGGATCGGGAACGAGGGCGAAGAAGAGCCGCATCGGCCCCAGTATAGGAAGCCGGGCGGAACAAACGAAACAAAGGACGCGCCTCGCTGAAGTCTTGCTGCCACTCGCTCTCCCTAAAGTGAACGCATCGGCGTCCACCGGCCGGATGCCGCGATCGCCGGATGCCGGACGCTCGGCGCGTCGGGTCGGACAACGCAAGGGAGAGCAATCATGCAAGCGAAGGTACGCAAATCGTGGTTCGGCAGGCTGACGCGGGCTCTGCTCGTCGTCGCCGTGCCGTCGATCGTTGCAGCGCAGCCGTCCGCGGCGCAGATGGCTCATGCCCATGACGCCGCGGCTCCGAAGAAAACTGCCGTCGCGCTCGTCGACAAGGTCCGCACGGCGACGCGTCGCTTCCTCGACGTCAACGTGGCGATGGACGAAGGTTGGGTGCCGGCCACCCCCTGCGTCAGCGGACCCCAGGCAGGTGCCATGGGGGTCCACTTCGTCCTGCCGAGCCGCCTCGGCGACGGCGTGCTGAATCCCGACGAGCCCGAAGCCCTGATCTACGAGCCGACGCCGAACGGCGCACTGCGCCTGGTCGGCGTCGAGTTCATCGTTTTCGCGAGCGACTGGGCGAGCCTTCATCCGGACGGCGGGGCGCCGGCCGTCGACGGACACCTGGCGAACTACGTAAGCGAGCCGAATCGCTACGGCCTGCATGCGTTCTACGAGCTGCACGTCTGGGCGTGGGAGCAAAACCCGAGCGGCACGTTCGCCGACTGGAACACGCAGGTGTCCTGCGACCATCAGCCGGCCTGACGGCGACAGGCTCGCGTACGGTCCCTTCAAGAACGCCGCGCCGCCCCTGCAGGCGGCGCGGCGTCACGCGGGGCGCGGCGGCGAAATCAGCCGTTGGCGACCGAAAGCTCCGACTTCGGCTTCTCGAAGAACTGCTCGTCCTCGGTCGAGTTCCGAAGCGCGGTCGTCGACGCCTGGCTGCCCTGGATCGTCGTCGTCACCGCGTCGAAGTAGCTCGTGCCGACCTCGCGCTGGTGCTTGATCGCCGTGAAGCCCTTCGGCACCGCGGCGAACTCGGCCTCCTGCAACTCGACGAACGCCGTCATGTTGTTGTGCGCGTAGCCGTACGCCAGGTTGAACATCGAGTAGTTGAGGCTGTGGAAGCCGGCCAGCGTGATGAACTGGAACTTGTAGCCCATCGCGCCGAGCTCGCGCTGGAACTTCGCGACCGTCGCATCGTCGAGGTTCTTCTTCCAGTTGAACGACGGCGAGCAGTTGTACGCGAGCATCTTGCCGGGAAACCTGGCGTGGATCGCGTCGGCGAACGCCTTCGCGAACTGGAGGTCCGGCTTGCCGGTCTCGCACCAGATCAGATCCGCGTACGGGGCGTAGGCCAGCCCGCGCGCGACCGCCTGCTCGAGGCCGTTGCGCGTCTTGAAGAAGCCCTCGACCGTGCGCTCGCCGGTCACGAATGCCTGGTCGATCGGATCGATGTCGCTCGTCACGAGGTCTGCCGCCTCGGCATCCGTGCGCGCGAGCACGATCGTCGGCACCCCCAGGACGTCGGCGGCCAGGCGCGCGGCGACGAGCTTGTCGACGGCCTCTCGCGTCGGGACGAGGACCTTGCCGCCCATGTGACCGCACTTCTTCACCGACGCGAGCTGGTCCTCGAAGTGAACGCCCGCCGCGCCCGCCTCGACCATCGCCTTCATCAGCTCGAACGCGTTCAGCACGCCGCCGAAGCCTGCCTCGGCGTCGGCGACGATCGGCGCGAAGAAATCGACGCTGCCCGACTGCTCCATGTGCTGGATCTGGTCGGCGCGGATGAACGTGTTGTTGATCCGCCGCACCACGTGCGGCACCGAATTGACCGGGTACAGCGACTGGTCCGGATACATCTCGCCGGCGATGTTCGCGTCGGCGGCGACCTGCCAGCCGGACAGGTAGATCGCCTTCAGCCCGGCCTTGACCTGCTGCAGCGCCTGATTGCCGGTCAGCGCGCCGAGCGAATTGACGAACGGCTCGTCGTGCAGCGATTTCCACAGCTTCTCGGCGCCGCGCTTCGCGAGCGTGTGCTCGATCAGCAGCGAGCCGCGCAACCGCACCACCTCCTCCGCCGTGTAGCCGCGCTTGATGCCTTTCCAGCGCGGGTTCTCCGCCCAGTCCTTCTTCAACCGTGCCGCTTCGAGGTCATAGCTCATGGGTGCTCCATCGTGGCCACGCCGGCGCGAGCGCCGGCTCGTTGGTCAAGGGCCCTTCATCCGCGCTCATGCGCGCGAAGGCGCCTCCGGTGTGAAGCGTCCGGCGGACTCCAAGCCGCCGACGTTCCACGGCACGGACCGGCGAGGATCGCTCTCCGGTCGGGCGGGCTTGGGATGGATGGCCCCCGGCCCTGCTGTGCGTCGCGCCGCGTGATGCGGCGGCACGGCGCTTCGTGACAAAGAGAAGTTAGCAAACGATTGCGCACCGCACAAGCAAAACTTGGCGCGTCGCAGTATATTTTACTGTCGCAAAATCAATAACATAGAAAACGATTCCAGGATGCGGAAATGTCGCGCCACCTTGGTGCGCAAGACGGGTTGCGTCGCGGCAGGATCTTGTAGAGGACTACCCGCCAGCAGCTATCTTTTTCCAGCTATCTGTTTGTTTTTGTTGAGGCCCGTGCCGCATACCGCTTCAGATGCAACTCCGGATCGATTTTCGAGGTGCGGAAATGGATTCCGCCTCCGCCGCTCACGTGCCGACCTCGGCAGCGTCCCCGGCGCTTCGCTTGACACCCCTGTCCGCCGGTGCAATGTTGATTTGGCTGCCGAGCGTGCCCCGCTCGCACACCCGCCGGAGGAAATTCGTGTCGCCCCGCCTCGCCCTTTGCGCCGTGCTGCTCTGGTCCGCCTGCGCCGCGGCGCAGGGGGGTGTCGCGACCACGGCCGCGCGCGACGTCGCCGCCGGATGCGCGGCGTGTCACGGCACCAACGGAGTGAGCATCACGCGGTTCCCGTCGCTCGCCGGGATGCCGCGCGCCGACATGGTCAAGAAGATGCAGGCGTTCAGGAACGGAACGCGCGAGGGCACCGTCATGCCGCAACTCGCCCGAGGCTATACCGACGCGCAGATCGAGCTGGCAGCCGCCTGGTTCGCCGCGCAATCCGCCGGCGGAAAGTGAACGCGAGCGCGATGCGGACGGATTTGGGGCGCCGTGGCTTCCTGCGAATCGCGGGCGCGGGCCTCGCTGCCTCGGCGCTTTCGGCATGCGCGACGATCGGCGCGCGCGGACGCGGTCGGGTCGTGGTCGTCGGCGGCGGGTACGGCGGCGCGACCGCGGCGAAATACCTCGCCCTGTGGGGCGGCAGCGCCGTGGACGTGACGCTCGTCGAGGCGAATCCCGCGTTCGTCTCGTGTCCGCTGTCGAACCTCGTGCTCGGCGGCAGCCTCGAGATGGCCGACATCACCGTCGGCTACGATGCGCTCGCCAGACGCGGCGTGCGCCTGGTCCGCGACACGGCCACCGCCGTCGATCCCGCCAAGCGCACCGTGCGTCTGGCCGGCGGCGCAGAGCTCGCCTACGACCGGCTCGTCCTGTCGCCGGGCATCGATTTTCTCTGGAACCGCCTGCCCGGGCTCGATAACCCCGCCGCGCAGTCGCGCGTCCTGCATGCGTGGAAGGCGGGCCCGCAGACGGCTGCGCTGCGCCGGCAGATCGTCGCCATGCGGGACGGCGGCGTCTTCGCCATCGTCATTCCGCGCGCGCCCTACCGCTGCCCGCCCGGGCCGTACGAGCGCGCGTGCCAGGTGGCGTGGTACTTCAAGCGCGCAAAGCCGCGCAGCAAGGTGCTGATCCTGGACGGGAACGAGGACGTGCAGTCGAAGAAGGCGCTGTTCACCCGGGCCTGGAGCGAAGCGTACGAGGGCATCGTCGAATACCGTCCCGACTGCGTGCTGGTCGACGTCGACGTCGCGACGCTCACAGCGAAGTTCGAGACCGCCGACGATGCGCGGGCCGACGTCCTGAACGTGATCCCGCCGCAAAGGGCCGGCGCGATCGCAGCGCAGGCGGGGGTGATCACCGCGAACGACGCGTGGTGCGAAGTCGACTTCCTGTCGTTCGAGTCGGTCAAGGTGAAGGACATCCACGTGCTCGGCGACGCGATCCAGGTTGCGCCGGCGATGCCGAAATCGGGACACATGGCGAACCAGCACGGCAAGGCGGCGGCGGCGGCGATCCTGCGCTCGCTCGCCGGCGAGCCGCCGGATCCGGCGCCGGTGCTCAACAACACCTGCTACAGCTTCCTGAGCGACCGCGAGGCGGCGCACGTGGCGTCGGTGCACCAGTACGACCCGGCGAAGAAGACGTTCGTGACGGTGCAAGGATCGGGCGGCCTGTCGCCGGCGGCGAATGCGCTGGAGGGCGAATACGGCTTCGCCTGGGCGAAGAGCATCTGGGCGGACATGCTCGCCTAGCGCGCAAGAACAAACGGCGATCCCTCGGGATCGCCGTCTGCGCTGATGCGCCGTCCGCGATCAGGCGACCGGTTCGGCCTCCGCCGGCGTCTCCTCGAACACGAGCTTCACCTTCTCGTCCGCGTCGAGGTCGATCGTCACGCGTCCGCCGTTGGTGAGCCGGCCGAACAGCAGCTCTTCGGCCAGCGCCTTGCGGATCGTGTCCTGGATCAGGCGGGACATCGGCCGCGCGCCCATCTGCGGGTCGAAGCCCTTCCTGGCCAGGAACTCCTTCAGCGCCGGCGAGAACGACGGCTCGACCTTCTTCTCGTGGAGCTGGCTCTCGAGCTCGAGCAGGAACTTGTCGACGACACGCAGAATGACGTCGTGGTCGAGCGACGCGAACGAGATCGTCGCGTCCAGCCGGTTGCGGAATTCCGGCGTGAACAGCCGCTTGATCTCGCCCATTTCGTCGCCCGACTGCTTCGCCGTGGTGAAGCCGATCGTGCTCTTCGCGAGCTCGCTCGCGCCCGCGTTGGTCGTCATGATGATCGTGACGTTGCGGAAGTCGGCCTTGCGCCCGTTGTTGTCCGTTAGCGTCCCGTGGTCCATCACCTGCAGCAGGATGTTGAAGATGTCCGGGTGCGCCTTCTCGATCTCGTCCATGAGCAGCACGCTGTACGGATGCTTGGTGATGGCCTCCGTCATCTGTCCGCCCTGGTCGAAGCCGACGTACCCCGGCGGCGCGCCGATCAGCCGCGACACCGCATGCCGCTCCATGTACTCGGACATGTCGAAGCGGATCAGCTCGATGCCGAGGCAATAGGCAAGCTGCTTCGCCACCTCGGTCTTCCCGACCCCGGTGGGGCCCGAGAACAGGAAGTTGCCGATCGGCTTGACCGGATTGCCGAGGCCGGAGCGCGCCATGCGTATCGCCGACACCAGCGCATCGATCGCCTTGTCCTGACCGAACACCACGTTCTTGAGGTCGCGATCCAGCGTCCGCAGCGCGTTGCGGTCGTCGGAGCTGACGTTCTTCGCGGGAATGCGCGCGATCTTGGCGACGATCTCCTCGACCTCGGTCTTGCCGATGACCTTCTTCTGCCGCGACTTGGGCAGGATCTTCTGCGCCGCGCCGGCTTCATCGATCACGTCGATCGCCTTGTCCGGCAGGTGGCGGTCGTTGATGAAGCGCGCGGCGAGCTCGGCAGCGGACGTGAGCGCTGCCGGCGCGTACTTGACGCCGTGATGCTGCTCGAAGCGCGTCTTCAGCCCCTTGAGGATCTCGATCGTTTCGGCGATCGAGGGCTCGGGTACATCCACCTTCTGGAAGCGCCGCGACAGCGCGTGATCCTTCTCGAAGATCTGCCGGAACTCGCCGTAGGTCGTCGCGCCGATGCACTTGAGCGCACCCGTCGACAGCGCGGGCTTCAGCAGGTTGGACGCGTCGAGCGTGCCGCCCGACGCCGCGCCCGCGCCGATGATCGTGTGGATCTCGTCGATGAACAGGATCGACTTCGGGTTCTCGGCGAGCTGCTTCAGCACGGCCTTGAGCCGCTGCTCGAAATCACCGCGGTACTTGGTGCCCGCGAGCAGCGCACCCATGTCGAGCGAGAACACCTGGTAGTCCTTGAGGAGCTCCGGGACGTCGCCTCGTTGATGCGGCGCGCCAGGCCCTCGGCGATCGCCGTCTTGCCGACGCCCGCCTCGCCGACCAGCAGCGGATTGTTCTTGCGTCGCCGGCACAGCACCTGGACGACGCGCTCGAGCTCGTGCTCGCGGCCGATCAGCGGATCGATCTTGCCGTTCTTGGCCAGCTGGTTGAGGTTGACCGTGTAGGCGTCGAGCGCGCCCTGCGACTCGCTGCCGGCCTCGCCCTCCTCCTTCGACTCGGGCGACGACTTCTCCTGCTTGTTCTGCGGGCTCTTGGTGATGCCGTGCGCGATGTAGTTGACGACGTCGAGACGCGTCACGCCGCGCTGGTTGAGGAAATAGACGGCGTGCGACTCCTTCTCGCCGAAGATCGCGACCAGCACGTTGGCGCCGGTGACCTCCTTCTTGCCGGACGACTGCACGTGCAGGATCGCGCGCTGGATCACGCGCTGGAAGCCCTGCGTCGGCTGCGTGTCCGCATCCGAATGCGCGGCGAGCCGGGGCGTGTGCTCGCTGATGAAGTCGGCGAGCACGCCGCGCAGTTCCTCGAGATCGACGCCGCAGGCCTTCAGCACCTCGGCGGCGGAGGGATTGTCCAGCATGGCGAGCAACAGGTGCTCGACCGTGATGAACTCGTGCTGCTTCTGCCTGGCCTCGACGAAGGCCATGTGAAGGGAGACTTCCAGTTCCTGCGCGATCATGTTGCTTCCTCAGAACCTCCGGCCGCTGCGTTATCGGATTCGTCGGCGGGAAACGATTTCCCGCCGTCTTCCCATAACGCTCAAGTCTCCTCCATCGTGCACTGAAGCGGGTGCTGGTGCTTGCGCGCGATGTCGATGACCTGGTCGACCTTCGCGGCGGCGACATCGCGGGTGAACGTTCCGCAGACCCCCATGCCTTCCCGGTGGACCTGCAACATCACCAGCGTCGCCTTCTCCCTGCTCATGCTGAACACAGTTTGGAGCACCACGACGACAAAGTCCATCGGCGTGTAGTCGTCGTTGAGCAGGATGACCTTGAACAGCGGCGGCGGCTTGACGCGCGTTCGCTCGGCCTCGAGAACGCTGCCGTTCTGCTCCTGATTGGACATCGCCGCGACGGAATTCATCACCAGTTGGGGTCAATGTTTGATGATTGCAACAGTTTTTTCAAGGGGAGACCCGCGGGCCGGCAGGGCGGCTTGACGCCCGGCGCGGGCCCCGCGTACAAAATGGCGTGTTTGGCGCCGCAGGAAGGCTGGGCGCGAACCTCGTCGGGCACGGGCCGGCCGCATGGCCATGGCGCGCACGAGGATTTGCGCGCGGGAGGCCACCCGCCCGCCAGGCGCTCGTTCATTCCTGTGAGGAACATGTTGTATGGCAACTGGCACCGTCAAGTGGTTTAACGACGCAAAGGGCTACGGCTTCATCACGCCGGACGACGGCGGCGAAGACTTGTTCGCCCATTTCTCGGCAATCAACATGCAGGGCTTCAAGAGTCTCAAGGAAGGCCAGAAGGTCAGCTTCGACGAGACCCAGGGTCCCAAGGGCAAGCAGGCCGCCAACATCCAGGCAGCGTAGGGATGTCGGCGCGCTGGCGCGGCACGCTTCGCGTCGCCGCGCCAGCGCGATGCGTCGGGCGGCGGCCCGACCGCCGCGGGCGCGGGTCCAAAGCCCGTTCGGATGGGTCGGGTATGCGCGCAGCCTTGCGCGCAATCCTTAAGAGTGTATCCGTCTGGAATCCCAGTGTATGTCTGGAAATCCCGTGCCGCACTGCACGGCGCGCGCGGGGGGCAATCCGCGCGAGCGACGATCGCAACAAAGGCGTGCGCCGGCAGGCGCCTGACGAGCGCACGTCGGCGCGGGCGCAGGCGCGCGCCGCCCGGCGAAGCCGACCTACATCCGCTCGATCATCGCCTGCCCGAAGCCGGAACACGACACCTGCCTGGCGCCTTCCATCAGGCGGGCGAAATCGTACGTTACAACCTTGTCGGCAATCGCCTTCTCGAGGCTGTCGGTGATCTTCTTCGCCGCTTCCCTCCAGCCCATGTGGATCAGCATCATTTCCGCGGAGAGAATCTCGGATCCCGGATTGACGTAGTCCTTGCCCGCGTACTTCGGCGCCGTGCCGTGCGTCGCCTCGAAGTTCGCCACGGTGTCCGACAGGTTGGCGCCCGGCGCGATGCCGATTCCGCCGACTTCGGCGGCCAGCGCATCCGAGATGTAGTCCCCGTTCAAGTTGAGCGTCGCGATGACGTCGTATTCCGCCGGGCGCAGCAGGATCTGCTGCAGGAACGCGTCGGCGATCACGTCCTTGACGACGATCTCGCGACCGGTCTTCGGATTCTTGAACGCGCACCACGGGCCGCCGTCGATCGGCGTCGCGCCGAACTCCTTCTGCGCCAGCGCATAGCCCCAGTCGCGGAACGCGCCCTCGGTGAATTTCATGATGTTGCCCTTGTGCACGAGCGCCACCGACTTGCGGTCGTTGTCGATCGCGTAGCGGATAGCCTTGCGCACGAGCCGCTCGGTGCCCTCGCTCGACACGGGCTTGATGCCGATGCCGGACGTCTGCGGAAAGCGGATCTTCTTGACGCCCATTTCCTTGAGCAGGAAATCGATGACCTTCTTCGCGCCTTCGGAGCCCGCCGCCCACTCGACGCCGGCATAGATGTCCTCCGAGTTCTCACGGAAGATCACCATGTCGACGGCCTCGGGATGCTTGACCGGCGACGGCACGCCCTTGAAATAGCGGACCGGCCGCAGGCAGACGTACAGATCGAGCTCCTGCCGCAGCGCGACGTTGAGCGAGCGGATGCCGCCGCCCACCGGCGTCGTCAGCGGCCCCTTGATCGACACCACGTAATCCTTGAGGACCGCCAGCGTCTCTTCCGGCAGCCAGACGTCCGGCCCGTAGACCTTGGTCGACTTCTCTCCCGCGTAGATCTCCATCCAGTGGATCTTGCGTTTCCCGCCGTAGGCCTTCTCGACCGCGGCGTCGACGACCTTGATCATCACCGGCGTGATGTCGACGCCGGTGCCGTCACCCTCGATGTAGGGGATGATCGGGTGGTCCGGGACGTTGATGCTGAAATCCGGGTTGACGGTAATCTTGGCGCCGGCGGCGGGAACCTTGACGTGCTGGTACGAGGGCATGGAGTCTCCTGCGGAAGGCGGGGGCCGCCGCGCGCGGCGTCCCGTCGGGAAGTGCTGCGTCAAAACCTGCGATTATCCGGCATCTTGAACGCCAGCGCCACGCGCCTCCGTCCCCGGCCGCGGCCGTCCGGTGCTCCGCCCCGCGCCGGTGCGCGGGTCGTGCTGGTCAACAAGCCGTACGGGGTGCTATGCCAGTTCAGCGGCGACGGCGCGCGGCCGACGCTCAAGGACTACGTCGCCGTTCCCGGCGTCTATCCGGCGGGACGGCTCGATGCCGACAGCGAAGGCCTCGTCGTCCTCACCGCGGACGGCGCGCTGCAGGCACGCATCACCTCCCCCCGCCACAAGCTGCCCAAGACCTACTGGGCGCAGGTCGAGGGCCGCCCCGGGCCGCCGGCGCTCGCGGCGCTGCGGCGGGGCGTGGACCTCGGCGACGCCGTTACGCGCCCGGCGAAGGTGCGCGAGATCGCCCCGCCGGCCGCGCTGTGGGAGCGCTCGCCGCCGATCCGCGTCCGCCGCGCCATTCCCACCGCCTGGCTGGAGATCACGCTCACCGAAGGGCGCAATCGGCAGGTCCGGCGGATGACCGCCGCGGTCGGGCTGCCGACGCTGCGCCTGATCCGCTGCGCGGTGGGGCCGTGGACGATCGCCGGCCTCGCGCCCGGTCAATGGCGCGAGGCCGGCGCAGAGGGCGCGTGGTAACATCCGCCGCCGTCCCTCGGCCGGCGTCCGCCGTGGATGCTCTCGACGCCGCCTTTCGATCTTTCCCGATGATCCGCCGCCTGCTCGCCCGCCTCATTCCCGGTCGGCAGAAGCGCGACCCGCGCATCTACGGACCGGACAAGCACCCGGTGCGCCGCGATCAGCTGTCGCACGCGGCCCGGTCGGTCTGCCGGCAGCTCCAGGACAAAGGCTACAAGGCGTTCATCGTCGGCGGAGCCGTGCGCGATCTTGTCCTCGGCCTGGCGCCCAAGGACTTCGACATCGCGACCGCCGCCACGCCGGAGCAGGTGAAGCCGCTGTTCCGCCGCGCGTTCATCATCGGTCGGCGTTTCCGGCTGGTGCACGTCCACGTCGGCAACGAGGTCATCGAGGTATCGACGTTCCGGGCGGCGCAGACCGGCGACGACGCGACGGACGAGCACGGGCGCCTCATCTCGGACAACGTCTACGGCACGCAGGCGGAGGATGCAGCGCGGCGCGATTTCACCATCAATGCGCTGTACTTCGATCCGTCCGACGAGACCATCTGGGACTTCGTCGGCGGCATGACCGACGTCCGCGCGCGACGCATGAAGCTGATCGGCCCGCCGGTGACGCGCTTCCGCGAAGACCCGGTCCGCATGCTGCGCGCCGTCCGGCTGGCGGCCAAGCTCGGGCTGTCGATCGATCCCAAGACCGCCGAGCCCATCCCGCGGCTGGCGCCGCTGATGTCGAACGTGCCCCCCGCGCGGCTGTTCGACGAAATGCAGAAGCTGCTGCTCTCCGGCCATTCGGTCGAGACGCTGCGCAGCCTGCGCGAGCACGGCCTGTCGCACGGCCTGCTTCCGCTGCTCGACGTGATCCTCGAGCAGCCGCTCGGGCAGAAGTTCATCGAAGTGGCGCTCGCCGGAACCGACGCGCGCGTGCGCGAAGGCAAGGGCGTATCGCCGGCGTTCCTGTTCGCGACGCTGCTCTGGCACGAGGTCCTCGTGACGTGGAAGCAGTCGAAGGAGCGCGGCGAGAAGGCCGCGCCGGCGCTGTTCGACGCGATGGACAAGGTGCTCTCGGCGCAGGCGGAGCGCATCGCCATTCCGCGCCGCTTCGAGGCGACGATCAAGGAGATCTGGTCGCTGCAGCCGCGCTTCGAGCAGCGCGCGGGATCGCGGCCGTTCCGCCTGATGGAGCATCCGCGCTTTCGCGCGGCCTACGATTTTCTCGCCTTGCGCGGCGCGAGCGGCGAGGTTCCCGGCACGCTCGTCGACTGGTGGACGCGCTTCCAGGACGCCGGCGAGGCCGAGCGCGCCGCGATGCTGCGACCGGACGAGGCGCCGAAGAAGCGGCGCCGCGCCCGCGGCCGGGGGCGCAAGCGCGGCGACGACGGCACGCACGATGCGACGGCGCCGGAGGCGACGGCGCCGGAGGCGGCGGGGCCGGAGGCGCCGGCCCATGAGCCGCCCGCCGATTGACGCGCGCGATCGCCTTCGTCGGCCTCGGCAGCAATCTCGCTCATCCGCGGCGCCAGCTCGCGCGCGCGACGCTGCAGCTCCGGCGCCTGCCGCGCACGGCCCTGCTCGCGACGTCCGGCAACTACGCGAGCGCGCCGATCGGCACGGACCATCCGCAGCCCGATTACGTCAACGCCGTCGCGATGCTCTCGACCGCGCTGCCGCCGCGCGCGCTGCTCGCCCGGCTCGCGGCGCTGGAACGGCGCCACGGCCGGCACCGACGCGCCGGCGCGCCAGCGAATGCCGCCCGTTCGCTCGACCTCGATTTGCTACTATACGGCCGCCTTCGCCTCGCCACGCCCGCGCTGACGCTGCCGCACCCGCGCATGCACGAGCGCGCCTTCGTGCTGCGGCCGCTCGTCGCGGTCGCGCCGGCGGTCGCGATGCCGGGTCGGGGGCTGGCGCGCCGCCATCTCGCGCGCGTGCGCGATCAGCGCATCGCGCCGACGCGCACCCATCACCTGCACTGACCGCCGCGCTGACGATGGACCTCGAAGCCTGCCGCTACGTCGTCGTCGAAGGCCCGATCGGCGCGGGCAAGACCAGCCTCGCGCGCGAGCTCGGCCTGCGTCTTTCCGCCGAGCACCTCTTCGAGCAGCCGGACGAGAACCCGTTCCTCGCGCGCTTCTACGACGACATGGGCCGCTACGCGCTGCCCACGCAGCTCACGTTCCTGTTCCAGCGCGCCGATCAGCTGCGCGGACTCGCGCAGCTCGACATGTTCCGCCGTCCGACGGTCGCCGACTTCCTGCTCGACAAGGACCCGCTGTTCGCCCGGCTCAATCTGTCCGACGACGAGTACGCGCTCTACGAGAAGGTCTACACGCACCTCAAGCCGCAGACGCCGACGCCGGACCTGGTCATCTACCTGCAGGCGCCGGTCGCAACGCTGATCGAGCGCGTGCACCGGCGCGGCGTCGACTTCGAGCGCGCCATTCCCGCCGGGTACCTGTCGCGGCTCGCCGAGGCCTACGCGCGCTTCTTCTACCAGTACGACGAGTCGCCGGTGCTGATCGTCAACAGCGAGCGGCTGAACTTCGTCGACAACCCCCGCCACGTCGATCTGCTGCTGCAGAAGGTCGCGGCAATGCGCGGCGCGCGCGAGTTCTTCAACCTTGGCGCCGAGTGACGCCCCGCCGTACGGCGCGCCGGCGCCCCGCCCGGCGCGGCTGACGGTACCGGCGCTCGTGGCGGCCGGGCGCGACGGCAGCCGGATCGCCATGCTCACGTGCTACGACGCGAGCTTCGCGGCGCAGTGCGACGCGGCCGGCGTCGACGCACTGCTCATCGGCGATTCGCTCGGCATGGTGTTCCAGGGCCATCCGTCGACGCTTCCCGTCACCCTCGCCGACACGCTCTATCACACGCGCGCCGTGGTGGCCGGGAGCGCGCGCGCCCTGGTGATCGCCGATCTTCCGTTCGGCACCTACCAGGCGCGGCGCGAGAAGGCGTTCGCCGCTGCGGCCGCAGCGCTCGCGGCGGGTGCGCAGATGGTGAAGCTCGAGGGCGGCGCGTGGCTCGCACCCACCGTGGAATTCCTCGTCCGGCGCGGAATTCCGGTGTGCGGCCACGTCGGCCTGACGCCGCAGTCGTTCAACGTGCTCGGCGGCTACCGCGTGCAGGGCCGGTCCGCCGGCGCCGCCGAAGCGCTGGTCGCGGACGCGCGCGCCGTCGTCGCGGCCGGTGCGTCGCTTGTCGTCGCCGAATGCGTGCCGCGCGCGCTCGGGGCGCGTCTGCAGGCCGAAGCGGGCGCGCCGATCGTCGGCATCGGCGCGGGCCCCGATTGCGCCGGCCAGGTGCTGGTAATCTATGATGCGCTCGGCATCACGCCGGGCAAGCCGGCGCGTTTCGTGCGCAATTTCATGCCGGGACAGCAAAGCGTCGCTGCGGCGCTGTCCGCGTTCGTCGCCGCCGTGCGCGACGGGTCGTTTCCCGGCCCCGAGCACTGCTTCTGACGGCGCGCGGGGGAGAGACGATGGACGTGGTGGAATCGGCGGATGCGCTGCGCGAACGGCTGTCGCAGGCGGCGCGCGTGGCGTTCGTGCCGACGATGGGCAATCTCCACGCCGGGCACCTGACGCTGATGAACATCGCCCGCGCGCAGGCCGACTGCGTCGTCGCGAGCATCTTCGTCAATCGGCTCCAGTTCGGCCCGAACGAGGATTTCGATCGGTATCCGCGCACGTTCCCCGCCGACCGCGACGGCCTCGCTGCACGCGGCGTCGACGTGCTGTTCGCGCCGCGCGAGCACGAGATGTACCCGGTGCCGCAGCTCTATCGCGTGCAGCCGCCGCCCCTCGCCGACGAGCTGGAGGGCGCCTTCCGCCCCGGGTTCTTCCACGGCGTCTGCACGGTGGTGCTCAAGCTCTTCAGCCTGGTGCAGCCGGACGTCGCCGTGTTCGGCAAGAAGGACCGGCAGCAGCTCAAGATCGTCCGCGGCATGGTGCAGCAGTTCAATCTTCCCATCCAGATCGTGCCGGCCGAAACCGTGCGCGCCGACGACGGCCTCGCGCTGTCGTCGCGCAACAATTACCTGTCGCCGGCCGAACGCCAGGAGGCGCCGCGGATGTACCGGACGCTCCGGTCGATCGCCGACGAGATCGCCGCCGGACGTCACGACTACGCGAACCTCGAGGCCGCGGGCCGCGCCGAACTGGCGCGCAACGGGTGGAAAGTCGACTACGTCGCCGTGCGCCACGGCCTCGGCCTGCGGATCCCGCATCCCGAGGGCTTCGACCATCCGAACCTGCTGATCGTGCTCGGCGCGGCGACCCTCGGCACGACGCGCCTCATCGACAACGTCGACGTCACCCCCAAGGACGGCGAGGACTGATCCGCGCGGTGGGGGCGGGTCGTCAGTCGACGTCACCCCCAAAGGACGGCGAGGACGGCGCGGGTGAACGGGGCCGTCGCGACGCTAGCTAGCGCGTCCGCCGCCACGGGGGATTCGGCAGCGCCAGCAGGTTTCCCGCGACGGCGAGCGCCACGCCGATCACGGCGACCGTTGTCCAGCGGTACCCTTCGAACAGCGTCGACAGCGCGAGCGCGACCACCGGCGTCGCGACGCCGACGAACGCCGCGCGCCCCGGCCCGACCTTCTCGAGCAACGTCAGGTAGGCGCCGAACGCGGCGATGCTGCCGAAGACGACCAGGTATGCGAACGACGCCCAGTAGGCGGGGCGCAGGTCGAGCGTCCACGCCACACCGCGCACCAGAGCCACCAGCGCGATGGTGAGTGCACCGTAGAACATCCCCCATGCGGTGCCGGGAAAAGTCGCGATGCCGGCGCGCTGGTTGCGCACCGCGACGATGTTGCCCGCCGAGGCGAAAACGGTCGCCCCCAGCCCGAAGACGATCCCCAGCGCGGCGCTGCCGCCGCTGCGCGCCGCCGCGAGGTCGGGCAGGAACAGGAGCGCGACGCCCGCGACGCCGAGTGCCGCGGCCACGAGCATGCGCGCCGACAGCGGCGCGCCGTAGACGAGCCGCATGAAGGCCGGGTTGAGGAAGACGATCGTGGAGAACAGCACGGCGACGAGCCCCGACGCGACCTGCTCCTCCGCCAGGTACACGCCGGCGTAGTTGACCCCGAACATCAGCGCGCCCTGCGCCGCAAGGAACGCATGCGTGCGCAGCGGAAACCGCAGCGAGCGACCGGTGGCGAGGCACCACAGGCCAAGCAGCGCGGCCGCGGCGGCGAAGCGATAGACGACGGAGACCTCCGCCGCGACGACGCCGAGCTGGTACTTGATCCCGAGCCACGTCGACCCCCATATCATCGTCGCCGCCAGGAACAGCGCGGACGCACCCGGCGTGCGGTTCCCGGTCACGCCATCCCGCTACGCGGCGCGCAGCGCATCGACGATCGACAGGCGCGCTGCGCGCGCCGCCGGCAGGAACCCGCCGACGAAGCCCATCACCAGCGCGAAGGCCAGCGACATCGCGACGATCTTCGGTGTCAGCGTGAAGGAGAAGGCGAGCACGGCGAACGTCTGGAAGTTCGTCGTCGACACCGTGAGCGCCTGCATGAGCGACGCCGCGACCAGTCCGACGACGCCGCCGAGCAGTCCGAGCAGCAGGGACTCGGCGAGGAAGGCCACGAGGATCGCGCCGCGCGAGAAGCCGAGCGCCCGCAGCGTGCCGATCTCCGCGGTGCGCGACGCGACGCTCGCGTACATCGTGATCATCGCCCCGATGATCGCCCCGATCGAGAAGATGACCGAGATCGACGTGCCGAGGTAGGTGATGAACTTGGACAGCGATTCGGACTGGTCGGCGTAGAAACGGCGCTCGCGCTTCGCTTCCAGCGTGAGGCGCGGGTCGCTCTCGATCTTCTGCTTGACGTCGTCGAAGCGGCCCGGGTCGGCAAGCCGGAAGAGAAGCGACGAGAAGCCGGTGCGGCGAAACGCCTGCAGCATCTGCTCGGCGTCGCCCCAGATTTCCGAATCGAAGCCGGTGCGTCCGCCGTCGAAGACGCCGACGACCTGCCAGTCGCGCGAGGCGAAGCGCACGGTCTCGCCCACGCCCGCGCCCCTGAACCCGTCCGCGATCGAACGCCCGGCGATCACCTCGGAGGTGCCGGGGCGGAACATCCGGCCCTCGACGATCCGGACCCTGGGGCGAAGCATCACGCCTTCGGGCGTCACGCCGCGGATGACCACGTTCGAGGACTTGCCGGTGTCGCGCTTCGGAAGGCTGATGAGCACGACCGGCTCCCTGGACACGAGCGGCCGCCCGCCTGCGGACGTCGCGATCTCCGGCAGGCTCTCGACGATCGCCGCCTGCGTGCGGTCGATGCCGCTTTGCACCTCCGTCTGCGCGCCGCGCCGGATGACCACCACGTTGTCGTCCTCGCCGGTGGCCACCAGCGTGCTCTCGAGCCCGGCAGCGAGCATGAGCACGGTGGCGAAGACATACACGACGAGCGCCATTCCGCCCGCGGTCAGTATCGTCGTCAGGCGCCGCGCGGCGAGATTGCGCGCGATGTAGGCGAGCGGAACGGCCATCGGTCGCCCCCTGGCAGCGCTAACCGACGGCCCGCAATCCGTCGACGATGCGGATGCGCGCGGCGCGCCACGCGGGCAGCGTGGCGGCGACGACGCCCACGACGATTGCGGCGACGATCTGCATGACCACGGTCTCCCGGCTCACGAAGAAGATCGGGAACAGCGAGCCCATCGCCTCGGCGAAGGCGTGCGCGAGCGGGAACGTGAGCGCGATGCCGAGCGCGCCGCCGACGAGCGCGATGCCGAGAGACTCGGCGAAGATCAGCATCGCGACGTAGCCGTTGCCGAAGCCCAGCGCCTTCAGCGTCGCGTACTGTGTGTACCGCTCGCGCGCCGTCATCGCCATCGTGTTCGCCATCACCGCCATGATGATGACGATGACGACGAACGAAACGGCCTGGATCGCGAGCAGGATCGTCTCGGTCATCGCCACGAAGCCGAGCTGGAAGGCCTTCTCGGTCTCGGTGAGCGTCTCGGCGAGCGAGTTCCTGAACGTCGCGTCGATCGCTTCGGAAACCCCCGCCGCCGCCTGCGGATCCTTCAGCCCGACGATGAACACACCGGTCTGGTCGCCGCGGCGGGGATACAGCTTCTTGATCGATTCGTTCAGGTAGTCGAAATGGAAGAAGAACGTCGACTGGTCCGTACCCCGGTCCGCGCCGTCGTAGATTCCGCGCAGCGTGAACGTCCAGGTGCCGGGATAGATCGTCCCGCGCAGCGGGATCGGGTCGCCGACCTTCCATCCGTAGAGCTCCGCGAGCCGCCGGCCGGCGATGGCGCCGGTGCGATCGGTGGCGAACGCCCTGCGCTCCTCGGGCGAGAGCACGAACTCCGGATACATGTCGAGGTAGCCCGGATCGCTGATCGCGAACTGCGCGAAGAAGTTGCGCTCGCTCACGTAGACGCCGCCGAACCAGTTCGCCCAGGCCACCGACGCCACGCCCGGCACCTGGCGGATCCGCTCGGCATACGTGAGCGGCAACGGGAACACCAGCGACACGGCGTTGCGGGTGACGAGGCGCGCCGACGAGCTGGCATTGGCGTTCGCATACCATGCGTCGACGATCGTGCGCAGCAGCCCGAACGCGGTGATCGCGACGATGAGGCCGACCACCGTCAGCGTCGTGCGCAGCTTGTGCGACAGCGCGCTGCGCAGGATGAGAAGGGGAACGAACACGCCGGCGGCCGCCGCGCCCGGTCAATCGACCAGGACGCCTTTTTCGAGGTGGACGAGCCGGTGCGCCCTTTCGGCCGCTTTCGGATCGTGCGTCACCATGACGATCGTCTTGCCGAGGTCGTCGTTTAGGCGTTCGAGGAGCGCCAGGATCTCGCCGCCGGTCACGCGATCGAGATCGCCGGTGGGCTCGTCGGCCACGATCAACGTGGGATCGGTGATGAGCGCCCGCGCAATGGCCACGCGCTGCTGCTGCCCGCCGGACAGCTCGTTCGGAAAGTGGTCCTGGCGGTCGGCAAGCCCCACGAGCGCCAGCGCAAGGTCGACGCGCTCGCGGCGCTCGCCCCGCGACAGCGACGTCAGCGTCAGCGGCAGCTCGACGTTCTGATGCGCGGTGAGCACCGGCATCAGGTTGTAGAACTGGAAGATGAAGCCGACGTTCGCCGCGCGCCAGTCCGCGAGATCGGCGTCGGCGAGCCGGGCGATGTCGACGCCCGCGATGCGAAGCTCCCCCGACGACGGCTTGTCGATACCCGCGATGAGGTTCAGCAGCGTGGTCTTGCCCGATCCCGAGGGACCCATCAGCGCGACGAAATCGCCGGCGCCGACATCGAGGTTGATGTCGACCAGCACGGGAATGACCTGGTCGCCGCGCGTGTAGTACTTCGACAGCGCGCGGATCGCCACCAGCGGCGCGGCGCTCGCCCGGCCGTCGGGGCCCCCCGCCGGAGCCGCGTCGCGCGCCACCTACTTCGCCTCGATCTTCACCGCACTGCCGTCGGCAAGCTTCGCGTCCGGATGCAGCACCGCCTTCTCGCCCGGCTTGACGTCGCCGGTGACCGCGGTCAGGTCCCCGATCCTGATGCCGGGGGTCACCGGGACCTGCACGGCCTTGTCGTCGCGGACGACGAGCACGACCGTCCGGCCGTCGCGCTGCGCCAGCGCATCGGCGGAAACCGCGACCAGCGGCTTCTGCTGCTCGGGCGTCACGTCCTGTGAAAGGAAGCTGACCTTCGCGCTCATCTCGGGGAGGATGCGGGGATCGATGTCGTCGAACTTCACCTTCGTCATGACGGTCGCCTTCGCGCGGTCGACCGTCGGCACCATGCGGCTGATCCGGCCGCGGAAACGCTCGCCGGGCAGCGCGTCGAGGGTGATCTCCGCCGGCATGCCGACGCTGATCTTGCCGAGGCTCGACTCGGACACGTCGGCCTCCACCTCGAGGGTGGTCATGTCCGCCATCGTGACGACGGCGCCTTTCGAATCCGTGGCGCTGGAGAAAGGCGTGACCATGTCGCCGACATTGGCGCTCTTGGACAGGATCACGCCGTCGAACGGCGCGCGGATCAGTGTGTAATCCACGGCGACCTCCGCGTTGCGGGCGTTCGCCTGCGCGGCGGCGACCGCCGCGCGCGCGCTGGCGACACCCGCCGTCGCGCGATCGAGGCGCGCCTTCGACGTGTCGACCGCGGCCGCGGAGAGGAACCCCTTGGCGGCGAGATCGACGTTGCGTGCATGCTGGGCGCGTGCGTCGCGCTCTTCCGCCTGCGCCTGCTCGACCACGGCGCGGGCGGCGCGCACGTTCGCCTCGGCGCTGCCGGCCTGCGCCACGACGTCGCGGTTGTCGAGGCGCGCGATGACGTCGCCGGCCTTGACGCGAGAGCCCTCAGCGACGCCGAGCCATTCGAGCCGCCCGGTGGCCTTCGAGGCAATCGCCGCCTTGCGTTGCGCGACGACGTAGCCCGTTGCGTTGAGCACGACGAATTGCTGCGACGGATACGCGGTAACGATGGGCGTCGCCTGGACGCCGGCCACGCGCGGACGCAGCGCGAGCCACGCGGCCGCACCCAGGAGAGCGGCGACGAGGAGGGCAAGCCAGATCCACTTGCGCCGCCGGCGTCGCGCGACCGGCGCGATGCTGCGATCGATGCGCAGCCTGGCGAGGTCGGGGGCGGCGTTGTCGGGCATGCGCAAAGACGCCGACGGTCATTCCGCCGCGAGGAACGGCTCGATAAGACGCGCGACGGCTGCCGGCTGGTCGTGGTGGAGCATGTGACCGGCGTCGGCGACGATCGCCAACTGCGCACCGGGCACGTGCGCGAGCCGCGCGCGGACACCGGTGAAATCCGGCGGCCCATTCGGCGGATTGTGGTCGGGATCGAGCCAGCGCAGGATGTGCGACTGCGCGCCCGCGATCCAAAGCGTGGGGGCGGTGATCTCAGCCCAGATTCGCTCGACCTCCTCCATCCGGTAGATGGTGGGAAAGGGCAGCTTGTGCCGCGGGTCGGAGTTGAGTTGCGCGCGGCCGTCGGCGCGCACGTCGGCCCAGTACGATGCCAGGAACATCGCCTTGTCCTGCGGCAGTCGCGGATTCGTCCTTCGCAGTCGCTCCGCCACCGCGGCGAGACTGTCGTACGGCTTGAACGCTTGCGCTTCACCGAGCGCATCGAGCCACTTGACGGACTTGCGCACGGCGGCGTCCGGCGTGTCGCCCGGAATTCCGAATCCGTCGAGCGAGACGAGCCGCCGGACACGCGCCGGCCGCACGCCCGCATAGTGCATGACGACGTTTCCCCCGAGGCTGTGCCCGGCGAGATTGACGCGCTCGCCCGGCGCGAAACGGTCGATCAGCGCCTCGAGGTCGGCGATGTAGTCGTGGAACCAGTACCCCTGCGGCTGCCACGCCGAGCGCCCGAAGCCCCGCAGGTCGGGCGCGATCACGTGCCACTCGCGCGCGAGCGCGTCGACGAGGAACTGGAACGACGCGCCGACGTCCATCCAGCCGTGGACGAGGAACAGCCTGGGCGCGGCCGCGTCGCCCCATGTCAGCACGTGATGGCGCATGCCGCGCAGGTCGACGAATTGCGACGCCGCCGCCCGATCGGGAAAATACGTCGGATCCGATGTGCGCGCGGCTTCTCGCGTCTGCGGCACG
This sequence comes from uncultured beta proteobacterium, assembly GCA_963793355.1. GTDB lineage: Bacteria > Pseudomonadota > Gammaproteobacteria > Burkholderiales > Casimicrobiaceae > VBCG01. The sequence goes on along the minus strand of CAWBZT010000007.1, from coordinate 326,126 downwards.
CGCTTGCCGTCCGCGCTCACTTCGGCTTGCACAATGCGCGGCCGTCGGTCCAGCCCGTGCGGTAGTTCATGTCGGAAGCGAAGCGCGGCGCGTCCTTGCGTTCGGGTCCGCTGGCGCTGGCGCAGCCGTCGGCGTAGCCCTGACGATACGGCAGCGGAAAGCCCGACAGGTTCATCTTCGGCGCCGGCGGCTCCGCACTGCGCGGCAACGGCGGCGCGCTCGGCGTCGGCGGCGCGGCGGGCGCGGTCGGTGGCAGCATCGGGCCGCCGACGGGCGCCGTCGCGCATCCGCCGAGCACCAGCACGACGAGGATCGCGCACGCCATCGCCGGCCCCGCGGCATGCGCGCCGGCGCGAAGGCGCGCAGCCAGGTCGAACGTCATCGGACCACTCAATTCCGGCGCATCGAAGAGAGTAGAATTCTAGCATCCCGACATCGATGCTCCATGACGCAACCGGCGTTCGTCCACCTCAGGCTGCACAGCGAATTCTCGATCGCGGACGGCGCTCTGCGCATCGACGATGCGGTCGCGGCGGCGGCGGCGGACGGCATGCCCGCGCTGGCGCTCACCGATCTCGCCAACCAGTTCGGCCTGATCAAGTTCTATCGCGCCGCGCGCGCAAAGGGCGTGAAGCCCCTCGCCGGCTGCGATGTCTTCGTCACGCACGACGCCGAGCGTGACCAGCCGTATCGCGCCATCCTGCTGGCCGCGAGTCACGCCGGATACCTGCGGCTGTGCGATTGGCTGACGCGCGCGTACCTTGCCAACCAGCATCGCGGACGCGCGGAGCTCAAGCGCGCGTGGTTCGAGGAAGGCACCGACGGACTCATCGCGCTGTCGGGCGCGCGCGACGGCGATGTCGGCCACGCGCTGCTCCAGGGCAACGCCGGCGGCGCGGCGAAGTTCGCGCGCGAGTGGGCCGCGGCGTTCCCCGATCGCTATTTTCTCGAGGTGCAGCGCGCGGGGCGCGCCGACGACGACGCGCTCGTCGGCGCCACCGCGACCCTGGCGGGCGAGCTTGCGCTGCCGGTCGTCGCGACCCATCCCGTGCAGTTCCTGCGCCGCGACGATTTCCGCGCGCACGAAGCGCGCGTGTGCATCGCGGAGGGCCACGTCCTCGCCGACTCGCGCAGGACGCGCCGCTTCACGCCCGAGCAGTACTTCGCCACGCAGGCAGAGATGGCGGCGCGGTTCGCCGACCTGCCGGAGGCGCTCGCGAACACGATCGCGATCGCGCAGCGTTGCAACCTCACCATCGCGCTCGGCAGGAATCACCTGCCGGTGTTTCCCACCCCGCCCGGGCGCACGCTCGACGATCACCTGCGGGCGGAGGCGGACGCGGGGCTCGAGCGGCGCCTGGCGGCGCTGTATCCGGACGCGGCCGTGCGCGACGCGCGCCGTCCGGAGTACGCCGCGCGCCTCGACTTCGAGACCCGGACGATCGTCCAGATGGGCTTCGCGGGCTACTTCCTGATCGTCGCCGACTTCATCAACTGGGCGCGCGACAATGGCGTGCCCGTCGGCCCGGGCCGCGGCTCGGGTGCAGGGTCGCTGGTCGCCTACTCGCTCGGCATCACCGATCTCGATCCGTTGCGCTACGCGCTGCTGTTCGAGCGCTTCCTCAACCCCGAGCGCGTGTCGATGCCCGACTTCGACATCGATTTCTGCCAGGACGGCCGCGATCGCGTGATCGACTACGTCAGCAGCAAGTACGGCGCCGACTCGGTGTCGCAGATCGCCACGTTCGGCACGCTCGCCGCACGCGCGGCGGTGCGCGACGTGGGCCGCGTGCTCGACATGCCGTATTCGGTCGTCGACGGCATCGCCAAGCTGATCCCGTTCCAGCCCGGCAAGACCGTCACCCTCAAGCGGCGCAGGGGCGAATCCGAGCCGAACGTCATCTACGCGCGCGACGCCGAGCCGCTGATCGACCAGCGCGAGCGCGAGGACGAGGAAGTGCGCGAGTTGCTGGGGCTGGCCGAGGAGCTCGAGGGCCTGCCGCGCAACGTCGGCATGCACGCCGGCGGCGTGCTGATCGCGCCCGGCAAGCTCACCGATTTCTGCCCGCTCTACGTGCAGGCGGGCGCCGACGCGCCCGTGTCGCAATTCGACAAGGACGACGTCGAGGCCGTGGGCCTCGTCAAGTTCGACTTCCTCGGCCTCACGACGCTGACGATCCTCGACTGGACGCTGCGCTACGTGCGCAAGCTCGACCCGGCGAACGCGGTCGCGCTCGAGACGCTTCCGCTCGACGACCAGGCGTCGTACGACATCTTCCGCAAGGGCAACACGACCGCGGTGTTCCAGTTCGAATCGCGCGGGATGCGCGACCTCCTGAAGCAGGCGCCGCCGACGCGCTTCGAGGACATCATCGCGCTCGTGGCGCTGTACCGGCCGGGCCCGATGGAGCTGATTCCCGACTACGTCGCGCGCAAGAGCGGACGCGAGCGCGTCGAGTACGTCGATCCGCGTCTCGAGCCCATCCTGGAGCCCACGTACGGCGTGATGGTGTACCAGGAACAGGTGATGCAGATCGCGCAGGAGATCGGCGGCTACACGCTGGGCAGCGCCGACCTGCTGCGTCGCGCGATGGGCAAGAAGAAGCCGGAGGAGATGGCGCAGCACCGCGACATGTTCGTCGCCGGCGCGCAGGGCAACGGCCTGCCGAAGCACCGCGCCGAGCACCTCTTCGACCTGATGGAGAAATTCGCCGGCTACGGCTTCAACAAGTCGCATTCGGCGGCGTACGCGCTCGTCGCCTACCAGACCGCGTACTTCAAGGCACATCATCCGGCAGCGTTCATGGCGGCGAACCTGTCGCTGGTCATGGACGACACCGACAAGGTGAAGAGCTTCTACGACGACGCGCTCGCGCAGGGCCTCGCGATCCTGCCGCCGGACGTCAACACGTCGAACTACCGGTTCGAGCCGGTCGACGTGAAGCGCGTCGCCTACGGTCTGGGCGGCGTCAAGGGCACGGGCCAGACGGCGATCGAGGCGATCGTGGCCGCGCGGGCGGCCGGCGGACCGTTCGCCGATCTCTTCGACTTCTGCCGGCGCGTCGACAAGCGCATCGTCAACCGCCGCGCCGTCGAGGCGCTCGTCCGTGCCGGCGCGTTCGACGCGATCGACGCGCGGCGCGCCGCGCTGCTCGCGTCGGTCGGCATCGCGCTGGAAGCCGCGGAGCGCGCCGACGCGTCGCGCGCCCAGGTGTCGCTGTTCGGCGAGGAGGCCGCGTCGATCGCGCAGGCGCTCGTCGCCGCGCGCGACTGGACCGATGCCGAGCGGCTGATGCACGAGAAAGCGGCGCTCGGCTTCTATCTCTCCGGTCATCCGTTCGCGGGCTACGCCGCGGAACTGCGCACGATCGTGCGCACGTCGATCGCCAGCCTGGCGCCGAGGCAGGATCGCGTGCTGGTCGCGGGGATCGTCACCGCGCTGCGCATCCAGAGCGGCAGGCGCGGCAAGATGGCTTTCGTCACGCTCGACGACGGCCACGGCCGCGCCGAGATGATGGTCTACAACGAGACGTTCGACGCGGCGCGCACGCTGCTGCGCGAGGACCAGCTCGTCATCGCCGAGGTCCGCGTCATGCAGCGCGTCTCGGACGACGGCGAGGTTCAGGGTATGCGGATCATCGCCGAGTCGATCTACGGCCTCGCGACGTTCCGCAAGCGCTTCGCGAAGGGATTGCAGCTGGCCTGCAACGGCAACGCGTCGGCCGACCGCCTGGCCGAGATCCTGCGGCCGTTCAGGCCGGCGACAAGGCGATCACGATCGCCTACCGCAACGCGCGCGTCGCCGGCGAGATCGAGCTGCCGCCGGAATGGCGCGTCAGCCTCGACGACGCGCTGATCGAGCGCCTGCGCGAGTGGCTCGCGCCCGGTGCCGTGCAGGTTCTCTACTAGCGGCGCGGCGCCGCGGCGCGCGCCGCGACCTCCTTCGACCATGTTCTCCGGCGGCATCGCGCGGTATCGCGCGTTCCTCTCGCAGCCCGACGTCGGGCGGCTGCTCCTGGCGGCGCTTTTCACGCGCCTGCCGCTGGGCACGGTCATGCTGGCGATGCTGATGCACGTGCAGTCGCTCACCGGCTCGTTCGCGACGGCCGGCGGCACGGTCGGCAGCTACCTGTTCGCCTCCGCCGTGACGGCGCCGATCCTCGGGCGCATCGTCGATCGCAGGGGCCCGGCGCCGATCCTGGTCATCACCGGGATCGTCTGCCCGGCGGCGCTCGTGCTGCTGCTGCTGGCGCGGCCGCTGGCGTTGACGCCGCCGCTGATGATCGCCGCCGCGGCGCTCGCGGGCGCCTTCGTGCCGCCGATCAGCGTGCTGACGCGCACGATGTGGCGGCACCGCTTCGAGGACGAGCGCGCGCGGCTGCTCGCCTTCTCCGTCGACGGCGTGCTGATCGAGACGGCCTTCACCACCGGCCCGATGATCGTCGCCGCGACGATGGCCGTCGCGTCGGCGACTGCCGCTTTCGCCGTCGCCGTCGGGCTTACCGCTCTCGCCGTGCCGCTGTTCGCGCTGTCGCCCGCGCTCAAGTACTGGCAGCGCTCGCCCGCGGCGAAGCGGCATCTCCTCGGCCCGCTGACCGAGCCGCGGCTCGCCGTCGTGTACGCTGTCGTGTTCCTGTTCACGTTCTGCCTCGGCCTGACCGAAGTCGGCTATCCCGGCTACGCGACCGGCGCGGGCATCGCCGCGCTCTCCGGCGTGCTGCTCGCGATCAACTCCCTTGGCAGCGCGACCGGCGGGCTCGCGTACGGCGCCCTTCACCTCCACATGGCCGCCGAGCGCCAGCTGCCGCGCATCCTCGCGGCGATGGCGGTCCCGCTCGCGTTGCAGGCGGCGACCGGCTCCGCGTGGCTGCTGGGTGCGCTGGCGTTCGCCGCGGGGGTGCTGATCGCGCCGGTGTTCGCGCTCACCGCGATGCTGGTCACGTCGATCGCGCCGCCGCGCTACGCCACCGAGGCCTTCACCTGGAGCGCGACGTGCATCGTCGGCGGCCTCGGCGCCGGACAGGCGCTGGGCGGGCGCCTGCTCGAGGCATCCGGCTATTCCGCCGTGTTCGCCCTGTCGGCGGGTGCAGCGATGGCGGCCGCCGCGTTCGCGTGGTCGCTGCGCACGCGCGCGCTGCGCCTGCGCGCGGGATCGTGACGCCGCAGGACACGCAGGCGCCGGCGCGTCTCACGAATCCCAGCGTGCACGCAGCGCCGTCTTCAGCACCTTGCCCGTCTCGTTCTTCGGCAGCTCGTCGACGAAGACATAGGCCTTCGGTCGCTTGAAGCGCGCGATCCGCGCGAGACAATGCGCGTCGAGCGCACGCTCGAGCGCGGCCGCGTCCGCGTGCAGGTCGCGGGCGACCACGCAGGCGACGACCTCCTCGCCCCAATCCGGATGCCGCCGCCCGACGACGGCGACCTCGGCGACGTCCGGATGCGCGAGCAGCGCCTCTTCCACTTCGCGTGGATAGATGTTCGAGCCCCCGCTGATGATCAGGTCCTTCGAGCGATCCTTCAGCGTGAGGAAGCCGGCCGAGTCGAGCGCGCCGAGATCGCCGGTGTGCAGCCAGCCGCCGGCCAGCGCCGCGGCCGTCGCGGCGGGATTGCGCCAGTAGCCCTGCATCACCGTCGGTCCACGCACCTGCACCTCGCCGATTTCGCCCATGGGCAGCGGGCGGTCGTCCCCGTCCGCGATCCGCAGCTCGATGCCGAGCTGCGCGACGCCCACCGAGCCGATCCGCAGGTCGTCGCCGCGCGCGATCGCGTCGGCGACGAGTGCGCGGTCCATGGCGGTGATCGTCATCGGCGTCTCGCCCTGGCCGTAGATCTGCGCGAGCCTCGGCCCGAGCGCGGCGAACGCCGCCTTGCAGTCCTCGACGTACATCGGTCCGCCGCCGTACACGACGCACTTCAGGCGATCGAGCCGCGCGCGACCGACATCGGGCGCCGCGACGAGCCGCCGCAGCATCGTCGGCGCGGCGAAGAACAGGGCGCGATCCCACGCGTCGAGCAGCGCGACGATTTCACCGGGATCGAAGCCGCCCGACTCGGGCACGACGCTAACGGCACCGCGCACGACGTGCGGCACGAGGTAGAGCCCCGACCCATGCGACAGCGGCGCGGGATGCAGGATCGCGTCGCCGGGCGCGACGGCCTCGACATCCGACAGGAACGCCTGTGCCATTGCGAAGAGGTTGCCGTGCGAGATCACGACGCCTTTGGGGCGCCCGGTCGTACCGCTCGTGTAGAACAGCCACGCCGCGGTCGACGCCTCGACCGCGGCCGGATCGGCGGCACGCGCGTGCCAGCACAGCGCCGCATGCTCGGTGCCACCCAGCTCGATCTGCCGCTCGGGCCGGCGGCCGTCCGCTTCGCCGCCGGCGATCGCTTCGCACCAGTGCGCATCGGCGAACACCAGGCGCGCGGCGCTGTCGTCCAGCACGAAGGCCAGCTCCCGGGGATGCAGCTTGCTGTTCACCGGGACGGCGACCAGCCCCGCCCACCAGCAGGCGAACAGCGTCTCCACGTAGGCCGGGTGGTTGCGCGCCACCAGCGCGACGCGATCGCCCGGGGCAAGTCCGGCATCCTGCAGCGCCGCCGCCATCCGCGCGGCGCGCCCGGCGAGCGAAGCGTAATCGTGCAGGACCCGCGCACCGCGAGCGACCGCGGGCAGGCGCGGCCACATGCGCGCGCTACGCTCGAGCAGCGACGCGAGGTTCAGGCCGGGTGATGGTTGCATTGCGGGGCGAGCAGGGAGCGCGAAGAGTTTAGCGCACGATCGCCCGTTCGCGTTTAGCGGGCGATCACCTGGTGGCGCCGCTCGTCTAGAATCGACGCGAACCCCGACCGGAGCCGCCGACGATGCAAATCCCCGCCACGATGCAGCACATCGCCATCCGCTCGCCGGGACCGCCTGACGTGATGACGCTCGCCGAAGGTCCGGTGCCGGTGCCCCGTGCCGGCGAGGTGCTGATCGAGGTCGCCTGGGCGGGCGTCAACCGTCCCGATTGCGCGCAGCGCGCCGGCACCTATCCGCCCCCGCCGGACGCGTCGCCGATCCTGGGCCTCGAAATCGCAGGGCACGTCGCCGCGCTCGGCCCGGACGCGCGGGGCGCAGCCCCCGGCGACGCCGTGTGCGCGCTCGTCCCCGGCGGCGGCTACGCGCAGTATTGCGTCACGCCGGCGGCATGGTGCCTGCCGATTCCGCGCGGCATGTCGCTCGAGCAGGCGGCGTCGCTGCCGGAGAACTACTTCACCGTGTGGAACAACGTCTTCGACCGGGCGCATCTCGCCGCCGGCGAGACGCTCCTGGTCCACGGCGGCACCAGCGGCATCGGGCTGGCGGCGATCCAGCTCGCGAAGGCGTCGGGCGCGACGGTGATCACGACGGCGGGCAGCGCGCAGAAGGTCGCGTTCTGCCGGACGATCGGCGCCGACCACGCGATCGACTACAGGACGCAGGACTTCGAGGCCGAGGTGCTCCGCATCACGGAAAAGCGCGGCGTCGACGTCATTCTCGACATGGTCGGCGGCGACTACGCGCCGAAGAACCTCAAGTGCCTGGCGCTCGAGGGGCGCCTCGTGCAGATCGCGTTCCTCAAGGGCAGCCGCATCGAGGCGGACTGGAGCCGCATCATGCTGCGTCGCCTCACGGTGACGGGATCGACGCTGCGCGCCAGCCCGTTCGAGCGCAAGGCCGCGCTCGCCCGGTCGCTCGAGGACAAGGTCTGGCCGCTGTTCGAGCGCGGCGCGCTCAGGACGGTCATCCATGCGTCGTTCGCGCTCGCGGATGCCGCGAAGGCGCACGCGCTGATGGAATCGTCGCAGCATATCGGCAAGATCATGCTGCGCGGTGAAGGGTCAGTACGTCGCGCGCCCGCCCGAGAGGTCGAACACCGCGCCGGTCGAGAACGAGCACTCCTCGCTCGCGAGCCAGCACGACCATCGCCGCGATCTCGTCGACGCGTGCCGAAGCGGCCCATCGGAATCTTCGACAGCATGAAGTCGATGTGCTGCTGCGTCATCTGGTCGAAGATCGCCGTGCGCACGGCGGCGGGCGTGACGCAGTTGACGCGGATGCCCGTCTTCGCGAGTTCCTTGCCGAGCGACTTGGTCAGCCCGATCACCGCGGCCTTCGATGCGCTGTACGCCGACGCGTTCGGGTTGCCTTCCTTGCCGGCGACCGACGCGATGTTGACGATGCGCCCGTAGTCCGCTTGCGCATCGACGGCACGACGGCGCGGTTGCAGTAGAAGAGTCCGTGCACGTTGACGTCGAAGACCTTCCTCCACTCCTCCGGCGGGTACTCCCAGACGGTCGTGTTCGGCCCGGTGATGCCGGCCGAGCATACGAGGACGTCGATCCTGCCGAAGGCGCGGAGCGTCGCGCGCGCGGCGCGCGTCCACCGCCGCGGCGTCGGCGACGTCGAGCGCGTGCACGGTCGCGGCCTCGCCCAGCGCCGCGCGGGCGGCGTCCAGCGCGGCCGCGTCGCGGTCCCACAGGGCGACGCGTGCGCCGCTGGCGACGAGCCGCTGCGCGACCGCGTGACCGATGCCGGCAGCGCCGCCGGTGACGACCGCCGTGCGGCCTTCGAAGTCGAGTCGATTCATCGCGCGATCCGTCCAAAGCCCGGATCTTAGCAAGCCGCCGCCGCGGCCCGCCGCAACAGGTCCGTTACCGGTAGACGATGGCGATGCCGAACACGAGCGCGAGCACGGCGACGATGCCGACGACCCACATGAGCGCGTAGAGCGTGTTGCGCGTCTCGCTCTGGAATACGAGCAGATCGTCGACGAGCTCGGCAACCTGCGCGTTGGTGGCGACCGATTCGATCGGCACCGCCGGCTCGTGCGGCACCGACTCCGCGGCATCGGCGGCCGGTCCGGGAAGCGCGGCGCTCGCCCGGCCCTCCCCGCGCGTGCCGACGTCGATCGGCAGGATCATCGAGAACTTGGAGATCGGCAGCGAGCGGTGGGTCTCCGAGTCCCAGACCTTGGTGCGACCGCCGGCGCCGACCCAGTAGGTGAGGCCGCGCGTCTCGTTCTTGGAGAGGCGCTCGCCCGCGTCGATGAAGAACTTGTTGGGGAGGTTGCCCGAGATGGCGACGCGCAGCAGCGCCTTGAACTTCTCGGGCGACATCGCGATGTTGATCTGGTATTTCGCCGGCGAATGCTCGGAGCCTTCGCCGGACTCCGCGATGTACACGAGCGACCCGACTGCGGGGGATCCGTTGCGCGGCGGCTCGTCGACCTTGCGCTCCCGGATGCGCAGCACGCCGGACAGCGAGTCGAGCTTTCCGCCGCTCGCGAACTCGACCGACTCGCTGTCGGCCATGACGACCTTCATCACGAGGACGGTGTCGTTGCTGTCCTCGATGATGAGCCTGGCCTTGGTCGGGCGGAAACCAACAAGCGGCATCTGCTGTCCGTTCGGGCCGCGGCCATTGCGGCGGCGGTGGAAAACGCGTCTCCGGCAAAGGGATGGCTGAACCGTGGATTTTATGCCATCTGTCGCGTTGCCGACGCGCCTCCCCGACTGGCGGCGCCGGGTTGCGAACGACTGCGGACGCCGGCCCGCTGTCCTGTTCGATTTGTGGCATGCAAACCCGCTCGTGCATCCGTCGCGCGGGTGAACGGTCGGGGTGCCGGGTATCTGAGTCGAACAGATGACCTACCGCTTACCGTACCACTTCGGCTTTCGCCGCTTACCGTTCGTGGTCTGGACTATCCCTTGGCCATAGCGAACGCGTCAGGCCCCCCCCGTCTAGTCTCTACACCTTCCCTTGGCAAGGGGCTTGGCTCGGGATCGGCATAGCCCGCGTGCGGGCCTTAGCTTTCCCCGAATTTGAGGGGTTCTGCTCCCGTCGTTTCCGGCGGGGCACTCGTCACGTCAAGGCGGTTGCTCTACCAACTGAGCTAACCCGGCACGCTGGAAGTATAGCCTCCGGCGTCCCGCGCGGGGACGCAGCGGACGTCCCGAGGGTACGGGTCAGTTGAGTATGAGGTGCGGCAGCCAGAGCGAGACGATCGGCACGTACGTGACGATCATCAGGACGATGAACATCGCCGCGTAGAACGGCCAGATCTTGCGCGTCACCTGCTCGATCGAAAGCTTGGCGACGGCACAGCCCACGAACAGCACCGAGCCGACCGGCGGCGTGACCAGCCCGATGCCGAGATTGACCAGCATGATGATGCCGAAGTGCACGGGATCCACCCCGAAGCTCTGCACCACCGGCAGCAGGATCGGCGTGCAGATCAGCAGCAGGGGCGCCATGTCCATCAGCGTGCCGAGGAACAGCAGCAGCAGGTTGATCAGCAGCAGGATCACGTACTTGTTGCTCGAGATCGTGAGGAAGAAGGCCGTCACTTTCGCCGGCAGCTGCATGAGGGCCATCATGTAGCCGAACCCCGACGCGAAAGCGATCAGGATCATGACCATGCCGACCGTCTTCATGGTCCGGTGCACGAGCAGGTGCAGGTCGCGCCAGCGATAGTCGCGATAGATGAACATCGTGACGAAGAACGCCCAGGCGCAGGCGACCGCCGCAGCCTCGGTCGCGGTGAACACGCCGAACAGGATCCCGCCGGTGATGATCAGCATGGTCATGAGGCCCCACAGCGCCTCGATCGCCACCTTGACCGCCTGCCGGAACGGAACGACTTCGCCCTTCGGATAGTTCTCCCGGTAGGCGGTGACCACGACGAGTATGGCAAGCGCCAGCCCGAGCAGCAGTCCGGGAAAGAACCCGGCAACGAGCAGATGCGCGATCGACACCGAGCCGCCGACCGCGATGGAATAGATCACCGCATTGTGGCTGGGCGGAATCAGGATGGCCTGCACCGAGCCGCAGATCGTCACGTTGGTGGCGAACACGCGCGGATAGCCGGCCCGCTCCATCTGCGGGATCATCACCGAGCCGATCGACGAAGTATCCGCGACCGACGAGCCCGAGATGCAGCCGAACAGGCTCGATGCGACGATGTTCACCAGCCCGAGGCCGCCGCGGATGAAGCCGACGAACACGCTGGCCAGCGCGATCAGCCGCCGCGCCATGCCGCCTTCCGCCATGATCGCGCCCGCAAGCACGAAGAACGGGATCGCCAGCAGCGAGAACTTGCTGATCCCGTCCGAAATCTTGAGCATGACCGCTTCGAGCGGAATGCCGGCCCAGATCGCGCCGATCAGCGAGGCGACGCCGAGCGCATAGGCGACCGGCACGCCGATCGCGATCAGGACGAAGAGGCTGCCCAGCAGAATCAAGGCGTCCAAGGCAGTCCTCGTGCGCGCTCTAGTCGGCGCTGACCGGTTCGCGGTGAATGAACGAGTCTTTTCCGGGCGGGCCGATCCAGACCTGCTCGATGACGAAAAGCAGCGTGATCAGGCCGCCGATCGGAATGGGCAGATAGGTCAGGCCCACCGACAGCCAGGGGAATTCGGCGATCGTGTTGAGCCAGGTGGCCTCGACCAGCTTGATGCCCCAGAAGATCGCGAACAGGCTGAGCAGCGCCATCAGGAAGTCACGCACGAGGTTGGCCGCCCGCCGCCCGGCGGGTGGCAGCCGGTCGACCACCATCGACACCGCGATATGCACGTTGCCGCGATAGCACGCCGCGGCAGCGAAGAAGGTGAACACGATCACCAGCAGGATGGACAGCGGCTCGGGCCACGACGAGGCGCTGTTGAGCACGTAGCGCGTGAACACGCCCCACGGAATGACGACCGTCATGATGACGATGCAAAGCCCGGAAATCACCGCGCAGAAGATGTACAGCGCCTCCATCGCGCGCGCATATGCCGCCTTCATCGCAACACTCCCGCTGGGCATGCGCGAAGCCGGCGGCAGCCCTGAGGGCTGCCGGCCGGCACCGCTTGTGGTGCGCTATTGAACGGCCTGGATGCGCTTGACGGTCTCGGCGTACTTCGGCCCGTACTTGTCCCAGACGGGCTTGACCGCGTCCTGGAAGGCCTTCTTGTCGGCGGCCGAGATCTCGACGATCTGGATGCCGGCGGCGCGGGCCTTGTCCATCGCCTGCTTTTCGTACTCGGTCCACAGCTTGCGCTCTTCAAATTGCGCTTCGCGGGAGAACTTGAGCAGATCGGCCTGCTCGGCCTTCGACATGGTGTCGAAGATCTTCTTCGAGAACACGAGCATTTCCGGCACGATCAGGTGCTCGTCGATCGTGTAGAACTTCGCCACCTGGTAGTGGTTGTCGAACACGAAGCTCGGGGGGTTGTTCTCGGCACCGTCGACGACGCCGGTCTGCAGCGCGTTGAAGACCTGGTCGTAGCCCATGGCGACGCCGTTGCCGCCCATGGAGTTCGCCATGTCGACGAACATCGGATTGCCCATGACCCGCACCTTCATGCCCTTGAGGTCGGCCATCGTCTTGATCGGATGCTTGGTGTTGTAGAAGCTGCGCGCGCCGGCATCCATCCAGCACAGGCCGATCAGGCCCTTGCCGCTGTTCGTCACCTTGTCGAGCAGCTCCTGGCCGATCGGGCCGTCGATCACCTTCTGCATGTGCGCCGTGTTGCGGAACACGTACGGCAGGTTGAAGACGTTGAGGTCGTCGACCACCGGGCCGAGCGCGCCGACCGAAACGCGCGCAAAGGCGATGGCGCCGACCTGCGCCTGCTCGACGGCTTCCTTCTCGCCGCCGAGTTGCATCGACGGGTACATCTGTACGGTGATCCGGCCGTTCGTGGCTTTGGAGAGCTTCTTGCCGATATCTTCGACGGCGACGACGGTGGGATACCCCGCCGCGTGCACGTCAGAGGCCTTGAGCACGAGCTTGTCCTGCGCGACGGCGCTGCCGCCAGGGACGATGGTCGCGCCCGCGAGGGCGAGCGCGGCGCACAGCGAAATTCGTGGCTTCATTGACTGTTCCTCCAGGTTTCGTATTTTGTGCGGCGGTGCCGCCGCGAAAGGGTTCCACCCCTTTTTTGCCATCATATGATGAATCGGCCGGGTCCGCCGGGTCAAGCGACTTCCCCGCGGAACGAAGGCGCGCGGGATCGGCCGCGTCGCGGACCTGCGGATCCGACAGCGACTGCACCGGAATGGCACGAACCGGGCGCGGTCAGCGGTCGCGACGCTCCCGTTTTCGGTTTCGCCCCGGCCGCCGCCGGACAGCCCGCGCTGCCCAGGGCGAACGCCGTGGCGGCGCCAGCGGCGCCGGGCCTACTTGATGATCTGGAGGTGCGACGGGCGCTTGGGCTTGGCCGCTTCGGCCGTCGACGCCTTGCCCGCCGCGGCGATCGATTCGAGGTCCTTCGGTGCCGTCGCGTTGGCGAGCGACGCCACGGGGTCGACGGCGATCGTGAACGCGAACCCGTATCCCGTTTCCTTCGCGAAGATGCCGGAGACGGCGTTCAGCGGCACCGAGACTTCCTGCGACACGCCGTTGAAGCGCGCGGCGAACTGGATCCACTCGTTCTCGATCGTCAGCTTGCGCGTGGCCGTCGTGCTGATGTTGAGGACGATCTCGCCGTTCTTCACGAACGACGCCGGGACGCGCGTCTGCGCATTCACCTTGACGGCGAGGTAGGGCGTCAGGCCATTGTCCGCGCACCATTCGCAGATGGCGCGCACGAGGTACGGTTTGGCGGACTGCTCGGACATGGCGGCTGGATGTTACGCCGTCTTGCCGGGCGACCCTGCGCGCATGCTTAACAACTTCCGGCGTCGCGGCCGCGCGGCGGGCCGCGGCTGCCGGAATGCCGCTATTTGCGCATGCCGCGTTCGGCCGAGGTCAGCGCCTCGGAAAACGCCGGCCGCGCGAACAGGCGCTCGGCGTACTTCATCAGCGGCGCCGCCTGCTTGGGCATCGTGATTCCGTAATAGTCGAGGCGCCACAGAAGCGGCGTGATCGCGACGTCGAGCATCGAATAGTCGTCGCCCAGCATGTGCTTGTGCTTGGCGAACACCGGCGCGATCTGCAGCAGCGAGTCGCGCACGAGGGCGCGCGCCTTGTCGGACTGCTTCTGGTTGTTGCCCTCCAGCGAATCGATGTGGATGAACAGCTCCTTCTCGAAGCGATGCAGGAACAGCCGCGCGCGCGCGCGCATGACCGGATCGGCGGGCATCAGCTGCGGATGCGGAAAGCGCTCGTCGATGTACTCGTTGATGATGTTCGACTCGTGCAGGACGAGGTCCCGCTCGACCAGGACCGGCACCTGGTTGTACGGGTTCATCACCGCGAGGTCCTCGGGCTTGTGATCGAGATCGACGTCGATGATCTGGAAATCCATGCCCTTCTCGTGCAGCACGATGCGGCAGCGCTGGCTGAATGGGTCGGTGGTCCCTGAATAGAGGGTCATCATGGCGTTGTTCTCCCCGCGGTGTTGTGTCGCGCCGGCGCCGGGCGGGCGCAGACGGAATGTCGAATGCAGGAGGCGGGCGCCCGCGCCCGCCTCGTCAAAGAGGTCCTTCGATACGGCCTCTTGCGAAGGCGCCGGTCAGTGCACGTCCTTCCAGTAGACCCGCTTCATCCAGTACGCGAACGCGAACAGCACGCCCAGGAACAGGAGCACGGCGATGCCGATGTTGATCCGCTTGTTGCGCGTCGGCTCGGCCATGTAGTCCAGGTAGTTGACGAGATCGGCGACGAACTGCTCGTACTGCACGCGGCTCATCGTGCCGGGGACGTCGCCGGCGACGGTGAGGACGGCCCACTTGCCGCCGGGCTTCGCCTCGACCAGCGAAAGGCCCTTCGCCGCGATCGCCGCGGCGGTGGCCTTCTCGTGGTCCTCGAATTCGCTTTCGACGAGCCTGTTGCTGCCCTGCAGCTCCCACAGCACGTGCGGCATGCCGACATTGGGAAACACCACGTTGTTCCAGCCGGTGGCGGACTTCTCGTCGCGATAGAAGCCGAGCAGGTAGTTGTACAGCCAGTCGCGCCCGCGCACGCGAGCCTCGACCGACAGATCGGGCGGCGGCGCGCCGAACCATGCCTTGGCGTCGGCCGCCGTCATCGCCACGGTCATCGTGTTGCCGATCTTGTCGGTGGCGAACATCAGGTTGTCCTGGATCATCGGCAGCTCGATCCCGAGATCCGTCAGCCGGTTGTACCGCATGTATTTCGCCGAGTGGCAGTTCAGGCAGTAGTTGACGAAGTTGCGCGCCCCGCGCTGCAGCGATTCGTCGTCGAGCCGATGGGCCGGCGCCGGCGCGAGGCGGAGATCGGCGCCGCTCGATGCAAGGGCCCCTCCCGCGACGGTTGCCGCCGCGACGGACAGCAGAAAGGCGATGCGCGTTCATCACATTCTCACCCGGTCCGGCTGCGGCTTGGTCTTGTCGCGCGCCGTGTACCAGGGCATCAGCAGGAAGAAGAGGAAGTAGACGACCGTGAGCACGCGCGCCACGACGGTGGCCTTGTCGGCGCCCCCCAGCAGCGGCGTGCCGTCCGCGAACTGGCCCCACACCGTCACCGGCACGACGCCGAGGTAGCCGAGGATCAGGAACGCCACCACGAAAGCGGCGAGCCACGACTTGTACAGCGTGCCGCGGTAGCGGATCGACTTGACCGCGCCGCGATCGAGCCACGGCAGGAAGAAGAAGATCAGCACGGCGATGCCCATCACCAGCACGCCCCAGAACTGCGAATTGAGGAACGACGGGACCGCGCGGAGCATCGCGTAGTACGGCGTGAAGTACCACACCGGCGCGATGTGCTCGGGCGTCTTCAGCGGATCGGCCGGAATGAAGTTGTTGGCCTCGAGGAAGTAGCCGCCCATGTCCGGGACGAAGAACATGATCAGCGAGAACACGGCGAGGAAGACGATGACGCCGACGATGTCCTTCACCGTGTAGTAGGGATGGCTGAAGATGCCGTCGAGCGGAAGGCCGGTCTTCGGGTCCTTCGGCTGCTGCTTGATCTCGACGCCGTCCGGATTGTTCGATCCGGTCTCGTGCAGCGCCATCAGGTGCGCCGCGACGAGTCCGATCAGCACCAGCGGCACGGCGATCACGTGGAAGGCGAAGAAGCGGTTCAGCGTGATGTCGGAGATCGTGTAGTCGCCGCGGATCCATACCGCCGAGGTCTTCGCCGATGATCGGCACCGCGGAGAACAGGTTGACGATCACCTGCGCGCCCCAGTACGACATCTGCCCCCACGGAAGCAGGTAGCCGAAGAACGCCTCCGCCATCAGGCACAGGTAGATCAGCACGCCGAAGATCCACGTGAGCTCGCGCGGCTTGCGGTAGCTTCCGTACATCAGGCCGCGGAACATGTGCAGGTACACGACGACGAAGAACAACGACGCGCCGGTGGAGTGCATGTAGCGGATCAGCCAGCCCCACTGCACGTCGCGCATGATGTACTCGACCGACTCGAACGCCTTCTGCGCGTCGGGCTTGTAGTTCATCGTGAGGAAGATGCCCGTGACGATCTGCAGCACGAGCACGAACGCGGCGAGCGAGCCGAAGTAGTACCAGAAGTTGAAGTTCTTCGGCGCGACGTACTTGCCCCACTGGCTCTCCCAGAGGGCCGTCAGCGGAAAGCGCGCGTCGATCCAGTTCAGAAGCTTTTCCATCCCTTGGTCTCTCGCTGCGGACGACTGCTATGGACGTGAGGTTCGCGCAACGGCGCCGGGCGCCCGCGCCCTACGCCTTGACCGGATCTTCGCCGATGGTGATGCTGGTGCCGCCTGTGTCGAAGCGATAGCGGCGGAATCACGAGGTTCGTCGGCGCCGGAACGCCCTTGAACACCCGCCCGGCGAGATCGAACTTCGACTGGTGGCACGGACAGAAGAAACCGCCCAGCCAATCGGGGCCGAGGTCGGCGGGCGCGAGCTCGGGCCGGAACGTCGGCGAGCAACCGAGATGCGTGCAGATGCCCACGGCGACCCACATGTTCGGCTTGATCGAGCGGGTTTCGTTCTTGCAGTACGGCGGCTGCTGCGGGACTTCGGAGCGCGGGTCCGCGAGGCGCGAATCCATCTTCGGGAGCGTGTCGAGCATCGCCTGCGTCCGGTTGATCAGCCACACGACCTTGCCCCGCCACTCGACGTCGATCTTCTGCCCCGCCTCGATCTTCGAGATGTCGACGTCGATCGGCGCGCCCGCCGCCTTCGCGCGCTCGCTGGGCCAGAACGACATCACGAAGGGCGTGGCCGCCGCGATCGCGCCGATGCCGCCCACCACGCTGGTCGCGCCGATCAGGAAGCGGCGCTTGTTGCTGTCGATCGCTACGTCGCCGGCGTCGTTGGCCATTGCGCGGGTCACCCGAGGATATCGAAGGAGGCGTCGCGAACGCGCATGCTGCGCCCGCAAAACCTTTCGATTGTACAAGATTTGGCCCGCCCGCCGGAAGCCTTGCGGCGCGCCGCGGCCACTTTCCCGCTTCGAATCAGCGTGTTGGCGAGCAGGCGCCGCGCCTCCCGGCGGCAACAGCCCCCGCCTGCCGCAAAGGGTCCGTGCGGGTACGCCGCTATAATCGACCCGTCGGCAACCCTACGGAAATCCCGTGCTGCGCAAGTTCTGGCTGCTGTTCGCCCAAGCATGCACGCTGTGCCTCGCGGCGCTGTTCGTCGTTGCGACGCTGCGGCCGGACCTCCTGCCGCGCTTCGCCGGCAAGGCGGGCAACGTGGTCACCGTCCTCGAGGCGCCGCCGCCGGTCGTCGGCGGGCCGGCGATCGAGGCGCGCGCGGTCGGGTATGCCGAGGCCGCCAAGCGCGCCATGCCGGCCGTCGTCAACATCTACTCGAGCAAGGTCGTCAAGACGCGCAATCCGGTGCTCGACGACGCGCTGCTGCAGAAGCTCTTCCCCGATTTCGCCCAGCGCGTCCCGTCCCGCCGCGCGACCAACCTGGGCTCCGGCGTCATCGTGGCGCCGGAGGGGTACGTGCTGACGAACCACCACGTCGTCGACGGCGCCGACGACATCGAGCTCGTGCTCTCGGACGGGCGCCAGGTGCGCGCGCGCGTCACGGGTTCCGATCCGGAATCCGACCTCGCCGTGCTGAAGGCCGACGGCGAAAACCTGCCGGCGATCACGTTCGGCGCGTCCGACACGCTGCAGGTCGGCGACGTCGTGCTGGCCATCGGCAATCCGTTCGGCTTCGGGAACACGGTGACGATGGGGATCGTGAGCGCGCTCGGCCGCAACCACCTCGGCGTCAACCGTTTCGAGGATTTCATCCAGACCGACGCGGCGATCAATCCCGGCAACTCCGGCGGCGCGCTGGTCGACGCCGCCGGCCGCCTGGTCGGGATCAACAGCACGATCTACTCGGAGACCGGCACCTCGACCGGCATCGGCTTCGCCATCCCGGTGTCGCTCGCGCGCACCGTCCTCGAGCAGATCATCCGCAACGGCGAGGTCACGCGCGGCTGGCTGGGGATCGAGCCGCAGCCGGTCACCCGCGAGATCGCGCAGGCGCTCGCGCTCGACCCGGCCGAGGGGGTGCTCATCCGCGGGCTGCAGCGCAACGGCCCCGCCGCCCGCGCCGGCATGCAGGCGCGCGACGTCGTGCTGGAAATCGGCGGCAAGCCCACGCCGGACGTCCCGCAGCTCCTTGCGCGCATCGCCGAGCTTTCGCCGGGATCGAGCGCGAGGCTGAAGGTGTGGCGCGAAGGAAAGCCGGTCGAGGTCGACGTCACCGTCGGCAAGCGCCCGAAGCCGGCCGCGCAGTGACGCCTCAGGCCTCCGCGGGCGGCGATTCCTCGGCGGGCACCGGCGCCGAGACGAAGCGCGCGAGCAGCAGTCCCAGCTCGAACAGCAGCCAGAGGGGCACCGCGAGCAGCAACTGCGAAATGATGTCCGGCGGCGTGAACACCGCGCCGACGACGAACGCGCCGACGATCACGTAGGGACGGGCCGCGCGCAGCTTCTCGAGGGACACGACCCGAAGCCGGACCAGGACGATGACCACGACGGGCGTCTCGAACGTGAGGCCGAAGGCGATGAACATCGTCAGCACGAACGACAGGTACTTGTCGATGTCGGTCATCATCTGCACGCCGACCGGCGCGTAGCCCGCGAAGAAGCCGAACGCGATCGGGAAGACGAGGAAGTACGCGAACGACATCCCGAGGAAGAAGAACAGCACGCTCGACACGATCACCGGGAGCACCAGCCGCTTTTCGTGCTGGTAGAGCCCCGGCGCGACGAACGCCCACGCCTGCCACAGGACGTACGGCAGCGCGACGAGGAACGCCGCCATCAGCGTCACCTTGAGCGGGACGAGGAACGTGCCGGTGACGTCGGTGGCGATCATCGTCGCGCCGTGCGGCAGCACGCGCAGCAGCGGCTTGGCGAGAAACGCGTAGATATCCTTCGCGAAGGGGAAGAGCGCGAGCAGCACGACGAACACGGAAACGATCGCGCGCAGCAGGCGCGTTCGCAGCTCGATCAGGTGCGAGAGGAACGTCTCCTGCGGGGCGTCCTGGGTCGGCTCGCTCACGCCGGGTGCCTCATTGGGAATCGAAGCCCGGCAGCGATGCCTGGCGCGCGCCGTCGGCGCGCGGCGCGGTCGCGGTGCCCGGCGCGGGCGGCGCCGCCGCCGGCGCCGCGGGCGGTTCCGCCAGCGGCGCGCCTGCCGCCGGCGCCGCGGCCGCGTCGGAGATTCCCCTGGTCACGCCTTCGAGATCCTTTTCGACGCCGCGCACGCCGGACTGGACGTCGGCGCGCGCCGTCGCGACCGACTGCTCGATGTCGCGCGCCGCCGACTCCACGTCGCGCTTGAGCCGGCGCAGCTCGTCGAGCTCCATCTCGCGGCTGATGTCGGCCTTGACCTCGTTCACGTACCGCTGCAGGCGGCCGAACAGATGGCCGAGCATCCGGGCGGTCTTCGGCAGGCGCTCGGGCCCGATGACGATCAGCGCGACGACGCCGATGACGACGATTTCGGAAAGGCCTATGTCGAACATGAGCGAGGGGATCCGCGCATCGGCACGCCATCGTCCGGGCACGACCCGGACGATCGACCGCGCAGGAAGGCGCCGGGCCGCACCCGGCCCGGACGATCAGACCTTGTGGGCAGGATCCTTCTTGACCTCGCCTTCGATCGTGCGGCCGCCGACCTGTGCAGGCGGCTCCGACGGCGCGGCGGCCGCCGCCTCGTCGGCCGACTTCATCCCCTCCTTGAACCCCTTGACCGCGCCACCCAGGTCGGCGCCCATATTGCGCAGCTTCTTGGTGCCGAAGATCAGCACGACGACCAGAAGGACGATCAGCCAGTGCCAGATGCTCAATGAACCCATAGTCTCGTACCTCCTCAGTTCCTGCGCATGATCATCGGTCCGAGCGGCTCGCCGCCGCCCAGGACGTGGACGTGGACGTGCATGACGTCCTGGTGGCCGACGCGGCCCGTATTGACGATCGTGCGAAACCCGTCGGTCGCGCCGAGCTCACGCGCGAGCTTGCCGGCCATGACCATGATCCTGCCCATCACGGCGGCGTCGTCCGGCGCGAGCTCGTACAGCGACGCCACGTGCCGCTTCGGGATCAGCATGAAGTGTACAGGCGCCTGCGGCCTGATATCGTGGAACGCGAGCACGTCGTCGTCCTCGAAGACCTTGCGGCTCGGGATCTCGCCGCGCACGATCTTGCAGAACACGCAGTTCGGGTCGTAGGACATCGGCTATCCGTTTTGATTCAACAGCCCGGGCGTGTCAGCCGCCCCGGGCGGCCTTTTCCGCGTGGCCGGAAAGGCCTTCTCGCCGCGCGAGTTCCGCGATGACATCGGCCGGTCCGAGGCCGTGCGCCGCCAGCAGGACCAGGCAATGGAACCACAGGTCGGCGACCTCGGCGACGATGCGGATTTTATCATCGTCCTTCGCGGCCATGACCGTCTCGGTGGCTTCCTCTGCGACCTTCTTCAGGATCGCGTCGCCGCCCTTGGCGTAGAGCGAAGCGACGTAGGACTGCGCAGGGTCGGCGGCCTTGCGCGCCTCGAGCGTCGCGGCGATGCGGGACAGGACTGCCTCGGCGTCGCGGTCGCTGCGCTTCATCGGCCGGCGCTAGACGCCATAGATCGTGTCGGGATCCTTGAGCACGGGCTCGACCGTGTGCCACTCGTTGCCGTCGAGGCGCTTGTAGAAGCAGCGCTCGCGTCCGGTATGGCAGGCGATGCCGCTGACCTGCTCGACGATGAGCAGGATGGCGTCATTGTCGCAGTCGATGCGGATCTCGCGCACGCGCTGCACGTGCCCCGAGCGCTCGCCCTTCTTCCACAGCTTGGCGCGCGAGCGCGACCAATAGTGCGCCTCGCGCGTCTTCGCGGTTTTCTCCAGCGCATCGCGATTCATGTACGCCAGCGTGAGCACGCGCTGCGTCGCCGCCTCCTGGGCGATCGCGGGCACGAGGCCATCTGCGTTCCAGCGGACGCGTTCGAGCCAGTCGGCCATGCGATCAGCCGCCAAGCTCGCGGACCTCGATGCCCGCGGCGGCCATCGCGGCCTTGGCCTGCCCGATGGTGAACTCGCCGTAATGGAAGATCGACGCGGCCAGCACGGCATCGGCACCGCCCTCCTTCACGCCGGCCACGAGGTGCGCGAGCGTACCGACGCCGCCCGAGGCGATCACCGGAATGTCGACGGCGTCGGTCACCGCGCGCGTCAGGCGCAGATCGAAGCCATTGCGCGCGCCGTCGCGGTCCATGCTCGTGAGCAGGATCTCCCCGGCGCCGAGCGCCGCGACCTCCTCGGCCCAGCCGACCGCGTCGATGCCGGTCGGCGTGCGCCCCCCGTGGATGTACACCTGCCACTCGTCGACCGCGCACTGCTTCACGTCGATCGCCGCGACGATGCACTGCGCGCCGAAGTGCGCCGACGCTTCCTCGATCAGCGCGGGGTTCTGCACGCCGGCGGTGTTGATGCTGACCTTGTCCGCGCCGGCGTTCAGCAGCGCGCGGATGTCGTCGATCGTGCTGACGCCGCCGCCCACGGTGAGCGGAATGAAGACCTCGTCCGCGACCGCCTCGATCATGCCGTAGAGCAGGCCGCGGTTCTCGACGCTCGCGCGAATGTCGAGGAACGCTAGCTCGTCCGCGCCCTCGCCGTCGTAGCGGCGCGCGACCTCGACCGGATCGCCGGCGTCGCGCAGGTCGACGAAATTCACGCCCTTGACCACGCGCCCCTCGGCCACGTCGAGGCAGGGAATGATGCGCTTCGCGAGGCCCATGGGACGGCTTCAGGCGGAAGCGCGGCCCCGCGCCGCGCCCGTCACGCCTCGCCCTTCGCGGCCCTGAGCGCAGCCTTGAAGTCGAGCTTGCCCTCGTAGAGCGCGCGCCCGGCGATGGCCCCGATGATGCCGTCGTTCTCGAAGGGGAGCAGTTCGCGGATGTCGTCGATCGATGCGATGCCGCCGCTCGCGATCACCGGGATCTTGAGCTCGCGCGCGAGCTTCACCGTGGCATCGACGTTCACGCCGGTCAGCATGCCGTCGCGCCCGATATCCGTGTAGACGATCGCCTCGACGCCGTAATCCTCGAACTTCTTCGCGAGGTCGACGACGTCGTGCCCGGTCATCTTCGACCAGCCGTCGGTCGCGACCTTGCCCTCGCGCGCGTCGAGTCCGACGATGATGTGCCCGGGAAAGGCGTAGCAGGCGTCGTGCAGGAAGCCGGGGTTCTTGACGGCGGCCGTGCCGATGATCACGTACGTGATGCCATCATCGAGATAGCGCTCGATCGTGTCGAGGTCGCGGATTCCGCCACCGAGCTGCACCGGGATCTCCTCGCCGATCACGCTCACGACCTCGCGGATCGCAAGCTCGTTGCGCGGCTTGCCGGCGAAGGCGCCGTTGAGGTCGACGAGGTGCAGCCGCGTCGCGCCGAGCTCGAGCCAATGCTGCGCCATAGCGGCGGGATCCTCGGCGAACACGGTCGCGGCCTGCATGTCGCCCTGCTTCAGGCGCACGCAGCGGCCATCCTTGATGTCGATCGCGGGGATGATCTCCATGAGTGACGACGCGTAGGGAAACGGCGAAGGCCGAGGCCAGGCGCGGGGCCGCAGCGCGGGGCAAGGAGTGGTTAAGCGCGTCCGTCCCAGGCGACGAAGTTGGCGAGCAGTTGCAGCCCGGCGCGGTGGCTTTTCTCCGGATGGAACTGCACGGCGAAGATATTAGCCCGCGCTATCGCGCAAGTAAACGGTGCCGGATACGCGGCGGTGGCCGCCGTCGCCGCCGGGTCGGCCGGCACCGGGTGGTAGCTGTGCGCGAAATAGAACCGCGTGCCGTCGGCGATGCCTTGCCAGAGCGGGTGGGGACGCACCTGCGTCACCGGGCTCCAGCCCATGTGCGGAACCTTGAGCCGTTCGCCGTCGGGCGCGATCATCGCCTCGTCGCGGAAGCGCGCAACGCGGCCGGGGACGATGCCGAGCGCCCGGGTCGGGCCCTCCTCGCTTTCGTCGAACAGCATCTGAAGGCCGAGGCAGATGCCGAGGAACGGCCGCTCCCGCGCGACGGCCAGGACGACGTCGCGCAGGCCGGTCGCGTCGAGCGCGCGGATGCAGTCGGGCATCGCGCTCTGGCCGGGCAGCACGA
Organism: uncultured beta proteobacterium; assembly: GCA_963793355.1. Classification (GTDB taxonomy): domain Bacteria; phylum Pseudomonadota; class Gammaproteobacteria; order Burkholderiales; family Casimicrobiaceae; genus VBCG01. The sequence continues at coordinate 302,632 of CAWBZT010000007.1, read as the reverse complement.
CGCGCGGCGCGGCAAGGATCGCTGCCGCGTCGTCGGTGACGACGACGTCGCAGGCGGGCGCCACGTGCCGCAGCGCCTTCGCCACCGAGCGAAGGTTGCCCATGCCATAGTCGACGACGGCGATGTCAGGCATCGGGATTCGGCATTCGGCGCATGAAGGACGGGAGCGACGCGATCATGAACGCGGCGGCAGCGAGCGGCGCGGAATGGATCAGAATAGCAGTTTCGCCGCCCCCGCCTGCGAAGCGGCGGCGGGCGATCGACGGCCGTCCGAACCGCAGCGGGGACGCTGAAGACCTCATGCCTGACGTCGTCATCGCCGGCGGCGGCCCCGCCGGCCTGTGCGCGGCGCGCGAAACGGCCGCCGCCGGGCTGTCGACCGTCGTCGTGGAGAAGGGCGCGGCGATCGGCAGCCCGCTGCGCACGAGCGGCGGCAGCTGGATCGACGCGCTGACGGCGCTCGGCGTGCCGCCGCGACTCTACGTTCCCATCCGCCGGATCCGCGTCGTCGGACCGCGAAGCGAGGCGCGTTTCGACTACCGCGAGCCGCGGATGTGCGTGCTCGACGTCCGGTCGTTCTACCAATGGCTCGCCGGCCGGGCGCTCGACGCCGGGGCGCAGATCCGGCTGGAAACGCGCGCCGACGCGCTGCTCGAGGCGGGAGGACGTGCCGCGGGCGTGCGCGTCCGCGGGCGCAGCGGGCGCTTCGAGGACCTTGCGGCGCGCGTGGTCGTCGACGCCACCGGCCATCCCAGCGCGCTCGCGCGCCGGGCGGCGCTGCATCCGGGCTTCGGCGCGTTCGGCGTCGGGGTCGAATTCGATCTGCACGCGCCCGGATTTCCCGCCGACGAGGCGCTGCTCGTTGTCGGCCGCGAGCTCGCGCCGCGCGGCTACGCGTGGGCGTTTCCCTGGGGCGGCGGCCGCGTCCGGCTCGGTGTCGGCGTCGGGCGCCCGCACACCGACGCCGATCCGCATGCATGCCTCGACGCGATCCGGACGCGGGTGCCCGCGCTCGGGCCGCTGGCCCGTGCGTCGCCGATCGAAGCGCACGTCGGCCTGATTCCGCTGGCGCCGCCGCGCTCCGTGCCGCTGGTGCATGCGCGCCTCGTGGTCGCCGGCGATGCCGCCGGACAGGCCTCGTCGCTCGTGGGCGAGGGAATTCGCTACGCGATGCAGGCCGGGCACGCTGCCGGCGCCGCGATCGCGCAGGCGTGCCGCCGCGGCGACGTCGCGGACGCTGCGCTGGACGCGTATCCCCGCGCCTGGTCGCGGCAGGAGCGCAACCTGCGCTTCGCCTACCAGATCTACCGGCGCATCGTCGATTACGACGACGGCGACTGGGAAGGCGAACTCGCGCAGTTGACCCGCCTTTCGCCCGACCAGTTCGCCCAGGGCCTGAAGGGCGACTTCACGCTCGGGTGGCTGCTCGGCGTGGTTCCGCGCTACACCGGCATGCTCGTGCCGGCGCGCCTGCGCGACGGCGTGCGGCGATTCGCGCGCGGGTAGGCGCCGGCGCCCCTGCGGCTACAGCGAACCCTTGGTCGAGGGAATCGCGCCCGCAGCGCGGGGATCGCGCTCGCAGGCCATCCGCAGCGCGCGCGCGAAGGCCTTGAACGCCGTCTCGGCCTGGTGGTGCGCGTTGTCGCCGCGCAGGTTGTCGACGTGCAGCGTCGCGAGCGCGTGATTGACGAAGCCCTGGAAGAACTCGTGGACGAGGTCGACGTCGAAGGTGCCGATCAGCGATCGCGTGAACGGCACGTGGAACTCGAGGCCCGGCCGGCCGGAGAGATCGACGACGACGCGCGACAGCGCCTCGTCGAGCGGCACGTAGGCGTGCCCGTAACGGCGGATGCCGACCTTGTCGCCGAGCGCCTGCTTGAGCGCCTGGCCCAGCGTGATGCCGATGTCCTCGACGGTGTGATGCGCGTCGATGTGGAGGTCGCCCTTGGCGTGCACGGCAAGGTCGAGCATCCCGTGGCGGCCGACCTGGTCGAGCATGTGATCCAGGAACGGCACGCCCGTGGCGAGGTCGGTGGCGCCGCGGCCGTCGAGGTCGAGCTCGACGACGATGTCGGTCTCGGCGGTCTTGCGCTCGATCCTGGCCGTGCGTCCCGGGCGCTGCGTCGGTGCGTTCATTGCTGACTCTCCGTTGGCGCGACTGCCTGGCCGGCGCGCGCGCAGGCGCCGCGCAATCCGCTCACGACGCGCGCAGCGCCGCCAGCAGCGCGTCGTTCTGTGCCGGCGTGCCCACGGTGATCCGCAGGCAGTGCGCGAGCAGCGGATGCCAGCCGTGCATGTTCTTGACCAGGATGCCGGCAGACTCGAGCCGGCTGAATGCGCCGGGCCCGTCGTCGAAGCGCGCGACGAAGAAGTTCGCGGCGCTGTCGAACACGCGCACGCCCGGCAGACGCGCCAGCGCCGCAGCGACCCGCCCGCGCTCGGCGCACGTCGCCGCGGCGTGCTCGGCGAAGACGCGATCGTCGCGCAGGAGGATGGCCGCAGCCGCCTGGGTCAGCGAATTGAGATTGTAGGGCGAGCGCACCTTGTCGAGCTCGTCGGTCCATGCGTGGTGCGACAGCGCGTACCCGAGCCGCAGGCCGGCCATCCCGATCTTGGAGAGCGTTCGCACGATCACGAGGTTGGGGAACTCGAGCAGGCGCGGCAGGAACGTGTGCGACGCGAAGGCGAAGTACGCCTCGTCGACGACGCAGAGCCCCGGCGCGGCGCGGACGACGCGCTCGATCCCTTCCGGGTCGAACGCGGTGCCGGTCGGGTTGTTCGGCGAGGCGAGCCAGACCAGCGCCGGCTGCTCGCGCGCCACCACCGCCAGCAGCGCATCGGTATCGAGCGCGAAATCCTCGCGCAGCGGCACCGGGACGTAGCGGGCCCCGGCGTACGTCGCGTAGAGGCGGTACATGACGAACGTCGGATCCGGCGCGACGATCGCCGCGCCGGGCTTCGCCACGGTCGTCGTGATGATCTGCAGCAGCTCGTCGGAGCCGTTGCCGAGCACCACGCCGGCATCCTCCGGAAGCGCGTGCGCGACGCGCAGCGCCGCCTTCACCGCATCGCCGGCGCCGTCGGGATAGCGATTGAGCGGCACCTCGGCGAGCGCCGCGGCGAGACGCGCCCGCGCCGCCTCCGGCAGCGGATACGGACTCTCGTTGGCATCGAGCTTGATGAACCCCTCGGCCTTCGCGACGCGGTAGGCCGTGAGCGCACGCACTTCGGGGCGCACGGTCGCGGCGACGCGCGCGGCGACGTCACCGGGCGAAGTCGACCAGGCCGGGGGTGCGCGCGTTCATGCGCCGGCGTCGCCGGCCACGCGGGCGTCCGGTTCGGCGTCGAGCCGCGCCTCGGCCGCGCGCGCGTGCGCGGCCAGCCCCTCGCCGTACGCGAGCGTCGCGGCGATCGGCGCAAGCGCCTGCGCGCCGGCGCGCGAGATCCGCACGATGCTCGTGCGCTTCTGGAAATCGTAGACGGACAGCGGCGACGAAAAGCGCGCCGTGCGGCCGGTCGGCAGCACGTGGTTCGGACCGGCGCAGTAGTCGCCGAGAGCCTCGCTCGCATGGTGGCCGACGAAGATCGCGCCCGCATGCCGCAGCTGCGGCAGCAGCGCGTCGGGATCCGCGACCGCCAGTTCGAGGTGCTCCGGCGCGATGCGATTGGACAGCGCGCAGGCTTCGGCGAGGTCGCGCGTGCGGACCAGCGCGCCGCGGCGCGCGAACGCCGCCGCGATGATGGCGGCGCGCGGCATCGTGCGGATGAGCCGCGTTGCGCTCGCGCGGACGCGCTCGACCAGGCCGGCGTCGGGCGTGAGCAGGATCGCCTGCGCCATTTCGTCGTGCTCGGCCTGCGCGAAGAGGTCGAGCGCGATCCAGTCCGGGTTCGCCGTGCCGTCGGCGATGATCAGCACCTCGGACACGCCCGCGATCATGTCGATGCCGACGGCGCCGAACACGCGGCGCTTCGCCGCGGCGACGTACGCGTTGCCGGGACCGACGATCTTGTCGACCGCAGGCACCGTGGCCGTTCCGTAGGCCAGGGCGGCGATCGCCTGCGCGCCGCCGATCGTGAAGGCGCGGGTCACGCCGGCGAGATGCGCGGCCGCGAGCACCAGCGGATTGCGCACGCCGCCCGGCGTCGGCACGACGAGCACGATTTCAGCCACGCCGGCGACCTGCGCGGGGATGGCGTTCATCAGCACGGACGACGGATACGCCGCCTTGCCGCCGGGCACGTAGAGGCCCGCACGGTCGAGCGGGGTCACGCGCTGGCCGAGCTCGTTGCCGTCGGCCTCCCGCAGCGAAAAGTCGGTGAGCTTCTGGAGGGCGTGATAGGCGCGGATGCGCGTCGCCGCGGTATTGAGCGCCGTGCGCTGCGCGACGGGCAGCGCGTCGTGCGCCGCGCGCATGTCCGCACGCCCGATCTCGAGCGCGGCTGCGGACGCCGCGTCGATGCCATCGAAACGGCGCGTGTACTCGAGCAGCGCCGCGTCGCCGCGCGCGCGAACGTCGTCGACGATCGCTGCGACGGTCGCGTCGATCGACGGGTCCTGGCCCGCCTCGAAGCGCGTCAGCGTCTCGAGCGCCGCATCGAAACCGGCGGCACGGGTGTCGAGGATGCGCACGTCGAAAGCCGGACCCGGTGCCGTCGCGGCGAGCGTTCCGGCGGAGGCCTGCGCGCTCATCGGGCCGACCTTCGCGCTGCGCGCTCCGGCGCACCGGCGCGCGCCCCCGGCCCGCTCATGCAGCCGCCCTCTCGACCGCCGCGGCGAGCGCATCGAGCAGCGGCTTGACCGCCGCGCGCTTCAGCTTGAGCGCCCCCGGGTTGACGATCAGCCGCGCGCTGATCGGCATGATGTCCTCGACGACGACAAGATCGTTGGCCTTCAGCGTGTTGCCCGTCGCCACGAGGTCGACGATGGCGTCGGCGAGCCCCACGAGCGGCGCCAGCTCCATCGAGCCATAGAGCTTGATGAGGTCGACGTGCATCGCCTTGGCCGCGAAATGCTCGGCGGCGGCGCGCACGTATTTCGTGGCGACGCGCACGCGCGCGCCGCGCTGGACGGTGCCGCCCCAGTCGTACCCGCGGCGCGTCGCGACGACCAGCCGGCAGCGGCCGATGCCAAGATCCAGCGGCTGGTACAGGCCGGCGCCGCCGTGCTCGATCAGCACGTCCTTGCCCGCGATGCCGACGTCGGCGGCACCGTACTGGACATACGTCGGCACGTCGGTCGGGCGCAGGAAGACGAGCTCGACGCCCGGCTTGTTCGTCGCCAGGATGAGCTTGCGCGATGCCGCGGGATCCTCGGCCGGCACGACGCCCGCCGCCTCGATGAGCGGCAGCGTTTCGTCCAGGTTGCGCCCTTTCGACAGGGCGATGGTCAGCGCGGGCACGGCGTCAAATGGGCTCGTCGTCGAGCCCGACATTCTACCTACTGTCGCGGCGTACGGACGTTCGGGGGCACGGCCAGGTTCGCGCTGGTGCGAAACGGGTTGATCTCGATGCCGCCGCGGCGAGTGAAACGCGCCTCGACGGTCAGCGCGTCCGGCCGGCAGCGCGCCGCGACGTCGACGAAGATCCGCTCCACGCAGTGCTCGTGGAATCCGGGATGGCGGCGGAAGGAGACGAGATAGCGCAACAGGCCGCTGCGGTCGATGCGCGGCCCGCGATAGGCGACGCGCACGCTGGCGATATCGGGCTGTCCGGTGACCGGACACACCGAGCGGAAGAGGTCGGTGGTGAGCGCCTCGTCGACGGCCGCGCCGCGCGCGGCGAGCGTCGAGGCGTCGACGGCCGCGAAGGCGCCGCTCATTTCCAGCCCGTCGAGCGAATCGCCGGCCAACGACGCGATGCGCTCCGCCGCGAACGCGGCCGGCAGACGCAGCATCACGCGCACGGCGCTTCCCGTGCGGTCCCCGAGGTCGCGCTCGATGGTCCTCGCCACGTCGCCCGGCGCGGCGAACGCAGACTGTGCGAACGAGCCGAGGTAGAGCTTCATCGACTTCGATTCGACGAGCGACGGCGAGCTCGCGGGAACGTCGATCGTGGCGATCGCGATCGCGGGCTTGCCGCGGGCGTCGAGCCACGTGAGCTCGTAGGCCGTCCACACGTCGCTGCCGGAAAAGGGAACTGCATCGCCGATGCCTAGCGCAGCCCGCTGCGGCGCGCGCGCAATCGCGAAGAGCTGCGCCGGATCGTAGGTGTCGGGATAGCCGGTCGCGTGGCCGAGCGGCGCGGCGGCGAGATCGTCCGGGGGCGGGGCCGGCTTGCGCGCGCCGTCCGCGGTCACTTCACCCGCCGGATGCGCGCACCCACGCCCGAGAGCTTCTCCTCGATCCGCTCGTAGCCGCGGTCGAGGTGGTAGATGCGGTCGATCGTCGTCTCGCCGTCGGCCATCAGTCCGGCGATGACGAGGCAGGCGGACGCGCGCAGGTCCGTCGCCATGACGTTGGCGCCGGTGAGCTGTTGCACGCCCTTGACGATCGCGGTGTTCCCCTCGACCTCGATCGACGCGCCGAGCCGCACGAGCTCCTGCACGTGCATCATCCGGTTCTCGAAGATCGTCTCCGTCAGCACCGACGTGCCTTCCGCGCGCGTGGCCAGGGCCATGAACTGCGCCTGCATGTCCGTCGGAAAGCCCGGGTACGGCGCCGTGCGCACGCTCGCAGCGCGAAGCGGGCCGGCGCGACGCACGCGCAGCGTGGCGCCGTCCGGCGTCACGTCCGCGCCGGCTTCGGCGAGCTTGTCGCTGATCGCATCGAGCGTGTCCGGGCAGGCGCCGACGATCGCGACGTCGCCGCCTGCTGCCGCTGCGGCCGCCGCGAAGGTCCCGGTCTCGATGCGATCCGGCATGACGGCGTGGGCGCCGCCGTGCAGCTTTGCCACGCCTTCGATCGTGATGCGGTCGCTCCCCGCGCCGGCGATTCTCGCGCCCATCGCCTGCAGGCATTTCGCGAGGTCGGCGATTTCGGGCTCGCGCGCGGCATTCTCGAGGACGGTGACGCCCTCGGCGAGCGTCGCCGCCATCATCAGGTTCTCGGTCCCGGTGACCGTGACCACGTCGAACACGAACTTCGTTCCCGCGAGCCGCGACGCGCGCGCGTTGATGTAGCCGTGCTCGAGATCGATCTCGGCGCCCATGGCGATCAGCCCCTTGATGTGCTGGTCGACGGGCCGCAGGCCGATCGCGCAGCCGCCGGGCAGCGAGACGCGCGCCTCGCCGCAGCGCGCGAGCAGCGGTCCCAGCGCCAGGATGGACGCGCGCATCGTCTTCACGAGCTCGTAGGGCGCGAGCGGCCAGTCGATGCGTGCCGCGTCGAGCACGATCGCGTCGCCATCATCGTCGCGCGCGACGCCCATCTGCCCGAGCAGGGATTCCATCGTGCGCACGTCGTTGAGCCGCGGCACGTTGGTGAGCGCGAGGGGCTCGGACGTCAGCAGCGCCGCACAGAGAATCGGCAGCGCGGCGTTCTTCGCGCCCGAGACGCGGATCTCTCCTTCGAGCGGCTGCCCGCCCTCGATCACCAGCTTGTCCATGCCGGATTGTAGCGTCCGCGCATCGCGGACCCGGCGCGAAGATGTGGCGCGAAGACGCCGCACGAAACGCGGACGCGCACACCGCGCGCGATTCGCGTGCGCGCGGCGATCGGGTAACGCTCGATCAGCGCCGGCCGCCGCCGAAGCGTCCGCCGCCGCCGAACCCTCCACCGCCACCGAAGCGTCCACCCCAGCCGCCACCGCCGCCGAAGCCGCCGCCGCCGAAGCGATCGCCGCCGCCGCCGAAGCCGCCGCCGCCGAAGCCGCCGCCGCCGAAGCCACCACCGCCGAAGCGATCGCCGCCGCCACCGCCGAAGCCGCCGCCACCGCCGAAGCGATCCGACTCGCTGCTCGAAAAGCCGCCCCACTTGTCCGCGCCGCTCGAGCGGGCCTGCGATTCCTTGTCGGCCCACGACGAGTCGCCCGAAGCGCCGGACCATCCGCTCGACGAGTGCTGCTGCCAGCCGCTGCCGTTGTTGTGATAGACGTTGCCGTTGACGTCAGCGTAGTGGTTGTTGCCGAGGCTCGCGGTGTCCCAGGTGTTGGTCTTGCCGGTCTTGGCGTTGTACGTCGAGCCCTCGCCGGCGTGCGCATACCCTTCGGGGCCGGCGGTCGTGGCGCCCGAGCGCTGGTAGCTGCTGCCGCCCGCGCCGGTACCGGACACGCTCGATCCTGTCGAACGCTGGCCCGTGTACGTGTTGTAGTTGCCGGCGCGCGCGACGTTGCCCGAGCCGCCCGCCGCCGTGTTCACGGTCCGGTCGTAGCCGCGCGTCGCGTTTCCGGTGTAGGCGTTGTACTGGCGTCCTGCGTTGTACGAGCCCGACGTGCCGGTGCGCGAGTTGTAGTAGCTGCCGCTCGCAGTCGTTCCCGCCACGCCGCCGCCCGCATACCAGCTGCGCGTGCCCGAGTACGTGGTGTTACCCCAGTGGCCGTAGACGTTGGCGCTCGCCGAACCACAGCAGGGATACCCGCCCCAGTAGGCCGGGTGGTAGTACGCGCCGCCCCAGTACGGCTCGGTCCACGCCGCCGTCGCAAGGCCCATCGCGAATCCGAACGTGAATCCGACGTACGGGTTGTAGACGGGCACTGCGGCGACGCCGTACGTGTAGGGCGGCGGATACCAGATGCTGCCGACCCACGGCGTGTACGCGTAGCCGGTGCCGTAGACCACCGTACCCCAGGGCGCAACGACGGTGCCGAGATAGCCGGGCGTGTAGCCGACGTAGACGACCGTGGGCGTCGCCTCGTAGATCCGCACGTAGGTGACGTAATAGATCGGGGACGTCGGCGGAATCGTGTAGATCGCCGTCGGCACGCTGGCGGCGACGGACCACGGGCCCGTGAGCTGCGCGGCGGTGAACCATACGCCCGCCGTCACGGCGTAATAAGCGTCCGGCGAGACGCGGATGACGGGCACCGACGAGTTCGTGACGTACGCGAGCTCGCTTCCGGGCACGGGGACGAAATGCGGCGGTCCGTCGAAGCTCGGGGTGAACGTCGGGCCGCCCTTGCGAGGCACGGTCGCCGTTTGCGGGATCGAATTCTCGATGACCGCTTCCTGCGCCTGCGGCGTTCCGGCGACCGTCGGCAGCACCGCGCCGGCGAGCGACTGCGCCGGGATGCGCGCGAAGTCCGGCGGCAGCGCGTCGCTGGCGACGAACGTCCAGGGCCCCGTGAGCGCGGACGACCTGAACCAGCGGCCGGCGAGGAGCACGTAGTAATCGCTGTTGGTCGTGTCGATCAGCACGTCGCTCGTCGTGTTGGATGCCCACAGCAGCTGCGTGCCGACGATCGGCACGAAATCGGCCTGGCCCTTGAACACGATCAGCTCGGTCGGCACCTGCGACGTGTACAGCGTCGGCACGCCGTTGCCCAGCGACGGCTTGGGATTGGCTTTCGGGCCGCCGTCGAGCATGTCCACCGTACCGCTCTTCTGCACGGCCGCCGCGGCCTCGCGCATTCCAACGGGCAGGCTGAACGCCTGCGACCACGGTCCCGTCAGCGATTGCGACGCGAGCCAGCCGTCGTAGACATGGATGTAGTAGCCGTCGGTCAGGCCGCCCTGAAGGATCAGCGCGCGCGTGTTGATCACCCGCTGGAACCGCGCATGGCCCGGAACCGGCTTCATCACCGGCGCGCCGTCGATCGGCACGAGGATCGCCGGCGTATAGCTGACGATCACCCGCGGCGGCGCGTTGTTGACGGCCACCGTCGGCGGCTTGATCCCCGCGACCTCCAGCGACGCCTCGAGCCGGTCGAGTGCGATCGAGCGGACGTTCTTCGCGAACTCGGCCTGCAGCTCACGGGTGTACGACGCGCCCTTGTCGGGCAGCGCCGGGAAATCGATCTTCGTGATCGTCATGTCCTCGAACACGACCGTGCGCATCGTCTTGTCCACCTGCGTGCGCGCGTTCGCGAAGATGACGCCGAACGTCTCGTTCTTGGCGCCGTCCGACTTGATGGCGAGCGCCGCGCGGAAGTCGATCCGGTTGCCGTTCCATTTGTTGATCTGCGGCTGGTAGACGAGGACCTGTGCGCCGGAAAGGTCGAGGACCCGGGGCCATGGGTCCGCCGGGAGCGCCGGGGCGGCGGCAAGGGCAGCGGACGCGCCCGCCGCGGCCAACACCGCGAGGGACAGGACAACGGTGAATTTCCGGAGCGTGTTCATGGCGATCATTTCGGGAACATGAGTTGGACCTGCGCGCGGATCTGCCAGTTCGGCCCGAAGTCCGGGCGCACGACGTTGTAGTAGGCCGACAGCTGCGTGTTCACCGGCAGCTTGCCGAAATGGAAGATCTTGCCGACGCCGCCGCCGATCGGCACTGTCCACTGCTGGCTTCCCTCGGCTTTCCAGTTGACGGTGAGGATCGGCGCGGAAGTCAGATACGCGCCGCCCGGAAAATTGTAATTGACGAAGGGCTGGATCAGCCCGTTATTGTACGACGGGGAGTCGCTGCTCGAACCCAGCGACCAGATGTTGTTCAGCAGCGCGCCGTACACCCAGGGGCTGCCTTTTTCGATGTGCAGCACCACGAACGACGGGCCGAGCCCCCAGTTGTCGTTGCCGAGCTTGCCGTTGCTGTGCGTCGGCGCCTGCGCGACGGGTCCCACGCCCCAGATCCATTCGCCCGGGTTCGCCGGGGACAGGAAGGCTGTGAGCTGCAGGTCGCCGATGCCGCTCGTCGTGGAATCCCCCGGTCCGGCCGAGGGCTGCCAGATGACGGGAAGGATCGTGCGCGTGATGACGTTCCAATCGCTGTTCACCGAGATCGGGATCACCGGCTGGATGTTGAGAATGCTCTGCGTGTCCTTGTTCGGGCCGTAATTCAGGTTGGCGTTGTACTGGAACGGCACGCTGATCAGGTTGCCCACGGGGTTTTGCGCGAGCTTGGCGAGCTCCTCGGCGGATAGCTCGGCGAATGCCGGGGTTGCGACCGCCGCGCCGGCCAGCAGCGCAGCGACGCGTGCCGCCGCGGCCATCAGGCGCAAGCGCCCGGCGACGGCTCTCATTGCCTTATCACGTTGCGGCTGCCCGCGGCAACGCAGCCGGTGCCGCCTTCGGCGCAGACGACGAGGTACGTTGCCCGCTGTCCGCAGCCCGAGACGCCGACCGTGTATTCCGCGCGCTGCGGCGGGGCGAAGCGCGGATTCATGATCGGCGACTGGATCATTTCGTTGCTCAGCACCTCGGCCTTCGCCGCCGGACAGTTGAGCTCGAACGCCCCGCGGCGCTGCGCGGTGTGCATGGCGTCCGCCTGCATCTCGTCGACCATCTGCTGCTGCGACGCGCAGCCCGCGGTTGCGATCGCCGCCATGACGACGGTCCATTTCAGCGCGCTATTCATGAATTTCTCCTCTCGTGATGATGTCGTGTCACCGGACCGGTTCGATCTCGCTCGGCCGCCAGGTCTTGTCGAAGAACGGCTCGAGCGGGGCTGTACAGGCGCAGGATCGTGAACCAGCCCTTGCCGGGGACCGTCTGGATCCAGTTGCCACCTCGCGGGCCGGGAAGGCCCCCGCGCCCGGCGCCGCCGCGGGTCCGCCCAGCACAACCGCCAGCGACTGCAGGAAGCGTCTTCGTTCGATGTCCCCCTCCCAAGGGCCGTGCGCAACGTAAACCGGAAGCTACCCGAGAATTCCGGAGCCGTCGACCGCGCAGCGCGTCCCGCGCGGCCGCCGCGAAGCGACGAACGCCGTCAACGCGCGTCCCACTCCTCCGGCGTCAGCGTGCGCATCGACAGCGCGTGGATCTCCTCGCGCATGCGATCGCCGAGCGCGGCGTAGACGCGCTGGTGGCGCCTGATGCGCGTCAGTCCCGCGAACGCCGGCGAGACGATGATCGCGTCGAAATGCGCGCCGTCGCCGGTGACCTCGACGTGGCGGCAGTCGAGCCCCGCGCGGAGCGATGCCTCGATGGATTCGGGCGTGGTCATGAATGTCGATCCTAGTGACGGAGCTTCCAGCCGCGCGACAGCATGCCGACGGCGATCAGGGACAGGCCGAGCGCGGCGGCGGCGACGATCGCGAGGCTCAGGGCGGGCGAGGCGTCCGACAGGCCGAAGAAGCCGTAACGAAAGCCGTCGATCATATAAAAGAACGGATTGAAATGCGATACCAGCTGCCAGACGGGCGGCAGCGTCTGGATCGAATAGAAGACGCCCGACAGGAATGTCAGCGGGACGATGATGAAATTCTGGAACGCCGCCAGCTGGTCGAACTTGTCGGCCGAGATGCCGGCGATCAAGCCGAGCACGCCGAGGATCAGGCTGCCGAGCAGCGCGAACGAAAGCGCCCACAGCGGGTGTGCCGGCGCCAGCGCCTCGGGCACGATCCAGAGCGTGACGAGGAACACGCCGAGGCCCACGGCCAGGCCGCGCACCATGGCGCCCAACACGTACGCAGCGAAGATCTCCAGCGGCGACAGCGGCGGCAGCAGCACGAAGATCAGGTTGCCGGTGACCTTCGACTGGATCAGCGACGACGACGAGTTGGCGAACGCGTTCTGCAGCACCGACATCATCACGAGGCCGGGCACGAGGAACGCGGCGTAGCGGACCCGGCCGTCGAACACGGCGACGTGCGCGGCCAGCGCGTGCGAGAAGATGAGCAGGTAGAGCAGCGCGGTGAGGATCGGCGCGGCGATCGTCTGGAAGCTCACCTTCCAGAAGCGCAGCAGCTCCTTGTAGAGGAGCGTGAGCCAGCCGTGCCCGGTGATGACGGCGGCGCCCCCGCCGGGCGCGCGGCGCGCGGCGGCGCCGGGATCGAGGGCATCCGGCGCGCCCATCACGCCTCCGGCACTTCGGGCGACGGCGGCGGCGTGGGCGGCGTCGACTCCTCGCCGGCCATGATCCGCAGAAACACCTGCTCGAGGTCGGTCTCGGCCAGCGCCAGCTCGTCGATGGTGATGCCCGCCTCGCGCAGCGCCGCCAGCAGGCCTTCGAGCTCGGCGTAGCGGTCGAGACCGAGGTAGTGCACGCCTCCATCGCTGCGCAGCACGCGCGCCGCCCAGGGCGGCGGCACCCGAGCCGCCGCCAGTCGCACCGTCAGGCCCTGGAAGCGCGACAGCAGCGCCTGCTTGGTATCGAGCGCCACCACGCGGCCCGCCTTCATCATGGCGATGCGCGTGCACAGCGCCTCGGCTTCCTCGAGGTAGTGCGTCGTCAGGATGATCGTGTGGCCGTCGCGATTCAGCTTGCGGATGAAGGCCCAGAGGCTTTGCCGCAGCTCCACGTCGACGCCGGCGGTCGGCTCGTCGAGGACGATCACCGGCGGCTTGTGCACGAGCGCCTGGCCGACCAGCACGCGACGCTTCATTCCGCCCGAGAGCGAGCGCATGTTGGCGTCGGCCTTCGACGTCAGGTCGAGATGGTGGAGGAGCTCGTCGATCCACGCGTCGTTCGCCCGCAGGCCGAAGTAGCCGGACTGGATGCGCAGCGTCTCGCGGACCGAGAAGAAGGGATCGAACACGAGCTCCTGCGGCACGACGCCGAGCGCGCGCCGCGCGGCGCGGTAGTCGGTGACCACGTCGTGGCCGAGGATTCGGGCGGTGCCGGCGTCCGCGCGCGTGAGGCCGGCGAGGATGGAGATCAGCGTCGTCTTGCCTGCACCGTTGGGGCCGAGCAGGCCGAAGAACTCGCCTTCGTCGACCGTGAGGTCGATGCCGGCGAGCGCCTGCACGCTGCCGAAACGGCGCGCCACGGCGGCGACCTCTACGGCGGCGGGCATCGGCGGGAATCGCTGGGTGGTGGGGACGCGCCGCGGCGGAGCCGGTTGGCCCGTCCGCGCGCACCGCGCATCCGCGGCGCCGCGCGGACGCCGCGTCTACGCCAGCAGCACGTCGACGCCGTAGACCACGGCCAGCGATTCGAGCGTGGGCGGGACGCCGGCGAGCGTGATCGGACGCTGCTCGCGGCGGCCGCGCTGCTTCAGTTCGAGCATGACGGCCAGCGCCGCGGAATCCGCCTGGCGCAGCCCCGAGAAGTCGACCACGCCGCCGGACGGAAGCGGCAGCGCCTGCGCGGTTTCCAGCGCCGCGGCCGCCGTGTCCATCGTCAGCGCGCCTTCGAACGTCCAGCGCGCGCCGCCGTCGGCCGCGCGAAACGCAGCGGGCGCCGCGGTCGCGACCGTCGTCATTTGGCGCCGCCGGCGTTCTTCGTCTTGAGCGTCTGGATGAGGCCGTCGATGCCGCCGGAACGGATCTGCGAAGCGAAATCGTCGCGGTAGTTGGTGACGAGCGACACCCCGCCGACGATGACGTCGTAGACCTTCCACGTGCCGTCCTTCTTCGTCATTCCGTAATCGAGCTGCACCGGCTGCTGTCCCTGGCGCTGGACCTCCGTCTTGACGACCACGTCGGTCGCGCCCGGCTCGGCGCGCAGCGGCTTGAAGTCGAACGTCTGGTCGCGGTACTGGTTGAGCGCGCCGGAGTACGTGCGCACGAGGAGCGTGCGGAACTGCTCGACCAGCTGCTTCTGCTGCTCCGGCGTGGCGCTGCGCCAGTTGCGCCCCATCGCCAGCGCAGTCATGCGCTCGAAATCGAAATGCGGCAGCAGCCTGGTCTCGATGACCTCGCGGATCCGCGCCTCGTCGCCGGCCTGCACCTTCGGGTCCGACTTGATGGTCGCGATGGTCTCCTGCGTCACGCGCTTGACCAGCGCGTCGGGCGTCTCCTGCGCCAGCGCCAGCGGCGCGAACGCCGCGGCCAGCAGGAAACCGATCAGGTGAACTGCATGTCTCATTCTTCTTCCTCTTTCTCCGGCGGCACCTTGCCGTCGTAAAGCACGTAGTCGCGGCGCTGCAGGTACGAGCGCCGGATGAACGTGTACTTGTCGATCGCGGCCTTGTCGATCAGGTCGTAGGTCGGCTCGGCCTGCGCGCGAGCATCGAAGACAGCGACGCCGTACATAATGTTCCGCGTGGGGACGTCGGATATGAAGCTGATCGGGCCGGTGAACGCGCGCGCGATGGCGCCCGACCCATCGCGAACCGTCGTCGGGCCCCACAAGGGCACGAACAGGTACGGTCCCTGCGGAATGCCCCAGGCCCCGAACATCAGCCCGTAGTCCCAGCCGCCCTTCGGGATCCCGCCGCTGGAAGCGACGTCGATCAGCCCGCCGAAGCCGGCGAGCGTGTTGAGGATCACGCGCCCGAGGTCGTGGCCCGCGGCGTCGGTGCGGCCGGACGCCAGCTCGGTGATCGCGGAGAACAGGTCGTCGATGTTGCTGAAGAAGTTGTGCACGACTTCGCGCACGGGCGACGGCACGTACTCGATGTAGACCTTCATCACCGGGCGGACGAACGTCCCGTCGAGCGCCTGATGGACCTCGAACATCGAACGGTTCCAGGGCTCGAACGGATCGGCCCTCGACATCGGCCCGCCCGTCGTCGCGCAGCCTCCCAGCGCCGCGCCAAGCACCGCGATGGCGACCATGCGCCGCGCGCCGCCCTTCCACGTGGCCTTCATTTCTCACCCCCGGACGACGCCTTGTCGAAGAGAAACTGGCCGATCAGCTTTTCCAGCACGACGGCCGATTGCGTATGCGTGATGCGTCCCCCGTCGGCGAGCATCGCGGTGTCGCCGCCCGAGTCGAGGCCGATGTAGACCTCGCCCAGCAGGCCCGACGTCAGGATCGAGGCGATCGTGTCCTTCGAGAACTGCACGCCCTCGTCGATGCGCATGCCGACGATCGCCTGGTACGTCTTCGGATCGAAGCGCACGACGTCGACGCGCCCGATCACCACGCCGGCGGCCTTGACCGGCGCGCGCAGCTTGAGGCCGCCGATATTGTCGAACCCGGCTTCGAGCCGGTAGGTCGGCGACGTCTGCAGCGAGGTGAGGTTGCCGACCTTGAGCGCGAGAAAAACGATCGCGCCGATGCCGATGATGACGAAAATTCCAACCCAGAGGTCGATGGTGGCGCGATTCACGTTCAGGCCGCTCCGCGGAACATGAAGACCGTCAAGATGAAGTCGAGCGCGAGGATCGCGAGCGACGCGCCGACGACCGTGCGCGTCGTGGCGGTGGACACACCCTCCGCGGTGGGCTTCGAGTCATAGCCCTCGAAGACGGCGATCAGGCTCACCGCGATGCCGAACACGACGCTCTTGATGATGCCGTTGGTGACGTCCGGCCAGAAGTCGATGCCGCCCTGCATGTTGCCCCAGAACGAGCCGTTGTCGAGGCCGATCAGGCGCACGCCCACGATGTACGCGCCGAAGACGCCCATGACGGAGAACAGCGCGGCCAGCAGCGGCATCGAGATCACGCCGCCCCAGAAGCGCGGCGCGACGATGCGCGCCAGCGGATCGACCGCCATCATCTCCATCGCGGCGATCTGCTCGGTCGTCTTCATGAGACCGATCTCCGCGGTGATTGCGCTGCCCGCGCGGCTCGCGAAGAGCAGCGCGGAAACGACCGGGCCGAGCTCCCGCACCAGCGACAGGCCCACGAAGATGCCGAGCGATTCGCCGGCGCCGTAGCGATTGAGCGTGTCGTAGCCCTGCAGACCCAGCACCATGCCGACGAAGAGGCCCGACACGGCGATGATCACCAGCGACAGCACGCCGGAGAAGTAGATCTCGCGCAGCGTGAGCTGCAGGCGCCGCAGCGCTGCGGGCGAGTGATACAGCACCATTGCGAAGAAGCGCGCGGCGAAGCCGAGGCGGCCGATCGAGTTCTGCGTCGCGCGGCCGACGCGGCGCAGCACCCCGGCGATGGCGTCAGCCGGCACGGGCGAATTCCTCCGCGATCGGGCTCGCGGGGTAATGGAACGGCACGGGGCCGTCCGGCTCGCCGTCGACGAACTGGCGCACGAACGGATCGCTCGACGCGCGCACGTCGTCCGGGGTGCCCTCGGCGACGATGCGCCCGGCCGACACGAAGTAGATGTAGTCGACGATCTTGAGCGACTCGTAGATGTCGTGCGTCACGACCAGCGACGTGATGCCGAGCGCGTCGTTCAGCTTGCGGATCAGCTGGCCGACGACGCCGAGCGAAATCGGGTCGAGGCCGGCGAACGGCTCGTCGTACATGACGAGCATCGGATCGAGCGCGATGGCGCGGGCGAGCGCGACGCGCCGCGCCATGCCGCCCGAGAGCTCTGCCGGGTCCAGCCCGGCCGCACCGCGCAGGCCCACCGCGTTGAGCTTCATCAGGACGAGCGAGTGGATCAGCGCTTCCGGCAGCGCGGTGTGCTCGCGCAGGGGGAAGGCGACGTTCTCGAAGACGGAGAGGTCGGTGAACAGCGCGCCGAACTGGAACAGCATGCCGATCCTGCGCCGCAGGGCATAGAGGGCGTCACGATCGAGGTCGCGGACGTTCTCGCCGGCGACGACGATGCTGCCCGCCTGGGCGCGCAGCTGGCCGCCGATCAGGCGCAGGATCGTCGTCTTGCCGCAACCCGATCCTCCCATGATCGCGACGACCTTGCCGCGCGGAATCGCCATGTCGATGCCGGCGAGCACCGGGCGACGCCGGTCGTAGCCGAACGACACCCCCGAAAGCTCGACGGCAATCTCGGTCGGACACGTGGGCGCCGCGAGCGGCGGACGTTCGACAGGCATCGGGTGGAAATAAGCGCACGTCCGGGAAGGAAGGGCGATTGTAGCGGTACCCCTCCGACCGCCGCAATGACCGCGGGTCATTTAGCTTGGGCCGACCTGCCGCACGCACACGATCCGTCCCCGGAGCCCGATGGACCGTGCCGCGTCAGCCCTTCAGCAGCCGATGCTCCGCCGTTGCGATCGGTCCCGGGCGCCCGAGCAGCACTACGACATCGCCGGTCTCGAACCGCCATTCGGCCCCGGGCGCCTGCGAGCGGGTTCCGCGGCGGCGTACCCCGGTGACCTCGACCAGCTGGTTGAGCCGGATGTCGGCCAGCGTGCGGCCGACGGCGTGGGCCCGCTCCGGGAGCACGACCGAATGCAGGCGCGGCTGCAGGTTGTCCTCGGCGTCGGCGGCCGCGTCGGTCACACCATGGAAGAACCCCCGGAAGAGGCTGTAGCGCTCCTCGCGGATCCTGCGGATGTTCTTCAGCACGCGGTTGAGCGGCAGGCCGAGCAGCAGCAGCGAGTGCGACGCCAGCATCAGGCTGCCCTCGAGCACCTCCGGAACGACCTCGGTCGCGCCAGCCTCATAGAGCCGCTCGAGCTCCGAATCGTCGACCGTGCGCACGATGACCGGCAGGTCGTGCCGATTCGCCTGCACGTGGTGCAGGATCTTGAGCGCGGTCGGCGTGTCGGCGAACGTGATCGCCACCGCGCGCGCCTTGGCGAGGCCCGCGGACGTCAGCGCCTCGCGGCGGCTCGCGTCGCCGTAGACGACCGTGCTGCCGTCGGCGGCGGCTTCGCGCACGCGCTCCGGGTCGTCGTCGAGCGCGATGTACGGTATCTCCTCGCGCTCGAGCAGGCGTCCCAGATTCTGGCCGCTGCGCCCGAAGCCGCAGATGATCACGTGGTCCTGGCGGTTCATCGTCTTGGCGGCGATCTGCGTGACCTGCGCCGCGCGCGCCAGCCAGTCGTTCGCCGTCAGCCTGCGGACGATCGGCTCGGCGAACTGGATCACCAGCGGCGCCATCGCCATCGACAGGATCATCGCCGCGAGCACGATCTGGGTGAGCTCGGGGGAGAAGAGCTTGTTCTCGGTCGCCAGCGCGAGCATCACCAGCGCGAACTCTCCCGCCTGCGCGAGATAGAAGCCGGTGCGCAGCGCCGTGGACAGGCTCGCGCCGAACGCGCGCGACAAAAGGACGATCAGCGTCAGCTTGGCGAGGACCGGCACCGCGAGCAGCAGCAGCACCCAGCCTAAGTTGGCGACCACGACGTGCAGGTCGAGCGCCATGCCCACGACGACGAAGAACAGCCCGAGGAGGACGTCGCGGAACGGCTTGATGTCCTCCTCGACCTGGTAGCGGAATTCCGTCTCCGCGATCAGCATCCCGCCCAGGAACGCGCCGAGCGCCAGCGACAGCCCCGCGGCCTCCGTGATCGCCGCGAGGCCGAGCGTCATCAGCAGCACGTTCAGCACGAACAGCTCGGGCGAGCGGGCGCGCGCGATGATCGAGAACCAGGCGCGCACCGGGCGCTGGCCGAGGAGCAGGATCGCGACCAGCACGATCGCCGCCTTGGCGATCGCGAGCGCGAGCGCCATCGTCAGGTCCTTGCCGGACTGGTCCAGCGAGGGGATCAGGATCAGGAAGGCCACCACGGCGAGGTCCTGGAACAGCAGGATGCCCATGACGTCGCGGCCATGCGGGGTGCCGAGCTCCGTGCGCTCGGCGAGCATCTTGGAAACGATCGCGGTCGAGCTCATCGCGAGCGCGCCGCCCAGCACCAGCCCGGTCTGCCAGTCGAAGCCGACGAGCGCGAGGGCGAGCGTCGCGGCGGCCGTGGTCAGCGTCACCTGCAGCAGGCCGAGGCCGAAGACCGCTCGGCGCATGGCGCGAAGCTGGGGCAGGCTGAACTCGAGGCCGATGGAGAACATCAGGAACACGATCCCGAACTCCCCGAGATAGTGCACGTCCTCGCGGTCCGGCACCCATGCCATCGCATGCGGCCCGACGATGATGCCCACCGCGAGATAGCCGAGGATCGCCGGCAGGCGCACCAGCCTGCAGACGACGATCACCACGACCGCTGCGGCAAGCAGGACGAGGATGAGATGCAGCGTGTGGTTCACGCCCCGAAGTTATCATGCGGATCCGGCACGGGAGCTCCGCGGCAAAACCGCGGCGCTATACTTCGGCAGATGAACGCACACGCGCGCGCCGAAGGCGGTTTCGACGCGAAGTCCGGCATCGCCGTCGATGCCTCCCGCGCGCTTGCTCTCGCGCGCCAGGTCCTCGTCACCGAAGCGGCCGCGATCAACGCGCTGACCGAGCGCCTGGCCCAGCCGTTCGTCGACGCCGTCGCGCTCGTGCTGCGCTGTCGCGGGCGCGTCGTCGTCTCCGGCATCGGCAAGTCGGGTCATGTCGGACGCAAGCTCGCCGCGACGCTCGCCTCGACGGGCACGCCGGCGTTCTTCGTCCACCCGGCCGAAGCGAGCCACGGCGACCTCGGCATGATCACCCCGGACGACGTCGTCGTGATGCTGTCGAATTCCGGCGAGACCGACGAGCTCACGCTGCTCACGCCTCACCTGAAGCGCCAGGGCGCCGGGCTCATCGCCATCACCGGCAACCATCGAAGCTCGCTCGCGCAATCGGCCGACGTGCATCTCGACGCCGCCGTCGACGCGGAGGCCTGTCCGCTCGGGCTCGCGCCGACTGCCTCCACCACGGCGATGCTCGCGCTGGGCGACGCGCTCGCGCTCGCGCTCCTCGACGCGCGCGGATTCGCCGTGGAGGATTTCGCGCGGTCGCATCCTGGCGGCGCGCTCGGCCGCAAGCTGCTGACGCGCGTCGAAGACATCATGCGGACCGGACAGGACCTGCCGATCGTGCGCAACGACGCGACACTCGCGCAGGCGATCGTCGAAATGAGCGGCAAGGGCATGGGCATGACGGCCGTCGTCGACGCCGACGGCCGCGTCGCGGGCATCTTCACCGACGGCGACCTGCGGCGCTGCCTCGATCGCGTCCGCGACATCGGCGCCGCATCGATCACCGCCGTGATGACGCGCACGCCGCGCACGATCGAGGCGTCGCGCCTCGCGATCGACTGCGTCGAGGCGATGGAGACGCCCCCCAAGGTGTCGCAGCTGCTGATCGTCGACGCGGCGGGCCGCCTGGTCGGCGCCCTGCATCTTCACGACCTCTTCCGGGCGCGCGTCGTCTGAGCGGGACGGGCCCGGGCGCGGGTGCCCTCGAATGCCAGGCCCGACGGGCAGTGCCGTGAACGCCTCCGTCGAGGCCCGCGCCCGCGCGATCCGCCTGCTGACCTGCGACGTCGACGGCGTGCTCACCGACGGGCGCGTCTACATGGACGACGACGGACGCGAATCGAAGGCGTTCTACGCGCTCGACGGCGTGGGGCTCAAGCTCCTCGCCGACGCCGGCATCGCCGTCGCGTGGATCACCGGCAGCAGCGCGCCGGCGGTCGTGCATCGCGCGCGCCTGCTCGGCGTCGAGCACGTGATCCAGAACGCGTACGACAAGCTCACGCCCTGGCGCGCACTCGCCGCGAAGCTGGCGCTCGCGCCCGAGCACTGCGCGCACATCGGCGACGACCTGCCGGACCTGCCGGTGATGGCGGCGTGCGGGCTCGCCGCCACCGTTCCTCACGCACCGCTCCCCGTCCGCGCCTGCGCGCACTACGTCACCGAGCGCGAAGGCGGCCGGGGCGCGGTGCGCGAGCTGGCGGAGCTGATCCTCGCGGCGCAGGGCAAGCTCGCCGATGCCGAGGCCGCGCGCGCCGTGCCCGGCTTCCTGCCGCGCGGCTGAACGATGGCGCACAAGCGGACGCTGCTCGATCGGCTGATCGGCTGGACCCCGGTGCTGCTGCTGGGCGGCCTCGCCGCGCTCACGTACTGGCTTGATGCGCAGGTGCAGCCGCCCGTGCCGCGGCGCGACGGCTCGACACGGCACGATCCCGATCTGTTCCTCGTCGATTTTCGCGCCGTGAGCTTCGACGACAAGGGCCAGCCGAAGGAATCGCTCGCGGCCGCGCGCGGCGATCACTTCCCGGACGACGAGACCTACGAGCTCACGCGCCCGCGCATTCACATCACCGAGCCCGACCGGCCGGCGTTCGAGGTCACGGCCGATCGCGCCCGCGTCTCGGGCGATCGCGAGCACGCTTACTTCACCGGGCATGTGGTAGCGCGCCGCGACGCCGACAATCCCGCGACGAGCAAGGGCCGCGACGCCGCCGGCCCCGTCACGCTCGCCACGGAATACCTGCACGTCATCCCCAAGGAGGACCGCGCCGAGACCGACCGCCCGGTGACGATCCGCGAGACGCGTGGAATAATCCAGGGCACCGGCCTCGAACTCGACAACAAGGCCAAGACGCTCACGATCAAGTCGAACGTGCGCGGTTCGTTCGAGCCTCAAGCCAACGGCAAATGACCAGGTTGCAGCGCTCCCGCCTTGCCCTTCTCGTCGGCGCCTGTGCGCTTTTCGCCGCCGCGCCGTGCGCGCTCGCCGAGAAGGCCGACAAGGACAAGACGATCAACTTCTCGGCCGAGCAGCCGCCAGAGATCGACATCGAGAGGCGCAGCGGCACGGCGAAGGGCAACGTGGTGATCACGCAGGGCACGATCACGATCAGGGCGGATCGCATCGACTTCAGGCAGAACGCGGACAACTCGCTGTACGCGACCGCGTTCGGCAATCCGATCACCTTCCGGCAGAAGAAGGACGACTCGGACGAGTACTACGAAGGCGCCGCGCAGAAGGCCGTCTACGACGGTTCGAAGGACGTGCTCGAGCTCTTCGATCGCGCGCTGCTAAAGGAAGGCGCGAACGAGATCCGCAGCAACTACATCTGGTACAACAACGCCACCAACCAGCTGCGCGCCGAAGGACGGCCCGACGCGCCGGACGCGACGGACGGCCCGGGGGCGCGGGTGCGCGGCACGTTCGAGCCGCGATCGGACTCGGCGCCGGCGAAGGGCGCCACGAAGGACGACAACGGGAAGAGCAGCCCTTCCGCGAAGCCGGCCGGGAAGCCGACGGCCGGCAAGGGGCCGGCGACCAGCGCGACCACGACGAAGCCGCCCGTCACGCTGAAGTCGGCGGACGCGCCGTCGAAGTGAGCGCCGGGCTGCCGCAGGGCCCTCGTCCTCCCGGGGAGGAGCGACCCGATACCGCGTCCGTGGCCGTCACCAGCCAGCTGTCCGCGGCGCATCTTCGCAAGCGCTACAAGACGCGCACCGTGGTTCACGACGTTTCGCTCGATGTCGCGAGCGGCGAGGTCGTCGGCCTGCTCGGGCCCAACGGCGCGGGCAAGACGACGTGCTTCTACATCATCGTCGGACTCGCCGCGGCCGACGGCGGCACGATCGCGCTCGACGGCGAGAATCTCTCCCGCCTGCCGATCCATCGCCGCGCGCGCCGCGGCCTGTCGTACCTGCCGCAGGAAGCGTCGATCTTCCGCAAGCTCACCGTCGCGGAGAACGTGCGCGCGATCCTCGAGCTGCAGGACCTCGACGACGACACGCTGTCGAACCGCCTCGACGCGCTGCTCGAGGACCTGTCGATCTCCCACCTCGCCGATGCCCCCGCGGTGTCCCTGTCCGGCGGCGAGCGGCGCCGGGTCGAGATCGCGCGCGCCCTCGCCACCCGCCCCCGCTTCATCCTGCTCGACGAGCCGTTCGCCGGCGTCGACCCGATAGCTGTACTGGACATCCAGAAAATCATCGGTTTCCTGAAGGAACGCGGCATCGGAGTGCTGATTACCGACCACAACGTGCGGGAAACGTTGGGAATTTGCGACCGCGCGTACATTATTAACGAGGGCCGCGTGCTCGCATCGGGCGCGCCGGGTGAGATTGTCTATAATGAAGACGTCCGGAAGGTCTATCTGGGCGAGCATTTCCGGCTTTGAGGAACCTGACCGTTCCCCCAACGTGCCGCGATGAAGCAGACCCTCCAGCTCAAACTTTCTCAGCACCTCACGCTGACGCCGCAATTGCAGCAGTCGATCCGGCTGCTCCAGTTGTCGACGATCGAGCTCAACCAGGAGGTCGATCGGCTGCTGCAGGAGAACCCCCTGCTCGAGCGCGCCGAGTCCGAGGAAGAGGGCGCGCGTCCCGACGAGGTGCCGCTCGCCGGCCCCAATCGCGCCACCGAGTCGGCGCCCCTCAGTGCCGACGGGCAGCAGGCGTCGGGCGAGACCGACGTGCGCACCCGCGAGGACGGCCAACCCGAGGCGGCGGACTTCGCCGACTACGGCAGCGGCGGCGACGGCGACTGGGGCGGCAGCGGAAGCGGCGAAGACGACGACTTCTATCCGCAGCAGGTCGCGACCCAGTCGCTGCGCGACCACCTGAACGATCAGCTCGGGACGATGAATCTCGAGCTTCGCGACCGGCGCATCGTCGCGGCGCTGATCGACGCGCTCGACGACGACGGCTACCTGCCCACATCGCTCGAGGAGCTCGCCGAGCTCTTCCCCGTGGAGCTCGAGATCGAGCCCGAGGAACTGTCGATCGCGCTCAAGTACGTGCAGAGCTTCGATCCGGCGGGCGTCGGTGCGCGCGATTGCTCCGAGTGCCTGGCGCTGCAGCTCAAGATGCTGCCTCCCGACACGCCGCATCGCGCCGACGCGCTCAAGGTCGTCGACGGCAATCTGGCGCTCCTCGCCAACCGCGACTTCACCAAGCTGAAGCGGCTTTTGCACGTCGACGACGCCGGCGTGCGCGGCGTGCGCGAGCTGATCCGCAGCCTCAATCCCCGGCCGGGCTCGTCCTTCGCCAAGACCGAGGCGAACTACGTGATCCCGGACGTTGTCGTACGAAAAGTGAGGGGCAGCTGGGTCGCGGCCCTCAACGAAGCGGCGATGCCCAAGCTGCGCCTCAACCGCATCTACGCGGATATCCTTACGCGCAATCGCGAAAGCTCGAACCAGCAGCTCGCCGCGCAACTGCAGGAGGCGAAGTGGCTGATCCGCAACGTGCAGCAGCGCTTCGAGACCATCCTTCGCGTCGCGCAGGCGATCGTCGAGCGCCAGCGCCGCTTTTTCGAGCACGGCGAGGTCGCGATGCGGCCGATGGTGCTGCGCGAGATCGCCGACATGCTGTCGCTGCACGAGTCGACGATCTCGCGCGTCACCACGCAGAAATTCATGCTGACCCCGCGCGGCACGTTCGAGCTGAAATACTTCTTCGGCAGCCACGTCGCCACCGACACGGGCGGCGCGGCATCGGCGACGGCGATTCGCGCGCTGATCAAGCAGCTGGTAGGCGCGGAGAACCCCAAGATGCCGCTCACCGACAGCAAGATCGCCGATCTCCTGGGCGAACAGGGCATCCTGGTCGCCCGCCGAACCATCGCCAAATATCGGGAGGCATTGCAGATTCCGCCAGTGAACATGCGCAAGTCCCTTTGACGCCGTCCCGCCTGCCGCGCCGCATCCGGAACGCCCGCCCATCCACGCCACCGGAGAACCTGATGAATTTGAACCTCACCGGCCACCATCTCGAGATCACGCCCGCGATCCGCGCCTACGTCGTCAGCAAGCTCGACCGGGTCACGCGGCATTTCGATCACGTGATCGACGTCAACGTGGTCCTGTGTGTGGACAAGCTGCAGCGGATCGTCGAGGCGAACGTGCACGTGCGCGGCAAGGAGATCCACGCGGAGAGCATCGACCCCGACATGTATGCGGCGATCGACGCGCTCGCCGACAAGCTCGATCGGCAGGTGGTCAAGTACAAGGAGAAGCTGACCGATCATCGCGGCGACCCCGCCGTGGCCCGTGTCGCCGCCGGCGCGCGCTCCGATCGCTGACCGCGCCGCCCCCCCTCGCCGGCGTATAATCCCGCACGCTCACCGGCGGAGGATCAGCCCTCACGGGCCGATTTTCCGCCGCTTTGCTTTGCGGCGCCGCCCGAAGGAACCCCGGCTTCAACGTCCCATGAACAACATCGCCGAACTGCTGCCGGCCGCGAACATCGTGCTCGACCTCGCGGCCGCCACGAAGCCGCAGCTGTTCGACGCCATCGGCGCGCTGTTCGAGCGCAATTCGGGGCTGTCCAGGGCCGTGGTGACGGCGAGCCTCGCAGCGCGCGAGAAGCTCGGATCCACCGGCCTCGGCCAGGGTATTGCCATTCCGCATGGCCGCATCAAGGGGCTGGCCAAGGCCACCGGCGCATTCGCGCGCCTCGCCTCGCCGATTCCGTTCGACGCGCCCGACGGCAAGCCCGTCGGCCAGGTCTTCGTGCTGCTCGTTCCCGAGCAGGCGACCGAAGCGCACCTGCAGCTTCTGTCGGAGCTCGCGCAGATGTTCTCCGAGCGCACGTTCCGCGACCAGCTCGCCACCGCGGCCGACCCCACGGCGCTCGCGCGCGTATTCGCATCCTGGGAGCCTGCGCCCTGACCGCGTCCGCCACGGGCGCACCGAAGGAGCTTCGATGACGGGCCAGGTCGCCATGCGCCAAGTGAGCGTCGATCGCCTGTTCGAGGAGAACCGCGACCGCCTCGGCCTCGCATGGCTCGCCGACCGCCAGGGCGGCAACCGCATGCTGACCGCGGAAGTCGCGCTCAAGCCGACGGTCGGACTGGTCGGCCACATGAACTTCATCCATCCGTTCCGCATCCAGCTCCTCGGCGCCGCCGAGGCGGCCTATCTCAGCGGCCTGCCGGAGGACGAGCTGCGCCGCCTGATCGACCGGCTCTTCTCCAACGACCTCGCCGCGATCGTCGTCGCCAACGGCGAGGACGTGCCGCCGCATCTCGAGGAGGACTGCGCCAAGCATCACGTCGCGCTGTTCACGTCGGCGCAGCCGTCGCCGCACATCGTCGACGTGATCCGCATCTACCTCGCGCGCGTGCTGGCCGAGTCGACGACGCTCCATGGCGTGTTCCTCGACGTGCTCGAGATGGGCGTGCTCATCACCGGCGCATCCGCGATCGGCAAGAGCGAGCTCGCGCTCGAGCTCATCTCGCGCGGCAATGGACTCATCGCCGACGACATCGTCGAGCTGTTCCGCATCTCGCCGGACACGATCGAGGGCCGGTGTCCGGACGTGCTGCGCGACTTCCTCGAGGTGCGCGGCATCGGCGTGCTCAACATCCGCACCATCTTCGGGGAGACCGCCGTGCGGCCCCGCAAGCTGCTGCGCCTGATCGTCCATCTCGAGGACCACAGCAACGAGACGTTCTCCGAACTCGACCGCCTCCAGGTCAACGCGACGTACCAGGAGGTGCTGGCCGTGCCGATCCGCAAGGTGACGATCCCCGTCGCCGCCGGGCGCAACCTCGCGGTGCTCGTCGAGGCCGCGGTCCGGAACTTCGTGCTGAACCAGCGCGGCATCGACAGCACGAAGGAGTTCATCGAGCGGCAGCAGAAGCTGATGGACGATGGAAGCTGAGCGGCGCAAGCCCGACCTCATCCTGATCGGCGGCGTCTCGGGCTCCGGCAAGAACGTCGCGCTGGCGGCGCTGTCCGACGCCGGCTATTTCGCCGTCAACAACCTCCCGCCGCCGGCGCTCGCCGCGACGGTCGAGTCGCTGGCGCGCGCGGGCCAGACGCGCGTCGCGATCTCTCTGGATGCGCGCACCGGCCAGGGACTGCCGACGCTGCGGGCCGACATCGAGGCGGCGCGCGCCGCCGGCTGGAACGTGACCTTCCTGTACCTCGACACCAAGACCGAGACGCTGGTGAAGCGA
Source organism: uncultured beta proteobacterium (assembly GCA_963793355.1). Lineage (GTDB taxonomy): Bacteria > Pseudomonadota > Gammaproteobacteria > Burkholderiales > Casimicrobiaceae > VBCG01. The sequence continues at coordinate 275,321 of CAWBZT010000007.1, read as the reverse complement.
TTCTCGGAGACGCGCCGGCGCCATCCGTTCTCGAGCGACGAGCGCACGCTGACGGAGGACATCGAGTTCGAGCGCTCGCTGCTGGCCGAGGCGCGCGAGCTCGGCATCACGTTCGACACGAGCGATCTTCCCGCCGCGGCGCTGCGCTCGTGGATCAAGGAGTTCATCTCGGTCGACCGTTCCAAGCTCACGCTGCTGTTCGAGTCCTTCGGCTTCAAGAACGGCGCGCCGCTCGACGCCGACCTGGTCTTCGACGTCCGCTGCCTGCCGAACCCGCACTACGAGCCGAGCCTGCGGCCGCTCACCGGCCGCGACGCGGCCGTCGTCGAATTCCTGGAGGCGATTCCCGAAGTGGAGCGGATGTATGCCGACATCTACCACTTCGTCGCGAGCTGGCTGCCCGACTACGCGCGGGACAACCGCAACTACCTGACGGTGGCGCTCGGATGCACCGGCGGCCAGCACCGTTCCGTGTACCTGGTCGAACGGCTCGCGCGCACGTTCAAGCCGCGGCACCAGGTGCTCGTGCGCCACCGCGAGCTCGCGCAGAAATGAGTGCCGTTCGGCCGCCCCGAGGCACTCGCCCCTCCGGGGAGGAGCCGCGTGCAGCGCTGATCGGGGGGGAACATACGAGCAACGCCCACGCGATCACGCTGGCGTTCACCGGCGCTTCGGGCATGCCGTTCGGGCTGCGCCTGCTCGAATGCCTGCTGCGGGCGGACGTGCGCGTGAACCTGCTCTATTCGTCGGCGGCGCAGGTGGTCGCCCGGCAGGAATGCGACCTGACGCTGCCGGCGCAGCCGCGCGAAGCGGCGCGCGCGCTCGGCGAGCGCTTCGGCGCGCGCGTGGGCCAGCTCCACGTCTACGCGCGCGAGGACTGGTACGCGCCCGTGGCGTCCGGCTCCAATCCGGGCGACGCGATGGCGGTCTGCCCGTGCAGCATGGGAACCCTCGGCGCGATCGCCGGCGGACTCGCCGACAACCTGATCGAGCGCGCGGCCGACGTGATGCTGAAGGAGCGCCGGCCCCTCGTCCTGGTGCCGCGCGAGACGCCGCTCTCCGCGATCCACCTCGAGAACATGCTGAAGCTCGCCCGCGCCGGCGCGGTGATCCTGCCGCCGGCGCCGGGGTTCTACACGCGGCCGCAGTCGGTCGGCGACATCGTCGATTTCGTCGTCGCGCGCGTCCTCGACCACCTGGGCGTCGCGAACAGGCTCGTGCCGCGCTGGGGCGACGGCCGCGACGCCGCGCCGCCGGGCGTCACGGTCTGAAGCGCCGGGCATGCCGTCGTATCCGGAGCCCCGCACCGACCGGCAGCCGTTCGCCCTCCCGCTGTTCCCGCTGCGCACCGTATTGTTTCCGGGCGGCGTGCTCCCGGTCAGGATCTTCGAGCAGCGCTACATCGACATGGCGAAGGATTGCCTGCGCGACTCGCGTCCGTTCGGCGTGTGCCTGATCACGCACGGCGACGAGGTCGCGACACCCGACGCGGCGCCGCCCGAGTTCGCGCCGATCGGCACGATCGCGACCATCGCGTCGTGGGAGATGCCGCAACTGGGAATTCTCCACGTCGTCACGGAGGGCGGCCGCCGCTTCGAGGTCAAGGACCACCGGATCGAGCCCGCCGGGCTGGTCGTCGGCACCGTCGCGGCGCTCGCGCCCGAGGACTCCGCGCCGCTGCCGGACAAGCACGCGCCGCTCGCGAAGCTGCTTGCGCTCATCGCCGCGCGCATCGGCGCAGCGAACTTTCCGGCGACGACGCGCTACGACGACGCGTCGTGGGTCGGCTATCGCCTCGCCGAGCTGCTGCCGCTGCCCCTGCCGATCAAGCAGAGCATGCTGGAGATCAACGACGCCGGCGTGCGCCTCGACGTCCTCGCCCAGTTTCTCGCCAGGCAGGGGCTGATCTAGGAAATGCCCGCCGGCTTACAATACCGGCTCCATCGGACGGGTGAACAATTCATGGCCGGCCACAGCAAGTGGGCAAACATCAAGCATCGCAAGGCCGCGACGGACGCGAAGCGCGGCAAGATCTTCACGCGGCTCATCAAGGAGATCACCGTCGCCGCGCGGCTCGGCGGCGGCGACGTCGCCGCCAACCCGCGCCTGCGGCTCGCCGTCGACAAGGCGCGCGACCAGAACATGCCCAAGGACACGATCGACAACGCCATCAGGCGCGGCTCCGGGCAGCTCGAGGGCGTCAGCTACGAGGAGATCCGCTACGAGGGCTACGGGATCGGCGGCGCCGCCGTCATTGTCGACACGCATGACGGACAACCGCACGCGGACCGTCGCGGACGTGCGGCACGCGTTCTCCAAATACGGCGGCAACCTCGGCACCGACGGCTCGGTGGCGTTCCTGTTCAAGCATTGCGGCCAGATCGTGTTCGCGCCCGGCACCGACGAGAACAGGGTGATGGACGCCGCCATCGACGCCGGCGCCGACGACGTCGTGACCCACGAGGACACCAGCATCGAGGTGATCACCGGGCCCTACGACTTCCTCGCCGTCAAGGAAGCGCTCGCCAAGGCGGGCCTGAAGCCCGAGTACGCGGAGGTGATCATGAAGCCGATCACCGAGGTCGATCTCGCGGGCGAGGACGGGGCGCGGATGCAGAAGCTGATCGACGCGCTGGAAGCGATCGACGACGTGCAGGAGGTCCACACGTCCGCCGTCATCAGCGAATGAGCGCGCGATGACCGCGCGCCCCCCGCTCGCGCGCAGGATCCTCGGCATCGACCCGGGGCTGCGGGTGACCGGCTTCGGCGTCCTGGAGTTGCACGGCACGACGCTCGTCTACGTCACGAGCGGCTGCATCCGCGCCACCGGCACGAGCCTGCCGGTACGCCTCGGCGTCATCGCACGCGACTTGGCGCACGTGATCGCCGAAATGCAGCCGGCCGAGGTCGCCGTCGAGAAGGTATTCGTCAACGTCAATCCGAATTCGACGCTGCTGCTCGGCCAGGCGCGCGGGGCGGCGATCGCCGCCGCCGTGCTGGCGGGCCTGCCGGTCACCGAATACACGGCGGGCCAGGTCAAGCAGTCCGTCGTCGGCGGCGGGCGCGCGCTGAAGCCCCAGGTGCAGGAAATGGTCCGGCGGCTGCTCCGGCTCGGCGGCACGCCGCAGCCGGACGCCGCCGATGCGCTCGCGACGGCGATCTGCCACGCGCATGCGTCCTCGGGCACGGGCGGCGCGGCCACGGGCGGCTACCGGATGCGCGGCGGACGCATGCTCACGCTCTAGCGCCATGCCCGCGCTCGATCGCCTCCCCGCGGCGGTGATCTTCGACATGGATGGCCTGATGCTCGACACCGAGCCGCTGGCCGCGCGCGCGTGGGACGAGGCCGCGGCGGCTGTCGACGCGGCGTTCGACGCCGCGCTGGCGCGCAGGATGATCGGACGCAACTTCCACGATTGTGCGGCGATGCTGCACGCGGAAGCGCCACCCGGCTATCCGGTCGAGGCGATCCTGTCGCGCTGGCACGCGGCGTACGACGCGATCGTCGAGCGCGACGGGCTCATCCTCAAGCCGGGCGTGCGCGAGCTGATCGCCTGGCTCGAGGAGCGCGCCATCGTGCGCGCGGTGGCCACGTCGACGCGGCGCGAGCGCGCCTGCACGAAGCTGTCGAAGACGGCGCTCCTGCCGCGCTTCGCGGCGCTGGTGGGCGGCGACGAGGTCGCGCGAGGCAAGCCGGCGCCCGACATCTACCTCGAAGCGGCGCGCCGGATCGGCACGGCGCCGGCGCGCTGCCTCGTGCTGGAGGATTCGGAGCCCGGCGTGCGCGGCGCGCTGGCCGCCGGCATGGTGGCGGTCATGGTGCCCGACCTGTTGCCGCCCACGGCCGAGCTGCTCGCGCGCGACGTCGTCGTCCACGCGTCGCTGCACGACGTCGTCCGGGCCTTCGCGCGTCTCGCGGCCGCGTGACGCGCGGCCCGGCACGGTCGACCTCCGGCGAAAAGCGAGGGTCGCGTGCGATAATCGCCGCGAAGCGCGAGACCCTGATCCATGATCGGCCGCCTGTCCGGCATCCTGCTCGAGAAGAACCCGCCGCAGCTCCTGCTCGACGTCGCCGGCGTCGCGTACGAGGTCGACGTGCCGATGAGCACGTTCTACAACCTGCCGGCGAACGGCGAGCGCATCACGCTCTACACGCACCTGGTCGTGCGCGAGGATGCGCACCTGCTGTACGGCTTCGGCACCGAGGGCGAGCGCGCGGCGTTCCGGCAGCTCCTGAAGGTGAACGGCATCGGCGCGAAGATCGGACTGGCCGTGCTCTCCGGCCTTTCCGTCACCGAGCTCGCGCAGACGATCACGATGCAGGAAACCGGCCGCCTCACCAAGATCCCGGGCATCGGGAAGAAGACCGCCGAGCGCATCCTGCTCGAGATGAAGGACAAGCTCGGGGCCAACCTGACGCAGGCCGTGGGGGTCAACCGCGCCGCGACGGTGCCGGCGGACATCCTGAATGCGCTGATCGCGCTCGGCTACAGCGACAAGGAGGCCCTCGCCGCAGTGAAGAAGCTGCCGGAGGGCATCGCCGTGACCGACGGCATCCGGCAGTCGCTGAAGCTGCTCGCCAAGGCGTGAGCGCCGCGACCCACTAGAATCCGTCATGGCGATCGAAAGCGACGAGCTCCCGCGCGTGGTCGCCGGCAAGCCGGCCGGCCCGCAGGAGGAGGCGTTCGAACGCGCGCTGCGCCCGCGCGGCCTTGCGGAATACGTCGGGCAGGAGAAGATCCGCGACCAGCTCGGCATCTTCATCGAAGCCGCGGCGCGCCGCGGCGAGTCGCTCGACCACGTGCTGCTGTTCGGGCCGCCGGGTCTCGGCAAGACGACGCTCTCGCACATCATCGCGCACGAGCTCGGCGTGAACCTGCGCCAGACGTCGGGCCCGGTGCTGGAGCGCCCGGGCGACCTCGCCGCGCTGCTCACCAACCTCGAGCCGCGCGACGTCCTGTTCATCGACGAGATCCACCGCCTCTCGCCCATCGTCGAGGAGATCCTGTATCCGGCGCTGGAGGACTTCCAGATCGACATCATGATCGGCGAGGGTCCCGCTGCGCGCAGCGTCAAGCTCGACCTGCCGCCGTTCACGCTGGTCGGCGCCACGACGCGCGCGGGCATGCTCACCAATCCGCTGCGCGACCGCTTCGGCATCGTCGCCAGGCTCGAGTTCTATTCGCCCGCGGAGCTGACCCGGATCGTCGAGCGCTCGGCGCAGCTGTTGAAACTTGTCGTCGATCACGACGGCGCGCTGGAGATCGCCCGCCGTTCGCGCGGCACGCCGCGGATCGCCAACCGGCTGCTGCGCCGCGTGCGCGACTACGCCGAGGTGCGCGCGGGCGGTGCCGTCACGCGCAGCGTCGCCGACGCCGCGCTGTCGATGCTCGACGTCGACGCTTCCGGTCTCGACGTGATGGACCGCAAGCTGCTGCACACCGTGCTGTCGAAGTTCGACGGCGGTCCCGTCGGCGTGGACAATCTCGCTGCGGCAATCGGCGAGGAGCGCGACACGATCGAGGACGTGCTGGAGCCATTCCTGATCCAGCAGGGATTCCTGCAGCGGACCTCGCGCGGACGGGTGGCGACGGCGCTGTCGTATCGCCACTTCGGGATGGCGCTGCCGACGCCCGGCGCCGCGGCGGACCTCTTCCCCGGCGAATGACCCCTTTCAGATTCCCGGTTCGCGTCTACTACGAGGACACCGACGCGGCCGGGGTCGTCTACTACGCGAACTACCTGAAGTTCATGGAGCGCGCGCGCACCGAGTGGCTCGCATCGCTCGGCTTTCCCCTGGCCGCCTTCGAGCGGGAGCACGGCGTGGCCTTCGTCGTCCACCGCGCGGAAATCGACTTCCTCGCGCCCGCCCGACTGAACGATTGGCTCGACGTCACGGTCGAAGCCGTCGAGCGCGGTGCGAGCCGGCTCGTCGCCATGCAGGAGGTCCGTCGCGGCCCCATGGCACTCACGAGGGCTCGCGTCGCGCTCGCGTGCGTCGACACGGCGCGCTGGAAGCCCGCCCGCATGCCGAAGCCGCTCACGCACGCCCTGGAGACCCCGTCTTGAACGTCCACACGGACCTCTCGTTCGTCACGCTGATCCTGCACGCGTCGGTCATCGTCCAGGCGGTGATCGTGCTGCTCGCCGTCCTGTCGCTGTGGTCGTGGTGGCAGATCTTCATCAAGCTGTTCCAGCTGCGCCGGGCGACGCGCGAGACCACGGCGTTCGAGGACGAGTTCTGGCAGGGCGGCGACCTGGCGGAGCTCTACAAGAAGGCCAGCGAGGCGCGCGTGGGTGGCGGCCTCGAGCACATCTTCACCGCCGGCTTCCGGGAGTTCTCCAAGCACCGGCGGCAGGGCAGCGCGTCGGCCGTGACCCTCGATGCGGCGCGGCGCGCGATGCGCGCCGCCTACCAGCGCGAGATCGACGCGCTCGAGGCGCACCTCGCCGGACTCGCGACCGTCGGCTCGGTGTCGCCCTACATCGGCCTGTTCGGCACCGTGTGGGGCATCATGAACGCGTTCCGCGGACTCGCGAACGTCAGCCAGGCGACGCTGGCGAACGTCGCCCCGGGCATCGCCGAGGCGCTGATCGCGACGGCGATCGGCCTGTTCGCGGCCATCCCGGCCGTGGTCGCGTACAACCGGTTCACGCACGACGTCGACCGCCTCGCCGTGCGTTACGAGACGTTCATCGAGGAGTTCTCGAACATCCTCCAGCGCCAGGGCTGATTCGTGCCGACGGGCCGACCCAAGGCACGAATTGCACCCCCTCCGGGGGCAGCGAGCGGCGTATGCCGCGAGCGTGGGGGTGATAGCCATGCGGCGCGCACGCAAGCCGATCAACCAGATCAACGTCGTCCCCTACATCGACGTGATGCTGGTGCTGCTGGTGATCTTCATGGTCACGGCGCCGCTGATCACGCCGGGGGAGATCGAGCTGCCGTCGGTGGGAAGCAAGCTCACGACGCCGGTGGATCCGCTGAACATCGTCATCGACGCCAACAAGTCGCTGACGCTCGAGGACAGGACCACCGGCACGAAGACCCGCCTGTCGCGCGAGGAGCTCGTCGCGCGCATCCGCGACGTCCAGGCGAAGCAGGAGCGTCCCGTCGTCATCAGCGCGAACAAGAACGCCCGCTACGAGGACGTCATCGACATCCTCGACCTCCTCCAGCGCAGCGGCGTCAGGAAGGTCGGGCTGCTCGCGCGACCGGCGAGCTGATGGTCGCGCGCGATCGACCGGTTCGCCCGCGGCGGCCGCGGGGCCGCTGGCTGGCATTCGCGCTGGCGATCGCCGTCAACCTCGTCTTCCTCGCGGTGCTGGTGTTTTCGGTGTCGTGGACCAACCGGGCGCCGCAGGCGGTCACGGCCGAGCTGTACGCGCCGCCCGCGACGCCGCAGCGCCCGCCGGCAAAGTCCGTATCGGCCCCCGCCCCGAAACCCGAGCCCGCCCCCGAACCCCCACCGCCGGAGCCCAAGCCCCCGCCGCCCGAGCCCAAGCCCCCGCCGCCGGAACCCAAGCCCCCGCCGCCGGAACCCAAGCCCGAGCCCAGGCCGGTTCCGAAGCAGCCCGTCGCGGAGAAGGCGGACGCGCAGGCGGCGGAGATCGCGCGCAAGGCGAAGGCGGAGGCCGAGCGCAAGCGCACTGGAAGCGCAGAAGCGCGAGCAGGACCGGCTCGCGGAGGCGAGGCGCGCCGAGGAGAAGGCGGCCGAACAGAAGCGCCAGGAGGAAAAGCGCCAGGCGGACATGCGCGAGGCGATGCGCCGCGAGGCGGAGCGCGAGACGCAGGCCCGCCGGCAGGCCGAGCGCGAGAAGCAATTGCGCGAGGCGGCCAACCGTGAGTTGCAGGAGCGCCAGCGCGTGGCCGCGCAGCAGTCGGCGGATGCGGCCGAGCGCCGGGCGGTGGCCGAGTGGGTCGATCGCATCCGGTCGAAAGTCCGCAGCAACGTCATCGAGCCGCCGGACCTCGCGGGCAATCCGGAATGCGTCTTCGAGGTGACGCTGCTGCCGAGCTACGAGGTGCTCGACGTCAAGCTGCGCAAATCGAGCGGCAACCGCGCCTACGACGATGCCGTCCAGCGGGCGATCCTCAAGGCGTCGCCGCTGCCGCGCCCCAGCCGCGCCGACCTCTTCGAGCGCGTGCTCGAGCTGCGGGTGCGGCCGCGCGACTAGCGCGCGCCCCGGCCCCGAAACTGCCCCCCGTTACCGCCGCGGCTTCTTGTCCCCGATCTGGATCGCGCACCAGCTCCAGTCGGCGCGCTGCTCGATCAGGTGCCGCAGGACGATCGTGTACACCGAGCGGCCGGTCGTCAAGACGACGTTGCGCCCGTCGGCGTACTCGGCGGTGGGCACGATGATCGACTTCACCATCAGCGGCTTGTCCGGCCGCGAAGGCGGCGGCAGGTACAGGGCGTCGAAGCGGGCGCCGATCGTGGAGACGTCGACGCCGTCGACGACGAAGCCGAGCTCCTCCTTCGACTCGCGCTTGGTGAACAGCGTCACCGGCACGATGTTGTCGGCGATGATCGACAGCCCGCCCTCGACCTCGTCCGGGGAGATCTTGTTGAGCCGCCGCACGACGCCGAGCAGCCATTCGGAGACATCCGACTGGCGCACCGCCACGAGCGCCCCCAGCGCGAGCGCGGCGCCGACGCCGCCGGTGGCGCCGATGCGCAGGCCGGCGATGCTGCGGTCCTTCACGTGCCACATGGGATCGGTGAACGAGGACAGCGACGCAGCGATGGAGTCGTGCTCGTCGCGCGGGCGGCGCCTCGGGGGCGAGACGTCGGCGATCGTGTAGACCTCGATCTGCTCGGTGTTGCCCTCGCGCCCCGGTGCCGCTTCCGGCGGGACGATGTCGCGGGTCTTCGCCGACGCGAGCTCGTGGCTGATGCGCGTGAGACCGATGCGCACGCGCGCCGTCACGCCGCAGGCACTGCGCGGATCGCGGCGCACATTGCTGTTGAGGTTCGGGGCCAGCGCCGGGCGCAGCTTCTCGAGGATCGACACGCGCCGCTGGTTGAGCGACGGCACCGACCCGCGGTCGGGCGCATCGGCATGCCGCAGCGCGGCGATCGCGCGATCGAGCTGCTGCGCGAGGGGCGTCGTGTCGAGGTAGCGAAGCATCAGGCCGGAATCGTTGCCCGCGGGCCGCACCAGGCCGGTCTTGCCGCTGACGTCGACGATGAATCCTTCCATCGAGCGCGCCTGCGCGTCGAGCGACAGCCGCCGGCTCCAGCCGCGGATCTGCGCAAAGGCCCAGTCGAGCTCGGCCGGCGACATGTTGCCGGTGTTGAGCTGGTGGATCAGCAGCGCGTAGACGTACTCCTGCTCGACGGTCCACTGCGTCGTGTTCGGCCCGTGCCCGAGCACCGTCGGCAGGCGGTCGAACTCGAGCTCGACGGCACGCATGTAGATCGAGTGGAATTCGACCCACTTGGCGGGGATCCAGCGCTCGAGGCGAAATACGCGCAGCTTGGCGTCGGTGCCGAAGTAATGGGTGAGCCGCGCGAAGAGCACCGGGAGCAGCTGCTTCCAGCGCGGGTTGCCCGCCTGCGCCAGCGCCTGCTCGAGCGCGAGCTGGTAGACGCCGATGTAGCCCTGCGCGAGGTCGAACGCCGCCTGCCATATCCGCTGCGGGAGCTGGGTGCCGGCGTCGGCGTTCTCGATGTACTGCTTGACGAGCTGGCGGCGATCGGCGCCCAGCGCGGCGTCGAGGAACAGCACCGCCTGGACGCGTTGGGGATCGAGCGGCTTGCGCGGCTGGCGCAGCATGTCGAAGGCCCCGAGGACCAGTTGCTGCCGGCCGATGACGTCCTGCACGGGCAGCGAACGCAGCCATTGCGACACCGCGCGGACGGAAACCAGCGGGTCGACGACTTCCTTGGTGCCGGAACTCAAGAAACCGAACATGCGCTGGACCGATCCTGTCCCGTGTTGACGTTGCCCTGCCGCGCCACGGCGGGGCGTCGGCTACAATTCACGACCGCTTTGCGCGCGACCATCGGTTCCGGCGCGCCCCGATCATTCCCTGCTTCCAGGTTGCCTCGATGACCCATTCCGTGCGAACCCGCTGCCTCGCCGCGGCGCTTGCGCTCACCGCAGGAGCGCTTTTTGCTGCAGTTTCTGCCGATGCGCAGTCGCCTGGCGCACCGGCCGCCGACAAAGGAGGGAGCAAGTTGAATGCCATGCCGACGACCCTGCTGAAAATCGATGTGAAACAGGGTGGTGGAGACGAAGCCACGCCGGGAAAGCTGGTCATTGTGCATTACACGGGATGGCTATATGACGATTCCAAGCCCGACAAAAAAGGTGCCAAATTCGACAGTTCGCTCGACCGCGGCCAGCCGTTCGATTTTCCCCTGGGTGCCGGTCGGCGTGATCAAGGGTTGGGACGAAGGCGTGGCGGGCATGAAGGTGGGCGGCAAGCGCACGCTGGTCATTCCGCCCGGCATGGGCTACGGCGCGCGCGGTGCGGGCGGGGTCATTCCCCCGGACGCGACACTCATCTTCGACGTCGAGCTGCTCCAGGTGAAGTAGCCGTCCGGACGATGCTCCCCCGCGACAACCGCGCGCAGGTCCGCCGGCGCCTCGACTACCGGCCGCCGGCGTTCCTGGTCGACACGCTGGATCTCGTGTTCGACCTGGATCCCGTGGCCACGCGGGTCGCCGCGACGCTCGCGTTCCGCCGCAATCCCGCGGCCGGCGCCGACCGGGCCGCGCCGCTCGCGCTCGACGGCGAGCAGCAGTCGGAGGTGACCGTGGAACTCGACGGCGTCCGACTCCCCGCTGCCCGCCTGTCGCGCGACGAGGGCGGACTCACGGTGCAGGACGCCCCGGCGGCGGGAACGCTCACCGTCCGCTCGACGATCGCGCCTTCCCGGAATGCCGCGCTCGAGGGACTCTACCTTTCGTCCGGCGTTTTCTGCACCCAGTGCGAGTCGGAGGGCTTCCGGCGGATCACGCACTTTCCCGACCGCCCCGATGTCCTGGCCCGCTACACGGTGACGCTGCGCGCCGACCCCCGCGCCTGCCCGGTGCTGCTGTCGAACGGCGAGCTCGCCGCCTCCGGGGCGCTTCCCGACGGCCGTCACTTTGCGACGTGGCGCGACCCCCATCCCAAGCCGTCCTACCTGTTCGCGCTGGTCGCGGGCGACCTCGCCGCGCTGGAGGATACGTTCACCACGCGGTCCGGCCGCACCGTCGGGCTGCGCATCTACTCGACGCGGCACAACCTGCCGCGCTGCCGCCACGCGATGGCGTCGCTGAAGCGCGCGATGCGCTGGGACGAGCAGCGCTACGGCCGCGAGTACGACCTCGACACGTTCATGATCTTCTGCGCCGACGACTTCAACATGGGCGCGATGGAGAACACGGGCCTCAACATATTCAACAGCCGGCTCGTGCTCGCCGATCCCGAGGTGGCGACCGACGCCGACTACGCGGCGATCCAGAACGTCATCGGCCACGAGTATTTCCATCACTGGACCGGCAACCGCGTGACCTGCCGCGACTGGTTCCAGCTGTCGCTCAAGGAAGGGCTGACGGTCTTCCGCGACCAGGAATTCTCCAGCGAGATGGGGTCGGGTTCGGTGGAACGGATCGCCGCCGTCGAGTACCTGCGGCGCGAGCAGTTCGCCGAGGACGCCGGCCCGATGGCGCACCCGGTGCGGCCGGACGAGTACCAGGAGATCAACAACTTCTACACGGCGACCGTCTACGAGAAGGGCGCCGAGCTGATCCGGATGCAGCATGCGCTGCTCGGCGCGGCCGCCTTCCGGCGCGGCGCCGATCTGTACTTCGAGCGCCACGGCGGCCAGGCGGTGACCTGCGACGACTTCGTGCAGGCGATGCAGGATGCGTCGGGCGTCGACCTCGGGCAGTTCCGCCGCTGGTACTCGCAGGCGGGGACGCCGGTGCTGAACGTCGCGGGCCACTACGATGCGAAGGCGAAGACCTACACGCTCGACGTCGCGCAGCGCACGCCGCCGACGCCCGGGCAGGCAGTGAAGCTGCCGTTCCACATTCCGTTCGCCGTCGGCCTCCTCGGCCCCGACGGGCGCGACCTGCCGCTGACGCTCGCGGGCGAATCCGCGCCGGGGCCGACGACGCGGGTGCTGGACCTGCGCGAGGCGCGGCAGACGTTCCGGTTCACCGGCATCGACGCGCCGCCGGTGCCGTCGCTGCTGCGCGGCTTCTCGGCGCCGGTCAAGGTCACGTACGACTACCGCGACGAGGACATCGTGTTCCTCGCCGCGCATGACGCCGACCCGGTCAACCGCTGGGACGCCGCGCAGCGCGCGTTCGCCGACGCCCTGCTCCGCCTCGCCCGCGATCACCGCGACGGGCGCACGCTGGCGCTTCCCCAGGCGCTCGATGCGCTGGCGGCGCACCTCCTCGCCGACGGGCGCACCGATCCGGCACAGATCGCGCTCGGCCTTGCGCTGCCCGATCCCGGCTATGTCGCCGCGCTCGAACCCGTGATCGACGTCGACGGCGTGTGCGCCGCGCACGCGTTCCTCCAGCGGGAGCTCGCGCGCCGCCGCCGCACCGCCTTCGAGGCGGTCGAGGCGCGCGTGCGTCCGCACGCGCCCTACGCGGTCACTCCCGCACAGACGGGCGCGCGCAGCCTTGCCAATGTCTGCCTGCGCTACCTCGGCACGCTCGACGACCGCGCCGCGCGCGCGCTCGTCGCCGATCGTTACGATCGCGCGGACAACATGACGGACACGATCGCCACGCTCGGCGCGCTGAAGGACACGACGTCGCCCGAGCGCGACCGCCTGTTCGCGCATTTCGAGGCCCGGTGGCGCGACGAGCCGCTCGTCCTCGACAAGTGGTTCGCGCTGGAAGCGCGCAGCCTGCGCACCGACACGCTGGCGCGCGTGCGGCAGCTCCTCGCGCATCCGCGGTACAACGCGCGCAACCCGAACCGCGTGCGCGCGCTCGTGGGCGCGTTCGCGCTCGGCAATTTCGCCCGCTTCCACGCCGCCGACGGCAGCGGGTACGCGTTCGCCGGCGAGCAGGTGCAGGCGCTCGACGCGACCAATCCGCAACTCGCGTCGATGATCGCCGGCGCGTTCAGCCTGTGGAAACGTTTTGCCGTGCCGCGGCGCACGAAGATGGAGGCGGCGCTGATGCGGATCGCGAAGTCCGGCGCCCTCTCGCCCGACGTCCGCGAGATCGTCACCCGCACGCTGGACGGCTGATGCGCGCCGACGGCGCCGGACCGCGCCGCCTGGCGGTGGCGGCCGAGCGCCGGTCCCGCGGCCGTGGATTCCTCGGCCGCGGCAGGCTTTCAGGTGCCTTGACCGCAGGCCTGCGACCGCCTAACGTGGAAATCCACGTGCAGACCAGGGAGGGGTCGATGCGGGGCCGGCCAGCAGTCACGCAGCGGATGCGAGGCGGCCATGCCCGACGAAACGACTGAGCGGGCGGCGCCGGTGGCGGTCACGCCGGCGCTCGCGCCGCGCAGCCGGTTGTTCGGACGCTACTTCGGGCCCATCGCCTCGCTCGTCACCGGCGCGCTGCTCGCGTCGGCGGCACTCGGCGTTTTCGAGCGGCTCGGCCCGCCGGCGGCGGCCGCCGCGCAGTCCGCGACGGTCCTGCCGGCTCTCGCACGCTTCGGATTGCTCGTGCTCGCGGGGCTCGTCGTATCTGCGCTCGTCGCCGCCGCGCTCGCGCGCGACGCCGAGGCCCGCGCGGTCGAGCTCCAAAACGCGCTCGACCAGCAGAATGCGATCGCCGAAATCCTGCGCGTGATCTCCAGCAATCCGACCGACGTGAATCCGGTGCTCCAGACGGTGGCGGAACGCGCGGCGCACCTGTGCCACGCGCCGTATGCGCGCGTGATGGTCATCGAGGGCAACGAGCTCGTGCCGAAGGCCGACTATTCGATCGAGCCCGGGTTCACGGGCGCGGCGGTGCCGTACGACCGCACGTCGATCACCGGCCGCGCGGCGTTCGACCACGCGACGGTGCACTTCGCCGACGTGGCTTCGGTCGCCGAGACGGAGTTCCCCGGCGCGGTCGACAACATCCGCCGCCTGGGCTGCCGTGCGGTGCTCGGCGTGCCGCTGATCCGCGAGGGCGACGCCTACGGCGGCATCTTCATGTTCCGGCGCGAGCCGGGGCTGTTCGCGCCGGATCAGGTTGCGCTGGTCGAGACGTTCGCACGCCAGGCGGCGATCGCGATCGACAGCGTGCGCCTGTTCAACGAGACGAAGGAAGCGCTCGAGCAGCAGACGGCGATCAGCGAGATCCTGCGCGTCATCTCGGCCTCGCCCACCGACGTGCAGCCCGTGTTCGACATCATCGCGGAGCGCGCGCTCAAGCTGTGCGATGCCGAGGTCAGCATCGTCTCGCGCGTCGACGGCGACACCATCCGGCTGGCGGCGGTCCGCGGCGTCAGCGACGAGGGCCGCGCCGCGCTCCAGGCCATCTATCCGCTGGACGCCAGGGCGAACACCGTCACCTCGCGCGTGGTTCGCGAGCGTGCGGTCGTGCAGGTGGAGGACGTGCTCGCCGATCCCGCGTACCACGCGCGCAACGCCGCGTCGGTGGCGGGCTTTCGCGGCTCGCTGGCAGTGCCGATGCTCCGCGACAACGAGGTCATCGGCGCCATCTACGTCGCCCACCGGAATCCGGGGCTCTTCTCGCACTCGCAGGTGGAGCTCCTGAAGACGTTCGCCGACCAGGCCGTCATCGCCGTCGAGAACGTGCGCCTGCTGAACGAGACGAAGGAAGCGCTCGAGCAGCAGACGGCGATCAGCGAGATCCTGCGCGTGATCTCGAGCTCGCCGACCGACGTGCAGCCCGTCTTCGACATCATCGGCGAGCGCGCCGGGAAATTGTGCGACGCAGAGGTAAGCGTGGTTTCGCGCGTCGACGGCGACAGGATATTGCTGGCGGCGGTGCACGGCGTCACGGTGGCCGGCCGCGAGTCCGTAAGGGCCGGATTTCCGATGGCGATGAGCGACGAGACGGTGACGGCCCGCACGATCCGCAAAAGGGCCGTCGAGCACGTCTTTGACGTCCTGAGCGACCCTACCTACAAGCAGAAGTCGATCGCCAGGACCGCCGGCTACCGCGCCTGCCTGGGCGCGCCGATGCTGCGCGACGGCGAGGTCATCGGCGCGATCTTCGTCGCCCGCCGCGAGCCGGGCCGCTTTTCCGATTCGCAGGTCGCCCTGCTGAGGACCTTCGCCGACCAGGGCGCGATCGCGATCGAGAACGTGCGGCTGTTCAACGAGACCAGGGAGGCGCTCGACCAGCAGACGGCGATCAGCGAGATCCTGCGCGTCATCTCGAGCTCGCCGACCGACGTCCAGCCGGTGCTCGATGCGGTCGCCAAGCGCGCGGCGCAACTCTGCGACGCGCCCTACGCACGCGTGCTGCTGATCGACGGCGACCGATCTTCGTCAGGCCGCCGACTTCACGGCTGGAGCGGAGCCGCTTGCGCCGCTGCCAGAGCCCATCCGCCTCGAGCGGTCGTGATCACCGGCCGCGCGGCGCTGGAGCGGCGCACGATCCACCATGAGGACGTCGTTCCGCTGCTCGATACCGAATATCCGGACTCGCGGCGCAGCATCGTCGCCGCTGGGAGCGCGTGCCGCGCTCTGCGTTCCGCTGGCGCGCGAGGGCGGCGCCTACGGCGGCATCTTCCTGTTCCGGCGCGAGCCGCGGCCTGTTCACGCCGAGCCAGGTCGCGCTGGTCGAGACGTTCGCGCGCCAGGCGGCGATCGCCATCGACAACGTGCGACTGTTCAACCAGACGCGCGAGGCGCTCGAGCAGCAGACGGCGATCAGCGAGATCCTGCGGGTCATCTCCGGTTCGCCGACCGACGTGCAGCCGGTGCTCGACGCGATCGCCGAGCGCGTCGCGCGGTTGTGCGACGCCGCGGCCGCGTCGATCTACCTGACCGAAGGCGACGTCCTGCGCCACCTCGCGCTCGCAGGGACCGACGCGGAACCCGTCGACCACGCGGCGACGATCCCCGATCGACCGCGGCGCGGTGTCCGGTCGCGCGCTCGCCGACCTCGCGACGATCGCGATCCCGGACATGCTCGCCGTGCGCGACGAGTATCCGGTGAGCTACGAGCTCGCAGTTCGGCTGTCGCACCGCTCGGTCGTCGTCGCGCCCTTGTTCCGCGAGGGCATGGCGTTCGGCATCATCCTGATGCGGCGGCACGAGGTCCGGCCGTTCTCCGAGCGGGAGATCGAGCTGCTGCGCACGTTCGGTGACCAGGCGGCCATCGCCATCGAGAACGTGCGCCTGTTCAACGAGACGAAGGAAGCGCTCGACCAGCAGCGTGCGTCCGGCGAGGTGCTGACCGCGATCTCGAGCTCGATCTCGGACACCAAGCCGGTGTTCGACGTGATCCTGCAGAGCTGCCAGCGGCTGTTCACCGGCGAGACCGTCGGCATGACGCTCGTCCGCGACGACGGCATGCTGGACATCGGGGCCTATTGGGGCCCCGGCGGCGACGAGTTGCGCAAGATCTACCCGCAACCATTGTCGCGCCAAAGCGCATCGGGCATCGCCGTACTCGATCAGAAGGTTCTTTCGTATCCCGACGTCGACGCGAGCGACATGCCGAATACTTCGCGCGAAGGCGCCCACGCGATCGGGCTGAAATCGATGACGTTCGCGCCGATGATTTTCGAGGGCCGCGGCATCGGCACGCTGTGGGTGGGGCGCTCGTTCACGGGCGCCTTCTCCGGCAAGCAGCTCGGACTGCTGAAAACCTTCGCCGACCAGGCGGTGATCGCTATCCAGAACGCGCGCCTGTTCAACGAGACCAAGGAGGCGCTCGAACAGCAGACGGCGATCGCCGACATCCTGCAGGTGATCTCGAGCTCGGTGTCCGACACTTCGCCGGTGTTCGAGAAGATTCTCGACAGCTGTGAACGGCTGTTCGCCACCGAGCAGCTCGGCATCTTCCTCGTGCGCGACCAGCAGGTGCACGTCGGGGCGTTCCGCGGCGACGCGCTCGGCGCGGTTGTGGAGACATTCCCGAAGCCGCTCGACCAGACGGCCACCGGCGTGGTCATTCGCGAGCGCCGGACCTACCATATCCCGAACACGCGCGAGATGCCGGAGGTCCCGAAGGCGGTACGAGAGGTCGTCGGGAGGATCGGCGATCTGTCCGTCGCCTGGGCGCCGATGCTGTGGGAGGATGAAGGCGTCGGCTCGCTGGCCATCCTGCGCCGGCCGCCGCAGCCGTTCTCCTCCAAGGAGCTCGTGCTGCTGAAGACGTTCGCCGACCAGGCGGTGATCGCGATCCAGAATGCGCGACTGTTCAACGAGACCAAGGAGGCGCTCGAACAGCAGCGCGCGTCCGGTGAGGTGCTGGCGGCGATCTCGAGCTCGATCGCCGACACGACTCCGGTGTTCGAGAAGATCCTCGCGAGCTGCGAGCGCCTGTTCGCGGGCAAGACCGGGCAGATCAACCTCGTGGCCGACGACGGCAGCGTCCGGCTCGGCGCGTATCACGGTACCGGCCTCGAGGAGATGACCAAGCACTTTCCGTTCCCTCTCGACAAGACGAGCGGAACGGGCCTGGCAATCGAGAAGCGCGCGGTCCTGCACTATCCCGACATCGAGCGCGAAGCCGATGTGCCGTGGCGCGCCCGCCGCGGATGGACCGTCCAGGGGCTGCGCTCCGTGATCGTGGCGCCGATGCTGTGGGAAGGCAGGGGCGTGGGGTCGATCTCCGTCGGACGCGACGTCCCAGGCCCCTTCTCGGAAAAGGACGTTGCGCTGCTGCGCACGTTCGCCGACCAGGCGGTGATCGCGATCCAGAACGCGCGGCTGTTCCACGAGATCGGGGAAAAGAGCCGCCAGCTCGAAGTCGCGAACCAGCACAAGAGCGAGTTCCTCGCCAACATGTCGCACGAGCTGCGCACGCCGCTCAACGCGATCATCGGCTTCTCCGAGGTGCTGCTCGAGCGGATGTTCGGCGAGGTCAACGAGAAGCAGGACGACTACCTCGAAGGACATCCACTCGTCGGGCAGGCACCTGCTGACGCTGATCAACGACATCCTCGACCTGTCGAAGGTCGAGGCGGGGCGGATGGAGCTCGAGCCGGCGAAGTTCGACCTGCCCGCCGCGATCGGCAACGCGATGACGCTGATCCGCGAGCGCGCGCAGCGCCATGGCATCGGGCTGTCGGTGAACGTCGAGCCGGGCATCGGCGAGATCGTCGCCGATGAACGCAAGCTGAAGCAGATCCTGCTCAACCTGCTGACGAATGCGGTCAAGTTCACGCCGGACGGCGGCAAGGTCGACGTCAGCGCGCGACGCGAAGGCGACGATGTCGTGCTCGCAGTTCGCGACACCGGCATCGGCATCGCGCCGGCCGACCAGGAAGCCGTGTTCGACGCGTTCCGGCAGGTCGGCAAGCACTACACGAACAAGCAGGAAGGCACGGGCCTCGGTCTCACGTTGACGCGCAAGTTCGTCGAGCTGCACGGCGGCCGCATCTGGGTCGAGAGCATCCCGGGCAAGGGCTCGACTTTCACGTTCAACATTCCGGAGCACCGGCTGCAGTAGCGTCTGGGGGTGTTACGCCATGAGCACGATCCTGATCGTCGAGGACAACGACAAGAACATGAAGCTGGTCCGCGACGTCCTGCAGGCGAAGGGCTACACGACGCTCGAAGCCGGCACCGCCGAGGACGGCATCCGGCTCGCCGGGGAGAACTTGCCGGACCTCATCCTGATGGACATCCAGCTGCCGGGCATGAACGGCGTCGAGGCGCTCAAGGCGCTGCGGGCGGACGCGGCGACGGCGTCGATCCCGATCGCCGCGGTCACCGCGTCCGTCATGCAGCAGGATCGCGCGATGATCATGTCCGCCGGCTTCGACGCCTACGTCAGCAAGCCGATCAGCCTGAAGGAATTCCTCGACACCGTGCGCGTGCTGCTGGAGCGCGGGCCGCGATGAGCACGGGGCCCGCGACCGCGGCGGGGAAGATCCTCGTCGTCGACGACACGCCGATGAACGTCAAGCTGCTAGTCGACATCCTGTCGGCGCGCGGCTACGCCGTCGCCGCCGCGACCAACGGCGAGGAGGCGCTCGCGAAGCTCGCCGGCGACGTTCCCGACCTGGTGCTGCTCGACATCATGATGCCGGGCCTCTCGGGCTACGACGTGTGCCGGCGCATCCGCGCCGACGCCGCGACCTCGCTGCTTCCCGTCGTCCTCGTCACGTCGCTCGATCCGCAGCAGGAGCGCGTGCACGGCATCGAAGCAGGCGCCGACGATTTCCTCACCAAGCCCATCCAGCAGGCGGAGCTGTTCGCGCGCGTGAAGTCGCTGCTGCGCGTGAAGGCGCTCCAGGACGAAGTGCGGCGCCAGGCGGAGGAGCTCGCCGCGCTCAACCGCCAGCTGGAGGCGCGCGTCAGCGAGCAGGTCGGCGAGATCGATCGCCTCGGCCAGCTCAAGCGGTTCTTCGCGCCGCGGATCGCGCAAGCGATCCTCGCGGCGGACGAGCGCTCGATCCTCGCCCCGCACCGCCGCGAGATCTGCTACGTGTTCGTCGACCTGCGCGGCTTCACGGCGTTCACCGACAGCGCGGAACCCGAGGAGGTGCAGGCGGCGCTTGCCGACTACCACGCGGCTATGGGCCCGATCATCGCGGCGCACGAGGGCACGCTCGACCGCTTCGCCGGCGACGGCATCCTGATCTTCTTCAACGACCCCATTCCGGTCGACGATCCGGGGCCGCGCGCCGCGCGGATGGCGCTGGCGATGCAGGCGCGCTTCGGGCCGCTGCGCGACGCATGGCGCAGACAGGGCTACGAGCTCGATCTCGGCATCGGCATCGCGCGCGGCTACGCGACGCTCGGCGCGTTCGGCTACGAGGGGCGCGTCGATTACACGGCCATCGGCAGCGTGGTCAATCTCGCCTCGCGGCTGTGCGGCGAAGCCGAGGGCGGCACGATCGTCGTCGACCGCCGCATGCGCGCGGCGCTCGACGACGCGTTTGCCGTCGAGCCGCTGGGCGCGCTGACGCTCAAGGGCTATGCGCAAGCCGTGCCTGCATTCAGGCTGGCGGGCGGCGCCTCTGGTGCTACTTGATTTGCCCACCATTCAGATTCGGGATGGGCCGAGTTCGTCCATCAGTCGTCGTTGGCCTACGCCGACTGGGTCGACCGCCTCAGACAGTGAGGAGCGGTTCGCTGCCATTAGCCCAACGGGTGCTATCGACCCGAAGCCATCCTCTGTCTGAGCGATCCACCCTTCCGAAAGCTGCCGCTAGCAATGTAGATTCTGCGCAAAGGGTATCGCTCTAAGCGACGATTCGGCGGGCAGCGCTCACCCGAGGACTGTTCGGACTGATTGGGCCCCGAAGGCTCTTGGGAGCCGTCGGTTGGGACGACTACAGCCTCCGGGACTATCCTTGTTGGAGATCACTTTCACTGAAGGTCATGGCCGCACCCAACGCAATCGAGCAAGGCCGAGAAGCCGTGGCGCGTGGGGTGTGGGCACGGGCCTTCCGCGCGTTCGCGAGGGCCGACCGGTCCCGTCCCCTCGGGCCGAAGGATTTGGAGCATTTGGCCGTCGCGGCCTACATGCTGGGCCGCAACGACGATTACCTGGAATGCATGAAGCGGGCACATCGCGAACATCGGCACGCTCGGAACTTGCCGCAGGCCGCGCGCTGTGCATTCTGGGCCGCGATCAATCTCGCTGTGCGTGGTCGCGCCAGCCACGCGGCTGGCTGGTTCGGGCGCGCGCAGCGCCTCGCCGAAAGCGGACCGCGCGATAGCGTAGAGCACGGCTACCTGCTAGTCCCCACACTTCTAAAGCGTGCGGGCGAACGAGACTGGAAGGGCGTGGCAGATGTTGCGAAGAAAGCGGAACGCATTGCCGAACGTCACGGCGATGCGGATCTCTTCGCCCTGACCGCGCACGAGCGCGGGCATGCGCTGGTTCGGCTGGGTCGCGTCGAGGAGGGCTTGCGACTCATGGATGAAGTGATGGTCTCCGTTACGGCCGGCGAGCTCTCCCCCATCGTGACGGGCCTGGTGTACTGCAGCGTCATCACCTACTGCCAGGACATATTTCAACTGAGCCGCGCCCAAGCGTGGACTCAAGCACTGACGGAATGGTGCGAGCAGCAGCCGGAAATGGTGGCGCACACAGGGCAATGCCTGGTCCATCGTGCCGAGGTCATTCAACTGCGAGGCGACTGGCGCTTGGCGTTGCAGGAAGCGCAGCGAGCAAAGACACGATTCGCGAAGGGAATGAACAGTTCCGCCGCTGGTCACGCATTGTATCGGCAGGGCGAAGTGCACCGTTTGCGGGGTCACTTCGACCAGGCAGAGGCCAGGTATCGCGAGGCCGCCCGATCCGGTTACGAGCCACAGCCGGGGCTCGCGCTGTTGCGACTCGTCCAAGGCAGAACGACTGCTGCGGCCAGCGCAATCCGACGGGCGCTTTCGGAGACCACGGATCCGGTTCGTCGCGCGAGACTGCTTCCAGCAGGCATGGAGATCTTCCTGACCGAGGGAAGTACCGACCGGGCCCGGGAGGCATGCAACGAAATCGAACAATTATCCAAGGGCCGCAGAAGCGAGCTGCTCGATGCGCTGGCTGCCCATTCCCGCGGTGCGTTGGAACTCGCCGTGGGAAAACCGGACGCGGCGCTCGGTGCTCTAAGGCGGGCCTTCGAGGCATGGCAACAGCTCGCGGTGCCCTACGAAGCGGCGCGCGTGCGCGTGCTGATCGCAAAGGCTTGTCGCTTCCTCGGTGACGAAGAAACCGCGGCGCTTGAGCTGGACGCCGCACGCAGTGCCTTTTCGGAATTGCGCGCGGCGCCTGACCTCGCTCACGTGGATGCACTCGCTCGCGCGACCGCATCCGGATCGGAGCATGGGCTGACCAAACGCGAACTCGAGGTGCTCCGCCACGTCGCCGGGGGTCGATCAAACAAAGCAATCGCCCAAGACTTGGCGCTAAGCAGCCGGACCGTGGATCGCCACCTCAGCAACATCTTCGACAAGCTGGCCGTGTCTTCGCGCTCCGCTGCAACGGCCTTCGCTTACCGCAACCGGCTGATCTGATGTGGGATGGGTGGAAACACCCATGACATCGCCCAGCACGCTGGGCGGTTTACGCGATGTAGGGAGCACGCCGCATCAGTATCTTTGTCTCCACGTCCAACCCACAACGGAGGCACGACATGCCAAAGGCATCGCGTAACACGGCTTCACATTCCGTGGAACTCGAAGGACTAGACGTACGGCTCGAACACCTCGAAGGCGGCTACTCGGTGTGCTTCGAGAGGCACACGGCAGACGCGGAGCTCGATGCATTGTTCCGCGGCTTGCCCGGCGACCGCTGCCAACTACCGCGCTGGGGCTACGTGCTCAAAGGCAAAGTGAGCTTCGTCTTTCCCGACCGCAAGGAAACTTTCGAGGCCGATGACGCCTACTACGTTCCGCCGGGCCATATCCCGGTGTACTACGCGGGGGCCGAGATCGTGGAGTTCAGTCCGACCGACGTCCTGGAGAAGACAATCAAGGTCGTGATGTCGAACCTGCAACGGGCCGGCGCCTCATGAGCTACGGGCTCGTCTACACCATCGGGCTCCAGTGGTACCGTCGGCGGAGACGGCCGTCCTTGAACTTATCTACCGCCCGATAGACTGCCCGAAAGCGGCCACTCCCGAGTGTCCGGAAGTGGCCGATTCGCCAATTCACCGGCGTCGGATCGATGACTGTTCTCGCCGCGTTGCTGCCGTTGCCAGTGCGAAGTTTTGGGGGCAAGAGACGAACTCAGGCACGCCGACGGACAAGTGATTCAGTCGATTCGATTCATCTCGTCGCGCTGAATGCCCCACGACCGACCGTTATTTGCGCATTTGATCAATGGGAATCCACGGCGCCTCTAGGTCGCCCGGGCGATCGGCATCACGCGCGGACGGTCGCGGTAGGCGAACGCGACCGCGACGCCCAGCGCGAGCAGCAGCAGGCCGTCGAAGACGATCTGGCGCACGACGGTCGCGCCGGGCATCGGCTGCACGACGTAGTAGATGATGTACGTCGGCACGACGGTGAGGAGGGCGATCGCCAATCCGTAGCGCAGGCCCTGCAGCAGCCACGGCCGGTCCTCGACACCGCGCGAGTAGATCCACACGAACGCGCCCGACAGGATGACGTGCGCGGCGATCATCAGCGGAAGGTACTGCTGCGCGTCGGCTTCCGGCCGGAACAGGTTCGGCAGCGCCGCGTAGTCGGCGAAGAGCAGGCTGCCGTGCACGATGACGCTGCCGATCATCCACAGCACGAAGATCGCCGCCCACGTGAAGAAGAAGCGCTTGCCCATCGTGTGTCCCTCCCCCGAATGCCGTCGCCCGACGGCGCCGACCGCGATTCTAAGGCCATCCCGCCCGTCGTGCTCGCCCGGCTAACCGAACACCGGCTCGCAGCGCACGTCGGTCGTCACCGAATTGGCGATGAAGCATTCGCGGTGGGCCTCCTCGTGCATCGCCACGATGTCCTCGCGCGTCGGCGTCGGCGCGCCCGAAAAGACCACCCGGGGCCGCAGCGTGACGGTCGTCATGGCCATCCTGCCGCCGGCGTTGCGGCCCATGACGCCTTGCGCGTCGTCGACGTAGCGGTCCACGCAAAATGCCCGGCCCGCCGCGATGGACAGGAACCACAGCATGTGGCACGCCGACAGCGACGCGACGAACGCCTCCTCGGGATCGACGGCGGCCGCGTCGGAGTACGGCGCGCGGACGACGTGCGGCGACGACGACCCCGCGACCTCGGCGCCGCCGTCGAAGCGGATCACGTGGCGGCGGCTGTAGCGATGATCGGTGAACGGCTGCTCGCCCCGGGTCCAGATCGTTTGCGCCGTGTACGTCGGCATCGTCGCTGCGCTCGCGGTGACTACCAGTACGTCTCGATGGTGACGTGACCCGGCTCGCGCCGGCGATGGCGGCGCATTCCGCGCGCGGCGAGCACCTTCTGCGTGTCCTCGACCATCGCCGGGTTCCCGCACAGCATCACGTGCGCGTTGGCCGCGGTCAGCGGTACGCCGGTGCGGGACTCGAGGCGCCCATCCTCGATCGCTGCGGGAATGCGTCCGGCGAGCGCGCCCGGCGCCGGCTCGCGGCTCACCATCGGAACGTAGGTGAAGACGCCGCCATGCGCCCGCTCGAGCGCGGCAATCTCGCCGCGATACGTGAGTTCGTTCGCGAATCGCGCCGCGTGCACGAGCACCACGCGCCCGAAGCGCTGCCACGGCTCGTCGGTGCGCAGCATCGACAGGTAGGGCCCGAGTCCGGTGCCCGTCGCCATGCACCACAGCGCGTCGGCGTCGGGCACTTCGGAAAGGCTGAAAAAGCCGTTGGCGCGCGGCAGCATCCACACCGGCTCGCCGGCCGCCAGCGCGGCCAGGCGCGGCGACAGCGGCCCTTCGGGCAGCACGATGAAATAGAACTCGTGCGGCGCCGCCTGCGGCGGATTCACGAACGAATACGGCCGGCCGAGCATCGGCTCCTTCGCGCCGGGCGGGGACGGGAGCGCAAGCCGCGCGAACTGGCCGGCGACGAACGTCACCTCGGGCGCCGCCACCTGGAGCGAGAACAGGCTCTCGGTCCATTGGCGCGTGCCCGCGACCCGACCCTCGACCCACGACGTCATGACGCGCCCATCGCAATCGCCCATCGCAAGTTGCCATCGCAACCACGCCGCCGCGGCGTGCGCCGGCGCCCGGTCCGCGCGGTTGCAGTTGGTAGAATCGGCATTATGCCTACGCGGAAACCCCTGCCCTCCGCGACCGGCCCCCGCGTCCACCTCCGTGCACCGCATGCGTCCGATCAGGCGCCGTTCCTGCGCGCGGCCCGGGCGAGCCGCACGCTGCACGGCGCATGGGCGCGCGCGCCGTCGACGCCCGCGCAGTTCGCGACGTTCGTCGCGCGCTTCGACGGCCATGTCCCGTCGCACGCGGGCTTCCTCGTGGTCCGCAATGCCGACGGCGCCCTCGCCGGCGTGTTCAACTTCTCGGAGATCGTGCGCGGGCTGTTCCAGAGCGCCTACCTCGGCTACTACGCGTTCGCGCCGCTGGCCGGGGACGGCTACATGACGGAAGGGATTGCCCTCGCGCTCGACGTGGCCTTCCGCAGGCTTGCGCTGCATCGCGTCGAGGTGAACGTGCAGCCGACCAACCGCCGCTCGCTCGCGCTGGTCGCGCGCGTCGGGTTCACGCGCGAGGGCTTCTCCCGCCGGTACGTGAAGATCGGCGGTCGCTGGCGCGACCACGTGCGCTTCGCGATGCTCCGTGAAGACTGGCCCGCGCTGCGCAGGCGCCTGGGGGCCATGCGATGAGCGGACGCGGCCTCGCCGTCGCCGCGGCGCTGGCGCTCGCGGCCTGCGCGGAGAAGCCGCTGACAGCAGGCCACGCGAAGAGCGTCCCCAGGCACGACCTCGCACCCTACACGACCCACGAGGACTGCGCGGACGTCGCACCCGGCGAACGCCTCGACTATCGGTTCGAGAGCACCGAACCGGTCAGGTTCAACATCCATTACCGTGACGGCGGCATGATCCTCATGCCCATCACGCGCGACGCCGTCACGGCGGACGCGGGCGTGTTCGCACCGCAGATCAGGCAGCGCTATTGCCTCATGTGGGAGGCCGGGCCCGCGGGCGCGACGATCGCCTACCGCATGCAGGTGCGCCTGCCCGCGCCATGATCCGCGCGCGCACGCTGCTGTTCGACCTCGACGGCACGCTCACCGACAACTACACCGGCATCGCGGAGTCGATTCGCCATGCGCTGGCACGCCTCGGCGTGCCGCCGCCTGCGGGCGACGCGCTGCACGCCTATGTCGGTCCGCCGCTGCGCGAATCGTTCACGCGGCTGCTCGGAACGAGCGACGCCCCGCTTATCGAACGCGCGGTCGCCCACTACCGCGAGCGGTTCGCCGACGTCGGATGGCGCGAGAACGTGCCCTACGAGGGCGTCGCGGAGGCGATCGAGGAACTGGGCGCGCGCGGCGCGCGGATGTATGTCTGCACGGCGAAGCCGGAAGTCTTCGCGCGGCGCATCATGGAGCACTTCGGATTCGCGCCGCAGTTTCACGGCGTCTACGGCGCCGACCTCACCGGAGCATTCGACGACAAGTCGAAGCTGATGGCGCATCTGATCGCGGCCGAGTCCGT
The DNA here is from genome assembly GCA_963793355.1 of uncultured beta proteobacterium. Taxonomy (GTDB): domain Bacteria; phylum Pseudomonadota; class Gammaproteobacteria; order Burkholderiales; family Casimicrobiaceae; genus VBCG01. The sequence goes on along the minus strand of CAWBZT010000007.1, from coordinate 249,132 downwards.
CGACCCGGCGCACGCGGCGATGATCGGCGACCGGCACCACGACATCCGCGCGGCGCGCGCGAACGGCGTGCGCGCCATCGGTGCGCTGTGGGGATACGGCTCGCGCGAGGAGCTCGCGGATGCCGATGCGCTGGCCGCCGCTCCCGCCGAGCTCAGGACGCTGATCGCGTGACGGCCGCGCGCGGGTGTGCGCGTCAGGCGGCGCCGAGCTCGGCGTAGGTGTACGTGCGACCCTGCTCGACGGGCGCCTCGACGATCCACGCCGCGATGCGGTCGGCTGCCTCGTCGGGGGCGACGAGCAGGCCCCGATCGTGGAAGTCGCGGAACACCTGCGCGGACGGAAAGACCGCGGGGTCATGCGCGCGCGCCGCCACCTGCATGTCGGTGGCGATGATGCCGGGACGCAGCGAGACCGCGCGGATCCCGCCGGGACCCTGCTCCGCGGCAATGCCCTGGGTCAGCATCTCGAGGCCCGCCTTCGCCGCCGAATACCACCCGATGCCCGGCAGCACGCGCGCCGCCGATCCCGACGAGACGTTGACGATGCGGCGATCGCACGACGCGTCCGCGAACGCGCGGATGAAGGCGTTGGCGAGCACTGCCGGCGCAGCGAGGTTGACCATCAGCGGCGCGACGAAGTCGCGCCCGGCGTGCCGGCCATAGGTGCCGACGGGGCCGGAGACCGCTGCGTTGTTCACCAGGCAGGCCGAATCCGGCGCCGCGGCGGCGATGGCAGCCAGCGGCGCGGTGACGGCGGCGTCGATGCTTGCGACGTCGGCCAGGTCGCATTCGACGAAGCGATAGGGGTCGCCGTCGAGGCGCCTTGACGACGCGCGGCCTATTCCAGTGACGTGGACGCCGCGCCGGAGCAGCGCGAGCGCCAGCGCCTCGCCCAGGCCGCGCGACACCCCGGTGATCAGCGCAGCGCGCAGCGGCACGGGCGTCATCCCGGCCTCAGCGTCCACCGCCGCCGACCGACATCACGAGGACGATCACCACGATCGCAACGAGAACCAGCAGCGCGATCTTCCACGGGCTCTTCGGATATTCGCCCGCCACGGCGCCCGTGACGCCGTTCATCGCGCACTGGAAGCTGCGCGGACCGTAGTTGTAGGCCAGCAGCCACACGGGCGCCAGTATGTGCTTGAACGTCTGGCGCGAATAGTCGCCGTGCACGACCAGGTTGCGCAGCGTGTCGCCGGGCACCTGCTGCGCGCACAGCGCCTGCATCCTGGCGTCCATCGCCGCGCGGGCGCGCTGCGCCGCGCCGACGAGATCGAGCTGGTAGCGCTCGACGACCCAGCCGGACACGTAGCCGGCGTCGTACGGCTTCAGCGCCTGCGTCGGAAACGGCTCGATGCCGCGCAGGATGCCCGGATGGACGCCGACCGAGGCGCACACGAGATCGTCGTCGAAGTAGTGCGACAGGCGGCCGGCGGCCGGCTCCCAGCGCACGTGCTGGACCTGGCGCGTGCGCGTCTGGCCGTTCTGGACGTACGTTTCCGTCGTGTAGTAGTAGAACCCGGCCTGTGCCGTCCACGTCGCGTCGACCTGCGCATCGAACGTCCAGTACGGAAGGTAGATGCCGCGTACGGTGTCGGTCAGCGCGCGACGCTTGAGCGCGGACGGCGCGAGCCACAGCCTGCCGTACCACGCGCGGATGCGCTCGCGCGCGTCCGTTTCGCTCACCGTGAACGGCAGCACGCTCTCGGGCCGGAACGCGGGCTTGGTCTCCTCGTACGGCACGAGCTGCGCCGAGCCGCAGAACTCGCAGCGCTGCGCCTGCCGCGCGGGATCGAGCACCGAGATCGCCTTGCAGCTCTGGCAGCGCACCTGGCGCTTCTCGGCGCGCCATCCTCTTTCGCTGTCCGGCACGGCGCGCAATGCCGTCACGAGGTCGTGCTCGACGATCGCGCCTGCCTCCCCGAGCTTCGCGGGCGATTCCGTACCGCAGAACGGGCAGACGAGTTTCTGCTTCGCCGGATTCCATATGGCTTCGCCACCGCAGGCCGGGCAGGCGAACTTCGCCCGGGCGTCGAGCTCGCTCATCGCCGGCCGTTGTCCGCATGGGCGCAGGCCCGGCCGGTCACGCCGTTCACGGCGACACGCCAGCGGCGGCCGAGGCGCACGCCGTCGAAGCGGAACACCGGCAGCAGCGCGGGCACGGCGGCCTCGCGCGGGCACTCGAGGCCGAGCAGGCGCATCTTCGCGCGGACCGCGGAGGGCTGATTCCGCCGGGCGGTCGCCATCAGGTCGCGCTCCATGCGCCTGCGCGCGTCGACAAGGGCGTCCTCGCGCGTGAGCGCGCCGCGGGCGACGCTGGCGTCGCGCGCGGCGCAGGGACGCAGCGCCGACGGCGGCCAGGGCTCGATGGCTTCCATCAGGACGGCGTCCGCCCCCGGCTCGGCACAGATCGGCAGCGCAACGAAGTCGGACTCGACGATCCCGCGCAGGGCAGGCGCCTCCCAATGCAAGATGGCATGCGCGTCGATCAGCCAGAACGGCAGGGAAAGCGCCTCGATCGGGCCCGCGCGCGCGTGGCGCGACAGCGCCGGCGAGGCGAGCCACCTGCGATTGATCCACGCGAGCGCCGCGGCGCGCGCCTCGGCCTCGCCGAATGCGAACGCCGCCGTGCGACAGTCACTGAATGGCATACCCGACGACGCGCCATGCGCCGTCGGCTTCGCGCTGCAGCGTCACCGTTTCGCGGCTGTCCGCGCGCTTCGCGAAGGAGGTGCGGAACAGCACGATCGAATACTCGCCGGCCGGGGCGCCCGGCAGGGACTCGGGAAACGTCGTCGACAATGCGGAGCGCTGCGTCACGGGGCCGAACGGATCGCGCACGGCCTTCAGCGTCTCGCTCCAGCGATCGCGCGAAATCGCCTTCTTGAACTGCGCGCCGGCCGCGTCCCACGTGGCCCCGCCGTCGTCGCTGTCGGTGAGCTTGAGGAAGTCGCGCGCCGCCGCCTGAACGCTCGACGAACGGGGATCCTGCGCCCGGCCGCCCGCGCTCCACGCGAAGGCGGCGAGCGCCCCCGCGCGCAGGACGCGACGCCGCCCGTTCATCTACGAGTTCAGGAAGGCGGTGACAGCGTCGCGCGTGACGCGCCACTGCGTGCCGATCTTCTTGCCCTTCAGGTCGCCGGCCTCGAGGCTCGCCAGCACGTCGGATTCCGCGACGCCGAGCATCGCGCCGACCTGCGCCGGGTTCATGAGATCGGCAATGCCGCCCCCCGCCGCGGGCGGCGCGGGCGGGCTCGCGATCCCGGGCGTCTGCTGCGCCATGATTCCGCCCGGCTGGTTCATCATCTGCTGCGCCATCGCCATGCCGACGGCCATCTGCGCGCCGATGCCGCCGACCCCGCCGTCGCCGCCCTGTCCCATCCCCTGCGCCATCTGGTACTTGACGTAGTCGTTGAGGTTGCCGACCACGGCCATCGACGAGCGCTTGTCGATCGCGGCCTCCACCTCGGGCGGAACCGACACGTTCTCGACGATGAACGTCGTCATCTCGAGGCCGTACTTCGCGCCTATCGCCGGGTTGATCAGCGGCAGGAGCGCGCTGCCCAGCTCGCCGTAGCGCGAGGCGACGTCGAGCGCGGGGATCTTCGAGCTGGCGAGCGCGTCGGTGAACACGCTGACGATCCGGGAGCGCATCGTGTCGTTGAACTCGTCCAGGCGGAAGTGATCGTCGGTGCCGGCGACCTCCTTGAGGAATTTCGGAACGTCGACGACGCGGAAGTCGTAGGTGCCGTAGGCGCGCAGGCGCACGACGCCGAAGTCGGCGTCGCGCATCATCACGGGATTGGCCGTGCCCCACTTGTTGCCGGTGAACAGGCGCGTGACGACGTAGTAGACGTCCGCCTTGAACGGGCTCTCGAGGCCGTACTTCCAGCCCTTGAGATCGGTCAGGACGGGGATGTTGTCCGTCGTCAGCGAATACTTGCCGGGACGGAACGTGTCGCCGAACTGGCCGAGGTAGACGAACTGCGCGACCTGCGATTCGCGGACGATCAGCTGCGCGCCGTTCTTGATCTCCTTGTCCTCGTCGGGAAAGCGGTACGACAGCGTGTCGCGCGAGTCGTCCGTCCACTCGATGATGTCGATGAACTGTTTCTTGATGAAATCGAGGATCGCCATCGGAGCTCCCTGACGCGATGCGCTCCCCGCCCCGTCGATGGGGAGAGGGCGCGAATGCGGGTGACGGGATTCTAGACCAGGCAGCCGGCGGTCACTTCGGCGCCGCCGCCAGCTTCCTGACCTCGGCGTCGGCCGCGGCCATTTCCTTCTCGATCTGCGCGAGCTGCAGCGCGCCGGGCATCATCGTGCCGTCGGCGAAGATCAGCGTCGGCGTCGCGTTCACCCGCAGCGAATTGCCGAGATCCTGCGTCCGCGCGATCGGGTCGCCGCAGTCGCCGGCGTTGTCGGGCACCTTGCCCGAGGCGAAGAAGTCGTCCCAGGCCTTGACCTTGTCCGGCGCGCACCAGATCTTCTTCGACTTGTTCGCCGCATCGGGGTGGAGCTGGTCGATCGGGAACAGGAACGTGTAGATCGTGACGTTGTCGAGATTCTTCATCTCGTTCTCGAGCCGGTGGCAGAACGGGCAGTCGGCATCCGAGAAGATGATGAGCTTGCGCGAGCCGTCGCCTTTCACGCGCTTGAACGCGAGATCCATCGGCAGCTTGGAAAGGTCGACGCGGTTCAGCCGGCGGATCTTGGCCTCGGTGAGGTTGGTCTTGGTCGCCGTGTCGTAGACCGAGCCCACGAGGATCTGGTCGGCCTTCTTGTCCGTGTAGATCATCTGGTCGCCCAGCGCCGCCTCGTACAGCCCGAAGTGCGCGCTCTTGGCGATGTACCGGATGTCGACGCCCGGGAACTTCTGCTCGAGGACCTTCTTGAGCGCGGCGACGTCGGGCGCCATGGCCGCCGGCGGCGAGGGCTGGGCGAGGGCGACCGGCACCGCCAGCGCGGCGCCGAGGAAAAAGGCGGCCGCGCGATGGCGAAGCAGCACGAAACGGGTTTTGCTCATCGAATTCTCCGGAAACGGTCGCGCTTTGACATTCTATCGGAGCGCAGGTTGCGCCAAGGCGCGCTTGAGGGCCGGCAGGCGGTCGACGGCCGCCAGGCCTACGTTGCGCAGCCGGGAGAGCCACGGCGAGGGCACCCCGAACAGCCGCGCGAGGCCGTCGGTCACCGCCTGCATCGCCAGCACCGGCTCCGCCCGGCGACGCGCATAGCGCTCGAGCAGGATCGCCGCGCCGGGGTCGTCGACGGGGCCGCGCTCGGCCACGACCGCCGCCAGCGCCTGCGCATCGCCGAAGCCGAGGTTAACACCCTGACCCGCCAGGGGATGCACGCCGTGGGCGGCGTCGCCGACGAGCGCGAGCCGCAGGGCGACGGACGTCGGCACGCGCAGGAAGCGCAAGGGAAATCCGGCGGCCGGCGTGAGCGTTTCGAACCGGCCCAGCACGTGCCGTCCGGCCTCGGCGGCGCGGGAGGCGAGGGCTTCGGGCGGGAGGCCGAGCAGCTCGGCGGCCAGGGGTTGGGCGCCGACCAGACCATCGAGACCCGCCGTTGCGGAAGCGGCAGCAAGGCGAGCACACCGCCATCGGCCCGGAACCACTGGAAGGCGCGGCCCTGGTGCGCTTTTTCGCACGCGAAGTTGGCGACGACGGCAGTTTGCGCGTAGTCCCGGGGCTCCGCGGCGATCCCCGCCGCCTGCCGCACCCATGACGCGCCGCCGTCGGCGCCCACGACGAGCCGGCCGCGCAGCGCCCGGCCGTCGGCCAGCGTCAGCGTGCCCGAATCCGGCAGCCATGCGAGCGAGGCCGGCGCGATGCCGCCGAGCGTTTCGACGCCGGCACGCCGGACGAGCGGCAGCAGCGCCGCGCGCAACGCCCGTTCCTCGACGATCCACGCCAGCGCCCGCTCCCCCTGCTCGTACGCGGAGAACTCGAGCGTCGCGCCGGCATCGCCTTCGACGCGCATCGACTCGACCGGCGCGATGCGCTCGCACGGCAGCGCCTGCCAGGCGCCGATCGAATGCAGGAAGGCGGCGCTGCCAGGGCTGATCGCGTAGACGCGCGCATCCCATGTCGCCGCGTCGGCCTCGGTCGCGACGATCGGCGTCCTGTCGACGAGGGCCACGGTGAGGCCGCTGCGCGCCAGCGCCGCCGCGAGCGCCAGGCCGACGAGCCCCGCGCCGGCGATCACGACGTCGTACGATGCCATGCCCCCGCCCGGGGGCTCGGCAAGGCGCCTCGCCGCCGCGTCGCCGCGCTCGACGACGGAGGTTTCCGGGAAGCGATGTGCCGCCGCATCGGGGCGGGAAGGGACAGCGCCAGCGCCCGTCACGCGTCGAGCCGCTCGATGACGTGATGCTGGTTGGTATAGATGCAAAGATCGCCGGCGATGGCCAGCGCCTTGGCGACGATCTCCGCCGCGGGGAGCGGCGTGTTGTCGAGCAGCGCGCGCGCCGCCGCCTGCGCATACGCGCCGCCCGAGCCGATCGCGACGATGCCCTGCTCGGGTTCGAGCACGTCGCCCGTTCCGGTGATGATCAGCGACGCGCTGCGGTCCGCGACCGCCAGCATCGCCTCGAGGCGCCGCAGCACGCGATCGGAGCGCCAGTCCTTCGCGAGCTCGACCGCTGCGCGCGTCAGGTGCCCCTGGTGCTTCTCGAGCTTGCCCTCGAAGCGCTCGAACAGCGTGAACGCGTCGGCCGTCGCGCCCGCGAATCCGGCAAGCACCTTGTCGTGATAGAGCCGCCGCACCTTGCGCGCCGTCGCCTTGACGACGACGTTGCCGAGGGTGACCTGGCCGTCGCCGCCCAGCGCCACCGCGCCATCGCGGCGCACCGAGAGGATCGTGGTGCCGTGAAATATCTCCATGGACGCGTCGCCGCGCGGACCGCCCCGCGTGGGGAGCGCCGTCAGGCCGCCTTCTTGACGAAATGGCGCGGCGAGATGCCGATCAGCAGCAGCAGCGCGCGGATGATCGGCGACGCGCCGATGATCTGCACGCTCTTGCGCTGTCCCTCGACGCGTCCGATGGCGTTGAGCAGCGCGCCGGCGCAGACGAAGTCGACGCGGTCGACCGCGGTCAGGTCCAACACCACCGCGTCGTGGCGATGCGCATAGTCGATGAACGCGGCGACCTGCGGAACGCTCGACCCTACCAGCACGCCCGACAGGGGAAAGGACTCCGCGTCGAGCGAAGTCCGCGCCGGCGCCGGCTCGGATGCCGGTGCGGCTTCGGCGTCGGAGGCCTCGGCGCGGGGCGGCGGCTCCCACGACGGGGGCGACACCTCGAAGGTCACCGCGTACTCGACCGCGCGATCGTCGAAGGCCGCCTGCTCGTGGCGCCACTGCATGAGCTCGAGCGACAGCAGCCACGCGCCCTTGCCGCCCTGCGTGCCGCGCTTCACCAGCGCGTCGGCAGCGGCGACGAGCTTCTCGGGGCGCTCCATGGCCAGCGTCACGTGCTGCCGGCGCGCCTGCGCGAGCAGGTCCGTCAGGAGCTGGGCGCCCGCGTCGTCGAACGAGACCACCGACGAGAGATCGAGCCGCGCGTTGGGGACGCGCTTGTCGATCGCGCGCTTCAGGCCGGCGAGCTGGACACCGCTGGCAGCCGTCAGCTTTCCTGCCGGCGCGACGTAGCCGCCGGCCGTCGCGCCGCCCGTGACCACGCTCTGCGCAGAGTCCTCCCAGCCGGGCGCCGAGCGCTCGAACTGCACGACGTACTGCAGCGTCAGGTGGTCGAACTCGGCGCGCTGGCTGGCGCGCTGGAGAAGGTCGAACATCGCGAGCCACGCGAGCGGCGAGAGCTTCGTGTCCTGGTCGTCCCGGATGCCCTCGGCGAGCGTGGTGCGCGCCGCGTCGGCCTGGCCCGCCGCGTAGAGCAGCGCCGCGTTCTCCAGCACCGCGCACAGCCCGGGATTCGCCTCCGCGACCTCGATCGCCGAGTAGGCATGCGTCCAGTCGATGAGGCTCGCGCCGGTGAGCGTCGCCGGGCCTGGCTGCTCGGCGGGGGCGCGCTGGGCGATGCCGCGCCGGCCGGCCTCGTGGGCAACGTCGCGGGCCGGTGTGCCGCGCGAAAGCGATTCCGCGCGCGCCGGAGCCGGCGCCGCCGGCTTCTTCACCGGCGGCTTGGAGAACAGGGCCATGAGTGGACTGCGCGCCTGCTGACAGCGCGGGGAATCGACCGCCGATTATGTCCGCAAAGGGTCCGCAGCGACAAGCCGCGCGGCCCCCGGGGGACGCCCGGTCAGGCTTTCCCGAGGTTTTCGGCCGCGAAGTCCCAGTTGAGGAGCTTGTCGATCACCGCGCTCACGTAATCCGGGCGGCGATTCTGGTAGTCGAGGTAATAGGCGTGCTCCCAGACGTCGATGGTCAACAGCGGCTTCTGGCCCTTGGTGAACGGGACCTCGGCATTGCCGGTCTTCACGATCTTGAGCTTGCCGCCCTCGACCGACCAGCCAGCCCCAGCCGGAGCCGAACTGCGTAGACCGCCGTGGCCGCGAATTCCTTCCTGAAGTTCGTCGAAGCCGCCCAGGTCCGATTCGATCATCTGCGGCGAGCTTCCCGGTCGGCTTGCCGCCGCCGCCGCCCTTTGAGGCTGTTCCAGTAGAACGTGTGGTTCCACACCTGCGCGGCGTTGTTGAAGATGCCGCTCTTGTCCGCCTTGCCGGCCGTGTCGGCGATGATCTTCTCGAGCGGCGCGGACTCGTATCTCGGTCCCGCGCGACGAGCTTGTTCAGGTTGTCGACGTACGCCTTGTGATGCTTGCCGTAGTGGAAGGACAGCGTGTTGGCCGAGATGACCGGCGCGAGCGCGTTCTCGGCGTAGGGAAGCGGGGCAGCGTGAACATGTGTCGGGCTCCTATCGGAGGGTGAGGATGCGGGGAGCCGAGGGGACGAATGTACGGAAACCTCCCCGCCCCGTCCGCAGGCGCGGCCGCATTGCGCCGCGATCGACCGAGGCCGGCGCCGTGTCAGTCGCCGTAGAGCTTCTGCACGCGCTCGCGGCGCTCCTGCGCCTCGATCGACAGCGTCGCCATCGGCCGCGCGAGGAGGCGCGGCACGCCGATGGGCTCGCCGGTCTCCTCGCAGTAGCCGTAGGTGCCGTCCTCGATCATGCGCGAGCGACTTCTCGACCTTCTTGAGCAGCTTGCGCTCGCGGTCGCGCGTGCGCAGCTCGAGCGTGTATTCCTCCTCGAGCGTCGCGCGGTCGGACGGATCGGTCGTGATCTCGTTCTCGCGCAGGTGCTCGCCGGTATCGTCGGCGTTGCGCAGGATCTGCTCGCGCAGCTCGAGCAGGCGCTGCCGGAAGAACGCGAGCTGCGCCTCGTTCATGTAGTCCTTCTCCGGCGCCTTGAGGATCTCCTCCTCGGTCAGCTCCCGGCGGTTTCTTCGACTGCAATTGCGGTCTTTGCGGCCATGCTTGTCGTTGCCATCCTGCGCGACCCTCTTACCGGCGTTCGATCGGTTGTCTGGCTGCCGCTGTCCTCTGCGATCCCGGAAACTCTCTGGATCCCGCGGTTCCGCGCAAACGGGCTCGCCGGCGCACTAAATTGGCTATTATAGCCTGGCCGTGCGCGTCACAAGCGAATCCCGTCCCATCCATGCCGAGGGTCGGCGTCCGGCCTACGCCGCGATCGCATCCGTACCGCGGATCTGCGAAAAACAAGCGCTTCCGATGACACGTCGCCGCCACCCGACCTGACGCTGACGCGCCCGGACGACTGGCACCTGCACCTGCGGGACGGCGCAGCCCTGCGCCGCCGTGATCGGCGCCACCGCCCGCGTCTTCGGCAGAGCAATCGTCATGCCCAACCTGCAGCCCGCCGGTCACGACGACCGCGGCGGCGCGCGCGCGTACCGCGAGCGCATCCTCGCCGCGCTGCCCGCCGGACAGCCGATTTCGAGCCGCTGATGACGCTCTACCTGACCGACAACACCGACGCCGGCGGAGATCGCCGCGGCCAAGGCGTCGGGCATCGTCCACGCGGTCAAGTACTACCCCGCCGGCGCGACGACCAATTCCGACGTCGGGCGTCACCGCGCTTGCGCGCGCCTATCCGGCGCTCGCCGCGATGGAGCGCGCACGGCCTGGTGCTGTCGCTGCACGGCGAAGTCACCGACCCCGACGTCGACGTGTTCGATCGCGAGCGCGTGTTCGTCGAGCGTCAGCTGGCGCGCGATCGTGCGCGACTTCCCCGGCGCTGCGGATCGTCGCTCGAGCACGTCACCACGCGCGAGGCCGCCGCGTTCGTTCGCGGCGGCGCCCGCCAACGTCGCCGCGACGATCACGCCGCAGCACCTGCTCTATTCGCGCAACGCGCTGTTCGCCGGCGGCCTGCGGCCGCATCTCTACTGCCTGCCGGTGCTCAAGCGCGAGACGCACCGCGCGGCGCTGGTCGCCGCCGCGACCGTCGGGCAGCCCGAAGTTCTTCCTCGGCACCGACTCGGCGCCGCACGCGCGCGCACGACGAAGGAGAGCGCCTGCGGCTGCGCCGGCTGCTACTCGGCGCCCGCTCGCGCTCGAGCTCTACGCCGAAGCCTTCGAGGACGCGGGCGCGCTCGAGCGGCTCGAGGCGTTCGCGAGCTTCCACGGCGCGGCCTTCTACGGCCTGCCGCGCCATGACGGACACGGTCACGCTGGTGCGCGAGCCGTGGCACGGTGCCCGACGACTATCCGTTCGGCGCCGGGCGCGATCGTGCCGCTTCGCGCGGGCGAGACGCTGCGCTGGCGCCTCGCGGCGGCGTGACGCGCAGCTACGCGCGGAATCGGGCGCCCCGGTGCTATCCTAGCGACCGCGAAGCCAGCCAGACCGTCGCTGCCCGCGTCAACCGGGGGAGAGGAAAGTCCGGGCTCCACAGAGCAGGATGCCGGGTAACGCCCAGCCGCTATAAGTCGCCGCTCGCGCGGTCGACGAAGGCGAGGAACAGGGCCACAGAGACGAGTCGCGCCGCGTCCGGGTCAAACCGCCGCGGAGCGGGTGAAACGCGGCAACCTCCATCCGGAGCAACACCAAGTAGGCGGACGATGACGCTGCTCGCCGAGTCCGCGGGTAGGTGGCTCGAGCGCGCCGGCAACGGCGCGCCTAGAGGAATGACGGTCATAGCGCGCTACGGACTGCGCCGTAACAGAACCCGGCTTATCGGCTGACTTCGCTTTATCAGATTCGCAATCGAGGTCAGACGCCGGCGTTTCCGCGGCGATCAGCGCGAGTGACGCCATGGCTCGCACGGCGGCCCGGCGTCGACGCCCGATCAATCGCCTGGCTCGCCGACCCCGCATCGTCGCCTCGACGCGCCGATCTATGCCGCATCGCGCGCAGTCCTGCAGATTTCGCGCGCGGCGTTGTGGCCGGGAATGCCGGTGACGCCGCCGCCGGGGTGCGCGCCGGCGCCGCACAGGTACAGGCCCGCGCACGGGCATCCGGTAGTCGGCGTGGCCGAGCACCGGCCGCGCCGAGAACAGCTGGTCGAGCGACAGCGCGCCGTGGAAGATGTCGCCGCCGATCAGGCCGAACTCGCGCTCGAGATCGAGCGGCGACAGCGCGCGGCGGCCGAGCACGCTGCCGTGAAGTTCGGCGCGACGCGATCGACGGTGTCGATCATCAGGTCGGCGACCTCGTCGCGGTGTCGTCCCAGGTCGTGCCCGGCAGCACCGCGCGCGAGGTCCGGATGCACGTGCTGGCAGAACAGGCTCGCGACGTGCCGCCCGGCGGCGCGAGCGTGTCGTCGACGACCGACGGAATCAGCATCTCGACGATCGGCGCGCGCGACCAGCCCTGCGTGCGCGCGTCGAAGTACGCGCGCTCCATGTAGCGCGAGCGACGGCGCGATGATGATGCCGCTCGCGTGGTGCGGCTGCGCGTGCCGTTCCCGGGCAGCGCGCGTGAAGTCGGGCAGCTCGGCGAGCGCGACGTTCATCCGGAACGTGCCCGAGCCGCAGCGGTAGCCGGCGATGCGCGCGCGAAAGTCGGCGTCGAGGTGCTCGGGCGCGACCAGCCGCTCGAACAGCAGCTTCGGATTGACGTTGGCGACGACGCGCCTCGCGCGTCGACGATCTCGCCGCCTTCGAGCTCGACGCCGGTGGCGCGCCCGCGCTCGACGACGCACGCGCGCGACCGCGGCGCCGGTGCGCAGCGTCGACGCCGCGCGCCGCGCACTCGCGCGCCATCGCCTGCGTGATCGCGCCCATGCCGCCGAGCGCGTGGCCCCATTGGCCGCGCTTGCCGTTGACCTCGCCGAACACGTGGTGCAGCAGCACGTAGGCCGAGCCCGGCGTGTACGGGCTCGCGAAGTTGCCGACGACGGCGTCGAAGCCGAACGCGGCCTTGATCGGCGGCGACTCGAACCAGCGATCGAGCATGTCGCCGGCGCTCTTGGTGAACAGGTCGAGCACGTCGCGCCGCCCGGCGAGCGACGAGCGCGCGAAATCGCCGCGCGACTCTTCCACGCGTCGAGCATCGCGACCAAGTCCCGGCGCCCGCCGCCGCGGACGTTGGGCGGCGTCTGGCGCAGCAGGAGTCGCGCAGCACGTCGGCGACGCGGTCGAGCATCGCGTAGTACGCGGGCAGCCGCTCGGCGTCGCGCGGCGAGTACCGTCGCGACCTCGGCCTGCGTCGCCGCGAGGCCGCCGCCGACCTTGAGATACGCGCCGTCGCGGCAAGCGGCAGGAAATTGGCGAGCGGCCGCTCGACGATCGCCAGGCCGTGGCTGCGCGAGATGCAGATCGCGGATCACCTGGGGATCGAGCAGGCTGACCGTGTAGCTCGCGGTCGAGTTGCGGAAGCCCGGATGGAACTCCTCGGTCACCGCGGCGCCGCCCAGCACGTCGCGGCGCTCGAGCACGCAGACGGAGCAGCGCCGTCGCCGCGAGGTACGCGGCGCAGACCAGGCCGTTGTGGCCGCCGCCGATGACGACGGCGTCGAAGCGGCGAGTGCTCACGCGGCCTTCGGGCGATGCGGATTACCCGAACGCGGCGCGCGGGCGCGTCGCGGCGGTCGCGTCATTCGTCCCCGAGGCCCGCGGCGACGGTCGAGAAGCCGCAGTCGACGTACGTGACTTCGCCGGTGATGGCCGACGACAGCGCCGAGAAATAGAACGCGGCGACGTTGCCCACCTCGTCGATCGTGACGTTGCGGCGCAAGCGGCGCATGCTTCTCGACGAAGTGCAGGATCTTCGAGAATCCGCCGATGCCCGCGGCCGCCAGCGTCTTGATCGGCCCGGCGGAGATCGCGTTGACGCGCGTGCCCTCCGGTCCGAGCGCGGCCGCGAGGTAGCGCACGTTCGCCTCGAGGCTCGCCTTCGCGAGCCCCATCACGTTGTAGTTCGCGAGCGCGCGCGTCGAACCGAGATACGTGAGCGTGAGCAGCGAGGCGTCGCGTCCCGCCAGCAGCGGCCGCGCCGCCCTGGCCATGGCGGCGAAGCTGAAGCTCGAGATCTCGTGCGCGGTCGTGAACGCCGCGCGGCTCATGCGCGTCGAGGAAATCGCCGGCGAGCGCCTCGCGCGGCGCGAAGGCGATCGAGTGCAGCATGCCGTCGAGCGCGCCCCATTCGCGCTTCACGCCGTCGAACGCGCCGGCGATCGAATCGTCCTGCGCGACATCGCAGGCGAACAGCGGGCAGGCGCCGAACTCGGCGGCGACCTTCGCCACGCGGTCCTTCAACTCGTCGTTGACATAGGTGAATGCGAGCGTCGCGCCTTCGCGGTGGCATGCGCGCGCGACGCCGTAGGCGATCGAGCGCGTCGACAGCACGCCGGTGATGAGGATCCTGCGGCCGCTTAGCAGCGCCATCGCCGGGCTAGAACAGCGGCTGCACGGGCTCGAACACGCCGCAGGCCGCGCGGTTGTTCGGCACGTCCGGCACCGCGTCGGTGACCTTGTCGCCCCAGTAGATCACGACGCTGCGACCGGCGACGCCGTTTTCGCCCGTCGTGTGGACGCCGGGAACGTACGCCTCGCCTTGCGCATTGCCGTCAGCGTTCCAGAACATCGGCACGAGGTCGTACGGATTCATGCCCGGCGGCGCCCAGGGTGGTCCCGCCGAGAAGCCGTTGGGCGACGAGCAGTTGCCGTTGACGTTGAACGAGACCCGGAACTGGTTCGGCGGCAGGTTGGACCCGGACACCAGCACCATGATGCCGTCGCGATAGTCGTACACCCGCACCTTGCCCTGCGTCGACGATCCCAGCCCGCGCAGCGGCGCGACGAGTCCGGGCGTCGCCGGGGGGCGAAACGCGGGGGGCGCCGAACTGCAGCCGGCGACGAGCGCCGCCGTGCCGCAGGCGGCAACGGCGGCGAGAAGCACGAGCGATGCGAGCAGGCGTGGCAAGCGATCTCCAGCGTGGGACCGCGCGTCGATAGCAGTGCACGGGACGGCTTTCAATGATAGCGCACCGTTGGAGCGTCGACGCGCGGAAGCCCTTCACCGGGTAGGAGGCGGGCGCTCGCCCGCTGTCCTCCCACATGACCGTACCTACGGTTCCGTATACGGCGGTTCATGAAGTGCGCTGGAGGCGCCGCACCGTACCGAGCAGCCACACCCAGATGATCGAGCCAGGACTTGGGGAGGCAGCATTGCATGCGGCTCGCGCCCGCGTTCCGCCACGGACCGAGTTGCCCTGCCGGGCGTAACAACAAGAAAAAACCCCGCCGCGTGGGCGGGGTCGTTTCGGCTTCGCTGGCGCAGCTTGATGCTTACGGCACAAACAGGCTCGCGCAGTGTCCTGGCTGGGATGGCGACGCGGCAATGGCGCCCCCGCGCGGGATGCATTGATCGGGCGGCAGAGTGGCGCGCTGCTCGACACTGGCCACAAGCAGATCGAACGCATGTTGTGCATGCGGCAGGATGTACTCGAGCTGCGGATAGTACGTCTTGTAATTCTCGATATGATTACCGTTCTGCACCTCATACAGGCGATACGCTGGCTGTTTTCCGTTGCCGTTGCCGTTGCCGTTGCCATTGCCATTGCCGTTGTTGCCGACGTCCGCAAATCCCGCCGCGACCTTGCGCGCATACGCGCGTGCATGATGGTCGATGGGAAGGAGCGCATCCATCGTTCCCGCAACGGTGATCAGCGGTGCCTGGATAAGTCCGGTGGTCGCAAAGGCAGCCATGTTCTCGCCCACATCCGAGAACGGCAGACGCGCGACGTAGTTGTACGTGGCAAGACCGCTGCCGTAGGTGTCGTACGTCGGATCCAGTCGCTTCTGCCACTGGCACATCGTCACTTCCCAATACGAGGCGTAATATCGGGCCCACATCGTCGAGGGGCTCGCCACGATGTCCGGCGGATATCCCGCGCCGACAATATTTTGCGCTGCCGTGCTGCTCGCGCTAGAACCGGAAGCGACGTAATCGGGGAAGTTGAGGACCCCGGGCGGAAGATCGGTAAGGACGTTGGGTGCGTGCTCGTCGACGAACGTGCCCTCCCAGTCGACGCCGCCGTCGAACAATTTCGGCGCCAACTCCACGGCGCGACGCACCTGGTAGCCGCCGTTCGAAGTTCCCACCGCGTACGTATAGCGCGGCGGTCCGCCGCCGTAGGCTGCCTTGAGTCCCGTGCGTGCGAGTGTCGCCGCGTCGATCATGTAGCCGGCCCATTGCGTGAACTGCTTGCCGGGATCGTTGGCGTAGAAGTGAACATACGTCGTCGAGCCGGGGAAGAGACGGCAGCCGAGCGGGTCCGCGCTGGTCGTAAGCGTCGCATTGAGAATACCCTTGTTCTGCGAGGCGAACGCATATCCCTTCTGCAGTACGTAGTCGCTCCATCCGTAGTCGTTCGAGAATTCGCTGCGCTGGCTTGGCGCACCTCCGACGACGAGGCGTCCGTTCCAGTTGTCGGGAAGCCGCAGCAGAAAACGCGCCTGGCCTGTGGGGTCGGAGGCGATCCGGGCGTTGATCTGCAGACCAGGCACCGCCATCGTAATCGGCGTCTTGTCCTGCGGCGGGTTAACCGCAGCGTTGATCAAAATGGCCCGGTCCGTACGCGGTGTGAAGGTGAGCACCGGCAGGGGCAGCGGAAGCCCCGGCTGCCAAACGTTATCGAGGGGTGTTGTCGGATGAGCATCGGTAAGGTCCCCGTTCGTCGTCAGATCCGACTTTTCGTAGCAGGTCGCATCGGCAAGCTGATTGCCGAACGCCTTCAACACCTGGTCGCAGCGACTCGCCGCGCTGGCGGCGGTCGGAATGAGGAGCGCCAATGCGGCTAGAGAACAGCTTCGCAGAAACATCGTTACCTCCAAGTCAAAGATGCTTGCGGGCGAGTTGCCCATCGTCTTGACCAACCACGGCGCCTCGGGCCCACATTCACGCGAAACGGATTGGCTGCCGGCGCGAGCGCCGCAGCGACCGCTGCCTCGAGACCGTCGAACCCCGTGCAACGCACAGAATTATCTTCACGCGGTGATCCGTCTGGTTCGAAATCCAAGCTCGCGACGCACCGGCGCGGGAATGTACCAAAATCCCGCCGCAAATGGGGAAATAATTGGACGAGGCGCAATGCATGCGCTCTGTGTGTTCGAGCGCCAGCCCCGGCGAACGCTTCTGCGCGCCATTGTGAAGCCGGCGCCTCGCCATGACCGATCGCAGCGGCAACTGCGAGCCGCCGCCACCGATGATGTTTCCCACAACCCGGCGCCTGCGCCTCCCAAGTTAGAATGCTTCGCCGTCGACCGAGGTTTCCTGCTTCCCGCACGCCCTCTCGCCATGCCGTTACAAATGACGCCCGAAGAAATCGTCCACGAGCTCGACAAGCACATCGTCGGGCAGGACGCCGCGAAGCGCGCCGTCGCGATCGCGCTGCGCAATCGCTGGCGGCGCCAGCAGGTGGCCGAGCCGCTGCGCGGCGAGATCACGCCGAAGAACATCCTGATGATCGGCCCCACGGGCGTGGGCAAGACCGAGATCGCGCGGCGGCTGGCCCGCCTGGCCGACGCGCCCTTCGTGAAGGTCGAGGCGACGAAATTCACCGAGGTCGGCTACGTCGGCCGCGACGTCGACACGATCATCCGCGACCTGGTCGAGGTGGCCGTCAAGCAGACGCGCGAGGCCGAAACGCGCAAGGTGCGGGACCGCGCCGCCGACGCCGCCGAGGAACGCGTGCTCGACGTGCTGCTGCCGCCGTCGCGCGAAGTGAACTTCGACGACATGAAGCCGGCCGACTCCGCGACGCGCCAGCGGTTCCGCAAGATGCTGCGCGAGGGCGCCCTCGACGACAAGGAGATCGAGATCGACGTCGCCGCGCTGCCGCCGCAGATGGAGATCATGGCGCCGCCCGGGATGGAGGACCTGACGAGCCAGATCCAGGGCATGTTCGCGCAGATCGGCGGCGGGCGGCGCAAGCACAAGAAAATGGCCATCGCCGAGGCGATGCGGCACGTGATCGACGAGGAGGCCGCGAAGCTCATCAACGACGACGACATCAAGTCGCGCGCGCTCGCAGCGGCGGAGCAGAACGGCATCGTGTTCCTCGACGAGATCGACAAGATCACCGCGCGTTCCGACGCCCAGGGGGCCGACGTCTCGCGCCAGGGCGTGCAGCGCGACCTCCTGCCGCTGGTCGAAGGCACGACGGTGACGACCAAGTACGGGATGATCAAGACGGACCACGTGCTGTTCATCGCGTCGGGCGCATTCCAGATGTCGAAGCCCTCCGACCTCATTCCCGAGCTGCAGGGCCGGCTGCCCATCCGGGTCGAGCTCAACTCCCTCTCCATCGACGATTTCGAGCGCATCCTGACCGCGACCGACGCTTGCCTGACGCGGCAGTACGAGGCGCTGCTGGTCACCGAGCAGGTGCATCTGGACTTCCAGCCCGACGGCATCCGGCGCCTTGCCGAGATCGCCCATGCGGTCAACGAGAAGCAGGAGAACATCGGCGCACGGCGCCTTTACACGGTGATGGAGCGCCTGCTCGAGGATGTGTCGTTCCACGCCGCGCGGCGCACCGGCGAGACGATCGCGATCGATGCGGCGTTCGTCGATGCGCGGCTCGCCGGCATCGCGGGCGACGACGATCTCGCGCGCTACATCCTCTAGCGTCGCCGCCGACGCGCCGAAGGGCCGCCATGCTCGAGCGCATCCTCGGCATCATCCTCCCGGTCTTCCTGATCATCCTCCTCGGGTTCCTGTACGCGCGGCGGCGTTCGGCCCGACATGACGTACGTCAACCGGATCAGCATGAACGTGCTCGCGCCGGCCCTCATCTTCTCGGCGCTCGCGAGCAAGGACTTCGACGTCGCCGCGAACTGGCAGCTGATGCTCGGCAGCGTCGGCGTCGTCGTGAGCTCCGGCCTGCTCGCGTGGCCGCTCGCCCGCGCGCTGCGCGTCGATCCGCGAACGCTGGCGCCGCCGGTGATGTTCAACAACTGCGGCAACATGGGACTGCCGCTGGCGGTGCTCGCCTACGGCAGCGCCGGGTTCGGACCGATGGTCGCGCTGTTCACGATCTCGAACCTGCTGCAGTTCACGCTCGGTGTGTGGATCATCAACCACCACGCCAGGTTCTGGAACCTGCTGCGCAACCCGATGGTGTGGTCGACCGTCCTCGGCTTCGGGCTCGCGCTGACGCATCCCCCGCTCCCCGGATGGCTGACCACCGCGATCAGGATCGTCGGCGACGCGCTCATCCCGATGATGCTGCTGTCGCTTGGCGCGCGGCTCGCGGACGTGCGTTGGGACGCCGTGCGCCTGGGGATCATCGGCGGCATCGCATGCCCGCTGACCGGCTTGCTGGCGGCGATTGCGCTCGCGCCCGCGCTGGGGCTGGACCCGACGCAGCGCGGCCTCCTGATCCTGTTCGGCGCGCTGCCTCCGGCCGTGCTCAACTTCATGGTCGCCGAGGCGTTCCGCCAGGAGCCGCACAAGGTCGCGTCGATCGTGCTGGTCGGCAACATCCTGTCGGTCGTGTTCGTGCCGCTCGGCCTGATGCTCGCGCTCCACCCTGCCGGATGAACGCAGCGCGCATCGACACGATCCTCTTCGACCTTCGCGGCGTGCTGGTCGGGCTGGCCGGCGTCGAGCGGTAGGATGCGCCGATGAACCTTTACCGCATGCTCGCGGCGCGCGCAGCCGAGTCCCGGCCCCTGCGCGTCGCGCTGATCGGCGCCGGCAAGTTCGGCGCCATGTATCTCGCACAGGCCAAGCACACCCCCGGCGTCCACGTCGTCGGCATCGCCGACCTGGCGCCTGCGCGTGCGCACTCCGCGCTCGCGCGCACCGGCTGGCCCGCCGAGCGCTACGCGGCGCCGTCGGCCGCCGACGCCGCGGCCCGCGGCACGACGTTCGTCACCGACGACGCGCCGGCGCTGATTGCGTCTCCCGACGTGGAGATCGTGATCGACGCCACCGGCAGTCCGGCCGCCGGCATCGCGCACGCGCTGGCCTGCTGCGCCCACGGCAAGCACATCGTCATGGTCAACGTCGAGGCGGATGCGCTGGCCGGCCCGCTGCTGGCGCAGCGCGCCCGCGCGGCGGACGTCGTCTACTCGCTGGCCTACGGCGACCAGCCGGCGCTGATCTGCGAAATGGTCGACTGGTGCCGCGCCGCCGGGTTCGCGGTGGTCGCCGCCGGCAAGGGGACCAAGTACCTGCCGGCGTACCACGCGTCGACGCCCGCGACCGTCTGGCCGCATTACGGCTTCACGCCGGAAACCGTCGCCGGCGGCGACTTCAATGCGCAGATGTTCAACTCCTTTCTCGACGGGACCAAGAGCGCCATCGAGATGGCGGCCGTCGCGAACGCCACCGGCCTCGCGCCGGCTGCGGACGGCCTCGCGTTCCCGCCCTGCGGCGTCGACGACCTCCCGCGCGTGCTGCGCCCGCGCAGCGAGGGCGGCGTGCTCGATCATGCGGGACAGGTCGAGGTGGTCTCCAGCCTAGAGCGCGACGGGCGGCCGGTGTTCCGCGACCTGCGCTGGGGCGTGTACGTCACCTTTCGCGCCGGGGATCCGGCCGGCGAGGACTATGTCCGGCGCTGCTTTCGCGAGTACGGATTCTCGACCGACCCGTCCGGCCGCTACGGCGCGATGTACAAGCCGTATCACGCCATCGGGCTCGAGCTCGGCATCAGCGTGGCGTCGGTCGGCCTGCGGCGCGAGCCCACCGGCCAGGCGATCGCGTGGCACGCCGACGTCGTCGCGACGGCGAAGCGCGATCTCGCGGCCGGCGAGACGCTCGACGGCGAAGGCGGCTACACGGTCTACGGCAAGCTGATGCCGGCCGCCGCTTCGCTGCAACTGGGCGGACTGCCGCTCGGGCTCGCGCATGGCGTAACCCTGGCCCGCGCAGTGGCCGCCCACGCGCCCGTGCGGTGGCAGGACGTCGCCACACCCGCGCGCAGCGCCGCGCTCGATTTCCGCCGCGAGATGGAACGCCTGCTCGCGCCGTCGGTCGATGGCTCGATGCAGCCGGCTTCACGAAGCCCGGACATGATCGGCGGCGCGCCGCGGTGCTGAGAATCCGCGTTTCGATCCACGACGATGACAAGAGGAGAGGTCATGCAGCGATCCTGGGGAATTGCCGTGGTCGGTGCCATCGTTGCCGGGTGCGCGTCCGTGATGCCGTCCGCACCATCGGCCCTCGCCGATCTCGTGCCGACGACAGGCAATGCCGTGAAGGGGTCGGTGACGTTCACCCAGCGCGGAGACAAGGTCGCAGTCGTCGCCCGGGCCAGCGGCCTCGCGCCGGGGCCGCACGGGTTCCACATCCACGAAAAGGGCGACTGCAGCTCGGGCGACGGCATGAGCGCCGGCGGGCACTTCAACCCGTTCGGCAAGCCGCACGCCAATCCTTCGATGCCCGACCACCATGCGGGCGACATGCCGATGCTCGTCGCGGATGCCGGCGGCAATGCGACGCTCGAGGTCGTCCTCGACGTCATCACGATCGGCACCGGGACGGGCGACATCGTCGGCCGCGCGGTCATCATCCACAAGGATCCCGACGACTACAGGACGCAGCCCACCGGCAATTCCGGTGCGCGCGTGGCATGCGGCGTGATCCGCAGGTCCTGACCGGGCGGCGGGCGCCGGTGCGCGCCCTGCCGCGTCAGTACTTCAGCGAACAGCCGTAAGGGGCGGTCGAGGCGACCGTCACGGGCCTGCCGGACTTCGCCTCGGTGAGCGCGGCCTGCACGTAGTTGCGCGCGGCCAGCGGATCGTGGCGGGTCGAGCGCCCGTCGTCGATCGCACCGGCGTAGATCACCTCGCCGGAGGGCGCGATCACGTACATCTCGGGCGTCGTCTTCACGCCGTACCGGCGCGCGACGGCGCTCTCGCCGTCGACGGCGAGCACCGTCGGGGCGCCGCCCTGCGCCTTCATCCAGGCGCTCATCGCGGCCGGCGTCTTGAACTCGCCGTGATCGCGGTTCGTGGAGTTGATCGTGATCCAGACGACCTCCTGGCCGCTCCAGCGCTTCTGCTGCGCCTGCATGCTCTGCTTGCCGTAGTGATTGCGCACGAACGGGCAGTCGGGATTGGTCCATTCGAGGACGACGAACTTGCCGCGGTAGTCGGCGAGCCTGACCGACTTGCCGGCGGTGTCCGTCAGCGTGAAATCGGGCGCGGCGTTGCCGGGCGTCTGCGCGGCGGCCGACGCGGCCGCCAGCAGGCCGGCGATGATCAGGCAGGAGAACCGTGTGGGCATGACGCAAGCCTCCGGTGGTCGACAAGGTTCACACGCCGGCGAGCGCGTCGGTCACGACGCCCTTGCTAAGGACTTCCGGCAGCAACACCGGTTCGCGCCCCGGCCGGTACAGCACGTAGACGGGCACGCCGTTGCGGCCCAGCGCAGCGAGCGCCTCCGTGATGGCAGGATCGCGTCGCGTCCAGTCGGCCCGCACGAGCGCGACGTTGCGCGCGGCGAAGGCCTCGCGGACCGCGGCGTCGTTGAGCACGAGCCGCTTGTTGACCTGGCACGTGACGCACCACGCCGCCGTGAAGTCGACGAACACCGGCCGCCCGTCGCGGGTGAGGTCGGCGACGCGCGTCGCCGACCACGGCTGCCACGCCGCATCCGTCGACGCCGGCCTCGCCGCGGCGGCGCTGGCCGCGGCGTCGCCGCGCAACAGCGGCCACGCGACCGCGGCCGCGACGCCGAACGCAATCAGGGCAGCCGCGCGAAAGGCGCGGCTCGCGCCGACGCGCACCGCATGCCACGCCCACAGCGCGAACGCCACGACGACGAGCGTGATCGACAGCCGCATCACCGCGTCGTTGTCGACCTGCGCACCGAGCACCCACGCGAGCCACGCCACGGTGGCGTAGAGCGGAAAGGCGAGCACCTGCTTCAGGAAAGCCATCCACGGGCCGGGGCGCGGCAGCATGCGCCGCCAACCGGGGAACCACGACAGCAGCGTGAACGGCAGCGCCATGCCTGCGCCGAGCGCGACGAATACCGCCAACGTCGCACTCGCCGGCGCCGTCAACGCATAGCCGAGCGCGGCGCCCATGAAGGGCGCGGTGCACGGCGACGCGATGACCACGGCGATCACGCCGGAAAAAAACGCGTCGGCGTAAGGGTGCGCGAGCGTGCGGCCGCCGCTCGTCCACAGCGCGCGGAACTCGAACACGCCGGAGAGATTGAGCGCGAGGACGAAGAACAGCACCGCGAGCGCCGTGACCACGGCAGGCGACTGCAGCTGGAATCCCCAGCCGACCTCCTCGCCCGCGGCCCGCAGCGCCAGCAGCAAGGCAGCCAGCGCGACGAACGTCGCGATCACGCCCGCGCCGAACACCAGTCCGGAGGCGCGCAGGCCGCGGCGATCGCCGTGGCCCGGCGCGGCCAGCGCGACCGCTTTCAGCGAGAGCACCGGGAACACGCAGGGCATGAGGTTGAGGATGATGCCGCCGGCGAACGCGAGCGCGAGCGCCGCGACGAGCGTCACCGCCGTCGCCCCGGCGCGCGGCGCGGCCGGGTCGAGGTCGAGCGCCGGCGCCGCCGCGAGCGCCGGCTTCGGTCCCGCGACGACGGCGCCGACGATCGGCGTGTCGACCAGCGCAGCGCGCGCGGCGCCGCCTTGCGCGGCCAGGCCATCGCTTGCCGTCAGGACGCCGCGCAGCGAGCGTGAACCCGCCGCGCTGCTGGCTCGATACCGGCAGCGTGAGCACGTAGCTGCCGTCGCCGGCGCGCGCCTGCGACTGCGGCCCGGAAGGCTCGATCTGCGACTCAGCGTCGGGAAAGAAGTGGAGCGTTCCCGGCGTCGCGGCACCGGCGTGGCGGCATCAGCGTGAGCACGACCTTCGGGCCCTCGCCGCGCGCGGCGACCTGCCACGCGGCGAGCGGCTTCGGCAGCGCCGCGCGTGCCGCCGCGATGCGGGCGCCCCAGACGGGATCGGCGGGGGCGCTCGCCGCGACCGGCAGGCTGAGCGCTAGGTCCGCGCCGTCGGGAATGCAGGTCTCCCGGCACACCAGCCAATCGGCGCGCGCGGCCAGCGTGACGTCGGTACCGGGTTTTGCATCGGCCGGCGGGGTCACGGTCACCAGATGGAAGACCTCGCCCTCGTAGCCGTGATTGACGAGCGGTCCGACGGGCAGCGCCCGCGGCGCGGGCCATTCGATGGCGCCGACGGCGTAGCCGGGGGGCACCTTCCACGCGAGCGTGGTCGCCAGGCCCGAGTCGCCCGGATTCTTCCAGTACGTATGCCAGCCGTCCTCGATCCGCAGCCGCAGCGCGAGCGTCGCCGGCTGGCCCGGCACCAGCGCCGTCTGCGCGGCGACGAGCTCCGCCTCGACGTGCATCGGTCTTCACCGGGGCCGCGAGCGCGCCGGACACGCCGGCGAGCATGCAGCGCGAACCGCGCCGGCCACAGCACACGATCCGGAATCCGCTTGCGCAAGCGCGTCGTCGAGGTCATTGACGATCCAACATTATCCCACCGGTGCCTATTCCGACCCACCCCGGGGCCGCGCCTTGCGGTAGCGCGCATCCGACCTGCGGTCGCGGCCGGCTGCGCTAGAATCCCGCTGCCTTGGCCGAAGCCCTGCTCGTTTCCATCGCCGTCGTCGCGCTCGGCGAAGTCGGCGACAAGACCCAGCTCCTCGCGCTGATCCTCGCCGCCCGCTTCCGCCGGCCGTGGCCGATCGTCGCCGGCATCCTCGTCGCCACGCTCGTCAACCACGCGCTCGCCGGGCTCGTTGGAAACTGGATCCGCGGCGGCGGTTCCGCCGGAGCTTCTGCGCTGGATCGTCGCGCTGTCGTTCTTCGCCGTCGCCGCGTGGGCGCTCAAGCCCGACCAGGCTCCACGACGACGCGACGCCGCCACGCCCTTCGGGGTCTTCGGCGTCACCGTCGTCGCCTTCTTCCTGGCCGAGATGGGCGACAAGACCCAGGTTGCGACGATCGTGCTCGCCGCGCGCTTCGATTCGCTGGCGGCGGTGGTCGCGGGGACGACGATTGGAATGCTGCTGGCAAACGTGCCGGTCGTTTTCGCGGGGAAGCTCGCCGCCGATCGCATCCCGTTTCGTGCCGTGCGGATCGCCGCGGCGCTGCTTTTCGCGGCGCTGGGTGCCTGGGTGATCTACGCCGGCGTGCCGACCGGATAGCGGCGCACGCCCGCCGGCAGGCGGCGCCGCGCCGACGGCCACCGTATAATTCCGGCCGATCCGCGACAGACGCGTCCCGTTCGCCGCGTGCGCCGCAGCCACCGATGAAGCCCTTCCATCCCGCCGAGATCGAGGCCGCCGCGCAGGCCGCCTGGCGCGACGGCCGACGCCTACCGCGCCGTCGAGCGCACGCGACCGGCCGAAGTTCTACTGCGTGTCGATGCTGCCGTATCCGTCCGGCAAGCTGCACATGGGGCACGTGCGCAACTACACGATCAACGACGTGATGTACCGGCACCTGCGCATGAAGCGGCTACAACGTGCTGATGCCGATGGGCTGGGACGCGTTCGGCCTGCCCGCCGAGAACGCCGCGATGAAGAGCGGCGTGCGCGCCGGCGCAGTGGACCTACGACAACATCGCCTACATGAAGCGCGCAGATGCAGGCGATGGGCTTCGCGATCGACTGGTCGCGCGAGTTCGCCACCTGCGATCCCGACTACTACCGGTGGAACCAGTGGCTCTTCCTGAAGATGCTGCGAGAAGGGCATCGCCTACCGGAAGACCGGCGTCGTCAACTGGGATCCCGGTCGACCAGACGGTGCTCGCCAACGAGCAGGTGATCGACGGCCGCGGCTGGCGCTCCGGCGCGCCGGTCGAAAAGCGCGAGATCCCGATGTACTACCTGCGGATCACCGACTACGCGGAGGAACTCCTCGACTGACCTCGACAAGCATGCCCGGCTGGCCCGAGCGCGTGAAGACGATGCAGGCGAACTGGATCGGCAAGAGCGACGGCGTGCGCTTCGCCTTCCCGCACGACATCCGCGACGATTCCGGCACGCCGATCGGCGACGGCCGGCTGTACGTGTTCACCACGCGCGCCGACACGATCATGGGCGTGACGTTCTGCGCGGTCGCCGCCGAGCATCCGCTGGCGACGCACGCGGCGCAGGCGCAACCCGGCGCTCGCGCGCATTCATCGACGAATGCAAGCGCGGCAGCGTGATGGAAGCCGACCTCGCGACGATGGAGAAGAAGGGCATGCCGACCGGCCTGTTCGTCACGCATCCGCTGACCGGCGACAAGGTCGAGGTCTGGGTCGGCAACTACGTGCTGATGGCTACGGCGACGGCGCGGTGATGGGCGTGCCGGCGCACGACGAGCGCGACTTCGCGTTCGCGAAGAAGTACGGGCTGCCGATCCGGCAGGTGATCGCCGATCGACGGCGAGACGTTCTCGACCGACGCGCTGGCAGCCGTGGTACGAGGACAAGGCGCGCGGGCGCTGCGTCAACTCCGGCAAGTACGACGGCCTCGCGTACCAGGCGGCGGTCGACGCCATCGCCGCCGACCTCGCGGCGAAGGGCCTGGGCGAGAAGAAGATCGACGTATCGCCTGCGCGACTGGGGCATCTCGCGCCAGCGCTACTGGGGCACGCCGATCCCGCATCGTCCACTGCGCGGCCTGCGGCGAGGTGCCGGTGCCCGAGGAGGACCTGCCGGTGATCCTGCCCGAGGACTGCATTCCCGACGGCAGCGGCAATCCGCTCGCCGAAGCGCGCCGACTTCGTGAACACCACGTGCCCGCAGTGCGGCGGCGCCGGCGCGGCGCGAGACCGACACGATGGACACGTTCGTCGACTCGTCGTGGTACTACATGCGCTACGCCTGCCCGGACGCGCCGACGATGGTCGACGCGCGCAACGACTACTGGATGCCGATGGACCAGTACATCGGCGGCATCGAGCACGCGATCCTGCACCTGCTCTACGCGCGCTTCTGGACCAAGGTGATGCGCGACATGGGCCTGGTCGCCTATCGACGAGCCGTTCACGCGCCTGCTCACGCAGGGCATGGTGCTCAACCACATGCTTCTTCCGCCGCAACGACAAGGGCGGCATCGACTACTTCCCGCCGGAGGACGTCGAGGTCACGCACGACGCGACCGGGCGCGTCACCGGCGCGCGGCTCAAGCGCGACGGCCGGCCGGTCGAGTACGGCGGCGTGGGCACGATGTCGAAGTCGAAGCTCAACGGCGTCGACCCGCAGGACATCATCGACCGCTACGGCGCGGACACCGCGCGGCTGTTCGTCATGTTCGCCGCGCCTCCCGAGGCGACGCTCGAGTGGTCGGACGCCGGCGTCGAAGGCGCGCACCGCTTCCTGCAGCGCCTGTGGGCTTCGCGCAGGCGCACGCCGAGACGACGCCGCGGCGCGAGCGTCGACTGGCGCGATCGGCCGACACGCGCAAGGCCGCGCGACGCGAGATCCACCTCACGCTGCAAGCAGGCCGACTACGACTACGAGCGCATCCAGTACAACACCGTCGTCTCCGCCGGCATGAAGATGCTGAACGCGCTGGAAGCGCTGCCGGCCGACGCCGCAGGCGCGGCGGCAGTGGCCGCGCGAAGGCCTGTCGATCCTGCTGCGCGTGCTCTATCCCGGTCGTGCCGCACACGACGTGGGTGCTGTGGCGCGACCTGGGATTCGCGCGCGAGCGCGGCGACCTGCTCGACGCGCCCTGGCCCGAGGTCGACCCGGCCGCGCTCGCGCAGGACGAGATCGAGCTCGTGCTGCAGGTCAACGGCAAGCTGCGCGGCAAGCTCGTCGTGCCGGCGGCGCGGACAGCGCGGCGATCGAGGCCGCGGCGCGGGCCGCGCCGGAAGTCGCGAGGCATGCCGGCGGCGCGCCGGTGAAGAAGATCGTCGTGGTGCCGGGCAGGCTCGTCAATGTCGTCGTCTGACGGCGCAGCGCGGCAGGTTGCGCGCCGGACGACCCGCCGCGCTTCCCGCGCGGGCGCTGGCCGTCGGTCTGCGCCGCGTCGCGCTCGCGGCCTGCGGCTTTCACCTGCGCGGCGAGGCGACCTACGCGTTCACGTCGATCTTCGTCAACGCCGCGGCGCTGCCGATCTTCGCGCACCGAGCTCACGCGCGCGCTCGAACGGCGGCGGCAACGCGACCGTCGTCGGCCAGCGCCGAGAAGGCCGCACGGTCATCCTCGACATCACCGGCGTCGTCGACGACAAGGAGGTGCTGTCGCTGTCCAGCGGCGGCGGCGTGCGCGAGTATCCAGCTGGTCAAGCGCGTGTCGTTCCGCCTGCACGACGCCGACGGCAACGACTGGCTGCCGCCGGGCGAGATCGTGCTGCGCCGCAGCCTACACGTTCAACGAGACCGAAGTGCTGGCGCGCGAAGCGCGAGGAGCAGCGGCTGCTGCGCGAGATGCAGACCGACGCGGTGCAGCAGCTCGTGCGCCGCCTGCAGGCGGCGACGAAGCCGGGCTGACGCCGGATGCAGGTCCGCCCCGACGACCTCGCCTGCGCATCTCGCGCGCACGCGTCGCGCCGCTCTATGTCGTCCACGGCGACGAGCCGCTGCTGGCGCTCGAAGCCGGCGACGCGATCCGCGCCGCCGCGCGCGAAGCGCCGGTTGCGACGAGCGCGAGGTGCTGGTGGTCGAGCCCGGCTTCAAGTGGGACGCGTTTGTCGGCGGCCAACGCCAACCTGGGCCTGTTCGGCAGCCGCAAGCTCGTCGACCTGCGCATCCCGACCGGCAAGCCCGGCGTCGAGGGGGCGAAGGCGCTGGAGGCCTACGCGGCGAATCCCAGCCCCGACAACGTCACGCTGGTCACGCTGCCGCGGCTCGATCGCGCCGCGCAGGCGTCGGCGTGGTTCGCCGCGCTCGCCGGCGGCGGCGTCACGATCGCCGTGCAGCCGCTCGAGCGCGACGAGCTGCCGCGCTGGATCGCCGCGCGCCTGGCGCGCCAGAACCAGCGCGCCGCCGCGAGACGCTGGCGTTCCTCGCCGAGCAGCTGCGAGGGCAACCTGCTCGCCGCGCGCCAGGAGATCGAGAAGCTCGCGCTGCTGCTGCCCGAGGGCGAGCTCGCGCTCGACGCCGTGGAGCGCGCCGTGGCGGATGTCGCGCGCTACGACGTGTTCCAGCTCTCCGAGGCGTGGCTCGCCGGCGACGCCGCGCGCGCGCTGCGCATCCTCGCCGCGCTGCGCGGCGAAGGCGAAGCGGTCACGCTGGCCGTGTGGCAGCTGGGCGAGGACCTCCACGCGCTCGCGCGCGTGCGCGGCCGAGGTGCGCGGCGGCATGCCGCATGCCGCCGCGCTGCGCAACGCCCGCGTCTGGGGCAGGCGGCAGGACGCGATGGATCGCGCCGCACGCCGCGTCACGGCGGGATCCCTCGAAGCGATGACGGTGGCCGCCGCCCGTCTCGACGCGCTGTCCAAAGGCATCGGTCGCGGCAATGCCTGGGACGAGCTCGCGGCGCTCGCGCTGGCGCTGGCAGGGAAGCCCGCGCGCCCGCTCGCCGCCTGAATGGCCGCCCCCCGCGCCGCCGTACGGTACGACCGTGGTGACGCGGGCGCGCCCCGCGACTATCATCGCGCCTATCTCGAACACCGCCCGGGAGCGCTGCCCATGTACCGCAGAATCCTCGTCGCCTACGACGGCTCGCCGGAGTCCAAGCTCGCCGTCGACGAATGCGCGCATCTCACGCTGCAGGCGGACCGCATGGTGCACCTCGCGTGCGTGCTCCACGATCCCTCGCCCTATCTGCTGGCAGGCGAGTTCGTGCCCGCGCCCACGCTCGAAGTCGATCGCTCGCGCAGCGAGGCCGACCTCAAGGAGGCGGCCGCGCGGCTGACCGAGCGAGGCTTCGCGGTCACGACGCATCTGCTCGACGGCGAACCCGTCGAAGTGATGACGCGCCTGGTCGACACGCTAGGCATCGACCTGCTGATCCTCGGTCACAAGCGCAGCAAGAAGTTCGCGCTGCGCTGGTGGCGCGGGTCGGTCGACACGCTGCTGATCGAGCGCGTGCGCTGCAGCATCCTGCTCGCCGGCGAGCCGCTGGCCCGTTGAAGCGTGCGCCGCGTGGCGCGCCGCTTCGTGGCGCGCCACGGCAATGCGCGCCGCGGCGGAGGCGCGCATTGCGTGGCGATCCGGAGCGACGGCTCAGTCGTCCGGATGCCGGTCGGCGTCGAGGACGAGCTGGTCCGCGCCCTCCTTATGACGCTTCTCGAGGTCGGCCAGCAGGCCTTCGTCGCTCAAGTCGAGCTTCTTCGAGCTTTTCCAGTCCTTGTGCGCCACCTGGCGCAGGCGCTTGATCACGACCGGATCGTCGGTCTCGATCGCCAGCTCCCGGCGCGCGTCGAAGCTGCCCGGCGTCAGGTTGATCGAGCCGACGATCGCGCGCGCGTCGTCGGCGAGCAGCATCTTGGCGTGCAGGCGCAGGCCCTTGGGCTTGTGGACCTTCGCGCCCACGTCCTGCAGGATCCGCAACCCGCCGACGCCCTCGATCAGCTTGTCCTTCTTGAGCGTGTGCGGCGGGCGCGCCATCACGTGAACCTTGACGCCGCGGCGCACCGCGCGCACCAGCCGCTCGATGATCACCGTGTCCTGGTAGCGCTCGTTCTGCAGCCAGAGCGTTTCCTTCGCGCCGTCGATGAAATGGGCGATCCGCTCGCGGCCGTTGACGCTGCACCAGACCAGCTTCGACGGGTGCGCCGGGTTGAACGGCTTGCGGTGCCAGTCCGCCTCGAAGCCCTCGACGATCTCCGCGACTTCCTCCGCGACGCGCGTGACCACCGCGTAGTCGCGCGTCTCGGTCAGGTTGCGCGTCTCCCAGTTGAGCGACTTCACGAACGCCGTGTGGTCGTCGACGATCATCGACTTCTCGTGCGTGAGGTCGAACGCCGGGTTGCTGTCGGCCACGTCGATGCCGGCGTCGGCGAGCGCCGTGCGCGTCGCGACGTTGTCGTCCTCGCCGCTGCGCCGCGCGGAATTCAGCATGACCCGCACCGCGACGCCGCGCTTGCGGGCGCGGCCGAGCGCCGCGAGCAGCGTCGGGTCGGTGAACACGAACATCTTGACGCGCAGCGAGGTGCGCGCCGCGTCGATCGCCGCCACGATCGGCAGCGCGGTGTCATCGGGAAGGACGATCAGCGAGTGGGCCATGACGCGATTCTAATGCGGGTTGGCGGCGGTGCGCTGGGCCGGCAGGCCGGCCGCTTCCGGCACGGCAGCGGCCTCGGGCGCGTCGGGGAACTGGACCCGATACAGCGCGGCATAAGGGCCGTTGTTGCGCATCAGGACCTCGTGCGAGCCCTCTTCCGCCACCTTGCCGGCCTCGAGCACGATGATCTTGTCCGCCTGGCGGATCGTCGAGAGTCGGTGCGCGATCATGATGACGGTGCGACCCTTCATCAGCCGCGTCAGCGCCTCGACGACGAGATGCTCCGATTCCGTGTCGAGCGCCGCCGTGGGCTCGTCGAGGATCAGCATCGGCGTGCCCCGGATGACCGCGCGCGCGATGCCGATCCGCGCGCGCTGGCCGCCCGACAGCGTGTCGCCGCGCTCGCCGACGTGCGAGTCGTACGCGTGCGGCATCCGGACGATGAACTCGTCGGCGTTGGCGAGCTTCGCCGCCTCGACGATCTCCTGGTCCGTCGCGTCGGGGCGACCGTAGGCGATGTTCTCGCGGATCGTGCCGCGGAACAGCACCGTCTCCTGGAGCACGTAGCCGATCTGGTCGCGCAGCGGATGGACCTGGTAGTCGGTGAGGTCGCGGCCGTCGAGCATGATCCGTCCCGACGTCGGGTCGTAGAACCGCGGAATGAGGCTCACGATCGTCGACTTGCCGCTGCCCGTGCCGCCGACGAGCCCGACGATCTGCCCCGGCTCGATCCGGAAGCTCACGTCACGCAGCACGGGATCCTCGGCGTCGTAGGCGAACGCGACGTGCTCGAATGCGATCTCCCCGCGCAGCGTGGCCGGCGGCACGGCGTCGGGCTTCTCGGGGACGACGACGTCGGCCTCGAGGATCTTCTGGATGCGCTCCAGGCCGACCGCCGTCTGCGCGATCGTGTTGGTCATTTTCGCGAGGTCCTGCACGGGCTTGAAGAACTTGGACAGGTAGGCGAGGAACACGGTCAGCGCGCCGACGGTCATCGCCCCCGCGACGATCAGCGCCGTGCCGCGCCACAGCACGAAACCCGTGCACAGCGCGACCACGACCGTCACCACCGGCGAGAGCAGCGACTTCACGCGCCGCGCCTGGAGCGCGGCGTCCACCGTCGCGCGGCTCGCCACCTCGAGCCGCGAGTCCTCGAGCGCCTCGCGGCCGTAGGCCTTCACGACGCGCACGTAGCCCAGCCCCTGCTGGACGACGGCGACGATCTCGCTCTGGTGCAGTCGCACGTTGCGCGACGCCTCCTTCACCGCCTTCTTGAAGCGCGCCACGAACATCAGCAGGAAGGGCGTGATGCCGACGGCGATCAGCGCGAAGTCCCAGTTGAGCCAGAACATCAACCCCAGCATCCCGACGATCGTCATGAGGTCGACGAGGATCGACAGCGTCGCCGACGACGCGAAGTCCTGCACGGTCGCGACGTCGCTGGTCATCGTCGACAGCAGCGTCCCCGCCGACTGGTCCTCGTAGTACTTGAGCGAGAGCCGGTGCAGGTGGTCGTAGATCCGCATCCGCAGGTCGTGCGCGACCCACTGGCCGACGCTCTCGGTGTAGTAGTTGTCGACATAGCTCGCCGCCGCGCCGATCGCGGCGATCACCGCCGTCGCCAGCGCGGCGAAGAGCGCGAGGCCCATCGTGTCGCGGTCGATGCCGAGATCGTGCACCCATTCGAGCCAGCCCGGCAGCGGATGGTGGGACAGCGCGTTGTCGAGGACGATCTTGAGCGGCCAGGGCGCGGCGAGGCTCATCAGCGTCTCGACGAGCATCGCGGCGAACACGACCGCGAGCCACCCGCGGTAGGGCCGCACGAGATTGAGCACCAGGTCGGTCATCGTGCGGTTGGCGGGCATGTCGCTTGCCTTTCGGCGAGGGTGCAGGTTTGCATCGGCACGCCGTCGACATCGTACGCGGTCAGCGTCCAGCCGGCAGGCGTACGGTCGAGCGTGGCGAAACCGAAGTGTACGGAGTAGCGAAGGTCGCGCACGACGGCGCCGGGGAACGGCGTTTCCCCCGCGGGAAACGGATCGGGCAGCGGCGCATCGACCGCCGTGCCGCCGTCGCCGAAGACGAATTGCGGCGGCTGGGCGGTGGCGAACGTCACCGCCTCGAAGGCATGCGTGTGGCCCGACAACACGGCGGCGACCTCTGCCGGGAACAGCGCCGCACCGTGGCGCGCCGACAGCGCCCGCTGCAACGCCGCGTTGCCATGATACGGCCGCTGCGGCACATCGCGGTTGGCGGCGAACGCGAGCGGCGGATGATGGACGGCAAAGAACGTCGCCGCGGGCGCCGCCGCGAACGCCTGCGCGAGACCGGCGCGATAGCGATCGACGGTCGCCGCCGGCGGGTCCGGCAGGTTGGTCGCGGCGGATGAATCGAAGACGACCACGCGCCAGCCGCCGCCGAGCGGCACGGCGTAAGGCGCGCTATAGTTGCCGAGTGCATCGTCCGCGACCTCGTTGCAGTCCTGCCGCGGTGCGAGCGCGCGCGGATCCAGCAGGCGCCACCAGCCCTGGCCGGCACGATCGCAGGTCTCGTGGTTGCCGCGCACGACGATCCACGCCGCGGCGGCCAGCAGGGGGCGCGCGGGGTCGAGGAAATCGGCATCCCAGGCGTCGTAGCCGAAGCCCCAGGGGCTGCCCGCGCAGCCCTCGTTCGCGGGCGGGCACGCGCTCTCCCGATAGTGGTAGTCCCCGACATGGATGACGAGGTCCGGCTTGGTCGCCGCGGCTCGCGCAGCCGTGCGCGCGAACGGCCATTGCGCAAGCCGGTTGCACGGCTGGAACGCCTGTTCCGCGCCGTAGGAGAACAGGCGGCAGCCGGTGTCGCCGAGCAGGACGATGCGCGCGGGCGTCGGCACAGGCAGCGCAAGCGCGTAGCCGGCGACGGCCGCGGCGCGCGCTTCGCGCGGAAGCGTCAGCTCGCAGACGGTGACCGGAAAGTCGGACGCCTTCTGCTGCCCGGGGCGCCGGGCCAGACGCTGCGCCGGCGCGCGCACGGTCATCGGCATCGCCGCGCCGTCGACGTCGATGTCGGGGCAGGTGGCGGCGTCGACGATCGCCCGCGCGACGGCGCCGCCGTCCGGCCCCAGCACGACGTAGGCATGCTCGACGCGCGGGTGCTGCGGCGGCGGCGCCATCGCGCAGCCGACGACGGCCAGCACCGCGGCGAGCGCGGCGCCCCGGCGCGTCATTGAAGGTCGCCCCACAGCGCCTGCGCCGCGGCGAGCGCGGCGGGGCCGG
The DNA here is from genome assembly GCA_963793355.1 of uncultured beta proteobacterium. Classification (GTDB taxonomy): domain Bacteria; phylum Pseudomonadota; class Gammaproteobacteria; order Burkholderiales; family Casimicrobiaceae; genus VBCG01. Next base: position 215,354 of record CAWBZT010000007.1, on the reverse strand, counting down.
CGGTTTCGGTCCGCAGCACGCGCGGGCCGAGGCGGACGGGCACCATCCCGGCACGCACGGCATCCGCGACTTCGTCGTCGGTGAGCCCGCCTTCGGGACCGACCAGAACGTCGAGCGCCTGCGGCGGTGCCAGTTGCGCGAGCGCGCGCGCGGCGCCCCGCGCGAGCGCGACGCCCGTCGCGCCCGCGTCCCGGGCGCGCAGCCACTCCAGCAAAGGCATCACCGGCCGCATTTCCGGCAGCCGGTTGCGGCCGCACTGCTCGCAGGCGGCGATCGTCACGCTGCGCCAGCGCGCCTGCCGCTGCAGCGTCCGCGCACCCGCGGGCAGCGGCGCGCTGCGTGCCGTCGTCACCGGCTGCACGGCGGCGACGCCCAGCTCCACCGACTTCCTGATCGCGTATTCCATCGCGTCGCCGGCGGCGACCGCCTGCACGAGCGTCGCGCGAAGCGGCGCTTCGCGCTCGACGTCCGCGAACCCGTCGACCCGCGCCGTGACTGCGCGCCGACCCACGCCGGCAACGGTTGCCGCGTACTCGCCGCCGCTTCCGGTGAACAGGGTGAGTCGATCGCCCGCGCGCAGGCGAAGCACGCTGGCGGCGTGATGCGCCGCAGCGGGCGGCAGGGCGACGTCGGCGCCCGCGGCGAGCTCGCCGGCGATTTCCTCGACGTACAGGCGCGGCGTTTTCATCACCGGCTACGGCGCCGCGGGCGCGACGAAATCGAACGGAAAATGGTCGCCCGCAAGGAAGACCGAGGTGCCCACGGCGCACGGCGCGTCCGCGGGCAGCGATGCGTCGAGGAACGCGTCGGGATCGGCGTGGTGGACGATCGGCATCGTGGGCCCGCCGGGCGGGCGCGGTGCTGCGGGTGCTACGATTCTGCCACACCGAAACCGCGCGCCGACGCGCGCAGGAGATCGCCATGGTCAGTACCGCCACCCCCGCCGGAGCGCTCGGCATGCAAGCACCTGCATTCGACCTGCCCGGCGTCGACGGCCGCCGCCACACGCTGGAATCGGCGCGCGGCCCGCACGGGATCCTCGTGATGTTCATCTGCAATCACTGCCCGTACGTCAAGGCGGTGATCGACAAGATCGTGCGCGACACGACCGAGCTCGCCGCGCAGGGGATCGGCAGCATCGCGATCTCGAGCAACGACCCGGCCGATTACCCCGAGGATTCGTTCGACAACATGAAGGCGTTCGCGACGCGCCACGGCCTGACCATCCCCTACGTCTTCGACGAATCGCAGGAAGTCGCGAAGGCGTACGGCGCCGTGTGCACGCCGGATTTCTTCGGCTTCGACCGCGGCCTGACGCTCGCGTACCGCGGCCGCCTCGACGCCTCGGGCCGCTCGCCGGACCCGTCGGCGCCGCGCGAGCTCTTTGCCGCGATGGTGGAAATCGCACGCTCGGGCAAGGGGCCGGCGACGCAGCACGCATCGATCGGCTGCTCGATCAAGTGGCGGAGGCCGTGAGCAGCTAGCGCAGGAAAGCCGCCAGCGCGTCGAGCACCGCGTCCGGCTGCTCGGCCATCATCGCGTGGCCGCAGCCGGCGAGCGTCACCGTCCGCGAATCACCGAACGCCGCGGCAAGATCCAGCGCACTGCGGGGCGGCGCCATCACGTCGCGCGCGCCGACGAGAAGCAGTGCGGGACACGCCGCACCGCGCGCCGCCGCGAGGCCGTTGGCGTAGGCGTGGCATGCGGCGAGGTCGGTGTGGAGGACGCCCGGGGCGCGTGCGCTCCATCAGCCGCAGCGCGTCGCCGCGTCATCCACACGCCGGGCTGGCGGCTGCCGCCGAGCTGCTTCGGCGCGCTGAACGACCAGCCATTGATGAGTTCGTAGGCGAGGTGGTCGCCGGCGGCCGCTGCCGCGAGCAGCACTTCGCTGACGGGCATCGGCGCCGCAGGGCCGAGCAGCGCAAGATGCGTGACCCGCGGAGGGCGCACGCGACGCCGCCTCGAGGGCGGCCAGCGCGCCGAGCGAATGGCCGACCAGCGCCGCGCGCGCGGCCCCGGCGGCGTCGAGGAGCGCCACCAGCCAATCGGCGATCGCCTCGACCGACGCGAGCGCCGGTCCCGCCGAGCGGCCATGACCCGGCAGGTCCACGGCGAGCACGTTGAAGCCGTGGTGCGCGAAATAGCGCGACTGCAGCGCCCATACGCTGTGATCGTTCGCGGCGCCGTGCACGAACACGACCGTGGGACGCGGCGCGTCGTGCGCGCGCGAGCCGGTGTACGCGTAGACGCGCGCGCCCGCCGACGCTCGACGCATCATGCCTTCCCGGCGGCGTGCAGCGCCCGGCCCAGGTCGTCGATCAGGTCGTCGGCATCCTCGAGCCCGATCGACAGCCGGATCGTGCCTTCGCTGATGCCCGCCTTCGCGAGATCGTCGGCGCTCATGCGGAAATGCGTCGTCGACGCCGGATGAATCACCAGCGACTTGGCGTCGCCGACGTTGGCGAGATGCGAGAACAGGCCGCAGCGCCTCGATGAAGCGGCGGCCCTGCGCGCGCGTGCCGTCGAGGTCGAAGCTGAACACGGCGCCGCAGCCGCGCGGCAGCAGCCGCTGCGCGAGCGCGTGATCGGGATGCTCGGGCAGCTCGGGATAGCCGATCGTCGCGACCAGCGGATGCGTGCGCAGGAAGGCGACGACCTTGCGCGTGTTCTCGACGTGCTTCGCCATGCGCAGCGGCAGCGTCTCGATGCCCTGCAGGATCTGGAACGCGGTGAACGGCGCCATGCACGCGCCGAAGTCGCGCAGGCCCTCGCGCCGCGCGCGGAGCAGGAACGCGGCGGTCGTCGACTCCTCGGCGAACACCATGTCGTGGAAGCCCGCGTAGGGCTCGGTCAGCGTCGGGAACTTCGCGCGCGAAGCGGCGCCGTCCCAGTCGAACGCCCGCCGTCGACCAGCACGCCGCCGATGACCACGCCGTGCCCGGACAGGAACTTGGTCGCGGAATGGAACGACGATGTCGGCGCCGTGGTCGAACGGCCGCATGAGCCACGGCGTGGTGAACGTCGAGTCGACGCAGAAGCGGCAGGCCGTGCTCGTGCGCGAGTTCCGCGACGCGCGGGATGTCCAGCACGTCGAGGCCGGGATTGCCGAGCGTCTCGCCGAAAAGCAGCCGCGTCTCGGGCCGGATCGCCGCGCGCCAGGCGTCGAGGTCGCGCGGATCGACGAACGTGGTCGTGATGCCGAAGCGCGGCAGCGTGTAGGCGAGCAGGTTGTGCGAGCCGCCGTACAGCGAGCGCGACGCGACGATGTGCGAGCCCGCGCCCTGCAGCGTGGCGATCGCGAGATGCAGCGCCGCCTGGCCGCTGGCCGTGGCGATGGCGCCCACGCCGCCCTCGAGCGCGGCGACGCGCTCCTCCAGCACGGCGCACGTCGGGTTGGAGAGGCGCGAGTACACGTGGCCCGCGCGCTCCATGTTGAAGAGCGCCGCCGCATGATCGCGCGTCGGGAAAGACGAACGACGCCGTCTGGTAGATCGGCGTCGCGCGCGCGCCGGTGGCAGGGTCCGGCAGCGCGCCGGCGTGCAGCGACAGCGTGTCGAACTGGTGCGTCCGTGGCTTGGTCATGGCCGGGGCGCCTTTGCAGAATTTGCACGCATGGTAACGCATGGACCGGACAAGCGCCTTGCGACGCGGCCGGATTTGGTTAGACTTGCAGCTCCGATCGTTCCGGAGGTTCGCATGAAACGCAAGGCCAACGCACGCTGGCAAGGCACCGCCAAGGAGGGCGGCGGAACGCTCTCGACGCAAAGCGGCGTCCTGGACGACACGCCGTATTCGTTCGTCGCGCGCTTCGGCGACGGCAAGGGCACCAATCCGGAGGAACTCGTCGCCGCCGCGCACGCCGGCTGCTTCACGATGGCGCTGTCGTTCATGCTGAACGGCGCCGGGCTATCACGGCGGATGCGATCGACACCGAGGCGAATGTCGCGCTGGACCAGGTCAACGGCGCCTGGACGGTCACGGCGCGTCCACCTCACCACGCGTGCGCGCATCCCGAAGATCGACGCGGCGAAGTTCGCGGAGCTGCTCGAGCAACGCCAAGGCCAACTGCCCGATCTCCCGGCTGCTCAACACGACGATCACGCTCGACGCCGCGCTCGTGTCGTAGACGCGCCACGGAGGTTGCCGTGAGCACAGGCTCGCCGCCGCCCGTCAAGGGGCGCGGCGCCACGTTCAATCCGGGCAACCGCTTCCGCCGCGAAGGGCGCGAGGCGTTCGATGACGGCTGGGCCGCACCTGCCCCCGAGTTCGAAGGGGGCTTCGACGCCGGCGAAGACGCGCTCCGCCGCTCAAGACCACGGTCGCGATCCAGGCGGCGCGGACGATCATCAGCCGCAACGCCTCGCCCGACATTCCGTTCACGCAATCGATCAACCCTTACCAGGGCTGCGAGCATGGCTGCGTCTACTGCTACGCGCGCCCGACCCACGCCTATCTCGATCTCTCCCCGGGCCTCGATTTCGAGACGAAGCTCTTCGCCAAGCCGAATGCCGCGCTGCTCCTGCGCAGGGAGCTCGCGAAGCCGGGGTACGCCTGCGACCCGATCGCGCTCGGCACGAACACGGATCCGTACCAGCCCATCGAGCGGGAGTGGAAGGTGACACGCTCGATCCTCGAAGTGCTGTGCGAGTGCCGGCATCCGTTCTCCATCGTCACGAAGTCGGCGCTGGTCGAGCGCGACCTCGACCTGATCGCGCCGATGGCAGCGCCAACAGGGCGCGCGTCTACGTCTCGATCACGACGCTGGACCGCGAGCTCGCGCGCACGCTCGAGCCGCGCGCAGCCGCGCCGCACCGCCGTCTGCAGACGGTGAAGGCGCTGGCCGCCGCCGGCGTCCCGGTCGGCGTGATGGTCGCGCCTCTCATACCCCAGCTCAACGACCACGACCTCGAGGCGATCCTCGAGGCCGCGGCCGCCCACGGCGCGAGCGCCGCAGGCTGGATCCTCGTGCGCCTGCCGCTCGAGGTCGCGCCGCTGTTTCGCGCCTGGCTGGACGCACATCGGCCGCTGCGCGCCGCGCATGTGATGAGCGTGATCCGGCAGCTTCGCGGCGGGCGGGACTACGACGCCAGCTTCGCGACGCGGATGCGCGGCACCGGCCAGTTCGCGGCGCTGATCGAGCAGCGCTTCGCGCTTGCCGTCAAGCGCCTCGGACTCGACCGCCCACGCGCCCCGATGGACCGCTCGCAATTCGCGCCGCCGGCGCCGCCGGCGCCGCCGTCACCGGCACCGCGCGCACGCACCGCGACGCAAGGGGACCTGTTCGGCTAGGGCGGGGCGCCCGCACCGCAAAGGGACGGCCCGGCCTGCCTGTGGGTCGGCTCCTACATCCGGCCGCGGCGTTCGCTGCTGACGCCGGCGCCGTGCTCTCGCCTAAGCTAGGCGTGTTTTCCACTGAACAGGCGCGGCGAACGCAAGCCTTTGCAGCGGCCGCGGAGTCCCCCATGCGAAACCATGGAATGAAGTCGATCGGCGCCGCCGTCGCGGTGGCGCTGTGCGCGCTCGCCGGGTGCGACCGGATAAGTCACGCGGACCGCACGACGAGCATCCCGAGCGACGCCAACAAGACGGCTGTCCTGCGCGGCGTCGACCGCGAGCCCAGCGGATTGAGTGCGCCGCCGGCACCGGCGGAGCGCGGACCGGCCCCGGCAAACGCCATCGACGTTGCGCCGGGCACCGACGCCAGCGCAGCCTTTGCGAACGACAAGGGCGCCGGTGCGCCGAGCACGCTGCCGTCCAACGACGTCGCACTCGCGGTACGCGCAGAGGAGGCCGCGGCACGGGCGCCGGACACCGCGGCAGCGGACGCCGCGAAGAAGGCTGTTCTTGCCGAAGGCGACCGCGGTTCGGTCGCCACGGGAAGCACCGCACGGGACACCGCCGCGAACGCGCCGCGCAACGGAACGCTGACGCCCCGCGAAGAGTCCACCGATATGCCGAAGGCGGGCCAGGCGAACAATCACTCGAGCACGGCACTCGACGCGGACAGCGGCAAGCGCACGCAATGAAAAAAGCGGGAGCCCGGGGACTCCCGCCGGCACGCCGCCAAGTGGCCGCCTATTTGAACACGTACTTCACCTGGCCGTAGACGAACCGCGCGCGCGCGTCGTAGTACGAGGGGTCGTAACCGCTCTGGAACGTCAGGTTCGGTTCGTGAGCGGCGGATTGGTGTCGAACAGGTTCTTCGCGCCCAGCGTGAACTCCCAGTGCTTGAACCCGCTGTAGCTGCCCTGCAGGTCCCACAGGCTCATCGAGCCGACGCGACGCAGATTGCCGTCGTTGTCTGTCTGCACGTCGAGGTATGAGCTCTGGTAGGAGTTGCCGAGCGTCGCCGACCACGGGCCGTAATCCCAGTTGAACGCAAGGTAGCTCTTCCACCGCGGCGTGATGCCGGTCGCCGGCGCGTTGAACGCGTTGGACACGAAGCCGGCGTACGAGCCGTCGGGCTGCTGGACGTCGTACTTGCTGTAGTACGTCCCGGTGAGCGTCGCGCCGAAGCGGCCGAAGGCGGTCGGTGGCAGCTTCACGCGCGCGTCGATGTCGAAGCCCTCTATCTTGGTGCGGCCGACGTTGACGAAGCGCTGGTCGATCGCGGTGATCGGGCACGGCGCCCCCGGCACGAACGGCGACGGCGCGCACGTCGCGGCGCGCGTCACCAGGTAGCTGTACGTCGAGTAGAGGTTCGGGTCGAGGATCGTATTGACGGTGATGCCGTTGGCGACGATGTCCTTCACGTCCAGGTAGAACCAGTCGACCCCCAACGAAATGCCGCTCATCGGCTCCCACACCGCGCCGACCGTCGTCTGGTTCGCCTTCTCCGGCATGCAGGTCGGGGTTGCCACCGAACGTCACGACGAACTGGGTGGCGCAGTCGGGATTGTTCGCGTCGTTCGGGTCGGGACAGCGCAGCGGATCGGACACGCCGGCCTGCGTGAGTCCCGGCACCGCGGGATTCCACAGCTGATACAGCGACGGCGCGCGGAACGCCGTTCCCCACGAGCCGCGGATCAGCAGCGACTGGATCGGCTGCCAGCGCAGGCTGAACTTGGGATTGGTGGTGCTGCCGAAGTCGCTGTAGTGGTCGTAACGGACCGCCGCGTTCGCCTCGAGGGTCTTGACGATCGGGATGTTGAATTCGCGGAACCCGGCGTACGTCGTGCGGTCGTGATCGATGTTGAGGAAGTTGCCGCCGTAGCCCGAACGTCGCCGCTCTGCAGCGCGGGATTGGCGATTCTGCGTGAGCTTGTACTTCGCCGTCTGCACGCCGGCCGCCATCGCGAGCGGACCCGCCGGCAGCCTGTAGAGCTCACCCGAGCCCTTGAAGTCGAACTGATAGCCGTCGAGCTTGCTGTCGAACGTCTGCTCGTTGAAGTTCGTGGCCTGCACCATCTGCGTCACTTCGGGCGTGTTGGGTCCGAAGAGATTGACGATGCCGCTGTTCAGCAGCGGCAGGATGCGCGAGAACAGCGGGAACCCGCCGTTGAGCTTCTCCTTCGCGGTGTTCTCCCCGTAGGTGAACGAGCCGTCGAAGTCCCAGTTCCATCCACGTGCCCTTCATGCCGGCGACGACCTGCCAGGCATCGTTGGTGTCCGTCGTGCTGCGATTGCCGCACTCGACGCAGCGATAGCGGACGTTGAGCGGCTCGCCGTCGACGCCCGCCTGCTGCGCGGCTGCGTGCGGATAGAACGGGCTGGTCGGCGGCAGCAGGACGTCGGAGGCGCCGCTCGCCGTCGACGTCGTGAAGATCTGGTCGGACAGCGGGGCTCGGCTGGATGTTGAAGCGCGTCTCCTGGCTCGAGTAGAGCCCGGTCATGTAGGCCTGCCAGTCGGAGTTGATCTGGTACGCGCCTCGACCCGTACACGTTGAGCTGCTTCGTCTGCGGGATCGCGTCCACGCCGTTGTAGCGCGCGGGGTCGAAGCGGCAACGTCCGCCCACCGGGATCGAGGGATCGCAATCCGGATATCTCGGGTTGCCGATGTCGCCGGTGGAGATGAAGCCGGGGAACGTGTTGACCGGAGGTCGTGTCGAGGTCGATCTCCGGGCGATAGTTCGTGCGCGGAGAAATCGCGGTCCTGCTGGAACAGCTCCTTCTGCTCGCTGGTAGTTGACCGAGAAGAAGGCGTTGCACTTGTCCTTGGTGATGTCGCCCCAGCCTGCCGTCGCGCTCGCCTGCCATTGTTCGCCGCCGCCGCTGCGCGTCGGCGTGCCGTACTAACCGGCCGCTTCGACGCCCACTGTAGTCCTGCCGCATGATGAAATTGATGACGCCGCCGACGGCATCGCTGCCGTAGATCGGCGGAAGCGCCGTCCTTCAGCACCTCGACCCGCTCGATCGCCGCGAACGGGATCGCCGACAGGTTCGACGCCTTCCGCGCCGTTGACCGCGCCGCGCGAACGTGCCGAGGCGCTTGCCGTTGACCAGCACCAGCGTCGAATTGCCGCCCAGGCCGCGCAGCGACGCGGTCTGGTTGGAGAACGTCGTCGCGCCGATGACGTTGCCGAGCGAGACATTGCCCGCGCTGTTGTTCGCGGAGATCAGGCTCATGATCTCCATCGCGTTCGTGGCGCCGCTCCGGTCGATCTCGTCGCGGCCGATCACCTGCACGGGCAATGCGCCCTCGCCTTCGATGCGCTTGATGTTGGAACCGGTTACGTCGACCTTGATGTCGGCGGCCTGGACGACCGCCACGGGTGCGGCGAACAGACCGGCGACCGCGGCAGCGACGAGCAGGCGCGGCTGCGGCATTGGCATTGTTTTCATCAGGAAACTCCCCCAACGGTGAAAAATGAATGTCTCGGCCTTCGTGAGGCCGATCCCTCTCGGCACGACCTAGCCTAAGTTCCCGCAACAACCGGCCGCAATAAGTGGTTGGCGGACTGCTGCGCGGCGGCGGCGAGACGCCGTTGCGCGTGGGCGAATCGTCGTTGCGCGGCGCCGGCGCGGCGTGCCGGGTGGCGAACGGTCCGCGCGCGTGGGCAAGGCGTGCGCGTCGGCGCGCAGCACGGGAAAAAACAGAAGGGCGCATGCTCGGCGCATGCGCCCTTCTTCGGCGAGAGGTACCGGAGTGGCGCGCTTCGAGGCGACTGGGGGTCCCCGCCGAAGGTGTGCCCGCGCCACTTCGGGGTGAGTGAACGATACGGGCAGTCATGGCGGGCGGCGCCCCGATTGGCCAGCCGGCTTCCGCTGTGGGCGAAAGGATCGCCATGCGCTGCGACGCGGCGCCGCGCGTCGCCGTCCACTTGTACCGGTCGCCGGAACCGCGTATCGTCTTCACGTAACTACTTGCATATGCAACCAACTGGCCGAACGCAGCCCGTGAAAAGTCCAATCGACAAGCCGGCGGGCCGCAACCTTCGCGCGCGCGCGGTCGCGCGCACCGTCGACGCCTACGCGGCGCGGGGCCGCGAGTGCGCTTTCGGCAACCTGCGGCTGATGGCGCGCGTCGCGGGAACGCTCTACGAGGAGGCGCTGCGGCCCGTGAACCTGCGCGCGGGACAGCTCAACCTGATGTGGGCGATCGTCGCCACCGAGCCGGTCGAGATGGGCCAGCTCGGCAACGCGACGCTGACCGATCCGACCACGCTCTCCCGCACCGTCGAGAACCTTCGCAAGGCGCGGCTCGTCGACGTCCGTCCCGGCCGCGACGGCCGGCGCAAGGAAGTCCGGCTGACGGCGCTCGGGCGGGCGCGCTTCGCCGCGGCGATGCCCCATTGGGAGGCGGCCCAGCGCCGCATCGCGGGCATGCTCCCCGTCGCCGATGTGCGGGCGCTCGCGCGCCGGGTGCGCCGGGCGGCGGGAAGCGCGTCATGACGGCGTCCGAAGCGTTTCGTTCGTGCCGGCGACGTTTCGTCGGCGCATCGTTGTGCCTGCCGGGGGTTCCGGCTAGCGTCGTGGCAGATGCAGGATGCACCGGCGCGCGACGAGGGTGGGCGTCTCGCGCCATTTTCCGGTCCATATTCGAGGTGATCCGGCATGCGAACGCCCTGGGACGGCTTCAACCCCGATGATCTGCTGCAGGCCCGCGATCCCCGCTACCCGATCGAGGTCGGCGGCCCGGGGAGCCTGCCTGCCGCGCCCAAGCCACTGACCCGCATCGCGGTCAAGTCGGTCAACCGGATCGTCATCGTTCAGGTGACGGAGATCCTCCGCATCGAGGCGGAAGACAACTATGTGCGGCTATGGGCCGATCGCCCGTACCTCCACAAGGAAACGCTCACGGGCCTGATCGCGCGCCTGGATCCGTCCGTGTTCCTGCGCGTCCACCGTTCGCACGCCGTGAACGTCGGCGCCGTGCGCGAATTGCGCCCGCTGCTGCACGGCGAATACCTGATCGTCCTCGGCAACGGAACCGAGATCACCTCCGGCCGGAGCTACCGGGTCCCGATCCAGGACGCGTTCGGGCTCGGACGCAACGGGCTCGCGCCGTAGATCCGCCGGGCGGGCGTGTTGCGCCCGTCCGGCGTCCCTGCCGCAGCCCGTCGGGCGCGCCTTGTCGGGGCCCCGCGAACCGGTCAGACTTCAGGCGTCGCCACGCGCACTTTTCTGGGGAACGCGGGATGCCGGGTTCGCGCCGCCATGCCTGATCGGGACGATCGCTCGCTGACGGAACGTCTCGCCGCGTGTTACACCGGGGCCGTGCACGACGTGCTGCGGATGATGGGGCACCACGACATCGTGCTGCCCCCGTCGATCAAGGCGATCGCGCCGGGTACGCGCCTCGCCGGGCCCGTCTGGACGGTCGCCGGCCACCTCGACCGGACCACATCGCGCCACGAGTGCCTGCTCGGCTGGTGTACGCTGCTTGCCCGCGCGCCCGCCGGCCACGTCGTCGTCTGCCAGCCGAACAACCACGAGATCGCGCTGATGGGCGAGCTGTCGGCGCAGACGCTCAAGGCCCGCGGCGTGCTGGGCTATGTCGTCGACGGCGGCTCGCGCGACACCGACCTGGTGCTGGAGCAAGGCTTCCCCGTGTTCTGCGCGTTCCTGACTCCGTCCGACATCGTCGAGCGGTGGATCCCCGACCGCTTCGGCGAGCCGGTGACGATCGGCAGCGTGACGATCGCGACCGGCGACTACCTGCTCGGCGACCGCGACGGCGTCGTCGTCATTCCGCGCGCGCTCGTCGCCGAGGCGATCGCGCGGACCGAGGAGGTTGTCGCGACGGAAAGCGACATGCGTCGCGCGCTGATCGGCGGGATGGATCCGGTCGAGGCCTACAACACGTATGGCAAGTTCTGACGCCGGCGGCGCGCCCCGTGCCGCGGCGACGGCCCCCTGCGCCCGCAGGACACAGGATCGTACGTACAGGACACGCTGCCAGTCCATGGCGGGCGCGGGCGCGGACGCGGCCGAGGCACGTCAATAGCGTCGTCGAAATGCTGTCGCCCCATCCGTCGACCCCACCGGAGTCTCCATGAACGCCACCCGCATTGTTCTCGTCGCTGCCGCCGCCTGCGGCGTCCTTTCGCTCCCCGCGGCCGCGCAGTCCCCCGCCGCGGCGTCGGTCGACTGCACGAGCCCCACCGGCGGCGTCGCCACGGTGATTTGCGGCGATCCCGGGCTCGCCGCCCTCGACCGCAAGCTGGTCGACGTCTACGCGGCGGCCGCCAAGGCCGCGAAGCCGGAGCAGCGCAACCGCCTGTTCGCCGAGCAGCAGAGCTGGCTCACCGATCGCCGGCGCTGCACGGGCGCGGCGGACCAGGTCGCGTGCATGTCGGAGCTCTACACGCTGCGCATCGCCGACCTGCAGGCGACGTTCCGGCTCGTCAAGTCGCGCGGTCCGTTCCGCTTCGCCTGCGGCAAGGGCCCGACCGACTTCATGACGGCGCAGTACTTCGAGACCGACCCGCCGTCGGCGCGCTTCTTCCACGACGGGCGCACCGTCACCGCCTACGCCGCGCGCTCGGGCAGCGGCGCGCGCTACGAGAACGCCAACGTCGACTACTGGGAGCACCAGGGCGAGGCCACGGTCGTCTGGTACGGCCGCAAGCTCACGTGCAACACGAAAGTCGGCAAATAGCGCGGAGGTGACTCGTGGAGACGATGTTCCCGAATGGCTGGGCCCACTATCTCGCCGGCGGCCTGGTCATCGGCGCCGGCGTCTCGCTGCTGTTCCTCGCCACGGGGCTGATCGGCGGCGTCAGCACGTTCTTCACCGCGGTCTGGTCGTACGTGTCGCGCCAGCCCTACTTCCAGCAGGCGCGCTTCGTCGGCTCGCGCGACTGGCGCGTCGCCTACGCGATCGGGCTCGTCGCCGGCGCGCTGGTCTGGCTCGCGACGTCGGGGGCGACGCCCTTCGTCACCCACGTCACCTGGTGGCAGCTCGCGCTCGGCGGCTTCATCGCGGGCTTCGGCGCGCGGCTGTCGTCGGGATGCACGTCCGGACACGGCATCTGCGGCATGGCGTCGCTGCAGCCGCCCTCGATCCTCGCCGTCGTGATCTTCCTCGCGACCGGCATCGTCGCCGCGCATCTCGTTCGCGCCGCCGGGGGCGTCTGACATGAGGCCGCGTACGCTCGCGTTCGTGCTGATCGCGGGCATGCTGTTCGGCTACGGTCTCGCGCTGTCGACGATGATCCGGCCCGAGGTCGTGCTCGCGTTCCTGCGCTTCCAGGACTTCGGCCTGCTGCTCGTGCTCTGCGGCGCGGCCGGCGTGACGCTCGTCGCCTACCAGTTCGGCCCGAAGCTCCTGGCGAAGCCCTTCGTCGCCGACAGCTTCGGCGTCCATCCGTCGGCGATGAACCGGCGCACGCTCGGCGGCGCCGCGATCTTCGGCATCGGCTGGGGGGTCAGCGGCGTCTGCCCGGGGCCTGCGCTCGCGGGCCTCGGCGCGGGCAACTGGCCGCTCGTCGTGTCCGCGCTGGCGATGCTCGCCGGCGCGTACGTTCAGGGACGCTGGTTCGGCGACTGAGCGGAAGGAAGTGCGGGCTCGCGGAGCCACCGCTCCATCTCGAGGAGCGCGGTGTCCGAGTCGAGCAGCGCACCCCCGGCCTTCGCGCTTGCGAACGCGTCGTCGCCGAGCGCGGCACGCGCCCGCGCAATCCACCCGTCGATAAACCGCAGGTCGACCGGCTCGTGCCGGGTTCCGGCCTTCTGCATCAGCGCGGCCGCCGCGCCGTGGAAGCGCGCGGCCGCCACCGGAAGTCCCGTCGCCATCGCCAGGACGGCGGCGACGTCGAGTGCGCACTCGAGATGTCCCTTGTTGCCCGTTTCGTGGGCGATCGCGAGGCTCCGCGCGAATGTCTCGCGCGCCCGGTCGAGCTTGCCGCGTGCGACGAGCACGGTCGACAGGTTGCACAGCGTCGTGCACGAGCCGGCCGGCTTCGCCTCGAACGCCTGCTCGTAACAGGCCTCGGCTTCCGCGAGGTCGCCGCGATCCCGTGCGAGTTCGCCGAGGCCGTTGAGCGCGCTCCCGATCTCCAGAAGGTCGCCGATCCTGCGTCCCTGCTCCAGCGCATCCCGATAGCTGGCGAGCGCAAGGGCGGGTTCGCCGCAGGCGTGCAGCGACGCTCCGAGTGCGTTGCGTCCGCTCGCCTCGAGCTTCCGGTCGCCGAGACGGCGGGCGATCGCGATCGCCGCCTCGGCCGGCGCAGTGCCTTCCTGGTAGCGGCCCAGGTGCAGCGCGAAGATCGACATGGCCCACAGCGTCTCGCCGCGCTCGCGGGAGTCGGGGTCGTCGGCGGCGAGCTCGAGCGCCGCCTGGGCGAGCCGGTGCCCCGTTTCGGTCTGCGCGGTGACCCGCCAGAACCGCCACAGCGAGGCCGTCAGCCGCAGCGCGAGCGCGCCGCCGGCGGGCGCATGCGCGCACCACGCGTGCGCGGCGAGCAGGTTCTCCTGTTCGGCGCGCAGGCGCTGGAACCATTCGCCCTGCTCCGCGCCGTGCAGCTGCGGCGCTGCGAGCCTCCCCAGCGCGAGGAAGTGCTCGAGGTGCCGCGTCCGCGCGTCGTCGCCCTCGCCGGCCTCGTTCAGCCGCTCCTCGGCATACTGCCGCACCGTCTCGAGCATCCGATAGCGCGGCTGTGCGTGCGAATCGCGATCGACGATGACGAGCGACTTGTCGTGCAGCGCGGTCAGGATCTCGAGCGTCTGATAGTCGTCGCCGCCGGCGGTCGCGACCCCCGTCACGGCAGCGAGCGTCGCGCCGCCGGCGAACACCGCGAGCTGGCGAAAGAGCCGCCGCTCCGGCGGCGTCAGGTGGTCGTGGCTCCATTGCATCGTCGCGAGCAACGTCTGGTGTCGCGGCATCGCGCGGTTGCCCCCCGTCAGCAGGCGGAAGCGGTCGGCGAGCCGCGCGCGGATCTCGTCGACAGAGAGCATGCGCACCCGCGCCGCGGCGAGCTCGATCGCGAGTGCAATCCCGTCGAGACGGCGGCATATCTCCGCGACGGCCGCAGCGTTGCCGGCGGTCACGGCGAAGTCGGGGGCAACGAGGCGCGCATGGTCGACGAACAGGCGCACGGCCTCCGAGCGCTCGATCGCGTCGAGTTCCCCGCTTGCCGGCAGCGACAGCGAGCGGACGGCGAACACCTGCTCGCCGGTCATGCCGAGCGCCTCGCGGCTCGTCGCTAGGATCTTGAGGTCGCTGCAGTGCGCGAGCAGCGTCTCGACCGATTCGGCGGCCGCGTCGATCACGTGCTCGCAGTTGTCGAGGATGACGAGCGTGCGCCGCGACCGTAGGTGGTCGGCGAGACGCGCCAGCGGGGCGACCACGGGATCCTGGATGCCGACCGTGCCCGCGACCGTAGCCGCCACACGCTGCGCGTCCTGCAGCGGCCCGAGATCGACGAACCATACGCCGTCCGGAAACGCGGCCAGCTCGCGCTGCGCGAGCTCCCGGGCGAGCCGCGTCTTGCCGCAGCCGCCGATGCCGGACAGCGTCAGCAGTCGCGTGTCGTGCAGCAGGTTCGCGCAATCCGCCAGCGCCTTCTCGCGGCCGATGAAGCGCGTGCGCGGCTGCCGCAGGTTGTTGGGATGCGCGCTGACCGCGGCGCCGGGCGCCGGCGCCGCGGCGTCGAGCGGCGCGACGAACCGGTACCCGCGGCCGGGCACCGTCGCGATCGCGTTCGGGCCGAGCACCTTTCGCAGGCTGGACACCTGCACCTGCAGGTTGTTCTCCTCCACGACCAGCCCCGGCCACACGGCGTCGAACAGCTCCGTCTTGTCGACCACGCGCTCGCGCCGCTCGATCAGCGCGACCAGAAGGTCGAAGGCGCGCGGACCGATGGCCGCCGGCGTGCCGGCAACCAGCAGCTGGCGCTCGGCAGGGCGGACCTGGCAGCGGTCGAACGCGTAGGCGACGGACACGGGCCGTAGGGGAGAGGGTTCGATGCTGCGAAGCATACCGCCGCGCCACGGCGCGGCGCCAAGGGCGGGGCGCGGGTTTAAGAACGTTTAAGGGTCGTTTTCACGCCGTTCAAGGACTTAAGCGGGGGCCGGCGCGCATCGTTCGTTCCACGTTCCACCCACCCCCGAAGGAGACCGACATGAGCCGCAAGCCCCGTACCCCGTTCCAGCCGTCCTCGCCGGCGCTGCGCACGATCTTCGCCGTCGTCGCCGTCTCGGCCACGCTCGGGATCGGCCAGTTCATCGATGCGCTGGCGCACGGCGCCGGCACGGCGGCGCCGCTGATCGTGAAGAGTGCTTCGAGCGTCGTGGTTGCCCAGCGCTGAACCGGCGTACCCTTTCGACGCACGCTGCCGGCGTCCTCTGACAGGCAGCTTCCCGCGCCCGCCATCCGGCGGCGCAAATGACCGAGGAGATCTTCGATGAAGCGCAACCCGATCGTACTTTGCACCGGCCTGATGCTCGCCGCCGTCGCCTTCGCGCCGCTGCCCGCCAGCGCGGCGGACCGTTGCGCGAATCCCAGCGGCTCCGTGGAGGTTCGTGCCTGCGCGATGGCGGCCGCCGGCAGCGAGTCGCTGCGGCGGTTCATCGAGCGCACGCGCGGCATCTACAACCTCTACTTCTTCGACTTCGCGCGTCCGTCCGCCTAGTCCGCCACCGCCTTCGCAAGCGCCGCGACCCCCACGGCGATCCGGGGTTCGGTCAGCGCGGTGAAGCCCAGCAGCAATCCGCCGGGCTTCGCCGCGCCGTGGCCGTAGCGCGATAGCGGTCCGACACGCACGCCGGCGGCCGCCGCGCGCGCGGCGACGTCGGTGTCGGGACGCGCGCCCGGCACGTCGACCACGGCGTTCATGCCCCCGGCGACCGGCGCGAGCCGGAAGCCCGGCGGCAGTCCGCGGGCGCAGGCGTCGACCAGCGCGTCGCGGCGGCATTGGTAGACGGCGCGCATCGCCCGCAGGTGGCGCGAGAAGTGGCCGCCGTCGATGAAGTCGGCCAGGACCGCCTGCATGAAGCCGTGGGTGTGGTCGTCGAGCTGCCGTCGCGCCGCGTCGAACACGGGAACCAGCGAGACCGGGAGCACCGCGTAGGCGAGCCGGAGCGACGGGAAGAGCGCGTTGGTGAACGTGCCCACGTGGATCACCCGGCCGCCGCGGTCCAGGCTCGCGAGCGACGTCACCGGGCGCGTGTCGTACGTGAACTCGCTCTGATAGTCGTCCTCGACGATCCACGCGCCGCAGCGCTCGGCAAAGCGCAACAGCGCCATCCGCCGCGCGAGCGACATGCGCACGCCGGACGGGTACTGGCACGACGGGGTGACGCAGACGAGCGCCGGCGCCCGCCGCATCCTCGCCCCGTGCGCGACGTCCAGCCCTTCGGGGTCGACGCGCACGAAGGCGGTGCGCGCGCCGGCCGCCGCGAACGTCGAATGCAGATTGGGATAGCACGGGTCCTCGAGCCAGACCACGTCGCCGCGGTCGACGAGGATGCGTGCGCACAGGTCCATCGCCTGCAGCGTGCTGTTGACGATCATCACCTGGTCGACGCTGGCGTCGATGCCGCGCGCCGTCGCGAGATGGCGCAGGAGCGCCTCGCGCAACGGCGGGAAGCCGAACGCGGGCATATACCCGAGCAGCGCCGCGCCGTCGGTGCGCCATCGCCGGGCCGCCAGGCGCCGCCAGGCCTCGAGCGGAAAGAGATCGAGCGCGGGCATGCCGGCGGCGAACGCCGCGGCGCGCGGCGCGTTCCCCGCCGCGTGCGCCTGCGCCACGCCCCGGCTCCACGCCGACACGCGCGCGAGCATGGTCCGGCCGCGCGCGCCCGGTGCCGGCGGCCGCCTCCCGCGACCCGGCCCCGGCAGGCGGTCGGCGACGAACGTCCCGGCGCCCACGCGCCGGACCAGGAAGCCCTCGGCCTGAAGCTGCGCCAGCGCGTCGTCGACGGTGTTGCGGGCGACGTCCCAGTCGGCCGCCAGCTGGCGCCCCGACGGCAGCCGCGCGCCGCGCGCGAGCCGGCCGTCGACGATCGCGTCGAGGCAGGCCTTGTAGATCTGGTCGCGCAACGCCCCCGCATGCTGCAGCGGCGCGGCGATGAGCGGTACGGCGGCGGCGGCGCGGCGCACGGTCGGACGTCCGTAAATGGCTCAACAGACTACGCCGAAATGGCACTTGCGATAAGGCCACCGCGAGGGCACGCTGCGTGCTGTCGCCGCCCCGGGGAATCCCGCATGCCGCAGTCCCGCGCCGTCCTTCTTGCCGCCGTCGCGCTCGCTGCAGTCGCGGGAAGCGCCATCGCCGACGCACCGTCACAGAAGCCGCCGGGATGCACGGCGGCAGCGCACCGCCAGTTCGACTTCTGGATCGGCGACTGGGACGTCACCAACGACAAGGGAAAGCGCGTCGGACACAACCGGATCGTCGCGCTCCACGACGGCTGCGCGCTGCAGGAGAACTGGACGGGAAGCGGCGGATTCAGCGGCACGAGCCTCAACGCCTACGACGCCGAGCGGAAGTCCTGGCACCAGACGTGGGTCGACAACAGCGGCGGCGTGCTGCAGCTCGACGGCGCGTTCGCGAACGGCAGGATGGTGCTCGTCGGCGAATCGCAGGACGACGGCCGCAAGGTGCAGCAGCGGATCACCTGGACGCCGCTGCCCGATGGGCGCGTACGTCAGCTGTGGGAGTCCTCGAAGGACGGCGGAGCGACGTGGACCGTCGCGTTCGACGGCTACTACGCCAAGCGCTGACGGGCCGCGGGCTAGGGCGCGCGCGAGCCCGCGCCGAGGCTACATCGCGGCGGCGGCGGACGCAGACGGCGCCGTGGTCGCCGCGCTGTCCACGGGCAGGGGGGGTGGCGCCGGCGGATCGTCGAAGGTCAGCTTGAGGCTCGGCGGCGCGCTGCCGGTCGCGAAGTACTTGCGTCCCCACGGCGTGCCCTGGCCGGCGGCGATGAGCGCAATCGCCGCGGGGTGCGCGAAGCGCGCCAGCAGCGCGCGCACGGGCTCGGTGACGTCGATCTCGTAGACGCCGTTGGCGCCCCAGCGCGTGTTCTCGGCGTAGCGGGCGACGAGCGCGGTCAGCGCGCGGTCCGACGGCAGCGCATTCGGCCCGAACGCGACCGGATCGGGCGACAGCTCCGCGGCGATCTTCACGTCGACGGGAATCCATTGCGTCCATGCGGCGGTGAGCAGCAGCGTCGCCGAGCGGAACGCGGTGCGGGGGAGATCGGGCACGGCGAAGATCATGCCGAGTCGCGAGACCGCCGCGTTGGCGCCGGTGCCGAGCCAGCGGGCGCCGCCCGTCTCGACGATGGCACCCGACTGATTGACGATCGCGCGCGGGGCAAGCGCCACGTCCTCGGCAAGCGCCGCGGGGCTCGCAGTTGCCGCCGCGGCTGCCGCCGCCGCGCAGAAAAGCCGCCAGACCGTCGTCATTGCGCCTCCGGAAATTGACGCCGGCCGAGCCGGCTACCGAGCCGCGGCCGTCCGTCCCATGACAACGTCATGGACAATATCACGGGACCGCCACGGCGGGCAACCGCGCGCTTCAATGGCTTACCTTGCCAACCTTCGCGCCGGACTTGCCGACCAGAAACTCGAGGTCCACGCCTTTGTCCGCCTGGAGCACCGTATCGCAGTAGAGCTTGACCCAGCCGCGGTCGGCGTGCGGCTTCGGGGGCTTCCAGGCTTTCTTCCGCTCGGCAAGCTCGGACGACGACACGTGCAGGCGCAACAGGCGCCTGGGGACGTCGATCTCGATCGTGTCGCCATTTTTCACCAGCGCGAGCGGCCCGCCGGCGGCAGCCTCCGGCGAGGTGTGCAGTACAACGGTCCCGTAGGCCGTGCCGGACATCCGCGCGTCCGAGATCCGGATCATGTCCTTGACGCCGCGCTTCAGGATCTTGGCGGGAAGCGCGAAGTTGCCGACCTCGGGAAAGCCCGGATAGCCCTTCGGCCCGCAGTTCTTGAGAACGAGGATGTCCTCGGGGTTCACGTCGAGCTTCGGGTCGTCGATGCGCGCGTGCAGGTCATCGATGTCTTCGAACACCACCGCGCGACCCTTGTGCTTCAGCAGCTTCGGCGTCGCCGCCGATGGCTTGAGCACGGCGCCGTCGGGCGCGAGATTCCCCTTGAGGACGACGATGCCGCCCTGCGGCTTGAACGGACGGCGGATCGGCGTGATCACCTTCTCGTTGTAGTTGACTGCGTCCTTGACGTTCTCCCAGATCGCCTTGCCGTTCGCGGTGAGCGCGTCCTTGTGGAGGTATTCGCCGATCTCCTTCAGCACCACCGGGAGTCCGCCGGCATAGTAGAAGTCCTCCATCAGGTACTGGCCGGACGGCATCAGGTTGACGAGGCAGGGCATCGTGCGGCCGAGCCGGTCCCAGTCGTCGAGCGTGAGGTCGACGCCGATGCGACCCGCGACCGCCAGCAGATGCACGACGGCGTTGGTCGAGCCGCCGATCGCGCCGTTGGTCATGATCGCGTTCTCGAACGCCTTCCTGGTGAGGATCTTCGACATCTTGAGATCCTCATGCACCATCTCGACGATCCGCCGCCCCGCCATCCGCGCGAGCACGCGGCGGCGCGAGTCGACCGCGGGAATCGCGGCGTTGGTCGGCAGCCCGATGCCGAGCGACTCGACCATCGACGCCATCGTCGACGCCGTGCCCATCGTCATGCAGTGGCCGGCCGAGCGCGACATGCACGACTCGACCTCGACCATGTCCTCCTCCTTCATCTGGCCGGTCTTCAGCATCTCGGTGAATTTCCACACGTGCGTCCCCGAGCCGATGTCCTCGCCGCGGAACTTGCCGTTCAGCATCGGGCCGCCGGAAACGCCGATCGTCGGCAGGTCGACCGACGCGGCGCCCATCAGCAGCGCGGGCGTGGTCTTGTCGCAGCCCATCAGGAGCACGACGCCGTCGAACGGGTTGGCGCGGATCGATTCCTCGACGTCCATCGCGGCCTGGTTCCGGAACAGCATCGTCGTGGGACGCATCAGCGTCTCGCCGAGGCTCATCACCGGGAACTCGATCGGAAACCCGCCCGCGTCGAGAACGCCGTCGCGCACGTGCTGCGCGAGCTCGCGGAAGTGCGCGTTGCAGGGCGTGGCCTGCGACCAGGTGTTGCAGATGCCGATCACCGGCCGGCCGTCGAACTGGTCGTTGGGGATGCCCTGGTTCTTCATCCACGAGCGGTGGACGAGCGCATCGCGATCGTGCAGGCCGAACCATTGCTGCGAGCGGAGCTTGCGTGACGATTTCTTGGCCATGAGTCCTGCCGGAGTTGGGTGGTGACGGAATCTACGGCGACCTGCGGACGCGAATGCCGACCGGCCCGCGTCCGCCGTGCCGCGCGGGCCCGCTCATGCGGCGAGGCGCTGCCCGCTCTTCTGGTCGAACAGGTGAACCGACGAAGGATCGATCGTCAGGCCGACGCGCTCGCCGGCCCGGACGTTGGGCCGGCCGCTGGTCATCAGCGTCACCTGCGAATCGCCGGTCTTGATCAGGAGCTCGGTCTCGGCGCCCATCGGCTCGACGACGATGATCTCGCCATGGACGCCTTCGCCCGCGGAGCCGCCCAGCGACAGGTGCTCGGGGCGCACGCCCAGCGTGACGGGCTGACCGTCCGCCGCGTTGCGCGCGCTGATCGGCCAGCGCAGTCCCCCGGCGGACTCGACGTACGTGCTGCCGTTGCCGCGGCGCAGCGTGCCGCTCACGATGTTCATCGCCGGCGAGCCGATGAACTGCGCGACGAAGAGGTTGTCCGGCCGGTCGTAAAGTTCGAGCGGCGCGCCGATCTGCTCGACGACGCCGTCGTGCATGACGACGATGCGGTCGGCCATCGTCATCGCCTCGATCTGGTCGTGCGTGACGTAGACGGTGGTGGTCTTGAGACGCTGGTGCAACGCCTTGATCTCCGCGCGCATCTGCACGCGCAGCTTGGCGTCGAGGTTCGACAGCGGCTCGTCGAACAGGAAGACCTTGGGGTCGCGGACGATCGCACGCCCCATCGCGACGCGCTGGCGCTGGCCGCCCGACAGCTCGCGCGGGTAGCGGTCGAGGTACGGGTCCAGGTTCAGGATGCCGGCTGCCTTGGAAACGCGCTCGGTGATCACCGCCGCCTCGGCCTTGCGGAGCTTGAGCGAAAAACCCATGTTGTCGCGCACGGTCATGTGCGGATACAGCGCGTAGCTCTGGAACACCATCGCGATGTCGCGGTCCTTGGAGTCGAGGTCGTTGACCACCTTGCCGTCGATGGAGATGGTGCCGCCGTTGATCTCCTCCAGGCCGGCGAGCATGCGAAGCAGCGTCGACTTGCCGCAGCCCGACGGGCCGACCAGCACCATGAACTCGCCGTCGGCGATGTCGAAGCTGATGCCGTGGATCACCTTCGTGCTGCCGAAGGACTTCTCGATATTCTGGAACGAGACCGATGCCATGATGCGATCCTCGGGATTATGACTTGACGGCGCCGGCGGTGAGGCCGCCGACCATGTAGCGCTTGAACGTGTAGTAGATCGCCGCCGGGGGCAGCGCGTAGATGAGCCCCGTGGTCATCAGCAGCTCCCACGGCGAATCGTCCGCCGCGAGGAAATTTCCCAGCGCCACGCCCAGCGTTATCGACGTGTCTTTCGACAGCAGCAGGAACGCGTAAAGATATTCGTTCCACGCGAGCAGCAGCGCGTACGTACCGATCGCGACCAGCGAGGGCATCATCAGCGGCACGTACACGAGGCGGAACAGCTGCAGCGGCGACGCCCCGTCCATCCGCGCCGCCTCGTCGAGTTCGTACGGCAGCTTGTCGGACGCCTGCTTCAGCACCCAGATCGAGTACGGCGCGGCGATCGTCGTCATCGCGAGAATCAGCGACCACTGGCTGTTGAGGAGTCCGTACACGCCCATTGTCTTGTACATCGGCACCGCCAGGAACGCCGCCGGGATGAAGTACGTGCACAGCGCGGCGTTCATTACCGTCCGGCCGCCACGCACCTTGAGGCGGCTGATGGCGAATGCGGCGCCAGTGGCGACAAGCAGCGTTAGAAAGCCCACGGCCACCGCGATGATCAGCGAATTCCACATCTGCAGCCAGAAGTGGTTGAGGTAGTAGTGCTGCTCGAAGAACACGACCTTGAAATTGTGCAACGTCGGGTTCTCGGGCCAGAGGTTGCCGCTCATCGCCTTGTCCCTCGGCGAGATCGCGAACAGCACGAGGTGATAGATCGGCAGCATCGTCCAGATCAGCACCGGGATGCCGATCAGCAGCAGCTTCGCTTCCGTGGCGATGGCCTTCGGCCTCATTTGGAGAGCCGCTTCATCATGAAATAGATGAGTGGGAGAATCGCCGGCAGTGCCACGATGATCGCCGCCATCGACAAATCGACCTGGTCGAGGCGCAGATAGCGGATGCCGAGCGTCGCGAGCACGTGCGTCAGGTCAGCCGGGCCGCCGCCGGTCAGCAGGTAGACGCTGTTGAAGTCGCCCATCGTCCAGATCATCGAGAGGATCGTGCACGTCAGGTAGAGGGTGCGCATCGCGGGCCAGGTGATGAAACGGAATTTCTGCAGGTTCGTCGCGCCGTCGACGGACGCCGCTTCGTAGTGCTCGCTGGGGATCGCGAGTCGGCCGGCGATCAGGATCAGCGTCCAAAAGGGGAGCGACTTCCAGATGTGCATCAGCATCGCCATCGACAGAGCGAGCGTCGGATCGTTGAGCCAGTTGGGCCCGTCCTCCCCGGTCAGGCGGAAGATAAGCGAATTGATGAGTCCCCACTCGGGATTGAGCATGAAACGGACCGACAGGATCGTCGGGATCGACGGCACTGCCCACGGCAGGATGAACAGCAGCGAAAGCCACTTGATCCACGTCCGGGCCTGGATGAAGAATCCCGAGAGCACCAGCGCGACGATCATCTTGAGATTGACGCCGATGACAACGAAGGCGATCGTGTTCAAGACCGAGCGCGCGAAGATCGGGTCGCTGAAAAGCTTCGTGTAGCTGGCCGGATGGCGGGCGATCCACAGGCCGTATCCCACGGGGTAGACGACGAATACGAAGAAGACCAACACGTACGGGGCGATCAGGATCATCCCCCACTTCTGCCAAGGGGACATCGCCTTGCGCACCGGGCCCGGAGGCGCCCGGCCCACGTCAGGAAGCGCGACAGTCGCCATCGGTTGCTCCTACGCTCAACGGCGATGCGGCGGCGCGAGACGGCGGTCTGACCGCCGACCCGCGCCGGTCCGGCGCGGCGCCTGTCAGCCGGCGACCTGCTTGATGCGTACGATCATCTCCTCGACCGCCTTGTCCGGTGCGATCTTGTCGTTGATGACCCGGTTCATCGCCTTGGCCCAGACGTTTTCATTGTTGAGGATCGTGAAACGGAAGTTCTTCGTGAATTCGAACGTGACCGTTCCCGCGCTGAACTGCTCGAACACGTCCTTGCGATGCGGGTCGGTTTGCCAGAACTGGCTGGCGGCGCCGGACTTGGTGACCGGGAACCAGCGACCGAGGGAGCCCTCGACATATGGCTGCAGGTTCTCGTCCTGCAGCAAGAAGGCGACGAACTCCTTCGCGCGCTTCTTGTTCTTGGAATTCTCGAAGATGACGCCGGTCTTGACTGCGGCGCGGTAGACCATCTTCGAGCCGTCCGGCTTGTTCGGGAAGCCTGCGGTCGCGATCAACTCCTCGTAGTTCTTCTTCGCCTGCGCGCGCTGCTCGGCCGTCAGCGTCGTGTTATTGGCGTCGTCGAGCCACTTCGCGACGATCGAGATCGTGGCGTTGTGCGTCATCATCGTCGTCTGGTTGTGGAACGCGACGTTGTTGTCGGGATCCTTCCACGACGTCGACGAGGGCGGCGTGCAGCCGCGCGTATAGATGTTCGTATAGTCCCGAAGTGCGTTGGTCAGGCCCTGCTTCACCTTAGGATCGTCGACCAGGAGCTTGCCGTTTTCGTCGACCATATTGACGTTGTAGGCGTCGGCGAACGTCAGGAACGAGTAGAACGAGTCGCTCGAATCCACACCCATGGGGTTGCCGATGCCGTAGACGCGCTTGCCCGTCTTCTTGCGATACGCGGGCTGCGCCTTGTCGCACCAGAAATCCCAGTACGCCTTCCAGGACGTCGGGATCGCCGACTCCTTGAACCCGGCTTCGGCCAGCATGTCCTTCCAGTACTGGATGTGCATCGTCTGCTGCTTGAGCGGGAAAGCGTAGTACGCCTTCTTCTTGGTCTTGTCGCTGACGAGGTAGGTCGTCTCGAGCGTATTCTTGAGGAACTTGTCCTTCATCGGAACGAGGATGTCGGAGAGGTCCTCGAGCTTGCCGTCGTAGGCCCATTTGCCGGTGACCTGGAAGTCATAGACGTCGGCATAGGCGACGTCCGGCGGCGTGCCGGCGTCAAGCGCGGCGACGGTCTTGGGAATCATGTCCTGTACCGGGTACTGCGAAAGGTCGACCTTGACGCCGGTCTTGGCCTCGAATTTCTTGATCGCGGCAAAAAGCGCGTCGTCCTCGGACTTGTAGAAGCCCTTGACCCACCAGACGGTCAGCACTTCCTGCGCGGCCGCAGGCGCGGCAGCGACGAGCATCCCGGCCACCGCGAGCGCGGCGACGGCTTTGGCGAACAGCTTCATGGGAATCCTCCGTTTGTTGGCGTGCTGCTTTGCGTGATGTCGATGCATCCATCGTCTACGCACACCCCGGGGCCAGCCTACGGGCGGCGCAGCACCGTGTCAACTGCGGGCCGCTACATCACCGCGCCCACGTACCACGGGACGAATTCGCTCTGGCCGTAGCCGTGCTTCTCGCTCTTCGACTTGGCGCCCGACGCCGTGTCGAGGATCAGCCGGAACAGGCGCTCTCCGATCTCGGCCACGCTCGCGCCGCCGTCGACGATCTCGCCGCAGTTCAGGTCGATGTCCTCTTCCTGCTTCACCCACAGCGGCGTGTTGGTCGACAGCTTGAGCGACGGCGCCGGCGCGCAGCCGTAGGCGGACCCCCGCCCCGTGGTGAAGACGATCATGTTGGCGCCGCCGGCGACCTGTCCCGTCGCGGACACCGGATCGTAGCCGGGCGTGTCCATGTACACGAAGCCCTTCGCGGTCACCGGCTCGCCGTATTCGTAGACTTCGACCAGGTTGGTCGTCCCGCCCTTGGCCACCGCGCCGAGCGATTTCTCGAGGATCGTCGTCAGGCCGCCGGCCTTGTTGCCCGGCGACGGATTGTTGTTCATTTCCCCGCGCTCGCGCGTCGTGTACTCCTCCCACCACTTGATGCGCGACGACGAGCTTCTCGCCGACTTCGCGGGACACCGCGCGGCGCGTCAGCAGGTGCTCGGCGCCGTAGATCTCGGGCGTCTCCGACAGGATCGCCGTGCCGCCATGGCGGACGAGCAGATCGACCGCCGCGCCGAGCGCCGGATTGGCGGTGATGCCGGAATAGCCGTCCGAGCCTCCGCACTGCAGGCCGATGACGATCTGCGCGGCGCGGCACGGGCTGGCGCTTCACGGCGTTGGCGTACGGCAGCATGTCCTTCACCATGTCGATGCCGTGGGCGATGGTCTTCGCCGTGCCGCCGGTGTCCTGGATCGAGAACGTGCGCAGCAGCGGGCCTTCCTCGAGCTTCTCGGCGCCGAACAGCGAGCTGATCTGGTTCGCCTCGCAGCCGAGCCCTACCACCAGCACGCCGGCGAAGTTCGGATGGCGCGCGTAGCCGCCGAGCGTGCGGCGCAGCAGCTGCATGCCCTCGCCGTGCGTATCCATGCCGCAGCCGGAGCCGTGCGTCAGCGCGACGACGCCGTCGACGTTGGGAAACGCGGCGAGCGCGGTCGCGCGGAAATAGTCGGCGATGCCGCGGGCGACGGTCGCCGAGCAGTTCACCGTCGAAAGGATGCCGATGTAGTTGCGCGTCGCGACGCGGCCGTCGTCGCGGACGATGCCCTCGAACGTCGCTGCCGGCTCGACGTATTGCGTCGGCTTGACGTCGACGCCGAACGCGTAGTCGCGGTCGAACGCGCCCATCGCGAGGTTGTGCAGGTGAACGTGCTCGCCGGGCGCGATGTCGCGGCTCGCGAAGCCGATGATCTGGTTGTAGCGCTTCACCGGCTGGCCCTTGGCCACCTGCCGCGTGGCGATCTTGTGCCCCGGCGGCACGAGACCGACGACCGTCACCTTCTCGTCCATCAGCGCCGTGCCGCCGACGAGCTGGCTCCGCGCGATGACCACGTCGTCGTTCGGGTGGAGGCGGATCGTGAGCGAAGTGCGGGTCAGCATGAGGGTGCTCCTGTTCAGTGAATGGCCGCGCGGGCGACGGCGGCGCGTTCGATCGCGGCCATGTCCCAGTCGATGCCGAGACCCGGTGCCGAGGGCGGCAGCGCGAAGCCGTCGTCCATGGCCATGCGCGACGTCGTGATCGCGTCGAGCTGCGGAATGTACTCGACCCAGGCGCCGTTCGGAACCGCCGCGGTCAGCGAGACGTGCAGCTCCATGAGGAAATGGGGGCAGACGGCGACGTTGAAAGTCTCGGCGAGGTGGGCGACCTTGAGCCACGGCGTGATGCCGCCGATGCGCGCGCAGTCGACCTGGACGATCGAGCACGCGCCCCGCTCGAGATACTCGCGGAAATGGGCGGCGTGGTAGAGGGACTCGCCCACGGCGATCGGCATGCGTCGCCTCGCGCGCGAGCTCGACGTGGCCGCCGAGGTCCTCCGCCGGCAGCGGCTCCTCGAGCCAGGCCAGCATGAGCGGCTCGTACGCGTGCGCGCGCCGGCAGCGCCTCCGCCACGGTGAACGCCTGGTTGGCGTCGACCATCACCTCGAAGCCGTCGCCCACCGCCGCGCGCACGGCGGCAAGGCGCGCGACGTCCTCGGCGATCGTCGGGCGTGCCGACCTTGATCTTGGCGCCGCGGAAGCCCTGCGCCTTCGCCGCCTGCGCCTCGTCGACGAGCTGCTCCGGCGAGTGGTGCAGCCAGCCGCCTTCGGTCGTGTAGACCGGCACGCTGCGCTGCGCGCCGCCCGCCGCCTTCCACAGCGGCAGGCCCGCACGCCGCGCCTTCAAGTCCCACAGCGCCGTGTCGACGGCAGCGAGCGACAGGCTGGTGATCGCGCCGACCGCCGTCGCGTGCGTGTGGAAGAACAGGTCCTTCCACATCGCCTCGACTTCCGTCGGCATCGCGGCCGATGAGACGCGGCGCCAGGTGATCGCGCAGCAGCGCCACCACCGACGAGCCGCCGGTGCCGATCGTGTACGTGTAGCCCATGCCCTGCGCGCCGTCGGCGCAGGTGAGGCGCACGATCGGCGTCTCCTGCGTGACGAACGACTGGATGGCGTCGGTGCGCGCGACCTTCGGCGGCAGGTCGACCTGCAGATCTCGACGCGCTCGATGCGGCTCATCGCGCGCCGTCCGTCAGTGATAGAGGAGCTTCGGCAGCCACAGCGAGATCGAGGGCACGTAGGTGATGAGCAGCAGGCTCCCCAGCAGCGGGATGAGCCACGGCACGATCGCCATGGTCGTGCGCTCGAGCGACATGCGCGCGACGCGCGCCAGCACGTACAGCACCATGCCCATCGGCGGATGCAGCAGCCCGATCATCAGGTTCAGCACGACGACGAGCCCGAAGTGCACGGGATCGATGCCGAGCTGCGCGACGGCGGGCATCAGGACCGGCACGGCGATCAGGATCGCGGCCGTGGGCTCGAGGAAGCAGCCGACGAACAGCAGGAGGAGGTTCACGAGCAGCAGGAACACCCAGGGCGTGTGCGTGAATCCCAGCACCCAGGCGGTGACCATGTCGGTGACGCGCGTCGCGGTGAGGAGCCAGCCGAAGATCGACGCCGCGGCGACGATGAACAGCACGGTCGCCGTCGTCTCGATCGTCTCCATGCGAGACCTTGACCAGCATCTTCCACGACAGCGTGCGATACCAGACGAGGCCGAGGAACAGTGCCCAGATCGACGCGGCGACCGCGCCCTCCGTCGGCGTGAACAGGCCGGTCGTCATGCCGCCGATCAGCAGCACCGGCGTCATGATCGGCAGCACGGCCTCGAACTTCCACTTCCAGTCGGCGCGCGAACAGCGCGACCAGCGCCGATCGCCCGTCGCCAGCACGGGCGTTCATGCCCGCGCTGCACCGCCAGCCAGATGAGAGCGGAAAGCCGATGACGATCGCCGAGCTCGACGCGCCGCCTTGCCCACGCGGCTCCACACGAACTTGATGTCGGCGCCCCAGTTGTTCTTGTGCGCGAAGTACGCGACCGTGAGCATCATCAGGACGTCAGCACCAGGCCCGGGCAGGATGCCGGCGAGGAACAGCTGGCCGATCGAGACGTTCGCCACCATGCCGTAGATGACGAACGGCAGCGACGGCGGGATGATCGGACCGAGCGTCGCCGACGCCG
Source organism: uncultured beta proteobacterium (assembly GCA_963793355.1). Classification (GTDB taxonomy): domain Bacteria; phylum Pseudomonadota; class Gammaproteobacteria; order Burkholderiales; family Casimicrobiaceae; genus VBCG01. The sequence continues at coordinate 186,592 of CAWBZT010000007.1, read as the reverse complement.
CGGTGACGCCCGACGGAGAACTCCTTGCTGTAGCCGTGGTCGCGCATCGCCTTGATCTCGATCGTGCCGAGGCCCGCGGCGTCGGCGATCGCCGTGCCCGACATGCCGGCGAAGATCACCGAGCCGATGATGTTGACGTGGCCGAGGCCGCCCTTCATCCAGCCGACCAGCGCCGAGCGCGAAGTTGTAGATGCGGTTGGTGATGCCGGCGTTGTTCATCAGGTTGCCGGCGAGGATGAAGAACGGCACCGCGAGCAGCGGGAAGCTGTCGATGCCGCTGATCATCCGGTGGACGACCACCATCGGCGGCGTAGTTGCCCGACAGCCATGATGTAGATCAGCGAGGCGCCGGCCATCGCGATGGCGACCGGGATGCCGGTCACCATCAGCGCCAGGAACGAAGTGAGCAGCGCGCCGGTCATCGCAGTGGCATCGCTTTGCGGCGATCTGGCGTGACGCTCGTCGTCATTCGATGGTCTCCTCGATCGCGTGCTCGGGCCGCTCGAGCAGGCTGAAGCCGCGCCGCCAGTTCTCGAGGCGCACCTGCACCGAGCGGAACGCAGCCGCGCGCGAAGCCCGACGGCGCACACGCCGTAGACGAGGTTCATCGGCAGGTCGATGATCGTCATCTGCAGGCTGCCCATCCGCGTCATCATCTCGATCGTCAGGACGACCGCGACGGCGAAGAAGACGATGCGCACGACGTCGACCAGCGTCGACAGCGCGCGGCCGGCCTTCGCCGGGATCAGGCGGTACAGGAAGTCGACGTGGATGTGGCGCGTGCGCCGCACCGCGGCCGCGACGCCGACGAACACCGTGCAGATGAGCAGGTAGCGCGCGATCTCCTCGGTCCACGCCGCCGAATCGTTGAGCACGTAGCGCGTGAAGAACTGGTAGAACACGCACAGCCCGAGCAGCCAGAAGAAGCCGAGCGAGATCCAGTCCTCGATCAGGTAGTGCGAAGGTCGATCGGCGCGTCGGTGGCGTGGAAGTGCCCTTCGTCGTCGAGGACGGCGCTGCTCGGGCCGCTCGTCGTGGTGGCGTCGTTCATCGGCCGCATCCCCCTCATGATCGGCGCGCGCGCCGGCGGGTCCGTCGCCGGAGGCGAGACGGAACCGCGCGGCGCGACGCCGCTGCCGCGTCACTTGATCGCGACGATCCTGTCGTAGTCGGCCTTGGCGAAGCCCATCGACTCGAGCGGCGTGTTCTTGAGCACCGCGTCGACGAAGCTCTTGCGATTCGACCGGTCACGATCTGCAGGCCCTTCTTCTTGAAATCGTCGACCAGCTCGGCCTCGCGCTTCTTGATCTTGTCGCGTGGCGCGCGCCGCCGCCTCGCGCGTCACCTCGGCGAAGATCTTCTGCTCGTCCGGCGTCAGCTTGTTCCACACGTGCGGCGCGATCTGCGTCGTCAGGCCGTCGACGATGTGCCCGGTCAGCATGATGTCCTTCTGCACTTCGTAGAACTTCTTCGCCTCGATCGTCGTCAGCGGATTCTCCTGCGCCTCGACCGTGCCGTTCTGCAGCGCGAGGTAGACCTCGGCGAACGCGATCGGCGTCGGGTTCGCGCCGCAGGCCTTCGGCGTCGCCATGTACGCGGGCACGTCGGGCACGCGGATCTTGAGGCCCTTCATGCCGGCGCAGTCGGTGAACGGCCGGTTCGACGTCGTGTGCCGCGCGCCGTAGTACGTGTACGCGGTGATCTGGATGCCGGTCTTCTTGCGGAACTCCTCGACCATCTCGGCGAACATCGGGCTCTTCGAGTAGGCGAGCAGGTGGTCGCCGTCGCGGAAGATGAACGGGTAGTACGCGATGCCGAGGCGCGGATAGCTGCGCGCCGCGAACGACGGCCCGCTGATGATCATGTCGACGGTGCCGAGCGTCAGGCCCTGGTTGATGTCGGTCTCCTTGCCGAGCGTGCTGACGCGGGGAACACCTCGATGTCGAACTTGCCGTTGGTGCGCTTCTTGATCTCGGCGGCCGCCCACACCGACTCGGTGTGGTACGGCTCGCTCGTCTCGTAGACGTGCGCCCACTTGAGCTTCTGCTGCGCGAGCGCGGGGCCGCCGGCCGACGAGGCGCGCAGGCCGCGACGGCCGCAGCGCGAATCTTCAAGACAGACGCATGGTACTTCCTCCTTGCGTTATGCACGCGGCGACGCCGGTCAGCGCTGGGTTGCAGCGGCCGCCTTCAGCGACGACCACCTGCACCTTCGTGCTCCTGTTCTTGTCGGCGGCGGCGTGCGAATGCCGCGACCGCATCCTCCAGCGGGTACTGGCCCGACAGCAGCGGGCGCACGTCGACGCGGCGCGACGACAGGTAGTCGACCGCCCAGTCGAACTCGATGCCCCAGCGGAAGGCGCCGCGCAGGTCGAGCTTCCTTGGCCATCAGCTCGTTGACGACGAACGGCAGCGGCTCGTGCGGCAGCGTGCCGACCTGCACGACGACGCCGCCGCGCTTGGCCGCCGCCACGCAGCGTCTTCAGCGCGGCGAAGCTGCCGGACACCTCGTAGCAGACGTCGAACTGCGGCGTCGCGAGCGCCTCGGCGTCGCGAGTCGGCGCGCAGCGTCGCGTCGGCGCCGACCGAGCTGCGCCTGCGCAGAGCGGACGGTCGAGGATGTCGGAAACCGTGACCTTGCGCGCACCCGCGAGGCGCGCGGCGATCACGGTCACGCAGCCGATGGTGCCCGCGCCGGTGATCAGCACCGACTTGCCGAGGAGCTCGCCGCCGCGGTTCACCGCGTGCAGGCCGACGGCGAGCGGCTCCGCGAACGCGAGCTCGCCGAGCGTGATGTCGCCGCCGCACCGGGTAGCACTGGCGCTCGCCCATCACGAAGTATTCCTGGAACATCCCCTGCACGTGCGGGAAGCGGCTGGCGCTGCCCAGGAATCGCATGTTGCGCGCACAGCTGCTCGCGTCCCTCGCGGCAGTATTCGCAGCGCCCGCAGGCGTGCGACGGGCGACACCGCCACCTTGTCGCCGACCTGCACGCGCGTGACGCCGGCGCCCGATGCCGGCGACCACCGCCGACGCCTCGTGCCCGGGAATCAGCGGCTCGCGCACGATGAAGTTGCCGTTGCGGCCCTCGAAGTAGTAGTGGAGATCGGAGCCGCAGATGCCGCCGGCGCCGAGGCGCAGCAGCACCTCGCCGGCGCCGACCGGCGGCATTTCCGCGTCCTCGACGCGCAGGTCTTCCTTTGCGTGGATCCGGCAAGCCAGCATGGTGCCTCCTTGGGCGCGCTCGCCGCGCCATCGCTGTGTCAGTGCAAGGGTGTCCCACCCCTTCGAAAACCGCTTGTACGCCTTGTTGAGATGCCGCTGCATCGCGGCCGCGCGCCGGCGTCGCGTCGCTGCGCAGCGATCGCCTTCAGCACTGCGCGGTGCTCGGCCATCGCGGCATGCCACAGCGCCGGCGAATCGTAATGATGCTCCAGCTGCTTGTAGAGCGGGCCGGTGCGCTCCTTCCACAGCATCTTCATCACCGCCACCAGCGCGCCGTTGCCGGTCGCCTCGGCGACGCGCAGATGGAAGAGTCGGTCGGCGGTCGAGCGGCTGACGCGCGTCGACGCATCTCGCGCTCCATCTCCGCCGAGCGCCTCCTCGATCGCATCGCACCTGCGGCCTTCTTCGCCGACTTGGCGGCCAGCGCCGCGCATTCGGCCTCGATGACGTAGCGCGCGCGCAGGAGCTCGAACGGCCCCGCCGTCGGCCTCGGCGCTCGCGTCGCCGCGACGCCTCGCCGCTGCCGGCGAGCACGTAGATGCCGGAGCCGATCCGCACCTCGACCAGCCCCTCGACCTCCAGCGCGATCAGCGCCTCGCGCACCGACGGCCGCGACACGCCGAGCTGCTGCGCGAGGTCGCGCTCCGGCGGCAGGCGCGCGCCGCCGGGAACTCGCCGCTCCGGATGAGCCTGCGGATCTGGTCGGCGATCTGCCGATACAGCCGGCGCGGTTCGATGCTCTGGAACGGCATGGCAAGGGCGGTCGCGGCGCTTCCGCCGCGTGCGGCGACGGGTGCCGGCAAGGCTAGCGTCGCAGCCGCAACTGGTCAAGTGGTATTACCAATTGCGCGACGACGCGTACAATGCGGCTGTTCTTTGCCCTGCCCGGGCCACGGGCGACTGCGCTGCAACGTCCCGCTTCCCGAGCCCGCGCGAACGCCCCCGCCGCTTGTCGATCGCCATCGTCGCTCCATGCCCGCCACCACCATCGCCGCCATCCGGGCCACCCCCGTCACCGTTCCGCTCGAGGCCCCGCTGCTGCACAGCAACGGCGCGCACTGGGGTCGCTTCGTGCGCACCATCGTCGAGGTCGAGACAGCCGACGGCTACGTCGGGCTGGGCGAGATGGGCGGCGGCGGCGAGGACGCCACGCGCGCGTTCGCCGCCCTCGAGCCGTACCTGCGCGGCCACGACGTGTTCCGCGCTGGAGGCGATGCGCTTCGCGATCTGCAACCCGACCGCGAGCCTGTACAACAACCGCACGCAGCTGCACGCGGCGATCGAGTTCGCGTGCCTCGACATCATCGGCAGAAGCTCGGCGTGCCCGGTGCACGCGCTCCTGGGCGGCAAGCTGCGCGACGCGCGTCGACTTCGCGAGCTACCTCTTCTTCCGCTATCCGGATCCCGGACACCGGCGCGGGCGAGGTGCGCACGCCGGAGCAGCTCGTCGCTGCCGCGCGCGCGCTGAAGGCGAAGCACGGCTTCGCGTCCACAAGCTGAAGGGCGGCGTGTACCCGCCGGCGCACGAGCTCGCGTGCTATCCGCGCGCTGGCCGCGGCCGCTGCCCGGCGACCGCTTCCGCTACGACCCCAACAGCGCGCTGTCGCTCGCCGACGCGATCGATTTCGGCCGCGGCATCGCCGACCTGCGCAACGACTACTTCGAGGACCCGGTCTGGGGCATGCCGCAGCTCGCGCGGCTCAAGGAATTCGTGCCGATCCCCATCGCGACCAACACGGTCGTCGTCAACTTCGAGCAGCTCGCCGCCAACGTCGCCATGCGCGCGGTGGACGTGATCCTGCTCGACACCACGTTCTGGGGCGGCATCCGGCCCTGCATCAAGGCGGCCGGCGTGTGCGAGACGATGGGCCTGGGCGTCGCCGTGCACAGCTCGGGCGAGCTCGGCATCCAGCTCGCGACGATGCTGCATCTGGGCGCGGTGGTGCCGAACCTCGGCTACGCGGCCGACGCGCACTACCACCACCTCGTCGACGACGTGATCGCCGGCGGCCGCATGCGCTACGCCAAGCGGCGCGATCCGCGTGCCCGATGCGCCCGGGCTTGGGCGTCGACGCTCGACCGCGAAAGCTCGCGCGCTACCATGAGCTCTTCAGCGAACTGGGCGGCTATCCGTACGACCGCGATCCGGGCCGTCCGGGCTGGTATCCGCTGATCCCCAACCGCGACTGGGCCGACCCCGACCGTGCGCGCCGGCCGCGCCTGCGCTGATCGTCGACGACCGCGGACCGCGCACACGTCGCAACGACACCGAGGAGAAACCATGAGTCGGACGCCTCGCGGGCAAGACCGCGCTCATCACCGCGGCCGGGCAGGGCATCGGCCATGCGACTGCGCGCGCCATGGCGCGCGAGGGCGCGAAGGTCATCGCCACCGACGTGAACGCCGAAGCTGCTCGACGCGTTCAAGGGCGTGGCGAACGTGACGACGAAGCGCCTGGACGTGCTCGACGACGCGGCGGTCGCGAAGGCCTTCGACGAAGCTGCCGCCGCTCGACATCCTGTTCAACTGCGCGGGCTACGTCCACAACGGCACGATCCTCGACTGCACGCCGAAGGACTGGGACTTCAGCTTCAACCTCAACGTCCGCGCGATGTACGGGGCGATCCGCTGCGCGCTGCCGAAGATGCTCGCCAAGTTCGAGCAGAAGCGGACGTGGCGTCGATCATCAACATGGCGTCGATCGCGGGCTCGATCAAAGGGCTGCCCAACCGCTTCGTGTACGGCGCGACCAAGGCCGCGGTGATCGGCCTCACCAAGGCGGTCGCCGCCGACTTCGTGCAGAAGGGCATCCGCTGCAACGCGATCGCGCCGGGCACGGTGGACACTCCGTCGCTCGGCGACCGCATCTACGCCTATACCGATCCGGTCGAAGCGCGCAAGATGTTCATCGCGCGCCAGCCGATGGGCCGCCTCGCGAAGGCGGAGGAGATCGCGCCGATCATCGTGTTCCTCGCCTCGGACGAGTCGGCGTTCGTCACCGGCAACGTCTATTCGTGCGACGGCGGCATGACCATCTAGCGCCGGCGCTATCCGCATCATCGACCCGCTCCAAGGAGAATCGCAATGAAGCTCGTACGCTACGGCCCCCCGGGCAAGGAAAAGCCCGGCCTCGTCGACGCCGACGGCAAGCTGCGCGACCTTTCGCGCAAGGTGAAGGACTGGAACGGAGCATCGCTCGCGCCGGCCGAGCTCGCGAAGATCAGGAAGCTCGACCCGAAGAAGCTGCCGCTGGTGAAGGGCAAGCCGCGCCTCGGCCCGTGCGTTGCCACGCCGTCGAAGTTCGTCGCGATCGGCCTCAACTTCGCCGACCACGCGAAGGAGAGCGGCAATCCGATCCCCGAGCATCCGGTGGTGTTCTTCAAGTCGCCGACGTGCATCGTCGGGCCGAACGACAACACGATCATCCCGCGCGATTCGACGCAGATGGACTACGAAGTCGAGCTCGGCTTCGTCGTCGGACGCACGGCGCGCTACGTCGACGTCAAGGATGCCAACCGCTACGTCGCCGGCTACTGCCTGATCAACGACGTGTCGGAGCGCGATTTCCAGATCAAGAAAAGCGCTTCGCAGTGGGGGAAGGGCAAGGGCTGCGACACGTTCGGCCCGATCGGCCCGTGGCTGGTCACGACCGACGAGCTCAAGGACCCGAACAATCTCGACATGTGGCTCGACGTCAACGGCGAGCGCCGGCAGACGGGCAACACGAACACGATGATCTTCAACTGCGCGCAGCTCGTCGCCGACCTGTCGAAGTACATGACGCTGCTGCCCGGCGACGTCGTCACCACCGGCACGCCGCCGGGCGTCGCGCTGGGCATGAAGCCCACGCCCGGCTGGCTCAAGGCCGGCGACGTCGTGACGCTCGGCATCCAGGGCCTTGGCGAGCAGAAGCAGAAGCTCGTGCCTGCGAAGGGCAAACGCTAGAGCATCGTAGGCCTTTTGAGCTCATTACCCCGGTCGCCCGGCGTAGCTCCGGTCGGCGTTGTCGAAGCGTCCGGGGGCGGTGACTCCGCGCGGGCTCCATTACCCCAGTCGCCCGCGCAGAGCCCCCGCCCCCGAACGCTTCAACGCGCGAGGTCAGCGAGGCCGCAGGCGCCGAATCGCCACGAGCGACGGCGAACGGCGGAGGTGCGCGGGCGACTGGGGTAATGGAGCCCGCGCGCCTCTGCCGCCTGCCGTCGCTCCCGCAACGAAGCCGAACCAAAGCAGCCCGCGCAGAGCCCCCGCCCCCGAACGCTTCAACGCGCGAGTCAGCGAGGCCGCAGGCGCCGGATCGCCACGAGCGCCGGCGGGCGGCGGAGGTGCGCGGGCGACTGGGGTAATGGAGCCCGCGCGCCTCTGCCGCCTGCCGTCGCTCCCGCAACGAAGCCGAACCAAAGCAGCCCGCGCAGAGCCCCCGCCCCCGAACGCTTCAACCCGCGAGGTCAGCGAGGCCGCAGGCGGCGAATCGCCACGAGCGACGGCGGGCGGCGGAGGTGCACGGGCGACTGGGGTAATGGAGCCCGCGCGCCTCTGCCGCCTGCCGTCGCTCCCGCAACGAAGCCGCACTAGAGCAGCCCGCGCGCCCCCGCCGCCTGCCGTCGCTCCCCCAACGAAGCCGAACTAAAGCAGCCCGCGCTTCGCGAGATTGCGCATCAGCGCCGCCGACCCGAACGTCCACGGCGCGATCCTGTCGGACGTGTCCACCCGGTTGACGAGCGCGCCGAGCGCCGCCGTGCGCACCGTGACGACGTCGCCGATGACGTGCGTGAAGCCCTGACCCGGCCCATGCCGGTCCTTCGTCGGCGCGAACATCGTGCCGAGGAACAGCATGAAGCCGTCCGGGTACTGATGGTTGGCGCCGATCGCCTGCGCCACGAGATCGAGCGGGTCGCGGCTGATCTGCGCAATCGAGCTCGAGCCGTCGAGCGTAAAGCCGTCCGGCCCGTCGACGCGCATGTCGAGATGCGCGCGGCGCACGTGGTCGATCGAGAAGTCGCCGTCGAACAGACGGATGAACGGCCCGATCGCGCACGACGCGTTGTTGTCTTTCGCCTTGCCGAGCAGGAGCGCGCTCCGTCCCTCGAAGTCGCGCAGGTTCACGTCGTTGCCGAGCGTCGCGCCGACCGTCTCGCCGCGGCTGTTCACCGCCAGCACGATCTCCGGCTCCGGATTGTTCCATTCCGATTTCGGGTGGATGCCGATGGCCGCCCCGGTGCCCACGGCCGACATCGGCTGCGACTTGGTGAAGATCTCGGCGTCGGGGCCGATGCCGACCTCGAGGTATTGCGACCACGCCCCCTTGGCGAGGAGCGCGTCCTTGAGCCGCGCCGCCTCCGGCGACCCGGGCTTCACGGCGCGCAGGTCGTCGCCGATGATGGCGACGATCGCGCGGCGCACGTCCTCCGCTTTCGACGCGTCGCCGCGTGCCTGCTCCTCGATGACCCGCTCGAGCATGCTGGCGACGAAGGTCACGCCCGCCGCCTTGAGGGCCTGCAGGTCGCAGGGCGCCAGGAAGTGGGGCTGCGCAGGGTCGCGGCGGTCGTACGCGGAATTGGCGAGCACGTTGGCGAACGCGGCACGACGCTCGAGCCCCCGCGCGGCGCGGAGCGTCGCCGCGACGTCGGGCAGTTCGAGGAGCGCTGCGGTGGTGGGAGCGACCGGCGAGAGGTCGTAGACCGCTTCGCCATCGACACGCACCAGCGTCGGTCCTTGCACCTCCGGGTCGAAGATGCGCCCGACCAGCATCGCGCGCGGATGATCGGTCGGCAGGCTCGCCGCCGCCGTGAGCTGCTCGTGGATCATGGCTGCCCTCCTGTTCCCGTGGTCGCGACGGACCGCACGAGGCGCGATTTGCCGCCGCGATTTGCCGCCGCGATTTGCCGCCGCGATTTGCCGCCGCGATTTGCCGTCGCGCGTGCGCGGGACGTATCATCGCCCTCGCATCGCGGCCTTCGCGCGCCGCACGACGGAACCGCCGATTCTATCCCGATGACGACCCCCGCGATGAGGACCCCCGTCGAACTCGCAGCGCGCGATCTGGCCGAGCGCCGGCGCGCGGGCCGCCGCGGCCCCCGCATCCCGGAAGACGCGCGGCCGGTGGACGTCGCGACCGCGCTGGCGCTGCAGGATCGCGTGGCGGCGGAGCTCGGCGACCGCGTCGACGGCTGGAAATGCGCGCTGCCCACGGCCGAGCGCACGATCGTCGCTCCGCTGTTCGCCTCGACGCTGCGGCGAAGCTCGCCGTGCCCGGTCGAAACGCGCGGCGACACACTGCCGATCGAGCCGGAGATCGCGTTCGTCCTGGCGCGGGACCTGCCGCCGCGCCCGACGCCCTACACCCATGCCGAGGTTCGCGCCGCGATCGGCGCGACGCACGTCGTGCTCGAGCTCATGGACAACCGCTACGAGACGCCCGCGTCGATCCCGTTTCCCGAGCTGCTCGCCGATTTCGCCAACAACCAGGGCCTTTTCGTCGGGCCGCAGGTTGCGCACGCCTTCGAGCAACGGCTCGAGCGCTTCCCGCTGGAGGTCCGCACGCCCGACGCCGCGCTGCTCGCGCGGGACGGGGCGCATCCGGATGGCGATCCGCTGCGCCCGCTGGCGTGGCTCGCCAACTTCCTGCCCACGCGCGGCCGGCATCTGCGTGCCGGGGAGATCGTGACCACCGGCTCCTATGCGGGCGCGATCGACGTACCGCTCGGCGTGCCGCTCACGGTCCGTTTCGGCGATCTCGGCACGCTCACCGTCGAGTTCATCCCGGCGCGATGATCGACGCCACCCGCTCGCCGTCGTCCGACGCGCTGCTGTATCCGGCGTGCGCGCCGGCGACGACCGGCATGCTCGCGCTGGACCGGCGCCACACGATGCATTGGGAGGTCTGCGGCAATCCCGCGGGTGTCCCGCTGGTCTTTCTCCATGGCGGTCCCGGCGGCGGCAGCCTGCCGCACCACCGCCGCTACTACGATCCCGCGTTCTGGCGCATCGTGCTCTACGACCAGCGCGGCGCCGGTCGCTCGACGCCGGTCGCGGACATCGTCGACAACACGACGCAGCATCTGGTCGCCGATCTCGAACGCCTGCGCGAGCACCTTCGCATCGAGCGCTGGCTGCTCTTCGGCGGCTCGTGGGGATCGACGCTGGCGCTCGCCTACGCGCAGGCGCACCCGGACCGCGTGCTGGGCCTGGTGCTGCGCGGCGTGTTCCTCGCGACCCGGGCGGAAATCGCCTGGTTCATGTACGGCATGCGCAATGTCTTCCCCGAAGCGTGGCGCACGTTCGCCGACTTCCTGCCGGCGCGCGAGCGCGGCGACCTGCTGCACAGCTACTACGCGCGCCTCACCCACGCCGATCCCGGCGTGCACCTGCCCGCGGCGCACGCCTGGGACCGCTACGAAAGCGCATGCTCGACGCTCATTCCGCGCTCCGACGGCCTGGCGCGCCACGACGACGACGCGGCGGCGCTCGCGATCGCGCGCATCGAGGCGCACTATTTCGTCAACGAGGCGTTCCTGGCGGACGGCGCGCTGATCGACAACGTCGGGCGAATCCGCCACCTGCCCTGCACGATCGTCCAGGGCCGCTACGACGTCATCTGCCCGCCGGTGACCGCCGACGCGCTCGCGCAAGCATGGCCCGAAGCGGATTACCTGATCGTCCCGGACGCCGGTCATTCGGTGCGCGAGCCCGGCATCGCGCGCGAGCTCGTCTATGCCGTGAACCGACTGCAGGACCGTCTGGCGCGCGACCGGGCCTAGCGCCGCCCGACCACGGCGAACGCCAGCGTCACGTCGTCGCCGATCAGCGGGGCGTAGGCGTCGATGCCGAAGTCGGAGCGACGCAGCGACCCGATGGCGTCGGCCACGCATTCGTGCGGCTGCGCCGCACCCGTGGTGCCGCAGGCGAAGCGCGTGACGGCGAGCGAGACGTCGCGCGTCACGCCGCGCAGCGTGAGCCTGCCGTCGATGCGCACGAGGCGATGCGCGTCGAACAGCAGGTGCGTCGAGACGAACGTGATCGCCGGATGGCGCCCGGCGTCGAGCAGCGCGTCGTTGCGGACGAAGGCGTCGCGCAGCGGAATTCCGGTATCGACCGACCCGGCGTCGAGCGCGAACTCCACGCTGCCGGTCTGCGTGTCGAGGTCGATGGCAAGCGTTCCGCGGGTCGTCGCGAAGCGCCCGTGCTGCCGCAGCACGCCGAGGTAGGCGATCGTGTACTCGGCGACCGTCGCCGCGGGGTCCACGCGATAGACCGCCGCGCCGGCCCGTGCGGGGCCGGACAACGCGCACGAGGCCGCGGCGACGAGGGCGAACGCGCGCAGCGCGCCGGTATAATCGGCCGCCACCGCCCTGCGAGTGCCCTTGCGCATTTCGACCCCAGCCACGCGTCGTCCTTCGTTCCTTCCCGCGAACACGCCGCCGTGCCGCGTTGTTCCGCTGCTGCTGCAATCGCTGTGTGTCGTTTGTTTCGCGGCCGGCCCCATGGCGGCGCAACCCTTGCAGGCGCAGGCCGCACAACCCAAGCGCCCGAAGATCTGCCTCGTCCTTTCCGGCGGCTTCGGCGACTCCCTGGGCTTCCTCGGCGCCGTCTTGGCCCCTTCTACTTCGCCTACGGGCGCACCAACCGCGGCGAGTCGAGCTGGTATGTCTACCTCGGGCGGCCGTGGCTCCCCGCAATGGAACCACGCGTGAGCATGCCTTCGGGCAATGCCTTGTGGCGCTCGCGCAGCCGTGCGGCCGTCTGGCATCCGTGCACGCAGATGAAGGCGCACGAGACCGTCCCGCTCCTGCCCATCGCGCGCGGAGCGGGCGCGTGGCTCTACGACTTCGACGGCCGCCGCTTCCTCGACGGCATCAGCTCGTGGTGGGTCAACCTGTTCGGGCACGCGAACCTGCGGATCAATGCCGCGCTGGTGAGCCAGCTGGAGTCGCTCGAGCACGCGCTCCTCGCCGGCTGCACGCATCGCCCCGTCGTCGAGCTGTCCGAGCGCCTTGCGGCGCTCGCACCTCCCGGTCTGGGCCACGCGTTCTACGGCTCGGACGGCGCGTCGGCCACCGAGATCGCGCTCAAGATGTCGTTCCATTACTGGCGCAACCGCGGCCGGCCCGGCAAGCGCGGCTTCGTGAGCCTCGCCGGCGGCTACCATGGCGAGACGCTGGGCGCGCTGGCCGTCACCGACATCGCGCTGTTCCGCGCGACGTACGCGCCGCTCCTGATGCGAAACGCCGTGGTGCCGTGCCCGGATGCGCGGCGCGCGCAGGCGCCGGAGCGGGCGCTCGACATCGCCGTCGACGCCGCGGCCGCGCTGGAGGCGCACCTCGCCTTGCACCACGCGTCCACGGCCGCGGTGATCGTCGAGCCGCTGGTGCAGGGCGCTTCCGGCATGGTGATGTACGACGCCGAGTACCTGCGCCGCGCCCGCGCCCTGTGCAGCCGTCACGACGTGCACCTGATCGCGGACGAGATCATGACCGGCTTCGGCCGCACGGGCACGTTGTTCGCGTGCGAGCAGGCGGGGATCACGCCGGATTTCCTCTGCCTGTCCAAGGGGATCACCGGCGGCTACCTGCCCTTGTCGTGCGTGCTGTCCACCGACGACGTCTACGCTGCGTTCTATGACGACGATGCGGCGCGCGGCTTTCTCCATTCGCACTCCTACACCGGCAATGCGCTGGCATGCCGGGCCGCGCTCGCGGTGCTCGACATCTTCCGGGACGACGACGTGATCGCCGCCAATGCCGCGAAGGCCGCGCGGTTCTCGGCCGTCGCCGCGCCGCTGGCCGCGCATCCGCGCGTGCGCCACTTCCGCCATTGCGGGATGATCTGGGCCTTCGACGTCGACACCGATCGGCCGGCGTTCGCGCCACGCTTTTTCGCGGCGGCGCTGGAGCGGGAATTGCTTCTGCGCCCGATCGACCGTACCGTCTATTTCATGCCGCCCTATGTCGTCGACGACGCCGAGTTCGCGCTCCTGGTCGACGGCACGCGCGCGATCCTGGATGCCGAATGACATGATCCGACGCCTCGCGCTCGCCGCCGGGCTCGCCGCGCTGGTCATCCCCGCCGCGCACGCGGAGCTGCCGCGCGGCGTCGGGCGCGCGTTCCTCGACAACGGCATTCCGCTCAACCGCGTCGCGATCGTGGTTCAGGAGATCGGCAAGCCACGGCCGCTGTTCAGCCTCGCGCCCGACCGTCCGATGAATCCGGCGTCGGTGATGAAGCTCGTCACGACGTTTACCGCGCTCGAGCTCCTCGGCCGTGACTACCGCTGGAAGACCGAGGCGTTCCTCGGCGGGCGCCTGGTGAACGGGACGCTGCACGGCGATCTCGTCCTCAAGGGCTACGGCGACCCGAAGATCACCGTCGAGCAATGGCAGGCATTCATGGCGGCGCTGCGCTCCGCCGGGCTCGACCGCATCGACGGCGACCTCGCGCTCGACCGCAGCTACTTCGCGGTGCCGGAGTACGATCCCGGACGCTTCGACCACGAGCCGCTCAAGCCCTACAACGTCGGGCCGGATGCGCTTCTCGTCAATTTCAAGTCCGTTCGCTTCGTCTTCACGCCCGATCCCGCGGGCAGCGCCGTGCAGGTCGTCCCCGAGCCACCGCTGTCCGACGTCGCGCTCGGGCCGGCCCCGTCGCCGTCACCCGCCGATTGCGGCGATTGGCGCAGCGCCGTCGGCGCGCGGTTCGTGAACGATGCGACGCACGCCGACATCTCGTTCAGCGGCCGCTATCCGGTGGGTTGCGGCGAGCGCGAGTGGTGGATCGCGCTGCTCGATCATCCCCACTACGTGCACGGGATCTTCACGGCGCTGTTCCGCCAAGCGGGCGGCGAGTTCAGTGGCGGGCTGAAGGAGGCGCGCATGCCGCCCGGGGCGAAGCCCTTCGCGACGCTCGAGTCGCCGCCGCTCTACGACATCGTGCGGGACGTCAACAAGCTGTCGAACAACGTGATGGCGCGACAGATCTTCCTCACGCTCGGCGCCAACGCCGGCGCGCTGCCGGCCACGCCCGCCAAGGCGGCCGACACGGTGCGTCGCTTCCTGGCCGCGCGCAAGCTCGCCGTCCCTGGCCTCGTGCTCGAGAACGGCTCCGGGCTGTCCCGCAACGAGCGGATCAGCGCCATCGGGCTCGCGCGCCTCCTCCTCGCCGCCGACGCGAGCGACGTGCGCGACGAATTCGCGTCATCGCTCGCGGTCGCCGCCATGGACGGCACGCTCGAGCGCCGCTTCCAGAACGGCGCGGTCGCCGGCCAGGCGCTGTTGAAGACCGGATCGCTCGAAGGCGTCCGCGCGCTGGCCGGCTACGTGATCGACGCGCAGGGTCGCCGCTTCGTGGTGGTCGCGATCATCAACCATCCCAACGCGGCGCGCGGCGCCGCGGCGCTCGACCATCTCGTACAATGGGTGTACGAGAATGGCGGGTCGTGGGACCCGTCGCAGCAGAGGTGACGCCATGGGTTTCGATCTCGTCGTGGAGGAAAAGATCAGGGAGGCGATCCGCGCCGGCGCGTTCGACGACCTCCCCGGCGCCGGCAAGCCGCTCGATCTGGACGACGACCGGCTGATCCCGGAAGACCTCAGGATGGCGTACCGGATCCTGAAGAATGCCGGCTACGTGCCGCCGGAACTCGAAAGCCGCAAGGAGGCCGCCGACCTGCACCGGCTGATCGAGGCGGGCATCGGCGACGACGCCGCGCGGCGTCGCGCCATCACGCGTCTCGCGCTGATCGAGACCGCGCTGGAGGCGCGCGGCGGTTCGCTGCCGCGCGCGTCCGGCTACTACGATCGCATCGTCGGACGCCTGGTCCGCTAGCAACTCGCCACGCCTTCCGGTCGCTGCGAGGCAGCGAAACCGCGGGTCCAGCTCGCGCCGAGGCGCGCGCGGACGCCCGCGCACGGCGCCTGGTGCCCTATGCCTCGCCGGGGATCGGCTGGCTGTCCTTGAAGTAGAGATAGCCGCGGACGAGGCGATAGATGACCCAGATCGTGGTCGCCACCCAGATCACCCACGCGACGGGAATGCCGATCACCGTAACGGCGACCAGCCACCCGAGGCAGTTCAGCAGCAACGACCACCAGAACGTGCGGATCAGCCACGCGACGTGCGAAGCGAGCCACGTGCCGCGCGCCTCGTCGCGCTTCACGTAGGCGATGACGACCGCGACGATGCCGAGCAGCGTCAGCAGCGGCGCGCCGATGAACAGCCCGTGGCCCGCGATGCCGACCACGGCGGCGATGCCGAACAGCACGTAGACGGCGAGAATCGCGCCGACCGGCGCGTTGGAGGCGGGGTTCGGCGATGCCTGAACCTCGGCGGGAAAGTCGGCCATCGTGGGCTCCACCATTTCGTCGGGCTCGCCGCGCGTCGGCGTCCGTGGCCGTTATTTTGGGGCAACGCGTGGGCGGGTCAACCGTCGCGGGCGAAAACGCCGGCGGGGCGCTGCGAACGCCTGCAGGACCGGATGGCCCGGTACGCGAATCCCTAGCGGCGCGCCCGAAGGCGGCGCCCGGCGAAGGCAGGGCTATAATCGGCCGCGAACGTCCCCGCGACATCCATGCCTAAGAGGAGCCGACCATGGCCATCTCCCGCGAAAAGCTCGTCGACGATTTCTCCGCCGTGCTGACCGAAGCCGAAGACCTGCTGAAGCGCGCCGCCAACGAATCCGGCGAGCGCGCCAAGGATCTGCGCTCGCAGGTCGAGGCGAAGCTCCTGGCCGCCAAGCTGCGATTGCAGGAAATCGAGGGCGAAGCCGTCGACCGCGCGCGCGTCGCGGCGCGGGTCACCGACGACTACGTGCACGACAATCCGTGGCAGGCAATCGGCATCGCGGCCGCCGTCGGCTTCGTCGCCGGCCTGCTGATGAACCGCCGCTGACGGGGCGCACCGAAGCCGCCATGGCCGACGACGCGCAGGATCCGGCCGCGTCGGGACGTCCCCCGCTGCGCTCGTCGATCGCCCGCCTGTCCGACGCCGCGCTCGGGCTTTTGCGCGCGCGCGGCGAGCTCGTCGCCATCGAGTACGCCGAGGAGCGGCAGCGCCTGAAGCGCTCGGCACTCACGCTCGGCATCGCGCTCCTCATGCTGGCGTTCGCGCTGGGCGGCGCAGGTCTGTGGGTGGTCGTCTATTTCTGGGACAGCGGCCGGCTGACCGCCATCGCGTCCGTCAGCGTCGTCTATGCGCTGATCGCCGTCGTGCTGTGGCGCATCGACTGCGCGCGGGACGATGCCGAACCCGCGCCGTTCGCCGCCACGCTGGCCGAGTTCGAGAAGGACCGCGAATGGCTCGCGCGGCAGGCCGGCCCCAGGATGCCGCCGGGAGCATGACGGTGGGAGCGAGCGCCTTCCCCGCGCCGGCACGCGCCGCGAGCGCGCCAGGCCCGGGCGCCGGTGCGCCAGCGTGCTGCGCGCGAAGGACCGTCGGATGAGCGCCACCGGCAGGCTCGCCGGGCGCAAGGCGCTCGTCACGGCGCAGTCGGACCTGGCGCGCATCGAGTTCGCGCTGGCGTGGCAGGACCTTCGCGCCGCGATCGCGCCGCCGTCCGCCGCGGAGCGCTCCACTTCCGTACGGCGCGTCGCGACGATCCTCATTGCCATCGCGACGCCGCTGCTCGGGCGCACGCGATTCGCGCGCGTGCTGCGCTTCGCATCGATCGGCCTCGCGGCGCTGCGCGCCGTGCGTACGCTGCGCGGCGACCCGCGCTAGCCGAAGATCTCGCGCCACAGCGCGTCGACGCGCGCCTTCACCGCAACGTCCATCGCGATGGGGCGGCCCCACTCGCGCGTCGTCTCGCCCGGCCATTTGTTCGTCGCGTCGATGCCGAGCTTGCCGCCGAGTCCGGCCACCGGGGACGCGAAGTCGAGGTAGTCGATCGGCGTGCGCTCGACGATCGTGAGGTCGCGCCCGGGATCGACGCGCGTGGTGATCGCCCAGATCACCTCCTTCCAGTCGCGGACGTTCACGTCGTCATCGGTGACGACGATCATCTTCGTGTACATGAACTGGCGCAGGAAGCTCCACACGCCGAACATCACGCGCTTGGCGTGCCCCGGGTACTGCTTCTTCAGCGCCACGACCGCGAGGCGGTACGAGCAGCCCTCGGGGGGCAGGTAGAAGTCGACGATCTCCGGGTACTGCTTCTGCAGCAGGGGCACGAACACTTCGTTCAACGCGACGCCCAGCACCGCGGGCTCGTCCGGCGGCTTCCCCGTGTACGTCGAGTGATAGATCGGCTCGCGGCGCAGCGTGATGCGCTCGATGGTCAGCACCGGAAAGCGCTCCACCTCGTTGTAGTAGCCGGTGTGGTCGCCGAAGGGACCTTCCGGGGCGGATTCGTAGCCGGTCGGGTCGCCGGCGTCGGGCCGTATGTACCCTTCGAGCACGATCTCGGCGGCGGCCGGCACCTGCAGGTCGTGCGTGACGCACTTCACGATCTCGGTGCGGGCACCGCGCAGCAGTCCGGCGAACTGGTATTCGGACAGCGAATCGGGCACCGGCGTGACCGCGCCGAGGATCGTCGCCGGATCCGCGCCGAGCGCGACGGCCACCGGAAACGGCGTTCCCGGGTGCGCCGTCGCATGATCGCGGAAATCCAGCGCGCCGCCACGCGCCGCGAGCCAGCGCATGATCACCCGGTTGCGCCCGATCACCTGCTGCCGGTAGATGCCGAGATTCTGCCGCCTCTTGTGCGGCCCCCGCGTCACGGTCAGGCCCCAGGTGATCAGCGGGCCGGCGTCGCCCGGCCAGCAGGTCTGGATCGGCAGCTTCGCGAGGTCGGCGTCGCCACCTTCCCACGTCACCTCCTGGCACGGGGCCGACGTCCTGACCTTCGGCGCCATGTCGAGCACTTTCATGACGAGCGGCCGCGTCGTCTGCCACGCGTCGAGGAGCCCCTTGGGCGGCGCCGGTTCCCTGAGGAACGCGAGCAGCCTGCCGACCTCGCGCAGGCTCTCGCGCCACGTCGAGGGCTCGGCGCCCATCGCGCGGGCCACGCGCTCGGGCGTGCCGAACAGGTTGCCGAGCACCGCAATCGGCGCGCCGGACGGGCCGCGCCGCTCGCCGGCCGGGCGCTCGAACAGCAGCGCCGGCCCGCCGGCCTTCAGCACGCGGTCGCACAGCTCGGTCATCTCGAGCCTCGGGTCGACGACCACCCCTACGCGGCGAAGCTCGCCGGACGCTTCGAGTTGCGCGAGAAACTCGCGAAGGTCGCGGTAGGCCACGGCCGATTATGCCTTGCGGCGACGGCGCGGCCGGCACCCGCGCGCGACGCATGCCGGGTGCGCGCCGAAGCGACCGGTTCCGCCTTCATCGGCGAATATTCCCCATCCGTCCAACGGGACTTGCGCGCGACGAGCGAACTGGCATGCTTGCGTGTGGGAGACACTTCCAGGGGAGAATCCGATGGCTGCCTCATCCGAAGGCGATGGCGTGGTTGCCGAACTGCGCGGCGCAGGATCCGCCGCCGCCGTCTGCGGCGCGCTGGCGCTCGCGTTGGCGCTGCAGGGCTGCGCGACGCCCGGCGATTCGACGGAAGTGCACACCGACAAGGAATACCGGACGGGAAGCAACATCCCCGTCCGCGATCGCACGTCCCACAGCGACGCCAAGTCCTACGATCCGGATTCGGTCCGGGAAGCGGTGCAGCGGGCGATGCCGGCCAGGCCCATCGGCGTGACGGGCAATTGATGCGCCGGCGAGGTCAGATGACGGCGGCGGCCCCGCCGTCCATCGGCACGATCGCACCCGTCACGTAGCTCGCGCGCGGCGACGCCAGGAACAGCGCCACTTCGGCAACCTCCTCGGGCGAGCCGAGCCGGCCCAGAGGAATGCGCGCCTGCTGGCGGGCGAGGAGGTCGGCCTCCGGAAGGCCGGTCATCCGCGCTTCGGCGCGCAGCCCTTCCTGCACGCGTCCGGTCAGCGTTCCGCCGGGATTGATGCCGTTGACGCGCACGCCCTTCGGCCCCCACGCCGAAGCGAGCCCCACGGTGGCGAGCATCAGCGCCGCATTCGCGCTGCCGCCCGGGATGTGCACGGGGCTCGCCGCCCTGCCGCCCTGCCCGATGATGTTGACGATCGCCCCCTGCCCGCGCGCGACCATGCGCCGGCCGACCGCGTCGGTCGGATGGATGTAGCTGAAGAACTTGGCGTCCATCGCGGCGTGCCAGGCCGCGGCATCGAGCTCGTCGGGCGGGTAGCGCTTCGCCGCGCCGGCCGAATTGACGAGGATGTCGATCGCTCCGAGCGCGCCCTCGACGTCCACGACCATCCGTGCCGCCTCCTCCGCCTGCGTCAGGTCCGCCGCGATCGCGATCGGCGCGTGCGCGGTCTTCGGCAGGCGCGCGAGCGCGGCGTCGAGATTCTGCGCGCTGCGCGACACCAGCGCGACTTTCGCGCCTTCGCGGGCGAACGCCTCGGCGCAGGCGTAGCCGATGCCCTTGCTCGCTCCGGTCACGACGACGACCCGCCCCGTCAGCTCGAGATCCATGCGTCCACTCCCGTCTTCAGTCGGTGCCGCGCCTGCGTAGCTGCTCGTCGAGGAACGCGCGCAGCTTGGCGTTCGCCCGCTCCCGCATCTCCGGATTGGCGCCGACGTGCACGCCTTCGCCCGGATGCACCCCGTTGGGAACGTCGGTGCGATGCGCCACCGCCGATCCCGGCGCGTCGAAGCCATGGTGCGCGCCGGGAAACACGGTCACCTTGAGCGGCTCGCCGCGGCCGGCCGCGGCCGCGCCGAGCTCGACGCAGGGCTTTGCCGGCGTCCAGTCGTCGAGCTCGCCGATCAGGATGCGCGCGGGCACCGCGGGCTCCCAACGCTCGCCTGCGGCGAGCGACACGTGGCAGCCCGGATAGTAGGCCACGGCCGCGCGGAAGAACGGAACGTCGCCCTGCTCGCGGAACGCGGCCACGTCGCGGTCGCGCGCGTTGATCGCCGCCAGCGCGGCGCTGCCGCCATGCGACCACCCGACGAGCGCGATCCGGTCGGGGGCGATGTCGTGGCGCGCTGCCAGGTACGCGAGCGCACCGAGGGCGTCGAGCCTGCGCCGCGCCGCCGGAATGCCGCGCTCGCCCGCCCTGATCGTGCACACCTCGCTGCGCCCGCGCGCCCCGAAGCTGTCGGGGAAGATCAGCGCGTAGCCTTCGCCCAGCAGCATGTCGGCGCGCGCCATCAGGCGTTCCGCAAGCCGGTCCTCGTGGCCCCGCAGCGACGAGTACATGCCGCTGCATCCATGCAACGCGACGATCGCCGGGAAGCCGCCCGGCGGCACCGGGCCGTCGGGCAAGAGCAGGATCGCGTTCAGCGACACCGCCACGCCGGCCTCGTCGCGGTCGAGCGACGGCAGCGTCACGCGCAGGAACGTCCGCGCGCCGGCGTTCGCGACCAACATAAGCGCCAGCATCGCGATCGCCGCCGCGCGCGCCGCCGGAATCCGCAGCACCCCCACCAGTCCCTCCGCTCACCGCTCGTTCCGCGACTCTAGCGCAGACGGGTGCGGGTTGATGAACCGTTCGGATTGATGCGACGCAACACCAGGCTATCACCGACCGCGTTTACAGGAACGCGGACAGCGCGCGCCACGCGGCGAGCTTGTCGTCGAACGGGCGCGTGTACGCCGGGCTCGTCGACGGCAGCCGCAGCACCGCGTAGCCGGCGTCGTGCCACGCCGGCGCAGCGCGGGCCGCGGTGTTGCCGTTGAACGCGACGGCGCGCAAGCCGCGCGCGACGCGCCGCACGCGCGCGATCTCGCCGCGCTCGGCGTGCCGGATATCCGCGTCCAGGCTGCCCTGGCGTTCGCAGGCGACGATCGTGTCCCAGATCCCCACGCCACGCGCACGAACGCGGGCCAGGCGCGCACGGTACGGCAGGTCGACCAGCGGCTCGGCGAGAACCGCGGACAGGATCGGCCAGAAATGGTTGCGCGGGTGCGCGTAGTACTGCTTCGCCGCGAGCGACGCCTCGCTCGGGAAGCTGCCGAGGATCAGCACCCGCGCGCCGGGTGCGAGCACCGGCGGCAGGCCGCGCCTCCTCGCGCCGTCGCGCCCGGCCGTCACAGCGCGTGCGGAAAGCGCCCGCGCGTGAACGCGAAATCGAGCGCGACGCCGGCGAACACCGCGAGGCCGAGCCAGTGGTTGCCGAGGAAGGCGCGAAAGCACGCCGCGCGCTCGCGGGTGCGGATGATCCACAGGTGATGCAGCGCGACGGCGAGCGCGGCGGCCAGGCCGGCGTAATACCACGCGCCCATCCGCAGGAAGACGCCCGCCCACGCCATGCCGGCGAGGTAGATCGCATAGCACAGCGCGACGGCGGCGACGTCGTGGCGTCCGAACGTGAGCGCCGACGTGCGGATGCCGATCCGCACGTCGTCGTCGCGGTCGACCATCGCATACTCGGTGTCGTAGGCGACGACCCAGAACAGGTTGAGCGCGAGCAGGACCCATGCGATCGGCGGTATCTCGCCCCTCACTGCGGCGTACGCCATGGGGATGCCGAAGGAGAAGGCGACACCGAGAAAAGCCTGCGGGAGCACGAAGAAGCGCTTGCAGAACGGATAGGCGACGGCGATGGCCAGCGCCGGGAACGACCACAGCACGGCGACGCGGTTGACCGCCAGCACGAGGCCGAAGGCGACGAGCGCGAGCACGGCGCCCAGCACGAGCGCCTCCCAGGGCGCTATCAGTTCGGCGGCCAGCGGACGATCGGCGGTGCGCTTCACGTGGGCGTCGAAGTCGCGATCCGCCCAGTCGTTGATCGCACAGCCGGCCGAGCGCATCAAAAGCGTCCCGGTGATGAAGATCAGCACCAGCGAAAGGCGCGGCGCCCCCCCGGCAGCGAGCCACAGCGCCGACAGCGTCGGCCAGAGCAGGAGCAGCGTGCCGATCGGCTTGTCCAGCCGCAGCAGGCGCTCGTACGCGTCGAGGCGCGCGCGCAGCGACAGCGACGGCCGCGACGCGGGCGGCACGGGCTGCGCCATCAGATCGGAAGCGCGAGCTGCTTGCGCAGCTCGCGCGGCGCGATGGCGGCGAGCAGCGCGGCCGGCGTCGGATAGCGCAGCCGCACCCGCAGCTCGCGCTTCATCCGCGCGTTCGCGAGGCGGCGCGATTCGCTCATGAACGACAGCAGCAGCGGCGCAATCCGCTGCTCGGCCTCCTCCCAGCCCACGCGCGGCGGCCGCGGCAGCCGGAAGGCATCGGCGACCATATCGAACCAGCTCGCCATCTTGAGCTCGGCGTCGTCGCTCACGTTGTACGCGCGGTTGGGCCGCGCGCGGAACAGCGCCGCCACCACGGCATGCGCGAGATCGTCGGCATGGACGTGGTTGGTGAAGACGTCGTCGTCCGGCGCCAGCACCGGCGTCGCGTGCCTGATGCGCTCCAGGGGCAGGCGCGTGTCGGCGTAGATCCCCGGCACGCGCAGGATGGCCAGCGCGATCCCGCTGCGAGCCGCCCATGCGCGCAGGCGGTCCTCCGCGTCGACGCGGCGGCGGGCGCGCGGCGTCTGCGCGCGGCGCGCGCGCGTCTCGTCGACGCGGGCGCCGGCGCAATCGCCGTACACGCCGGACGTCGAAATGTAGACGAAGCGCCGCGGTATAATTTTCGCCCGCGCGAGCGCCGCGATCAGCGCTCGCGTGCGCGGATCGTCGCGACCCTCCGACGGCGGCGGCGCGAAATGCAGCACGCCGAAGGGCGCCGCGCGCAGCCGGTCGAGCGACGCGCCGCGATCGAGGTCGCCGACGATCGGCATGACGCCGCGGGCGCGCAGCTTCGCCGCCTCGTCGCGGCGGCGCGTGAGACCATACAGGCGTGCGCGACCCTCGAGCAGCGCCGCGGTCCGCAACGCGACGTCGCCGCAACCGACCATCAGTATCCTGATCACGACTTTCGCTTCTCCTGCGCAGGCAGCGATGCACATTACTATAACGCCCAGCGATCACGCGTTTTCCTGCGAGGCCGACGAGACGGTGCTGCAGGCGGCGATGCGCGCGGACCTGATGATCCCGTACGGCTGCCGCAACGGCGCCTGCGGCACGTGCAAGGGCAAGATCGTTTCCGGTACCGTCGACTACGGCCCGCTACCAGCGGACGACGCTGTCCGAGGACGAGAAGCGCGTGGGCCTCGCGCTGTTCTGCTGCGCGCGGCCGCTGTCCGACCTCGTCATCGAGGTGCGCGAGGTGCGGCGCGCCGGCGACATCCAGATCCGCCGGCTGCCGTGCCGCGTCGAATCGATCGCCAAGCCCGCGCCCGACGTGGCGATCGTGCGCCTCAAGCTGCCGGCGAGCGAGCGGCTGCAGTTCCTCGCCGGACAATACATCGATTTCCTGCTGAAGGACGGCAGGCGCCGCAGCTTCTCGCTGGCCACGCCGCCGCACGCCGACGACCTCCTCGAGCTGCACATCCGCCACGTGCCCGGCGGCTTTTTCTCCGATCCGCTGTTCACGCAATACAAGGGCCGCGAGATCCTGCGCTTCGAGGGGCCCCTCGGCACGTTCTACCTGCGCGAGGATTCGGACAAGCCGATCATCCTCGTCGCGGGCGGGACGGGCTTCGCGCCGATCAAGGCCGTGATCGAGCACGCGCTGTACCACGGCATCGAGAAGAGCCGGCCGATGGTCCTGTACTGGGGTGCGCGCTCGAAGGTCGATCTGTACCTGCCCGATCTTCCCGGCCGCTGGCAGACCGGGCACCCGCAGGACTTCACCTACATTCCGGTACTGTCGGAACCCGCGCCCGACGACGCGTGGCCGGGGCGTACCGGCTTCGTCCATCATGCGGTGCTCGCCGATTTCGCGGACCTGTCGGGCTACGCCGTCTATGCCTGCGGCGGGCCCGCGATGATCGACGCCGCCCGGCGCGACTTCGTGGCGCAGGGGCTCGATCCGAACGAGTTCTACGCCGACAGCTTCACCTACGCCGCAGAGACCGAGGCGCGGTGACTTTCGACACCGCGCGGATCGCGCCCATCCGCGCCGGGTTCGCATGGTCGGCGATCGCCGCGATGGCGGTGGTCTATCTCGCCGTCGTGCCGTTCTCGATCACGCATCTCGACCTCGCGCGCGATCTGGGCATCGGCCTCGCGATCGCCGATGGCATCCGCTTCCCGCTCGAGGGTCCGGTGCTCGCCGGAAGCTTTCACCTGGGACCGGTCTGGTACTACCTGCTCGCGCTGCCGCTGTGGCTCACGCACTCCTGGCTGGCGACCGTCACGGCGATCGCGCTCCTCGGGGCGGCGAAGTTTCCGCTGGCCTACGCGCTCGGCACGCGCCTCGTGGACAACCGGTTCGGCCTGCTGTGGGCAGTCCTGTTGCTCGCCCCCGGCTGGAACACGTACGAGACGCTGCTGCTGCTCCACACGTCGCTCGTCGCGACCTGCACGCTCGCGCTGCTGTGGTTCGTGCTGCGCTACGCGCAGGAGGGCGCGACGCGCCACCTGATCGGCGCGGCGCTGCTGTGCGCCCTCGCGCTCCACGCGCATCCGGCGACCTTCGCGCTGGCGCTCGTCGCCGCGCTGGCGCTTTTCGCCTGCTGGGTCCGGCGCGGCATGCGATGGCGGCCGGCCGCGCTTGCGGCATCCGCGTTCGTGCTTCCGTTCGTCCCGTACGTCGCCGCGCAGGTGGCCGCAGGCTTTCCCGACATCGCCGGCGCCGCGGCCTACCTGCGCGCCGAGAACCGCGTCGGCAGCCCGCGGGCCGCGGGGGACGTCCTGATCGGCACGTTCGTCACCGGACCGCGGGCCGTCGCCGATGCGTTTTTCGGCGCCGCCGCAGCGGTCGTGTTCATGCTGGTCCACGGCGCGATCGGCGCGCTTGCCGCGTTCGGGCTCGTCCGCTGGCTCGCGCGCGGCATCCGCCGTCCGCTGATCGCCGCCGGTGCGGCGCTGACGCTGCTGCTCGCGGTCTTCGTCGCCGCCGTCCGCATGACGACGCCGTACTACATGACGTTTCCCATCGGCGTCATCGGCACGGGGCTCGTGGCGCTCGGCCTGCGCGCGGCCGTCGACGTGCCGGCGCTGCACAAGCTCGTCGCCGCGCTGGCGGCGGGGACCGCGGGCCTCGCGGCGGCGACCGCGGCCGCAGCGGCGGCGACCCTCGCGGGCGGCGCGTACCCGTTCGCTTTCTTCCCGCTGTTCGACGTCCAGGCGCCCTACGCGCGTGGCAGGCCGCTGCCGTTCATGCCGGCCTACGCGATGGCGCACAGCGGCGACTACCTGTGCGCCCAGCCGGCGCTCGTCGTCCACGGCGCGTACGCGGTGCACCTTCTGCACGACTACGCACTGGAGACGATGCTGCGCTGCGGCCGGCGCCGGCCTATCATTCGCCTCGGCGGCAACTCTCCCCCGGAAGACGGCATGCACGTGGGGTCGGTCTCTCGAACGATGGGCGAAGCGCTCGGGCTCGCGCCGACGATGCGCATCGGCCCCTTCGATATCGTCCCCGTCGTTCGGATCCCGGGGTCGGCCGACACCCTGCCGGTGCCGGGCCCGCGCGTGTATCCGCCGACGGCGCCGCACTACGAGCCGCCGAGCGAGCGCGTGGTCGCCTTCGACGCCCGCGGCGACGAGGCGGTGATCGTCACCGACACGCACTTCGCGTTCTCTCCTTCGCCGGAGGTCGCGGCAACGCTCGACGGCGTGCGCGTGGCGCCGGCCGCACGCGACGCGCTGGTCACCGCGTTCGGCTGCGCCGGCTGTGATCCGGCGGCGAAGCACCGATGGACGGTCACCGTGCGCGCCAGCGCTCCCGGCCGCGTCGACGTGGCGACCGTGCGGCGCTCCGCGCGATGATCCGCCCTTGAGCGCCCGCGCGACGCCGGGGTCGCTGTCGATCGTCGTGCCCGTGCACGACGAGGCCGCCGTCCTCCCGGAGACGCTCGCCGAGATCGCCCGCCACGTCGCGCCGCTTGGCCTTCGTCACGAAGTCATCGTCGTCGACGACGGCTCGTCCGATGCGACGTGGCGCACGCTGCGCGAGCATGCGGCGCGCGACCCGTCGCTTTGCGCCGTGCGACTGAGCCGCCGGTTCGGCAAGGAGGCGGCGCTGTGCGCCGGACTCGAGCTCGCGCGCGGCGACGCGACCATCGTCATGGACGGCGATCTCCAGCACCCCCCGGCACTGATTCCGGCGATGGTCGCCGCGTGGCGCGACGGCGCCGACATCGTGGAGGCGATCAAGAGCGATCGCGGCGACGCGCCCGCCGCCGACTCGTGGCGCGCCCGCCTGTTCTACGCGCTGTTCCGCGCCTTGTCGGGCCAGGAACTGGGCAACGCCTCGGACTTCAAGCTGCTCGACCGCCGCGTGTTGGATGCCTACCTGTCGCTGAAGGAGCGCAACGTGTTCTTCCGCGGGATGACGGCGTGGCTGGGATTCGACCGGCGCACCGTCGAGTTCGCCGTGCCGCCGCGGCGCGCCGGTGCGTCGCGCTGGTCGCTCGCCCGCCTCATGCGGCTCGCGGTCACCGCCGTCACGAGCTTCAGCTCGGCGCCGCTCCACCTGGTCACGCTGCTCGGCGGCTGCTTCCTGGTTTTCTCGCTCGCGCTCGGCGCGCAGACGCTCTATCGAAAGCTGACGGGCACGGCGCTCGACGGCTTCACGACGGTGATCCTCGTGCTGCTCATCACCGGCAGCGCGCTGATGATCGGGCTCGGCATCATCGGCGAGTACATCGCGCGAATCTACGAGGAGGTTAAGGGGCGCCCGCGCTACGTCGTCTCGGAGCGGATCGGTGACGGCGCGCCCCGCTGACGCGCGCGCGACGCTGCGCCAGTTCCTCAAGTACGGTGCCGTCGGCGCCCTCGGCACCGCACTGCACTTCGGACTCACCGTGCTGCTCGTCGACGGTGCCGGCGCGCGCCCGGTGCCTGCGTCGGGCGCCGGCTTCCTCGTCGCCTTCGTCGTGCAGTACCTGCTGAATCGCGCGTGGGTCTTTCAGAGCGGCGTGTCGCCGTGGCGCGGCCTTGCGCGCTACGGCGTCGTCTGCGGCGCGGGGCTGCTGCTGTCGACGGCGCTGATGTACGCGGCGACGGGCGTGCTCGGCCTGCGCTATCTTTGGGGTCTCGTCGCGACCGTCGCCGTGGTGCCGCTGACCAACTTCACGCTGAACCGTCTGTGGACGTTCAAGCCGGCGCAACCGGCGCGATGACGCTCCGCCATGCCTGCAGCTCGCGCTGTTCCGCAGCGCCACCGCACGCAGGCACGAGCCGTTCGCGCAGGCAATCCGCTCAGTCGGTGACTGCCGGCGCATCGGCCGGCGCGGCGGGCCGCGCGAACAGGCGGTGGCGATAGAGTCCCGTCCGCGCGAGCGCGCCGAGCAGCGCCGTGCGCACGACGCCGAAGCCGTAGCGCACCGAGCGGGAGAAGCCGATCGAGCTCGCCTGCGCGTGGTAGCGCGTGGGAACCGACACCTCGCCGATGCGAAATCCGGCGACGAGCGCCTGCGCGAGCAATTCGTTGTCGAAGACGTAGTCGTCGGAATTGTCGCGCCACGGCAGCGTGTCGAGCAGCGCGCGCGAGTAGGCGCGATAGCCGGTGTGGTACTCGGAGAGGTGCGCGCCGAGCAGCAGATTCTCGAGCAGCGTCAGCACGCGGTTCGCGGCGTACTTCCACAGCGGCATGCCGCCGGCGAGCGCCCCGCCGCCGAGGATGCGCGAGCCGATCACGATGTCGTAGATGCCCGAGGCGACCATGCCGGCCATCGCGGTGACCATCCGCGGATCGTACTGGTAGTCCGGATGCACCATCACGACGATGTCGGCGCCGTGCGCAAGCGCGTGCGTGTAGCAGGTCTTCTGGTTGCCGCCGTAGCCGGTATTGCGCGGATGCAGGATGACGTCGAGCCCGAGCGAGCGCGCGACGGCGACCGTGTCGTCGGCACTCGAATCGTCGACGACCAGGACTTCGTCGACGATGTCGTGCGGCAGCTCGCGCCACGTCGCCTCGAGCGTGCGCGCCGCGTGATACGCGGGCATGACGACGACGATGCGCTTAGCGTGCAGCATCGCGGGGCGCGCCGGCAGACGCCGGGGCGATGCGAAAGACGATGAGCGCGTCGTCCTCGTAGAAGGGGGCGCCGAACTTCGACCGCAGCCCCGCCTCGCAGTGCGCCGTCGGCGTGCCCACGGTCACGACGTCGCCGGCTACGCTGCGCGAGTACGGCTTCTGCCACACGACGAATCCGACGCCGCGTGCAGCGAGCTCGGCGTCGTCGGCGAGGTGCACGGCGTTGCGGAAGCGGTACCGCGGGTCGCGCGGCGTCTCGCCGCCGCGTGCGGCCACACACAATCCGGTGAGATAGCCGGGGATGACCGCCTGCCCGCCGATGCGTTCCCAGCGCGGCGCATCCCAGTCGTAGCTCTCGAAATAGAACGGCGCGGCGGCGACGGTCACGCTGCCCGGATCATGAGCGGCGAGCGTGGCCCAGAACGGCGACAGCGGTATCGCCTCGGCATACGGCAGGTACGGGTTGTGCGCCGGACGGAAGTCGAAGTGATAGCGCAAATGCAGGCTCTGCAGGTTCGGCCGGCGGACAAGATCGACCAGCGGCGACTGCACGGCCAAAATGGCTGCCGGAAGCGCCAGCGCCAGCGCCGCCACGACGCGCCGCGGCGCCGTCGAATTGCCGATGCGCCGCGCGAGCCGCGCGGCGCCGACGGCCGCCGCAAGCAGCAGCAGCGGCGCGAAGGGTAGCAGATACCGGGCGAGCGCGATCGGGTGGACGATCCCCAGCGGCCGCACCACGAACAGCGCGACGAGCGTGAGCACTGTCCCCAGGACCGCGGGCCGCGACTCCGGCAGCGCACGCCACACGTCGCGCGCCCCCGCCGCGGCCAGCGCGACACAGACGACGACCGCCGGCGTGGATCCGCTGCCGAGCCATGCGTACCAGACGCCCGCCAGCGTCGCGAGGCCGGGGGCATCCTTGCCGCTCTTGGCCGCCATCGAATGGAGGTTGGCGACCAGCGGCGGCACGATCAGCGCCGCGATCGCGAGCCCCGTGGGCACGGCGAGCGCGCAAAGGCGGACGACGCAACGCGACCGGTCGGCGCGCGGCACGGTGCGCAGCGTCAAAAGCGCCCACGCGAAGGGCGCGAGCACGAACGGCCCGACGATCGGATGCAGCCAGGTCGCGAGCGTCGCGCTGGTCGCGTAGAGCGCCCCCGCGCGCACGCCCCCAAGTTGCGGCGCTTCGCGATACCGCCCGAACGCCACCAGCGCGATCCAGCCGAGCAGCAGCGTGATCGCGTACGGCCGCGCCATCCGGCTGTAGATGACGAGCAGCGGCGAGAGCGCGAGCAGCACGGCGAACAGTGCGGCGACCGCCACCGGGAATCGCCGCGCGACGTACAGCGGGAACGCGACGAGCGTCGCGATGCCGCAGATCAGCATCGGCAGCCGCAGCAGCGTCTCGGAGAGGCCGAACCAGCGCGCTTCGTACCAGTCGAGGATGCCGAGCGGGATGCTGTAGTCGGCGAACCCGAAGTCGAGGAACATCTGCGCCGGCGTGTGCAGCATGACCTGGTGGACGGCGTGCCACTCGTCGTCGATCAGCACCTGCTGCGTGAACTGGTCGAGGCGCAGCCAGGCCCCGAGCAGGATGGCCGCGCCGAGCGCCGCCAGCGCGGCCCGCCGCGCCGGAAGCACGGTCGCGATCACCGGCGCGTGCGCGCGATGGGCCGCAGGCACGATCGGGCGCCCGGGCGCAAGGCTAGCGCCGCTCGAGCTCCGCCAGCGCCCGCTTCAATGCCGCCGCGAGATGCACGTTGGCGAGGTCGGTGCGGGCGAGCTTCGCGTGCAGCTCGCCGAGCGCAAGATGCGCGCGCCAGCGATCGTCGAGCGCGAGGCTCGCCTCGTAGTAGGTCTGCGCCTTGCCCCACAGCTGCGCCCGCTCGCACAGGCGGCCCAGCGCGAAGAGCAGCGCGGCGTCGTGATCGTGCGCGGCGAGCCATCCTTCCGCGACCTCGAGCTGGCGCGTCGCGTCCGCCGAGCACTCCGCGTAAAGCTCCACGAGCTCGGGATCCCAGCGGCGCTCGAGGCTGCGCACGAGAAGGTCGGCGGCCTCGCGATCGCCGCCCAATGCCATGAAGCTCTTCGCCGCGGCGCGCGCTACGGTGGGCTTGGTCCGCTCGGCCTCGGGCACGCGGCTCCAGTAGTCGCGCAGGCCCGCGGCGTCGTGCGAGAGCGCCGCCAGCGCCTCGGCGTGCGCGCCGGCACGGATGAGCTCGCCCTGCGGCGGGTCGTACACCTTGCGCTTGACCAGCTGGTCGACGAGCGCCGGGATCTCGGCCGGCCGTCCCGCCGCGGTCAGCGCGCGCAGCTCGAGCCGCAGCGCGGCCGTGTGCAGGCCGGCCTCCTTGCGCAGCGCGGCGAGGCGGGCGAGCGCATCGGCCGGCTGCCCGCGCTCGAGCGCCAGTTCGGCCTCGAGCATCATCCGCGGCACCGCGAGGCTTTGCTGCTGCGCGTCCGGACGCGCCAGCGCTTCCTCGACGCCCGCGAAATCGCGCGTCTCCAGCGCGGCGCGCGCCGCGACCAGCGCGGTCACCGGCGACGATCCGGGAATGGCGAGCGCCTCGTCGGCGTACTGGCGCGCCTTGCCGTCGCGGCCCTCGATCAGCGCCACGATGGCGGCATCCTGCTTGCCGCGCGCGCGCTCGATCTGCCGCCGCCGGCGGCTCTCGCGCACTTCGGCGGGCAGCCGCGCGAGCCGGGACGAAAGCCGCAACAGGACGTAGAGCACGACGAACGCGAGCGCCGCGAGGACGAAGAACGTGTTGAGCGAGAGCTCGACGCGGTACGGCGGCGCGACGAACAGCGCATACCCCGTGCTGATGCGCGCGACCAGCGCGACGGTGACCGCCGCTGCCGCCAGGACCAGGAACGCGAGCAGGACGCGCACGGCGCTAGCTCATCTGGCGGACGGCGTCGTGCGGTCCAGCCCGCGATCCCGCGCGGTCTTCTGGGTGCGCACGAGGTCGAGCGAGCGCGACAGGTCGGGCAACGGTCCCGGCATCGGCGTCGCGGCCAGCTGGGTCAGCGTCGCCGACAGCGCCTGGACGGGCTTGGTGCGCACGTCGAAGTACTGGCGCAGCCACTTGTTCGCGGCGTCGAGGTCGGCCTTGAACGAAGCATCGTCGCGCGACAGGAGCGCGAAACGCGCCGACAGCAGGCGCAGGCGCAGGTTCTCGCGCAGGAAATAACTCTGCTCGGGGGCGATCAGCGGCGCCGCCGGACGGTCGGACACCTCGATGCGCACCAGCGCCTTCATGTCGGTCCACGTGTCGCGCAGGAAGCGCAGCCAGGGATTGTCGGCGGCCGCGGGCGCTTCGCGCGGCGGCGCAGGCAGCCGCTCGTCCTTCGCGAGCGGCAGGAGATCGATCACCGTCAGGCCCTGGTCGAGCTTGGCCGAGATGCCGGCCACGTCGACGAAGGGAACGGCCTTCAGCGCGTCGATGTCGCGCGCGAGCGAGCGACGCAGCGGCGCCCATTGCGGCCGCTCCAGCCGCCCGAGCTTGGCGTCGGCGAGCTGCACGGCGACGAGCGCGGCCTGGACGTTGCCCGCGAGCGCGAGCTGCTGGCTCGCGAGCACGAGGATCTGCTCGATTTCGTTGAGCGCGAGGTCGTCCCGCGACGGCGCGAGGTCGCGGTACAGCGTCTCGAGCGCGGCCTGCTGCGACTGCGACTCCGCGATGCGCGCCTCCAGCAGCGCGAGCTTCGCCTGCGCGTCGCGCAGGTCGTTGGCGAGGTCCGCGTCCTTCGCACGCGACTGAGCGATCGCGGCGTCCGCGGCCTGGAGGCGCTGCGCGACGTCGAGGCGCAGCGCGTCGTCGCGGCGACGCGCATCCTGCCACGCGACGAAGCCGGCGGCGACCAGCGCCAGCACCACGAGCAAGGCCAGCCACGGGCGCCCGCCGCGGGGGCGCGCAGGGGATGGCGGAGGAGCGACGGGCGCCGCGGGCGCTGCAGGCGGGCCGTCGGCCGCTTCGGTGGGCGCGGAACTCATTGCCGATTTTTCCGCTGCGATTCTAGCAGTCCCCCTGCCTGCGCTCCGCTGGATGGCGCGCGGCCGCCTCCTCGGGACCGCGTCCGCGCAAGGCCGCGACGCTCCGCTGGCCCGCGCGCAGGCCCTCGCATACAATTCCCGTTCCGCCGCGCGTCGGGGAGGCGCACGGCATTTCCCACTCCCGCCGCGTTCACCACGCCTTGAACGGTCTGTCACTGCTGCTGCTGATCGCGCTGGCGATCGGCATCGTCGTCGCGTACCGCGCGGGGATCGCCCGCGGCGCGCGAGACACGCGCGACGGCGCCCGCGGGCGCGCTCACCGTCGATTCCGCCGCGAAGGCGAGCGGACGCGCAGCGGAGGGCGACACCCCGTCCCACGCGCCGGCATCGACCGCGCCACGGGTCGTGACGGAGCGTCCGGGGGACGACGAGGCAATCGCGCAAATCGCCCAGGCAGGGGCGTTCGCGGAAGAGCGCCATGCGCTGCACCGCGCGCTCGCCGACGCGCGCGGCGAGACCGCACGCTACCGGCAGCTCGTGATCGACCTCGAGAACGATGCCCCGCCGCCGCTGCTCGACAGCCCCGGCGCCCCCGACGATCTCAAGCTGATCGTCGGCATCGGCCCCGTGCTCGAGCGCATGCTCCAGCAGCTCGGCGTGAGCCGCTATCGGCAGATCGCGCGCTGGAGCGAGCGCGACATCGACGATTTCGACGCGCGTCTGCCGGAATTTCCCGGCCGCATCCGTCGCGACGGTGGGTGACGCAGGCGCGCGCGCTCCACCAGTCCAAATACGGCGAGGCGCTGCCGCCCCGGGCGGGTGCCTGATGCGGCAGGCGCGAAGCTTGCGATGAACACCGCGGCATCCCCGCGCGAGCGCGCCGCTCGCGCGTTCGCTCGCGCCGATCCTCGTGCTGACGTTCGTCTGGGGATGCAACTGGCCGGTCCTGAAGATGGGCGTCACCGAGCTTGCGCCGCTCACGTTCCGCTCGCTGACGCTGCCGTTCGCGGCGCTCGGCCTGTTGCTCGTCGCGCACCTGTCCGGCGATTCGATCCGCATCCCGCGCGCGTGGTGGCGCCGTGTCGCGACGCTCGCGCTGTTCAACATCGCCGCCTGGAACGGCTTCATCCTGTTCGGCGTCCAGCAGTTGCCTGCCGGACGAAGCGCGATCCTCGCCTACACGATGCCGCTCTGGGCGACGGCATCGCCACGCTCGTCCTGCACGAGCCGCTCGCCAGCGCAAGCTCGTCGGCCTGGCGATCGGGGATGGCCGGCATGGCGGCTGCTGCTCGGCGACGAGTTCCGCGTCATCCGCGCGAAGCCGTTCGGCGTCGGGATGATCCTCGCCGCAGCCGTGATGTGGGCCTTCGGCACGGTGCTGCTGCGCAAATGGAAGCCGCCGTTTCCGCAGAACGCGCTGTCGAGCTGGATGATGCTGCCGGCTGGCTGCCCATCGTCGCGCTCGCGCCGGTATTCGACCCGCGGCCGCTCGGCAACGAGCTCGCCGCGCTGTCGTGGCGCGGCTGGTTCGCGCTCGGCTACAACATCTTCCTCGCCGGAACGTCGCGCACTGGGCGTGGTTCCATCTCGCGCGCACGCTGCCGGTTGCGGTGTCGTCGCTGTCGTCGCTCCCGGTGCCGGTCGTCGGCGTCTTCGCCGGAATGATCGTGCTGGGAGAAAAACCCGGGACCCAGGAATGGGTCGCGCTCGCGCTCGTCGTGGTGGCGCTGTTCACCGTGATGTTCGAGCCGCGCCGCAAGCAGCCGCCGCCGTCCGCGCCGCTGGCGCCGGACGACTAGCGCCAGCGCAGCAGCCGCTCGCCCAGCAGGTAGCCCGCAGCCGTGGGCACGAGCACGCCGAGCGCGTACCACGTGGCGAGGAACGGCGCGCCCATCTCGGTGCAATGGAACGAGTAGACGAGCGCGCCGATGCCGCCCGCGGCAAAGCCTGCGGCCGCGCCGGCTGCGCGCAGACGCGTCGGCGCGAGTCCGCGCATCGCCCACGCGGTGGTCGCGAAGACCGGCACGGCGATCGCCACGATCAGCCACGGGCACTTGCGCCACGTGCTGCCGAAGAAGAGGGCCCCGCGGTCGACCGGTTCCGCGGTCGCCAGGGCGAGCGCGCCGCCAAGGGCCATCGCGCCGAACGCCAGGATCGCGACGATGACCGGCGCCCCGGCGCGCATGCCCGGTCGGGCCAGCCGGTACGCGCACCAGGTGGCCGAGGCGGCGAGCGCGGCAACGTAGGCGAGCTTGATCCAGAACATCGGCTGCGCGATCGCCTGCGCGAAATCGTGCCGCGGACCGAGGAAAACGAGCATCAGGCCGACGGCGACGAGCGTGCCCGCGGCGACCTTCGCCGCGAAGGCGAGCATCGCAGCCCGCGTGTCGACGGCGCCCGCGCCGGTCGCCAGCAGATCGATGAGCGCGTCGGTCTTCATCGCGTGTCGTCGATCATGGCAGCCAGCGCTTTCATCCCGCGGTGCACGGCGACCTTGACGGCCGCCACGGACATGCCGATGCGCTGCGCCGCTTCCGCCACCGAAAGGCCCTCGATCTTGGTATAGAGGATCGGCAATCGCTGCCGCTCCGGCAGCCGCTCGAGCAGCTTGCCGAGATCGCGCCGGGCGTCGGCAGCATCGGTCGCCGACGCGACCCAGAGACTCGCCTCGTCGTCGAAATCCGCCGTCGAATCCACGCGAGCGTCGTGGCGGCGCAGATGGTCGATCCACTTGTAGCGCGCGATCGCGAACACCCACGCCGTGAGGGGTTGCCGCGGGTCGTACGTATGCCGCTGATTATGCACGGCGAGCAGGCACTCCTGCACGAGGTCCTCGATGTCGTCGGGACGACGGTACAGCCGCTTGCGCAGATACCCGCGCAGATGCGTTCCGAGCTCGCCGAGGAAAGCCCGGTACGCGCGTTCGTCTCCGGCGAGGGCGCCTTGAAACATTCCGTTGAGGCGACGCTCGGTCGCGACATGGTCGGGTCGGCTGGTAGTTCGCGGCATGCGGCGTGTCGGTTACATCGCGCGCCGCAAATGCCGTATCGGGGCCTACGCGAGCTCGGGGATCAGCGTCAGCGTGCCCTTGCCGGCGAACCACGAATCGAGGTTCGCCTTGCACAGGTCGCCCATCGCCTTGCGCGTCTCGTGGGTCGCGCTGCCGACGTGCGGCAGCAGCACGACGTTCTCCATCGCCAGCAGCGCCGCCGGGACGTGGGGCTCGTCGGCGAAGACGTCCAGCCCGGCGCCCTTGATCGTCCCGTCGGCCAGCGCCTGCACCAGCGCGGGCTCGTCGATGATCGAGCCGCGCGCGATGTTGACGACGGTGCCCTTGTTCCCCAGCGCCGAAAGCACTCCCGCGTCGACGATCCCGCGCGTCGCCGCGCCGCCCGGACACGCGACGACGAGGAAATCGGACCACGCGGCGAGCGCCTTCAGGTCCGGCAGGTATTCGTAGGACACCTGTTGCGGCTTGCGCCCGGTATAGGCGACTTTCATCCCGAGCGCCGACACGCGCTGCGCGATGGCCTTGCCGATGCGCCCCAGGCCGAGGATGCCGACGCGCCTGCCGGCAAGCTTGGTCGTGAGCTCCGGGCCGCCTTTCTCCCAGGCGCCGCTGCGCACGAAGCGCTCGAGCCGCGCGAAGCCGCGCCCGGTCATCATCACCAGCGCGACGGCGACGTCGGCGACATCCTCGGTGAGCACGTCCGGCGTGTTCGTCACCTTGATGCCGCGCCGGCGGCAGTAGTCGACGGGGACGCCGTCATACCCGACCCCGAACACGGAAATGATCTCGAGCTTCGGCAGCGCGTCGAGCAGCGATGTCGGCGTGACCGTGCCGCCCCCCTGCACCAGCCCGCGGACGACGCCTCCCGCGCCGGCCAGCAGCGCCGGCTTGTCCTGCGCCGCCGCGTAGTCGTGGCATGCGTACGCCGCCTTCAGCGGATCGTAGAGGAATGGCGGCAGCGGCGCGGTGACGAGGATCTCGGGTCGGCTCATGACACTCCTTCGGGTTGCTCAAACGCCGGCGCCGCTCGCCCGCGGCGCAGCGCGCGGCGTTCATCGCGTGGGCGGGTCTTCGTTCGGGGGATGCGCGGCGAACCATTCTAGCAATCCGGCGATCAGCCCGGCATCGCTGCCTGCCGTGGCCACCGCCGTGAGGCCGCAGGCCCGCGCATGCTCGGCGATGCGCGGATGCGGGACGAACACCGGGAGCGGGGCGAGCGCCGCGCGCCCCGCCTCGCCGAGGGCCGTGAGCAGGTTGTCGAGTCCTTCCGACGACGTGAGGGTCACGGCGTCGATGCGGCGCTCGGCGAGCGCCGCGCGCAGGCCCGCAGCGTCTGCGCTCGGCGCCGCCCGCCGGTAGCAGGCGACGTACTCGACGCTTGCGCCGCGCTCGCGCAGCGCGTCGCCGAGAAGCTCGCGGCCGCCCTCGCCGCGGAAGACGATCACGCGCCTGCCCTGCACCGACTGGAGTTCGGGCAGGGCGAGCAGCCCTTCGGTGTCGAATCGCACGGCAGGAATCCGCACGCCGCGGATGCCGACGGCGCTCAGCGCTTCCGCCGTGGCCGGTCCCGGCGCGAACGGCACGAGCGCCGCCGGCCACTGCGCCGGATCGCCGACGCCGAACTCCACCGCATTGGCGGAGACGAACACCGCCACGTCGTAGGCGGCGAGGTTCGCCTGCACGCGCGCGAGCGCCGCCGGATCGGCGGGCGGCAGGATGACGATCGCGGGCCACGCAAGCGGCGTCGCACCGAGCGCGGCCAGCCGCCGCACGAGGCCCGCGGCCTGACGCACCGGTCGCGTTACCAGGATGCCGGCGCCGGCAAGGGGCCCGCGCGGAGCGCTGCGCGGGGCGAGCGGATGAATGTCCACGGGACGCGATCGAACGTCGCTTTGGCGTCAGCTGCCGCGGACACCCATCCGGGAGACTACGCCGCCGTGACGAATCGCCCCGCGCCGCGCGCGAGGAATTCGTCGGCGAGCGCGAGGCCGAGCGCCGCCGCGCCCTGCGCGTCCTCGATCTCGCCTTCGCGCTCGCCGCGCAGCGCGGCGCGGCCATCGCGCTGGGCGATCAGTCCGCGCAGCCACAGCCGTCCCTCCTCCCACTCGGCGTACGCGGCCAGCGGCGTATGGCAGCTTCCCGACAGCGCGCGCGAAAACGCGCGCTCCGCCGTCGTGGCGAGCGTCGTGCCGACATCGCCGAGCGGCGCCAGCGCCGCCGCGACCTCGGTGCGGTCGGCGCGGCATTCGAGCGCGAGCGCACCCTGCCCCGGCGCCGGCAGGCTGTCGTCGGGCTCGATCAGCGCGCGGATGCGATCGGCGTAGCCGAGGCGCTTCAGTCCCGCTGCCGCGAGGATGATCGCGGCGTAGCGTCCTTCGTCGAGCTTGCGCAGGCGGGTGTTGACGTTGCCGCGCAGCGGCTCGATGACGAGGTTGGGAAAGCGCTCGCGCAGCTGTGCCTCGCGGCGCAGGCTCGACGTGCCGACGATCGCGCCGTCGGGCAGGCGATCGAGCGCATCGTGGCGATTGGAGACGAAGGCGTCGCGCGGGTCCTCGCGCGCCTCGATCGCGGCCAGCACGTAGCCCTCCGGCATGTCCATCGGGACGTCCTTCAGCGAGTGGACGGCCAGGTCGGCACGGCCTTCGGCCATGGCGACTTCCAGCTCCTTGATGAACAGGCCCTTGCCGCCGATCGCCGCGAGCGGCCGGTCGACCACGCGATCGCCCTGCGTGGTGACGCCGAGCAGGTCGATCGTCGAATGCGGATAGAGCGCGGTGAGGCGGGTGCGGATGTGCTCGGCCTGCCAGAGCGCGAGCGCGGATTCGCGCGTCGCGATGACCAGGCGGCGCGGCGCGTGCGGGGGCGTCATCTTGGGCGGGGCCGGGGCGCGGGATCGATGCAGGGGCGTGGCGTTCGTTCCCGGTCCGGCGCGCTTGGCGCGCCGTGCCCGAGAGCGCGTCGCGCCCTGGGCACCGGCCGGAAAAGTCTAGCACCGGCTCTCGCCGCAACGGTTCGTTGACGCATGTAACGCTAATGCGTATGATTCTCATTTGTAACATAACGATGGGATCACGGCGACACGGCCGCGATCCCCTGCCAGCCAGCCGAGCGCGTCGACGCGCGTTCGCGAGCCAGCCCGCTTCGCGCTCACGAGGGGAACCGGGGTTGGCCCACGTCCATCCGTCGCCGCCGCGCGCCGCACTTGCCGCGCTCGATCGCCAGGCGCGTCCTTCGCGCCTCACCGGAATGGCGTTCGTCGTTGCCGCGCACGTCGCGCTGCTGCTCGCGATCTGGCACCTGACGCCCGCGCGCCAGGTGTTGAGCCACGCGGCGCCGGTGATCGTCCGCCTGCTGGCGCCCGATCCCCCGCTGCCGCCGGAGCGACGCCCGCCGCCACCGCCGCCCAAGGCGCTGCCCAAGGTGAAGCCGCTCGACCCGCCGCCGCCGCGGACCTACGCCCCGCCGGTCGAGCCCCTGGCGCCGGCGCCGGCCGCGCCGATCACGACCGTCGCGAAGCCGCCGCCGCCGGCGCCGCCGGTCGAAATCGCGGCGCCGCCCGCCCCGGCTGCGCCGCCGGCCGCCGCCACGCCGCCGCGCTTCGACGCCGACTACCTCAACAATCCCGCACCGGCGTACCCGCCGCTCGCACGGCGCAACGGCGAGCAGGGCCGCGTGCTTTTGCGTGTGCTCGTCGCGCCCGACGGGCGCGCGCAGGACGTCGTGCTCAAGGCGTCGAGCGGTCACGAGCGGCTCGACAGGGCGGCGATCGACGCCGTTCGCCAATGGCGCTTCGTGCCGGCGCGCCTTGGCGCGGAGCCGGTGGCCGCATGGGTCGTCGTCCCGATCGCGTTTTCGCTCGGCCGCTGATGCGCGCGCATCGCCGGCCTTCCCGCCAGCCATCCGGAGGCTCCGGTAGCCAGCCGCTTCATTCCTTCGAAGGGGGCGGCATGAACCGGAAGTTCGCGCGCCGCAGGCTGGCGCAGGTGATGGCGGGTGTCGCGCTGGTGCCGGGCGCTGCGCTGGCGCAGGCGCCCGCGCCGGAGGCGACGCTGCCCGAGGTCAAGGTCCGCGACGAGGCCGCGTCCGACTACAACGCGGCGACGATGTCGATCGGCGGCGTGCAGACGCCGCTGCGCGACATCCCGCAGTCGATCACCGTGGTCAACAGCGCGCTGATGCAGGCGCAGGGCGTGACCAGCCTCGCCGACGCGCTGCGCAACGTCCCCGGCATCACCATCGGCGCCGCCGAAGGCGGCAGCATCGGCAACAACTTCAACCTGCGCGGCTTCCCGGCGCGCACCGACCTCTACTACGACGGCATGAAGGATCGCGGCCAGTACTACCGCGACGTCTTCTCGCTCGACGCGATCGAGGTGCTGAAGGGGCCGTCTTCGATGCTGTTCGGGCGCGGCTCGACCGGCGGCGTCATCAACCAGCTGAGCAAGGTGCCGTCGCTCGGCAGCTTCGGCACCGCGTCGCTCGTCGTCGGCACGCAGCCGTCGGTGCGCGGCACCGCCGACGTCAACCGGCGGATCGGCGAGACGTCCGCCGTGCGCATCGCGGCGATGGCGCAGAAAGTCGACTCGACGCGCGACGTGATGGATTACGAGGACTTCGGCGTCGCGCCGTCGATCGCCTTCGGGCTCGGCACGTCGACCGAGGTCGTGCTCTCGGCGCTATTGACCCACAACGACGACATGCCCGACTACGGGCTGCCGCCGGTCAACGGCCGCCCCGCCGACGTCGACCGCCACAAGTTCTACGGCAATACCGACGACCGCACGATCCAGGACGTCACGCAGTTCGACGGCAGGATCACGCACCGCTTCAGCGACAAGCTCCGGCTCGTCAACCAGACGTTCTACGCCCGCTACCGGATCGACGCGCGCGAGTCCGGGCCCAACAACGTCGGCACGCTGACCGACGGCGTCTACACGATGTTCCCGTCGAGCAACACCAGCAACACGACGTCGCTCCCGCTCCCGTCGCTGTACGTCGGCCTCGGCAGCCACGACCGCGACATCACCGACGAGTCGCTGTACAACCAGACCGACCTGATCTGCGAGTTCCGGACGGGCCCGGTCAGCCATACGCTGCTCGCCGGCCTGGAGCTCGGTCGCGACACCAACCACGTCGCGAACTCGACCCGCAACCTCCAGGGCAACCCGAGCAACTACTTTCGCGCGGTATCGCTCACCGATCCCGCGTACCTCGAAGGCGCCGACCTGCCGTCGACGCCCGGCAACCGCGTCGACGCCGACGCGACGACCGTCGCGCCGTATCTCAACGACACGATGCGCTTCTCGAAGGAATGGCTCGCCGTCGCGGGCGTGCGCTACGACCGCTACGACGCCAGCCTGACCAACAGCGTCAACCAGCCGCCGTCGGCGAGCCAGAACGTCGACTACACCAGCGTGCGTGCCGGCGTGATCTTCCAGCCAACCGACGCGCAGTCGTACTACGCTTCGTACGGCACGTCGTTCAACCCGTCGCTCGAGACGCTCACCGTCACCAACGGCACGCAGGGGCTCGATCCCGAGACGAGCACGTCGTACGAGGTCGGCGCCAAATGGGATGCGCTCGACGGCAACCTGTCGCTGACGCTCGCGCTCTTCGAGGTCGACAAGGACAACGCGCGCTCGCAGATCTCGCCGGGCGTCTACGCGCTGACGGGCGACGTGCGCGTGCGCGGCGTCGAGCTCGGGGCGGCAGGACGGATCACGCGCGCCTGGCAGGTGTTCGGCGGCTACACGTACCTCGACGCGAAGATCGTCAGCGCGTCGGCGCTCGACGGCACGCAGGGCAACGTGCCGGCGAACACGCCGCAGAACAGCGCGACGCTGTGGACGACCTACGACGTCGCCCCGCGGTGGCAGATCGGCACCGGCGTCGCGTACATGTCCGACCGCTACGCGAGCAACAACAACGCGGTGAAGGTCGGCAGCTACTTCCGCTGGGACGCGATGGTCGCGTACACGCTGCCGCAATGGACGCTTCAGCTCAACGTGCTCAACCTCACCGACCGCCTCGACTACGACGCGCTGATTCCCTCCGACCGCGGTCGCGCGGTCCCCGGCATC
This sequence comes from uncultured beta proteobacterium, assembly GCA_963793355.1. Taxonomy (GTDB): domain Bacteria; phylum Pseudomonadota; class Gammaproteobacteria; order Burkholderiales; family Casimicrobiaceae; genus VBCG01. Next base: position 145,291 of record CAWBZT010000007.1, on the reverse strand, counting down.
GATCGCACGGCGCTGTTCACTGCGACCTACCGCTTCTGACGTCCGATGCCGATCCGCATTCCCGGCGTGCTTTCCGCCGATCAGCTCCACGCGACGCGCGCGCGGCTGGCCGGCGCCGGCGACGCCTGGGTGGACGGCCGCGTCACCGCGGGACACCAGGGCCGAGAAGTGAAGCGCAACCTGCAGCTCGCCGAGGACGCCGCCGTCGCGCGCGAGCTGGGCGCCGTCGTCGTGGCCTCGCTCGAACGCAATCCGCTGTTCCTGTCCGCCGCGCTGCCGGCCGCGATCTATCCGCCGATGTTCAACCGCTACGAGGCGTCCGGCGCGATGCACTTCGGCACGCACGTCGACGGCGCGATCCGGCTCCTGCCCGGCAGCGGCGACAAGATCCGCACCGATCTGTCGGCGACGCTGTTCCTGAGCGATCCGGCCGACTACGACGGTGGCGAGCTGCGCATCGACGCGCCGATCGGCGCGCATTCGTTCCGGCTCCCCGCCGGCGATCTTCTGCTCTACCCGGCGACGACGCTGCACGCCGTGACACCGGTGACCCGCGGCACGCGGCTGGCGAGCTTCTTCTGGGTGCAAAGCCTCGTGCGCGACGCTTCGCAGCGGGCGCTGCTGTTCGATCTCGATCTGGCCGTGATCCAGCTCACGCAGTCGGCTCCCGGCCATCCCTCCCTGGTCGCGCTCACCGGCTGCTATCACAACCTGCTGCGAATGTGGTCGACGCCATGAGCGCGCTGCGTCGCGTCTGGGTGCAGATCCATCGGTGGCTCGGGCTGACGCTCGGCGTCCTCGGTGCGCTGATCGGGCTCTCCGGCAGCGTGCTCGTCTACGACCACGCGATCGACGAGTGGCTCAATCCGCAGCGCTACGCGATCACTGCGGTCCATCTCGCGCTGCCCTTCGACGAGTACGCGCGCCGCGGCGTGCAGGCGCTCGGCGGAGCACGCCCGGTCGGCATTCGTCTGCCCGACCTCGACGACGGACCGGTCGTCGTGCTCGCGCGGGAGCGCACCGGCCCGTTCCGGCGCGCCTATCTCGACCCGGGCAGCGGCCGCGTCCTCGATGTCGCGACCGGGCAGGACCCGCTGGGCTTCCTGCACGCGTTCCACGAGTCGCTGACGCTGCGCGACTACAACGGCCGCGAGATCGTCGGCGTCGTCGGCATCGCGATGCTGATCTCGTCGCTTTCGGGCCTCTACCTGTGGTGGCCGGCCCGAGGCACGCGCGCGTCGTTCGCGTTCCGCCGCGGCCGCACGCTTTCGCGCAACCTCCACTACACGCTCGGCTTCTGGGGGGTGATGGTGCTCGCCGTGCTTTCGTTCACCGGCGCCGTCATCGCGTTCCCCGACGCGGCGCGCAGCGTCACGGCCTGGTTCGGGCCCGTGTCCCCGTCGCTGCGCAACGTGCGCGCGGCGTCCGATGGCGGCCGCGCGAGCGTGGATGCCGACGGCGCCGCCGCCGTCGCGATAGCGCTGTATCCGCGCGCCGACGTCATCGGCATCGGCTTTCCGGCAGGCGCACAGGGAACGTACCGCGTGAGCCTGCGCGAGGACGGCGACACCGACGCGCGGACGGCCACGGTCGTGTTCGTCGATCCGCGCACCGGCGCCGTCATGCAGCGCGCCGACCGCGCGAGCCGCACTGCGGCCGATCGCGTGCTCGCCTGGCAGCGGCCGGTGCACGAGGGCAGCGCCGGCGGCGCGCTGTGGCGCGCGATCGTCTTCGCCGGCGGCATGCTGCCGGCGCTCCTGATGGTGACGGGTCTTGTGATGTGGCTTGCGGCGCGGCGGCGCAAGCGCGTGCGTGCAGCCGTCGGCGCCGGTTATCATGGACGCCCGACCCTACTTTCGTGACCGCGATGCGCATCGTCATCACCGGCGGCGCCGGCTTCCTCGGCACGCGCCTTGCACGCAAGCTCCTCGAACGCGGGACGCTGACCGACTCCCGCGGCACGCCGCGCGCGATCGACTCGCTGGTGCTGCTCGACGTGGTCGAGGCTGCCGCCGCCCTGGCAGGACTCCCGCGTGAGCGCCGTCGCCGGCGACCTCGCCGACCCGGCGGTGATCGAGCGCGCGGTGACGCGCGACACCGATACCGTGTTCCACCTCGCGGCGGTCGTGAGCGGGCAGGCCGAAGCGGATTTCGACATCGGCATGCGCGTGAATCTCGACGCCACGCGCCTGCTGCTCGAGCGTTGCCGCAGGCTGGCCGCGCCGCCCAGGTTCGTGTTCACGAGCTCGCTGGCCGTGTACGGCGGCCCGGTGCCCGACCCGGTGCCCGACGACGCGCCGCTGATGCCGCAGGCTTCCTACGGCGCGCAGAAGGCGATGGGCGAGTATCTGGTCTACGACATGACGCGCAAGGGGTTCATCGACGGCCGTTCCCTGCGCCTGCCGACGGTGACCGTGCGGCCCGGGAAGCCGAACAAGGCCGCGTCGTCGTTCGCGAGTGGCATCATCCGCGAGCCGCTTTCCGGCATCGACGCGCCGTGCCCCGTCGCGCCGGCGACGCGCATGTGGGTCGTGTCGCCGCGGACGGTGATCGAGAGCCTCGTCGTCGGGCACGAGGCGCCGGCCGCGGCGTTCTCGTACACGCGCTCGATCAACGTGCCGGGGATAAACGTCGGCGTCGGCGAGATGGTCGACGCGCTGCGGCGCGTGGCCGGCGATGCAGTCGCCGACCGCGTCAAGTGGAACTACGATCCGGTGATCGACCGCATCGTGTCGACCTGGCCGGCGAACTTCGCGCCGAGGCTCGGCCCGAGGCTCGGCATGCGCGCCGACGCGGACTTCGACGGCATCGTGCGCGCGTATATCGCGGACGACATGCCGCGCTCGCCGACCTAGCCGCGGGTTTCCGGCGGCCGCTCCTATCCGTGCACGGCCCGCGACTTTAGGGCGAGTCCGCGGCGGCGAGCGCCGGCTCGACCATCGCGAGCGCGGATTGCAGGACCTCGACGTCGTTCCGGCGCAGCCGCGAGGCATCGGAGAGCACCTGCCGGAACAGGCGGGCGCGGCTGCGGCCGTGGTAGAGGCCGAGCATGTGCCGCACGATGGCGCGCAGCGGCACACCGCGCGCGACGTGCGCGACGGCATAGCGTGCCATCGCTGCGACGACGTCTGCCCGCGACGGGGCCGTGGCGACGTCGCCGCACAGCACGCGATCGGCCTGCGCCAGCAGGTACGGATCGTGATAGGCGGCCCGGCCGAGCATCACGCCGTCGACATGCTCGAGCTCGCGCAGCATCGAGCCGTACTCGGCCAGTCCGCCGTTCAGCACGATCGTCAGCGCCGGAAAATCGCGCTTCAGCTGCCGCACCACTTCGTAACGCAGCGGCGGGATCTCGCGGTTCTCCTTCGGCGACAGGCCCTTCAGCACGGCATTGCGCGCGTGCACGATGAACACGTCGCAGCCGGCGGCGGCAACCGTGCCGACGAAATCGCGGACGAAGCCGTAATCTTCCTCCGCGTCGAGGCCGATCCGGTGCTTGACGGTGACCGGGATCGCGACGGCGTCGCGCATCGCAGCGATGCCCTGTGCCACGAGCGCCGGCTCGCGCATCAGGCACGCGCCGAAGCTGCCGGTCTGCACGCGCTCGGACGGACAGCCGCAGTTGAGATTGATCTCGGCGTAGCCCCAGCGCTCGCCGAGCTTCGCTGCCTGCGCCAGCTCCAAGGGATCGCTGCCGCCGAGCTGCAGCGCGACGGGCTGCTCGGCCGGGTCGAAATCGAGATGCCGCGGCACGTCGCCGTGCGCGAGCGCCGGCGCGGTGATCATCTCGGTATAGAGCCGTGCGCGCTTCGACAGCAGGCGGTGGAAGTACCGGCAATGCCGGTCCGTCCAGTCCATCATCGGCGCGACGCAGAAGCGCCAGTCAGCGGGTGCTGTTCTCTCCATCGTCCCTACAACCATCGATCCCTTCAACGGGCGCGAGCGCGCGGCTTGTGCCCACGATCCGTGCATCGCGGCTTGCCGGTGACTGCATCTTTGATGGCACCGAAAGCCGAATCGCCAAGCTCGGCACCGCGCCGCGGAGGAATACTCGCCCGACGGGCAGGCGATTATTACATTCTCGTCGGAAGAAAATGGGACGATCGTATTTCTCGTGACGACCGATCAGATGCTACGAGACCGACCGATTGACGTCGGTGCAAGAGGGGAAAAGCCATGACCAGCTACTCGATCCGGATAGGGTTGATCCTCGTCGCGCTGACGACGCCGCTCTCGGCACAGGAGAACAACCGTTTCGGAATGGTAGCGATTGCCGCCGGCCAGACCGCGCAGGTGAACGTCGTGAATAGCGGCGGTCATTCCGCGCGGATGCCATGTCACATCAGCATCGTTTTCGCCGACCGGGACGGCAATCCCATCAGCGAGCCCGATTCGGGCAGTTTTGCCCTCGCCCCGGGCGCGATCGCGTCAGCGGGGATCAATCACCCGAATCTGCTTTCGGGCGAGCGATTCCCCGTTCGTGCCAGCGTGCGGAAACTGGAAAGCAAGGCGGTCGGGCAAAACGAGTGCGATGGAGTTCACGCAACCATCGAAGTATTCGACACCGATACGGGAAGGACCACCGTCTTCTGGGAGCTTCCCAGCGATTGACCGCACCGCACCAAAGATCGCTCGATCGTCTTGCGCGGCCGCGGTCAGGTGTCACGGTTAAAGCCGTCACCTCCTGCCCGCAGATGTCAATGCCCGCCCGGTAAGCCCTTCATTGCAGGAACGTCACGAGCGCGTCCATCGTCTCGTCCGGCCGCTCCTCCATGATCCAGTGGCCGGTGTCCTTCAGCACGATCACGGTGGTGTCGGGCGCAATCAGCTTCACCTGCGCCCCGAGCGCTTCGCCCAGCGACTTCTCGCCACCGATCGACAGGACCGGGATGGCGAGCCGCGTCTTCGCGAGCTCCGCGAAGTCGGCCGCCGTCTTCGGGAACGACTTGAAGTACGCAAAGCCCGCGGCCATCCGTCCGGGGCGGCTGTAGGCACGCGTGTACGCCGCGCGGTCGGCCTCGGGGATCGATCGCTTGGGATCGGCCGCGAAGTCGTTCCAGAAGTGCTCGAAGAACACCCGCTCGCGCCCTTTCACCAGCGCTTCCGGCGTCGGGCCGTAGAAGCGGAAATGCCAGATCCCGGGACTGTTGTAGATGGGCTCCCATCCGTCGACGCCGGGCAGGAACGCGTCCATCAGGACAAGCTTCTCGACGTCGTCGCGGTACATCGCGGCGTAGGCGTACGCCACCATCAGGCCGATGTCGTGGCCGGCGACGCGCACCTTGCCGTAGCCGAGCGCCTTGACGGCGGCATGCACGCGCTGCGCCGACGATTTCATGTCGATGTCGGCGGCGGGAATCGACGACTCGCCGATCCCCGGCAGATCGGGAACGATGACGGTGTTGCGCGCCGCCAGGCGCTTCGCCAGCGGCCGCCACATCAGCGACGTCTCGGCGTATCCGTGCAGCAGCACGATCGGCGGCCCGTGACCGCCGACCGCCACGCTGACGGTCGCCCCGTCCACCGGGACGCGCCGCACGGTGAAGCCCGCGCCGAAATCGCCCTGCGCCGCCGCCGGGAGCGTGGACGAGGCGAGCAGCACGAGTCCGCAGACGAGCGGGAGGAAGGGTGTGCGCGGTGCGTGCATGCAGTGCTCCTTGGGGCGGGGTCAATCGAGAAGGGACAACGCGAGGCGCGCGACGTGCTCGAGCGCAGCGCGGTCCGAACAGGCGCGCGCCGTCGCGCGAATGCCCTGGAGGGCGGCCATGAAGAATTGCGCCAGCGCCATGGGATCCTTGTCCGCGGCGAGCTCGCCGCGCGCCTGCGCATCGCGCAGCGCCCGCTCGAAGATCGATTCGACTTCGGCCTGGTTGGTCCTGACGATGTGCGCGACGTCGCGGTCGTCGACGTTGCGCTCGAGGTTGGCGGCGAGCAGAAGGCAGCCGCGCTCGTGGTCGGCGCGCGATTCGTTGACGATGCCGAAGAGCATCGCACCGAAGCACTCGGCGAGCGGCTTTCCCGAAGCGAACAGCGCCCGCATCGCGGCCTGCGTCGACCGGCGGTAGGCATGCAGCGCGCGCAGGTAGAGGTCGCGCTTGTCGCCGAAGGTGTCGTACAGGCTCTGGCGCCCGATGTGCATCGCGACCACGAGGTCGTCGAGCGACGTCTGGTCGAAGCCGCGGTCCCAGAATGCGCCGACCGCGGCGGAAAGCGCGGCGTCGGGCTCGAATTCCTTGGGGCGCGCCATGGTTATGGACCATACAGTCCATAATGCGCGACGTCAATCGCCCCCCGGCCAATCGATGTCTTGACAATTACTGTCTAGACAATATAATTGCTGTCATGGCAGTCAAATCCTCGGCCAAGACCACGGCGCCAGGCGCGCGCGCCGAAGGAGCGCTCGGTGCGCCCGGGCGACCGCCGACTTCTATCGCGGCGATGACTATCCGATCAACGACAGCATCGGCTACCTGATCAAGCAGCTGCGCATCGCCATGGAGCGCGCGGTCGACGCCGAGATGGCCGAGCACGACCTCACCGGCGTGCAGTGGGGACCGCTGCTGATGCTGCACCTACGGCATGGGCACCACCGCGGCGGACCTCGCGCGCATGCGCTGCGTGGACACCGGCGCGATGACGCGCATGCTCGATCGCCTCGAAGCCAAGGAGCTCATCGCCGCACGCCCTGCCCCAAGGACCGGCGCGTCGTGCAGCTCGAGCTCACGCCCGAAGGCGAGCGCAGCTGTGCCGCCAGATCCCCTTCGGCCTCGCGCGCGTGACCAACGGCCTGCTGCGCGGCTTCACGCCCGAGGAGTTCGAGACGCTGAAGGCCTTCATGCGCCGCATGCTGGCCAACCTCGAGCCCGCTGCGCAGCTTCCGACTCACCGATGGATATCCAGCTCCGGCGCCTCTGCCGCCTCGCCGTCGCCGCCGCCGTCTTCGCCTGCGCGGCGCTGCGCCAGCTTCGAGCACGCGCGCGCCGATCGACGCAGCCGAGTCGACGCCGCGCGCGCTCGGCGCGCAGCGACACGTCGCCGTGGACTGGCCGCGCGACGACTGGTGGCAGCGCTACGCGCGACGCGCAGCTCGACGCGTTGGTCGCCGAAGGGCTCGCCGGCAGCCCCACGCTCGCCGCCGCGCAGGCACGCATCGCGCGCGCCGAGGCCGCGGCCGGCGTCGCGCGCTGCCGCGCTCCTGCCGCAGGTCACCGGCAACGGCACGGTCAACTACCAGCGCTATTCGGAGAACTACATCTTTCCGCCGCCGCTCGGCGGGACCTGGAAGACCGACGCGCGCGCCACGCTCGACTTCACCTTCGAGATCGACTTCTGGGACAAGAACGGCGCCGCGCTGCGCGCCGCGCTGTCGCAGGCGCAGGCCGCCGCCGCCGATGCCGCAGTCGGCACGCGTCGCGCTCGCCGCCGCTATCGCGCGCGCCTACTTCGACCTGCAGCGGCTGTTCGCGCAGCGCGACGTCTCGCGCGCCGCGATCACGCAGCGCGAGGACATCGTGCGCATCACCGCCGAGCGCTTCACCGCCGGCCTCGACACCAAGGTCGAAGTGAGGCAGGCCGAGGCCGCGCTGGCCACCGTGCGCACCGAGCTCGCGCAGTACGACGAAGCGATCGGCGTCGCGCGCAACCAGCTCGCGGCGCTGGTCGGCGCCGGTCCCGGCGCGGGGCGAGACCATCGGCGCGGTGAAGCCCGCGGCGCTCGCCCGCGCCGCCCTGCCCGCCGCGATCCCGCTCGACCTCGTCGGCCCGGCGGCCGGAGATCGTCGCATCGCGCTGGCGCGTCGAGGCCGCGCGCGAGGACATCAACGTCGCGCAAGGCCCAGTTCTATCCCGAACGTCAACCTCGTCGCGTTCGCGGGGCTCTCCTCGCTCGGCTTCTCGAACTTCCTCACTGCGGCGGCAGCTCGATCGTCGGCGTCGGCCCGGCGATCCACCTGCCGATCTTCGAAGGCGGACGCCTCAACGCCAACCTGCGGGCAAGCGACGCCGACGCGAACCTCGCCGTCGGCGACGCTACAACCAGACGGTGATCGACGCGGTGCACGACCTCGCCGATGCCGTGCACGTCGATCCGCGGCCTCGCGCGCATCGCGCGAGGAGCAGGCCAGCGCGCGCGAGGCCACCACGACGCCTACAACCTCGCCGTCATCCGCTACCGCGCGGGCCTCGGCAACTACCTCACCGTGCTCACCGCGCAGACGCAGCAGCTCGCCCAGGACCGCCTCGACGCCGACCTCGCGCGCGCGCGCCTACGAGCTTGACGTGAATCTCGCGCGCGCGCTGGGCGGCGGCTACGTCGACACGTCCGCGCCGACACTCGCTGCGGCGCCCCGCTGAGCGCGGCGCCTGCGCCACCGAACACGCCGGAGCATCGCCATGGCCGACAACCCGAACACGACCCCAACCGCGAGCCGGTCGACGCCGCGCGCGCCTCCTCCTCGCCGCCGCCGCCGCCTTCGCCGCCGTCGGGCTCGGCTACCTCGCCTACTGGTACGTCGAGCTGCGCCACTACGAGCGAACCGACGACGCCTACGTGCAGGGCAACCTCGTGCAGATCACGCCGCAGGTCGCCGGGACGGTGGTCGCCGTCAACGCCGACGACACGGACTTCGTGAAGGCCGGCCAGCCGCTCGTGGTGCTCGATCCCGCCGATGCCGAGGTCGCGCTCGCGCAGGCGCAGGCCGCGCTCGCGCAGACGGTGCGCGAGGTGCGCTCGCTCTACACGACGAACGCCACGGGGTCCGCCAACGTCGAGCTGCGCGAGGCGGAGGTCGTCGCGCGCGCGTGCCGAGCTCGCGCGGGCGCAGGACGACCTCGCGCGCCGGCAGGGGCTCACCGCGAGCGGCGCCGTCAGCGGCGAGGAGCTCAACCACGCGCGCTCGAACGTCAACAACGCGCGCGCCGCGCTGGCCGCCGCGGAAGCGGCGCTCGTCGTCCGCGCGAGCAGCAGCTCGCGACCAGCCGCGCGCTGACCGACGGCACGTCGATCGAGAAGCATCCGAACGTCGAGCGCGCCGCGGCCAAGGTGCGCGAAGCGTACCTCGCCTATGCGCGCACGGTGCTGCCCGCGCCGGTGTCGGGCTACGTCGCCAAGCGCACCGTGCAGGTGGGCCAGCGCGTCGCGCCGGGCGCGCCGCTGCATGTCGATCGTCCCGCTCGACCAGGTGTGGGTCGACGCCAACTTCAAGGAAGTGCAGCTGCGCGACATGCGCATCGGCCAGCCGGTGACGCTGACCGCCGACGCCTACGGCGACAAGGTCGTCTACCACGGCAAGATCGCCGGGCTGGGCGTGGGCACGGGCAGCGCGTTCTCGCTTTCTGCCCGCGCAGAACGCGACCGGCAACTGGATCAAGGTCGTGCAGCGCGTGCCGGTGCGCATCGCGCTCGACCCGAAGGAGCTCGCGCTGCATCCGCTGCGCGTCGGCCTGTCGATGATGCGAGGTCGACGTCGCCGACACGAATGGCGCGGAGCTCGCCGGCGCGCCGCGCTCGGGCGCCGCCTACGCGACCGACGCGTTCGATGGCGATTCGCGCAAGGCCGACGCGCTCGTGCGCGAGACGATCGCCGCCAACCTCGGCAGGCGGCACCGCGCGCGCCACCACGGCGCCGCGCCCGATGAACGCGAAGCGCGCGCCGCAGGGTCACCACGGCAGTGGCGTCGACGATGCCGTCCGGTAGCGACCCCGCGGACAGCGCTGCGCTGAGGAGTCGCGCCGATGAGCGAGTCCTCAGCCGCCGCGCCGGGCGCGGCCGAGCCGGCCGCGCCGACGCTCCGCCGGCGCCCGCGCCGCGCCCCGCGGCAGCGCAGCCGCCCCCGCTGGAAGGCGCGTCGCGCTCGCGGCACGATCGCGCTGTCGGCCGCGACGTTCATGATCGTGCTCGACACGTCGATCGCCAACGTGTCGATCCCCGCGATCTCCGGCGACATGGGCGTGTCGACCAGCCAGGGCACGTGGGTCATCACATCGTTCGCCGTCGCCAACGCGATCGCCGTGCCGCTCACCGGCTGGCTCACGCAGCGCTTCGGCCAGGTGAAGCTGTTCACGTTCGCCACGCTGCTGTTCGTGCTGGCGTCGTGGCTGTGCGGGCTCGCGCCGAACATCGAGTCGCTGATCGCGTTCCGCGTGCTGCAGGGCCTGGTGGCCGGGCCGCTGATCCCGCTGTCGCAGGCGCTGCTGCTGTCGAGCTATCCGCGCGCGCAATGCCGGCACGGCGCTCGCGATGTGGTCGATGACCACGCTGGTCGCGCCGGTCGCCGGGCCGCTGCTCGGCGGCTGGATCACCGACAACATCTCGTGGCCGTGGATCTTCTTCATCAACATCCCCGTGGGCCTCGGCGCCGTGTACGTCGACGTGGTCGATCTACCGCGAGCGCGAGTCGCCGACGCGCAAGCTGCCGATCGACGCCATGGGCCTCGGGCTGCTCGTCGTCTGGATCGCCGCGCTGCAGATCATGCTCGACAAGGGCAAGGAGCTCGACTGGTTCGCGAGCGGCGCAGATCGTGACGCTCGCCGTCGTCGCCGTCGTCGGCTTCGTGTTCTTCCTGATCTGGGAGCTGACCGAGGACCATCCGGTGGTCGACCTGACGCTGTTCGCGCGGCCGCAACTTCACGATGGGCGCGGTCGACCTTGTCGATCGCCTACGGGCTTTTCTTCGGCAACGTCGTGCTGCTGCCGCTGTGGCTGCAGACGCAGATGGGCTACACCGCCACCGAGGCCGGCTTCGTGCTGGCGCCGGTCGGCCTGCTCGCGATCGCTGATGTCGCCGATCGTCGGCGCATGCTCGGCCGCGGTCGACCCGCGCCGGATCGCGACGGTCTCGTTCCTGCTGTTCGCGCTGGTCAGCTGGATGCGCTCGCGCTTCAATACGCAGGTGGACCTGGCGACGCTGATGGTGCCGACGATCATCCAGGGCGCGGCGGTGGCGTGCTTCTTCATTCCGCTGGTGTCGATCACGCTGGCCGGGCTGCCGCCGGAGAAGATCGCCAGCGCGTCCGGCCTGTCGAACTTCGTGCGGATCACGGCGGGCGCATTCGGCACGTCGATCTCGACCACGCTGTGGGAGAACCGCGCCGCGATGCATCACGCGCACCTCGCCGAGGCGGTCAACGGAGGCAGCCTCGCGGCCACGGCCGCGCTCGACCAGCTGCGGGCATCCGGTCTCGGCGCCGACGCAGGCGCTCGCCAGCATCGACCGTCTGGTCAACCAGCAGGCCTACGTGCTGGCCGCCGACGACATCTTCTACGCCGCGTGCGATCATCTTCATCTGCCTGATTCCGCTGCTCTGGTGGCCTCGCCGCGGCGTGCCGCCCGCCGCGGCCGCCGGCGCCGGCGGCGCGCACTGACGCGCTAGGGGCGCGCGAGATGCGCGCACAGCAGGCGGTGGAAGTGGTGGACGCCGCGCTCGCGCGCCGGGGAGTAGCGCCCGCGGCCGTACAGGCGCGAGCGCACGCCGCGCTGCACCGCCTCGACGAGCGCCTCGTCCTCGCCTTCGACCGCATCGAGCGCCGCGCCCGCGCCCCGGTCGAGCAGCGACGGCTCGCGCACGTAGCTGCGGAACAACACGCGCGTGCGCGCGGGTCCCTGCGGCAACACGAGGTTCACCGACACCCCCCACGGATAGGCGTTGAGCATGAGATTCGGGAACAGCCACGCATAGTAGGCGGCGATGCGCGTGCCCGCCTCGCCCTGCTCGAATGCGACCGCGCAGTCCTGCGCCGGCGCGACCTGCACGCATCCGGACGGGAAGAGCTCGTCACGATAGCCGCCGTAGTCGATGGCCGCGGCAAGTCCGCGATGGACGTGCGGGATGTGGAAGCCCTCGAGGTAGTTCTCCACGTACAGGGCCCAGTGCGCGTCGAGCGTGAAATCGCGGTCGCGCGCGGAGGCGCGTGCGCCGGCGCTTCCCGGCGCGAGACCGATCCGCGCGGCCAGCGGATCGAAGCTCTCCGCGAACGGCGCGACCGGGTCGAGCGCGACGAACCCGAACGGCTCGCGCGTCGCCAGCGCGACCTGCGGCAGGTCGTCGGCCGGCGACGGGAAGTCGCGGGCGCCCTCGAACTCCGGCATGAACGTCATACGCCCGGCGAGATCGAAGCGCCGCGCGTGATAGCCGCAGCGAATCTGCGCGCCGCGACAGGGCGAGCGCACCAGCAGATTGCCGCGGTGCGTGCAGACGTTCGACAGGCAGCGCAGCGTTCCCGCGGCGTCACGCGCCAGGAGCAGCGGCTCGTCGAGCATTCCCGGGAGAAGATCGCGCGGCGCCATCGATTCCGGCTGCGCGACGTCGTCGAGGTCGCCCACCCACTGCCAGGTCCGCGCGAAGACGCGCTCGCGCGTGGCCGCGAATGCCTCGCCGTCTTCGTAAAACGCCCCGGGGAGCGTCGACGCCATGCGGATGTCGGGGTCGATCGAGTAGGTCATGCGCGTCCTCGCTGCGGATTCTAGCGTCGCACGGGGCCGCCGGCCGCCCGCTTGCGCGCGCGGGCAACTCGCGCTACAACCCCCGACGGGAGGATGCGGGCGTTCGCCCGCGGGGGGCGCGAAACGCCATGGCGCGCGGCAAGGTAACGATCAGCGACGTCGCGCGCCGGGCGCGCGTGTCGGTCGGCACCGTGTCGCACGTGCTGACCGGCCGTATTCCCGTCACGGCCGAGCGGCGGGAGCGGGTCGCGCGCGCGATCGAGACGCTGGGTTACGTTCCCAACGTGCACGCGCAGGGATTGCGGCGCGCGGTGTCGAACGTGGTCGGCGTGTGCTTCCCCCACGTGTCGACGTCGTATCTCAACGACCTGTCCGAGGCGATCGAGCGCAACGCCTCCCACGACGGCTACGGCGTGCTGCACGTATTCAGCCGCCACGATCCCGCCGCGGAACTGAAGCGCGTGCGTGAGCTCATCCGCTACCAGGTGGACGGCCTCATCCTCTTTCCCGGCAGCGCGCCCGAGCGCGCGCTCGATCTCGCGCATGCCAAGGCGCTCCCCGTCGTGATGATCGACCGTCCCAGCGAGGATCCGCGCTTCGACAGCGTCACGGTGGACAACCGCGCGGTGATGCGCGAGGCGATCCGGCAGCTCGTCGCGCTCGGTCACCGCCGGCTGCTGTTCGTGTGCCGCTCGCGCAAACTGCTCGTGACACAGACGCGCATGCAGGGCGCGAAGGCCGCGCTTCGGGCGGCGCCTGCGCCGGTCGATCTCGCCGTGCTCGAGGTGGGCGAGGACGAGCCCGTCTTCCTCGGCGCGCTGCGCCGGTCGATGCTCGCGGGCGCGCCGCCGACGGCGATCGTCACCAGCAACAGCCATCAGGCGAGCCTCGTGCTGGGGATCCTGCGCGAGGTCGGCGCTGCCATACCCTCGTCGGTGTCATTGCTGACCTTCGACGATCCCGAGTGGTCGCGGCTCGTGCAGCCGCGCCTGTCGGTGATCCGGCAGCCCGCGGCGGCGATGGCGCGCGCCGCATGGTCGATGCTCCTGCGGCGCATGGGCGATCCCGATCGTCCGGCCGAGTCCATCGCGCTGGAGGAGGAGATCGAGCTGCGCGAATCGGTCGGACCGGTCCCTGCCGCGGCTTCGCCGGTTCCTGCCGCGGCCCGCGCAGCGCCGGCGCGACGCAAACCGGCGCCCTTGTCGCCGGCGGCCAAGGACGCACCGGGCTGACGCCAAAAGTTCCCGCCGTCCGCTGGCGAATATTCGCGCGTTGCGAACCCGCGAAGCTTCCGCATCTTGCGCTACGGGGCCGGTGGCGCGGGCCGCGGCCCTGCGCGCTGTCTGCTATCCTCCTGCGCCTTGACCGGCGCGACGATGCTTGCGGCGCACGAACGCAAGGAGAGGATGCAAATGGGTGAAGCACGACGTCGTTTCGCCGGCGGCCTCGGTGCCGCCCTGCTCGTCGGCCTGATCTGCGCCGGCGCGCCCCACGCGCAGCCGGCCCCGCTGCCGCCCGAGGCCCGCTGGCCGCACACGATGACCGTCCGCGGCACGACGATCACCGTCAGCGCGCCGCAGGCGATCTCCTGGCCCGACCACCGGACGCTCACGGCCCGCGCCGCGGTGGCGGTCGTGCGACCCGGTGCGCGCGCACCCGTGCTCGGCACCGTCGAAGTCACCGCCGACACCTCGACCGACTACAGCACGCGCACGGTCACGTATTCCCGGCTGAAGCTCGTGTCGACGCATTTCCCGCAGCTCGATACCGCGCAGGCCGGAGAGCTCGACGCGCAGTTCCGCGACATCCTGCCTGCGATGGGCGCAAAGCGGGTGCCGCTCGATCTCGTGCTGCTGAGCCTCAAGTCGCCGCCGTCGCCGCCGAAGAACGTCGCGCTCAACAACGAGCCGCCGGTGATCTTCTACAGCGCGCGTCCGGCCAGCCTCGTCGTGTTCAACGGCCAGCCCGTGCTCACGCAAGTGCAGGGAACGAACCTCAAGTTCGCCGTCAACACGAACTGGGAGGTGTTCAACGATCCCGCGGGCAACCTGTGGTACCTGCTGGACAACGGCGAGTGGCTGACGGCGCCTTCCCCCACCGGCCCGTGGACGGCTGCGCGCAGCCTGCCCGCCGCCTTCAATGCGCTCCCCGGCGACAAGTCGTACGCCGACGTGCGCAAGGCGCTCCCGCTCAAGCCCGCGAAACCCGGCACGACGCCGACGATCTTCGTCAGCGTGAAGCCGGCGGAGATCATCGTCACCGACGGCGCGCCCAGGATGGCGGCGCTCGCCGGCACGAGCGTTCAGTACGTCGCCAACACGCCGACCGACCTGTTCTTCATGCCGTCGACCGGCCGCTTCTACTTCCTGACGTCGGGACGCTGGTTCGCCGCCGCGTCGCTGCAGGGGCCGTGGACGTTCGCGACGGCCGAGCTGCCGGCCGACTTCGCCAGGATTGCGCCGGACAGCGTCAAGGGCCACGTGCTGGCGTCCGTCCCCGGAACGCCGCAGGCGCAGGAGGCGGTGATGCAGGCGCAGGTGCCGCGCCAGGGCACCCTCGAGCGCGACAGGGTCGCGGTCGCGGTGACCTACGCGGGCGAGCCCACTTCAAACCGATTCCCGGCACCGTGCTGACCTATGCGGTGAACACACCGTTCCAGGTGATCGGCGTCGGCGGCAAGTACTACGTCTGCTACCAGGCGGCGTGGTTCGTCGCGCCCGCGCCAGGCGGTCCGTGGGTGCTCGCCGATTCCGTTCCTGCGGAGATCTACACGATCCCGCCGGACAACCCGCTCTACAACGTCACCTACGTCACCGTGTACGCGTCGACGCCGGCGAGGGTGACGTACGGCTACACCACCGGCTACACGCTGGGCTACGTGAGCGCCGGCGTGGTCGTCTACGGCACCGGCTACTACTACCCGCCGTACTACTATCCGGCCCCGATCCCGATCTACTACCCGTACCCGTATTCGTACGCGGGCGCGACCTGGTACAACCCGAACACCGGCGCATGGGCACGCGGCGGCACGATCTACGGTCCCTACGGCGGCGCCGCGTCGGGCGCGCGCTACTACAACCCGACCACCGGATCGTGGGCGCAGGGCGGCGCGATCTACGGACCCAACGGCGGCGCCGACGCGTGGTCGTACTACAACGCCAAGACCGGCACGTACGCGCACGGCTCGGCATCGTGGGGCGCGGACGGCGGCAGCGGCCATGCGAGCTTCGACAACCCGACGACCGGGCGCTCGGGGTCGACGACGCAGAACTGGAACCAGTACGAGCGCTGGGGCAGCTCGACGATCAGCGGGCCGAACCAGACGGTCAACACCAAGAGCGCGGCGAACGCGCAGGGACGCGCCGGCGGCTTTTCGTCCAGCACCGGCGCCAAGGGCGCGGGCGTCCAGGGCGCGGGAGGCAACCAGGGCGGCGTCGTGAAGACGGCCGGCGGCGACACCTATGCGGGTGCCGACGGCAACGTCTACAAGAACACCGGAAGCGGCTGGGAGAAGTACGACAACGGCGGCTGGAACCCGGTCACGCCGCCCGACAACGCGCGGTCGCAGACGGCCCAGGGGCAATCGGGGAGCGGCTCGCAGGGTCAGGGTCAGCGCGCGCAGAGCGCGCAGTCGCGCGAGGCGAGCGGCGGCGCTTCCTCGACGGCGCGCCCGCCGGCCTCGGCCACCAGCAGCGCGGCGCAGCGATCGCAGCGTCCGCAAGGCGCAGGCGAGATGTCGCGCGAGAGCTACGGCCAGCTCGAGCAGGATCGCTTCGCCCGAACGGAAGGCTTCCAGCGGCAGCAGCAGTTCGGCGCGATGCGCTCTGGTGGCGGCGGCGGATTCCGGCGGCGTTGAGCGCGTACGCGGCCAGCCGGCGCAGCGGCGGCATGAACCGCCGGGCGGTCCGTTCGCTCATCCGGCGCGCAGCGCGCGCAGGCGCTGCGCGAGCACGGCGGCCCATTTGTCGAAGGCGTTCTGCGCGTACTTCCAGCTCGTGAACGAGTCGAGATAGCCGCCCACCCATTTCTCCGCGGCGTTCGGAATCCCCTGGTTCAGGTCGGCGGCGTACTTGCGGCCGATCTCGGTGTCGGCGCATTCGGCGATCACCTTGCCGGTGGCGCCGTTGCGGAACTGCACCTCCATCCCGGTCTGGCCGAGATACGGCGTGGAGCCGGCCGGTCGCCCCGTGGCCGCGCCGGACGCGATCTCGCCGACGAAACCGTACGGAACGGCGGTTCCGACCAGACTGTCGACCGCGTTCGTCGGAACCAGGCTGGTGAGCGCGATCCGGATCCGCAGCACGCCGGGGCCCGTCCCGTTGGCGATCTGCATGTCGGGCCGCAGGTCCTTGACCAGCGCAGCGTGGAAATAGTCGAGCAATGCCTTGAGGTCGCTGGGGTCGATCGGCTTCTGCGCGCCGCCGGGCGCGAGGTAGACCTGGATGCGCTCGATCAGCACCTTGTCGAAGGCTTTCCAGTCGACGCCCGCGTCGCGCCAGCACAGCACGCCACCGCCACCCGGCGCGGGAGCGAGCTTCGCGTAGTCGGTCAGGAAGCCGACGCGCGCCACGTTGGAGGAGGTCGCCTCGGAGGCGACGATCGTTCCGCCACCGCCGGCGCTCGCGCCGCTTCCGGCGCCGCCTCCGGTCGAGGCACAGCCCGCCAGGAGCATCGCGCCGGCCCACACGCACGTCGCCGCCCAGGCAATCACCATCGACTTGCGCTGAAGCATGATTTGTCGCTCCCGTTGACTTGCCAATCCGCCCGACGCCCCGGTTGGTCGAACCCCCCGGGGCGCCGGAATCGTGTCCCGACCTGCGCGGAAGCTTACGTCGAGGCGACATCGATGTGACCTCGTATATCTACGCATCCGCGTTGGGATGACCCTTCGTCAGGAGGTCTGGGCAGGCTCGAGCTGAGCTCGCCGGTTTCCGCCCGAGGGTGCGCCTCGTAGATTCCGCCACGCCGGCCGGTATTCATACGAGGTTGCACGCGCTGTGCCAAACCCCTAGCCTGCGGTAACGGGGTGATGCGACGCATCGGGGACAGGCGCGCCGACGGGCGGACAACAGCATGACGCATATCTCGGGCCGTTGCGTGCTGCTGGCCGATCGACACCATGGCCTCAGCGAGGGGGTGCGCGGGCTGCTCGAGGCCGCGTTCGATTCCGTGTTCATGGTCGGCGACGAGGCGTCGCTGCTCGAGGGCGCGCATCGCTTGCGGCCGCCCGTGGTGATCGTCGATCTTTCGCTCGCGGCCGGCGATGCGCAAGGCCTTCTCTCCCGCGTGATCGCGCGCTCGCCGGATTCGAAGGTCGTCGTACTGACCGTTCACGACGAGCCCAGCGTCGCCGATGCCGCGCTGCGGGCCGGCGCGCACGCCGTCGTGCTGAAGCGCGCCATTGCGACCGACCTTCTCACGGCGATCACCGAGGTGGTGGCGGGCCGACGCTACGCGTCACCGGGACTTTCCCGCACGTAGTCTCCGGCACGCTCGCCGGTAGTTTTCCGAGGTCACCGCTGCAGACACCGGAATTACACTCACCCACGGCGCGAATCCCGTAGCGAGCGCCCCCCGATTCCGCGACGTGGTCGATTACAATCACGCCGGACGGGGCTGATCGAGAGGGTACCTAAGATGCAGAAGAAGAGACTGTTCGTCATCCTCGGCTCGCTGTTCGTGGCCGGCGTGGCGATCGCGGGCGTGCTCTACGTCACGTTCCCGGTGCCGATGACGACCTACGGCGGCATGGGGCTCAACTTCCTCAAGTCGCTGTCCGCGCCGGCAGGCACGTTGACCGTCGAGACGAACCCTGCCTACCAAGCGCCGGCAGCTGCAGCGCCCGCGCCGCCGTGCCGATTCGCCGTGGCCCAATGCGGCGGCCGGCGACTGGCCGAGCTACAACAGGACGCCGACCTCGCAGCGCTTCTCGCCGCTGGCGCAGATCAACGCGAAGAATGTCGCCAACCTGAAGATCCTGTGCACGTACGACCTCGGCGTGTTCACGGCCTTCGAGTCCGGCCTGATCATGGTGAACAACGCGCTGATCGGCACCGCCGAGTACGAGATCTTCTCCATCAACCCGGCCACGTGCGCCGAGAACTGGCGTACGCGCCTCAGTTATCCCGGCTCGCTGCTGCCGGCCAATCGCGGTGCCGCCTACATGGACGGCCTGCTGTTTCGCGGCACGCAGGATTGCCGCGTGCTGGCCTTCGATTTCAAGACCGGCAAGCAGGTGTGGGAGACGACGATCTGCCGACCCGAAGCGCGGCGAGTCGGTGCCGTCGGCGCCGATCGCGCTGGATGGTCTCGTCTACATCGGCAATGCCGGCGGCGACTACAAGGGCGGCAAGGGCAAGGTCTACGCGCTCGACGGAAAGACCGGCAAGATCGTCTGGCAGTTCTTCCTCGCGCCCAAGGTCGAAGGCGATGTCGTCCGGGGCCCGCTGGGCAAGTCGCCGCTCGACGGTTCGACCTGGAACAACGCGCCGGGCATACCGATCAGCGGCGCCGGACTCTGGACCTCGTTGACCCTCGACATCAAGAATGGATTGCTGTACGTCCCGGGCGGCAATCCGGCGCCCGACTTCGCCTCGGGCGCGCGCGAAGGCACGAATCTCTATTACCGACTCGGTCGTGGTGCTCGACGCCAAGACGGGCGACTACAAGAACAATTTCAAGGTCGTGAAAAAGGACTGGCACGACTGGGACGTTTCCAGCCCGCCGATCCTGCTGCAGACCATGGGCGGCAAGCAGCTCATGGTGGTCGCACCGAAGGACGGGCACCTCTATGGCTACGACCTCGCCGACCAACAACCTGCTCTACCGCGTGCCGGTAACCACGATCGAGAACGCCGAGGGCACTTTCGCCGTCGGCCAGAACGTTCACTTCTGCCCGGGTCCGGTGGGCGGCACCGAATGGAACACCCCGGGCTTCGATCCGACCACGAATCTCATCATCACCGGCACCGTCGACTGGTGCGATACCGTGACGATCAAGACCGACGAGAGAATGCGGTCGGTGGCGGTCGGCCAGCCGTGGACCGGCATGGCGACGTGGAACCCGATCAACATGTTCGGCAAGGAAGACCCGACCGACGGGCACTGGGCCGGATGGATCTATGCCAGCGACGCCGACACCGGGATCTGGAAATGGCGTGCCAAGTCGAACTATCCCATCGTCGCCGCCATCACGCCGACGGCCGGCGGAATCGTGTTCTTCGCCGACCTCGGCGGCAATTTCTACGCGCTGGATTCCTCCACCGGCCAGAAACTCTGGGGAGGTCCGCTCGGAACCGGCGGCGGGATCGGAGGCGGCGTGATCACGTACGCCGTGGACGGCGTGCAGAAGGTTGCCGTGGCCGACGGCTTCACGATGGTCGCATGGCCAACGAAGCCGAGGCACTCAAGGGTCGTGATCCTGGGGCTCGACGGCGCCGCCGCGAGCAAGTGAGCCGGATCGTCGATCACGCGTCTCTCTGACGAAACCGCCGCGTCTGCTCGCAGCCAACCCACCGGAGTGTCGACCCGATGGAACTCGATCCGGTCTTCCTGTCGCGCCTGCAGTTCGCGTTCGTCATCAGCTTTCACATCATCTTTCCGGCGTTCACGATCGGTCTCGGGGCGTGGCTCGCCACCATCGAGGGCGCGCGACTCTTCACCGGCAACGCGATCTATCGGCGCGTGTTCGATTTCTGGCTCAGGATCTTCGCGCTGTCGTTCGGCATGGGCGTGGTGACCGGCGTCGTGATGGCGTTCCAGTTCGGCACCAACTGGGGCGTGCTGGTCGAGAAGACGGGCTCGATCCAGGGTCCGCTGCTCGGCTACGAATCGTTCACCGCCTTCATGCTCGAGGCGAGCTTCTTCGGCGTCGTGCTGCTCGGTCGCAATCGCGTGTCGCCGCGCTTCTATTTCTTCGCCTGCTGCATGGTCTCGCTGGGGACGATGTTCTCGTCGTTCTGGATCCTCGCCAACAACAGCTGGATGCAGGTGCCGGTCGGGCACACGATCGTCGACGGCAAGATCATCCCGGCGGACTGGTGGGCGATCGTCACGGGGCCGGTCATGATGGTGCGCTGGCCGCACATGCTGCTTGCGGCGTTCCTGACCACCGGCATGTGCGTCGCCTCCACGGGCGCCTGGTACGTGCTGCGGAAAATTCATCTCGCCGAGGCGCGCGTGATGCTGCACTGGGGCCTGGGGTTCGTCGCCGTGGTCATCCCGATCCAGCTGTTCTTCGGCCACCTGACGGGACTGTACGTGCTGAAGCACCAGCCGGCGAAGTTCGCGGCGATCGAGGCGCGCTGGAAGAACGCAGCAGCCGGCGAGCGAGGTGCTCATCGCCATTCCCGGATTCGAAGGCGGAGAAGAAATCTCTTCGCCATTTCGAGATTCCGAAGCTCGGCAGCATCATCGCCTCGGGCAACTGGACCGTCGCCCGAAGTCGGCCTGGAGTCGTTCCCGCGCGAAGACCGGCCGCCGGTGCTGATTCCCTTCTTCGGCTTCCGGTTGATGGTCGGCATGGGACTGATCATGCTGGCGGTTTCGTGGCTCGGCAACTTCCTTGCGATTCCGCGGCCGGCTCGAAACGACGCGCTGGTTTCTCTGGGGAACGTTTCTCGCCTTTCCCACCGGCTTCGTCGCCATCCTGACCGGCTGGTACACGGCCGAAGTGGGGCGCCAACCCTGGGTCGTCTACGGCCTGCTGCGCACGAAAGATGCGGTGACGCCGTCGCTTCGCCACGGGCGACGTGCTCGTTTTCGCTGAGCGGCTACGTGCTCGTGTACGCGGTGTTCGTCTCGTTCGGGACGTACTACATCTACAAGCTGCTGCGCGAGGGGCCGACGGGCGCGGCGATGGCGATTCCGGGCGCCACGCCCAACCGGCCGATGGCGTTCGCCGATGACGCTGCCAGCGCCACGGGCACCGGCCTGGCGGGCACGCGCTGAGCCATGGAAGTCTACCAACCTCGCCGTGTTCTGGGCCGGCGTCATCGCCTTGTCGATCCTCATCTACGTCATCCTCGACGGGTTCGATCTTGGCGTCGGGATCCTGTTCGGGATTCACCCGCGACGCGACCCATCGGCTGCAGATGCTCAACACCATCGCGCCGTTCTGGGACGGCAACGAAACGTGGCTGGTGATCATCGGCGCAAGTCTCTTTGCGGCTTTCCCGGCGGTCTACTCCGTATTCCTCGGCGCGTTCTACATTCCCGTGCTGCTGATGCTCTTCGGCCTGATCTTCCGCGGCATCGCGTTCGAGTTCCGCCAGCGCACCGAACGCATGGGCTGGCTATGGGACTGGGGTTTCTTCATCGGATCCACCGTCGTCGCATTCGTCCAGGGAGCGGCGATCGGCGCGATGATGAGAGGAATCCCCGTCGTCGACGGCCATTTCGCCGGCCATACCTTCGACTGGGTGCATCCGTTTCCGATCCTCACGGGCGTCGGCCTGGTTCTGGGCTACGCGTTGCTCGGCGCCGGCTGGATCGTCTACAAGAGCGAAGGGGCGCTTCGGGATTGGGCCTACGCGCGCATTCCCCGGCTCGTCGTCGCGGTCTTCGTGGTACTGGCGCTCGCGTTCACGGTCGCCATGACGTTCGACGCCGGCGCCATCGCGCAGAGCAATATCCGCGCGCGCGCGCTGGGGAGTCGTCTTTCCGATCGCGGGTGTCGCCGCGCTGATCGGCGTCGTCGCCAGCGCCCGCGCGCGGCGCGACGCGCCTGCCGTTCCACCTGACGGCGCTGTTCTTCCTCGCGGCCTATCTGACGCTCGGCGTGATGTTCTGGCCTTACATGGTCCCGTATTCGGTGACCGTGGCCAACGCCGCGGCGCCCGATGCGTCGCTGGGCTTCTTCTTTTTCGGCGGCGTGATCGTACTGCCCATGATCCTGGTCTACACGATGGGCGTGTACCGGGTTTTCCGAGGTAAACGTCATCGTGGCTACGGTTGAGCCTCTCCCAACTCGCGTACCTTCTCGTCGTCACCGTGCCCGGCGAGCGATGCTGAACAGCGGGCGCCGTCGATGACTCCGGGGTCAATGCGCGTGGACGCACCGAAATCTCAATCAGCCCCCGTCGCCGCACAGCCGCGGACGCCCGACGACGAGTCCGCCAGCGGAACGAACCGTTCGAAGGAGGTCCAACCCAACCTGCAGCTGATGAACACGCTGATGGCTGCGGACCGCACGCTGATGGCATGGACCCGGACGTCGCTTTCGCTGCTGAGCTTCGGCTTCACCATCTACAAGATCCTCGAAGGATTCCAGGATGCCGGAGGAAAGTTCGTCGTCAGATCGGAAACGCCGCGCAATGTGGGGATTTTTCTGACCGGTATGGGAACGCTCGCCATGGTGATGGGCACCATCGAATACTGGCAGTTGCTGCGGCAGCTCCATCAGTCGCGGATATTCACCCGCCCGCGATACCCTCTCATCATGGCGATCATCATGTCGGCCAGCGGCATGATTCTCTTCTTCAGCATCGCATCCAAGGTCCTGTGAGTTGCCGATCGCCAGCATGAAGCGCGAGCCGCACACTATTTCCGGCGATACGACATGACGTCCTTCGAGCTGATCAGACTCGCGGTCGTCGCCAGCATCTTCCTGACCGTGCTGGGCATCGGCATGTCCGCGACGTCGCGCGACGTGACGTTCCTGCTGCGCGAGCCGGGGCTGTTGTTTCGCTCGATCGTTTCGATGTTCGTCGTGATGCCCGTGGCCGTCGCCGTCGTCGCCCAGGTGAGCAATCTGCCTGAGGCGGTCAAGATCGCGCTGGTCGCGCTTGCAATCGCGCCGGTGCCGCCGATCCTTCCGAGGAGGGAGCTCAAGGCGGGCGGCCACGCCGGTTACGCCGTGGGGCTTCTCGCCGTGGGCGCATTGCTTGCAATCGTCTACGTGCCGCTCGCGGTGGAAATCCTCGATCGCATCTTCGAGCGGCACGGCGATGTCTCGCCGTGGGCGATCGGGAAGATCGTCCTGGTCACGATCCTGGCGCCGCTCCTCATCGGCATGGCCATCCGGCAATGGGCGCCGGGCGCGGCGGCAAAGGGCGCGGGTCCGGCGCTCACGACCGGCATGATCCTCCTGGTCGCGGCCTGCATCCCCCTGCTGATGGCCACCTGGGAGGCCATCGTGGCATTGTTCGGCAACGGTACCGTGCTCATCATGGCGCTCGTCGCGGCCGCCGGCCTTCTCGTAGGACACGCGCTGGGCGGACCCCGTCCTGAACATCGCATCGTGCTGGCGCTGTCGACCGCGTCGCGCCATCCGGCGGTCGCCCTGACGGTTGCGACGTCGGGGGTGATGCAAACGAAGCAGGAGCTTGCCGCGGTCCTGCTTTATGTCGTCGTCTCGATTCTCGTGTCGCTGCCGTATGTGATGTGGCGCCGGCGTCGGGCTGCCGCAGTGCCCGGTGCGCCATGACAGGGGATCGACTGCATGACAGCCGCGCTTCGGGCGTTGCTGCACGAGAAGCAAGTGTAGAAATCGTTGGTGGGCTTTATCGCTCTTGACGCGCTCAGGCCTGTTGTTGCGTGGGACTTGACCTACTTTCATAGTGGAAGGAACACATCATGGCAGCAAAGAAACCGAATATCCTGATTCTGTGGGGTGACGACATCGGCATCTGGAACATCAGCCACTTCAGCCGCGGCATGATGGGATATCGAACCCCGAACATCGATCGCATCGCGGAAGAAGGCGTGACGTTCACCGACTACTACTCGCAGCAGAGCTGCACCGCGGGCCGCGCGTGCTTCATCTGCGGGCAGAACCCCATCCGCACCGGTCTTACCAAGGTCGGCATGCCCGGAGCGACGGTCGGATTGCAGAAGGAAGACCCGACCATCGCCGAACTGCTCAAGCCGCTCGGCTACGCCACCGGCCAGTTCGGCAAGAACCACCTCGGCGATCGCGACGAATTCCTGCCGACGGTGCACGGCTTCGACGAGTTCTTCGGCAACCTCTATCACCTGAACGCCGAGGAAGAGCCCGAGCTGCCCGACTATCCGAAGGACCCGAAGTTCAAGAAGCAGTTCGGCCCGCGCGGCGTGCTCCACTGCAAGGCCGACGGCAAGGGCGGGCAGACGATCGAGGACACCGGCCCGCTCACCAAGAAGCGCATGGAAACCATCGACGAGGAGATCACGGACAAGGCGCTCGCCTGGATGGAGACGCAGGCCAAGGCGGACAAGCCGTTCTTCCTCTGGTACAACGCGACGGCGATGCACTTCCGCACGCACGTCGCCGCGAAGAATCTCGGCAAGAGCGGCCAGGACCCGTACAGCGATCGGATGGTCGTCCACGACGAGCAGATCGGCATGATGCTCGCCAAGCTCGACGAGCTCGGCATCGCCGACAACACCATCGTCATGTACTCCACGGACAACGGACCGGAGAACGACACCTGGCCGGACGGCGCCACCACCCCGTTCCGCGGCCAGAAGGACACCAACTGGGAAGGCGGCTGGCGCGTGCCGTGCTTCATGCGCTGGCCGGGGAAGATCAAGCCGGACTCGGTGCTGAACGGCATCGTCTCGCACATCGACATGTTTCCGACGCTGCTGGCCGCGGCCGGCAATCCGGATGTCACCAAGCAATTGCTCGACGGCTGCACGGTGGACGGAAAGAAATTCAACGTCCATCTCGACGGCTACAACATGATCCCGTACCTGACCGGCGAGGTGAAGGAAAGCCCGCGACCCGGCATTGTCTACTTCAGCGACGACGGCGAGGTCATTGCAGTGCGGGTCGGCGACTGGAAGTTGCAATCTGGCGGTGCAACGCGCCAACACGATGAGACTGTGGGCGGAGCCGTTCGTGAAATTGCGGGTGCCGTATATCATGAGCATGCGTCGCGATCCGTTCGAACGCGCCGAATACAACTCGAACACGTATTGGGACTGGATGGTCGATCATGTGCCCGCAGATGTACTTGATGCAGGCGTTCGTCGCGCAGCAGATCGCCGGTTTCGCCAAGTTCCCGCCGCGGCAGAAGCCCGCATCGTTCAACCTCGACGCCGTGCTGGCGCAGGTGACCCATCACGGCTGAGGTGCTGGGTTCCCATCGAGGGCAACCAAGCGCGCGTCGGGCAGTTCGCCGCCTCGCGGCTGGATGCAACCGACCCATGCATGGTTCAATCCATGCATGGGTTCTTTTTCCTGCGGTCCGGGGTCATGAAAGAAACCGAGCCACCAAGCCGGGATGCGACAGGCGTAGCGGAAGCGGTGCGCGCCTTCTACGAAGACCATCCCTATCCGCCGCCCGTCGACGACCTCGAGAAATACCGCGCCTGGCAGGATCCGCAAAAGCGCCGCGCGGAATACCACCTGCTCTGGCCCTCGAGGCCCTTCCAGGAAGACCACGCCATTCTGGTCGCGGGCTGCGGGACTTCGCAGGCGGCCAAGCTCGCGATGCGCTGGCCCGGGGCGCGTGTCACGGGCATCGATTTCAGCGAAACGAGCGTGCGTCGAACCGACGAATTGAAGCGAAAGTACAAGCTCGACAATCTCGACGTACGTCAGCTTTCCATCGAGCGGGCGCGGGAACTGCAGGCCCATTTCGACCAGATCGTCTGTACCGGGGTCCTGCATCATCTGCCGGACCCCGACGCGGGACTCGGCGCCTTGCGCGACCTGCTCGCGCCCGGGGGGGCGATCAACCTCATGCTGTACGCGCCGTATGGGCGCACCGGCATCTACATTCTCCAGGATTTCTGCAGGAAGCTCGGCATCGCCGCCACCGACGCGGAAATTCGAGACCTGATCGTCGCGCTCAAGGCGCTGCCGCCTGGACATCCGTTGCAATACCTGCTGCAGGAGGCGCCCGACTTCCGCAACGAGGCAGCGCTGGCCGATGCACTGCTGAATCCCTGCGATCGCGCGTACTCGGTCCCGCAGGTATTCGATTTCCTCCGCCGGGGCGGTCTTCGATTCGGACGCTGGGTACGACAGGCAGCCTACAGCCCGGGCTGCGGCGCGATGGCGCGGCTTCCCCAGGCGCCGCGAATCCGGAAGCTGCGGCTGGATGACCAGTACGCTGCCGCCGAACTGTTCCGGGGCACGATGCTGCGCCACAGCGTGATTGCGCATCGGAACGACGATGCACCCGACGGCGTCGAACGAGTCAGCTTTGCCGGCGACGCGTGGCTCGCCTATGTGCCGGTTCGAATGCCGGACACCGTGATCGTCCGGGAGCGCCTGCCCGCCGGCGCGGCCGCCGTCCTCATCAGCCAGTCACACACGTACCACGACATCTACCTGCCGATCGATGCCACCGAAGCGCGCATCCTCGACGCGATCGATGGCGAGCGCAGCGTTGCCGACATCATCGAACAGGCGCAGCCAGCGTCGCTGCAGCCCTCGCGGAACGCCCTGGCAAGGACGTTCCTCGAACGGCTGTGGTGGCACGACCAGGTCGTGTTCGATACATCGCGGCGATCATTGGACGGTAGGCCCGACCACGCCTAGCCGCCGGCGAGCATCGCAACCATCGCGAGCATCGCGAGCGCCCCTGCGCCGCAGGACACGCGTCCCTCCATCGAACGCGGGCCAGGGCTACGAGACGAGACCATGCTTGATCGCGAAGTGGATCAGCTCCGCATTGCTCTTGAGCGCGAGCGACTCCATCAGCTGATACTTGTGGAACTCCACCGTGCGATGCGAGATGCCGAGCGTGGCCGCAATCTGCTTCGCCGTGCGACCTTCGGCCAGCAGCCGGAGTATCTCGCGCTGGCGCGGCGTGAGCGCGGCGGCGGGGTCCTCCGCAGGGCCCGGCGCGTGCTTGATCGACTCGATGACGTCCGCCGCGAGCGCCGGCGTGATGAAAACGCGCCCCTGCAGCGCCGCCTGCACCGCGAGTATGAGCTCCGAAGGCGCGGAGTGCTTGAGCACGAATCCAAGCGCGCCTGCCTCCAGCGCACGCCGGGCATACGCAACCTCACGATGCATCGTCAGGAACACGACCCGCACGCCGGGGACAGCCTTCTTGAGGTGCGTCATCGCCTCGATGCCGTTGAGGCGCGGCATCGTGATGTCGGCGACGATCACGTCGGGGCGCAGCGTCATCGCCGCTTCCACCATCGCCTGCCCGTCCTCGACGACGCCTACGAGATCGAATTCCTCGGCGAGCAGCCCTTTGAGCGCCTCGGCCACCAGCACGTGATCGTCGGCGAGAAGGACGCGCGCGCGGTTCACCGCACGGCTCCTTCGAGCGGCACCCATGCGGTCACCGTCGTTCCCTTGCCCGGCGCGCTGCGCACGCTGAGCCGCCCGCCGAGCAGGCGGACGCGCTCGCGCATGCTGACCCGGCCGAGGCTCGCATGGGGCTCGTCGCGGCTCGTATCGAATCCCTGCCCGTCGTCGGACACGACGAGCTGCAATCCGTGGTCGCGAGGCGAAACCGAAACCTTGATCGCCTGCGCGCGGGCATGGCGAACGACGTTGCGAAGCGCCTCCTGGGCGACGCGAAACAGGCACAGCGACGACTCGCGAGGAAGCTTGCGCGGCACGTCGTCGACGTCCACCTCGACCGGGATCGAAGTGTGCCGGGCGATTCGACCGCACTCCGCCTTGATGCCCTCCGCGAGGCCGAGGTCTTCGAGCACGGAAGGGTGAAGCCGATAGGACAGCGCGTGCACGTCCTCGCTCAGGCGCACGAGCTCCTCGCGCAGCTGGCGCGCCGTTTCGCCGTGCTCGCCCTGCCGCCTCTCCATCCGCCCCGCGTCGATGGCGAGCCGGGCCAGGCGCTGCGTCACGTCGTCGTGCAGGTCGCGGGCGAGGCGGCGGCGCTCGTCTTCGTGCACGGTCAGCAGCTGGCCTGCGAGCAGCGAGGAGGCGTGCTCCGCGCTCCGGCGCCGGACCCGCTGAAGCAGCAACGCCGCGATGAGCACGGCCTCGAGCACCAGCACGGCGACGGCGATCGAAATGGCGAGGCCGTATCGGTCCCAGGCCGTCGGCTCGCGAAACATGACGTGAGTCCCGGCGGGCAGCATCCGCTCGTCGACGCCCCAGCGCTGCACCTGGCGCCAATCGACCATCGGTACGCGCGCCACCGACCCTGTGGTGATCCGCCCCGGAGGCGTCCCTTCGAGAAGCCGGACGACGATCCCGGCCGCTTCCTTCGCCTGGTCTTCGTAGCGCGTCATGTAGCCGCCGACGATGCCGGCGCCGAGGAGCGTATCGAAGGCGCCGTAGACCGGAACGGCCGACGCGGAGGCGATCTGCTCGAGCGACTTTCGTGGCGTGCTCACCGCGCCGGCGCCGTCGACGAAGTATCCGGGGGTATAGACGATCGCGTCCGGAGGCAACGCCGCGACCCTGTGCAGGACATCCGCCGTCGGCAGCCCCGCCAGGTACTCGATCGTGACATCGTTGCCGAGATTCTCCGCGGCCACGCGCACCCGCTCGTCCCACAGCGCGTCGCGCGCGGACGCGCCGCGAACGACGACGATCCGCCTGGCGTGCGGATGCAGCCGCAGCGCCAGCTCGAGCGTCGGCTGCGGGTCGTTGTCCTCGAAATTCCCCACGACATCCGCAGGCAGCGCGGCGCCGTCGACCCGGTCCGCCGCTACCATCAGGTGCACCACGGGCACGCCGGCGACGATCCGATCGCGGAATTTCGTCGCGAACTGCATTGCCGGAATCGCCGCGGCGACGATGACGCGAATGTTGCGGCGAGCATACTTGTCGTGAAGAAACTCCGCGTTGTTCTCCGCGTACGTCTCGAGCGACGCCCACTCGTCGTCGAGATACTCGGAATAGATCAGGACGGGGCGCTTGGCGCCGGCGGCGATGGCGACCCGCAGCGCTTCGTCGACGATCACGTGCGCGGGCGTCGGGCGCTGGTTGCTATGAAGGATGAGCACGCCCGGCGGCACGACGTCCGCCGCGCGCGCGGCGGCCGCCCAGAGGATCACGAACATCAGGACCGCTGCGCGTTGCATGGTTCGGCACTTGCCTCGTTCGCCGCACGACTGTCGCGCGGCGGACTGTCGACACGCATCGACTTCGGCCCGTCGCGCTCGGCTCCGCGCGCATCGTATCGGTTGTCGCAGGCGGGCGCCAGCGCCGGAACTGCCGGCCAGCGGGGTGCCGCGCGCGGGGACCCGACCGTCGTCCGCGCGCTGGATCAGCGCTGGCGCTTCGCGACGGCCCGGGTGCCCTGCGATTCGCCGCGCCCGGTGGCGAGCTTGCGGCATCGCTCGAGCAGGCGCGGCTTTCCCGCGCGTTCGGTCCAGCCGACGAATTCGTCCGTCGGACCGCACCATTCCAGCGCGTCGACGTCGCGGAACAGCGGCGCGTCGGTGCGAAGCGTCGCCAGCGTCTTGAAGCGAAGCGCGAGCTCGCGGCGCGCGCCGAGGACTTTCGCGGGAAACCGCTCGATCGGCCCGTGCTCGTTGAGCACGCGCGCCGCGGACACGACGCCGAATCCGGGGATGCCGGGATAGCCGTCGGCGGCGTCGCCGACGAGCGCCAGGAAGTCGGGGATCAACGCGGGAGGGACGCCGAATTTCCGCACCACCGCGGCCTCGTCCAGCACCAGCTTCGCGCGCCGGTTCACCTGCACGACGCGCTCGCCGCGCACGCACTGCGCGAGATCCTTGTCGACCGTCCAGATGCCGACCTTCTCCACGTGTGCGTTGCGCGCCGCGAGATGCGCGGCGGACGCCAGCGCGTCGTCGGCTTCCAGCTCGACCATCGGCCAGACGACGACGCCCATCGCCGCGAGCGCCGCTTCCAGCGGCTCGAATTGCGCCCGGAGCGCGGGCTCGATGCCCTCGCCGGTCTTGTAGCCCGGCCACAGCGCGTTGCGGAACGACTCGATCACGTGATCGGTGGCCACGCCCACGTGCGTCGCGCCCTGCTCCAGCATCTGCACGACGGATTGCAGCACGCCGACGACCGCGCCGAGCGGGCTGTCGTTGCCGCCGTTGAAGCGGCGCAGCCCGTAGAAATGTCGATACAGCTCGTACGTGCCGTCGACGAGATGGACGATCATGGCCGCGCGCCGGCGATCGCCCCGATCCGCAAGCCCGCGCTCAGAGCCGCTGCTTCGCCTCCATCAGCGCCTGCCGGCAACCCGGCGACAGCGATTGCGCGTTGGCCTCGAGGCAGGTGAGCGCGCGGCCGCCGCCGGGCTGCACACCCTGGCAGTACGTCCGGTAGTCGGGGCCGCAGGCTTCGCGCGTCAGACGGAACTCGTCGCGAATCGTCATCCGGCCCATGCCACCCCCCTGCGGCTGCATGCCTTGCTGCGGCTGCATGCCCTGCTGCGGTTGCATGCCCTGCTGCGAGTATTGCCCTGCTGCGGCTGCATGCCCTGCTGCGGCTGCATGCCCTGCTGCGGCTGCATGCCCTGCTGCGGCTGCATGCCCTGCTGCGGCTGCATTGGCGGGGCACCGCCAGGCGCTTCGCCCCCCGCGGCAGCCAGCGCCTGCTGGCAGCCCGGCGAAACCTTCGCGGCATTCTGCTTGAGGCACTGGAATGCGGCAGACCCGCCGGGCTGCACGCCCGAGCAGACCGCCATGAAGTCGTTGCGGCACGAACTGCGGATCGCGCCCTGCTGCGCCTGCGTCGGCTGCGCCGACACGTCGGCGACCAAGAGGGAGGACGCCGCGACGAACAGCGCGGCCGCGCAGAATCGAGGTGTGCTCATGGCGGTCATTTCTCCAGAAGCAGGTTGGGAAGGAACGTCGTCGCCGCCGGCCACACCGTGATCAGGACGAGCACGGCGATGAGCGCCCACAGGTACGGCAACGTGGCGCGCGCCAAGCGGTCGAACGGCACGCCGGCGACTTTCGCAGTCACGAAAAGTACCACGCCCACGGGCGGCGTGATCGTCCCGATCATCAGGTTCAGGACGAACACGAGCCCGAACTGCACCGGGTCGATGCCGAGCTTCATCGCGGTGGGAACGAGGATGGGGATCAGCACGAGCATCGCGGCCAGCGCCTCCATGAAGCACCCGACGACCAGCAGGAGGCCGTTGACGATCAGCAGGAAGACGAGCGGGTTCGTCGACAGGCCCGTGAGCCAGCCGCCGAACGCCTGCGGGATGCGCGCGACCGTGAGGCAATAGCCGAGCAGGGACGCCGTCATCACGAGCGCCATCACGACGCCGGTGGTCTCCACCGTCTGCAGGATGAGCGCGGGCAGGTCCTTCCAGGTGAATTCCCGGTATACCCACAGTCCCAGTACCAGCGCATACACGACGGCCACGGCGGCAGCTTCGGTCGGCGTGAACACGCCGGACAGCATGCCGCCCAGGAGGAGGAACGGCGCGAGCAGCGCCCAGAACGCGCGCCGGAAGGCGCGCCACACCTGCCCCCAGCCCTCGAACGGATGGCGCGGCAGGTTGCGACGGATCGCGAGGCTGCGCACCATCACCATAAGCGCGACGGCCATCAGCAGTCCCGGGACGATGCCCGCGATGAACAGCGCGCCGATCGACGTCTCCGCGGCCACGCCGTAGACGATCATCGGCAGCGACGGCGGGATGATCGGGCCGATCGTCGCCGATGCCGCCGTGATCGCACCCGCGGTCTCGGCGTCGTAGCCCTCACGCTTCATCGCCTCGATCTCGACGGTGCCGAGGCCGGCGGCGTCCGCGACGGCCGATCCGCTCATGCCCGCGAAGATCACCGAGCCCAGGATGTTCGCCTGGCACAGGCCGCCGCGCATCCAGCCGACGATCGCCTTGGCGAAATCGAAGATCCGGTAGCTGATGCCGGCCGAGTTCATCACGTTGCCCATCAGGATGAACAACGGCGCGGCGAGCAGCGGAAAGGCGTTGGCCGCCATCGCGATCTTCTGCGGAATGACGATGCCCGGGATTCCGGCGAGGACGAGGAACGCGAACCCCGCCAGGCCCATCAGCGCGTAGAGCGTCGGGCCGAGGAACAGGCAGACGAACCACGCCGCGAGGATCGCGGCCATCAGCGTCGTCACGCGACGCCTTGCTTCGCCGCGCGAACGGCCGCAAGCGCCGTCCGCGCGTCGGCGATCGCATACAGGCCGACGGCGACGGCGGCGGCCGGCACGATCGCGTACACGAAGCCGAAGGTGAAGAACAGCGCGACCGTGTCGATGTCCATGTTGCGCCGCGCGATCTGGACGCCGTACCAGACGAGGACCGCGCAGAAGCCGATCGACGCGCCGGCGCCGGCCAGCGCGAACGCGGCGCGGCCGCGCGCCGCGAGGCGGTCCGATATCACGGTGATGGCGAGATGCGAGCGCCGCCGCGCCGCCAGGATCCAGCCGAGGAAGGCGCACCACACGAACAGGTAGCGCGCGAGCTCGTCGCTCCACACCAGCGGCCGGTCGAAGCCATAGCGCAGGATGACCTGCGCGAGCACGCACAGGAACATACCGCTGAACGTCGCGATGGCGAGCGCGTCGACGGCACGCTCCGCCACGCGGGCGAGCCCGCCCACTAGCGGATGGCCTGGATCTTCTCGAACATGCCGGCGCCCCACTTCGACTCGAACATCTTCGGCACTTTCGCCAGCACCGGCGCCCTGAACGCGTTGATGTCGGGGGTGATTACGGTCATGCCCGCGGCCTTGAACTGGTCGACCAGCGCCTTCTCCTGCCGGGCAAGCTCCTCGTTCTGCCAAGCGATGCCCGCCTGCACCGCGTCGGCGACGATCTTGCGGTCGCCCGCCGGAATGCTTTGCCAGAACGCTTCGTTCACGACGACGAGCCGCGGCGTGATGATGTGGGCCGACAGGACGAGGTACTTCTGCACCTCGTCGAACTTGCCGGACTTGATCGTGGGCAGCGGGTTCTCCTGGCCGTCAACGACGTTCTGCTTGAGCGCCAGGTAGAGCTCGCCGAAGTTCATCGGCGTGGGCCGCGCGCCCCACGCCTCCGCCATCGCCTTGAACACCTCGTTCTCGGGCACGCGCAGCTTGAAGCCAACGAGGTCGGCCGGCGTATGAACCGCCTTGCTGGTCGTCGTGATGTGGCGCGTCCCGTAGTACGTGGTGCCGAGGATGCGCATGCCGCGCGCCTTGATCAGCTGCTCGTTGTACTGCTCGCCGATCGGGCCGTTCATCACCTTGTCGAGATGCGCGGCGTCGCGCCAGATGTACGGCGCCTCGACAATCGATATGGTCGGCAGCCACGCGCCGAAGTTGGCGGCGCCTTCGGTGACGATCTGCTGCACGCCGTTGGCCGTCGCATCGATCATTTCCCGCGAGCCGCCGAGCTGGCCACCCGGAAACGCCTGGATGACCACGCGCCCGGCGGTCTTCGCCTTCACGTCCGCCGCGATGCGCTCGATCATCTGCGCCGACGGGTGCGTCGCCGGAACGACGTCGCCCCAGCGGATCACCACCTGCGCGTGGGCGGAAAGCGTCACGCCGGCGGCGAGCGCGGCGAGGGTCAGCATGCGTTTCATGGATGTCCTCCGTGTAGGCGCGCGAATGGCGCCTTTCCTGGGCGAGCGCCATGTTATGGGGAGGTCGACCAAAGCGCAATTGGCACTGCGGCGCCGGCAACGACCGGCGATGCGCAGCCTCGGATGCCCGCCGCGCAGCATCGCTACGACGCGCACAGCCACGCCGACTTACTTCGCTATGCCGACCTCCTGCAGCAGCGCTTTCGCGCCGTTCCACGCGATCTGCACGCCGATGCTGAGCACGATGAACGCCGACAGCCGCAGCACGACGGTCATGCCCGCGTGGCCGAGCCGCCGGGCGATGCTTTCCGCGTAGCGGTACGTGACCAGGATGGTCAGCGCGATGACGGCGGCGCCGACCCCGGCGGCCAGCACCTGGATCGCCAGCTTGTCGAGCGTGTGCGCGTGGTTCGCCCCGACCGTCACCGCGACGGACATCACGCCGGGGTCGACGGTGAGCGGCATCGTCAGCGGGTAGAAGGCGTGCGCCATCGCAGCCGCCGACGCGGCATGCGGATCGACGGTCATGCCCGATGGCTTCGACTCGTCGTTCAGCATGTTCCAGCCGAGCGCGCACACGACCGCGCCGCCGGCGACCTGGATCACGGCCACGGAGAGCTCGAACAGGCGAAGCACGAGGGTGCCGAACACCATCGAGCCCAGCAGGAGCGCGAACGAATAGACGGCGATCTGCCGCGCCAGCACCGCGCGCGTCGCGGCGTCGCATCCCGCCGTCAGGCGCAGGAAGAGCGGCGCGTCACCGGGCGGATTGACGACCGGGAGGATGGCGCCGACGACGAGCAGGACCGCGCCGAAGAGCTGGGTGACGTCAGACCAGAGCATCCGTGCGCGCGATGAAGTTGGAACGCGCGGGAGATTAGCACGCGGACGCGGCGCCGATCCGCGCTAGAGGCGATGCGTCATATCGGCCAGCGCGAAGCCGGTCCACGCGATGTCATCGCTTCGCGCCAGCGCAAGCACCTTGAAGAGCTCGCCCATCTCGGCGGGCGACGTCAGCACCTGGACCGCCGCGGCCTCGCGCAGGTACGCGACCGAGTCCGGCGGCCCCACGGCCGCGAGGCGGTCGAGCAACCCGCTGGCGAGCAGGAAGGCGGCCTGCGACGCGAAGCCGGCCACGGCGAGGCCGGCGCGCTCGCCGGCCTCCGCGATCGCAGTGAAATCGACGTGCGCGGTGAGGTCGGTCAAACCGGGCCAGCGCAAGGGGTCCGGATGCGAGCGATGGCGATAGTGCGCCATCAGCGTCCCGCTCGAGCGCTGCGGATGGTAGTACTCGGCGCGCGGGAAGCCGTAGTCGAGGACGAGCAGCGCGCCTGCCGCGATGCGGCGCGCGAGGTCCTCGACCAGCGCCTCCGCCGCGGGATTGATCTCGGACACGTAGTCGCCGGCGGGAAAGCGGGCTGCGGCCAGTTCGCGCAGCCGCGCGTCGGCGAGCGGCCGCCACGCCAGCGCGAGCGTGCCGCCGTCGGCCAGCGTCACGCCCTGCTCCCGCCATTCGCCGCCTGCGCGGGCGACGATCGACGGCGGCACCGCGTCCAGGACCTCGTTCATCACGATTCCGCCGTCGACGCGTTCCGGCAGCGCGCGCAGCCATTCGACGTGCCCCGCCAGCGCGGGGACGCGCGACGCCAGCGTGGCGCGCTGCCGCTCGACCAGGTCCGGGCTCAGCTCGACGATCCGGTAGCGCGCCGGCAGCGCGTCGGCGGCCGCGAGCGCTTCCAGCAGATCGGCGGCCAGCTTGCCGCTGCCGGCGCCAAGCTCGACGATCTCGCGCGCAGCGCTGGCGGCCAGGATCTCGGCGAGCGGACGTGCGAGGGTCGCGCCGAACAGCGGCGTGAGCTCGGGCGCGGTGACGAAGTCGCCGGACGCGCCGAACTTGCGCGCGCCGGCCACGTAGTAGCCGAGTCCTGGCGCGTAGAGGACGAGCTGCATGTAGCGATCGAACGGGAGGAATCCGCCCGCGCACCGGATCGCCTCCGTCACGCCGGCGACCACGCGCGCGCTGTGCGCCTGCGCGATCGCGTCAGGCGGTGGAAGTTGCTGATCGCGCGTCATCGGCGGGCGCCGCAGCGGGGGACCGCGCGGCGAGCGCCGTCGCGATCGTTGTGCTAGATTGGACCGATTCTAATGGCTGGGGGCGCCGTGCACGACAAGGTCGTGTTGATCACCGGCGGCGGCAAGCGCGTGGGCGCGACGATCTGCCGGCGGCTCCATGCCGCCGGTGCGCTCCTGATGCTGCACTTCCGCGCGTCGGCCGGCGAGGCGCGGCTCCTGCAGGCCGAGCTCAACCACCAGCGCCCTGAATTCGGTCGCGCTGATCCAGGCCGATCTCCTCGACGTCGCCAAGCTGCCGTCGCTGGTCGAGCAGACGCTGCAGACCTACGGGCGGCTGGATGCGCTGGTCAACAACGCCTCGTCGTTCTATCCCACGCCCGTCGGCGACATCACGCCGGCCGCCTGGA
This sequence comes from uncultured beta proteobacterium, assembly GCA_963793355.1. Classification (GTDB taxonomy): domain Bacteria; phylum Pseudomonadota; class Gammaproteobacteria; order Burkholderiales; family Casimicrobiaceae; genus VBCG01. The sequence continues at coordinate 108,968 of CAWBZT010000007.1, read as the reverse complement.
CCGACCTCATCGGCACCAACCTGCAGGCGCCGCTGTTCCTCGCGCAGGGCGCCGCGGCCGCGCTGCGCAAGGCGCAGGGGGCGATCGTCAACATCACCGACATCCACGCCGAGCGGCCGCTCAAGAACTACGTCGTCTATTCGATCGCCAAGGCGGGGCTCGTGGGGCTGACGCGCTCGCTCGCCCGCGAGCTCGCCCCCGACGTGCGCGTCAATGCGGTCGCGCCCGGACCCATCCTCTGGCCGGACGACGAGTCGTTCGACGAGCTGTCGCGCCAGCGGATCATCTCCCATACGCCGCTGCGTCGCGAAGGCGTGCCGGAGGACATCGCGCGGGCCGTGCACTTCCTGCTCGCCGATGCGCCGTATGTCACCGGGGAGACGATCCACGTCGACGGCGGCCGGCACATCGCCCTGTAGACGCCGGCAGCGGCGAGGCGAATAATCGCCTGCGCTTGCGGGTTGCGCGCCCTTCCGGCCGCGCCCGCGGATGCGCATAATCGCGTCGCAGCGCAGCGCAGCGCAGCGCCGCCTGCATGGCGACGCAACGCGGGGAGTCGACAATGAAGCTAAGTCCGTGGTTGCTGGCAGCGTTGACGGTCTTCGCGCTCGCCGGTTGCGCGCAGCACGAGCCGCGCAGCGGCGGCGACATCGCGATGGCAGGGCAACTCGATTGCCCGAATTCGTCCGCCGCGTGCGACGTGTTCGTCGGCGTCTATTGCCCGGCGAGTCCGGCAAGCGCACATTGCATCGTTTCCGTGGACAACAATGTCGTCGTCATTCACCCGGGGGCCGGCGCGAACAAGGTGACGTGGCGACTGGCGGCCGGCGGAGCGTGGCAGTTCGCCCCCGACGGAATCGCGATCGATCCCGCGGCGTTCCGGTGCGGCGCGAACGGACCGTTCATCTTCGCCTGCACGGCGCGCGGCAGCGCGAGCCGGCAGGACAAGTACACGGTCAGGGTCGTGCCGCGCTCAGGCGCGCGCGTCGCCGACCCGCTGGACCCGTGGGTCGTGACCAACTAGAGGCATGCGGCCGCGTACGCGGGCTGCGGGTCCTCGCCGGACGTGGCCGGCGATGCGGACGTTTCGAACCACGCCAACATCGAAAACCAAGGGGGAGACCGATCATGACGTACCGTGCCTGCGCTGTCGCCATCGTCGCCGTCGCGACGCTTTTCGGATGCAGCACCATGGAGCCCCGCGACCACCGGACGCTTTCCGGCAAGCCGGGCCAGAACAAGTGCAGCTCGTCACAGCACTGCGAGGTCAGCGTCGCAGTCTTTTGCGTGCCCGCGACGACGACGCCCTGCGTCATCACCGTCGATCCGGTCCTGATCGAGATCTCGCCGATGGACCAGAGCAACAACAAGGTCACCTGGCGGATGTTCGACGACGACTGGGCCTTCCCCGAGGATCCCATCAAGCTTGATCCGACGTTCGACTGCGACACGCACGGCAACGGCAAGTTCTTCACCTGCAAGGCGAAGGTCAATTCGCCGAAAGGTCTGTACAAGTACACGCTGACCGTCGTGCCGCGGCCGGGCAATTCGCGGACGGCCGACCCGCTCGACCCCTGGGTCGTCACCAACTGACGCCCGCCGGCTCGCTCGCCGCCTACGTGCGGCGTGCGAGCCAGTCGCGCGCTTCGCCGATCGCCTCGGCGTAGGCGAGTTCGCTACCGCCGTCCTTCGCCGCGTCGTACGCCTGCGCCCCCAGCGCAGCGCGCGCCGCGTCCATCCGCGGCGCGAGGAACGCCTCGTCGGTGGGATCGCGATGGAGCCCCGTCGACTTCATGTGGGCCTCGGCCGCGCCGTAAAGGCGCGCCGCCTGCCGCCATTCCGACACCGCGGCGGCGAGCCCCGCGCTCACTTCGAGCGCGCTCTGCCCCGCGGGCTTCGATCCGATCTCGTCGGCGGTGGCGAGCGCTTCGAGCAGCATCGCGGGCGCGCGCTCCGGGGCGTGCCGGCCGATCGAGACCATGGCGAGGTTGAGCAGCGCGATGCACACGATCTCGCGATCGCCCATCTCCCGCGCCAGCGCGAGCACGTCCAGATAAAGCGGCTCCGCGGCGTCGAGCGCGCCCTGCCCGCGGTGCAGCTGGGCGAGGCCGTTCAGCGCGGCCGCGAGGCCGCGCTTGTTGCCGAGCTCGCGGGCCAGCGCGATCGCCTGCTCGAGATAGCCCCGCGCGGCGTCGGTGTCGGCGCGGCCGAGCGCCGCCATCGCCAACGCCTCCAGCACGGCCGAAACACGGCCGCGGTCGCCGAGCTCGCGCGCCATGTCGAGGCTCTCGACCAGGTACGCCAGCGCCTCGTCATAGCGCCCCATGAAGCAGTCGAGCTGCCCGGCCGTATGCAGTGCGCGACAGCGTGACAGCGAGCGGGCCTGCGCGCCGGCGCGCGACAACGCTTCGACGGTGATCCGATGGAGAAGCGCGAGCAGGCCGCGATTGATCAGGTACAGCTTGAGCGCAAAGACCAGGCGCAGCCCGTAGTCGGCGCCGCCGTGCGCGGTATCGCAGAAGGCATGCGCAGCGAGCAGATTCTCGCGCTCGCTGTCGAGGCGCGCCAGCCACGTCCGCTGCTCGGGGCCGGTGAGCTCGCCGCTCGCCGCCTCCGCCATCGCCAGATAGAAGTGCAGGTGACGATCGCCGGCGTCGGCCGCGTCGGCGCGCTCCTGGAGTCGCTCCTGCGCATACTGCCGGACCGTCTCCAGCAGGCGGTAGCGCGCCCCCGCCGGGTCGAGCTCGACCAGCGACTTGTCGACGAGCGCCGTCAGCTCGTCGAGGACCTCGGTGGCATCGCCATCGGCGCCGACGCCCACCGCCTCGGCGGCATCGAGCGTCCAGCCACCCGCGAATACCGCGAGACGCGCAAGCAGCGCCCGCTGGGGCGCGGCGAGCAGCTCGTAGCTCCAGTCGATCGACGCGCGCAGCGTCTGCTGGCGCTTCGACGCCGTGCGATCGCCCGTCTTCAGCAGGCGCAGGCGGTCGCCCAGGCGCGCGACGATGTCGTCGACGGACATCGTGCGCACCCGCGCCGCCGCCAGCTCGAGCGCCAGCGGAATCCCGTCCAGGCTGCGGCAGATCTCCGCCACCGCCAGGGCGTTCTCCGGCGTGACGCGGAACGCCGAGCGCGCGGCCGTCGCCCGGTCGGTGAACAGCCGCGCGGATTCGAAGCTCAGGAGCGCCGGCACGCGCCAGCCTCGCGCCCGCCGCCGGCACGGGGAGCGGGGGCATCGCGTACGTGACTTCACCTCCGATGCGCAGGGGTTCGCGGCTCGACGTCAGGAACTTGAGCTGCGGCGCGCCGCGCAGCATCCGCGCGACCAGTTCCGCGCAGGCGTCCACGACGTGCTCGCAATTGTCGAGGACGATCAGCAGCCTGCGCTCGACGACGAACGCCTCGAGCGCGTCGACCACGGTGCTGCCCGCCTTCTCGACGACGCCGAGGACCGACGCCGTCGCCTGCGCCACCCGCAGCGAATCGCGCAGCGGCGCCAGCTCGACGAACCACACGCCATCCTCGAACTCGTCGAGAACGTCGGCGGCGACCTGCAGCGACAGCCGCGTCTTGCCCAGCCCGCCGCTGCCGAACAGCGTCACCAGCCGTGAGCGCTGCAACAGCGCCTTCACCTCCGCGATCTCGCGCGACCGGCCGACGAACGCGGTGATCTGCTGCGGCAGGTTGTTCGGGATCGCCTCCAGCGACCGCAGCGCGGGGAACTCGCCGCGCAATTGCGGATGGACGATCTGGTGGACGTGCTCCGGACTCGCCAGGTCGCGCAGGCGCAGGCGCCCGAGGTCGCGCAGCTCGACGCCGTGGCGAAGGCGACGCGACACCAGCTCGGCCACGCTCTGGGACACGAGCGCCTGCCCGCCGTGAGCCGACGTCATGATCCGCGCCGCCCGGTTGACGGCGGTGCCGAAGTAGTCGTTGTCGCGATGCTCGGCCACGCCCGCGTGGATGCCGCAGCGGATGTGCAGGGGTACGCCGGCCGTGGCGTCGCGCGAGCGAAGCGCCAGCAGCAGGGCGACGGTCGCATCGATCGCATGGAGCGGATCGTCGAAGACGGCGTGCATGCCGTCACCGGTCATTTTCACGATCGCACCGCGGTGCGACGCGACGGCATCGCGGGCAAGCTCGTCGTGGCGCGCCAGCGCGGCGCGCATGCGCTCGGGCTCCTGCTCCCACAGGCGCGAGCTGCCTTCGATATCGGTGAACAGGAACGTCGTGACCGCGGACGGCTCGTGCACGCGTTGATCCTCGGCGCCCCGCACGGCGGGACCGACTACTTTACGATAGCCTCGACGTTGCCGCCAGCGGCGCGCCGCGCCGCCGGCCGGCGCCTATTTCACGTCGCGGCCGATGCGCTGCCGGGACTCGACGTCGCGGGCCAGCGACTCGAGGTAGGCGTCGACGATGCCGTGCGCCGCCAGCGCCGCGCGCGTGCGCATCAGGTAGTCGCACGACGAGCCGAACGCGCCCGACGCCTCGGCGATGATCGACACCTGCTCGTCGCGCGCGAGGCGGGCGTATTGCACGTGGTCGCGGCGCACGACGAACGTGATCGCGGTGATGCGCCGCTCGGCGGACTTGAGCGTCACCCACCGCGGGCGATACGCGCCCACGACCATCTCCCTCCGCCACAGGAGCGCGAGCTCGTCGAGAGCGAGCGGCGACGGCAGCCGATACGCCACGCCGCGGCAAATGCCGCCGGGCTCCAGCGCCAGCACCAGTCCGGGGCGCTCCGGCGTGCCGCGCGAGGCGAGCGAGCGCAGGCAGAAGGTGCGATGGAGCCCGTGCACCGTCGCGGCGCGCGCTTCCGCGATCGGGAACAGCGGGTTCCACAGCAGCGACCCGTAGCCGAACACCCACCAGCCGGCGCCCTTGGGGCGCGCCCCGAGCGTCGCCGTCAGCGATGCGGACAGCTGCTCGTCGGTGAGGGCGCGCTCGTTCTCGACGACGCCGACGTACAGCGCCCGCATCCGACCGGCTTCGAGATAGCTGCGCGAAAGCGTCATCGCCCTACTCGGCGTCGCCCGACCGGGTGAGCTTCGCCAGCTCGACCTTGTCCTGGCGTCGCCGGGCGCGGGTCGACTTGCCGTGCGGGCCGCCCTTGCCGAGCAGCGGAGAACGTGCAACGGGATTGCGCGGCTTCGGCAGGGCGTGGAGCTTGGCGCGTTTCATCGGAGCTCCCGGGACACGTCCATCTTAACGCGGCACGGGCGCGATCGGAGGACGACGCCGGCGCGGCGCGCGGGGTCGCCCGCCTTTCGCACCGGCCGCCGCGAACAGCGCCGGCCGCATCGTCAGCGTTCGACGCCGGTGGCTTCGACGCGCACGAGCGGCGCGACGACGCGCTTCGACCCCGGCTTCGCCTCGGGCAGGAAGATCTGCTGCAAGTCGTTCAGGAACCGGCGCCCGAGCGCCGTCGGCTGGAGCCGCGCGGGATCGGGCTCGAGCAACCCCTTGCGTGTCGCGGCGTCGATGTCCCGCGCGACGATCGACAGCGGAAAGCCCGTGCGCTCGGCGAAGCTCGACGTCGGCACGCCCTCCGCGAGGCGCAGCGCGTTGAGCATGAACTCGAAGCCGACGTCCTCGCGCGTGACCGCCAGCTCGTCCTGCACCGGGTCGCCGTGCAGCGCCTGCTCGATATAGTCGCGCGGGTTCCGGTAGCGAATCTGGCGCAGGATCGCATCGGCGAACGACAGCTTCGAGTGCGCGCCTGCGCCCAGGCCCACGTAATCGCCGAAGCGCCAGTAGTTGAGATTGTGCCGCGACTCGAACGCCGGCAGCGCATACGCCGATGTCTCGTAGTGGTAGTAGCCGGCGGCCGCGAGGGTCGACTCGACCTCATCGCCCATGTCCGCGGCAAGGTCGCCGTCGGGCAGCGGCGGCGGGTGGCGATGGAACAGCGTGTTCGGCTCGACGGTCAGGTGATAGTACGAAAGGTGCGGCGCGCCGAACGAAAGCGCCGTGGCGAGATCCGCGCGCAAGTCGTCCATCGTCTGCTCGGGAAGCGCGTACATGAGGTCGAGGTTCACGTTGCCGAAGATCGCCAGCGCCGCCGCCGCCGCGGCGCGCGCCTCGGCGCCGTCGTGGATGCGGCCGAGCGCGCGCAGGTAGCGCGCGTCGAAGCTCTGGACGCCGAGCGACAGCCGGTTGATGCCGGCGGCGCGAAAGCCCTCGAACTTGGCGTGCTCGTACGTGCCCGGGTTCGCCTCCATCGTGATCTCGGCGTCGGGCGCGACGAAGATGCGCGAGCGCACCTCGGACAGCATCCGGTCGATCGCCGCCGGGGAGAACAGGCTCGGCGTGCCTCCGCCGATGAACACCGAGTTCACCTTGCGGCCCCATACCGCCGGCACCGTCGCATCGGCGTCGGCGATGACCGCGTCGACGTACGCCTCCTCGGGAATGCCGGCGCGGGCCTCGTGCGAGTTGAAGTCGCAGTAGGGACACTTCTTCACGCACCACGGCACGTGGATGTAGAGCGCGAGCGGCGGCAGCACGCGAAACCGCGGCGTGCGCGCGGCCGTCTCCACCAGCGCCAGCGGCGGCCGGTCAGCCGCCATGCGCGCGCGCCGCCTCGAGGCGGGCGATGAGCTCGCGCATCGCCTTGCCGCGATGCGACAGCAGGTTCTTGCGCTCGAGCAGCAGCTCGGCGCCGGTCAGGCCCGTCTGCGCATCCTCGAAATGCGGGTCGTAGCCGAAGCCGCCCGCTCCGCGCGGCGCGTCGATGATCTTCCCGTGCCACGCGCCGTCGGCGATCAGCGGCTCGGGATCGCCGGCATGGCGGACGAGCACGAGCACGCAATAGTAGTGCGCGCGGCGGTCGGCGACGTTTTGCAGCGTTGCGACGAGCTTCGCGTTGTTGCGGGCGTCGGACCTGGGCTCGCCCGCATATCGCGCGGAATGAACGCCGGGCGCGCCGCCCAGCGCGTCAACGCAGACGCCCGAATCATCGGCGAGCGCCGGCAGCCCGGCGCCCCGGCTCGCATGCCGCGCCTTGGCGATCGCGTTCTCGACGAACGTCGCGTGCGGCTCGTCGGCCTCGGCGATGCCGAGCGCCGACTGCGCGATCGTCGCGATGCCGAGCGGCGACAGCAGGCGCTCGAACTCGCGGAGCTTGCCGGGATTGCCCGACGCGACGACCAGCCGGTCGATCGCCCGCGACGTTCCGCCGGCACGCCTCGCGGCGCCCTCCTCCGGGCGATCGGAAGCGCCACCCGGCGGCCGGCCCGAGTTCACTTCGCCAGCGCCGCTTTCTGCGCCGCGACGAGCTTGCGCAGGCCGCGCCGGGCGAGCGCAACGAGCGCCGTCATTTCCGCAGGCGAGAACGGCGCGCCTTCCGCGGTTCCCTGCAGCTCGACGAATCCGCCGCGCCCGGTCATGACGACGTTCATGTCGGTGTCGCAGCCCGCGTCCTCGGCGTAGTCGAGGTCGAGCACCGGCCGCCCGTCGACGATGCCCACCGACACCGCGGCGACCATGTCGCGCAGCACGCGACCGGCCACGAGGCCGCGCGATCGGCACCAGTCGACGGCGTCCGCGACGGCGACGCACGCGCCGGTGATCGACGCGCAGCGGGTTCCGCCGTCGGCCTGCAAGACGTCGCAATCGACGCGCAGCGTCCGTTCGCCGAGCGCGGAGAGGTCGACGACCGCGCGCAGGCTGCGGCCGATGAGGCGCTGGATCTCCTGCGTGCGTCCGGATTGCCTGCCTTCGGCCGCCTCGCGGCGCGCCCGGGTGTGCGTCGACCGCGGCAGCATGCCGTACTCGGCGGTGAGCCAGCCCTGGCCCTTGCCGCGCAGGAATCCCGGCACGCCGTCCTCGACGCTGGCCGTGCACAGCACGTGCGTGTGCCCCGCCTCGACCAGCACCGAGCCTTCGGCGTAGCGCGTGTAGTGGCGGCGGAGGGAGAGCGGCCGCAGCGCGTTCGCGGCGCGGCCATCGTGACGTCGTCCCATGTCGGCGGTTCCCCGGGGTAGGCCCGATTATAGCGACGCGACGCGCGCGTCCCCGGCGTTGCGGCGCAGCCCGCAGGCCGGCGAGCGTGCGCGCGAACGCGCGGACGCGGCAACGGCCGGCTTCGACATCGGCCGCTAGGCCTTGCGCCACCACTCGGCGGTGGCGGCGAGGCCGTCGTCGAGCGAGAACGGCAGCGGCCCGATGCGCGCCGCCAGCGCGGACGCATCGATCTCCAGCGAGCCCAGCACGCGCGAGGCCACGGCGCCGCGACCCGTGGCCGTTGCCGCGGCCGCCAGCAGCGGGGCCGGCACCGGCAGCAGCAGCAGCCGGCGGCCGAGCGCGTTCGCCATGCGATGCGCGAGGTCCGGCGTCGAGAGCGCCTCCAGATCGGCGATGACGAACGTTCCCTTCGCAGGTGGCACGACGTCGATCAGCGCGACGATCGCGTGCGCGAGGTTGCCGACATACAGGAGCTGGCGGCGATTGCCGATGAGGCCGATCGGAAGCGGCACGCCGCGCGCGACGGTGCGCCACAGCTCGAGGAAGTTGCCGCGCACGCGCGGGCCGTACACCAGCGGGGGCCGCAGCACGGTCAGCGCGATCCCGCCGTCGTCCGCCAGGGCGCCGAGCGCACGTTCCGCGTCCCACTTGCTTTGCGCATACGCGTCGGCGGGCAGCGGCGGATCGTCGTCGCGGAACGGGCGTCCGGCCTGCGTCGATTCCCCGTGCACCTTGATCGTGCTCGACGTAGACGAAGCGCTCGACGCGAGCGCGCAGCGCGGCGCGCATGAGCCGCTCTGACGCCATCGACGTTCGCCGCGTGATAGGCGGCAGCAGGGTCCGGCGCGTGCTCGCGCATCACATGGGCACGCCCCGCGAGGTGCACGACCGCGCGCGCCCCCGCCAGCGCACGGTCGAGCGCGACGTCCTCGGCGAGCGCGCAGGTCGCCGGTGCCGAGGTATTCGGCGCGGCCCGCCGTGGCGGGCGTGATCCGCCGCACGCAGGCCGCGGAAGTGGCGGCGGGCAGCACGCAGGTGCTCGCACAGCGCGCGTGCCGACGAAGCCGTCGGCACCGCTGACGACGATGAGCGCGTCGTCAGGCTTCATCGGCCGACGGGCACGCGCGAAGTGCCTGCGGCGAGCCGGTGGAAAGGAACGGACCGGCTCACACCCACTTCCAGCCGTGCTTGCTGTAGAAGCGGAACACGCTGCGCACGAACCAGTCGACGTGCCGCCATCCCTTGCTCGCCGCGCCGCCCCCGTAGTGGACGACGCGCACCGACGGCACGTACGCCGTCGTCGTCACGCCGGCCAGGCGGACGCTCCAGTCGTAGTCCTCGAAGTAGAGGAAGAACTTCGGGTCGAAGCCGCCGGTCGCGGTCGATCGCGTCGCGCCGCACGAGCATGAAGGCGCCCGACAGCGCCGGCACGCCGAACACGTCGCGCGGCGGCCTGGCGTCGACGAGATCGCGCATCTCGTAGCGCGCGAGCCGGCGGCGAAACAGCGCGCTGCAGAACGCGCGGCACGAAGCCGCGCAGGAACAGGTCGAAGACCGCCGGGATAGCGCTTGCACAGGTAGTGGCGTGCGCCGTCGGCGCCGCGCACCGCGGGCGCCAGCGCACCGACTTCCGGATGCGCGTCGAGCCAGCGGATCGCGCAGGCGAGCGCGTCCGTCGCGACCTCGACGTCGGGATTGAGCACGAGGTGATAGTCGGCACCGGTGCCGTGCAGCACGAGATTGTGCGCGGCACCGTAGCCGATGTTCGCATGCCCGTGCACGCAGGTCACGTGCACGCCGGTGTCGCGAGAAGCGCGCGTTGCCGAGCTCGATCACGCGCTCGGCGATCTTCGCGTCCTCGCTGTTGTCGATCAGCGCGAGATGCACCGTGCGCAGCGCCCCGCCTCGCCGCGCCGCGCCGATCGCGAGCGCCAGCTTGCGCAGGCACGCGCTCGAGGAGCTGCAGATCCGGGCGGTAGGTGACGATGCTGATCTGCAGCGATGACGGAAGCACGGTCGCGGTGGCGCCGTGAGCGCAGTTGTGCCGGACGGCCGCTGAGTGCGGGCTGCTAGAATCCTCGCGCGGTGCGCGTCAACCCAGCGTCAGGACCTCGCCGCGCCGCCTCCCAGGCGCATCTCCGCGGCGCAGCCGCAGGAGCTGCCGCATCACGCCCCGTCATGCACGCCGCCGCGCTGCGTCGACTTCGCCGCTCGCGCTCCTCGCCCGTCCACGTGCGCGACGACATCGCGCGCGACGTCGCCGCGGTCCTGGTCGACGGCGACCTGCTCGGCCACACGACGCACGGCCTCGCGCTGCTTCGGCCCGCTATCTGGCCGAGATCGAGAAGGGCGACGATGGCGACGTCGGGCGAGCCCGCGGTCGTAACGCGCGCGCCGGCGGCGCAGCCGTGGGACGGCGGGCGCCTGCCCGGACCGTGGCTGACGCTGCGCGCCTTCGACGCCGCAGCGCGATGGCCGCGCGACATACGGCACCGGCACGGTGGTCGATCCGCCGCGCGCACCACATCGCCTGCCTCGCGGCGTACGCTGAAGCGCATCGACCGAGCGCGGGCTGATGGGCTTCGTCTCTGCTCCGATCCCTCGATGCAGAGCGTCGCGCCGTTCGGCGCGGTCACGCCGGTGTTCACGCCGAATCCGCTCGCGGCGGGCATCCCGACGTCGGGCGATCCGATCCTGCTCGACATCTCGGCGAGCCTACACCACCAACGGCCTCACCGGCCGCCTGCACGAGGCCGGCGGCGACTGCCGCACCCGTGGGTGCAGGACGCGCAGGGCAATGCCACCGACGACCCGGCGGTGCTCTTCACCGAGCCGCAAGGGCACCCTGCTGCCGCTGGGCGGCCTCGATGCCGGCCACAAAGGCTATGCGCTGGCGCTGCTGGTCGAGGCGCGACCGCCGGGCTCGCCGGACTTCGGCCGCGCCGATCCTCCGGAGGGCTGGGGCGCGACGGTGTTCGTCCAGGTGCTGGACCCCGCGGCGTTCGGCGGCGCCGACGCGTTCATGCGCCAGACCGATTTCCTGGTCGACGCGTGCCACGAGGCGACGCCCCGCCCCGGGGGGAGCGCGTGCGCGTGCCGGGCGAGCACGGACTCGCGCGCTATCGTGCGCAGCGCGCGGCCGGTGTGGCGCTGCATCCGACGATCCTGCCGGCACTGGCGGCGTGGGCGGCGCGGCTTCGCGTCCCCGAGCCTGCAGCGCGGGCCCCGAACGCCTAGAGGCTGCGGTGGGTGTGACGCACGCCATCGGCGTGCTTGTGCGGCCGCGCCGGCAGGAAACGCGCCGCGGAGTGCCGCTCCTCGACGCGGCCGAATTTCCACAGCGCGACCGACACGTTCCCCACGCGATGAGGAACACGCCGACGACGAGGTAGCCGAGCCACGCCGAAATCGACGCGCGCCGACGAGGTCGAAGAACGGCGCCCGACAGGCCGAAGCCGCTGCGATCAGCACCTGCAGGATCTCGATCGCGCCGATCACCAGCGCGACGGCGATGGACAGGCCGGTCGTCGTGATGTTGTAGAAGATCTTGCGCAGCGGATTGACGAGCGCCCAGTTGTACGCCTTCGCCATCAGCACGCCGTCGGTCGTGTCCATCACGGTCATGCCGGCGGCGAACAGGAGCGGCAGGCACAGCACGGCGGGCATCGGCAGGTTGCCCGCCGCGGCGCCCGCCGTCATCGCCAGCAGCGCCGATCTCCGACGCCGTGTCGAAGCCCGAGCCCGAACAGCATGCCGAGCGGATACATCTGCCAGCTGTGGTTGATCGCGCCGCTGACAGGCGCCCGCCGAACAGCCGGTTCAGGAGGCCGCGCTGCGCAGGAGCGTCATCGAGGTGCTCGTGGCCGTGCGCGCCCGTCGCGTCCGCCGCCACACGCCGCAGCATGTCGAGCAGCACGAACGAGGTTGAGGACGCCGATGAGCCAGCAGGAAGACGCCCGAGACGCGCGCGCCGATGAGGCCGCCGACCTCGCGCATCCCGGCACTGCGCGTCGACCAGCGCGCGGCGGCGAACGACGATGGCGACCGCCAGCACGAGCACGACGGTCGAGTGGCCGAGCGAGAAGAAGAACCCGACGCCGAGCGGCCGCCGGCCTTTCTGCAGCAGGAAGCGCACGGTGTCGTCGATCGCGGCGATGTGATCGGCGTCGAACGCGTGGCGCAGGCCGAACATGTACGCGACGAAGCCGAGCCCGACGAGCGCCGGATGGCGCGCCGAGTAGTGCAGGTACAGCCCCCAGCCGGCGACGTGCAGCAGCGCGACGACGCCGTACAGGACGGCGAGCGCGCGACCACTCGCTCGCGCTGAAGCGCAGCGAGCGCGGCGCCGCTGAATCGGCGCTCCGGTACGCGGTGGCAATGTCGGGCGGAGGCATCGGTGCGCTCGCGCGGCACGCGGGGCGCGGCGCGCGGTTCCGACGATCCGCGTGCGCGCGCCGCGCGCGCAACGCGCGCCTTGAACTATCGTACCAGCGGTCGGGGCGACGGCGTCGCCCGCCGCATGCGCGGGACGCATCGTCACCGGTCGGCTTCCTCGCGCTTCAGGACCGGCCGCGCCGGCACGACACCGGGCCGGCCAGACCCGATGCCGCCGATCCGGAGGGCTACGCCGCGGACTTCATCGCCTGCGCGACGGCCTTCTTGGGATCGATCAGATTGCGCCGACCGTCGGCGGTCCTGTCGGCGGTGTTGCGAATGAGCGCGATCACCTGCGGCGGCTTCAGCCTCGGGTTGACCGCCAGCATTTTCGCCGGCGAGGTTCGCGACCTGCGGCGAGGCCATCGACGTGCCCGATTCGGCGAGCTTCTCGCCGCCGGGGATCACGCTTTCGACCTGGTAGCCGTTGGCATCGACGACGACGGTAGGTCCGTAGCTCGTGAACGACGCCTCGTCGCCGGCCTTGTCGACGGCGCCGACGGTGATCAGGTTGGGCGGCGTGATGCCCGCCGGGAATGTCCTCGACGAACGACGCGTTCTCGTTGCTGTTTCCGGCGGCCGTGACGAACAGGATGTCCGGCGCGCTCGCGAACGCCTTTGTCGAGCGCCTCCTTCTGGATGTCGAAGTAGTCGCGCGCGATCTCCTTGCGCTCGTCGGGCGTGCTTGCCGATGTTGCAGAGCTCGAGCTGCTCCTCCTCGCCCTTGATCGATGCCGCCCCAGCTCATGTTGACCACGCGCACGTCGTGCTGCTTGAAGAAATCGACGTACGCCTGCTGGTTCTTCGCGTCGCGCAGCGCGAGCTCTTTCGTCGGACAGGGATCGGGCAGCAGATGCCAGTCGAACTCGATCCGGCCGACGACGAGCCGCGCGTACGGATTGCCGGCGATGCGATCCCGGCCACGTGCGTGCCGTGCATCCAGTTGCCGGCGAGATCGAGCTCCTCGATCGCGCGCCTTGTACTCGTCGGGCTTCAGCGTCGACAGGTACCGCTTCACCTCGCTCGCCTCCGGGCTGTCGATGTTCGACTGCAGGTCGGAGAAGCCCTTGAGGCGCGCCTTCATCTGCGGGACCCTGATCCTTGAGCTCGCCGGGAATCGGCTGCAGCTCGCCCGTCGCCGGATTGGCGAAGCGGTCGAAGGCGATGACCGCCGGCTTGCCGTCGTCGTCCTTGACGACCCGCTTGCCGAAGAGCGCGGTGTCGACGCCGCTGTCCCAGATGCCGACGTTCACCGTCGAATAACCCTTGCCCGGCGGGCAGGACGACGTCGCGCGCCGCCCAGATGTCCGGCTTGTCGACCTTGTGCGCGGCGAGATAGCCGCCGTAGGTTTCGACCAGCGTCGTCTTGAGCGGCAGCAGCGCGACAGACGGTATTTCGCATTGATCACCGCCGGCGCCAGATCGGAGCGCAGCGCGCCGGCCTTGTCGACGGTGGGCTGGATCACGTTGCGCACGTAGCCGAGCGTCAGCGCCTCGCTGCGATCTCGGCCCGCGCCTTCGCCTCCCTGACCTCGTTCTGCACGACGTCGTAGGGCATCCGCGCGAGCTCGGCGCCGATCAGCCGGCCCGTCTTCGCCGCGATACGCCTCGGATGCGCGGTCACCGACCTTGCGCTCGGCGGCGATCATCGCGCGAAGCTGCAGCCCCGACATCAGCTTGTCGGCCGGCTTGTCCTGCAGCTCGCGCACGCTCGGCGGCGCGAGCGCGCTTTGATCGTCGCCTTCGAGGTAGTCGAGCAGCGCCAGCTCGCCTTCGAGCTGGCGCAATGTCGCGCGATCGTCGATCTCGTAGCCGGACAGCACCGACTGGGTATCGCGACGCACCGCTTCGCGAAACGCCGAAACCTCGCATCGTCCGATCACGTCTCGTCGACGCTTGCCCTCGAGCGGATAGGAGAACCGCGGCAGGTCGGCCGCCTTCTCGATGCGCGGCTTCTTGTGCCTGCGCGACGGCGCCACGGCACAGACGAAGGAAAGGCGAGGAAGAAGGTGACGACGCGTGCGAGCATGGCTGGGCTCCGAAGCGGGTTGGCGACGGCAGTCCGGGCGCCGTCCGGTTAGCGCGACCGCAACGCCAGGGGCCGGAAGTGCACCCGCACCCCCGAACGGGGGCCGTGGCTGGCGACCGAACGCCACCGGCGGCGACGAAATGCGCCGGGCGGAGGCACGGCTCAGGGATGGCGTCCGAGCGCGACGCGAAGGATCCCGGAGAGGTCGCGCACCGACCCGAGCTCGGCGAATCCCGCGCCGCGCGATCAGCTCACGCACCGGGCAGGCCTGGTCATAGCCGTGCTCGAGCGCGAGCAGCCGCGCCGGGCGAAAGACGCGCGCGGCGCGCCGGCGATGATCGTGCGCAGCGCGTCGAGCCCGTCGGCACCGGACGTCAGCGCCGGACGGGCTCGAAGCGGAGGTCGCCCTCCGCGAGATGCGGATCGCGCGTCGGCGACGTAGCGGCGGATTGCTGACGATCAGCGTCGAACGGCGCGGACGGCGCCACCAGACGCTCGTCGCCGTACCAGTCGGCGAGGATGAACTGCCACGTTGGAGGCGCCGACACGCCGCGCATTCGCGCGCGCGACCTGCCAGCGCCGGCGCGCTGACGTCGGTCGCGACGACCGCGGCGCGCGGCCGCTCGCGCGCGATCGCGAGCGCGATCGCCCCCGAGCCGGTGCCGAGGTCGAGCACACGCACGGTCGCGGTCCGCCGGCAGCGCGATGCGAGCGACCTGTTCCACCAGGGTCTCCGTTTCGGGACGCGGGTATCAGCACGTTGGGCGTCACCTCCAGCGCCAGTCCCCAGAACTCGCGAAAGCCGGTCAGGTAGGCGACGGGCTCGCCGTCGCGCCGGCGCCGCGCCAGCGCGAAGAACGTCGACGCCGTCGCGGAGGCCAGCGGGTCCGCTCGTGGGCGCGCAGCCACGCGCGCTCGACGCGCAGCACGTGCGCGAGCAGGACCTGCGCCTCGAGCGGGACGAGCCCGCACTGGACCAGCGCCTGGCGGACGGTGAGCGGCGTGATCATCGTCGATCGGCAGCGAACAGCCGCAGGCGCCGGCCGTAGTAATGCCCCCAGCCGCGGTCGGACAACCCCGCCTTGACCAGGACACGTTGCGACGCGTGATTGTCGCGATGCGTGACGCCGATGACGCGGTCCAGCCCGAGGTCGTCGAAGGCATAGCGGACGAGCTCGGTGGCGCCTTCGGTGGCAAAGCCCTGGCCCCAGGCCGCACGCAGCAGGCGGTATCCGATTTCGACGTCGCACGTCGGCGGACAGTACTTGAGCGTGTACCAGCCGACGAAGCAGCCGTTGTCGCGCCTCGCCGCGTGCCAGGTTCCGAGGCCGGGGTAGATCGCGTAGTTGCGCACGATCCGCGCGAGGCGCGTCGCTATCTCGGCGCGCGGCGTCGGCTTGCCATCGCCGATGTAGCGCACCACACGCGGATCGCTGTCGAGCGCGAACAGGGCGTCGGCGTCGGCCGGCGTGAAGGCGCGCAGCGCGAGGCGCAGCGTGACGAGCCACGGTGCGGGGGTGCCTCCGGCGGCGGCGTGCGCGGCGCGCTTCATCGCTCCTCGCCCGCGAGCGCCGCGAGCTGCTCGGCCTGGAATTCCTGCGCCAGCGCGCCGATCAGCTCGTCGAGATCGCCGTCCATGATCGCGTCGATCTTGTAGAGCGTCAGGTTGATCCGGTGATCGGTCACGCGGCCCTGCGGGAAATTGTACGTGCGGATGCGCTCGCTGCGATCGCCCGAGCCGATCAGGCTCTTGCGGTGCGCGGCCTCCTTCTGCTGCCGCTCGCTGGCGCTGGCGGTCGACGAGGCGCGAGGCCAGCACCGACATCGCCTGCGCGCGGTTGCGGTGCTGCGAGCGGTCGTCCTGGCACTCGACGACGATGCCCGTCGGCAGGTGGGTGATGCGGACGGCCGAGTCCGTCTTGTTGACGTGCTGGCCACCCGCCCCCGACGCGCGGAACGTGTCGACGCGGATCTCGGCGGGGTTGATCGCGATGTCGGCGACCGGATCCGCCTCGGGCAGCACCGCCACCGTGCACGCCGACGTGTGGATGCGTCCCTGCGCCTCGGTCTCCGGCACGCGCTGCACGCGATGGCCGCCCGACTCGAACTTGAGCCCGGCGTAGACGCCGCTGCCGGCGACGCGGGCGATCACTTCCTTGTAGCCGCCGAGGTCGGACGCCGATTCCGACACGATCTCCACCTTCCAGCGCCGCCGCTCCGCGTAGCGCGCATACATGCGGAACAACTCGCCGGCGAACAGCGCGGACTCGTCGCCGCCCGTGCCGGCGCGGATTTCCAGGAAGACGTTGCGCTCGTCGTTGGGATCCTTCGGCAGGAGCATCGCCTGCAACTCGTCCGCCAGGCGGTCGAGGCGCGCCTGCGCATCGGCCGCTTCCTCGGCGGCCAGCGCCTTCATTTCCGGATCGTGGGCGAACGCCGCCGCGGCGGCGAGGTCGGCCTCCGCCTTTTCGTAATCGCGCAGCCGCGCGACGACCGGATCGATCTCCGCGTGCTCCCGGTTCATCGCGCGATAGCGGTCGAGATCGCGCGTGGCGTCCTCCGCGGCGAGCAGGTGATCGAGCTCGGCGAGACGGATCGCGAGCGCGTCGAGCTTGATGCGAAGCGAGGTCTTCATCGGTGAAGCGTCGCCGCGCGACTTGCGCGGCACCTGGAAACTGTTCGGGGAGCGGCGACCGTCGGGCGGTCGCCGGCGGCGCGGGCGGCATGCCCAGCGACCGCGCGTCCGTACCCTTCGGCGCAGCTAAGGCTCGTCGCCTTCGGGCAGCTTGTAGACGCGCGACAGCAGCGCGATCAGCTCGGCGCGCTCGGCGTCGCCGGCGGCATTGAGCGCCGCGAGCGGTGCGTGCAGCAGCTTGTTGGTGAGGCCGCGCGCGAGCGCGTCGAGCACCGTTTCGGTCGACGCGCCGCCGGCGAGCATCCGCCGCGCGCGCTCGAGCTCGGCTTCGCGCAGCGCCTCGTGGTGCGCGGACAGCGCGCTGATCGTCGGCACGACGCTGCGGCCGGCGAGCCAGCGCAGGAAATGGCTGCTCTGCTCGGCGATCAGCTGCTCCGCATGCGCCACGGCTTCGCGGCGCACCTGCAGATTGCCCTTCACGATCTCCGACAGGTCGTCGACGCTGTACAGGAACACGTCGTTGAGCTGCGCCGCTTCCGCCTCGACGTCGCGCGGAACCGCCAGATCGACGATGAAGATCGGCTGGTGGCGGCGCTGCTTGATCGCGCGCTCGAGCAGCCCCTTGCCGATGATCGGCAGCGTGCTTGCCGTGCACGTGACGACGATGTCGAACTGGTGCAGGCGATCGGGCAGCTCGTTCAGGGTGATCGCCTCGGCGGCGAGGCGGTCGGCGAGCTGCTCGCCGCGTTCCATCGTGCGGTTCGACACGGTGATCGATTTCGGCTTCTTCGCGGCGAAGTGCGTCGCCGCGAGCTCGATCATCTCGCCAGCGCCGATCAGCAGCAGCTTCTGCTCGTGGATCGACGGGAAGATCCGCTCGGCGAGCTTCACCGCCGCAGCGGCCATCGAGATCGACGCCGCGCCGATCTCGGTCTGCGTCCGCACGTTCTTGGCCACCGCGAACGTGCGCTGGAACAGGCGGTTCAGCACGAGGCCGAGCGAGCCGGCGGATTCCGCCGTCCGGACGGCCTGCTTCATCTGGCCGAGGATCTGCGGTTCCCCGAGCACCATGGAATCGAGGCCGCTCGCGACGCGAAACGCATGCGTGACCACCTGGTCGCGCGCGAGCGTGTACGTGTACGGCCTGAGCGCACCGTCGGGGAGCCGGTGAACGCCTTCGAGCCAGCGCGCGACAGGCTCGGGCTCGCCGCCGTGGAAGTACACCTCCGTGCGGTTGCATGTCGAGAGGATCGCCGCTTCCTTGGCCTTGCGCGCACCGGTGAGGTCGCGCAGCGCGTCCGACAGCGCGTCGGGCGCGAACGTCACCCGCTCCCGCACGTCGAGCGGCGCGGTCGTGTGGTTGAGTCCGAAGGCGTAGAGCGACATGGGCGCTTTGGGGGCGGCGCGCGGTCCCGCGCTCGCGCCCAAGGGCGAATTCTACCGCAGACTCACGCCGGCGCGGTATGACAAGACTTTGATTTCGGTCAGGATTTGTTGACGTTGCGCCGCCGTTGCACGCCGCGCGGCACGGCGAGTGCCGGCGGGACGGCAGCGCCAAGCGCGTCGAGGAAGCCGCGGACGCGGGCGGCGAGCAGCCGCGGCGAAAGATACAGCGCGCTCACCGGCAACGGTTCGGGCTCGAACGCCGCCAGGACGCGAACGAGCGCCCCGGACGAGAGCGCAGCCGCCACCTGGTACGACCACCGCGCGAACGTAGGTCTGCATCGCCGCGAACCGGTCGTTCACCGTTGTTTGCCATTTTTGCAAGTATCAATTGCTTTGATAGCGTATTCTCAAACGCATCGCAAGTCATTTGGCCCGATGGCTTCGTCTGCGCCCACTGCGGCCTGCAAGAGGCACCCTACCGTTTCGATACGCGCTCCTCGATTGTCCTGCGCTGCAAGGGCTGCAAGCAGAACACGTCGCTGACCGCCGGCACGGTGATGGAGAAAACCCGCACGCCGCTGTCGGTCTGGTTCTGGGCGGCGTATCTGATGACCACGCAGACGCCCGGCATGTCTGCCCTGCAATTCCAGCGGCAGATGGGCATGGAGCGCTACGCAACCGCGCACGGCATCCTGCACAAGCTGCGCGCCGGCATGGTGCGCCCGGATCGCGATGCGATCGGCGGCGAGCATCCGGTCGAGATCGACGAATGCCTGATCGGCGGCAAGACGCGCGGAGAGGGTCGTGGCGTTCACGGTATGACCCGGGTGGTCGGCGCGGTCGAAGTGCGCGCGCGCAAGGATGGCGAGGATCGCGCCACGAAGGGGAAGGACGCGCACGCCGGCGGCATTCCGACTAAGAAGCTGGTCTATGCCGGCCGGCTGCGCTTGCGCGTGGTCGCCGGCAAGGACGCCCGAAGCCTCACGTCCTTCATCGCCGATGACGCGGCATCCGGCACGCTCATCCGCACCGATGGCTGGAAGGGTTACAAGGATCTGGCCGCGTTGGGCTATCGCCACGACCCGCTGGTGCTGGCCGGCGATCCGGACAAGGCCGACGCGCACCTGCCGATGATCCACCTGGTGTTCTCGAACCTGAAAACGTGGCTTCTCGGCACGCACCACGGCAGAATCGAACCCAAGCACCTGCAGGCGTATTTGAACGAGTACATGTTCCGCTTCAACCGCCGGTTCTACCCGATGACCGCGTTCAACTCCGTGCTCGGCCTGGCCGCGCGCTCGGCGTCGCCGACCTACGCGCAGCTTTACTCGGGCGCGTGGGTGCATCCGGTGGGACCGCGGGCGAAGGCTGCGTGAAGTAGGCATAGTCCTCTGCCAGGATCGCGTACTCGGTGTCGAACATCTGGCGCATGCGCGCGAGGCGTGAGGACAAAGGTAGGTTTTTAGAGGCGCCCATAACTCACCAAACCGAGGAGAGATCCCTTGAATCTTATTCCCGCGCGGGCCCTGCTCCCAATGGCCTTGTTGCTCCCGATTGCCCTGCTGCTTACTTCTTGCGCGACCTCTTCGTCGGTGGCTCAAGGGTCGTCGCAGCACATCGCAGTCTCGCAACGCGTGAACGAATTGCTGAGCCGTTACGCCGCCAACGATCAAGACGGCGTTCTCGCAATGCTTGACCCGTCGCAGTTTACGGTCTTCGGCAGCGACGTCACCGAACTTGTGCGCACGCCGGTGCAGATGCGCAAGCTGATGGCAGACGACTTTGCGCTGTGGCATAGCGCAAGTTTCGGCTCCGCTCAAGACTTTGACCTTCGCGTCGACGGAACGCTTGCTACTGCATTCTTCCACGTTCCCTTCTCGGCCGGAGGCCGTCCACCAGTGCTGGTTCGGTTCAGCACCACATGGCGGAAGGTTGGCGGCGCGTGGCTGCTTACCCAGAGTGCCAACACGGTGCCCACCGTCGGATCGTCAGCGGCCGAACTGACGCAGCGCAAGTAGTCCGCATTCAGATGCGCGTTCGTCGGAGTTGTCAACTAAGCGGATAAGCATGGGATGACCGATGTCCCGCCTTCCCCTGCCCGGCCCGGCCGCCGCTGCAGCAGGCCGCATGAGCACGCGCGAAGCCGCCGTCGGGCCGGCGCCGGACGGCAGCGCGGCGCCGACGGCGGTGCCGCGATTCGTCGCCCGGGGCGACGTCGCGCGCGCGTGGCGAGCGCGGCTGACGCCGCGTGTCGCCGCGATGCTCCGCGCGTGCGACTCGATCGTGCTCGCGAGCGCCGACGCCGACGGGTTTCCGTATGCGCAGCACCGCGGCGGACCGCCGGGCTGGCTGCACGTCCTCGACGATGCGACGCTCGCCTTCGCCGATTTCGCCGGCAATCGGCAGTACACGACGGTCGACAACCTGGCGGAGAATCCGCGGGCGTTCCTGCTCTTCGTCGACTACGCGAAGGGACACCGGATCAAGATTGCCGGCGCGGCGCGCGTGGTCGACGATGCCGCACTGATCGAGCGCGTCACGCCCCGCGGCTACGCAGCCGACGTCGAGCGCGCCATCGTGTTCGACGTCGCCGCGCGGAGCGCGAACTGGCGCAGCACATCCCGCGCCGCAGGGCCGCCGCCTCCGCGCTCACGCCTTGATGAAATCCTGCTTGCCGCCTAGCCAGCGATCGAGATGCCGCGCCGCCGCGGCGGGGTCCTTGCTCAGGAGCTCGTCGGCGGCGTCGCGCGCCTGCTCGATCAGCGCGACGTCGCGCTCGAGATCGGCGAAGCGCAGCAGCGCCTCGCCCGATTGCCGCGCGCCGAGGAACTCGCCGGGTCCGCGGATCAGCAGGTCCTGGCGGGCGATCTCGAAGCCGTCGGTGTTCTCGTAGATCACCCTGAGGCGCTGCTTGGCGGTGTCGGTCAGCGGCTCCTCGAACAGCAGCACGCACGTGCTCTCGGTCGCGCCGCGGCCGACGCGCCCGCGCAGCTGGTGGAGCTGCGACAGCCCGAAGCGCTCCGCGTGCTCGATGACCATGACCGATGCGTTGGGCACGTCGACGCCGACCTCGATCACCGTCGTCGCGACGAGCACGGCGATGTCGCCGCGGACGAACGCCGCCATCGTCGTCGCCTTCGCGTCGGGCTTCATCCGGCCGTGCAGCAGTCCTACCGTCGCCTTGCCTTCGTACGCGCCGGTCAGCTCGCCATGCAGCGCCACGGCCGTCTGCAGCTCGAGCTTCTCCGACTCCTCGATCAGCGGACAGACCCAGTAGACCTGGCGCCCCTCGGCGGCGAGCCTGCCGACCCACTGGATGATCTCGCCGCGCCGCTTCTGGTTGACGAGGCGGGTGCCGACCGGCGTGCGCCCGGGCGGCATCTCGTCGAGCACCGAGACGTCGAGGTCGGCATAGAACGTCATCGCGAGCGTGCGCGGTATCGGCGTCGCGCTCATCATCAGCTGATGCGCCTCGTCGAGCGCCTTGCCGCGTAGCGCGAGGCGCTGCGCGACGCCGAAGCGGTGCTGCTCGTCGACGATCGCGAGGCCGAGCTGCGGCAGCTCAACGCCTTCCTGGAAGAGCGCGTGCGTGCCGACGGCGAAGCGCGCCGCACCGCTCGCGAGCTTCTCGATGCCCGCGCGCCGCGCCTTCGCGGGCAGCGATCCCGACAGCCAGACGATCTCGACGCCGACGCCGTCCAGCCATGCGGCGAGCTTGCGATAGTGCTGCTCGGCGAGGATCTCCGTGGGCGCCATGAAGGCGACCTGGCGCCCGCTCTCGATCGCCTGCAGCGCGGCCAGCGCGGCGATCACCGTCTTGCCCGAGCCAACGTCGCCCTGCAGGAGCCGCTGCATCGGCATCGCGCGCCGAAGGTCGTGGGCGATCTCGCGGCGCACGCGTTCCTGCGCGCGCGTCAGGCGGAATCCCACGCGTTGCAGAAGCAGCGTCGTGAGCTGCCCGGTGCCCGGCAACACGGGGGCGCGCCGCGCCGCGCGCGCCTGCCGGTGCGCCTTGAGGGAGAGCTGCTGCGCGAGCAGCTCGTCGAACTTGAGCCGCGCCCACGCCGGGTGCGTGCGGGCATCCAGCGCTTTCTGCGTCAGCGGCGACAGCCGCGGCGGGGGCGCGTGCAGGAACCGGATCGCGTCGCCGAACTTCCACAGGTGGCGACGCTGCGTGAATTCCTCCGGCAGCACTTCGGCCGTTCGCGCGGGGTCGGCCAGCAGTGCGCGCGCGATCACCTTGCGCAGCGTGTCCTGGCCGAGCCCCGCGGTCGTCGGATAGACCGGGGTCAGGCGCTCGTCGAGCGGCGCGCCCGGCTCGACGACCTTGAACTGCGGATGCACGATCTCGAGGCCGTAGTGCCCCTCGCGGACCTCGCCGAATACGCGCACCCGCCGCCCGGCCGCCAGCGCCTTCTGCTGGCTCGGATAGAACGAGAAGAACCGCAGCACGAGCTGGCCGCCGTCGTCACCGGACAGCAGGCTGACGAGCTGCCGCCGGGGCCGGAACTGGACGTCGGTGTTGCGGATCACGCCTTCCGCCTGCACCGTGTCGCCGGGGGCCAGCCGGTCGAGCGGCGTCGTGCGCGTGTGGTCCTCGTAGCGCAGCGGAAGGTGGAGGACGAGGTCCTCCTCGCGCGCGACACCGATGCGCGCGAGCTTGTCGGCAAGCCCCGCGCCGGCGGCCGCCTTCGCGTTGCGCGCGGCCGGCGCGCCGCGTCCTTTCTTCATGGGGTCGGAGCCGGGCGCACCGCGCGCGCGAAGGCGGCGCGCCACCGATGGCGATCCGCTAGGCGCCCTTGGTCGCGTCGAACGTTTCGCGCCAGCCCGTCTGCGCTTCGGCCGCAGCACCGCCGGCGCCAGGCGGCAGCACCAGCGTCCCTTCGACTTCGACGAGCGCGCCGCGCGGCAGCGCCGCGACCTGGTAGGTAGCGCGTGCGGGATAGGGCGTCCTGAAATACGACGCCATGATGTCGTTCACCCTGGCGAACGCGCCGAGGTCGATCATCAGCAGCGTGACCTTGACGATGTCGTCCAGCGTTCCGCCGGCGGCGGCCGCCACCGCGCGCAGATTGCCGAACACCTGGTGCGCCTGCGCCTCCAGCCCCTCGACGAGCTGGCCGGTGCGCGGATCCAGCCCGATCTGTCCGGACAGGTAGACGGTGGCGCCGACGCGGATCGCCTGGGAATACGGGCCGATCGCCGCCGGCGCGTCGGGGCTTTGAATGGTCTGGCGAAAGCTCATGGCGCAGGTCCGCTTGTCACGCGAATGGGCGCGACAATCTAGCACAACGCCACGCGCCGGCGCCGCGCGCGTCCCCGGCCCCGGGCGGAGCCGGCGCAACGCGCGGCAAACCCGATCGTCGTCAGCGGGTGAGTCGGCCGACGATATAGCCGATGGCAGCGGCGACACCGATCGCCGCCAGCGGCTGCTCGCGCACCTTGACCGCACAGGCGTCCATCATGCGGGCGCTGGCATCCTGCGTCCTGCTGACTGCCGACTGCACGGCTTCGGCGGCGGGAATGGCGCTTTGCGCAACGCGATCGATCGTCGAGTGCGCCTTGTCCACCGCCTTGTCGACGAACCGGTTCACCGCCGGCGCCGCCTTGTCGACGGCGGTGTCGAGCGCGTTGTGCGCGCGCGCCGCCGCTTCGCCGGCCGCGGCCGCAGGATTGTCGGTTCCGCTGTAGGGCATTCTCGATTCCATTTATCGCTCTCCTTGGCAATAGTTGTGGGTCAAACGCGCTTTCGCGTGTACTGCCGCCACGCGGAGCGCACCAGAGGATGGGCGGCGATGGCGATGAGCCCCTGCGCCACCGCCGCGAGCATCGCGACCGCGCCGGTCGCGTTCGCGGCCCGGCTCGCGCCGGGCGCGCCCGCGCGCCGGAAGCGCCGCCGCTGGGCAGGGTGGTGCCCGATGAAAAACGCCGTTGCGGCGACCGCGGCAACGCCTGCGAGCGCGAGCGGCTTCGCCTTCTCTCGCGCAGTTGCGCGCAGCTCCTCGCCGTGGCGAGCAAGCCGGGCGCGGCGCAGTTCGATGCGTCGCTCGAGCTGCCCGATGCTGCGCTCGATCTCGTCAGTCGTCAGGGTGGCCATCGGTCAACGCTTCCTTGCTGGTGTGAAGCTGGCGCAGCGTCGCTGCGAAAAGCAGCGTGGGTACGCGCGAGCGAATCCAGGCGCCGATCGCGAGGGCGGCGAGCAGGTTGACGCCGCCCGCGAGCACGAGCGCCCACGGCAGCGAAATGCCGGCGCGGGTCGCAAAGATGGCACCGCCCGCGACGACGGCCATCCACGCGGCGACCACGAGCATCGTCACCACGATCGCGGCAATGAGCACGCGGACAAAGCCGTTGGCAGCGTACTGGGCTTCGAGCGCCGCGAGCTCGAGATGATCGACGACGAGCTGGCCGGCGTCCTGCACGGTCTTGCCGAGGTTCTCGAACAGGCCCAGCCGTGTCGGTTCCGCGGTGTGCGCACGATCCGCGGTGCGCGCGCGATCGTCAGGCATCGTCGGGCCCGCGACGCGACAGCGCTTGAGCGATTCGACCTTCTGGCGATCCCATGATTCCCCTCCCCCGGTTGGCGGCTTCAGTTTCGAAGGATGGACGCGGCGGCGGCCGGCGCTTATCGGCCCCGGCTGGAAACCCTTGTAGGACTGGCGCCCGACCGTCGTCCTACGGTAGTGGCCCGCGCACGGGATCCCCTCGGGCGGCGGGGTTTCGCCCCCCCATCGTTCACGTATAATCGCGGGTCGTGGGGACGTAGCTCAGCTGGGAGAGCGTCGCGTTCGCAATGCGAAGGTCGAGGGTTCGATCCCCTTCGTCTCCACCACGACAACCGGGGCCCGCATGCGTATGGCGGGCCTTCGTCTTTGCGTCCGCCGTCCTTGCGTCCGCCGACACGCACGGCACGCCGCCGGCATCCCCCACCCAAGGAGGCCCACTTGCGCGTTGAACCGGTTTCACTGGAGAGCAGCATCGTCGAAACGCTATCGGGCGTATCGACCGCGACGCTTACCACGGTACTGCTGAAACACGGCTTGCGCAACCTGTGGTTGCGCGGCACGCGTCCGCTGGCGCCTGGCCAGCCGCGCGTCGTCGGCCGCGCGTTCACGCTGCGCTTCGTCCCGGCGCGCGAGGACCTCGCGACGCCCGCTTCGTGGGGTTCGCCCATCTCCACGCGCGCGGCGATCGAGGACATGCCGGCCGGTGCGGTCGCGGTGGTCGGCGCGCTCGGGTGCACGGATGCCGGCATCTTCGGCGACATCCTGTGCGCCCGCATGCGGCGCCGCGCGGTCGCCGCGCTCGTCACCGACGGCGTCGTCCGCGACGTCGCGGGGGTTCTGGGCACGAAGCTGCCGGTCTGGTGCCGGGGCACCGCCGCGCCGCCCTCGGTGGCCGGACTCACGTTCGTCGGCTGGCAGGAGCCCGTCGACTGCGGCGGCGTCGCGGTGTTTCCGAACGACGTGATCGTGGCCGATCAGGACGGCGCCGTGCTCGTCCCCGCCGGGTTGCTCGACGAGGTGATCGCCGCGGCCGTCGAGCAGGAACGACTCGAGGAATGGATCATGGCGCAGGTCGACGCCGGCGCTGCGCTGCCGGGCCTGTATCCGCCCGACGAAAAGAACGTCGCGCGCTACGAAGCGTGGAAGGCGGGCAAGCCCTCCACGCGCTGACCGCCCGGCCGTTCAGCGCCGCTGCGCGAAGCGCTCGACGGCGTCGCGGTCGAACGGACGTCACGCCTTCGGCGATTCGCAGCCCACCATCCAGGGCGTCCCGAATCGATCGACCAGCATCCCGAACGCCTCGGCCCAGAACGTCTTCTGCAGCGGCATCCTGACCTGCCCGCCCTCGGCCAGCGCATCGAACACGCGCTTCGCGTCGGCCGCATCCGGGCAGTTCCACGACAGCGCGAAGCCCTGCATCCTGTCGTACGGCTGGCCGGCCATCGCGTCGGACGCCATCAGGACACGCTCGCGGTCGCCGAACACCAGGCGCGCGTGCATGATGCGGTCCTTCATTCCCGCCGGCGCCTGCTCGGGCGTCGGCGCGTCGGCGTGCGTCATCATCATTTCGATCCTGCCGCCGAGCGTGCGCTCGTAGAAGCGCATCGCTTCGGCGCAGTTGCCGTCGAAGAAGAGGTAGGGATCGAGCTGGGGCATGGGAAATCTCCTTGTCGTTGCGTTCGGGCGGGCCAGCAGACTGCGGTTACGCGGGGATGAACTGCTCGAAGTAGTCGACCGGGCGTATCTCGATGCCCCAGCCGACGTGCTCGCCCAGATGCGCCGCCGGATGCTTCGATGCCACGCGGACGGCGTCGTTGAGATCCTGCGCCTCGATGAGAAAAAAGCCGCCGACCAGTTCCTTGGTCTCCGCGTAGGGACCGTCGGTCACCGCAGGCTGCCCGCCGCGCGGGCGGATCGCCATCGACGACGCCGGCTCGCCGAGCGAGCCGTGCAGCACGAGCCTGCCGCTCGCCCGCAACTCGGCGTCATGCTGTGCGCACCGCGACACGATGGCGTCGATCTCCGCCTTGGGCAGCGCGCCGAATTTCTCGACGTCGTAGTAGGCAAGACAAAGATATTTCATCGCGGGCCTCGGGTCATGTCGTCGATTTCTCGAGCGGGCGCACTTCGACGGTGCCGCCGACGCGCAGCGTCGGTATCCGCTGCGCGACGGCGATCGCCTCGTCGATGTCGGCACATTCGACGACGTGATAGCCGCCGAGCTGCTCCTTGGTCTCCGCGAACGGCCCGTCCGTCAGCACGGTTCGCCCGCCCCGGTGCCGCACGGTCGTGGCGCTCGTCGCCGGCCGCAGCTTGCCGCCGGACACGTACCGTCCCGTCGTCACCAGGTCGTCGATGAGCGCTCCGTAATCGCGCATCACCTCATCGCGCGCCGCCGGGGCCATCGCACCCCAGGCGTTCTCGTCGATACAGCACATCAGCATGTAATGCATGAGCGTTCTCCTGGTTGGGTATCGCCCCGGCGCGCGTGCCGGAACGCAGTCCCGGACGCGCAAAGCGCATCGAGGGTGGCGCCGAGACCATACAGAATTCCGATCCAGCGCGTCCTGACCGCGCCGGCGCGGTCGACGGCGACCCCCGCGTGGGTCAGGGCGAGCCGGCAGCCCCCGCGGCGCGGCTCGATGGACACGTCGACGAGGGTCGCGCCGTCGCTGTCGTTCCCGGGCGCGAGCAGGAAGGCCAGGCGGTACGGCGGCTCGAGCAGGACGAACTCGCCCACGTGGTCGACCTGCGTGCCTTCGCGCCGCTCCGCGAGGCGGAAACCGCCGCCGACGCGCGCCTCGATGGCCGCCTCCGCCATGGGGCACGTCGCCGTCGCGAACAGCCACCGGCGGGCCACCGCAGGATCGATCCAGGCGGCGTAGACCCGTGCGGCGTCCGCGCGCAGGCGCTTCGCCACGCGCACGATGGCTCCCGGACGACCGCCCGTCACCGCGCTCGCCGCGCGACGCGGCGCGCGAGTCCGTCGACTCACCGGGGGTGGGAGCGCCGCGCTCATGCGCCGCGCGCCCGGCGGCGCATCGCGAAGAGCAAAAGCGCCCAGAGCGTTCCGCCGGGCAGAAGCAATTCCAGCATGAGATAGGGACCGCATTTGCGTCCCACGCGCTGCAGGGTCGACCAGGCTTGCGCAATCCGTTGCATTCGCGGCTCCGACTTTCCAACGGCCCGAAACGTTCGGGTCCTCGCTGTCTGGTCGGACGGGCAACCCGCAAATCGACATGACATGCATTTTTTTGTTCAGCTGGTCAGCTCGGCAAGCCGGCGTTCCAGGAACCGCCGCTCGGGCGCCTGCTTGGTGAGCTCGAGCGCGCGCCGGTACGCCGCGCGGGCCTCGGCGACACGGCCGAGCCGGCGGCACAGGTCCGCCCGCGCCGCGTGCGCAAGCCGGTAGTCGTCGAGGTCGCCCCGCGCGAGGATCGCGTCCACCTGCGCGAGGCCCACCGCCGGACCGTCGCGCATCGCGACGGCGACGGCGCGGTTCAGCGCGATCACCGGCGACGGGTCCGCCTGCAACAGGAGGTCATAGAGCGTGACGATGCGCCGCCAGTCGGTTGCCTCGGGCGTCGCGGCGGTGCCATGCACGGCGGCGATCGCCGCCTGGATCGCGTAAGGACCGACCCGTGGTGCGGCCAGCGCGCGCGCCGCGAGCGCGCTTCCTTCGGCGATCTGCGCCCGGTTCCACCGCGTGCGATCCTGGTCGTCCAGCAGCACCAGCTCGCCGTCGGCGCTCGCGCGCGCCGTGCGGCGCGATTCCTGCAACAGCATCAGCGCGAGCAGCCCGACGGCCTCCGGCTCGGGGAGCATGCCGACGAGCAGGCGGCCGAGGCGAATGGCCTCGCCGGACAGGTCGACCCGCGTCAGCGACGCGCCCGACGACGCGAGATAGCCCTCGTTGAACACCAGATAGACGACCCGCAGCACGGAGTCGAGGCGCTCGGGCAGCTCGTCGGGACCGGGTACGCGGTACGGGATGCGCGCGTCGCGGATCTTGGCCTTGGCGCGGACGATCCGCTGCGCGAGCGCCGACGGCGCGCCGAGATACGCCCGCGCGATCTCTTCGGTGGTGAGCCCGCAGACCTCGCGCAGCGTCAGCGCCACCTGCGCATCGGGCGACAGCGCCGGATGACAGCACGTGAACACCAGGCGCAGCCGGTCGTCCTCGATCTCCTCGTCGTCGCGCGCAGGAGTCTCGTCCGGAATCGACTCGGCGAACGTGTCGAAATCTTCCATCGACGTGAAGCGCGCGCGGCGGCGGATGCCGTCGATCGCCTTGAACCGGCCGGCCGATACCAGCCAGGCCCGCGGATTCTCCGGCACGCCCTCGCGCGGCCATTGCTCGAGCGCAGCGCGAAATGCGTCGGACAGCGCCTCCTCCGCGATGTCTAGGTCGCCCAGGAGGCGGACCAGCGTGGCGAACACCCGGCGCGATTCCCGGCGATAGACTTCGGCGACGGTGTCCTGCACCGAGCGGCCGGCGGGGACGCCGGCGGGCGGGGATTCGCTCATTCGACGATTGTGCTACACGTTGGCTGGAGCGCGGCTGGCGACGCGCTTGCGGCCTAGCGGCGCAGCGTCGCCACGAGGCGCTTCGGCATCAGCAGCAGGTCGAGCGCGACACGAATGTCGGCGGTGACCACGCGCGCGGCCGCCAGCGTCGCCGCCGCC
Source organism: uncultured beta proteobacterium (assembly GCA_963793355.1). Taxonomy (GTDB): domain Bacteria; phylum Pseudomonadota; class Gammaproteobacteria; order Burkholderiales; family Casimicrobiaceae; genus VBCG01. The sequence goes on along the minus strand of CAWBZT010000007.1, from coordinate 79,321 downwards.
GCGCCCTCGGGCCCGATCACGGCGATGCCGAGTGCAGCGGCGGCGAGCATCGCCGCATCGTTGCGGCCGTTGCCGATCGCCGCCGTGCGCAGCGGACCGAGACGGGCGACGTACGCGGCCTTCGCCTGCGCCTGATCGCCCTCGCCGAGCACGGTGAGCCGCACGTCGACGCCGTCGAGCGCCTGCCGCGCGGCACCGAAGGTGTCGGCCGTGACCACGTGGACGCGCACCTGCGCGCCAAGCGCGGCGAGGCGCGCGCGCACGCCGTCGATCAGCACACCATCCTGCGCGAGCGTGCCGTTGAAGTCGCACACGACGTCGCGGATCTCCAACCGGGAGTCGCCGGGAGCGTCGACGACGATCATCGGATTTCCCCCGCTACGCCGCAACGCGGCGCGACCGCGCGCGGACGCGGAACCGGACACGGCTGCGGGGCCCGCGACCGCCGCTGCACGGGGCGCATTCGCACGCTACTCCTCGCCACCCAGCGTGCCGAACTCGACGGGCGCCTTGACGTAGACCAGCTTGACCTTCTCTTCGCGGAGAATGCGGAACAGTTGCTCGGCCTCTTGGGCGGTCACCGCCATCACCACCTCGATTGGCTGGTCGGCGAGATCGACGAAATGCGCGGAATGAATGCGGCCGCGATGGCCGAATCCCTCGGCGGCGCCGATGAGCGTCGCGCCGTGGATTCCCAGCGTCCGCGCCTGGTCGACGAGCCAGTGCGCGAGCGACTTGCCGCGGTGCCGCCGCTCCTGCTGCGTGAAGAACGTGAGCTGATACCCGTTCATGCTGCCTCCGCCGTTGCGCGTGGTGGGACGGGCCGCCGGCCTGCCGCGGGCGTCGTGCGGCCTTGCGACGGCGCGCCGCGTCCGGCAGGCAGGCAGCCGGGTCGATGATGAACCTGTACGACGCCGATGGCGAACGCCTCGCATCCCTGATCGCAGCAGGGATTTCTCGCCGCCCGCCGGCACTCGCGATGCACGTGGCGGTGCGCCCGAGCCGGCACCCAGGTGCGCGCGATAGGCCCGAACCGATGACGTAAAATGCCCTCATGAACGCAAATCCGCTGCTGGAATCCTGGGACGCCGCCGACGCGCTGCCGCCGTTCGCCCGCGTCCGCGCCGAACACTTCCCGCCGGCGTTCGCTGCCGCGCTCGCGGCGCACGCCGCCGAACGCCACGCGATCGCCCACGACCCGGCCCCGCCGACCTTCGACAATACGGTGGCGGCGCTCGATCGTGCCGGCCGCGCGCTGTCGCGGATCGAGCTTCTGTTCTGGAACCTGGCGGCGTCGGAGACGTCGCCCGCGCTGCAGGCGGTCGAGCGCGAAATGTCGCCGCGCCTCGCCGCGCATCACAACGCGACGCTGCTCGACGGCGCGCTCTTTGCGCGCATCGACCTCCTGCACGCGCAGCGCGGCGAGCTTGGCCTGTCCGCCGAGCAGGCGAAGCTCCTCGAGCGCGTCCACCTGGACTTCACGCTCGCCGGCGCGCGGCTCGCGCCGGAGGCGAAGGCCCGCCTCGCCGGGATCGTCGAGCGGCTCGCCAAGCTCTCCACGCAGTTCAGCCAGAACGTGCTCGCGGACGAGGCCGCCTACGAGCTCGTCCTGACCGACGAGCGCGATCTCGCCGGCCTGCCCCCGCAGGTCCGCGCCGCCGCGCGGGAAGCCGCCATCGAGCGCGGCAAGCCCGAGCGCTGGGTCATCACGCTCTCGCGCTCGCTGATCGTTCCGTTCCTGACCTTCTCCGACCGCCGCGACCTGCGCGAGACGGCGTTCAAGGCATGGACGCGGCGCGGCGAGAACGTGGGCCCGCACGACAATCGTCCCATCGCGCAGGAGGTTCTCGCGTTGCGGCACGAGCTCGCCACGCTCCACGGTCACCGGACCTACGCGGAGTACGCCCTCGTAGATCGCATGGCGAAGACCCCGGCGGCAGTGGCGTCGTTGCTCGAGCGCGTGTGGGTCCCGGCGAAGGCGAGGGCGCTGCAGGAGCGCGACGCGCTGCGCGCGCTGGCGCTGTCGCGCGGCGAGAGCATCCAAATCGAGCCCTGGGACTGGCGCTACTACGCCGAGAAGGTGCGCAAGGCGCGCTACGACTTCGACGAGGCCGCGCTCAAGCCGTACTTTGCGCTCGACCGCATGCTCGAGGCGGCGTTCGACTGCGCGAACCGCCTGTTCGGCATCCGCTTCGTGGCGCGCGACGACCTCGGGGCGTATCACCCGGACGTGCGGGTTTTCGAAGTGCGCGATGCGCGCAACGCGCGGATCGGCATGTTCCTCTCCGACAACTTCGCGCGTTCCACGAAGCGCGGTGGCGCGTGGATGAGCGTCTATCGCAGCCAGTCGCGCGCGAACGCCACGCTTCCGATCGTCGTCAACAACAACAATTTCGCCAAGGCGCCGGCGGGCGAGCAGACGCTGCTGTCGGCCGACGACGTCCGCACGCTGTTCCACGAGTTCGGCCACGGGCTGCACGGGATGCTGTCGCAGGTGACCTACGAGCGCCTCGCCGGGACGAGCGTCCTGCAGGATTTCGTCGAGCTGCCGTCGCAGATCTTCGAGCACTGGGCATTCGAGCCGGAGGTGCTGAAGCGCCACGCGCTGCACCATGAGACCGGTGCGCCCCTGCCGGCGGAGCTGCTCGACAAGCTCACCTCCGCGCGCAAGTTCAACCAGGGCTTCGAGACCGTCGAGTACACGGCGTGCGCGCTCGTCGACATGGCGTTGCATGCGCTAGGCGATCCGGCCGGCGCCGATATCACGGCATTCGAGCAGCAAGAGCTCGCGCGCATCGGCATGCCGCGGGAGATCTCGATGCGGCACCGCCTGCCGCACTTCGGCCACCTGTTTTCCGGCTCGGCGTACGCGGCGGGATACTACGTCTACCTGTGGGCGCAGGTGCTCGACTGCGACGCTTTCGACGCGTTCCTCGAGGCCGGCAACATCTTCGATCCGGCGACCGCCGAGCGCCTGCACCGCTTCGTCTACGCGGCCGGCGGCACGCTGGATCCGGCGGTCGCGTTCCGCTCGTTCCGCGGGCGCGATGCGGCCGTCGAGCCGATGCTCGCAGAACGCGGGCTGATCGAGGAGGTCGCAAGCCGCGCCGAGGCGTGAGCGGCAGCAGCACGCTCAGCCGCCACTAAGACTCGCCATGGAATTCGGCGCTCCCCGGCGGCGCAGCGCCGGACGAGGCGCGGACCCGCGGCCCGGCGCCTACGTGGCGACGTGCGACAGCACGCGGAACGTGCCGACGCAGCGCGTGCACAGGCGGCCCGATGCGTCGCGCACGTCGCTCTCCCCGAAGGCGATGCCGCGACCCAGCCGCACGACGCGTCCCTCGGCGATGACGGTCCGTTCGGCGCGCAGCAGCTCGACGTAGTCGATGTGCAGGTTGATGGTCGCCAGTGCGTTCTGCGCGGGCGGCAGCAGCGAACGCACCGCCGCGCCCTGCACGATGTCGTGCATGTAGGAAAGGATCGCGCCGTTGACCGCCTGGGTGCCGGCGCCGCCGCGGTGATGCTCCTCGATGGCCAGCTCCAGCCGGGCGCGTCCCTCCTGCGCCTCGAGCATCCGCAGGCCTGCCCACTGCATGTACAGCTTGTTGTTCCAGTGCTCGGTGGACCAGCTCATCCGTCGCCTCGCGCGCCGCGCCAACGTTCAATCTAGCGCATGCCAAACCTTCGGGTCAAGATACTTACCCGCTAGTCACTTCGTTTGACTCTGCGGTCAGGGATCGTTGTATGCTGCCGCCTTCGAAGACTCCGTCCGGGGAGCACCTCGCGATGACCAGCTGGAAAGGCGCCGTTCCCTCCGCCGACGCGCAGCACGAGGCCAAGCGCGAGGCGCTGCTGCGCGAAGCTGCCGCCTCGTTCAATCGCAAGGGCTACCACGGCACGTCGCTGAGCGAGATCGCGATGAAGCTCGGCGTCAGCAAGGCGGCGCTCTACACGTATGTAGAAAGCAAGGACGAGCTCCTCTACTACTGCCACGAGGCGGCGCTCGACGCCGCGTTCGCCGGCCTGGACGAGGCGCGGCGGCAGGGCGGGAGCGCGCTCGACCAGCTGATCGGGACGCTGCGCAACTACCTTGCGCTCATCCTCGCTCGCCAGACGGCTTACGTGATTCTGCTGGAGGAGCACGCGCTGACGGCCGCGCACGTCAAGGCGGTCATCCGGCGGCGAGACCGCTTCGAGGCGGAGCTGCGCGCGCTCGTCGAGGCCGGGATGCGCGACGGCAGTGTCGTGGCCTGCGACGCCAAGCTCGCGGTGTTCGCCGCGCTCGGCGCCATCAACTGGGTGCAGAAATGGTATTCGCCCGGCGGTGCGTGGACAACCGATCAGCTGTCGACGGCGCTCACCGACATGCTCGGGCGCATGCTGTCGACCCGTCCCGCGAGCGCGCTGCCGGTGCCGGAGGCACTGGCATGACACGCGGGATAACGACCTGACCCTGTGGTCGGTCGAGCGACTTCCTTGACACTACCGCTCGCTGCGGTCAAAGTGCCCGCTCGCCGACCACCGACCCGCGGCGCGAGCGCAGTCGCGGCACGCGGAGGCGCACCCGGAGGATCCCACCCGTGGACTTCGCACTGACCGCCGAGCAGCTTGCCCTGCGCGACCAGGTGGCGGCGTTTGCGCGCGAGCAGGTCGCGCCGCTGGCCGAGCAGCTCGACCGCGAGTGCCGCTTCCCCACGGCGCTGTATCGCAGGGCCGGGGAGCTAGGCATTACCGCGATTCCCTTCGCCGCGGAATACGGCGGCATGGGCCTCGGCACGTTCGAGATGGTGCTCGCCGTCGAGCAGCTCGCGCGCGCGGACCAGTCGCTGGCAGTCAGCGTGATGGTGAGCGTCGCCTCCGGTCTCATCCTGCAGCAGTTCGGCACGGCCGGGCAAAAAGCGCAGTACCTCCCGGCGCTGGTGCGCGGCGAGGCGATCGGCGCGCTCGCCGGCACGGAGCCCGATGCGGGCTCCGATACCGCGGGATTCAAGACGCATGCGACGCGCCGCAGCGGCGCCTGGGTGATCAGCGGGCAGAAGGCCTTCATCACCAACGCGGGGACGGACCTGTCGACCTTCGCCTTGACGCTGGCCGTGACCAGCACGGCGGACGCGCCGCGCAAGGAATTCACGCTGTTTCTCGTTCCGCGCGGAACGCCCGGCTACGCGCAGGGCGAGCCGTACCGGAAGATGGGCTGGCATTCGAGCGACACGCGGCCGCTCTACTTCGACGGATGCGCGCTCGGCGACGACAGCGTCCTGGGCACGGTGGGGGGCGGCCGCCATCTGCTGCACAAGGGCTACCAGCAGGCGCGCGTGTTCCTCGCCGCGTGTTCGCTGGGGCTCGCCGATGCGGCGCTCGAGCAATCCATCGCGCACGCCCGGGAGCGCAAGGCCTTCGGCGCCAGCATCGGCCGGCTGCAGCTCATCCAGGAGATGATCGCGCAAATGGCGGTGAAGGTCGACGCCGCGCGGCTCCTCACCTATCGCGCTGCGTGGCTGGGCGACCAGGGCACGACGAGCCTGCGCGAGCTCGCGATGGCGAAATACTACGCGACCGAAATCGGCACTGAGGTCGCGAACCTCGCGATCCAGGTGCACGGCGGCTGGGGCTTCATGGACGACTGTGCCGTGTCGCGCTACTACCGCGACAACCGCATCTGCACGATCGGCGACGGCAGCAGCCAGATCCAGCTCCTGCTGATCGCCCGAGCGCTCGGCCTCGACGTGCACTTCGGCGACTGATCCGCCCCGATGTCCCGGCTCAACCATTTCCTCGCCGGCGTTCGCGTCGTCGACCTGACGAGCTACCTGCCCGGGCCGCTCGCGACGCTGCTGCTCGCCGACCTCGGCGCGACCGTCACCAAGGTCGAGTCGCCGCAGGGCGACGCGCTGCGCACGCTCGGGCCGCGCGACCGCGACGGCCGCCCGGCGTATTACGAGGCGATCTCCGCCGGCAAGCAGTCGATCGTGCTCGACCTCAAGACCGAGGCGGGACGCGCGCGCTTCCTCGCGCTCGCCGACGCCGCCGACGTCGTCATCGAATCGTTCCGGCCCGACGTCATGCCGCGCCTGGGTCTCGCACCGTCGACGTTGCGGGCGCGCAATCCGCGCCTCGTCTGCGTGTCGATCTCGGGCTACGGCCGCGCCGGAACGCATGCCGGCGCGGCGGGCCACGACGTCAATTACCTCGCCGCGGCGGGCGCGCTCGCCGGCAACGGCGCGGCCGGTCGCGTCCAGCCGTTCGCGCCGCCGCTCGCCGATTGCCTGGGCTCGATGTTCGCGCTGTCGACGCTGCTCGCCGCGCTGTACGCGCGCGAGCGCGACGGGCGCGGCGCCGACATCGACCTGGCGCTCGCCGACGTCGTGATGCCGTTGCAGACGTTCGCCCTGGCCGAGCTTTCCGCGACGGGGCGCGCGCCCACGCGCGAAGCGGACCTCCTGAACGGCGGCGCGGCGTTCTACCGGATCTACACGACCGCCGACGGCGTCGACGTTGCGCTGGGCGCGATCGAGCCCGCATTCTGGGCGGCGTTCTGCCATGCGGCCGGCCATCCGGAATGGATCGCGCGCCAGCGCGACCCGCTGCCGCAATCCGCGCTGATCGAAGAGGTGGCCCGCTGCTTCGCCGCGCTGCCGATCGCCGAGTGCCGGCGGCGCTTCGTGCGCGCCGACTGCTGCTTCACCGAGCTCGTTGCGCTGGACGCCGCGGTTGACGGCAACCGCGTGCGGGAACGCGCGCTCGTCCGTCGCGACGCACCCGACCGTCCCTGGCAGGCGCTTTATCCGGCGTGGGTCGACGGCGAGCCGCCGGAATCCCGCAAGCCTAGGACCTGACGGCCGACAGCACCTTGGCGACGTCGAGCGAGCGTGCCTGCTCGGCGATCTGGCCGACGTATTTTCCCTGCAGCTGCTTCGCGTCGCCGAGCATCGCCTGGAACGCCTGCTGCAGCCCGGCGGCATCGATGGTGCGCCCGCCCGCGTAGTAGCGCTTCGCGACCTGGCCGAGCGCATACGTCGTCGCGAACGAGAATCCCGCGCCGGTGGCGATGCTGCCCATGCCGCCGAGCAACCCGCCGCCGATCCGCCCGAGCAGCCCGCCCAGCACCTTGCGGCCGATCTGCTCGACGTACTGCGAAGTCAGTCCGACGCCGAGCGTGGCGAGCAGCTCCTTCACGTGGTCGCGGTCGAGCTCGAAGCCGTGCGCCTTGCCGATCCGGTACACCATCTTCATCTGCAGCGGGATGATCGCCATCGATGCGAGCGACTGCGGCAGAAGCTCGAGCGCCCCGTTCAGGATGGCGTAGTTGAGGATCATCCGGTCGAGGTCGGCCGCGGCGGCCGGCACCGCGGCGACCACCGCGCCGTCCAGCGCATTGCCGGACAGCGGCACGCTGGTGACCGCGCTCGCCTGCTGCGCGTAGCTCTGCGCGGCGCCGGCGTCGAGGCCGAACGCCTGCGCGACGGAGGCCAGGAAATCGCGCTCGGAGGCGGACATCGCGGCGTCGGCGTTGCAGACGCACACGGCCATCTCGTAGGCCAGCTGCCGGTGCTCCTTCGCGGGAAGGCTGACGGCGATCGCCGGCAGGCTCGGCCGCGCCGTCAGGACGTCCTGGTAGATCGCGGCCACGTCGAGCGCGGCGCCCTCGCCCAGTCGCGCGGCGATCCGGCCGATCTCGTCGCGCTCGGGGTCCGAGTTGCCGCCGTCGGCAAAAGCCGCCATCAGGCAGACGGTCAGGATCGCACGCTGCTCGTCGACATTCATCTCGCGCTTCCTTTCAACGGGGCGTCATCGCGCGTTCACGCAGCACAGCCGGCGGCCGCTCAGCCCAGGCCGCGCATTTCTCGCAGCGCGACCGACAGCATCGCCGCATCGACGGCGGGCGCCGCGTGCAGCTCGGTCGAGAGCTGCGCCTGGCGCTCGATCGCGCGCGCGTTGCGGTCGCGCCACGCACTGATCAGCTCGCGCGCCTTGTTGAGGTCGCTGCCCGCGGTCAGCACTTCGCTGGCGATCGATCGCTGCAGGCTGGACAGATCGTCCTGCATCGCCGCCCGCGCGAGCATCTTCCAGTGCTCGTCGGCCGGCAGCGCGGCGAGCCGGTCGCGCAGCCACGGGATGCCGAGGCGCGTCGACAGGTCGAAGTAGATGCGGGCGACGAGCTCCGCCGGCCGCTTGCTCGCTTCGGCCACCTCGACGATGTCGAGCGTGGAATACAGCGTCGGCAGGGCGACGACCCGCGCCGCGACGGCCTCGGGCACGCCCTTCGCGGCGTAGCCGGCGATCGCGCCGTCGGCGCGCTCCTTGTCCGCCGGGTCGAGCAGGTGCGGCAGCTCGCAGGCCAGCGCCTCGACGCGCGGCGTGAACAGCGCGATCGTCGCCGCCATGTCGTCGGTCAGGCGCCGCGAGCGCAGGAACCACGTCGAGCTGCGCTCGAGCAGGTTCGACGCGTCGATCAGCATCTCGGACTGCACGGCGTCGTCGACCTTGTTGTCGAGCGCCTCGATCGACTGCCACAACGGGACGAAGCCGAAGATCTCGCGCGACAGCAGGTACGCGCGGACGATTTCGTCGGGCTTGGCGCCGGTCGTCTCCATCAGCCGGTGGACCAGCGTGCTCCCGATCCGGTTGATCGAGCTGTTGGTGACGTGCGTCGCGATGATGTCGCGCTTCAGCGGATGCCGCGGCATGTACGCGGGATAGCGCTCGCGCAACGCCTGCGGGAAGTAGCGCGCCAGCGCAGTGGCGACCCACGGGTCGTCCGGGAGGCGCGACGCCAGCAGCTCGTCGTACATCCAAATCTTGGAGTACGCGAGCAGCACCGCACGCTCGGGCGCCGTCAACCCGGCGCCCCGCGCGCGCCGCTCGGCGATCTCGTCGTCGGAGGGCAGGAACTCGATCGCGCGGTTGAGGCGGCCGGCCTTCTCGAGGAACTGGATGAAGCGCTGCTGCGCGTCGAGCAGCCGCAGCTCGATGCGTCCGGTGACCGACAGCGCCTGCGTCTGGAAGTAGTTGTCGCGCAGCACCAGCGCCGCGACGTCGTCGGTCATCTCCGCCAGCAGCGCATTGCGCTGCCTCTCGGTGAGCTCGCCCTCGCCGATGGGAAGCCCGAGCAGGATCTTGATGTTGACTTCGTGGTCCGACGTGTCGACGCCGGCCGAGTTGTCGATCGCGTCGGTGTAGATGCGGCCGCCGCCCTGCGCGTATTCGATGCGGCCGAGCTGCGTGCAGCCTAGGTTGCCGCCCTCGGCGAACACCTTGCAGCGGAGCTCGCTGCCGTTGACGCGCAGCACGTCGTTGGCGCGGTCGCCCACCTGTGCATGCGTCTCCGTCTTCGCCTTGACGTAGGTGCCGATGCCGCCGTTGTAGATGAGGTCGACCGGCGCCTTGAGGATCGCGTTGACGAGCTCCGCGGGCGTCATCGCTTCCGCCCTGATGTCCAGCGCCCGCGCGACCTCGGGCGTGATGGCGATCGACTTGGCGCTGCGCGGATGAATGCCGCCGCCCGCCGAGATCAGCGTCGCGTCGTAATCGGCCCACGACGAGCGCGGCAGCGCGAACAGGCGCTCGCGCTCGGCGAATCCCGTCGCCGCATCGGGCTGCGGATCGAGGAATATGTGCCGATGATCGAACGCCGCGACCAGCCGGATGTGGCGCGACAGCAGCATGCCGTTGCCGAAGACGTCGCCCGACATGTCGCCGACGCCGGCGACGGTGAAGTCCGTCGTCTGGGTGTCGATGCCCATCTCGCGGAAGTGGCGCTTCACCGACTCCCAGGCGCCGCGCGCCGTGATGCCCATCGCCTTGTGGTCGTAGCCGGCGGAGCCGCCCGAGGCGAACGCGTCGCCGAGCCAGAACCCGTACTCCTGGCTGATGCCGTTCGCGTAGTCGGAGAACGTCGCCGTGCCCTTGTCGGCGGCGACGACGAGGTAGGGATCGTCCGAGTCGTGGCGCTTCACGTCCTTCGGCGGGACGATGGTGTCGCCGACGCGGTTGTCGGTGATGTCGAGCAGGCCCCGCAGGTAGTCCTTGTAGCAGGCCACGCCCTCCTTCATGAATGCGTCGCGGTCGGACGGCGCGGGCGCACGCTTCAGCACGAAGCCGCCTTTCGAGCCGACCGGCACGATGACCGTGTTCTTCACCATCTGGGCCTTGACGAGGCCGAGCACCTCGGTGCGGAAGTCCTCGGCCCGGTCCGACCAGCGCAAGCCGCCGCGCGCGACGCGCCCGCCGCGCAAGTGCACGCCTTCGAACCGCGGCGAGTAGACGAAGATCTCGAACATCGGCTTCGGCTCCGGCAGGCCGGGGACCTTCGCCGGGTCGAACTTGAACGACAGGTAGCTCTTGCGTGCGCCGTCCGCGGCGCGCACCCAGTAATTGGTGCGCAGCGTCGCCTGGATCAGCGCCAGGTACTGGCGAAGGACGCGGTCCTCGGAAAGGTTCTCGACGTCCTCGAGCGCCGCCTCGACCGCGCGGACATCGTCGGCGGCCTTCGCCAGCGCACCGGTTCCGCCCGCCGGGTCGAAGCGGTTGCGGAACAGCCGGACGAGCATCGCGGCGATGCTCGCGTGCGCCGCCAGCGTGGTCTCGATGAACGCCTGCGAGAGCGGAAAGCCGATCTGCCGCATGTACTTGGCGTAGGCGCGCAGCACGACGATCTCGATCGCCGGCAGCCGCGCCATCACGACGAGCTTGTTGAAGTCGTCGCTCTCGATTTCGCCGCGGAACACCTGCGCGAACGCATCCTCGAACACCTCGTTCAGCGGATCGACGTCGGTTTCGGCCAGCGGCGACTGCAGGCCGAGATCCTGCACCCATACCGGCTCGCGGCCCTCCGCCGCCACCTTGTACGGCCGCTCGTCGAGGACGCGCATGCCCATGTGCTCGAGCATCGGCAGGCTGTCGGACAGCGTCAGCGGCGCGCCGACGCGGAACAGCTTGAAGCGCAGCGCCCCGGGCGCCGCCTCGAGCGGGCGGTACAGCGACATTCCGAGCGGGCTGGCCTCGGAGAGGCGCTCGACCATCTCGATGTCGGGAACGGCGGCGCGCGCGTCGAAGTCCTCGCGGTAGCCCGCAGGGAAGGCGCGCGCGTAGCGGCGGGCGAGCTCGATGCCGCGGGCCTCGCCGAGCGCTGTCACCAGCGCTGCCTTCAGGTCGTCGGTCCACAGCCGGGCCGCGACGCCGAGCCGCGCCTCGAGAGCGCGCGGGTCGTAGGCGGGAATGCGGCCCGGCGTCGTGCGCACGGTGATCAGGATGCGCGCGAGCTTGGACTCGGACAGGTGGACGTTGAACTCGGAGCTCGACCCGTTGAACGCCTCCATCAGGATCGCCTGCCACTTCTGCCGCATCTCGGTCGAAAAGTTCTCGCGCGGCGCGAAGATGAGGCAGGAGAGGAAGCGCTCGAACGGATCCCGGCGCACGAACAGGCGGAAGCGCTGGCGCTCGCCGAGATGGAGGATGCCCATCGCCGTGCGCAGCAGCTCGTCCTCGTCGATCTGGAACAATTCGTCGCGCGGGAACGTCGCCAGTATGTTGCGCAGCGCCTTCTGCGCGTGGCCGCCCGGCGGCAGGTGGGCGCGGCGCAGCACGTTGGCCGTCTTCCGGCGCAACAGCGGTATCTCGTGGGGATCGGTGCTGTACGCGGTCGACGTGTAGAGCCCGAGGAAGCGGTGCTCGCCTACCACCTCGCCCCTGGCGTCGAAGCGCTTGACCGCGATGTAGTCCATGTACCCCGGACGGTGGACCGTCGAGCGCGCCGTGGACTTGGTGACGACCAGAAGCTCCGGACGCCGCGCATACGCCTTGACCTCGGGCGGAAGCGCGGCGAAGCTCGCCGACACGTCCTTTCCTTCGGTGCCGCGGAAGATGCCGAGGCTCGACCCCGGCACGATCTGCAGGGCATCGTGACCATCCCGCGTGACGAGATCGTGGCAGCGGTAGCCGAGGAACGTGAAGTGGTTGTCGGCGAGCCACTCGACGAACGCGACGCCCTCGCGGAGCTCGTCTTCCGGCAGCGGCGACGGATGCCTCGTCACGCCCGCCGCGATCTCGCGCGCCTTGTCCACCATCGCTTTCCAGTCGGCGACGGCCGCGCGCACGTCGTCGAGCACGCGCGTGATGTCGGCGGCGAGCCTGTCCTGCGCCGCCTGCTCCGTCAGGCGATCGACTTCGACCCGGATGAAAGACTCGCGGATCCCGCTCTTCGAGTGGTCCGCGGCGAGGCCGGTGAGCGTGCCGTCGGCCGCGCGCTCGACCGCGACGATCGGGTGCATGATCAGGTGGAGCGTGAGCCCGTGGCGGTTGACCTCCATCGTCACCGAATCGACGAGGAAGGGCATGTCGTCGTTGACGATCTCCACGATGGTGTGCGTCGACTGCCAGCCGTGCTCGTCGATCGCCGGGTTGAACACGCGCACGCGCGCCGTTCCCGGCTCGCGCCTCCGCGCGAAATTCCAGTGCGACAGCGCCGCGCCGTAGAGGTCCACCGGCTGGCGCTCCTGAAGATCCTCGGGGTCGACCTGGCTGAAGTAGCGCGCGACGAACGCCTGCACGGTGGCGCGCTGGTCGGGGGCGACCTTTCCCGCGACCAGCTTCGCGACCTCGTCGAGACGCTGCGTCTTGAGGTCGTGCGTGGTGTCGTTCATGGGGGCTCCTCGCCGGCGTGCGCGCGCCTTCGCCGGACGCCTTGCGCCGAAAGCGCCAATTCTACGCGCGGAACCGCGCTACGACTTGAGGTCCATCTCCAGGCGAATCGAGTCGCCGCGATACGTGACTTCCCCGAGATAGATGACGGTGCCCGTCGTGTCCTGGCAGACCCGCCGCACCTCGGCGACCGGCGCGTTGACCGGCATGCCGACCAGCCTCGCCACCTCGACATCCGCCGTGCCGATGGTCAGCGTCTGCCACGCGCGCCCGAGCCGCAGCCCGGGCAGATCGAGCAGCACCGGAACGACGGTGTGGCGCCGAAAGCGCGCGGGCGCCCGGCGGAACACGCGCTCGTCCAGATAGATCGAGATCACGCAGTAGGCGCGGCCCTCGCGCGAGTGCACGCGACGCAGGAAGCGGTAGCGCGGCGCCGCGCGGCCTTCGCCGGGCAAAAGGCGCGGCGTGCCCGCCGCGTCGTCGATCAGCGTGAGGCGCGGCTCGTCGTCGCGGTACATGTCGGCGAGCGCGGCGAGCGTCGTCGCGAGCTTGAGGGCGTCGCCGCCGCTCGGGCGCCCGATGACGAACGTGCCGCGTCCGCGCTGCGCCGAAACGAGACCTTCGCGCGCCAGCACGTTGATCGCCTGCCGCACCGTCACCCGCGCGACGCCGAACTCGCCCATCAGCGCCTCGAGCGACGGCAGGCGCCCGCCCGCGACCCAGACGCCGCGCTCGATGCGGCGCCGCAACAGGTCCGATACCTGCGCATAGCGCGGCACCGGGCTGTCGCCGAACAGCCGGTCCTCGCCGTGCGCGCGCGACTTGAACATAAGGTTCTATCTATAGTACCTTTGGCCCCGGCGGGCCTCAAGACCCGCCCTCGCCGACCGCGATGATCCGCAACGCGCTCCTGATCGTCACCCCCTGGCTCGCCGTCATCGCGCTGTGGTACGCGGTGGCGTACTCGGGCCTCGTGAACCCGTCGCTGGTGCCGACGCCGCATCACGTCGCGGCGAAGTTCTGGGAGCTGCTGACGACCGCGCGGCTGCCGATCGACATCCTGATGTCCACGCAGCGGGTCTTCGTCGGCGTCACCCTCGGCATCGCGGCCGCCGTCCCGGTGGGCTTCGTGCTGGGCTGGTACCCCGACGTGCGGCGCTTCATCGACCCGCTGCTCAATTTCTTCCGCGCGCTGCCGCCGATCGCGCTGATCCCGCTCGTCATCGTGTACTTCGGCATCGGCGAGCCGGCGAAGATCGTCATCCTGTTCTATGCGTCCTTCTTCGCCGGCGTCATCGTCATGTACGAGGGAATCGCGCAGATCGGCCCGATCTACGTGCGCGTCGCCCGCACGCTGGGCGCGACCGACGGCGAGATCTTCCGCAAGGTCATCGTGCCGCTGACGGTGCCCCACATGCTGACGGCGCTGCGCGTCGCTCTCGGCGTCGCGTGGGCGACGCTCGTCGCCTCCGAGCTCATCGCCGCGCAGCAGGGACTTGGCGCGCTGATCCAGAACGCATCGTCGTTCTTCCAGCTCGACATCATCTACGTCGGCATCATCTGCATCGGCCTCATCGCCCTGGCGATGGACCTCGCGCTGCGGGCGCTGTCGCGCCGCTGGGTCGCCTGGCAGGAGCGCATCGCATGAACGCGGCAGCCTCCGGTGCCAGCGCATCCGCGGGACACTCTGCCGCGGCGCGGATCGTGTTCGACCACGTGTCGGTGGAGTTCGCCTCGCCGCGGGGGACGATGCGGGTCGTCGACGACGTGAGCTATGCGATCCGCGACCAGGAATTCGTCGCCGTCATCGGCCCGTCGGGCTGCGGCAAGACGACGATGATGAACATGGTCGCCGGCTTCGTTAAGCCCACGGCCGGCGCGCGTGCGGCTCGACGGCGCGCCCATCGCGGGTCCGGGACCCGACCGCGGCGTGATGTTCCAGGAGTACGGCGTGTTCCCGTGGCTCTCCGTGCGCGAGAACATCGCGTTCGGGCTCAAGCTCGCCGCCAACCGCGCCCCCGCCGCCGAGCGCAACGCGATCGTCGAGCGCTACATGCGCCTGATGGGCCTCGCCGATTTCGCCGACGCGTGGCCGCGCACGCTGTCGGGCGGGATGCGGCAGCGGCTGGCACTCGCGCGGGCCTACGCGGTGCGCCCGCAGTTCCTGCTGATGGACGAGCCGTTCGGTGCCCTCGATGCGCAGACGCGCACTGCGATGCAGAACCTGCTGCTCGACGTCCTGCAGACCGAGGGCAAGACCGTGATGCTCATCACGCACTCGGTGGAGGAGGCGATCTATCTCGCTTCCCGCATCGTCGTGATGAGCGCGCGGCCCACCCGCATCCGGGAGATCGTCGACGTTCCGTTCGACCATCCCCGCGACGAATCGCTGCACGAGTCGCGCGTCTTCGGCGAGATCCGCTCGCACGTGCGCGACCTGGTGATGAAGGAGTACGCCGCGCAGGTGCGGCAGACCGTTCGACCGACCGACTAGGAGGAATTGCCATGAGCATCGACCGCCGCACGTTCGTCAAGGCAGGGGCCGCCCTCGGCGCGGCCGCCCTGTGCACCCCGGCCATCGCGCAGCAGCGCACCAAGGTGAAGATGGGCTACCTGCACACGCTCGCCGTCGACGGCCAGATATGGACCGGTATCGACCGCGGCTCGTTCGCCAAGCACGGCGTCGAGTTCGAGATGGTGCAGTTCACCACCGGCCTCGAGCTGTTCCAGGCGATGATCGGCGGCAGCATCGACATGCTGGCCACCGGCGCCGTCATCTCGAACTTTCCGGCGCGCGGCCAGGGCAGGATGTTCCTCGCCAACGACGTCGAGTTCGCGACCGCCCAGCTGTGGGTCCGCGAGGACCAGGGCATCAAGAGCTTCGCCGACCTCAAGGGCAAGAAGATCGCCACGACCACGGGCACGACCGCGCACGTGTTCCTCGACACGGCGCTGCGCGCCAACAACGTCGCGCCGGCCGACACGGATATCGTCAACCAGCGCATGAGCGATGCCGTGACCTCGTTCATCTCGGGCGCGGTGCCCGCGGTCGCGCTGTGGGTGCCGTTCAACCTCACGGTGAAGGCGAAGGTGCCCGGCGCCCGGATGCTCGCCGACGCGTCCGCCTACTATCCCAAGGCGGCGATCGTCGGCGGCTGGGCGGCGCGCGACGACTACTACGCCAAGAACCGCGCGGTGTGCGCGAACATCATCCGCGGCTGGGCCGAGGCCAACGACTACGTGATCGCCCATTCCGACGCCGCGCTCGAAGCGCTGCAGAAGAGCCACTACCCACAGGTGCCGCTTTCCGAGCTTCACGAGCAGTACAAGGCGCAGAAGATGTTCACCGCCGCGCAGTGGCGCACGCTCTATTCCGACGGCACGCTGACCGGGTGGCTGCAGCAGGTCACCGACTTCTTCGTCCGCTTCGGCAACATCTCCAACGCGGTGCCGGCGTCGAAGTACTTCGATGCGTCGCTGTTCCTCGACACGGTGAAGGCCTGAGCGCATGGCCGGACCCGCCCCGCCGTCCGGGCCGGCGTACGACTACGTCGTCGTCGGCGCCGGCTCGGCGGGCTGCATCGTCGCCAACCGCCTGACGAAGGATCCCGGGACGCGCGTCCTGCTGCTGGAGGCGGGCGGCAGCGACGCGAGCTTCTGGATCCGCCTGCCGGTCGGCTACTTCCGCACCATCTACGATCCGCGCTATTCGCGCGTGTTCGACACCGAGCCCTGCGAAGGGACGGCGGGGCGCAGCGTGCCGTGGCCGCGGGGCCGCGTGATCGGCGGCTCGTCGTCGATCAACGGGCTGATCTTCATCCGCGGCCAGCACGAGGACTTCGACGACTGGGCGCGCGCCGGCGCGCACGGCTGGTCGTACCGCGAGGTGCTGCCCCACTTCAAGCGTTTCGAGCGCTATGCGGGCGGCGCCTCCGAGTATCACGGCGCGACCGGCGAGCTCGCGGTGTCGGACCTGCGCAACGAGCACCCGTGGTGCGACGCGTGGGTGGCCGCCGCCGTGCGCTGCGGCCTGCCGAGCAACCCCGACTTCAACGGCGCCACGACGTACGGCGCCGGCGCCTATCAGCTGTCGATCGACGGCGGTTGGCGCGCCAGCGCGGCGCGCGCCTTCCTCCATCCGATCCGCGAGCGGCGCAATCTCGCGCTGCGCACGAACGCCACGGTCACGCGGGTGCTGCTGGATGGCGCGCGGGCGATCGGCGTCGAGTGGGTCGAGGCCGGCGGGACGCACAAGGCGGAGGCGGCGCGCGAAGTGATCCTGTGCGGCGGCGCGCTGCAGTCGCCGCAGGTCCTGCAGCTCTCGGGCATCGGCCCGGCGGCGCTGCTCGAAGCGCACGGCGTGCCGGTGGCCGTCCATCTGCCGGGCGTGGGCGAGAATCTGCAGGACCACTACCAGGCGCGCACGATCCTGCGCCTGCGCGAGCGGCGCTCGCTCAACGACGACGTGCGCAATCCCGTGAAGCTGGCGGCGATGGGCGCGAAGTGGCTGCTGTCGAACGCCGGCCCGCTTACCGTGGGCGCGGGCCAGGTGGGCGGCGCCGCGTGCACGCCCTTCGCCGATGGGAAACGGCCCGACGTCCAGTTCAACGTGATGCCGCTGTCGGTCGACAAGCCGGGCACGCCGCTGCACCGCTATTCGGGATTCACCTCGGCGGTGTGGCAATGCCATCCGGCGTCGCGCGGCAGCGTGCGCATCGCCAGCGCCGATCCGCTGGCGAGCCCGCGCATCGAGACCAACTATCTCGCCGACGCGCAGGACCGCCGCGCGCTGGTCGCCGGCATCCGCATGCTGCGCGAGATCCACGCGCAGGCGGGGTTTCGCGAGCTCGTCGACGCCGAGGTGCTGCCCGGCGCCGGCGCGAGCAGCGACGACGCGCTGCTCGACTTCGCCCGGCAGCAGGGCGGCACCGTCTTCCACCCGGTGGGGACGTGCCGGATGGGCACGGACGCGCTCGCCGTCGTCGACCCGCAACTGCGCGTGCGCGGCGTCGAGCGCCTGCGGGTGGTCGACGCGTCGGTGATGCCGACGGTCACGTCCGCCAACACCAACGCCGCCGCGCTGATGATCGGCGAGCACGGCGCGCGCCTGATCCTCGGCGAAGCCTCGCCGGGAGGAGCGACGTCATGACGTATTCCTATGGTGTGCTGACCGCGGGGCGGTGGCACGACGGCGACGCGCAGCGCTTCGAGACGCACAACCCGGCGCGCCCGGCCGAGCGCGTGGGCAGCTATTCGACGCCGACGGCCGCGCAGATCGATGCGATGATGACGGCCGCCGCCACCGCGCAGGCGGCATGGCGCAGCGTGCCCGCGGTGGAGCGCTGCAACCTCTTCCTGCGCTACCTCGACGCGCTCGGCGCGATGACCGACGTGCTGGCAAGCGCCATCACGCTCGAGCAGGGCAAGCCGCTGGCCGAGGCGCGCAACGAAGTGGCGAAGTCCATCGCCGAAGGGCGCGCGATGGCCGCGGCGGCGGCCACGCTGACCGGCGAGGTCCGCCCGTCGGCGCGCCGCGGCATCCGCAACCTTGTCACGCGGCGTCCGCGCGGGATCATCGTCGGCATCACGCCGTGGAACTTCCCGATCCTGACGCCGATGCGCAAGCTCTCGCCGGCGATCGTGTTCGGCAATGCGATCGTGCTCAAGCCGTCGGAATATGCGCCCGCCACCGCCAGTCTCGTCGCCGATGCTGCGCACGGCCTGCTGCCGGACGGGCTCGTACAGATCGCGCACGGCGGCGCCGCCGTGGGCGCCGCGCTGGTCGCGCATCCGGCGGCCGCAGGCGTCACGTTCACCGGATCGGTCGCCACGGGCCGCGCCGTCTATGCGCTCGCCGCGCAGCACCTGGCCGAAGTGTCGCTGGAGCTCGGCGGCAAGAACGCGGCGGTGATCCACGAAGCGCCCGACCTCGCCGCGTGCCTCGACCAGGTGATGCTCGCCGCGTGCATGTGCGCCGGCCAGCGCTGCACGGCGATCAGCCGGGTGATCGTGCACCGGCCGATGTTCGCGCCGGTGGTCGACGGCCTCGTCGCGCGGGCGCGCGGCTATCGTCTGGGCGACGGCATGGCGGCCGGGACGACGATGGGGCCGCTCACCAACGCGCGCCAGCTCGAAGGCGTCCGCGCGCGCGTCGATGCGGCCGTCGGCGCGGGTGCCCGGATCGCCGCGGGGGGCACCGCCGTCGACGTGGACGGCTGTCCCGGCGGGTACTTCTACGCGCCGACCGTGCTCACCGGGGTCACGCCGCAAAGCGCGGCGGCGCGGGAGGAGATCTTCGGGCCGGTGATCTCGGTGCTCGCCTACGACGACGTCGACGAAGCCTTCGCGATCCTCAACGGCGTCGAGTACGGCCTCACGTCGGCGCTGTTCGCGCGCGACACGGCGATCATCCAGCGCTTCGTCGACGAGAGCGAGAACGGGATGATCCACGTCAACCACGGCACCATACCCGACAACCACATGCCGTTCGGCGGCATCAAGGCGTCCGGCGTCGGCGCGTATTCGGTGGGACCGTCGGCCGTCCACTTCCACACGACCGAGCACGCCGTCTATCTCGGCTGACCCGGATGACCCGGCGCCGCATCGGCTTCAGGCGGCGCGGGCGTCGAGACGGATCAGCGTGCCGCCGGCGGCATCGGCATCGGCGCGGTCGTGCGTCACCAGCAGCACGGGCAGAGAGAGAGCGCGCGCATGCTCGAACACGAAGCGCCGGAAGTCGCTGCGCAGCGCGGAATCGAGCTTGTTGAACGGCTCGTCGAGCAGCAGCGCGCGCGGCGCGGCGAGCAGCGTGCGCATCACCGCGACGCGCGCACGCTGTCCCCCCGACAGCGTCGCCGGGTCGCGCGGGCCGAACCCGGCCAGCCCCGCCTCGTCCAGCGCCTGCGCGATGGCGGCGCCGCGGGCGCCACGCCCGCGGACCGACGCCGACAGCGCGAACGCGAGGTTGTCGCCCACGGACAGGTGCGGAAACAGCAGGTCGTCCTGGAACAGGATGCCGATGCGACGCCGCTCGGGTGCCAGCGCGCCGACGTCGACCCCGTCCACGACAACGTCTCCGCGCGCCTCGAACGCGGGATCGAGCGTGCCGGCGATGTAGGCGAGCAGGCTCGACTTGCCGCTGCCGCTCGGACCCATCAGCGTCGCGTTCTCGCCGCCGCGCACCACGAGATCGAGCGGCGCGACGAGCGTGCGCCCCGCGACGGCCAGCGCCACGCCGCGCAGTTCCAGCGTGTTCATCGCGCCGGCGCTCACGCGAAGCGCGGAACGCCGCGCCGACGCGCGAAGCGCCAGCGGGGGACGACGACCGCGAGCGCGAACGCCGCCCACGGCAGCAGCGCCTGCAGTGCCGCGTACACACCGATGACGCGGCGATCGGCGCCGGCGGCCAGCGTGACGGCGTCGGTCGTCAGCGTGGCCACGCGCCCGTTGCCCGCGAACAGCGTCGGCAGGTACTGCCCGACGCTGACGGCGAAGCCGACCGCGGCCGCGATCAGCAGCGGACCCAGCAGCAGCGGCAGCTTGATGCGCGCGAACACCCGCCACGGCGAGGCGCCGAGGCTCGCCGCGGCGCGGGCGTAACGCGGGTCGAGCGCGCGCCAGGGATCGGCGAGCGACAGGAACACATAGGGCAGGACGAACACCGCATGCGCCCACACGAGCGCCGCCGGCGTGCCGTCGAGTCCGGCGCGCACGAGCAGCACCTGCGCGCCGAAGAGGAAGGCGATCTGCGGCACGAGCAGCGGCACGTACAGGAGCCACAGCGCACGCTGGCCCGCGCGATGCTGCGTCCGCGCCTCGTTCTCGAGGCAGCCGGCGGCGAGCGCCACCGCGATCGCCGTGGCGACGACGCCGAGCGCCAGCGTCGTCACCAGCGGAGGCGCAACCGCTTCCGCCGCACGGCGCCAGTTCTGCAGCGTCCAGGCGTCCGGCAGCGCCGCGGGAAAGCGCCACCGGTCGGCGAGCGACCACACCAGCATGCCGGCGATCGCGGCGACGGCGGCGACGCCCGTCGCGACCGTCGCGCCGCAGGCGGCGCCGGCCGCCGTCGCGGCGACGCCACCGCGGTGTCCCCGCGCCAGCCAGCGATGTCCTGCCGCCGCGGCCAGGACCTCGCCCGCCCGCCACGCGGCGATGGCGAGCGCGACGACGACGAAGCACAGGCACGCGGCGGCGGCGGCGGGAAAATAGAATCCGATGTCGGCATCGGAAAACCAGCGCACGGCGAGCACCGGCAGCGTGGGCGGATTGCCCGGCCCCAGGATCAGCGCGACGTCCACGACGGTCAGCGAGAACGCGAGCACCGCGTACACCGGCAGGCGCACCTGCGGATATACCTGCGGCGCGACGATGCGCAGCCACGCCTCGACGCGGCCGTAGCCGAGCGAGCGCGCGACCGCGAGTTGCGCGGCGGCCGGCACCTGGTGCAGCGCCCCGGCGATCATCAGCACGAGGTACGGCACTTCCTTCAGCACCAGGCAGGCGATGACCGGCCAGCCCGACGGATGCCCCACGGTCGCCACGTCCGGCGGCAGCGTCCAGCCGGTCAGGCCGGCGAAAGCGCGCGCGCGATCCACCCCGACGGCGCGATCAGGAACGCGACGCCGATGGCGAGCGCGGCGTGCGGGGTGGCGAGCACCGGGGCGAGCCACGCGCTCGCCCGCCGCGCCAGTCGCGTGCCCTGCGCGACGGCGCAGAACCCGGTCGCGAGCACGAACGAGACGATCGTCGCCGCGAGCCCGATGCGCAGTGTCGTCGCGAGCGAGGTGGCGAAACCGGGGTAGTCGACGAGCCGGCGCCACGGGTCGAGCGACACGGCCGCGCCCCCGATCGCCGGCAGGTAGCCGAACGCGGGCAGCAGGGTGCCGAGCAGGCCGGCCGCGATCGGCACGAGGAACAGCGCGACGGTCAGCGGAGGTACGACGCGCAGCGCGCCGCCGTGCGCCATCCGGAAGCCCTCACCTGGTGTAGCGCCGTTCCCACTCGGCGGCGATGCGCGTCATCCACGAAGGATGCGGCTCGAGCAGCGCGGTCCCGAGCTCGGCATTCGTCGGCAGCGCCGGGTGGCGCGGCAGCGCGTCGAAGCGCTCGCGCGCGGCCGGCGGCAGCTTCGCGAGATCGAGGACCGTGAAGTTGCCCATCTGGCGGTAGTCCTGCGCCCGCGCCTGGGTGGCGGGATCGAGCAGCAAGTCGGCGACGACCATCGCGCCTTCCTTGTTCGCAGCGTTGTACGGAATGGCGACGAAGCTCGTATTGCCGATCGTGCCGCGGTCGAACACCACCGTGCGCACCGACGCCGGGAGCTGTCCCGCAGCCTGCGCGACGGCGGCCTCCGCCGGGTTGAACGAGATCATGAGGTCGATCTCGCCGTCGTTCATCAGCTGGCGCTGCGCGGGGCCGTTGGCGGGAAACTGCTCGCCCTGCCGCCACAGCGCGGGGCGCAGCGCGTCGTACCAGGCCCACAGCGGCGCGGTCGTCGCGGCGAACGTCGCGTCGGTCGCGGGTGATTGCAGAGCCGCCGGATCGGGGGCGAGCTCGTAGAGCGCCTGCTTCAGAAACGTCGCGCCGAGGAAGTTGTGCACGTCCGGATGCGTCGTGCGGCCCGGATGCCGCTTCGCCCAGTCGAGCAGCGCGGCGACCGAGCGCGGCGGATCGGGCGCCCGCGCGGCGTCGTACACGAAGACGATCTGCGCCCGGCGCCACGGCGACTCCATGCCGTCGACGGCGATCGTGAAGTCGACCGTGTTGGAGCGGACGTGGGTCGTGTCGACGTAGCGATAGTTGGGAAGCCGCGCCGCGAAGGGGCCGTACAGCAGGCCCTGCGCCTTGAGCGCGAGGAAGTTCGGACCGTTGATCCAGACGAGATCGACGCTTCCGCCGGCGTCGCGCCCGGCCGCCTTTTCCGCCACGACCCGCGTCACCGCCTCGGCGGTGTCCTTGAGCTTGACGTGATTGACCTTGACGCCGAAGCGCCGGTCGGCCTCGTCGCCGACCCAGGCGATGAACGCGTTGGTCTTCTCGTCGCCCGCCCACGCGTTGAAGTTGACGGTCTGCCCGCGCGCCGTGGCGAGGACGCGCGCCCAGTCGGCGGATTGCGCGTGCAGCGGCGTCGCCATGACCGCGAGCGTGACCGCAAACGCGAGCGCGGCGAAAGCGACGGCGCGGCGGCTCATCGGGGCGCCGCGCCGGCCACGACGGGAACCGTCACGCGCGGCGCACGCCTGCCCTCGGCCCGGGCCCCCGCGCGCCGGCGCCGCGCCTCCTCGATCACCGGGCCCAGCACTTCGGCGTGGAAGCGATCGCAGCCGATGCACAGGTTCTGGTACGGCTGCCCGCGCGGCGTCGTCGTGCGCGATCGGGCGATGAAGTCGTCCTCGCTCCAGCCATGGGCGAGGCCCATGCGCTCCGGGTGGCCCATGGTGATCGCCTCGAACGCCGGGATGCCGGCGAGCGAGTCCAGGATGTCGACGAGGTCGTCCTCGAGCAGGCTGCCGATCGGAATCCCGGTCTTGATGCAGCACGGGTACACGGCGCCGTCCGGCTCCACCGAGACTTCCGAGCCGTTGTAGCGGTGCCGCAGGAAATTGAGCCCGCCCGACCAGCGGTTGCAGAAATTGTCGGCCAGCGTCGCCGTCGACAGGCCGTTCTCCCACGCGCGGCCGCGCGGCCAGAGCTTGCCGATCCACGCGTCGGGCGTGGCCCCGAAGAAGCTGAACACCGGACCCGCCTCCTCGTGCCAGTTGCGCGTCGTCGCCGACAATCCCGAGCGGCGAAGGCCGTGCCGCTCGAACAGCGTCGACAGCCGGTCGACGAAGCGCCGCTGGCGCTCCGGCCCTTCGATGCCGACGTGGAAATCGTCGACGCCCGCCACCGAGATCATCCACACGCCCCGCGCCAGCAGGTCGTCGACGATCGCGTCGGTGACGAGATCGCCGGTCGTCTGCACGACGACCTTGACCCCGCCCTGTGCCGCGTAGCGTTCCCGCAGCCGTTCGATCACCTTGTACGTGACGCGTTCGCGCACGGGGTCGAGCAGCGACTCGCCGCCGGACAGGATCACGCGGCCCGTCTTCTCGGCGAACGTGCCGTCCGGACGCGGATCCTCGAGATCCACGTACGTGAAGCGCTCGGGAAAATGGTCGACGATGCGCGGGAAGTTGCGCTCGGCCTCGGCGACGACCGTCTCCAGCGCGCCCCGCACGTACGGACGGAAGCGCGCCTCGTAGCAGTGCCTGCATTTGCGATGGCACGCCCAGGCCATCACGTAGTAGAGGGATTCCATGTGCGGAAGTGTGCGGCAAACGCCGGCCGTGCGACAGGTGAACAGCGCTCGCAGGCGCGGCATTTCGCTGCCGCCCGGCCCGCAGCCGTATTATTTCGTCGCCGCGGAGAGGCCCGGCCTTACGTTGCGCGCATCCAGTCGACGCGGGCCGGGCGGCCGTCGAGATGCAGCTCGGCGGTGGCGGGCAGCGCCTGTGCGATCCGCCGCCCTGCGCGGAACACCTGGAGCCGCGTCGCGCGAAGGCGGATCGCCTCGACCGGATCGCGCGCCTGCAGCAGCACGAAGTCGGCACGGCAGCCGGGGGCGATCCCGTAGCCGTCGAGGCCGAGGATCTTCGCGGCGTTCACCGTCACCGCGTCGAAGCAGGCGCGCATCGCATCCTGCCCCGTCATGTGCGCGACGTGCAGCCCCATGTGCGCGACCTCGAGCATGTCGCCGCTGCCGAGCGAGTACCACGGGTCCATCACGCAGTCGTGGCCGAAGGCCACCGTCACGCCGGCCGCCATCAGCTCGGGGACGCGCGTCATGCCGCGGCGCTTGGGATAGGTGTCGTGGCGCCCCTGCAGGACGATGTTGACCAGCGGATTGGCCACCGCCGAGACGCCCGCCTGTGCCATCAGCGGGATCAGCTTCGACGCATAGTAGTTGTCCATCGAGTGCATCGACGTCAGGTGCGAGCCGTTCGCCCGTCCCTGGAGCCCGAGGCGCTCGGCCTGCAGCGCGAGCGTCTCCACGTGGCGCGAATGCGGATCGTCGGTCTCGTCGCAGTGGAGATCCACCCGGCGCCCTTCGGCCGCGGCGAGCTCGCACAAAAGGCGCACGCTCTCGTCGCCTTCGGCCATCGTCCGCTCGAAGTGCGGGATGCCGCCGACCACGTCGACCCCCATCGCCAGTGCTCGCTTCAGGTTGTCGAGCGCGCCCTTGCTGCGCAGCACGCCGTCCTGCGGAAAGGCGACGAGCTGCAGGTCGAGATACGGCCTGACGCGCTCGCGCACGTCGAGCAGCGCCTCGACCGCGAGCAGGCGCGGATCGCAGACGTCGACGTGCGAGCGGATCGCGAGCAGCCCCCGGGCGACCGCCCAGTCGCAATACGCGAGCGCGCGCCGGACCACGGCGTCCTGCGTCAGCTCCGGCTTGAGCTCGCCCCACAGCGCGATCCCCTCGAGCAGCGTGCCGCTGCGGTTGACGCGCGGCAGGCCGTGGGTGAGCGTGGAGTCGAGATGGAAGTGCGCGTCGACGAACGGCGGCGTCAGAAGCTGCCCGGCGGCATCGACGACCTCCGCCGCGGCCGCGTCGATCGCCCGCGCGACGTCGACGATGCGCCCGCCGGCGACCAGCACGTCGACCGGCGTGCGGCCGTCGGGCAGCGTCGCATTGCGGATCAGCAGGTCGGCCACGCTACTTCGTTCCGAAGATGCGATCTCCGGCGTCGCCCAGTCCCGGCAGGATGTAGCCGTGGTCGTCGAGCTGCCGGTCGACCGCGGCCGTATAGATGGGCACGTCGGGATGCGCGCCGTGGAACCTGCGGACGCCCTCCGGGCACGAGACGAGGCAGACCAGCCGGATCGAGCGCGGATGCGCTTCCTTCAGCCGCTCCACCGCGGCAACCGCCGAGTTGCCGGTCGCCAGCATCGGGTCGAGGACGATCGCGTCGCGTTCGCGCATCCCGCTCGGCATCTTGAAGTAGTACTCGACCGCGACGAGCGTCCTGGGATCGCGATACAGCCCGACATGGCCGACCCGCGCGCCGGGCACGACCGCGAGGAATCCGTCGAGGAGCCCGGTCCCCGCGCGCAGGATCGGCACGAACACGAGCTTCTTGCCGTCGATGAGGCGCGAGGTCATCCGCTCGAGCGGCGTCTCGATCTCGACCTCGTGCATCGGCATCTCGCGCGTCACCTCGTACGCCATCAGCGAGCCGATCTCGGTGAGCAGGCGCCGGAAGCTCGTCGTGCTCGTCTCCTTCCGGCGCAGCAGCGTCAGCTTGTGCTGGACGAGCGGATGATCGAACACGTGGACGGTGCTGGGCATGGCGGCTCCGGGTCGTTCGCGGCGACGGTATCAGAAAACGGTCCCGTCCGAGCGGACCGCAAGCGGCGGGTCGCCGCCGCGCAGCTGGCGCGCGAGCTCGCGGCCCGCGGCCCAGGTGCCCCCCTCGAGCACGCAGGCGAGCGGTAGCTCCGGCCGCCCGAGCCGCGTGCGCACGCGCGCCGCCACTTCGTCGAGCAGCGCGACGGTCAGCGCGCGCCATTCGACGACGAGCTCGCTGCCGACGTCGTGCGTCGCCTTCGCAGCCGCCGGATCGCGCAATGCCAGCACGCGGCTGTCGAGCAGCAGTCCGCCGTTGCGGTACTCCGGAAGCCCGGTCAGCGCCTCCTGCCGCGCGATGCGGGCACCTGCCCATTCGAACGGCTCGAACAGCGAGTAGGCGAGCCACTGCGACAGCTTGTGGAACGGCACCCACCCGGCCGTGGCGCCGTCACCTCCTGCGTCCGGGTGGCGCCACGCGTCGCCGAGCGCAACGCCGTCGAGCGTGTTCCCGACCGGCCAGATGGCGCCCATGCCGCGCAGCAGCGCGCGCAACAGCGCGCCGGCCTCGATCGCTTCGCCCGGCGCATGGACGAGCACGTCGTAGAGGCCGCCCGGCCGCTTCGCGGCCCCGAACGTCGCCGGCTCGCCGGCCAGCGCCGCCGCCAGGCGGCGAAGCAGCGCGGCCCGGCCGGCGAGCCCGAGCAGCGGATTGTCGTCGCGTGACTGGAAGAGCCGGGCGAGGGTGGCCGCATCGATGCGCGCGAGCGCGTCGGCGTCGACGCGCAGCGGATCGTCGGCATCCGCCGAGAATGCACCGGCCAGGAAGGCGCGGAAGCTCGCGACGGCGAGACCTTCCGAGCGCGAGAAGCGCTGCCCGCTTGCGGCCTCGTCGTAGCGCCAGGCACTTCCTGCGCCGGCGTCGAGCAGCACGCTGACCACGGCGAGATCGATCCGCGCGCGCGCCGCGGCCGCGGCGTCGCGACCCGCCAGAAGCTGCGCAAGCTCGCCGCTGCGGTCCGCGCCGCCCGCCTCGAAATGGCGCCAGCGGCTGTGGCGGGGAATGTGCAGCGAAGGATACCGCTCGCGCGTCACGCGGGCGACCCGTTCGGCCGCGTCGTCGAGACGGCCGGGATCGACGGCGAAGTGCCGCGTCCGGCCCGCCCGCGCCGCGTCGAGGACGTTGCGCGATCGCGAGCGGACGCAGGCGGCGGACAGCAGCGCCTCGGCGGGCGCACGCGCGGCCTGCGCCGCAGTCACAAATCGCGGCCCTTGGTCGTCACGAGGTCGGACGCGGCCGGGACGATGCCGTCGGTGAAATAGCCGGCGGCCTTCTTCGCGGCCATCTCGACGCGCGCGTCGGCCGGAATGAGCGCGTCGGGAATCTGCACGCGCTCGCCGACTTCGATGCCGGCGCCCACGATGGCGTCGTACTTGAGGTTGCTCATCGACACCAGCCGATGGATGCGGCGCACGCCGAGCCAGTGCAGCACGTCGGGCATCAGCTCCTGGAAGCGCATGTCCTGCACGCCGGCGACGCACTCGGTGCGGAGGAAATAATTGCTGGCCGAATCGCCGCCCTGCTGGCGCTTGCGCGCGTTGTAGACGAGGAACTTCGTCACTTCGCCCAGCGCGCGGCCTTCCTTGCGCGAGTACACGACGAGTCCCACGCCGCCTGCCTGGGCGCCGCGGATGCACTCCTCGATCGCGTGCGTCAGGTACGGCCGGCACGTGCAGATGTCGGAGCCGAAGACGTCCGAGCCGTTGCATTCGTCGTGCACGCGCGCCGTCAGCGTCACCGCCGGATTGGCGAGGTCGCGCGGATCACCGAAGATGTAGGCCGTCTGGCCGCCGATGGGCGGCAGGAAGACCTCGAGGTCGCCCCGGGTCACGAGCTCGGGGTACATGCCGCCGGTCTCCTCGAACAGCGCGCGACGCAGATCGGCCTCGCGACAGCGGAAGCGCGCCGCCACCCCGGGCAGCCACCAGACGGGCTCGATCGCGGCCTTCGTCACCACCGCGGCGCCGCTTTGATGCAGCACCGTATCGTCGGCGACGAGGCGGCCGGCCGCCATCGCGGTCCGCACCTCGGGGAGGTCGATGTGCGCCTTGGTGACGGCGATCGTCGGGCGCGCGTCGTAGCCCTGCGCAATCTCCGCGCGGAAGGCCTCGGCCACGACGGCGCCATACGGGTCGATCGACACGATGGTCGCCGGATCGCTCCACTGCGGATACGGGCCGATCGCGTCGGTGGGCATCGTGTCGGTCAGGTCGGGCTTGTGGGCGCGCGTCAGCGCCCCCGCCGCGACGGCGAGCGCGCGGTAGACGCCGTAGCTGCCGCTGTGCGCGCCGATGACGTTGCGCTGGCTGCGGTTCGCCGTGCTGCCCACGACCGGTCCGCGCTCGTGCGGCGTGGGCGCACCCCAGCGGATCGGCAGCGCGCCGTATGCCCCCTCGACCGGATGGGACGTGAGCCGGATATGCCGGCCCGGAGGCGCTTCGGCGGACGTGCGGTCTTCGGCCATGCGGGCCGCGGCGTTTCAGGCGCCGGCGACGCGCAGCCGGCTCGTCTTGGGCACGCCGGCCAGCAGGTACTCCATCTGGTCGGCGAGGATGCGCCGGTTGCGCAGGATGAAGTGCTCGTGCCGGTTGGGAACGTACGGCACGTAGAGCAGCGGCATGCCGGCCTGCTCGGGCGTGCGGTTGCCCTTGCGCGTATTGCAGCTGCGGCAGGCGGTGACCGAGTTCATCCAGGAATCGCGCCCGCCGCGCGAAACGGGAATCACGTGGTCGCGCGAGAGGTCGCGCGACAGATGTCGCGTCCCGCAGTAACCGCACAGGTGCCGGTCGCGCGCGAACAGCATCGGATTGGTCAGGCCGGGGACGTGCGAGAGAGGCCGGCCGGCGCTGCCCTTGATCGCCAGGATCGACTTGGTCGCGATCCGCGACCGCGACCCGTCCCACCGCCAGCCGCCGCGGAATTCGCGGACCACGCCGCCTGCGGACCAGGCGACGATCTGCTTGGCGTGATAGGTGATCGCTTCTTCCAGGTCGACCCACGCCTGCGGAAGTCCGCCCAGGTCGACCGTCAGTACCAGTGGCTCCATTCGCTGTTCATTTCCCGACCGCCCCTCCTTCGAGAGCCGGCCAGTCCTTTGACGCAAAGCACGTCCGCTCAAAGTATGCACGATCCGGACCCGGTCCGCTCGCGGCCCATTACATCGGACGGCGGCGGTGCGGCGGATCGGCAGGTCAATCCGCACGACGTCATGCTCTGCTATACCGACGCGCCGGGCACCCCGGTCCAGATCCATCGCTGTCCTCGCTCCATCGCGCGCGATCCGTTCGGCCGATTTCGCCACGCCCCCGGCGGGTCACCCCGCCGGGGCGCGACTCGTGACCGCACGAGTGCGTGCGGCGGCGGTCCTCCATCGTGAGTTAGGTGCGCCGCGCACAGCGCACGAAACCGCCGATCCCGATGCACGACCGCGGCAAGGCTCGGGATCGCGCCTTGCCCTCACAGGCACCCATGGATCAGCGCATGGGCGCGCCGTCCCCACCGGCAGACTTTCCCCAGGCGGCCCGGCGCCGTGCGCCGGGCACACCCCGTCGCGCGACGCACCTCAGCGCGCGAACACCGCGCCGAAGAGCGCGCGGACTGCCGGCGCCACCGCCGACGCGATCCGGCGCGGCTCGTCGCTCGCCGTGCGCCGCTCCGCCTCGGCGGCAGCCACGCGCACCAGGACGCCGTGCGCCGCGCGCCAGTAGACGCCCTGCGGACCTGCTCTCACCAATTCGTACTCGTGCCCGCCGTACGGTCGCGCGGGCTCGTTGCCTGCTCGTCTCATTTCGGGTGCCTCGTTCGCCTGTTCGTTCACCGGCGCCGGGCGACAAAAAAGCCCGGTGCCGTTCGGTCGACCGGGCTGTCGAGAGAGGACGCGGCGACAACGTCAGTGCGCGCCTCCCGCGACCGCAACCCGGTCACGTGTCGGTTCGATGCCGGCCTCGGCGCCGGCGCCGGCGAGCGAACGTCGAAGCATTCGCACGCCTGCGGCGGCGACGGCGATGCCGGCGCACGGCAGGGACAGGGTCATGTCGTTCATTCGCATCAAGCTCCTTTCGTCATCCGCGCGCAGCGAGTGCGCGACGTCGTGCCTGCCTCGACACGAGGCGGCGAAGCGATCGAAAGGGAGGAAGACGACCTTTCGACATTCCGCCGACCTGCCCGGCGGACGTCGTCCGGTCGGGTGAGGCTACTTCGTCGCGGGATCCACGAACATGCCGGGCAGGCCCGAATCGACGCCGCAGGCCCGGACGTCAGCCCGGAACAGGAAGCGATTCGGCAGGTGCGCGGCGCGGATCATGTGCTTGAACGACGAAAGTGCCCGTGTTGATCAGGAGGCGTGATGATAGCGTCGCCCGCGCGGAGCGCGCAAGTCTTTGCCGCGGTGGCGCGAATATTCGCTGGCGCGAACGCAACAGATTTCCCCGCTGCGACGAGACCGCTCGAGTCTTCGCCCGGCAAAGCGCGCCGGACGCTCGACATCGCCGCGCCCATGCAGGACGTCGAGCGCCACGGGATCTTCGGCGTGATCGGGATGGCGCAGCACTAGCGCCGCGGCTTGCCGTCGGCCGCGGCGACTCGCGGCGTGCGCGGCGTGCGCGGCGGTCGCGGCGCCTTCGCCATGCCGCTGCGTTGCGCCGCATCGCCGGCGGCGAGCGCGCGCGTCTCACGATGCAGGTCGGCGAGCGAGGCGATGAGATCGGCAAAGCGCTGCCCCTGGACGACGACGTGCTCCCGCAGGCGCTGCGCGGTGGCGTCGGCGTCGCCGCGGATGATCGCATCGACGATGCCCTCGTGCTCGGAGAACGACGTCGGCAGGCGATCGCGCACGCGCAGCTGCAGCCGCCGGTAGGGCCGCAGGCGCCGGTGCAGCGCCGAGGCCTGCTCCTTGAGGAAATCGTTGTGGCTGCCTTCGTAGATCAAGTGGTGGAAGCGCTCGTTCTCGTAGTAGTAGCCGTCGGGATCGAGCACCTTGCACGAGCGCTGGCACGCGCGATGCGCCTCGAGCAGGCGCTCGTGCTCGAGCGCCGACATCCGCCGCGCCGCCAGGCGGCCGCACATCCCCTCCAGCTCCGCCATCACCTCGAACATCTCGACCAGGCGATGCGGCGTCACTTCGGCGACGATCGTGCCGCGCCGCGGCTGCATCTCGACGATGCCCGCGGACGCCAGCTGGAACAGCGCTTCGCGCAGCGGCGTGCGCGACACGTCGAAGCGCAGCGCAAGCTCGGTCTCGTCGAGACGCATCCCCGGCGCGAATTCGCCGGTGGCGATTCCCTCCTCGATGAGCTCCCGCACGCGCTCGGAGCGCGTGCCGACGGTGCGTCGCATGGCGACGTTCACGCTATGAATGAATGGATGACGTCCTCATTATAGCGACGCGGAAGGAAGTAACGGCGGCACGCCGTGGCGCCGGACCGCGGTCCGGCGCGCCACCGATGCCCGGCAGGGCACCTCCCTTGGCGGGTTGGGCGCCTGCCGGACGGTCAGGTCATTGCATCTTGATCACGTGCTTGATGGGCGGCGGGACGTTCGTCGGATTGCCGGTGGCGTCGTACTCGTTCGAATTCGGGACCCCAGTCGTAGTCGAACACCGGGAATACGAAGTTCTCGGGCCTGAAGATCGCGTCGGTGATGCGCGGCACGCCGCTGGGGAAGCCCATTGCCTGCTTCGTCACCTCGACCAGCGCGCGCTCGTTACTTCGGGCCGCGCAGCTGCGGCCACACCGAT
Source organism: uncultured beta proteobacterium (assembly GCA_963793355.1). GTDB lineage: Bacteria > Pseudomonadota > Gammaproteobacteria > Burkholderiales > Casimicrobiaceae > VBCG01. The sequence goes on along the minus strand of CAWBZT010000007.1, from coordinate 47,560 downwards.
GGCGGCGGCTCCACGCCGGCAGTCGCGCAGCGCGAGGCGCATGCGATTCACGAGCGCAGTCGACGGCACCGGATTCGCGCGCAGCGTGCCGCGCCCCCAGTTGTTGCCGGGACAGTTGTTGACCATCGTGCCCCAAGGCCCTATGCTTTTTTGTATACAGGGATGCCCTACCCTGCATGCCGAAGCCAACGGCGCCCATCGTGACCATTCGATCCTCAGGAGGACACCCATGAACGTCACCCGTCGCCGCCTAGTTGCCGGCGCCCTTGCCACCGTTCCCGCGACGCTCGTGGGCCATCGCGCCCTCGCCCAGTCGCCGACGACGCTCAAGATTTCGCATCAGTTCCCCGGCGGCACGATCGACTCGGGGGATTTCCGTGACCGCCTGGTGCGCAAGTTCGCAGCCGACGTCGAGAAGAAGACCGGCGGCGGGCTGAAGTTCGAGATCTATCCCGGCTCGTCGCTGGTGAAGGTCAACTCGCAATTCAGCGCGCTGCGCAAGGGCGCGCTGGACATGTCGCTGGTTCCGCTGTCGTACGCGGGCGGCGAGGTGCCCGAGACGAACATCGGCCTCTTGCCTGCCCTCGTGCCGTCGTACGACGTCGGCAGCAAGTGGAAGAATGCCGACGTCGGCAAGCTGCTGTCGCAGATCCTCGCCGAGAAGGGCGTCATCGTCGTCACCTGGATCTGGCAGGCCGGCGGCGTCGCGAGCCGCGGCAAGCCCGTCGTCACGCCCGACGATGCCAAGGGACTGAAGATCCGCGGCGGCAGCCGCGAAATGGACATGATGTTCAAGGACGCCGGCGCGTCGGTGCTGTCGCTGCCTTCCAACGAGATCTACGCCGCGATGCAGACGGGCGCGATGGACGCCGCGCTCACGTCGTCGACCAGCCTCATCTCGTTCCGCCTCGAGGAAATCGCGAAGGCGCTGACCAGCGGCCGCGGCAAGTCGTACTGGTTCATGTTCGAGCCGCTGATGATGTCGAAGCAGGTGTTCGACAAGCTGCCGAAGGCGCAACAGGACGCCATCATGACGGTCGGCGCCGATCTCGAGAAGTTCGCCGTCGACAGCGCCAAGGCGGACGACATCGCCGTCGCCAACGTCTACGCGAAGAAGGGCGCGACCGTCGCCGACCTGGACGACGCGGCGCTCGCCAAGTGGCAGGTGCTGGCGAAGCCGGTGTGGCAGGACTACGCGGGCAAGAACGAGAACTGCGCGAAGCTGCTCGCCGCGGCGCAGAAGCTCCTGTGATCGCCCGCAACCGAGAGGAGCGGGCGTGAGCCACGGCGTCGACGGCACGGACATTCCCGGCCTGCCGGTCGCGCCGCGCGTCTATCACACCGGCGCGCTCGGCATGCTCGAGCGCGCGATGACCGGCGTCAACCGCGCGATGCTGTTCGTCGGCATGGTCACGCTGGTCGTCGCGTCGCTGGTGCTGACCTACAGCGTGTTCTCGCGGTATCTGTTCAAGGCCGCGACCGACTGGCAGGACGAGGTGGCGGTCTTCAGCATCATCGGCTGCGTATTCCTGTGCGGCGCCTGGGTGCAGTCGCTGCGCGGGCACGTGGGGATCGAGGCTATCGCCAGCGTGCTGCCGGCGCGCGTCAATCGCGTGCGCGTCGTCGTCGTCGACATCCTGACGACGCTGTTCTGCGCCTTCTTCGCCTGGAAATCGTGGACGCTGTTCCACGAGGCGTGGGTCGACAACATGACGACGTCGTCGACGTTCTCGCCGCCGCTGACCATTCCCTACGGCCTCATGGCGAGCGGAATGACGCTGCTCGTCGTCCAGCTGGTCCTGCAGTCGATCACGCACTTCGCCGCGCGCCAGGCGTCGCGATGAGCGCCCTGCCCCGCAGCGCGGCCGTGCCGCGTCGCCCGGCGGAGCGGGGGCCGCGGCGATGAGCATGGCTCGCACTCGGCATCCTCTTCGGCGTCGTCACGCTCGTCGTGATGTTCTCCGGCATGCCGATCGCGTTCGCGCTCGGCTTCGTCGCGCTCGTGTTCATGTACTTCTTCATGCCGGCGTCGTCGCTCGACACGGTGACGCAGAACGTCTACGAGGAGATGGCGAGCATCACGCTGCTGTCGATCCCGCTGTTCATCCTCAAGGGCGCGGCCATAGGACGATCGGACGCGGGGCGCGACCTCTACCTCGCGATGCACGCCTGGATGCAGCGCATTCCGGGCGGGCTGGGGATCGCCAACGTGTTCACGTGCGCGCTGTTCGCGGCGATGGCGGGCTCGAGCCCGGCGACGTGCTCGGCGATCGGCAGCGCCGGCATCCCGGAAATGCGCAAGCGCGGCTACTCGCCGGGATTCGCCGCCGGGATCATCGCGGCCGGCGGCACCCTCGGCATCCTGCTGCCGCCGTCGATCACGATGATCCTCTACGCGGTCGCGGCGGAAGTGTCGCTGGGCCGGCTGTTCCTCGCGGGCATCGGGCCGGGCGTGCTGCTGGTCGCGCTGTTCTCGGCCTATGCGATGTTCCGTTTCCGCAAGGAATACCGGCTGGCGCGCGAGTCGTTCGAGCGCGACGGCACGCGCACGGCGATCTTCGACCAGAAGCAGTACACGCTGCACGAGAAGGTCGAGATGCTGCCGCGGGTGCTGCCGTTCGTGATCCTGCTGATCGGCGTCATGGTCGCGCTCTACGGCGGCTATGCGACGCCCTCGGAGACGGCCGGGCTGGGCGCGGTGCTGGCGTTCATGCTGATCGCGTTCGTCTACCGCGTCTGGCGGCCGAAGAAGATCGCGCCGATCCTCGCCGCCACGGTGAAGGAGTCGACGATGCTGATGTTCATCATCGGCATGTCGCTGTTCTTCTCCTACGTGATGAGCTACCTGCACATCAGCCAGTCGGCCGCGCAGGGCATCGTGGCGATGCACCTGTCGAAGTGGGTGCTGCTCGCCGCGATCCTGCTGCTGGTGATCGTGCTGGGATTCTTCCTGCCGCCGGTGTCGATCATCCTGATGACCGCGCCGATCATCCTCCCGCCGCTGCGCGACGCCGGGTTCGACCTCATCTGGTTCGGCGTGCTGATGACCATCGTGATGGAGATGGGGCTCATCCACCCTCCGGTGGGACTCAACCTCTTCGTGATCAAGAACATCGCCCCCGACATCCCGCTCGCCGACGTCGTGTGGGGCGTGATGCCGTTCGTCGCCCTGATGTTCGTCGCCGTCGTGGTGATCTGCCTGGTCCCGGGCATCGCCACCGCATTTCCGGACTGGGTGATGGGACCACCGACGCGATGAATGCGCGCGCCGCGCCGCGTGCGTGGAACCTGCGCGCGCAAGGCAGCCAACGTCGCCGCGAGCGTGCCGCCGCGCGTCTCGGCGCGCAGATCGCCGGCCGGATCGTCGACGCCGCCGCCGTCGTGCCGCTGCTCGAGGAGGTGATCGAGCCGGGCGACCGCGTCTGTCTCGAGGGCAACAACCAGAAGCAGGCGGACTTCCTCGCGCAGGCGCTCACCGGCGTCGACCCCGCGCGCGTGCACGGGCTGCACATGGTGCAGTCGGTGCTCGCCCTGCCCGAGCATCTCGACGTGTTCGAGCGCGGCATCGCGTCGCGCCTCGACTTCTCGTTCTCGGGACCGCAGGCGGCCCGCCTTGCCAAGCTCGCGGGCAGCGGCAGGATCGCCATCGGCGCGATCCACACCTACCTCGAGCTCTTCGGCCGCTATTTCATCGACCTCACGCCCGACGTCGCGCTCGTCGCCGCACAGGCGGCGGACCGCGACGGCAACCTCTACACGGGCCCGAACACCGAGGACACGCCGGTGATCGCCGAGGCGACGGCCTTCGCGAGCGGCCTCGTCGTCGCCCAGGTCAACGAGATCGTCGACACGCTCCCGCGCGTCGACATCCCGGCCGACTGGGTGGGCTTCGTCGTGCAGAGCCCGCGGCCGCACTACATCGAGCCACTGTTCACCCGCGACCCCGCGCGCATCTCCGAGATCCAGGTGCTGATGGCGATGATGGCGATCAAGGGCATCTACGCGCCCTACGGGATCGATCGCCTCAACCACGGCATCGGCTTCGACACGGCGGCCATCGAGCTGCTGCTGCCGACGTACGCGGAGGCGCTCGGCCTGCGCGGGAAGATCTGCCGGCACTGGGCGCTCAACCCGCATCCGACGCTCATTCCCGCGATCGAGGCGGGCTTCGTCGAGTCGGTGCACTCGTTCGGCTCCGAGCTCGGGATGGAGAATTACATCCGCGCGCGCCCCGACGTGTTCTTCGTCGGGCCCGACGGCTCGATGCGCAGCAACCGGGCGTTCTGCCAGACGGCGGGCCACTATGCATGCGACCTGTTCATCGGCTCCACGCTGCAGATCGACCTCGCCGGCAACAGCTCGACGGCCACGCTGGGCCGCATCGCCGGCTTCGGCGGCGCGCCGAACATGGGCGCCGACGCGCGCGGTCGCCGCCATGCGACGCCCGCATGGCTCGCCGCCGGACGCGAAAGCCGGCGCGAGGGCGCCGCGCCGCGCGGCCGCAAGCTCGTCGTGCAGATGGTCGAGACGTTTCGCGAGCACATGGAGCCTGCGTTCGTCGAGCGCCTCGACGCCTGGGAGCTCGGCGAGTCGGCGCAGATGGCGCTGCCGCCGATCATGATCTATGGCGACGACGTCACCCACATTCTCACCGAGGAAGGCATCGCGAACCTCCTCAAGTGCCGCGACGACGCCGAGCGCGAGCAGGCGATCCGCGGCGTGGCGGGCTTCACGCCGGTGGGCCTGGCGCGCGACCGGCGCGTCGTCGAGAACCTGCGCGAGCGCGGCGTGATCCGCCGCGCCGAGGACCTCGGCATCGACAAGCGCGACGCCACGCGCGACCTCCTCGCCGCGCGCTCGATCAAGGACCTCGTGCGCGCGTCGGGCGGTCTGTACGATCCGCCGAAGCGGTTCCGGAACTGGTGAGCGCATGGAAAGGCTGGCGTTCACCTTCGACGGCGGCCGGCACGCCGGAGGCGCACGGCAGCCGCGCATCGTCGGAGTCGTCGCCAGCGGCAATCTCGAAGTGCTGATCGAGCCCGCCGCAGCGGACGCGGGCTGCGCGATCGAGATCAATACGGCGGCGGTCGGCTTCGGCGCCACGTGGCAGGCGGTGATGGCGGAATTCTTCGCGCGGCATCCGCTCGCCGGCGTGCGCATTTCCATCAACGATGCCGGCGCGACGCCGGCGATCGTCTCGCTTCGCCTCGACCAGGCCGTCGAGGCGTACGCCGGCGGCGGCGCGTGATGCGCAGCTACTACGAAGCCAATGCGCGCGAGCGGCTGGCGGCCATCGTCGACGCCGGGTCGCTGCGCGAGCTGTTGCCGCCCACGCAGCGCACGATCTCGCCGCACCTGGTCGCGCTCGATCTGCCCACCGCCTTCGACGACGGCGTCGTCGTCGGCCACCGCGATGCTCGACGGGATGCCGGTCCTCGCCGCGGCCCAGGAAGGCGGCTTCATGGGAGGCGCGGTGGGCGAAGTGCATGGCGCGAAGATCGCCGGACTGCTCGCGCGCGCGGTCGCGCAGCGTCCCGCGGGTGTCGTCCTGCTGCTCGAGACGGGGGGCGTGCGGCTGCAGGAGGCCAACGCCGGACTGATCGCCGTGTCGGAGATCATCCGCGGCATCTGCGCGACGCGCATCGCCGGCATTCCGGTGGTCGCGGCGATCGGGGGCCAGTACGGCTGCTTCGGCGGCATGGGCATCGCGGCGTCCTGCTGCGACGCACGGTCGTCATGTCGGAGGAAGGCCGGCTGGGACTGTCCGGCCCGGAAGTGATCGAGACGGCGCGCGGCGTCGAGGAATTCGACTCGCGCGACCGTGCGCTCGTCTGGCGCACGGTGGGCGGCAAGCATCGCTACCTGACCGGCGACGCGCAGGTCCTCGTCGACGATTCGCCCGCCGCGTTTCGCGCCGCGATCGCCGCCGCGATCCGCGCCGGCGACCGCCTGGATCTCGCCGCGGTCGAGCGCGAGCACGCGCTCCTCGCGCAGCGCCTGGCGCGCTACGGCGGCTGCCGCGACGGCGAGGACATCTGGCGCGCCATGGGCATCGAATCGCCGCAGGACATACCGATGCTGCCGACCGACGTGCTCGTCGCCGCCGTGCGGGCGCGGCGGGCGGCGTAGCCAGGGGCGACGCGATGCGCTGGCGCGACGTGGTCGACCGGCTGTTCCCCGACGGCCACGCGGTGACCGTCGACGGCAGCCTGCTGGCGGGTACCGGCCGCAACGGCGGCGCCACGTTCCAGGTCATCGGCACGACGGACCACGCCGAGGCGGGCGTCGAGATCGCGCTCGCCATGGCGGCCGGCGTGATCGCGACGATGCGCGACCACCCCGGCCGCCCGATCCTGTTCCTCGTCGACACCGCGGGGCAGCGGCTGCGCCATCGCGACGAGCTCCTCGGCATCAATCGCTCGATGGCGCATCTCGCCAAGTGCGTCGAAGTCGCGCGCTCGCGCGGCCACCGCGTGCTCGCGCTGGTCTACGACCAGGCGCTGTCGGGCGGGTTTCTCGCGAGCGGCGATGATGGCCGACCGCTGCGCCGCGCTGCCCGAGGCGGAGATTCGCGTGATGGGCCTGCCCGCGATGGCGCGCGTGATGCGCCAGCCCGAGGAGCGCCTGCGCGCCCTCGCCGCCACGTCGCCGGTGTTCGCGCCGGGCGCTGCCAACTACGTGCGGATGGGCGCGATCGACGCGCTGTGGGATGGCGACCTCGCCGCGCGTCTTGCCGATGCGCTGCGCGACGCGCCCGCGCACGATGCGCGCCGCGATGAAGGGCTGGCACGCGGCGGGCGCTCGCTCGCCGCGCCGATCGCCGCGCGCACGGCCGCCGAATGATCGCCGCGGCCGGCTGCGGCAGCGCGCTGCCGCGCCATACCCTCGCATGGCCGACGGCGGGCGCGCTCGATCGGCTCATCGCCGGTTCCGACAGCGCGGAGGCCGCCGCCGCCTTGCGCGAATGGCGCGACCGCGGCTTTCCCTTCGTCGTGCGGCGCGCGGACGGGCCGCCCGCGCTGCCCGCCGGCAAGGTGGCCGTCGGACTGCCGTTGCCACCGTCGCGCGGCAAGCGGCGCTTGGCGATGACGCTTGCGCTGCGGGAGATCGTGCGCCATTGCGCACCGCTGCCGCTTGCCGACATCGCGCGCGCGCTGCCGCCGGCCTGGGAAAGCGCGCTGGCCTCGCTCGACCGCGACGCGCAGGCGCTGGACGCGACGCTGCGGGGATTCGGCTCGGCGGCGTGGCAGGCGATCACCGGCCTGCCCTACCTTCACGCGGACTCCGACGTCGACGTCACCTTCGCGCCGCGTTCGGACGCGCAGCTCGCCGCGGTGCTCGAGCTGTTCGTGCGCGGGGAGCGCCGGGCGCCCGGCCGGATCGATGCCGAAATCGTCTTCGACGGCGGCCACGCGGTCGCGTGGCGCGAATGGGCGCGGGCCCGGCCGGCCGACCGCGTGCTCGCCAAGTCGGATGGCGGCGCACGCCTCGTGACGCGCGCGACGCTGACCGTCGGACGGGCGGTCCGGGCGCGCATGACGCTCGCGTGCCCTCAGCCGTGTCGGCCGCGGCGCCCTCGCGCGCGGGCGCCTTCCGCCGCGTTTTGCTCGCGGGCGCTGGCGCGGCACGCGACGCGCGCCTTGTGGGACGAGCTCGCGCTCTATCCGAAGCCGGGGCTCGTGAGCCCGAACGACCCGGGCGCCCACGACGACATGGACGCGGGCACCTTCGTGCGCAGCCTGTTCGCGCTACGCCGGCACTGGGCGGCGCTCGCCGACGCCGGCGCGCGCGGCGCGCCGTTCGCGAGGCTGCGCGCCCTCGGCGATGCCGCGGAAGCCGGCATGATGGCGGTCACGGGCGGCATCAACACGCACCGGGGCGCGATCTTCGTCGTCGGGCTGCTGTGCGCGGCCGCGGCACGCGTCGCGGCGCAGGAAAGCGCACCGAGCGACGACGCGCTGCGATCCGCCCTTCGCCGCACGTGGGGCGCGGAGCTCGACGCGCACGCGGTGGCACCCGCCGGGCGCTCGCACGGCGCCATCGTTTCTGCGCGCCACGGCGCCGGCGGCGCGCGCCGCGAGGGCGCCCTGGCGTTCCCGGCCGTCTTCGAGATCGCGCTGCCGGCGCTGCGCGCCGCACGCGCCGCGGGCGAGCCGACGCGCGTCGCGCGGCTGCGCTCGCTGATCGCGCTGCTCGCGAACGTGGCCGACACCAACGTGCTGTACCGCGGTGGTCCCGCGGGGCTCGCGTTCGTCCAGCGGCGCGCGCGCGAAATCGCGCGCGACGCCGACCTCGTCGCCGGCGCAGTGTCGCTGCACGGCGAGCTCGTCGCGCGGCGGCTCTCCCCCGGCGGCGCCGCGGATCTGCTCGCCGCCGCGCTGTTCGTCGACGCGCTGCAGCGCGCGGAACCATGACGCTGGCAGTGCTGTGCCCGGGCCAGGGCGCGCAGCACCCGGGCATGCTGGATCTGGCGTCCGGCGATCCCGCGGGACGCGCGGCCCTCGATGCGGCGGCCGCGGCGCTGGCGTCCCCGCCGCAATCGTGGCTCGCCCCCGATGCGATGTTCGTCAATGCGAGCGCCCAGCCCCTGATCTGCGTCGCGCAGTACGCGCAATGGCAGGCGCTGCGCGCGGCGCTCCCCGTGCCGGCGGCAGTGGCCGGCTACAGCGTCGGCGAGCTGTCGGCGTACGGCATCGCAGATGCGATCGGCAGCGCCGACCTCGCGCGCCTCGCCGTGCGGCGCGCCGCGGCGATGGACGCGGCTGCCGCGAGGCGTCACGGCGGCCTGGTCGCCGTCCGCGGCCTGCGGCGGCGGAGCGTGGACGCAACGTGCGCGGCGACCGGCTGCCACGTGGCGATCGCGATCGCCGACGACGCCTTCGTGGTCGGCGGCGACGACGCTGCGCTCGCCGGATTCGTTGCCGATGGCGAGCGCCGCGGCGCGCAGATCCGGCCGCTCCGCGTGGGGGTGGCCGCGCACACGCCGCTTCTCGATGCCGCGGTCGCGCCGTTTCGCGCGGCGCTCGAGGCGTCGACGCTGCGCGCGCCGTCGGCGCCGGTGATCGCGGGGATCGATGCCCGTGCCGTCGTCGCGCGCGCGAAGGCGATCGAGACGCTGGCACCGCAGATTGCGCGCACGATCGAGTGGGGTGCGTGCCTCGACGCGCTCCACGAGCGTGGCTGCCGCGTCTTCGTCGAGCTGACCCCTGGAACGGCGCTGTCGAACATGGTGCGCCAGCGCTTCGACGACGTCGCCGCGCGCGCCGCCGACGAGTTCCGCAGCATCGCTGCGCTGGCCGCGTGGAGCGCGCGCGCCGCGCCCTAGTCAGGTTGCCGGGCGCTGGCGCCTCACGCCGTTGGCGGCGTCGAAGAGATGGACGGCGCCTGGGTCGAAGGCGAGATGCACGTTGGCGCCTTCGGTCACGCCCGCCGTGCTCGCCGCGCGCAGCTTGACGATGCGCCCGGCGACCTCGACATCGACGATCGCGCTGTCGCCCAGGTCCTCGACCAACACGCTGCGCCGCGTCAGGCCATCGCCACGCGTCCGGTCGCGAGATCGTAGACGCCGCCGACGACGTCGATCTTCTTCGCCGCGTAATCGCGCGCCAGGATCGGCGGCCGGCTGCTCGAGCGCGGCGACGCTGCGCCGCACGTTCACGGCGATCGCGTTGTCGAGCAGCGAGCCGGACTTCGCCTTCTCCGCGATCACCACGGCAGGCTTGAGCGCGCCCACGAGCCCGGGAAGGTGGCCCGGCAGCTTGGCGTCCTTCTTCAGCACCTTGATCGCCGCGTCGACGGCGCCGCACCCCGAATGGCCCAGCACGACGATGAGCGGGATGCCGAGGAACTCGACGCCGTATTCGAGGCTGGCGAGGATGTCGGTGTTCACGCTGTTGCCGGCAACGCGCACGACGAACAAGTCGCCCGGTCCCTGGTCGAACACGAGCTCGGGCGCCACGCGCCAATCGGCGCAGCTCAGGATCGCGGCGATCGGATATTGCGCCGTCGCGCGCGCGGCGCGCCCCGACGAAAAGTCCGTTTCGGCCCGGCTGGTTCGACGCATAACGCGCGTTGCCTTCGGCCAGCCGCTTGAGCGCGTCGGCCGCCGAGATGGCGTTCGGCGCGCTTCGCCGGCAGGGGCTGCCGCTCCGGCAACGCCCGCCGGCAGCCAGCTCCCGAGCGCGAGGCCGACGCCGGCGCCGATCAGCGAGCGCCGCGAAAATCGCATCCCCGGGTCGTCCTGCGCGGTCTCGTCTCCGGCCGCCGTTCCCCTCCCCTGCTCCGCCATCGTTCCTCCGCTGGAAGTGCCTACAACGTCAGCGCCACGCGCGTCCCCTGGTCGATCGCGCGCTTGGCGTCGAGCTCGGCGGCGACGTCCGCGCCACCGACCAGCGTGGCGTCGATGCCGCGCGCCGCGAGTTCCGCGGCGAGCTCGCGGCGCGGCTCCTGCCCCGCGCATATCACGATCGTGTCGACGTCGAGCACCTGCGGCGCACCGTCGACGCTCACGTGCAGCCCCGCATCGTCGATGCGCTCGTATGTTACGCCGGCGAGCATCGCGACGCCGCGCCGCTTGAGCAGCGTGCGGCGGATCCAGCCGGTCGTCTTGGCGAGACCGGCCCCACCTTCGCTTCCTTGCGCTGCAGCAGGTAGAGCTCGCGCGCGGGCACGTCGTCGCGCGGCTTTGCGAGACCGCCGCGCGCGGCGTAAGCGATGTCGATCCCCCACTCGGCCCGAAACGCCGCGATCGCCGGATCGTCCGCGCGCCCGTCGCTCGCATGACCGTCGGGGCTGTCTGCCGCGCTCAGCAATTCCGCGACGTCGAAGCCGATGCCGCCGGCGCCGACGATCGCGGCGCGCCTGCCGACCGCGCGCGTACCGCGCACGACGTCCACGTAGCTCGCCACCTTCGCGTGGTCGATGCCGGCGATCGGCGGGATCCGCGGGACGATGCCCGTCGCCACGATCACGTGGTCGAACCCGGCGAGATCGTCCGCCGTCGCGCAATGACCAAGGCGCACGTCGACGCGAAGCGCGGCCAGCCGCGTGCGGAAATAACGCAGCGTCTCCGCGAACTCCTCCTTGCCGGGAATGCGTCGCGCGAGGTTGAACTGGCCGCCGATCTCGGCCGCCGCCTCGAACAGCGTCACCGCGTGCCCGCGCTCCGCGGCCGTCGTCGCCGCCGCGAGGCCCGCGGGCCCGGAACCCACGACGGCCACGCGGCGCCGGATCGCCGCGGCGCGAGCCGGAGCTCGGTCTCGCGGCACGCGTACGGATTGACGAGGCACGTGGCGATCTCGCGCTCGAAGATGTGATCGAGACACGCCTGGTTGCAGCCGATGCAGGTGTTGATCTCGTCGGCCCGACCGCCGGCCGCCTTGGCGACGAAGCGCGGATCGGCGAGGAACGGTCGGGCCATCGACACCATGTCGGCGTCGCCGCGCGCTATCACGGCTTCGCCGACGGCGGGATCGTTGATGCGATTGGTCGTGATGAGCGGGACGCCGACCTCGCCGCGCATCCGGCGCGTGACCCACGCGAACGCCGCGCGGGGCACCATCGTCGCGATCGTCGGAATGCGCGCCTCGTGCCAGCCGATGCCCGTGTTGATCAGCGTCGCGCCGGCCGCCTCGACCGCCTTGGCGAGCGCGACCACCTCGTCCCACGTGCTGCCGCCCTCGACGAGATCGAGCATCGACAGCCGGTAGATGATGATGAAATCGCGGCCGACCGCCGCGCGCGTGCGGCGCACGATCTCGACGGCGAAGCGCATGCGGTTCTCGAACGCGCCGCCCCAGTCGTCGTCGCGATGGTTGGTCTGCGGCGCGACGAACTGGTTGATCAGGTAGCCCTCGGAGCCCATTATCTCGACGCCGTCGTAGCCGGCGCTCCGCGCGAGCTCCGCGCAGCGGACGTACGCGGCGATCGTCCGCTTCACCCCCCAGCCGGTGAGCGCGCGCGCCTTGAACGGCGTGATCGGGGAGCGCGTCGCCGAGGGCGCGACCGACAGCGGGTGATACGCATAGCGGCCGGCGTGCAGGATCTGCATCGCGATGCGGCCGCCCCGTCGTGGACGGCCTCGGTGACGATCCGGTGGCGCGCAACCTGCCAGCGCCACGAGAGCTGCGACGCCCGCGGCTCAAGCCGGCCGAAGAAATTCGGCGCCACGCCTCCGGTGACGATCAGGGCCGCGCCGCCGCGCGCACGTTCGGCGAAGAACGCGGCGAGCTCTCCGGTAGCCGTCGGGCGCTTCCTCGAGGCCCGTGTGCATCGAGCCCATGAGCACGCGGTTGGGCAGCGTCGCGAAGCCGAGGTCGAGCGGCGCGAGAAGATGCGGGTATGGCGACACTAGTTGGCGCGGACGTTCGGCATGGCGCGGAGTTTACCTGCCCGGCGGTGGCGGACGGGGGTCTTCCGTCGCACGGCGCACACGCGTCGAGTCCGTGCGGGAATCTCACGCGGGCGCCGGAACGCTGAAGCCGCGCGAGGCCACGCGTCGAGTCCGTGCGGGAGTCTCTCGCGCGGGCGCCTGAACACTGAAGCCCGCGCGAGAGGCTCCCGCACGGCCCAGCGAAGAAACGATCGCCGAACGACGACGCGCGTCAGACGACGCGGCGCAGCTCGGCCGGCTCCGGCGCCGCGCGCGCCCGCGGCGATGCCTTGAGCCACGCGGCGACGTCCGCGGCCAACAGCGGCCGGCTGAGGAAATACCCCTGCACCATGTCGCAGCCGAGCGCTCGCAGGCGCTCGAGCGTGGCCTCGTCCTCGACGCCTTCCGCCACGACGACGAGGCCCATGTTGTGCGCGAGGTCGATCGTCGAGCGCACGATCACGGCGTCGCTCGCGTCGCGCGCCATGCGCTGGACGAACGACTTGTCGATCTTCAGCTCGTTGAGGGGCAGCCGCCGCAGGTAGGCAAGCGACGAGTAGCCGGTCCCGTAGTCGTCGATCGCGAGCCGGCAGCCGAGCGAGTGCAGCAGCTGCAGATTCTCGACGGCATGGCCGGCGTCGTCGAGGATCGCGCTCTCGGTGATCTCCAGGGCGATCCATTGCGCGCGGCAGTCGTGCTGATCGAGCATCGACGCGAAGCGCACCGGAAGCTCGGCGTCCATCAGGTCGCGCGCCGAGATGTTGATCGACACGTTCATCGGCAAGCCGGCGCGCCGCCAGGCGGCGCATTGCGCGACGGCATGGGCGACGACCCAGTGCGTGACCGCGCGAATCGATCCGGTCTGCTCGGCGAAGGGGATGAACTCCATCGGCGGCACCATGCCACGCGACGGGTGCTGCCAGCGCACCAGCGCCTCGACGAAGTGCTCGCCGTTCCCGGACAGCGCGACCTTCGGCTGGTACATCAGCAGCAGCTCGTCGTTCTCGATCGCCTTGCGCAGGTCGCTGATCAGCGAGAGCCGCTCGTGGCTGTGCTCCTCGTAGCGCTCGTGCCAGATCAGCGAGCCCACGTTGTTGCGCTTGGCGGCGTACATGGCGACGTCGGCGCGGCGCATGAGCGTCGAGCGCTCGAGGCCGTGGTCGGGGCAGGCGGCGACGCCGATGCTCGCGCGGACGTCGACATCGTGGCCCTCGAAGTTCATCGGGACTTCGAGCGCCAGCAGCGCCGTGCGTGCCACCTGACGCGCCTCGCCGGCGTTGCGGCCCGGCAGGAGGATGGCGAATTCGTCGCCTCCCAGCCGCGAGACGACCGCGCCCTCGGCGGTGACGGCGGAGCGCAACCGCGCGGCGACTTCGCGCAGCAGCAGGTCCCCGATCGAGTGACCCAGCGTGTCGTTGACGTACTTGAAATTGTCGAGGTCCATCAGCAGCACGCCCACCGGCGCGCCGTCGGGCCCGGCGGTCGCGAGCGCGGCCTCGAGGCGATCGTTGAACTTCGCGCGGTTCGGCAGTCCGGTCAGCGTGTCGCGGTAGGCGAGATCCATGATCCGCGTCTCGCGCGACGCGATGCCGTTCTGCATCGTGCGGAAGGCCTTCGCGAGGTCGCCGATCTCGTCGGTGCGCGAGACCGTGGGCAGCGTCGAGTAGTCGCCGCCGGCGATGCGCCGCGCGACGTTGGCGAGCTCGCCCATCGGGCGCGCAATCCCGCGGGCGATGAGGAGGCTCGCGAGGATCGAGACGGCGACGGCGACGAGCGACACCAACAGCAATTGGCGCTGGAGATGCCGGAACGGCTCGAGCGCCGCGTCGATGGGCTGCTGGAGCACGGCGACCACGCTGTCCCCGCCCGCCGTGGTCAACGGCAGCATGCGCGTGAACGATCCGCTGGCGGACTCGGCGTTACCGTCGCTGTCGACCAGCGCGAAGCGGTTCCCGGCGAGGTCGAGCATCAGCGACTGCCGGTCGGCGAGCGCGAGCGTGCTCGCCTGCAACCGCCAGTCGTCGTCGCCGCGGCGGCTCACGAACGAGACGTCGAGGCCCGTCAGGCGGCCCAAGTCCTTCACGACCGCGTCGTCGATGTTGAAGCCGATCGCCAGCCAGGCGACGGGCACCGGCGCCAGCACCGGCACGACCACGATCTCGTGAAGACGTCCCCGCACGACCACGACGGCGCTGGCCCGCTGCGCCTTCATCGCCTCGGCGAAGATCTGCCCATAGGGGAACGCCTTGCCGCGGCGATCGCCTTCGATGTCCGCGATCACGCGGCCGTCGAGACCGACCAGCATCATGATGTCTGCGTCCACGCGCATGCCGTGGCTCCACATCATGGAGGTGATCTTGTCGCCGACACCACTCGTCACCGCCTCGCGGAACGCATAGTCGGCCGAGAGCAACCGCGCGTTCTGCACGAGCCGTTCGCTGTCCTGCTCGCGCAGGCGATCGAACACGCGCGCGCCGCGGGCGATTTCCTGGCCCATCGTATTGCGCGCCGCGGACACGCCAACCGTATTGATCAGCAGGAAGCTGCCGAACTGCACGATCGCCACCAGCACGATGAACAGCGCCAGGATGCGGGACTGCAGGCGATGAAATTTCATGGCACTGTGCCGATCGCGCGGATCGCGGCATCGTGCGCCCCGGCATCCGTCGTTGCCGTGGGCATCAAATTGTGGTGGACACGGCCCGCAATGAAATCGCCCATCTCGCATCCAATCAATGTGTTGGATGCAAGCGATGGTGCGATTCGTCCGCGTGGACCTGCCGAGCGCACGGGTGGGCCTGTGATTGAAAATCTCGACACTCACCGCAAAGCAAGTTCTTTGCCCGGCGCTTCGCGCGGGCGGCGCGCACGCCCCGATTCCGCCGCCTGACAAGACGAAGGCCGCGATCTGCGGCCCTCGTCGTGCTGGCTCCGGTGCGTCCGGTCGAGGCGTCAGCGTTTCGGCACTTTCATGCGGGCCACCGTCCAGCGGGTCACGTCGCCCTCGGGCTCGTCGGGCGTTCCGGTGAGGGGAAGCGCGAGATTGGTGACGTACATCCACCCGTCGACGATCACCGCGCTCGCCGGAAACAACAGGCCGTCCGGCGTGCCGTCGCGGTTGATGCCCTGGAATTCGCCGAGACGAGCGACGATGCGCCCGTCGTGGTCCAGCGCCACGACTTCGTCGGCCTGGTTCGCGCACACCCAGAGACGACCGTCGCCGTCCATGAGGAGGCCGTCGGCGCCGTTGATGCTCTCGACGAAGGTGCTGACGGCGCCCGTCGCGACATCGAGCTTGAGGACGCGGTCGTCACCGGTGTTGGCGACGAAGAGCGTCGTGCCGTCGCGCGAGAGGGCGAGGCCGTTGGCGCCGAAGGGCGGGAATCCGGCGGTGGCGAGCAGCGGATCGTGCGCGACCTCGGTCGCCGCGCAGGGCGTCGCGCAGGTGGCGACGCTGGCGATGCGGAAGACCGCGCCCTGGAACGAGTCGGAGAAATACAGATTGCCGGCCGCGTCGAAGACCATGGCGTTGGGCGCGGGGAAGCCGGCCGAGCCGAAAATGACCGTGTCGGCGCTCGTGTCGGGATTGCCCACGGTGCGCGCGCCGGGCGCCCCGATGCTCGGCACGGAGGCGACGTCCTCGACCGGCGTGGACGCGTCGAAATCCGCCGCGATGCGCTGCACCTTCGACGCACCCATGTTCAGGATGTAGACCTTGCCCCGCGCCGCGTCGAAGCCGAGGCCGAGCATCGGCGCGCCGCCGAAGTCGCGTATCGCCGCCAGCTTGCCATTCCGGGCGAAGCGCATCAGCTTGTTCGCGTTCGGTCCGAAATCGAACGTCGCGACGAACACGTCGCCCGTCGCCGGATTGGCGGTAATGCCTTCCGGATAGCGCACGCCCTCCGGCAGCACGGCGAATTGCTGCGCGGCGTTGCGCATCAGGACGAGATCGTCGTGCGCGATCGCTTCGCCGACGGCGAGCACCATCACGCCGGCCGCAAGCGCGGCCAACAGCGGTCGATTCATGATTTCCTCCTCCGCGAGGGGTTGGTCAGGTTGTCCCCGCGGCCCATTCTGTGAACGGGGGGCACGACTGTCAATTCGCGGTTGGTAGGCTACAGCGGCGACACCCTCGCTGCCATGTCCCGCGCGGCCTGCCTCACGGGCGGCTGCGCACGCTGGCCGAGCGTACCGGGCGCGTGCGCGGAGATCTCCGGCAGTCCGAAGAGGTCGGCCATCGCCTGCCGGTACTGCGCTTCGCCCGCGATCATCGCGTTGTTGTGGCCGGCGCCGTCGACCAGCAGCAGTTTCTTCGGCGCCGGCGCAGCGTCGTACAGCGCCTCGGAAAAGCGCGCCGGCACCATGCGGTCACCGAGACCGTGGGCGATGAACACGGGCATCCTCACGCGCGCGATCTTGTCGACGGAGTCGAACTTCTGCGTGAGCAGGAGCCGGGTCGGCAGCCATTCGGACGTGAGCGCGGCAGCGATGTCGGCGAGCGTCGTGAACGTCGATTCCGCGATCAGTCCGCCGACGGGAACGCCTTCCGCGGAGAGCCGCGCGGCGAGATCGATCGCCACCGCGCCGCCCAGCGAGTGCCCGTAGATGAAGCGCCGCGCCGGATCGGGCTGCCGCTCGCCAAGCCAGCGCCACGCCGCCTGCGCATCCTCGTAGACCGAGTCCTCCGACGGAAGGTCGCCGTCGCTCTTGCCGAAGCCGCGGTAGTCGATCGCGAAGACGGAAAAGCCGAACCGGTGGAGCTGCTCGATGCGGCGCGTCTGCCCGGTGAGGTTCCACCGCGCGCCGTGCAGATAGAGCACCGCTGGCGCGGCAGGATCGGGCGCGGGCCACCACCAGGCATGCATCCGCTGCGGATGCTCGGCATCGCCCACGGGAACGAACACTTCCCGCGCACCGGACGGGATGCCGGCGAACCAGCCCGCGACGTCCTTCGAGGGCCGGAACGTGAGTTGCCGCTCGTATTCGAGATGCGCGCAGCCGGCGCCGAGCGCGGCGAGCAGCACGACGGCGAGCGCAAGGCGCGCGAACCGGGCACGCGACCGGAGGATGAGGGTCATGGCAAGGGCAGTGTAACGGTCGAGGTTGGCGCGAATCCGCCTTCGGCACCGCGCCACAGGCACGCTGCCCCGCCGGAGGACCTCGCGGTTTGTCCGCGCTGCGCTGCGGTGGTTCCCTGCGCGAGTGTGATAATTCGTGTCGCCGCCCCCTCGATGCCCTGTCCGGATGTCCGACGATCTCCCTTTCCACTCCCTCGGCGACCTGTCGCGCCTGCTCGCCGAAGGCGCCACGTCGTCGCGCGAGATCGTCACGGCCTGCCTCGCGCGAATCGCGCGGCTGGACGAGCGCCTCCATGCCTTTGTCGACGTATACCGCGACGATGCGCTGGCCAGCGCGCAGGCGGCCGACCTCGAGCGGCGCGCCAGGTGGCCGCGCGAGCCGCTGCACGGGCTGCCCATCGCGCTCAAGGACCTGCTGCACCTCGCGGGGCGCCCGACGACGGCGGGCTCGAAGAGCTGGCGCGGCCGCATCTTCGACCACACGGCGACGTGCGTCGAGCGCCTGCTCGCCGCGGGCATGATCCCGCTCGGCAAGACGCACCTGGTCGAATTCGCCTTCGGCGGCTGGGGCCGCAACGAGCCGATGGGCGCGCCGTGGAATCCGTGGGACACGTCGGTCCATCGCGTCGCCGGCGGTTCGAGCAGCGGTTCCGCCGTCGCCACCGCCGCCGGCCTCGTTCCCGCCGCCATCGGCTCCGATACCGGCGGCTCGGTGCGCATCCCCGCGGGCCTCACCGGCCTCACGGGCCTGAAGACCACGCATGGCCTCGTCAGCCTGCATGGCGCCGTGCCGCTGTCGACGACGCTCGACACCATCGGCCCGATCGCGCATACGGCGGAAGACGCTGCCTTGCTCACCGCCGCGATGGCGGGCCTGGACTTGCGCGACGCGGCGACGCTCCATGCGCCGGCCTTCGACCTTCGCGCCGCGCTCGCCGATCCTGCAGGGGTGCGCGGCATGCGCGTCACCGTGCTCCCGGCCGAGCAGTTTCCATCGATCGTCTGCGCCGACGCGCTCGTCGCCCGCGACGCGATGGCCCGCGCGCTGGCCGATCTCGGCGCGCGCGTCGAGGAGGCGCATGTTCCCGTCGATTTCGACGCCGTGATGGTGCGCAACGGCCGGATCATCGCGGCGGAGGCGTATGCCGTGCATCGCGCGTACATCGAGGATCCCGCCCTGCCCATCGACCCCTGGGTCCGCAAGCGCATGGTGGGCGGAAAAGGGATCGGCGCCGCCGACTACATCGACGAGCTCGCGGCGCGGCACCGCGCGGCTGCGGCGTTCGCCACATGGATGCGCGAGCGCGATGTGCTGCTGACGCCGACGCTGCCGATCGCCGCCGTGCCCGTCGCCGCGGTCGACGAGAGCACGACACCGCTCGCGGCGTTCACGCGCGCGGCCAACTACCTCGGCGTCTGCGCGCTGACGCTTCCGGCCGGACGCGGCAGCGAAGGCCTGCCGTTCGGCGCGCAGCTGATCGGCGCGGCCTTCGCCGACGCCATGCTGCTGCGCATCGGCCGCGCGGTCCAGCAGACCACCGACTGGCACCGCGAGCGCCCCGACCTGTCCGCCTGGCTGGGATAAGCGGCCACCGCGATGACCGCCGACTCCCCTCCCGCCGATCTCGTCCGCGACGTCGCGAAGCGACGCACGTTCGCGATCATCTCGCACCCGGACGCGGGCAAGACGACGCTGACCGAAAAGCTCCTGCTCTATGGCGGCGCGATCCAGATGGCCGGCACGGTGAAGGCGCGCAAGAGCGCCCGCCACGCGACGTCCGACTGGATGGAGGTCGAGAAGCAGCGCGGCATCTCCGTCACGAGCTCGGTCATGCAGTTCGACTACGGCGGGCACACGATCAACCTGCTCGACACGCCCGGTCACCAGGACTTCTCCGAGGACACGTACCGCGTGCTGACGGCCGTGGACGCCGCGGTGATGGTGATCGACGCTGCGAAGGGCGTGGAGGCGCAGACGATCAAGCTGCTCGAGGTCTGCCGGCTGCGGAACACCCCGATCATCACGTTCGTCAACAAGATGGACCGCGAGGTGCGCGAGCCGCTCGACCTGCTCGCGGAGATCGAGTCGGTGCTCGCGATCGACTGCGCCCCCATCACCTGGCCCATCGGCATGGGCAAGCGCTTCCGGGGGGTCTTCCATCTGCTCACCGAGCGGCTGATGCGCTTCACGCCGGGCGAGGAGCGCGTGACCGATTCGGAAATCATCGAGGGCCTGGCCAACCCGCGGCTCGCAGCGCTCTTTCCCGACGAGCTGCCCGCCCTGCGGCACGACGTCGAACTGCTGCGCGACGCGAGCCATCCGTTCGACCTCGACGCGTTTCTCGCGGGCAGGCAGTCCCCGGTGTTCTTCGGCTCCGGCATCAACAACTTCGGCGTGCAGGAGATCCTGCGGGCGCTGATCGACTGGGCGCCGCCGCCGCAACCCCGTGACGGCGGGACGCGCCTGGTCCGCCCGACCGAAGCGCCGTTCACCGGATTCGTCTTCAAGATCCAGGCGAACATGGACCCGAAGCACCGCGACCGCATCGCGTTCTTCCGCGTCTGCTCGGGCCGCTACGTGCCGGGAATGAAGGTGCGGCACGTGCGCGCCGGCCGCGAAATGAAGATCGGCAACGCGCTGACGTTCATGGCGCAGGAGCGCGTGTCGAGCCAGGACGCGGTCGCCGGGGACATCATCGGCATCCATAATCACGGCCAGCTCTCGATCGGCGACACGCTGACCGAAGGCGAGACGCTGTCGTTCAAGGGCATCCCCTATTTCGCGCCCGAGCTCTTCACCGTCGCGCGCCCGCGCGATCCGTTCAAGGCGAAGCAATTGCAGAAGGGCCTGCAGGAGCTCGGCGAGGAAGGTGCGATCCAGGTGTTCGAGTCCGCCGTCGGCAACACGCTGCTGCTCGGCGCGGTCGGACAGCTGCAGTTCGAAGTCGTCGCCGACCGGCTCGCGCGCGAGTACAAGGTCGACGCGATCTACGATCCGGCCGGCATCGCCACCGCACGCTGGCTCACGTTTCCCGACGAGGCGACGCGCCGCAGCTTCGAGCAGGAACGCGCCGCGTCGCTCGCCACCGACGTCGACGACAACCCCGTCTATCTCGCGCAGTCGAAGTACAACCTGCAGGCGGCGATGGAGCGCTGGCCCAGGGTCGGCTTCCACACCACGCGCGAGCACGGGCAGCGGATGACGCACGTCTGATCCGCTTCGCGCGCTTCGCGGGCCGCCGCCCCGCCGGGCGATGCGCGGTCTAGCGCGTCACCGAGCGATGCGCGGTCTAGCGCGTCACCGAGCGCGATTTCGTTTCACTTGTTTCACCGGCGCGCCGCACGCGCCTGGGAGCGGCTAACATCGGCCCCCGTCTGCGCCCGTGGCCGACGAGGGTCGTCCCCCCGGGGCCGCACGCGACCACGCCTGCCCGCCGGCCGGACTGTCGGACAAGTTTGGCGGTCGGCGGAACATGCAGCGTGGCCGACGAAGGCGTAGTCTCGTTTCGTTCGCTCTCGCAACCCAGGAATGCCATGCCACACGTCGATGCCCGCGGTCTTGCGCTTTGCGGCGCCACGCCCGATGGCGTGACCGCGTTCGAATCCTCGCTCGCCCGCCTGATCGCCGGCGAGCGCGATCCGCTGCGGGCGATCGACGGCGCGCTCGAACGCGTCCCCGGCTTCGCCATGGGACATGCGCTGCGCGCCGCCGCGTTCGTCCTCGGCGACGATCCGGCGGACCGTCAAAGGCTCGCCCGCGCGATTGCGGCGATCGAGCGCGATCCTGCGAGCGACGCCCGCGCGCGGCGCCACGCGGCGGCCGCGGCGGCGTGGCGCGACGGCGACGAAGCGACCGCACTCGCGCGTTACGGCGACCTCGTCGCGGACTTTCCCCGCGACCTCGTCGCGCTGCGCGTCGCGCACGCGCTCGACTTTCGCCTCGGCCCGCGCACGATGCTGCGCGACCGCGTCGCCGCCGCGCTGCCGCACTGGCACGCGGGAGACCCCGGCTTCGGCCACGTTCTCGCGATGCATGCGTTCGGCCTCGAGGAGAACGGCGATTACCACGCGGCCGAGGCCGCCGCCCGTCGTGCGCTCGCGTTCGAGCCCGGCTGTGCCGCTGCGATCCACGTCCTCGCGCACGTGTGCGAGATGCGCGGCCGGTCGGCCGAGGGCATCGCGCTCCTCGAAGGTACACGCGCGACCTGGGCGGGCAACGCCGCCCTGGCGAGTCACCTCCGGTGGCACCTGGCGCTGTTCCACATCGACCAGGGCGACGCGAAGCGTGCGCTCGCGATCTACGATGCGGACTTCGCGGCGCGCGGCGGCGCCGGGGCGCTGGTCGACGCCTCTGCGCTCCTGTGGCGCCTCGAGCTGCACGGCCTCGACATGCGCCGGCGCGCTCGCGCGCTCGCCCGGCGCTGGGACGCCGTCGAGTTGCGCGGCGCGCGCGCGTTCCTGGTCGTCCATGCGGCCGTGGCGCTCGCCGGCGCGCGACGCTTCGTCCACGCCGCGAAGGGCGGCCGCCCTGCTCCACGACGACCTCGCGACGCGTCTTGCCGACCGTCACGAGGATGTCGACCTGGCGAGCGCATTCTGCGCCGCGGTGATCGCCTTCGCGCGCGGGGCGTACCACGTCGCGATCGACCGGATCGGCGACGTGCGCGCGCGGGCCGACCGCTGCGGCGGCAGCGTCGCGCAATGCGACCTGATCCACCTCACGCTGATCGAAGCGGCACTGCGCGGCGCGCGCGCGCGACTGGCCCACGCGCTGGTTGCCGAACGCACGGCGCGCAAGCCGGCGAGCCGGCTCTCGCGCTGGTTCGCCGCGCGGCTGGCAGCCCCGCTGGCTGCCTGACGGCCGGCCTCGGCCGCACCACGTGGCCAGGCGCATGGCCTCGCGGCGAAACTCCGGCCGTGCGTTCCGGTCGAACCGCCAGCCGGCGGCCACACGACCCCGGTGCCCATGCCTAACCGAGGAGGCTTCCGATGCCCGAGCTCAGCCCAACGACGCGCCCGCGGGAGCCCGGCCTTGGGCCGCTGCCGCTCGCCGACGACGGCTTCGACCGGCACAGCCGGCGGCCCAAACGCTTTCCCTGGCTCGCGATCGTCGCGCTGATCGCTATTGCGGCCGCCGCGATCGTCGTCTGGCGACTCATGCAGGCACCGCCGCCCGCGCCGCAGCCACCGGCGGTGCAGACCGCGCCGCCGCCCCCGGCGGCCGCCGCCGAAACCCCACCGATCCGCTACCCGATCGAAGCGGCGCAGAGCCCCGAAACGACGCCAGCCGCCCCCGGCTCGGCCGTTACGGAGCCGTCCCTGCTGGCGAGCCTGCTCGCCCTGCCGGGCACGTCCGGGCTCGATCGCCTGATCGTCGGCGAGGACGTCGTCCATCGCTTCGTCGCCACGGTGGACAACCTGCCGCGCACATCGGTCGCGTCGAAGGTGATGGTCGTCCAGCCCGCCGCCGGCGCCTTCGCCGTGGACGCCGGCGACGGCCATGCGACGATCGGCCGCGGCAACGCGGCGCGCTATGCGCCGTACGTCCAGGCGCTGCAGTCGCTGGACACCGCGCCGCTCGTCGCGCTCTACGTGCGCAACTACGCCCTGTTCCAGCAGGCGTATCGCGACCTCGGCTATCCCAACGGCTACTTCAACGACCGGCTGATCGACGCGATCGATGACCTGCTCGCCGCACCCGAACCCGCCGAACCGCCGGGGCTGCTGCAACCCAAGGTGCTCTACGAATATGCCAATCCGGACTACCAGTCGCGCTCCGCGGGACAGAAGGCGATGATGCGCCTCGGTCCGGAGGGCGAGCGCGCGGCGAAGGCGAAGCTGCGCGAAATCCGCGCCGCGCTGACAAAGTCGGGGACTCAAGGCGCTCGCGGGCCGCGGTAGCTGCTGCCAGGGCGCGCGCGGTACCTGCTGCGAGGGCGCACGCGCCGCGGTGGTTTCTGCAAATGCGCGCGTCCGGCGCGGACGCTCTCGCCGCGCCGGTCGCGAAACGGCTGACGGTCGCTCCCGCCCGCCGCAGCAGGGCTAGCGGTTGCCCGAATAGCCCGCCCAGGCCCTCTGGAACTCGGCCTCCGACAGCCGGCCGTCGTGATTGGCGTCGTACTTCTGGAAGTCGAAGCCCGAAAGTCCGTGCGTCTCTTCCGGCGTGACGTAGCCGCGATTCGTCGCGTCGAGCTTGCGGAACGCAGAATCGGGGAGCTCGCTGCGGTTCGGGGTTATCGCGCTGCCGCCATTCGGCGACATCGCCGATCCGTTCGCCATCCCGTTGGTCCTGCCCGATACGTCGCCGCGCGGGCTGGTCGCGGCGCCGCTTTGCGTATCCATCGCCGTCGACTTCGTCCCCGCGGAAGACGCCGCGAAGCTGGCGCCGGAGGCGCACAGCGCCGTTGCGGCGATGACGGCAGAGATCAGCTTCATCGATTGCCCGTTGCTCATGGTTTCTCCTTTGCGATTTCCTGTGTGGTTTCCGCGTTCCGTCCGTCCCTCCGGTCGGCGCCGCGCACGGCGCCGCCACGAAAGCGTCTCCCTTAGAGGCGGGCAGCGCGGCCCGCGGTTCCGGGCGCGAGTCTCATTCGGCTGTCGGACGTGGCGCCGCGCGCGCGCCTACAACGCGTGCCTCGGGACCCGGGCGACGCCGGACCTCGCGGCCGTTCGTAGGGAAGGCACGCCGGGATGGCCCATACTCCAAGGATCGACCCCGACGATCATGTCGACCAGCGTTCGCTTCGACGACCCGGCCGCGCGCGATGCCGCGGCGAGCTTCGACCTCGCGGCGCTGCCGCCGGCGTTCTACGCCAATCCGTACCCGTACTACCACGCGCTGCGCGAGCACGCGCCGGTCAAGCCGCTGCCGGACGGCTCGTGGTTCCTCACGCGCTACGACGACATCCTGCCGGTCTACCGCGACCCGAAGTCGTTCAGCAGCGACAAGAAGAAGGAGTTCGCGCCGAAGTACGGGCCGACGCCGCTGTTCGAGCATCACACCACGAGCCTCGTGTTCAACGACCCGCCGCTGCACACGCGCGTGCGGCGTGCAATCCTCGGCGCGCTTTCGCAGCGGCACATCGCCGCGATGGAGCCGGGCCTGGTGGCGCTCGTCGACCGCCTCCTCGACGCGATGGCGGCGAAGGAAGACGTGGACCTCATCGAGGATTTCGCCGCGTCGATTCCGATCGAGGTCATCGGCAACCTGCTGCGCGTGCCGCGCGACGAGCGCGGGCCGCTGCGCGCGTGGTCGCTCGCGATTCTCGGCGCGCTCGAGCCGGTGGTCACGCCGGCACGCAGCGAGGCCGGAAATCGCGCGGTGGTCGAGATGCTCGCGTACCTGAAAGGACTCGTCGACGCGCGGCGCATCCACCCCGGCGATGCCGACACGGACGTGCTGACGCGCCTGATCGCCGGCGAAGGCGACGGCGAGGCTCTGACCGAGACCGAGCTCCTGCACCAGTGCATCTTCCTGCTGAATGCCGGCCACGAAACGACGACCAACCTGATCGGCAACGCGCTGCACGCGCTGACCGCCTGGCCGGGGCAGCGCGCCGCGCTGATCGCGCGCCGCGGCGACGCCGACTTCGTGCGCAGCGCCGTGGAGGAGTTCCTGCGCTTCGAGAGCTCGAACCAGCTCGGCAACCGCATCACCACGCGCAGCGCCGTCGTCGGCGGCATCGCGCTGCCGCCGGACACGCGGATCACGATGTGCATCGGCGCGGCCAACCGCGATCCCGCGCAGTTCGCCGACCCCGACGTGCTCGACCTGGCGCGCGAGCCCAATCGCCACCTTGCCTTCGGCTTCGGCATCCACACGTGCGCCGGGATGAATCTCGCGCGCCTCGAGGCGCGGATCGCGCTGTCGCGCTTCCTCGCGCGCTTCCCCGGCTATGCGCTCGCCGGCGAGCCGACGCGGGGCGGCCGCGCGCGCTTCCGCGGGTTCCTGCACCTGCCGGCGCGCGTCGTCGGGTAGAATTCGCGTCCCGCCGATTCGGCCGCGCTCCCCTGGAGGACCCCATGAAGAGATTTCTCGCCGCCGCCGCATTGCTGGCACTTGCCGGCGCAGCCGCCGCGCAGGTCAAGGTCGGCGTCGTCGTGTCCGCCACCGGACCCGCAGCGTCGCTCGGCATTCCCGAGAAGAACACGATCGCGATGTGCCCGAGGACGATCGGCGGCAAGAGCGTCGAGTACATCGTGCTCGACGATGCCACCGACACGACCAACGCCGTGCAGGCGACCAAGAAGCTCATCGGCGAGAACCATGTCGACGCGATCATCGGCACGACGACCACGCCCGCGACGCTCGCGATGCTCGACGTGATCGCCGACGGTGAGACGCCGACGATCTCGCTCGCCTCGTCCGTGCGCATCATCGAGCCGGTGGACGCCAAGCGCGCATGGATGTTCAAGACGCCGCAGACCGACGTGATGATGGCCGGCGCGATCGTCGAGCACCTGGTGAAGACCGGTGTGAAGAGCATCGGCTACATCGGCTTCAACGACGCGCTCGGCGAGGCGTTTTTCGTGGAGGTGGAGAAGGCCGCGAAGGCGAAGAACCTGCCGCTCGTCGCCAACGAGCGCTTCGCGCCGAAGGACACGAGCGTCGTCGGGCAGGCGCTCAAGGTGATCGCGGCCAGGCCGGACGCCGTCATCATCGGCGCATCGGGCACGCCGGCGGCGCTCCCGGCGCGCACGCTCGTGGAGCAGGGCTACAAGGGCAAGCTCTACTTCAACCACGGCGTCGCGAACAACGACTTCCTGCGCGTCGGCGGCAAGGATGTCGAAGGCGCTTTCGTGCCGGCGTCGCCGGTGATCGTCGCCGCGCAGCTGCCGGACAGCCATCCGTCGAAGAAAATCGCCTCCGAGTACGTGAAGGCATACGAAGCGGCCAACGGCGCCGGCAGCGTCGCGGCGTTCGGCGCCTACGCGTGGGACGCCTGCCTCGAGCTCGCGCACGCGATTCCCGTCGCCCTCAAGACGACACAGCCCGGGACCAGGGAATTCCGCCATGCGCTGCGCGACGCGCTGGAAGGCATCAGGGAACTGTCGGTGACCAACGGCGCGGTCAACATGAGCAAGACCGACCACCTCGGGCTCGACGCCCGCGCGCGTGTGATGGTGCAGGTGAAGGACGGAAAGTGGGTGCTGCAGCCCTAGGGCGGCTCGAAGCCGCCGGCGGCGCGTAACGCAAGCGATTGGGCGCCGCCGAGCCACGCCGCGAGCAGTGCGGCCGTTGCGGCGTCGGCGGCGTCGCGCAGCGCGGCCGCCGCGTACACCGTGGCGAGCTCGAATGCCGCCGGCAGCAACCCTGCGAGCGTCACGCCGTTCGTGTAGCGGATCTCCGTGACCTGCGTGCAGCCGACCAGGCCATCCTCGCGTGCATCGGCCAGGGCGCGCATCGCCGTCGCGCCGTTCGGGAAGGCGCGCCAGCGCGCGCGCACGACGTCCTCGATCCCGAGGCGGCGCACGACGTCGACGAAGTGGCGTCCCGCGGTGGAGCGCTCCGGATCGGGAATGTAGACGGCGCGCGCGGAGGCGAACGCCGCGCGCAGGGCGTCGGCATCCTCGAGGCGCGGAAGCGGATCGCCATCGCGCACGGCGACGCCCGTCCGTACGCGGCCCAGCGCGACCACGGTGTCCGCCGCCGCCCGCTGCCCGGCCGCCAGTGCGTCGATCATCGCCGCCGTCAGCACGACCACGTCGCACGGCGCGCCGGCGTCCAGCCGTTCGCGCATGGCGCCGACGGCGCCGAATGTCGCGTCGATCGTCGCGCCCGTCGCGCGGGCGAAGCCGTCGCGCAGCGCCTCGACGACGCCCTTGGCCGCGCCGGCGCAGAGGAGATGAACGACGCGCGCGTCTGCGCCGCCCCGGGCGCCGTTCAACGGTCGGGCTTCGCGCCCGACACCTTGACGATCCGCTCCCACTTGACGATGTCGTCCGCCAGGTACTTGCCGAATTCGTCGGGCGTCATCGTCATCGCGATCGCACCCTGCTTCGCCCATTCGTCACGCACGTCGGCGCGCGCGGTGATCTTGCCGATCTCGGCGTTCAGGCGCCCGACGATCGCCGGCGGCGTGCCCTTCGGTGCGATGACGCCGAGCCAGATCGTGGCTTCGTAGCCGGGGACCCCAGCCTCGGCGATGGTCGGAATCGACGGCATCACGGCGGAGCGCGCCTTCCCGGACGTGCCGAGCGCGCGCACCTTGCCGGTCGCGGCCTGCTGCGCCATCGTCGTCACGGCGTCGAGCATCATCTCGACCTGCCCGCCGATCACCGCCGTGCGCGCGGCCGAGCTCTCCTTGTAAGGCACGTGCACGATGTCGACGCCCGCCATCGCCTTGAAGAGCTCGCCCGCCATGTGGTACGGGGTGCCAGGCCCCGACGACGCGTAGTTGAGCTTGCCCGGATTGGCCTTCGCGAGCGCGATGAACTCCTGCAGCGTCGCGGCCTTGACGGCGGGATTCACGACCAGCACGAGGTCCGACGAGTTGATCGGCGCGACGGGTACGAAGTCGCGCATCAGCTGATACGGACGATTCGGGAGCAGCGATTCGTTGACCGTGTGCGTGTTCGACATGAGGAGCAGCGTGTAGCCGTCCGGCGGGCTCTTCGCCACCGCCTCGGTGCCGATCACCGCCCCGGCCCCGGGACGGTTTTCGACGACGAACGGCTGGCCCATCGAATCCTGCAGCCGCTGTCCAAGGAAGCGGGCGTAGACGTCGGCGGGCCCGCCTGCAGCGAAGGGGACGATGATCTTGACCGGCCGCGACGGGTAGTCCTGGGCGGCTGCGACCGGCGCGCCCAGCAGCAGCAGGAACGCAACGACGGCACGAAACGACGAGATAGGCATGACGGCCCCCTCCTTCCAAGGGCATGCGCAATCTACCCAAACGCGGGTCGGTCCGCCAGCCGTTGCGCCGCGCGGCCCGCTGACCTACAGTCGCACGGCAGGGCCTCCATGCTGGAACCGCCACCCCCCACCGTCCCCGAGCTCGAGCGCCGGATCGCCCGGCTCACGCGCGCCTATGCGCTGCTGCGCGCAATCAATGCGGCGATCGTGCGCATCCGCGACCGCACCGAGCTGTTCGACGAAGCGTGCCGGGTCGCGATCACGCACGGCGGCTTCCGGATGGCGTGGATCGGGCTTCCCGGCTCGTCGCCGGCCGATCCGGTGTTCGCGATCTCGCATGCTGGCGGGGAGCACGGATTCCTCGCGCGCGTGCACATCGTTCCCGATTCCGCCGAGCATGGCGGCCACGGCGTCACCGCCACCGCCGTGACGCAGAACCGCACCGCGGTCGACAACGACGTCGGCGCCAATGCCGCGCTCGGGGCAAGGATCCGCGACGAATGCCTGTCGCGCGGGTACCGTGCCGCCATCGCGCTGCCGCTGCGCGTCGAAGGCAAGGCGGTGGCCGCGCTCGTCCTCTATGCCGGGACGCGGGGGCATTTCGATGCCGAGGAGGTGAAACTGCTCGAGGAGCTCGCCTCGGACATCTCGCTCGGAATGGCGCTCATCCGCCAGGTCGACGAAGCGCAGTACCTGGCCACGCACGATCCGCTGACGGGCCTGCCCAACCGCGGGCGCTTTCTCGAGCGGACCGACAAGCGCGCGGCGGCGCACACGGGGCTGCTCGCCGTCGTCGTGCTCGACGTCGAGCGCTTCCGCTCGATCAACGACAGCTACGGCGCCGCGACAGGCGACGAGGTGCTGCGCACGATCGCCGAGCGGCTGCACTTCGCGGTGCCGGGCACCGAGCCGCCGGCACGGATCGGCGGCGATTCGTTCGGACTGATCGTCGACGGCTTCGCGCATGCCGCGGACGTGGCCCGGGAGATCGACCGGATCCTCGCGCACACGTTCGGCGCGCCGTTCGCCGTCGAGGGAAGGCAGCTGCGTCTCTCGGCCAAGGCCGGCATCGCGCTGCACCCGGTGGACGGCGCCGACGCCGCGACGCTGTTCCAGAATGCCGAAGCCGCCTGCGACCGCGCGCGTGCGTCCGCCGATGCCGCGCTGTTCTACGCGCCGGACATGAATGCGGGACTGTCGCGCCTGATGGCCACGGAAAACCGATTGCGGCACGGCGTCATCGACGAGCAGTTCGTCGTTCACTACCAGCCCAAGATCGATGCCCGCACCGGCGCCATCGCGGGCGCCGAGGCGCTGCTGCGCTGGAACGACCCCGAGAACGGGCTCACCGCGCCCCACCAGTTCGTCACGCTGCTCGAGCAGACCGGTTTGATCGTCGATGCCGGCCGATTCGTCATCGAGCGTGTCGTCGACGACGTTGCCCGCTGGCGCGCGCAGGGCCTCGCCGTGCCGCGCCTCGCGGTCAACGTCTCGACGCTGCAACTGCGCCGCGACGGCTTCCTGCGCGAGATGCGCGACGCCGTGCGGCTGGCCGGTGCGGACCCGCCGATCGACGTGGAGATCACCGAGAGCGCGCTGATGGCCGACCTGCCCGACGCCGTGGAAAAGCTGAACGGCCTGCGGGCCCTCGGCATCGACGTCGCGATCGACGACTTCGGCACCGGCTACTCGTCGCTCAACTACCTTGCGCAGCTGCCGGCGACGACGCTCAAGATCGATCGATCGTTCGTGAGCGGGCTGGCCGGCGGCGACGACGCGCATGCGATCGTCGCGACGATCGTGACGCTCGCGCACAACCTCGGCTACAAGGTCGTCGCGGAAGGCGTCGAGACCGAGGAGCAGGCGGCGCGCCTGCGCCGGCTCGGGTGCGACCAGCTCCAGGGCTTCCTGTTCCACGGCGTGCTCCCGCGGGACAAGTTCGAGGCGCTGCTGGCGCCGGCCGTGCCGGCCTGACCGGGCCCGCTCGCGCTAGTCGAGCTCGTAGCCGACCTCGCGCAGGAACGCCGCGCGGTCCTGCGTTCCGATGTGCGTGGCGACGAGCTGCACGAATTCCTGCTGGCTTCCCGCCCTTTCGGCCGCCTTGCGCGCGACCACGCGCGCAATCGGGCCCAGGTAGACGGTGAGCCGCTGGGTCGTCGCGTGCACGAACTCTTCCTCGAGCGGCAGCGTGATGCGCGTGCGGCCGCCGGGCATCGGGAGGTCGGGTGCCGGCGCGCCGTGCACGGTGGCGCCCTGCGCCAGCGTGCCGTGCCCGCCCGTATGCACGACGCGCACGGCGCCCGAGTCGTGGCCGGCGCGCGACGACACGAAGCGCTGCCGGTCCCCGCGATCGTCGATGTTCGCGGCGAGGAGCGAATAGAGCTCCGCGACGTCGTGCGTCTGCGTCGCCGCCTTGCGCACCAGCACCTTCGCCATCGGCCCGACATAGTTGGCGAGCTCGCGCTCGACCGTCGACAGCGTGGTCTCGTCCCATTCCGCCGGCCGTTGCGGCACGGGGTCGAGCTCGACCCGCGCGAGGTTGATCACCGTGGCCTCCATGCCGGCGCTTCCGCTGGTCGGCAACCCCGCCGCCGCCTGCAGCGCATTGCGGAACGCGAGCGCGTTCTGGAAGCGCGCGTCCGGCGTCTTGGCGAGCGCCGTGTCGAGCAGGTCGTCGAGCGCGGGCGGCAGCGCCAGGGGCGACAGGGCCGAGGCCGGCTTCGCCGGCTCGTTGCAGATCCGGTAGGCGATCAGCTCCGGCGAGCCCGTGAACGGGCGCTCGCCGGTCACGAGCTCGTAGAGCACGACGCCGGCGGAGAAGAGGTCGGTGCGGTGATCGCTGTCCTTGCCCTGGCACTGCTCGGGCGACATGTACGACGGCGTGCCCATCACCATGCCCGTCATCGTGAGGCTCGAGGTGTCGATGCGCGCGATGCCGAAATCGGCGACCTTCAGCACGCCGCCGGTGGTCAGGATGAGGTTGGCCGGCTTGATGTCGCGGTGGACGACGCCGCGCGCGTGCGCGAATTCCAGCGCCTGCAGGAGCTGGCCCACGATCGCGACGAGCTGACCGAGCTCGAAGCGCGCCTTGCGGTTGAGATACTCGCGCAGGCCGGTGCCGTCGACGTACTCCATCGCGATGTACGCGACCCTGTCGTCCTCGCCGTACTCGTAGATGCCGACGATGTTGGGATGATGCAGGCGCCCCGCCGCCTTCGCCTCGTTCTTGAACCGCGCCATGAACTGGCTAGCGACGTCCGGGTCGACGAGGTCCTTGCGCACGGTCTTGATCGCGACCGTGCGCTCGATGTGCGGGTCGAAGCCCTTGTAGACGACCCCCATCGCGCCCTTGCCGAGGACACTCTGGATTTCGTACTTGCCGAGGGTCTTGGGATCCGCCATCGGGAACGCCTGAGTCGCCTGCCGTGCCGCGCGTCGGTTCGCGACCGCGACGCTAGCGGCCTCCGTCCAGCATGTTCATCGCCTGGACCACGGACGTCTTCATGCGCGCGAGCGCATCGGTGAGCACGCCGATCTCGTCCTTGCTGTTCGACTTGAATTCGCCGGCGTCCATGTTGCCGAGGCTGACCTGGTTCGCGATCTTCGCCAGCCGCGTCACGCGCCGGGTCACGACGAAATACAGCATGACGTTGAGCAGCGCGATGATCAGCACGAACACGCCGAGCAGCGACAGCATGAAGGCGCGGAACGATTCCGTCGCCCGCGCGATCGGCACGGCCATCGGCACCGACACCACCTGCGCGCCGATCACCTCGTTCATCTTCCAGCCGAAGCCGTTCGAGCTCCCGTAGACGTCGATCATCGTCCGCGGCGCGGTCTCCGCCGTCGTGTGGCATTCCAGGCACGAGGGACTCTTGACCTGGATCGGGCGCGCCACGTAAAGCGAGCGGCCCGTCGGCGTGTCGCGCTCGCCGTAGAGCTCGGGCGTGTCCGAGGAGAGCCGGAACTTGTTCACGATGTCGGCCTCCCAGTCGCTCGCGCGATCGCGCGGGTTCGTGGGATTGAGCATCGCCTCCTTGTAGCCGAAATCCTCGTGCTTCTTGCGCAGCTCGTTGAACTGCTCGGTGGCGGCGAACGCCGGCACCGTCTCCGGCAGGAAGACGTACTTCAGCTGCGTCTCGAGCAGCGGCCGGACGTGCCGCGTCGTGTAGTCGCGCGCTGCGCTGGCCGACTCCATCATGAGGCGGCCGGTTCTCAGCACCTCCTCGCGCGCGTTGGCCCGCAGGACGTTGTACGCGACGAGCGCCGTCGCAGCGTAGGCGATCAGGAAAATGCCGGCCAGGACGAGATTGAATTTCCAGATGAGCTTCAAAGGAACGTCTCCGGGGCCTTGGGAAGGATGAGCGACAGCAGCGGACTCCACTGGAGCAGCGCGCCCCGGGGTCCGGAGCGCGGCGACAGCGGCGTGGCGGGTGGGGGCGGCTTCGACCCCGTGCCCGGCGCGGGCGCCACCTTGCCGTCGGTGGCGCCGGCGGACGGCAGCGCGCCGGCGGGTGCGGCGCCGGCCGCAGCCGCAGCGGGATTGGGCGCGAACTTCTCCGGGTGCAGGACGCGGTCGAACTCGGGATACGCGGCGATCTTCGCTTCGACGTCGCGGCGGAACGCCGGGTCCGCCAGGCGGCCGTGCAGGCGGCGCACGAACGCACGGCGGTACGGACCGGCGAGCCAGGGATCGGCCTCCGCCAGCGTGATCTCGCGCTCCGCGACCAGCGCCGGCCGCTGCCCCTTGAAGCGCGGCGCGAGCGTCGCGAGGTTGTCGATCTGGTGACGCGGCATGGACGCGACGAACTTCACCGGCGCGCGGCGCTCGGTGACGAAAGCACCATCGCCGTCGCGCGACCAGTACTGGCCCGCCCTGGCATCGGACCAGGGCCCGTCGCGGCCGGGTCGCCCGGTTTCGGCCAGCCTCGCGCTGCCGGTTTCCACGAACATCTCGAACAGCCGGTCGTCGTGATGCACGACGACGATGCCCTCGTTCACCGCGACGACGGCGACCGGCGTGCGCACGCGCGCGCCGGCACCCGGCGCAGCGGCGGCGTACTTCAGCCAGCCCTCCACCATGCCGAACTCGAGCGGCTCCTTGCCACCGGCGGCCGGCAGCGCGGCGGCGTAGAGCGCGCCGGGGCCGACCAGATTCAGCGTTCCGCCGGCGCCGAGTTCGACCTGCACGGTCGTGCGCTGCCCCGCCTGGATGACGTCGCCGTCCTGGAACGGCGCGCCGGCGACGACCCTGTACCATACCGCGCCGCGCAGCACGCGCGCGTCGCCTTCGGCGATGGTGACGATGCTGGCCTCAGTCGCCGCGCGGGCGGGCAGTGCCGCCAGCGCCAGGGCGAAAACGAGGCTGTGGCCGAGAATGCGCATTGAAAGCTTGCGCCGCGCTTCTAGAACGCGGACGGGAAGTCGTAGATACTAGCAGCCTGTCGGCGGTTGTTGCACAGATAATGCCCGTGCCGCGGCGCACCGCCGAGGGAATTGACCCCGGGAATGCTCCGGAATTTTCGCGCGCGGCGCGTTCCGCATCCAAACCGTGTTTTTTATACTCTCGGCATGACCGCCCGGCACCCCTTTCTCCCTGACGGATGACGCGTACGGAACGCACGCTCGCAGTCCTTTTCGCCGACGTCTCCGGCAGCACCCGCCTGTACGAGGCGCTCGGCGACGCGCAGGCGCTGATGGCGGTCGGTCGCTGCCTCGACCTCGTCAGGGACGTGTGCGAATCGCGCGGCGGACGCCTGGTGAAGACGATCGGCGACGAGGCGATGACGGTCTTCGCGTCGGTCGACGACTGCACCGAGGCCGCCGCCGAGATCCAGGGCAAGCTCGCGGAATTGCCGCCGGCCGGCTCGACGCGGCTCGCGATGCGCGTCGGCTACCACTACGGACCGGCAATCGAGGCCGATGGCGACGTGTTCGGCGATTCGGTGAACGTCGCGGCGCGGATGGTGGCGCTCGCCAAGGGCGGCCAGGTGATCACCAGCGGCGAGACCGCGGCGGCGCTGTCGCCATGGCTGCGGCCGCGCCTGCGCGAGGTCGACTCGCTGACCGTCAAGGGCAAGTCGCAGGAGATCGGCATCTTCGAGCTCCTGTGGGAGTCGGCCGACGAGATGACCGCGCTGTCGACCCGGCCGAAGATCGCGCCGACGCGCATCCGCCTCGCCCACGAGGGACGCGAGTTCGACGTCCCGGAGGGACAGTCGGTCGTCACGCTGGGGCGGGACCCGGCGAGCGACGTCGTCATCGCCGACCGGATGGCGTCGCGGATGCATGCGCGCATCGAGCGGCGGCGCGACAAGTTCGTCGTCGTCGACCAGAGCTCCAACGGCACGTATGTCACGGTCGATGGCGAGCGCGAGATCCTGCTGCGCCGTGAAGAACTGATCCTGCGCGGCCGGGGTCACATCACGTTCGGGCACGCCAACGCAGGCGGGGCGGGCGAGGTGCTTCGATTCCAGTGCCTCGAGCCGTCATCGCCGGCCGCCTGAGCTGCCCGGTGGCCGCCGCCGACGCGCGATTCCTCCGGCCGGGGAGCGCGGAAAAAGCCGTTAAAATGGCAGGTTCCGTCACCTAAGCTCCGGGATTGTGTATGGCCTCCGAACCGCCGCTTCGAAGCTCCGACGCCGCCATGGATGCGGCGTCGCTTTATCGCGAGGAAATCTACACCGACCGCAAGGTCGGGACGCTGCGCGTGCTCGTCCCGGTGACGACCTCCGGCGCGGCCGACGCCTCGCGTCCCACGCTGTTCCAGGGCGAGGCGCAGCTGATGACCAACATGGGTCCGCTGCCGATCAGCTTCGACATCGAGGCGAAGGACCTCGCCGAGGCCGTCGCCAACTACGCGGAGGCGACCAAGTCGGGCGTCGAGCGCGCGATGCGCGAGCTGCAGGAGATGCGGCGCCAGGCGTCGTCCTCGCTGGTGATCCCGCAGACGGGCGCGCTCCCCCCGGGCGGGTTGGGCGGTGGCGGCAAGATCCAGCTTCCCTGACATGACGCGGCGAGCGGAAACCGCCACAATGCGTAAGATTTTCCATCGCGGTAGCGGATAAGGCCGGCGACCGCGGATTCGAGGTCTGGCACTCCATGTCCGAGCCCGCCCATCTGACGTTCCTGTTCACCGACATCGAGGGCAGCACCTCGAAGTGGGAGGAGCAGCCGGAGCAGATGGCACTTGCCGTGGGGCAGCACGACGCGTTGCTGCGCGATCTCGTGCACGCGCACCGCGGCCGCATCGTCAAGACCACCGGCGACGGCGTCTACGCCGCCTTCGATGCCCCGACCGACGGCGTGGCCTCGGTCGTCGCGATCCAGCTCGCCCTGCTCGACCCGGCGGCCACCGGGGGAATGGGTCTGCGGATCCGCTGTGGCCTCCATAGCGGGCGGGTGCAGGCCCGCGACAACGACTACTTCGGCAGCACGGTGAACCGCACGGCGCGGATCATGAACGCCGCGCACGGCGGCCAGATCCTCGTCTCCCAGGCGATCGCCGAGCAGTTGCGCGATGCGCTGCCGGCCGACATCTCGCTGAAGGAACTGGGCACCGTCCGTCTGAAGGGCCTGTCGACGACGGAGGCGGTGTTCCAGATCGTGCACCCGCAGCTCTACCAGAACTTCCCTGCATTGCGCGAGCTGGAGGCGACACCCAACAACCTGCCGCAGCAGCTGACGTCGTTCATCGGCCGCGAGAAGGAACGCGCCGAGATCGAGGAGATGCTGGGCGGCACGCGCCTTTTGACGCTGCTCGGCATGGGCGGCCTCGGCAAGACGCGGCTGTCGCTGCAGGTCGGTACCAACATGATGGACACGTTCCCGGACGGCGTCTGGTTCGTCGACCTGCAGACGGTGCGTGACGACTCGCTGGTGGCGAGCGAGACGGCGCGCGTGCTGGGCGTGCGCGAGGAACCCGGCCGCCCCCTGCTCCAGACGCTGTGCGCGCACCTGAAGACGCGCAAGCTGATGCTGATCATCGACAACTGCGAGCAGGTGATCGACACCTGCGCGGACGTCGCCAACGCGATCCTGCGCGCGGCATCGGAGGTGCGCATCGTCGCCACCAGCCGGATCGCGCTGCGGGTCCCCGGCGAGCAGACCTACATCGTGCAGCCGCTGCCGGTGCCGATGCGCAACGCCGATGCGGCGACGCTGGCCAAATCGACGTCGGTGCAGCTGTTCGTGGAGCGGGCGAAGCTGCACAAGCCGAGCTTCGTGCTGAACGACAAGGAGGCGCCCGCGGTCGCCGAACTCGTATTCCGTCTCGAGGGAATTCCGCTGGCGATCGAGCTCGCGGCGGCGCGGGTGCGCTCGCTGGCGGTGGCCGACATCAACAAGCGCCTCAACGACCGCTACAAGATCCTCACCGGCGGCGACCGCACCTTGCAGGCGCGCCAGCAGACGCTGCGCGCCCTGATCGACTGGTCGTACGACCTGCTCGAAGACCGTGAGCAGGTGCTGCTCGCCCGCCTTTCCACGTTCGCCGGCGGCTTCGACCTGACGGCGATCGAGGAAATCTGCGGCACCGACCCGCTCGACGTCGCCGACGTGCTGGACATCGTGACGTCGCTGGTCGAAAAGTCGCTGCTGCGCGTCGAAGACGACGACGACGGCGCGCGCTATCGGATGCTGGAGACGATCCGCGACTACGCGCGCGAGAAGCTACTCATGCGCGACGAGCAGATCGCTACCAGCGAAGCGCACGCGGGTTACTTTCTCTCGGTCGCCAGAGCAGGAAATCAAGGATTGGACGGGCCCGACGAGCCCATCTGGATACGCCGATTGGAGAACGCGCTCGACGACCTGCGAGCCGCGATGTCGTTCTCGCTGAACGGAGGCGGTAGCGATCCGATACTCTCCGCCAGTTTCGCGGGCGTCCTGATGGGCTTCTGGCTCCTGCGCGGGTACGTTTCGGAGGGTCGGAACCACGTGCGTGCTTCCCTCGCTCTTCCGGGCGTGCGGGAAAGGGAATCCGCGTATGGACTGGCGCTCTATGTGGGCGCGGCGCTCGCGGACAGCCAGGGTTTCTACGGCGAGGCACAGCAGATGCTTGGTGAATGCCTTGACTTGCGTCGGATGCAGGATAACAAGTTCGACCTCGCCGCAACGCTGTCAACGAGAGCGATTGTCATGCTTCACGGGGGCCGGGCGGACGATGCGCGCAAAGACGAGAGCGAGGCTCTCGATATCCTTCGACAGATCAAGCACCGATTCGGCGAGGCGATGGCCTTGGTGCATCTCGGTCAGATAGAGGCCTACGACGGAAACGATGACAAGGCGAGACAATATCTCGAACAGGCCATCTCCATTGCACGCGAGATCCGCTACGCGGAGGTCGAGGGTGAAGGTGAACTGCTAATGGGGCAACTTGCCTTCAGTGCGGGTGATATTTCCGAGGCCGTCGCGCGGTTCGAGCGCTCCCGTGAGGTATGCCAGGAGTCAGAGGAGAAGCGCGGCCAGGCCGCGGCGTTATGGTGGCTCGGCAAGGCGGACATTGCGCGACAGGATCTCGACAGTGCGCGACAGCGACTCAGCAGCGCGATGCGAACCTTTCACGCCTTCGAGATGTTCACCGAGCTGACCGGCTGCCTCGAGGACTTCGGCGAATTGCTCTCGGTCACCGGATCGGCAGACACAGGCGCTAGGTTCATGGGTGCCGCCGCGTCGCTGCGCGAGCGCTTAGCCATGCCGAGATCGCCGCGCGACGAGGAGCGATGGAATGGGGTGTTTGTGCGCGCGCGCGAAGCCATCGGTGCGCAAGCGTTCGACGCCGCGCTCGCGACGGGTCGCGCTTGGCCGACCGGGGACGCTGTCCAATTCGCGCTCGCCAGCGACATAAAGGAACTGGCCGTCGCCTGATAGCCTCGCGAATTTCGCTCCTCGGCGATGTGACGGCCAAAAAAGAAGCGACCCCGCGGGGTCGCTTCTCGGCCGATAAGCGCGGCGAGGTCAGTTCGAGGGCTTTATGTACCCGTCGCCGATGTCGATGAACCAGAGGACGCCACTATCCTGGAAGATGCACATCTGCGCGTGTTTGCCGTTGGTGTAGTTCGCCGTCCCGTTGACCGATGGAAGCGGCGCGCCGAACAGGTCTGTACCTGGCAAGATCGGCAACGGCGTACTCATCACTAAATCGCCGGCAAAGTGTTGGCTTCGATTTGTGCCCCCCGTCCCTCGGTCTACGGTCCACTGGCCGCTTGACGTGTTGATCGCGGTCACCTGAAGCCGTTCAACCCCGAGCACGATCGGGAACGGCAGCGACGCGACCAATGGGGCATAGGTGACGCCCTGGGACAAAGTCACTTTGAGCTTGTTAGCGTTGGAGGTCAGGTCAGCGTTGAGGCTCGCATACGGGGCCGGCAGGTTGTTGCTCAAACACGCGGGCGCCGTGATGAACTCGGGACTGCCCGTCGTCGGAAGCCACGAGACCTGTGGGTTGGAGGCGGCGGAAATTCCGGCGATCGTGTACTTGAATGCCGCAAAGAAGCCGGGATCCGCAGGCGCCTGGTTGGGCCACCTGAAGTGCAATATCTGGGCCGCACTGTTGAGCTCGTTCGTCACGTAATACGGAGTGGTATCGCTGGCGCCGCAAACACCATCCTTATCGTAAACACCACGGTATCCCATGACCGCGGGGTTCGAACCGGGTACGGTGAATGGCGTCGAGACACAAGCCAGGTCGCCGCACGTAATTTGGCTTGCCGTGGACGTCGGCAGGCTGCTATCGAATTTGAAGTTGAACTTGGATCCGGTGAACTGCGAGCCGCCGTACACGGCCGCACCCTGTGTGGGCGGTATTGAGTCCGGGTCAATCACGGTGATGTCGCCACAGGACGCAACATAAAACGTCACCGTGTAATACGGTTTGGCCGGGGACGGGGCCTGGATCGGCGGGGAAATCTTCGTAACCTCAACCCCGTCCGTCGTAACACTGCACAGCGCGTCCGGGCAAATCGGCGCGTGCGCCGAATCTGTCGCCACAGTTACGCCAGCCAACTTGAATTTAAACGACGAGATGTTCGAGTTCGCCGTCGACGGCGGGCTCATGTTCTTGATGTTTACTTCGACTCTGACTGGAACTGCCGTCACGCCAGAGCCAGGTGACGTCTCTTCTGGGAAAGACTTCACCTGGATGCTGTACTGCTTGGCGGGCGCCGCTGCGCCGGGCACCGCAAACACTGCGAATGCGATCGCCGACACGACACAAAATAGGTTACGTAGGCTCATCGATGTCTCCTGCATAGGTCCGAAACGCGTTGCATCCGTTGGTTCATCCGCGCGTTAAACAGGGACGCGATTATGCGCCAGATCGCGCTTGTAAAGTGACTCTCCGATCGGACAAAACAAATTTGAACGCCCCGGACAATGCCTTTGTCATAAAGAGGTTCGCTAACATAGCGACGACCCCCCTCCGACCGGAACCTAGAATGCACTCGTCGCCGACCGGCGCCCAGGGAATAGTCGGCCAAGCTGGTTCTGAAGATTCAGAATGCCAGTGGCATCCGCGGGTAAAGTATCGGTGTTTCGGAGCGGGTGACGCGGGCCTTCGCGATGCACGACTCATTGAACCT
Source organism: uncultured beta proteobacterium (assembly GCA_963793355.1). Lineage (GTDB taxonomy): Bacteria > Pseudomonadota > Gammaproteobacteria > Burkholderiales > Casimicrobiaceae > VBCG01. The sequence goes on along the minus strand of CAWBZT010000007.1, from coordinate 7,678 downwards.
CACATTTCTGTTCACCGACATCGAGGGGAGCACCTCGAAGTGGGAGGAGCAACCCGAGCAGATGGCGCAAGCGGTGGGCAGTCACGATGCGCTGCTGCGGGAATTCGTGCAGGCGCACCACGGGCGGATCGTCAAGACCACCGGCGACGGCATCTACGCTGCGTTCCAGACGCCGGCCGACGGCATCGCGGCGGTCGTCGCGATCCAGCTCGGCCTGCTCGATCCGGCGGCGACCGCCGGGATGGGGCTGCGCATCCGTTGTGGCCTACACAGCGGGCCGGTGCAGGCCCGCGACAACGACTACTTCGGCAGCACGGTCAACCGCACGGCGCGGATCATGAACGCCGCGCACGGCGGCCAGATCCTCGTCTCCCAGGCGCTCGCCGAACAGTTGCGCGATGTGCTGCCGGCCGACACCTCGCTGAAGGAACTGGGCAGCGTCCGCCTCAAGGGCCTGGCGACGGCCGAGGCGGTCTACCAGGTCGTCCATCCCGGGCTGCACCAGAATTTCCCTGCGCTGCGCGAGCTCGAGGCCACGCCCAACAACCTGCCGCAGCAGCTGACGTCGTTCGTCGGGCGCGAGCGCGAGCGTGCCGAAGTCGAGGAGATGCTGACGAGCACGCGCCTCCTTACGCTGCTCGGCATGGGCGGCCTCGGCAAGACGCGGCTGTCGCTGCAGATCGGCGCGACCGTCATGGACGCCTACCCCGACGGCGTGTGGTTCATCGACCTGCAGACGATCCGCGACGACACGCTGGTCGCCAGCGAGACGGCACGCGTGCTCGGCGTGCGCGAGGAGGCCGGCCGGCCGCTGATGCAGACGCTCTGCGCGCACCTGAAGACGCGCAAGTTGATGCTGATCATCGACAACTGCGAGCAGGTGATCGACGCCTGCGCCGACGTGGCCAACACGATCCTGCGCGCCGCGCCGGAGATCCGCATCCTCGCCACGAGCCGGATCGCGCTGCGCGTCCCCGGCGAGCAGACTTACGTCGTGCAGCCGCTGCCGGTGCCGCTGCGCAGCGACAACGTGGAGGCGCTGGCGAAATCGACCGCCGTGCAGCTGTTCGTCGAGCGCGCGAAGCTGCACAGGCCCGCCTTCGCGCTGACGGAGAAGGAGGCGCCGGCGGTGGCCGAGCTGGTATTCCGCCTCGAAGGCATCCCGCTCGCGATCGAGCTGGCCGCCGCGCGGATCCGCTCGCTGTCGGTGACCGACATCAACAAGCGCCTCAACGACCGCTACAAGATCCTCACCGGAGGCGACCGCACGTTGCAGGCGCGCCAGCAGACGCTGCGGGCGCTGATCGACTGGTCGTACGATCTTCTCGAGGACAACGAGCAGGTGCTGCTTGCTCGACTTTCCGTCTTCGCCGGTGGTTGTGACCTGATGGCGATCGAGGAGGTCTGCGGGACGGATCCCCTCGACGTGGCCGACGTGCTGGACATCGTGACGTCGCTCGTGGAGAAATCACTGTTGCGTGTCGAGAACGGCGAGGATGGCGCGCGCTACCGGATGCTGGAGACGATCCGTGATTACGCGCACGAGAAGCTCATCATGCGCGACGAGCTCGCACCCACTGCGAGCCGCCACGTCGACCATTTCCTCACGATGGCGAAAGCGTCGAACCAGGGCCTGCAGGGTCCCGGGCAGGCCGACTGGATGCGTCGCGTGGAGGATGATCTAGACAACCTGCGGGCGGCGATCGCGCGGACGCTCGAACCGGGAAACGACCCCGTGCGGGCCGTCAAGTTCGAGGTCGCGCTGATGGGCTTCTGGATGCTGCGCGGCTACGCGAGCGAAGGCCGCAACTACGTCCGCCTCGCCCTGGCGACCGAGGGCGTGAAAACCTCCGCCGTCGCGCATGCGCATGCGCTTTACGTCGGCGCCGCACTGGCCGACAGCCAGAGTCACCATTCGGAGGCACAGCGGATGCTCGAGACCTGTCTCGCGCTGCGCCGTGGGCTTGGGAAGGAGGTCGAAATCGCGGCGACGCTCTCGACGCTCTCGCTCGTTCGGCTGCATGCGGGCGACGCCGTCGGCGCGCGAGAGGGCGAAGAAGAGGCGGTGCGGATCTTTCAGGGCCTGGGGGACCGTATCGGCGAAGCGATCGGGCACTTGCACCTGGGAGAAATCCACGCCTACGTCGCCGACGCCGCGAAGGCGCGCGCGCACTTCGAGGCTTGTCTCGCCGTCGCGCGCGACATCGAGCATTTCGAGATCGAGGGTGAATGCGAGCGCGAACTCGGCGAGCTCGCACTCGAGGACGGCGACATCGCGTCGGCACGCGCGCGCTTCAGCCGTTCGCTGACGGTATGCCGCGACACCGGCGAAAAGCGCGGCGAGGCGGTCAGCCTGTGGCTTCTGGGGAAGGCCGATCTCGCCGACGGAGATGTGACCGCGGCGCGCATCCGCCTGGACGCTGCGCTCCGTTCGTTCCGGGCGTTCGAGATGCATGCGGAGATGCTCGGCGCCCTTGAAGACTATGCCGAGATCGCGCGATCCCTCGGCGACCCGGCGCGCGCGGTCCGCATCGGCGGCGCCGTGGACGCCGTCCGCGAGTCGCTCGCTCTGAGGCGCACGCCGAAGGCGGAGGCGCATTGGCGTGCCTGCGTGGCCGCCCACCGCGCAGCGATGGGCGAAGCGGCGTTCGGCGCCGCGTGGGCGGCCGGCAGCGCGCTGGGGCTTGGCGAGTCACTCCGGGAAGCGCAGGCGGCCCTTGCCCCTGAGGTCCTGGCCGCCTGAGCCAAAAAAAACGCCCGGTCCGTCCCCGGGCGCTTTTTCGTCTGAAGCCGGCGGTCAGCGGGACGCGCGGCGCCGCAGGGTGAGGCCAATCCCGGCAAGGGCGATCAGCAAAAGCGCCGCGGTCGCCGGTTCCGGGACCACCCGGACCATCGAAAACTCGGTGGAGAAGCTTTCCATCGTGCAGTCGCCGCCGGGGCCGCCCCCCGAGACCAGGCCGCAGGTCGTTCCGGTCCAAAGTCCGACACCCGGCGACGGGAGTTGCAGGTCCGTAGTAAAGAACTGGACGAAGAAATTGACGCCGCTTGCGCTGCCGAGGAAGAGAAAGCCGGTGTTGATTCCAATGGCCTCGCCTCCCGACACCAGGAAGCTGTTCAGAACGTAGGGCAGCGGCGCGAAATCGAAGGACGTCTCGACGTCGCCCGTAACGTCGACATGCAACGCCGTCAGAGCCGGTACCGGCGGACCGGGACACTGCGCGGGATAGAAGCGGATTCCGTCGGTGGCAAGACATGCATCCGGGATCTCGACCATGAATGTGCCCGAAAAATCGAACGGGTCGAAGCTGCCGCGATAAACGGCAGCGCCGGCGTTGAACGCCACGAGCAGAAGGCCGATCGCAGCAGCAACGACAAAACGAACAGAGTTATTCACGTCATCTCCAGTGGCCTGGGCCCCGACACCCGGGACGCTGCGGCATTTTTTCACGTGCCCCCGTCGGCTAGACGATCTAAGCAAGAAACGATCCCGTATCCAAAAAGAATTCAATCGTATGATTTCATGCTGTTTTTCATGGAAAGCGACTAGCTGGGTCGTTATAGTTCCATGGTTTGTAAACTTTCCCGACGTGGTGGCTTTGCCGCCAGCGTGCATGTCGCTTGCCGCCTCCGCCCAACGCTTCCTTCCCCGCCAGGGGTGAAGCCGGTCATCCCAATGTGGGGAAGAGTCGCCAATCGGGTTGCGAACCGAAAGTGTCGACGAGGAAATCGACGAACCCGCGCACTTTCGCCGAGAGATGCCGCCGGCTCGGATACACGGCGTGGATGGAGATCGGCGGCGGCGAGAAATCCCGCAGCAGCGGCACGAGTCGACCCGCACGCACGTCGGGCGCAACGATGAAATCCGGCTCGCAGTTGATCCCCATTCCGGCCACCGCGAGCGCGCACAGCATCTGGCCGTTGTTGGCGTGCACGGGTCCCGCGATGCGTACCTCGTGCGTGCGCCCGGTTGCGTCGACAAAGCGCCATACGTTGCGCGCCGGCGAGTATTCGTAGCTGAGACAGGCGTGCTGTGCGAGATCCGCCGGCGTGCGCGGCGTCCCGTGCGCAGCGAGATACGAGGGTGCGGCGCAGCACACGATCTCCGACACGCCGATCCGGCGGCCGATGAGGCTCTGGCCGCCGATCTCGCCGATACGCACGGCCAGATCGAAGCCCTCGTCGACGATGTCGACGGCACGCTCCGACAACTCGACATCGAAGCGAAGCTGCGGATTGCGGCCGGCGAAGGTCGCGATGGCGGGGGCCAGATGGCGGGTGCCGAAACTGACCGAGCAGGTGAGCCTGAGCGTGCCCCGCGGAAGGATCGCCGCGGCGGTGACCGTTTCCTCGGCCTCCTCGAGATCCGCGAGGAGCTGGACGCAGCGCTCATGGAAGGCGGCGCCCGCCTCCGTCAGCGACAGCCTGCGCGTCGTGCGATTGAGCAGCCGCGCGGAGAGATGGCCCTCCAGCTCGGCGACGCGGCGGGAGACCGCCGAGCTCGACATCCCGAGGCGCTCGGCGGCGCGGGCAAAGCTCCCAAGCTCCACGACCTTGGCGAAGACCGAGAGCGCAAGAAACCGATCCATTATCCCGATTCTAGCAATTATCTATGCATCATTATGACCTTTATCCCGGCAGTGACAAGGTTCATCCTCTGTCCCACTCGCCGCCCCGCCGGCGCTTTCGTCCAGGAGCCCATCATGTCCGCACCCCGCCGTATCGATGCCGCCGCCGTGCTGTTGCGCACGGGCCTGGGGCTCATGTTCATCGCCCATGCGCTGCTCAAGTACTTCGTCTTCACCCTCCCGGGCACTGCGCAGTTCTTCGGCTCGCTGGGGCTTCCCGCCGCGCTGGGCTACCTCGTATTCGCAGCGGAGCTGATCGGCGGCGCGCTGCTGGTGGCCGGCGTATTCACGCGCGCCGTCGCTTTCGCGCTGGTGCCGGTGCTCGCCGGTGCGCTGTGGGCACACAGCGGCAACGGCTGGCTGTTCACCTCGCCCAACGGCGGCTGGGAATACCCTGCCTTCCTGACGCTCGCGGCGGTCACCGTCGGGCTGCTGGGCGATGGCGTTCGCGACCGAATCCCCGCGCGCCGCGTCGCGCCGCCCGCGCCGCGCCTCGCGGCCTGACCCGCGCACCCCAGGGAACACGCTCATGAAGCTCTACTACGCACCCGGCGCCTGCTCGTTCGCACCGCACGTCGCGCTGCGCGAGGCCGCCCTGCCTTTCCAGCTGGTCAAGGTCGACCTGCGCAAGCACACGCTCGCCGACGGTTCCGACTACTACGCGATCAATCCCAAGGGCTACGTGCCGGTGCTCGAGCTCGACGACGGTCAACGGCTGACCGAGGTCGCGGTCATCCTGCAGTACATCGCCGACCGCGCGCCGGGGACGCTGGCCCCGGCCTTCGGTTCGCTCGAGCGCTACCGGCTGATGGAGTGGCTGAACTTCATCGCCACCGAGGTGCACAAGCAGTTCGGGCCGCTGTGGCACGCGGACACGCCCGACGCGACCAAGGCGAAGCAGCGCGCGATGCTGGCGAAGCGCTTCGACCACCTCGCCAGGACGCTGGACACGCAGCCGTACCTGATGGGCGAGGACTTCACCGTCGCCGACGCCTATCTGCACACGATGCTCGCATGGACCGCGTTGCTCAAGGTCGACCTGTCGCCGTGGCCCGCGCTGCAGGCCTACCAGAAGCGCATCGCGGCGCGTCCGGCGGTGCAGGAGGCCCATCACGTCGAGCACGGATCGAAGTAGCCGCTTCGCATGCATGCGCGGCTTCGCCGACGTCCGGCGAGCGTCGCGTCGGAGGAATACCGATGAGCCGCCTTCCCACGCTGTTTCTCTCCCACGGATCGCCGATGCACGCGATCGACGCCGGCGGTGCGGGCGCCGCCTGGGCCAGGCTCGGCCAGGACCTGGGCAAGCCGGACGCGATCCTCATGGCGTCGGCCCACTGGGAAACCGACGTGCCGATGCTCACCGGCAATCCGCGTCCGGAAACCATCCATGATTTCGGCGGGTTTCCGCGCGAGCTCTACGAGATCCGCTACCCGGCGCCCGGGGCGCAGGAATTCGCCGCGCGCGCGGTCTCGCTGCTCAGGCAGGCAGGGATCACCGCCGGCATCGACGGCTGCCGCGGGCTCGATCACGGCGCGTGGGTTCCGCTGCGATGGATGTATCCGGACGCCGACGTGCCCGTGTTCCAGATCGCCGTCCAGCCGGCGCGCGGAACCGCGCACCACGTCGCGCTCGGACGTGCCCTCGCCCCGCTTGCCGGTGAAGGCGTGCTGATCATCGGATCGGGCCACACCACGCACAACCTCCGCGACTGGATGCTCGCGCGGCAGCGCAACGCAGCGCCGGGCTATGCGGCGGAGTTCGCTGCGTGGGTTGCGGACACCCTCGCGCGCGGCGACACCGGTGCACTCGAGCGCTATCGCGATCTCGCCCCGCATGCGGCGCGCGCGCATCCCAGCGAAGAGCATTTCCTTCCGCTGTTCGTGGCTTGGGGCGCCGCCGGCGCAAATCCGCGCGCCGAGCGTGTGGTCAGCGGCATCGACGGCGGCGTGCTGTCGATGGACTCCTACCGCTTTTCGCCCCGCGCGGAGACAGGGACGCCGGCAGCGGTGATCACCGCCGCCTGACGTCGCGCGTGTCGGCCCGCGTCCGACAGCCGAATCGGCCCGCAGCCGATCATCGCGCCCCCCTGCCGCGCCTAGAGTTCGAATCGTATCGTCGACTTCACGGAGCGAACAATGATCGAAGCACGGCGCATTCGCGGTTGGGCACGCTTCCCCGCGGCACTGCTCGTCGGCGCGCTGAGTGCGTCGCCGGCGCTGGCGCTGCCCCCCGACCTCCCCGTCGCGGTGACGGACGACACCCGCCTCTATCTGCTCATCGCCTCCGGCGTGCTGCTCTTCGCCGCGCTCGTGGGCCGGATGATGCGCCGTCGCAAGGACGCCGAACCGGCCACCGAAGAGCCGCGCGGCTACGGCATGCGCTTCTTCCGGGCCGACCGCCCGATCGCGCTCGAGTAGGCCATGCCCGCGCTCGTCCGGGAACGCTGGTTCGTCTGGGGCCTGCGCTTTTTCCTCGCCGGCACGCTCGCGGCGCTTGTCGCCTTTGCGCTGGCGGAGCTTCCGCAGTTGCGCGTGATCGCGGCGATCGCGCTCGTGCAGGGCGCGCTCGGCGTGCTCGTCTGCGCGTGGGGAGTGCACAGCGGACAGCGTCGTGTCGTCGAACGGCGGGATCACGGCGCCGCCAGCGAACCGCTGGCGACGATGTCGCTGTCCTGACCCCGGCCCGCGATTCCCGATGCACGCGCCCCGGCTGGCTCGACGCGTCGCCAGCGCGTAGTCTTTCGAGCATGCCCGCGGCCGCGCCGCAGATCGACGTCGTCCACAACGCGCCCGGCCAACGCTTCGAGGCGCGTGTCGACGGCGCGCTCGCCTATGCCGCGTATCGCGCCGAGCCCGGCGTCCTGCGGATGATCCACACGGACGTGCCCCCGCATCTCGAAGGACGGGGGATCGCCGGCGAGCTCGTGCGCGTCGCGCTGCAGTACGCGCGCGACCACGGCCTCAAGGTTATCCCGGCGTGCTCGTACGTCCGCGGCTACATGCGCAAGCGTCCGGAGACCCTCGATCTCCTGCCGCCGGGCGTTTCGCTCTAG
>CAWBZT010000006.1:0-484617 GCA_963793355.1 uncultured beta proteobacterium | reverse complement strand
AGGCGCAGCTGATGACCAACATGGGTCCGCTGCCGATCAGCTTCGACATCGAGGCGAAGGACCTCGCCGAGGCCGTCGCCAACTACGCGGAGGCGACCAAGTCGGGCGTCGAGCGCGCCATGCGCGAGCTGCAGGAGATGCGGCGCCAGGCGTCGTCCTCGCTGGTGATCCCCCAGACGGGCGCGCTCCCCCCGGGCGGCCTGGGCGGTGGCGGCAAGATCCAGCTTCCCTGACATGACGCGGCTTCTCTACTGCGGATAGCGCCCCCGGCCGGCCATGCCGGCCGCATCCCGCATGTCCGAGTCTCCCGTCCTGACCATTCCTGTTCACCGACATCGAGGGCAGCACCCGTATGTGGGAGCAGGATGAGCGCGGCGATGGCGCAGGCGGTGGGCAGGCACGATGCGCTTTTGCGCGAGGCGTGCAGGCGACCGCGGCCCATCGTCAAGACGACCGGCGACGGCATCTACGCGGCGTTCGCGGACCCCCGCGACGGCGTCGGCGCCGTGGTGGCGATCCAGCTCGCGCTGCTCGACCCGGCCGCCACGGCGGGCATGGGCCTGCGCGTGCGCTGCGGGCTGCACAGCGGTCCGGTGCAGGCGCGCGACAACGACTATTTCGGCAGCACGTCAACCGCGCCGCGCGGATCATGAACGCCGCCCACGGCGGCCAGATCCTGGTGTCGCTGGCCGTCGCGGAGCAGGCGCGCGCGACTCCCGCCGCAGGTCACGCTCCAGGAACTGGGCAGCGTCCGCCTCAAGGCCTGGCAACGGCCGAGGCGGTCTACCAGGTCGTCCATCCCGGGCTGCACCAGAATTTCCCGGCGCTGCGCGAGCTCGAGGCCACGCCCAACAACCTGCCGCAGCAGCTCACGTCGTTCGTCGGGCGCGAGCGCGAGCGCGCCGAGGTCGAGGAGATGCTGACGAGCACGCGCCTGCTTACGCTGCTCGGCATGGGCGGCCTCGGCAAGACGCGGCTGTCGCTGCAGATCGGCGCCAGCGTCATGGACGCCTACCCCGACGGCGTGTGGTTCATCGACCTGCAGACGATCCGCGACGACTCGCTGGTCGCCAGCGAGACGGCGCGCGTGCTCGGCGTGCGCGAGGAGGCCGGCCGGCCGCTGATGCAGACGCTCTGCGCGCACCTGAAGACGCGCAAGCTGATGCTGATCATCGACAACTGCGAGCAGGTGATCGACGCCTGCGCCGACGTGGCCAACGCGATCCTGCGCGCCGCGCCGGAGATCCGCATCCTCGCCACGAGCCGGATCGCGCTGCGCGTCCCCGGCGAGCAGACGTTACCTCGTGCAGCCGCTGCCGGTGCCGCTGCGCAGCGACAACGTGGAGGCGCTGGCGCAATCGACCGCCGTGCAGCTGTTCGTCGAGCGCGCGAAGCTGCACAAGCCCGCCTTCGCGCTGACGGAGAAGGAGGCGCCGGCGGTGGCCGAGCTGGTATTCCGCCTCGAAGGCATCCCGCTCGCGATCGAGCTGGCCGCCGCGCGCATCCGCTCGCTGTCGGTGACCGACATCAATACGCGGCTCAAGGACCGCTACAAGCTGCTGACCGGCGGCGGCCGCATCGCTGCAGGCGCGCCAGCAGACGCTGCGGGCGCTGATCGACTGGTCGTACGACCTGCTCGAGGACAACGAGCAGCGTCCTGCTCGGGCGGCTGCGGTCTTCGCCGGCGGCTTCGACCTGGCGGCGGTCGAGACCGTCTGCGGAACGGATCCGCTGCCGTCGAGGACGTGCTCGACCTCGTGACGTCGCTGGTCGAGAAATCGCTGCTGCGTGTCGACGAGAACGACGACGGCGCGCGCTACCGGATGCTCGAGACGATCCGCGACTACGCGCGCGAGAAGCTGATGCTTGCGCGGCGAGCTGATCCCGACCGCCGCCCGGCATTGCGACTACTTCCTGACGTGGCGAAGGCGTCGAACCGCGGCCTGCAGGGACCCGAGCAGGCCGATTGGGCCCGCCGCATCGAGAACGCGCACGACGACATGCGCGCGGCGATCACGCTCGCGCTGGGGGGGCGTCGATCCCATCATCGCCGTCAAGTTCGAGGTCGCGCTGATGGGCTTCTGGATGCTGCGCGGCTACTCCAGCGAGGGACGCAAGTACGTGCGCGCCGCGCTCGCGATCCAGGAGGTGCGCGATTCCGACGTCGCCCATGCGCATGCGCTGTACGTCGGCGCCGGCCTGGCCGACGGCCAGGGCGACCACGGCGAGGCGAGGACGCATGCTGGAGGCGTCGCTCGAGATCCGCCGCCGGCTCGACAAGCAGGTGGACATCGCGGCCGCCCTGTCGACGCTGTCGATGGTCCGGCTTCACGCCGGCGACATCGATGGCGCGCGGAGCAACGAGCTCGAGGCGCTGCAGATCTTCCGCGCCATCGGCGACCAGATCGGCGAGGGGATCGGCCTTCTGCACCTCGGGCAGATCCACGCCTACGCCGGCGACAGCGCGGAGGCCCGCCGCTACCTGGAGCCTTGCCTCGAGCTCGCGAAGCAGATCGAGGACCTGCAGACGGAGAGCGAGTGCGAGCTCTATCTCGGCGAGATCGCGTTGCTCGACAACGACCTGCCCGCGGCGCGGGCGCGCATCGAGCGCGCGCTCGCCGTGGCGCGCGACGCCGCGGACCGGCGCGGCGAGGCGTCGTCCCAGTGGTGGATGGGCAAGGTCGACCTCATGGCGGGCGATATCGAATCGGCGCACGCCAGACTCGGCACCGCACTGCGCGCGTTCCAGTCGTTCGAGATGTACGACGAGCTTCTGGGGTGCATCGACGACCAGGCGCGCTCAAGGCGACGCAGGAGCGGGAGCTCGACGCGGTCCAGCTCTACGCCGCGGCCGCGTCGGCGAGGGAACGGATGGCGCTGTCGCTGGCGCCGCGCATCGACAAGCGCCGCCGCGAAGCCATTGCGGCGCTGCGCGACGACTCGGGGATACGCCGTTCTCGGCCGCGTGGACCGCGGGGTCAAGCCTGGAAATCGACGAGGCGGTCCGCAAGGCCCTCGCACCGGCGGTTTCGCTGGTCGCGGCGTAGCCTTACGCGCCGCGACCCCGGGGACGCGCGACCGGTCGGTCAGCGTCCGCGCGCGTACGCACGCGGGCCAGCAACGCTACGGCAGCCGCGGCGAACAGCAGCGCCAGCGTACCCGGCTCGGGCACCGCGTAGGCGAAGATCACCGTGTCCGCCGTGAGCAGCGGGACCATGTTCGGATTGCACGATGAGTGCGAGTCGCCCATGTTGAACCCGCAGGTGCCGTCGAACAGGTACACCCTGGGCGCGATACCCAAAGGCCCATTCACGTCGTTGACAAAGCCGAACTGCAGCCAGTAGGGGGTATTGCCCAGCACCATTTCGTTGAACCGCGGACCGATCAGCCCGGTGTCGAGCGCGAAGACGTTGTTCTGGTACAGCGCGAAGAAGTTCGGCACCGTGGTCAGCGGCGGGGTGTACGTGAGCGTCGCCAGCAGGTTGCCGCTCTGGAACAGCTGGGCCGTCAGCGCGGTGATGGCCTGGCCGGGATCGCAGCTCCCCGCCACCGGATAGATCCCGTCCGCCAGCGCGAGACACGCGTCGTCGATGGTGAAGGTGAACGTGCCGAGGAAATCGTCCGGATCGAAGTTGCCCGTGTACGTCCGGGCGCCCGAGCTTGAGCGGGAACGCGGCGACGGCGGCGAACAGCACCGCCCCGAAGAATGCTCTGTTGAGTTTGTTGTTCAGCACGCGACCCCCCACTTTCCGGCCCTTGCGCCGGCAAAGGCGTCCTGCCTTTGCGCTCGCGCGCATTTCACCGTCAGAACGCCCTAAGAAGCAAGAATCGATCCGGCAACAACGAGAATCCCCAAGCCGCTGTTCCAATTAACTTTTCCAGGCATGGGCACGGCGTCCGGCGCCGTTGTCTTTTTCGGTTGTAAATACTCCCGACAAAATCGATCGCCAAGCCTCCTTTGCACGGCGAATCCCTATCAGTGCCACCCTTATTGTTGTCGCCTACAGAGCGGCCGAGTGCACCGACTAAGCGAGCGCCCACTCCGGAGTCCCCGAGAAGTGGGAAACGAGGAAATCGACGAACCCGCGCACTTTCGCCGAGAGATGCCGCCGGCTCGGATACACGGCGTGGATGGGGATCGGCGGCGGCGTGAAATCCCGCAGCAGCGGCACGAGCCGGCCCGCACGCACGTCGGGCGCGACGATGAAATCCGGCTCGCAGTTGATCCCCATTCCGGCCACCGCGAGCGCGCACAGCATCTGGCCGTTGTTGGCATGCACGGGTCCCGCGATGCGCACCTCGTGCGCGCGCCCGGTTGCGTCGACAAAGCGCCACAGGTTGCGCGCCGGCGAGTATTCGTAGCTGAGACAGGCGTGCTGTGCGAGATCCGCCGGCGTGCGCGGCGTCCCGTGCGCAGCGAGATACGAGGGCGCGGCGCAGCACACGACCTCCGACACGCCGATCCGGCGTCCGATGAGGCTCTGGCCGCCGATCTCGCCGATACGCACGGCCAGGTCGAAGCCCTCGTCGACGATGTCGACGGCACGCTCCGACAACTCGACATCGAATCGAAGCTGCGGATTGCGGCCGGCGAAGGTCGCGATGGCGGGGGCCAGATGGCGGGTGCCGAAACTGACCGAGCAGGTGAGCCTGAGCGTGCCCCGCGGAAGAATCGCCGCGGCGGTGACCGTTTCCTCGGCCTCCTCGAGATCCGCGAGCAGCTGGACGCAGCGCTCATGGAACGCGGCGCCCGCCTCCGTCAGCGACAGCCTGCGCGTCGTGCGATTGAGCAGCCGCGCGGAGAGATGGCTTTCCAGCTCGGCGACGTGGCGGGAGACCGCCGAGCTCGACATCCCGAGGCGCTCGGCGGCGCGGGCAAAGCTCCCAAGCTCCACGACCTTGGCGAAGACCGAGAGCGCAAGAAACCGATCCATTATCCCGATTCTAGCAATTATCTATGCATCATTATGATCTTTATCCCGGCAGTGACAAGGTTCATCCTCTGTCCCACTCGCCGCCCCGCCGGCGCTTTCGTCCAGGAGCCCATCATGTCCGCACCCCGCCGTATCGATGCCGCCGCCGTGCTGTTGCGCACGGGCCTGGGGCTCATGTTCATCGCCCATGCGCTGCTCAAGTATTTCGTCTTCACCCTCCCGGGCACTGCGCAGTTCTTCGGCTCGCTGGGGCTTCCCGCCGCGCTGGGCTACCTCGTATTCGCAGCGGAGCTGATCGGCGGCGCGCTGCTGGTGGCCGGCGTATTCACGCGCGCCGTCGCTTTCGCGCTGGTGCCGGTGCTCGCCGGTGCGCTGTGGGCGCACAGCGGCAACGGCTGGCTGTTCACCTCGCCCAACGGCGGCTGGGAGTACCCTGCCTTCCTGACGCTCGCGGCGGTCACCGTCGGGCTGCTGGGCGATGGCGTTCGCGACCGAATCCCCGCGCGCCGCGTCGCGCCGCCCGCGCCGCGCCTCGCGGCCTGACCCGCGCACCCCAGGGAACACGCTCATGAAGCTCTACTACGCACCCGGCGCCTGCTCGTTCGCACCGCACGTCGCGCTGCGCGAGGCCGCCCTGCCTTTCCAGCTGGTCAAGGTCGACCTGCGCAAGCACACGCTCGCCGACGGTTCCGACTACTACGCGATCAATCCCAAGGGCTACGTGCCGGTGCTCGAGCTCGACGACGGTCAACGGCTGACCGAGGTCGCGGTCATCCTGCAGTACATCGCCGACCGCGCGCCGGGGACGCTGGCCCCGGCCTTCGGTTCGCTCGAGCGCTACCGGCTGATGGAGTGGCTGAACTTCATCGCCACCGAGGTGCACAAGCAGTTCGGGCCGCTGTGGCACGCGGACACGCCCGACGCGACCAAGGCGAAGCAGCGCGCGATGCTGGCGAAGCGCTTCGACCACCTCGCCAGGACGCTGGACACGCAGCCGTACCTGATGGGCGAGGACTTCACCGTCGCCGACGCCTATCTGCACACGATGCTCGCATGGACCGCGTTGCTCAAGGTCGACCTGTCGCCGTGGCCCGCGCTGCAGGCCTACCAGAAGCGCATCGCGGCGCGTCCGGCGGTGCAGGAGGCCCATCACGTCGAGCACGGATCGAAGTAGCCGCTTCGCATGCATGCGCGGCTTCGCCGACGTCCGGCGAGCGTCGCGCCGGAGGAATACCGATGAGCCGCCTTCCCACGCTGTTTCTCTCCCACGGATCGCCGATGCACGCGATCGACGCCGGCGGTGCGGGCGCCGCCTGGGCCAGGCTCGGCCAGGACCTGGGCAAGCCGGACGCGATCCTCATGGCGTCGGCCCACTGGGAAACCGACGTGCCGATGCTCACCGGCAATCCGCGTCCGGAAACCATCCATGATTTCGGCGGGTTTCCGCGCGAGCTCTACGAGATCCGCTACCCGGCGCCCGGGGCGCAGGAATTCGCCGCGCGCGCGGTCTCGCTGCTCAGGCAGGCAGGGATCACCGCCGGCATCGACGGCTGCCGCGGGCTCGATCACGGCGCGTGGGTTCCGCTGCGATGGATGTATCCGGACGCCGACGTGCCCGTGTTCCAGATCGCCGTCCAGCCGGCGCGCGGAACCGCGCACCACGTCGCGCTCGGACGTGCCCTCGCCCCGCTTGCCGGTGAAGGCGTGCTGATCATCGGATCGGGCCACACCACGCACAACCTCCGCGACTGGATGCTCGCGCGGCAGCGCAACGCAGCGCCGGGCTATGCGGCGGAGTTCGCTGCGTGGGTTGCGGACACCCTCGCGCGCGGCGACACCGGTGCACTCGAGCGCTATCGCGATCTCGCCCCGCATGCGGCGCGCGCGCATCCCAGCGAAGAGCATTTCCTTCCGCTGTTCGTGGCGTGGGGCGCCGCCGGCGCAAATCCGCGCGCCGAGCGTGTGGTCAGCGGCATCGACGGCGGCGTGCTGTCGATGGACTCCTACCGCTTTTCGCCCCGCGCGGAGACAGGGACGCCGGCAGCGGTGATCACCGCCGCCTGACGTCGCGCGTGTCGGCCCGCGTCCGACAGCCGAATCGGCCCGCAGCCGATCATCGCGCCCCCCTGCCGCGCCTAGAGTTCGAATCGTATCGTCGACTTCACGGAGCGAACAATGATCGAAGCACGGCGCATTCGCGGTTGGGCACGCTTCCCCGCGGCACTGCTCGTCGGCGCGCTGAGTGCGTCGCCGGCGCTGGCGCTGCCCCCCGACCTCCCCGTCGCGGTGACGGACGACACCCGCCTCTATCTGCTCATCGCCTCCGGCGTGCTGCTCTTCGCCGCGCTCGTGGGCCGGATGATGCGCCGTCGCAAGGACGCCGAACCGGCCACCGAAGAGCCGCGCGGCTACGGCATGCGCTTCTTCCGGGCCGACCGCCCGATCGCGCTCGAGTAGGCCATGCCCGCGCTCGTCCGGGAACGCTGGTTCGTCTGGGGCCTGCGCTTTTTCCTCGCCGGCACGCTCGCGGCGCTTGTCGCCTTTGCGCTGGCGGAGCTTCCGCAGTTGCGCGTGATCGCGGCGATCGCGCTCGTGCAGGGCGCGCTCGGCGTGCTCGTCTGCGCGTGGGGAGTGCACAGCGGACAGCGTCGTGTCGTCGAACGGCGGGATCACGGCGCCGCCAGCGAACCGCTGGCGACGATGTCGCTGTCCTGACCCCGGCCCGCGATTCCCGATGCACGCGCCCCGGCTGGCTCGACGCGTCGCCAGCGCGTAGTCTGTCGAGCATGCCCGCGGCCGCGCCGCAGATCGACGTCGTCCACAACGCGCCCGGCCAACGCTTCGAGGCGCGTGTCGACGGCGCGCTCGCCTATGCCGCGTATCGCGCCGAGCCCGGCGTCCTGCGGATGGTCCACACGGACGTGCCCCCGCATCTCGAAGGCCGGGGGATCGCCGGCGAGCTCGTGCGCGTCGCGCTGCAGTACGCGCGCGACCACGGCCTCAAGGTCATCCCGGCGTGCTCGTACGTCCGCGGCTACATGCGCAAGCGTCCGGAGACCCTCGATCTCCTGCCGCCGGGCGTTTCGCTCTAGCCAACTGTTGCGCCAACCTGTCGCCCGCTTACAGCACGGCGTCGGTCAGCCGCGCGAGATTCTCGAGCGCGCGCCGCAGCGGCGAAATCGCGGCGCGGGTCGCGCGCGTCACCCTGACTCCGCGCGCCAGGTCGCGCGCCTGCACGTCGCGCAGCCGCGCCGCCACGCCGCGGTCGCGGATCAGCACGCTCACCTCGGCGTTGAGGACGAACGAGCGGATGTCGAGGTTGGACGAGCCGATGATCACGGTCTCGTCGTCGACGCTCATGTGCTTCGCGTGCAGGAAGCTGCCCCGATGCTCGACGATGCGCACGCCCGCCGCCAGCATGTCGTCGTAGTACGACGCCTGTGCGAGCTGCACGACGGGCTTGTTGGAGGCCTGGTCGACGATCAGCAGAACGTCGACGCCGCGCCGCGCGGCCGTGCACACGGCGGCGAGGAAAGCCGCGCTCGGCACGACGTAGGGAGCGGTCAGTACGATGCGGCTCGAAGCGCCGTACATCAGCGCGATCATCACGGCTTCGGCGGCCTTTTCCTGGTAGCCGGGGCCGCTCGGCAGCACCTGCGCGAGGGCGCCGTCGCCGGCACCGTCGGGCCACGGCATCGCGAGGTCCGCCTCCGGCGGTAGCGTCCTCGTCTCGAGGTAGCGGTCGGCGAGCAGCACCGCGTCGAGATGGCGGACGATCGGACCGGTCCCGCGCACCGCCAGCTCCTCGTTGGTGAGGCCGCGATTGGCGTCGGGGCCGACGATGTTCTGCGAGCCGAAATACGCGACGGTGCCGTCGATGACCGCGATCTTGCGATGATTGCGAAGGTCGATGCGCGCGGCGTTGTGTCCCCACAGTCGCAACGGCATCACCGAGACGACTTCGACTCCGGCGGCGCGCAGCGCCGGCGCAAGCGTGCGCAGGCCGTCGCGCGCACCGAGCGCATCCATGAGGACGCGCACGGTCACGCCGCGCTCCGCAGCGCGCGAGAGCGCATCGGCGATCGCGCGTCCGGTGGCGTCGGGCGCGAAGATGTAATACAGCAGATGGACCGATCGCCGCGCGCCGGCGATGTCGAGCGCCAGCCGTTCGAGCGCGGGCGCATAGTCCGGCAACAGCTCGAACGCGTTGCCCGACGTCGGCGGAAACTCGGAGAGCCGCTCCGCCAGCACCAGCGCCGGAGCGTCGTCGCCCGCGCCGCTCGACCACGCGCGCTCGAGTCCCGACGAGGCCGGCGGCGCGACACGCGCGATCGCGGCGCGGATGTCCTTCTCGAGCGCGAGCCGCCGCCGCGGCAGGTACGCGCGTCCGATGAGGAGATAGACGATTACGCCCGGCCACGGCAGGAACAGGATGAGCAGCAGCCAGGCGCGCGCCGATTCCGTCGTGCGCCGCCGCGGCACGAGGACCAGCGCGACGACGCGCACGATCCACTCGCTCGCGGTGTAGAGGGTCGGCCAGGAAAGCGCTTCGAGCGTCACGGTCGCGGCCGGCGCCGGGGCCGGCGGGGCGGCCGCGATGATAGCAGTGCAGCGCTTCCGCGCCGTCGCGGCGGCCGGCGGCGCGCGACGGCCCGCGGCGAAGGACGTGCAGTCAGGTGCGGTAAGCTTCGGCGTCTCCCGCATTAGCGCAACCCCTGTCCCGGGATGGACGAGCCGACGAATTCCCGCCGCGACCCGCCGCCTGCGCTGAAGCGGCGCTACCGCGGCTGTCTGCTCGGCGGCGCCGTGGGCGACGCGCTCGGCGCGCCCGTCGAGTTCATGTCGCTCACGGAGATCCGCGAGACGTTCGGCCGCGGGGGCATCGTGGAATTCACCACTGCATTCGATCGCAAGGGCGCGATCACCGACGACACCCAGATGACGCTGTTCACGGCGGAAGGCCTGTTGCGCGCGTACGTCGGCGAAGCGGCGCGCGGCGACCTGGCGGCGGTCGCGCCGTTCGTCGCGAATGCCTACGCGCGCTGGCTGGTGACGCAGGATCGCACGCCCGGCGTGGCGGATTTCGACCGCGACGGCTGGCTGTTCGGCGTGCGCGAGCTCTTCGCGCAGCGCGTGCCCGGCTCGACCTGCCTGACGGCGCTCGAAGGAATGACGCACCTCGGCGAGCGGGCAAGGAACGACAGCAAGGGCTGCGGCGGCGTGATGCGCAGCGCGCCTGTCGGCCTGTGGTGTGCGCGGCTCGACGAAGGCGTTTCCGACGAGCGGATGGCGCGTCGCGCGCTGGAGCTCGGCGGCGAGCTGGCGGGACTGACGCACGGCCACCCGACGGGGCGCCACGCGGCCGGCGCGTTCGCCGCGCTGATCGCGCTGCTGGCGCGCGCGCGTCCGCTGACCGACGCCGTCGCGATGGTCAAGGCGCTGCTGGCGCGCCACGCGGGCCACGCCGAGACGCTGCGCGCGATCGAGCGCGCGCAAAGCGTCGCGTCGCCGGGAGCGCTGCGCGCCGAGGCCCTCGTCGAGCTCGGCGAAGGCTGGACTGCCGACGAAGCGCTCGCCATCGGTCTCGCGAGCGCGCTCGCCGCGCCGGACTTCGAGACCGGCGTGCGCCTCGCCGTCAACCACGACGGCGACAGCGATTCCACGGCGTCGATCGCCGGCAACCTGCTGGGCGCGCTGCACGGAGTCGAGTCGATTCCCAAGCGCTGGCTGCTCGGGCTCGAGCTGCGCCGCGTTGTGCTCGAAGTGGCCGACGACCTCGCGACGTTCCCCGACTGGCCGATCGGCGAATTCATGCCCGACAGCCACGAATCCGTCTATTGGAAGCGGCGCTACCCCGGCAGGTGAAGGCGATGCTGACCATCGACCGGCTCGACCACCTGGTGCTGACCGTCGCCGACGTCGACGCGACCGTCGCTTTCTACACCCGCGTCCTCGGCATGACCGGCGTGACGTTCGCGGGCAAACGCCGCGCGCTCGCGTTCGGCACCGCACGGGCGCGCGCGGTCCGATCACCTCGTTCTACTTCCGCGACCCGGACGGCAACCTGATCGAGGTGTCGAACTACTGATGGGGCCGCGCGCCCGGCGCGCAAGCGGAGCGCGCGCTCGCGGGCGCATCGGCCCCGCGGCGCACCGTCAGGCGGCTAATGCAGCCGCTGGCGCGATTTGCGCGCGACGTCCGGCAGCTCGCGGCGCGCGCCGCTCCCGCGCGTCTCGGGCGCGCGCTGCTTCTCCTGCCAGAAGCGGAAGATCAGCACGGCGGCGACGGCCAGCTCCTCGACCAGGCTCTCGCGCTTTTCGCGATCGTCGATCCACTCGGCGAACTCGGGGTCCTGATCGCCGAACGCCAGCGCCTCGATCGGGAAGATCCAGTCGCGCGCATCCTGCGCGTCGTACAGCGGCTGCCACTCGTCGTCGCGCAGCTTCACGCCGGCCATGTAGCCCTCGCACCACGCCGAGGCTTCCGGCGGCGTCTTGTCGTTGCGTGCCTTTTCCTCCGGCATGTAGAGCAGCGGCTTGAAGCGCGTCGGCGATTCGCCGAGGGTGCGCTGGATGCCGACCATGTGCCGCAGCATCAGGCCCATGATCTTCTGCGCCTGCTCGCTGTCGGCGAACGCCGGGTTCGCGGTGCGGCCGCCGTCGCTCCATACCTGCGGCAGCCATTCCGACGGCTGGATCGTCTCGGGGCCGCTGACGATCGCGGTCAGGAAGCCGTCCAGCATCTCGAGATCCATGCAGTCCTGCGGGACGGCGTCGGAGGCGAGAAATCCCTCGAGCGAATCGAGCTCGGCGTCGGAGAGAGGTTCGTCGAGCGCGCGCAGTTCGGCCATGGGGATTTTCTCGGGTGCCGCGCGGCCGATGCACCGGCAGCGCAAAGCGGGAGTTCGATTGTACGCCGTTGCGGCGGACGCATTCCGGCTGGGCCGGGTTCCGGACCGCGTCAGTGCGCCGCGCGCGAAAGCGCGTGCGCGAGATTGAGCGCCGCCGCGAACAGCAGCACCGCGCCCGCCTGATGCAAAGCGGCAAGCGCCAGCGGCACGGTGAGCAGGAGCGTGGCGACGCCGAGCGCCCATTGCGCGACGAGCATGGCCAGGAGCAGCTTCGCCGCGCCGGGCGCGCGCGCCGGCAGCCCCGGCGTCGTCATCACGCGCCACGCCAGGTACGGCACCAGGAAGGCCAGCAGCCAGGCGATCGCGCGATGATCGAACTGGACGGTCGCCATGTTCCAGAAGAAATTCTTCCACGCGGGGTCGAGCAGCAGGATCTCGGGCGGCACGACGTTTCCGTTCATCAGCGGGAACGTGTTGTACGCGAACCCCGCCCGCAGCCCGGCGACCAGCCCGCCTGCCAGCGCCTGGACGAACACGATCGCCGCCGTGGCGAGCGCGAGCCGGCGGACGCTGCGCGCACGCGGCGTCGCCGGCAGCGCGCGCGCCGGCGCGGCGAGCGACAGCGCGACCCACAGCATCGCGCCGAAGATCAGGAAGCCGAGACCCAGGTGCGCGGCCAGGCGGAAGTGCGAAACGCGCGGGTCGTCGACGAGCCCGCTCTGCACCATGTACCAGCCCATCGCGCCCTGCAGGCCGCCGAGCGCGAAGATGGACGCGAGCGGAAGCGCGTAGCCGGCGGGAATGCGCCGGCGCGCGAGAAACCAGAGGTAGGGCACGAGGAAGACGAAGCCGATCGCGCGCCCGAGCAGCCGGTGGAAGTACTCCCACCAGAAGATTCCCTTGAACTGCGCGAGCGACATGCCGCGGTTCACCTGGCGGTACTCGGGCGTCTCCTGGTACTTCGCGAATGCGGCCTGCCACTGCGCGTCGTCGAGCGGCGGGACCGTGCCGACGATCGGCTGCCATTCGGTGATCGACAGTCCGGAATGGGTGAGGCGCGTCACGCCGCCGACGACGACCATCGCGAAAACCAGCACGCAGCATGCGGCGAGCCAGCGAGCGATGGCCGGGCCGCCGGGCGGCGACGGGCGCGCCCGCGCCGCGTCGCCCACGGCCGGCATCGTGTCGCTCGCATGCATCGGTCCATTCTGCCATAGCGCCCCGCGGCGCCCGCCCGCTTCGCAGCGCTTGCGGCGGCGGCGCAGACGGGCCGTCAGGGCATGTGACCGGCTTCCTTGATCGGCTCGACGCGCGCCGTGATCTCGACGGTGCCCGCGCGCTCGAACGTGAGCATCAGGGGCACTGTCTCGCCCGCACGCAGCGGCTGCCTGATGTCGAGGAGCATCACGTGGTTGCCGCCGGGAGCGAGGGTGAGCGCGCCGCCGGCCGGTATGTCGAGCGAGGCCACGGCGCGCATCTTCATCATCGTGCCCTCGTGCGACATCGTGTGGAGCTCGGCGGCGGCCCCGACGGGGGACGCGACGCGCAGGAGGCGGTCGGCGCTCCTGCCGTCGTTGCGCACTTCGAAGTAGACGGCGCCGGTGCGCGCGCCGGGTGGCGTGGGCCGGGCGACCGGGTGGAGCACGCGCAGGTCCTTCACCGCGAAGTCTTCCGCGGCGGCCGGCGGGACGAGCGCAATCAATGCGAACAGAAGGGCAGGGGTGCGTAGCATGAAGGGGAATGCGACGAAGGAGCGAATGACGGATGCCGCGAGCCGCGGCGGAAGGCGCCGCCGCTGTCGGTGGCGCACAGGCGGATTCTAGCCCCTGTGCGGGACGCCCGACGTTGACAGCATCGCGCGACGCCGTTAGATTGGTCTGGCCACCTGACCAGAGTTTCCGAACATCCCTCGTCGGGCAAACGGACCGCGGGTGCTAACTTCAGGAGGAAGTCCCATGCGCAACCTCGTTCGCGCGCTGTCGCGGGGCCTGCTTGCAGCGGCTGCCGCCGTGGCATTCGGCGCGTCGGCCCAGCAGCCGATCACGCTCCACGGCGCCGTGCAGTTCGCCGATGACCATCCGTTCAACAAGGCGCTCCTCAAGTTCGAGGAGCTGGTCAAGAAATACTACGGCAAGCCGGTCGTCTTCGTCCTTCACCGCAACAGCGAGCTCGGCATCGAGCCCGACTATTTCAACTACATGAGCCAGGGCGTCTCGGTCGACTACGCCATCGTCTCGCCGGCGCACATGTCGAAGTTCGCCAAGGCCGCGCCGCTGCTGGACATGCCGTTCCTGTTCCGCGACCTCGATCACTGGAACAAGGTGCTCGACTCGGACGCGTTCACGCCGATCGTCGAGGACGTCTCGAAGAAGGCCGACGTCATCATCGTCGGCTACGCCGGCGGCGGTACGCGCAACATCATCGCCAACAAGCCGATCCGCAACATGGCCGAGCTGCGCGGGTTCTCGATGCGCGTCATGGGCGCACCGATCCAGACGCAGATGTTCCAGGCGATCGGCGCCAAGCCGTCGGTCATCGCCTACAACGAGGTCTACAACGCGATCCAGACCGGCGTGATCCAGGGCGCCGAGAACGAGGCGGCGGGACTGAACGCGATGAAATTCTACGAGGTGGGCCCGAACATCTCGCTCACGCAGCACGCGATCACCGTGCGGCCGATCTGCTTCTCAGGCAAGTCGTTCCGCAAGCTGCCGAAGGACCTGCAGGACGCGATCGTGAAGGCCGGCAAGGAAGCCGGCAAGCTCGGCCGCGAGATCGAGTCCTCGGAAGACGCCGCGCTCCTCGCCCGGCTCGAGAAGGAAGGCAAGCTCAAGACCTGGAAGTTCACCGAGCGCGACAAGCTGCTCGAGCTCGCGGAGCCCGTCAAGCAGGCTTACGCCAAGGAGATCGACGCCACGGCGATCCTCGACAAGGTCAACGCGATCCACTGATGCGCCCGGCCGGCGCGCGCGGAACGCCGCGGTTCCGCGCCGCCGGCCTTGCTTTGCCCGCCTTCGCCCGACAAGCCGCATGCGCACGCTGAACGACTGGATCTATCGCGCGATACGCTCGCTGCTGACGCTCCTGATCGCGGTGATGATCGTTCCGGTGACGATCCAGATCGCGTCGCGCTTCGTCGACTTCATCCCGCGCTACATCTGGACCGAGGAAGTCGCGCGCTTCTGCCTGATCTGGATGATCATGCTCGGCGCGACGATCTCTGTGCGCGACGGCACGCACTTCGACGTCGACGTCCTGCCCACGCCGCGCACCGCCCGCGGCAAGGCGCTGGCGCGGACGTTCGTCCACCTGTCGATCCTCGTCGTCGCGCTCATTTTCGTGTGGTTCGGCGTCGGTTTCGCGGAGTTCGGCTACATCCAGAACTCGGAGATGACCGGCATCAACATGCTGACGATGCACATCGCGTGGCCGCTCGCCGGGGTCGTCTGGATCCTTTTCCTGGCGGAGAAGTTCGCGGAGGACTACCGGCTCTACCGGGAGGGACGCGATGGGGCCGCTTGAGGTCGCGCTGCTGCTGTTCGGCGTCTTCGCCTTCTTCCTGCTGCTGCGCGTCCCCGTCGCGTTCGCGCTCGGCCTCGCCTGCATCCCGGTGTTCTTCTTCGAGGACCGGCTGACGCCGCAGCTTCTGCTGGGCGAGATGCTGAAGGCGTACAACTCGTTTTTGCTCCTCGCCATCCCGTTCTTCATGCTCGCCGCCAACCTGATGAACTCGGCGGGCATCACGGAGAAGCTGATCAGGCTCTCGCGCGCGCTGGTGGGCCACCTGCCGGGCGGGCTCGGCCACGTGAGCGTCCTCGTCTCGATGCTGTTCGCCGGCATCTCCGGTTCGTCGACAGCGGAGGCGGCGGGCGTCGGCGGCGTCCTGATTCCCGCGATGAAGAAGCAGGGCTACGACACGCGCTTCACCGTCGCGCTGGTCGCCTGCGCCGCCGTCATGGGCGTGATCATCCCGCCGTCGATCCTGATGGTCGTGTGGGGCGGCGTCATCTCGGTGTCGATCGGCGGCCTGTTCCTCGCCGGCGTGCTGCCGGGCGTCCTGATGGGCGCCTCGCTGATGGCGACCGTGTACCTGTACGCCAAGAAGCGCAACTACCCCGTCTTTCCGCGCCCTGGCGGCGGCGAGCTCCTGCGCGTATCCGGGCAGGCGATCCTGCCGATCCTGACGCCCGCGATCATCGTGGGCGGCATCGTCGGCGGCATTTTCACGCCGACGGAGGCTTCGGTGGTCGCCGTCCTCTACGCGATGCTCCTGGGCGTTGTCGTCTACCGCAATCTTTCCTTCGCGACGCTGCGCCACACGCTGTACGACTCGGCGCGGTTCGCCGCGATCGCGCTGTTCTGCATCGGGACGGCGTCGGCGTTCGGCTGGCTGCTCGCCTACTTCCACATCCCGGCGCTGGTGGTGAACGCGGTCGCAGGCTGGGGGGGCGGGGTCACCAGCGTCGCCTTCATCACCGCCGCCGCGTTCCTGGTCATCGGCTGCTTCATCGACGCCATTCCCGCCATCATCATCGTCGGCACGATCCTGGCGCCGCTCGCGGCCAAGGTCGGCATGCATCCGATCCATTTCGCGATGGTCGGCGTGATCTCGATCGCCTACGGTCTGGTGACGCCGCCCTACGGGCTGTGCCTGATGATCGCGTGCTCGATCGGCGGCATCAAGATCAAGGAGGCGGTGGTCGACACGCTGATCCTCTTCCTGCCCATGCTGGCGGTGCTGCTGTTCGTCATCTTCTTTCCGGATGTGATACTGTGGCTGCCCCGCACCCTGATGCCGGCGTACGTCAAATAGCGCGGCGCGCCGGTCGCCGCGGGCGCGGTGCCTATGCTGCGGATGGGGAGGACACTCCGATGCTGCACTTGAAGCCGCTTTCGCCGGGCTTCGGGCTCGAAGCCGCGGGCGTGGATCTTTCGGAGCCATTGTCGGACGAGGCGTTCGCCGAGATCGAGGATGCGTTCTTCGATGGCCAGGTGCTGACGTTCCGCCACCAGATCCTGACGCCCCTTCAGTTCGTCACGTTCGCGCGCCGTTTCGGGCCGCCGGAGCCGCACGTCATCGACCAGTTCCACCATCCGGACGATCCGAACATCCTGATCCTGTCGAACGTCGAGATCGACGGCGAGCCGCAGGGCCTCGCGGACGCGGGAACCTACTTCCACACGGACTACTCGTATCTCGCCGTGCCGGCGCGTGCCACGATGCTGTATTCGATCGAGGTGCCGGAGGTCGGCGGCGATACGCTCTTCGCCAATCAGTACGCGGCGTACGACGACCTCCCGGCCGCGACGAAGCGTGCGATCGATCCGCTGGTGGCCGTCCATCATTACGGCAACCGCAAGGTCGCCGAAGGCGAGGCCCGCACCGCCGCGTCGACGCTCTCGGACGACCAGAAGGCCAGGATGCCGCTGATCACGCATCCGGTCGTGCGACGCCACCCGGTCACCGGCGAGAAGGCGCTGTACGCGGTCTCGGGCAGCTCCTACGGCATCGTCGGCATGCCCGACGACGAGGCAGTGGCGCTGCTCGACGAGCTCGCCGCGCACGCGACGCAGCCCAAGTACCAGCTCGCGTTCACGTACGGCGTCGGCGACCTCGTCATCTGGGACAACGCCTCGCTGCTGCACTCGGCCACGCTGGTCGATCCGCAGTACGCGCGCACGCTGTGGCGGATCACCGTCAAGGAGCCCGTGCCGCAGGGCCACGCCGAGGCCGTGCTGGCCCCGACGTTCGTCCACCGGGGCATGTAGGGCCGGTCCGCCGGCGCCGTTGCGCATCGCCTTGCGCTCGAAGCTGCCCGCGACGGGCACGTCCGTGTTCAGCGTCATGTCGGCGCTCGCCGCGGAGCACGGCGCCGTCAACCTGGGACAGGGGTTTCCCGACTACCCGATCGATCCCGCGCTGATCGATCGGGTGGCCGCGGCGATGCGCGCCGGGCACAACCAGTATCCGCTGTCGGCCGGCGTGCCCGCGCTGCGGGAGGCGATCGCGGCGAAGGTCCTGCGGCTGTACGGGCGACGCTACGACCCGGAGCACGAGATCACCGTCACCACCGGGGCGACGCAGGCGATCTACACGTCGATCGAGGCGCTCGCCTTTCCCGGTGACGAAGTCATCCTGTTCGAGCCGGCCTACGACAGCTACATCCCGGCGATCCGCATGGCGGGCGCGACGCCCGTGCCGCTGCCGCTGGCACTGCCCGATTACCGCATCGACTTCGATGCTCTGCGGCGCGCGCTCACGTCGAGGACGCGCCTGATCCTGCTCAATACGCCGAACAATCCGGGCACCAGCGTACTCACCGCGGCCGACCGCGAGGCCCTTGCGACCAGCGTGCGCGACACGCCGATCGTCGTGGTCAGCGACGAGGTCTACGAGCACATGGTGTTCGACGGCCAGCCGCACTGCAGCCTCGCGGGACATGCCGAGCTGGCGCTGCGCAGCGTCGTCATCGGCTCGTTCGGCAAGACGTTCCACGCCACCGGCTGGAAAGTGGGCTACGCGCTCGCGCCGGCGGCAATCACCGAGGAAATCCGGCGGATTCACCAGTTCACCGTGTTCACGGTCAACAGCGCGATCCAGCACGGCCTCGCCGCCTTTCTCGCCGACCCGTCGCGCTACGAGGCGCTGCCCGCCTTCTTCGCCCGCAAGCGCGCGCTGCTGCGCGCAGCGCTCGATCCGACGCCCCTGACGCTGCTGCCCTGCGCCGGCAGCTATTTCCAGCTCGCCACGTACGAACGGATCAGCGACGAGCCCGCGGCCGCATTCGCGCAGAGGCTCGTGCGCGAGATCGGCGTCGCCACGATCCCGCTGTCGGCGTTCTACCAGGACGCCACCGACCATCGCGTCATCCGCTTCTGCTTCGCGAAGCGCGACGAGACGATCGCGGCCGCGGGTGAGCGCCTCGCGCGGCTGGGCGCCGGGTGACGCGCGGCAACCCGAGCGAACGACCGACCATGCCGCCCCCTGCACGCCCGCTGGCTGTCGCCCGCCGAAACCGCGCCACCCGGCCCGCGCGGCCGCAGCATGCATCGACGGTGCTGGTCCTGCAGGGCGGCGGCGCGCTCGGCGCGTACCAGGCCGGCGTCTACGAGGGCATGCGCGAGGCGGGCATCGAGCCCGACTGGGTCACCGGCGTGTCGATCGGCGCCATCAACGGCGCGATCATCGCCGGCAACCGTCCCGAGCGGCGCGTGGCGAAGCTGCAGGCATTCTGGGAGCGCGTGTCGTCGGGCTTCGCGCTCGACGCGCCGGCGCCGTTCGACCTTTTGCGCCTCGAGTTCAACCGCTGGAGCGCGAGCGCCAGCGCCGTGTTCGGGGTGCCCGGCTTCTTCGTGCCGCGCTTCCCGTCGCCGCTGTTCACTCCGTCGGGATCGCCGGGGGCGCTCTCCGTCTACGACAGCGCGCCGCTGCGGGACACGCTGCGAGAGCTCGTCGACTTCGATCTCCTCAACCGGCGCGAGGTCCGCCTGGCGGTCGGGGCGGTCGAGCTGCGCAGCGGCAATTCGCTGTACTTCGACAACGGCGATCCCGACCTCCTCTTCGGTCCCGAGCACGTGATGGCCAGCGGCGCGCTCCCGCCGGGCCTGCCGCCGATCCGCATCAAGGACGGCCGCTACTGGGACGGCGGGCTCGTGTCCAACTCGCCGCTGTGGTACGTGCTCGACGACAGCAGGCAGCTCGACGCGCTCGTCGTGCAGGTGGACCTGTTCAGCGCGCGCGGCCCCATGCCGCGCAACCTCGACCAGGTGCTCGAGCGCGCCAAGGACATCCAGTATTCGAGCAAGACGCGCTTCAACACGAGCCGGGCCGAGGAGGAGGAAGCGCTGCGCAACGCGTTGACCAACATCATCGCGAAGCTGCCGCCGCGACTGCGGAAGGATCCCGATGTGACAGTGCTCGCACAGCGGGCGCGCGGCCGCCGCATCTCGATCGTCCATCTCATCAACCGGCGTACCGCGTACTCGTCGCAGTCGAAGGATTACGAGTTCTCGCGCTCGACCGTGCGCGCGCTGTGGGCCGCGGGGTTGGCCGACATGCGCAGGACGATGGCCGACCCGCGCTGGCGCAGGGCCTGCAGCGCCGCGCGCGGCCTGCGCACCTACGACCTGCTGCCGCCACGGCGCGACCGACGACCATGAACAGCGACGATGCATGCGGGCGCGCTTTCGCGCGGCCGTTCACGCCAAGGGCGCGCGGAGCCGCCCGGCGCCCTCTCACCCGATCGAAGGAACGCACATGAAGCTCGAGGACAGGATCGCGATCGTCACCGGCGCGGCGAGCGGCATCGGGCGCGCGATCGCCGAGCGCTACGCCCGCGAGGGCGCGAAGATCGCCATCGCCGATCTCGATCTCGAGGCCGCCGATGCCGCGGCCGCCGCCATCAGGGCCGGCCGGCGGCACGGCGATGGCCGTCGCCATGGACGTCACCGACGAGGCTGCGGTCGACGCGGGCGTGGGCGCCGTGGTGAAGGCCTACGGCGGCGTCGACATCCTCGTCAGCAACGCCGGCATCCAGATCGTGCACCCGCTGGAGGATTTCAGCTATGCCGAGTGGAAGAAGATGATGGCGATCCACGTCGACGGCGCGTTCCTCACCACGCGCGCCTGCCTGCCGTACATGTACCGGCAGGGTCGGGGAAGCCTCATCTACATGGGCTCGGTGCATTCCAAGGAGGCGTCGGTGCTGAAGGCGCCGTACGTGACCGCCAAGCACGGGCTGATCGGCCTCGCCAAGGTCATGGCCAAGGAGGGCGCGGCGCACGGCGTGCGCGCCAACGTGATATGCCCTGGCTTCGTGCGCACGCCGCTGGTCGACAAGCAGATTCCGGAGCAGGCGAAGGCGCTCGCCCTCTCCGAGGACGACGTGATCCGGAAGGTGATGCTCAAGGAGACCGTCGACGGCGAGTTCACGACGGTCGAGGACGTCGCCGAGGTCGCGCTGCTTTTCGCGGCATTTCCCAGCAACGCCCTCACCGGCCAGTCGCTGGTGGTCAGTCACGGGTGGTTCATGCAGTAGGAAGTCGCCTCGACCTCGGCGCCTGGAGGAAAACGCCCGGCGAACATCGCGCCGTTGCGAATCCGTTCGCGCGTTGCCGCGAAACGGCGTGACCCCGATCGGACTGCGAGTGAATCGATCGCCGCGACGCAGCGCCCCGATCGAACGCGGGTCAGGGCACCGCGGCCAGCGCGGCGAACAACGGCATGTCGAGCGCACGCTCGGCGAACCACACGGTGGCCACCGACGCGATCGCGGCCGATCCGCCCGCCAGCACGAGGCGCCGGTAGCTCCAGGTCCGGCGCAACGCGAATGCGACCGGCAGAAACGCGGCGACAATGGCGAGCTGCCCGAGCTCGACGCCGACGTTGAAGCCTGCAAGCGAAAGTGCGAGCGAGCCCGTGGGCAGCCCGAGGTCGTGCAGGGCACCGGCGAAGCCGAAGCCGTGCAGCAAGCCGAACGCGAAAGCCGCCAGCCAGCGCCCGTGCGAGACCACCGGATAGATGTTGTTGAGCGCCGCCAGCACCACCGACAGCGCGATGGCGGATTCGACCCACCGCGACGGCAGCGACACGACGCCGAGCGCTGCGAGCGACAACGTGATCGAATGCGCGAGCGTGAACGCCGTCACCACCTTCGCCACCTCGACGAAGGCGCTGCGAAACGAGCTGCCGGCCTGCCAGCGGCCGTCGCGGCGCACCAGCACCGCCGGCAGCAGCAGCGACAGCAGGAAGAGGATGTGATCGAAGCCGAGCCAGATGTGCCACACGCCTTCGTGGACGTAGGTGGCGAACTGCGCCAGCGGACCGGCGCGGTCGCCGCCGAGCACCCGCTCGGGCGCATCGACGCTGAATACGACGCTGCGGCTCTGTCCCGCCTCGACGTAGTTGAGCAGGCCGCGATGCTGCGGATCGATGTCGGCGAAGAGCCGATAGTCGATGGTCAGCGTCGGCCCCGGCTGCCTACAGGATCCCGCGAACTTCAGCACCGCATACGCGCCGTCGGTGTGCGTGTCGACGAGGTGGTCGCCGGCCTGCAACGCACACGCCGCGCCGCCGGACGCCACGCGCAGGCGCCCGAAGGCGTACGCGTCGATCGCCGCGCGGTGCGCCTTGAGCTCGCCCCACGTGATGTCGCCGTTGCCGTCGCCGTCGAGACCGATCGCGTTGTCGAGGTCACGCAGCGCGATGTCCCATTGGCCGCGCAGCGCGGCGCCGTCGCGCTCGAGCGTCAGGTAGGCGTCGCTCGGCTTGTGCGCGGCCGCGGGTGCCGCCAGCAGCACGGCGGCGAGCAGGGCGAGGATGCGTGTCACGGGAGGGCTCCCGTGCGGAGCGCCGCGGACCGATCCTCGAGGCGGTGCTTGGCCATCCAGTCACCGACTTGGCGCAGCGCCGCCGCGTCGCTGGTCGCCTTCGCGGCGTCGGCGAGGATGCGCAGGTCCGCCGGCTCGCGCTGGACGGCCCAGTTCTCGCGTGCGAGCACGAGTGCTCCGCCGGCATCATTCTCGATCGCCAGGCGGAAGCGGGCCTCTTCGCGCCGGTGCAGGCTGTCGCCGCGGCGGCGCGCGGCGTCGAAGCGATCGGCCATCTCCGCGCGGCGCGCGACGAAGTCGCTGCGCCGGTCGGGCAGTTGTTTGAGCGCGAGCACGAGGCGAAGCAGCAGCGCATCGTTCCTCTCCTCGCCCGCCAGGAGCGGTAGCACGTCGCGCGGACGGCCGGCGTCCAGCAGGAAGTCGGCGTGGGCGCCTTTCAGGTATGCATCGGCCGGGTCGAGCGCGAGCGCCGCGCGGTAGTGCCGCTCCGCCGCGACGGCGTCGCCGCGGCGCTGCGCGATCTCCCCCGCGAGCGTCAGTGCCCATTCCACGACCGCGGCGTCGGTACCCGGCTGCGCGAGTGCGCGAAGCAGCGTCGCATACGCACCCTCGGCATCGCCCGTCAGGCTGGCCGCAGGCGCCGCGCAGCCGGCCACGACCAGCGGCGCTACGACGCCATCGAGGGCACGGCAATCGGCAAGCGCGTCGGCGTAGCGCCCGACGACGGTGCGAACGGTGGCGCGCGTCAGCCGTGCCTGTGCGGCGCGCGGGTTCTTCGCCAGCAGCCGGTCGAGGTCGGCGAGCGCGCCGTCGAAATCATGCTGGCTCTGGCGAATCGTCGCGCGCAGCAGCGCGACGACGTCCGGCGGATCGGCCGCGCGCCACCACGGGCCGAGCGCCGCCTGCGCCTGCCCGAGAAAGCGCGGGTCACCGCCGGCGCGGGACGCCTCGATCGCCCGCCGGGCCACGCTGGCGGCAGCATCGACGTCCCCCGGCGTCCGGGCCAGCGCCGCCCGCATCCGCTTGAGTTCCCGCAGCGCGGGATCGCCCTTTTCGGGCAGGCGCTCGAGCACCACCGCGTCGTCGTCGGGAAGGTACGGCGTCGCCGCCGCGCCGCCCGCGCCGAGCGCCAGCAGGGCGGCCATGCCGAGCACGAGGAATCGCGGTGCGGAATCGAGCGTCACGACGTCGTATACGTCACCGACACCCGATCGGATGCGGCCCCGACGATCGATTTCGCGGGGCCGCCTTGTGACGCGGAGGGAACCTGCGCCGCTACATCGCGCCGGCGGGATCCAGCGTCGCGTCCATCGTGATACGCGCATTCAGCAGCTTGGACACCGGACAGCCCGTCTTCGCCTTCTCGGCGATCGCCAGGAACCCCGCCTCGTCCGCCCCCGGGACGCGGGCGGTGACGGTGAGGTGGCTGGCCGTGATCGCAAAGCCGTCGCCCGCCTTGTCCAGCGTCACGCTGGCGTGCGTCTCGATGCGCTCCGGCGTGAGACCCGCCTCGCCGAGCATCAGCGACAGCGCCATCGAGAAGCATCCCGCATGCGCAGCGCCGATGAGCTCCTCGGGGTTGGTCCCCTTGCCGCCCTCGAAGCGCGCCTTGAAGCCATACGGGGCCTGGCTGAGGACGCCGGTCTCGGTGGAAATCGTCCCGCCGCCTTCCTTGATGCTGCCCTTCCAAACTGCCCACGCCTTCTTGATCATGGTCACTCCCGGATGCGTGAAGGTTGCGCGGGCCCCGGTGAAGCGCCCGCGGGCCGGCGGATTCGCCGGCACGACGTCGGTGTCACGCGAGCGCGACGAGCGCCGTCAGCACGATGGTCTCGATGCGCGACTTCGTCGCTTTGCCGCCAATCCAGCGCATCGCCAGCGAACCTGCGGCGCACGTCAGCGGCCGCGCGACGCGCGCCGGGTGCCTGCGGGCGCCCGGCTCTTCGGCACGGCATCGGCCTCGGGCGGCGGCGCGAACGCGCGCTCGCGCTCGAAGAACCGGTGCTGCGCCATCGCCTTCACGAATGCCGTCACGACATTCCTGACCGCGCCGTCCGCGCCGGTGACGACACCCGCGCCGGCCGGCGTGCCCGGCGGCTGCTCGAGCGCGCGCGCCAGCATTCGCTCGCCATCGCCGCTGGCGGCGATCGGCTTGCAATGGCGATACGCCTCGCGCACGAAGCGCACGGCATCCGGCGCCGCCAGCAATGCGTCGACGGCGTCCTTGCCGCCCGGCAGGTAGAGCGCATCGAACAGCACGGAGCTCGCCGTCAGCAGGCTCTGCTCCGCCTGAATTTCGCCGGCCGTCATCGCCAGCGTGCCGAGACGCGGGCCGATCACGGTCATCATGGCGCCTTCCGCGGCGAGCGCCTTGCCGAGCGCGTCGATCGCGGCCTTGTCGCCGCCCGCGGCGGTGAGCACCGCGACCTTGCGCGTCGCGATCGAGGGCGCCGGCCGCGCCATGCTGAGCGCCGGCGACGGCGGAATGGGCTTGCCCGCCGGTCGCGATTCAAAATCGGCGGGCTTGCCGTCTGCCGGAATGCTGTGATTGAGCGGCCGCTGCGGGGGCACGACCGCCAGGCCCAGTCCCTGCGCCACCTTGTCCGCGAGACCGGCGTCCACCTGCGCCAGCATGCCGACCATCCGCTGCCGGATGGGCAGCGCCTGCACCTTGCCGAGCTCGAAGCGCAACGCGTCGACGATGTGCGACTGTTCGTGCGGCGCCTGGCTGCGGAAGAACAGCGCGGCCTGGCTGAAGTGGTCGAAGAAGCTCGCGCTGCGGGCCCTCACCTTGGCGCCGTCGACACGTTCCGTGTACGTGACGAAGCCGCCCATCGCGCGACCCGCCTGCATCGGACAGCCGCCACCCGTCGTGTTGGGGCCGTAGCTCGCCTGCCCCGGGTTGATCGTCTGGCGCATGTGGCCGTCGCGCTGGTTGTTGTGCACCGGCGCGACGGGACGATTGATCGGAATCTCGTGGAAGTTGGGACCGCCGAGCCGCGTGAGCTGGGTGTCGAGATAGGAGAAGAGCCGCCCCTGCAGCAGCGGATCGTTGGAGAAGTCGATCCCGGGGACGACGTGCCCCGGATGGAACGCCACCTGCTCGGTCTCGGCGAAGAAGTTCGCCGGATTGCGATTGAGCGCCATGCGGCCGATCCGCTGCACGGGCACGAGCTCTTCCGGGATGAGCTTGGTCGGATCGAGCAGGTCGAAGTCGAACTTGTGCTCGTCCTTTTCCTCGACCACCTGCACGCCGAACTCCCACTCGGGGAACGCGCCGGCCTCGATCGCGTCGCAGAGGTCGCGGCGGTGGAAGTCCGGATCCTTGCCCGAGATCTTCGTCGCCTCGTCCCACAGGACGGAATGCACGCCCAGCAGCGGCTTCCAGTGGAACTTGACGAACCGCGCCCGCCCCTTCGCGTTCGATCAGCCGGAACGTGTGGACGCCGAAGCCTTCCATCATCCGCAAGCTCCGCGGAATCGCGCGGTCGGACATCACCCACATGATCATGTGCATCGACTCTGGCATCAGCGACACGAAGTCCCAGAACGTGTCGTGCGCCGACGCCGCCTGCGGGATCTCGTTGTGCGGCTCGGGCTTCACCGCGTGGATGAGGTCGGGAAACTTGATGGCGTCCTGGATGAAGAACACCGGGATGTTGTTGCCGACGAGGTCGAAGTTGCCTTCCTCCGTGTAGAACTTGACGGCGAAGCCGCGAACGTCGCGCGCGAGGTCGGTCGATCCGCGCGAGCCCGCCACCGTGGAGAAGCGGACGAACACCGGCGTCTCGACGGCGGGATCCTGCAGGAATTCGGCGCTCGTCAGTGCCGAGAGCGGCTCGTAGACGCGGAAAACGCCATGCGCCGCCGCGCCGCGCGCGTGAACGACGCGCTCCGGAATGCGCTCGTGATCGAAGTGCGTGATCTTCTCGCGAAGGTGGAAGTCCTCCAGCAGCGACGGGCCCCGCTCGCCGACCTTCAGCGAATTCTGGT
Source organism: uncultured beta proteobacterium (assembly GCA_963793355.1). Classification (GTDB taxonomy): domain Bacteria; phylum Pseudomonadota; class Gammaproteobacteria; order Burkholderiales; family Casimicrobiaceae; genus VBCG01. Next base: position 458,511 of record CAWBZT010000006.1, on the reverse strand, counting down.
CGTCGTTGATCTTGAGGCCCTGATTGGTCGTCATCAGCGCGTCGTCGGCGCGGACGGTGTCCCGCGCGAGGTCCGTCGCCTTGGGGTCGCCGCCGGGCCCGCGAACTGCCTTGCGAGTTGCCATGGAGAATTCCTTCCTTGCCGGGTGGGCGCGGCGCGATGCGGGCGCGCGTGACGCTGAATCGCGAGTATTCGCACCCGCCGGCAGTGCGGCTAGCGCGCGCCGTCCTACGTTCTTGTAGGAGGCGCGGTCGTTCCGCCGACGGGGCGTCGCAGAGGTCCGACGCCGGGTTTGTCGATACCGGATGTCGCCGCTCTTTACCATCCACTTGGATGGTACTAAGATTCCACCTGGCATCCCGCCCGCCCCATCCGTACCCATGCCCCTGCCCGCGACGACCCGCGCCGCCGATACCGAGAAGCTCACCATCAATCTCGGTCTGGTCGACCTCGGCCAGATCGATCTCCTGGTGCAGGAAGGCTTCTATTCCAACCGCTCGGATTTCATTCGCACGGCCATCCGCAATGGCCTGTCGACGCACGCCGCGGCCGTGAAGGCGAGCGTGGAACGTCGCGCCATGCAGCTGGGGCTGGTCGACGTGACGCGCGCGGAACTCGAGGCGCTGCGCAAATCCGGCAAGCGCATCGAGCTGCGGGTGCTCGGACTGGCCCGCATCGCAAGCGACGTTCCCGTCGCCCTGGCGCTGGCGACGATCGCCTCGGTTTCGGTCCTCGGCGCGTTCGAGGCCAGCGCCGCCATCAAAGCCGCCCTCGCGGACCGCATCCACCGCTAACCACCAGGATTCCATTGAACGAAGCTCTGCATGTCACGCTCCGCAACGCCATGAAGCTCATGCGGGCGGGCGACCTCGTCGCCGCCACCGAGGAAATCCAGCGCCGCCTCGGCGGCGCCCCGGGCGCGGCGCCGGCCGATCGCGCGAACGACGCACCGCCCATCGATGCCGAGTTCGTCGTGATCGACGTCGATTCGACGGTGCCGGAACCGCCCGTCGCCGCGCCGGCGCCGCGCCATGATGCAGCGGGCATCGCCCGCAGCGCGGATCCGCACGACGGGCTCGCCGACAACCTGCGCGCCGACGCCGGCTTCGTTGACGGCGTCTTCGCGTGCACCGCCGGATCGCGACGCTACAAGCTTTTCGTTCCGGCGGCCCACCGCGGACGATCGCTGCCTCTGGTCGTGATGCTGCACGGATGCACGCAGGGACCGGACGACTTCGCGCGCGGCACCCGGATGAATGTCATGGCCGAGGCGCAGGGTTGCTTCGTCCTGTATCCCGCGCAGGCGCAGGAGGCAAACGCGTCGCGCTGCTGGAACTGGTTCCAGCCCGCCCATCAGGGACGCGACGGCGGCGAGCCGGCCATCATCGCCGGTCTGGTGAATGAGCTCGCGGCAACGTACGGACTCGATCGAGAACGGATCTACGCCGCCGGCATGTCCGCAGGCGGAGCGATGGCCGTCGCGCTCGGGCAGACCTATCCCGATGTCTTCGCCGCCGTCGGCGTCCACTCGGGTATCCCCTATCGCGCGGCACACGATACGCCGTCGGCGTTCGCGGCGATGCGCGGCCGCGGCACGGGCAAGGCGCCGTCCATGGCCCCGCGGCACGACGCGACGTCCGCCGTTCCGACGATCGTCTTCCATGGCGACCGCGATGCCACGGTGAACCCCGGCAATGGCGAGCGCATCGTCGCCGACAGCGTCGCGGCGACGCCGGCCGCGCCGACCGGGTTCGCCGCGACCGCCCCGTCCGCCACGACTCGCCAAGGCACGGCGGGCGGACGCGCCTATACGTGCACGGTGCACACGGACCGGCAGGCGAACGTCGTTGCCGAGCATTGGGTGGTGCACGGCGCAGGGCATGCGTGGAGCGGCGGCGATGCGCTCGGATCGTTCACGGACCCCGCGGGTCCGGACGCCAGCCGGGAGATGCTGCGATTTTTCCTCGAGCGGCGCCGCCGGCGCTGATGCGTGCCGGCGGCGCCGCGGTTGCTGCGGCGAGGATCAGCGCGCGGCAGCGGCCGCCTTTTTCGCCTTGATCGCGTTGTCGTCGTTCGGCGCGCCGCGCAGCGGGGCGCGCAGGTACGGGAAGTCGTTGGCGAAGAACGCGGAGCTCAGGAAGGCCCCGTCGGTGTACTTGAGCGCGCCTGCGGGCGCGTCCGCCGGCTTGCACCCGCCGAGATTCAGCGTGCAGAGCACGCCCATCGCGACCCGCAGCTCGATGTCGACGACGTCGTCGCCCGGCCGCCGCCCGTTGGGAAAGCCCGCGTTGTCGCCCCCCAGCACGCCGAGGCGGCTCTGCGCCGGTCCCGGCGTGGGCGCAATGCCCGTGTTGAGACGCACCATCTCCGACGCGACGACGTCGGCAGGCTGGTTCAGGCCGGCGACGCCGGTGAGGAACGCCGCCACGAGATCCGTGCGCGGAAAGTTCGTCGGCGCCTTCACCCCCGCGGCGCCGAACAGCAGTTCGAGCAGCGCGGGCAGCGTCGGGTTGGTGACGTAGTCGGCGAACTGGGCATCGTCCCTGGGCTCGCTGGCGTTGAACCTGTTCTTGTCCTTGAGGCCGATCACGACCTCGTTGACCAGCGGCATGCCGAGCCGCGACACCTGCACGTAGCTCCCCGCCTGCAGCGTTGGGTCGAGGCCCGATCCCGGCGTCCCCGACACCGTGCGGTTCGCCGGCACGCTTGCCGTCGTCCAGCCGCCGATGATCGGGTTGCCGCCGTTGGTGACGCACGCGATCGGCACTTCGAGTACGAACGACGTGACGTTCTTGTCGCCCAGCGAGTCGACGGTCGCGAACTCGGCCAGCGGATTGAGCTCGGCCGCCGGGTACTTGATGTTCACGAGGTCGAAGGTCTCGCCCAGGTTGACGACGAACGGGTCCTTCCGCTGGCCCACGAACACGCGGCCGTTGCCGGCGCAGCCCGGGATGGCGATGTCGAAGACGTGCTTGCCGGCGTAGGCGACGTAGTCGCCGATCGTCTTCTGGCCGATGTAGTCGACCGGCTTGTCGAACGTCGTGCCGCCCTGTGTCGCGTTGGCCACGGCCTGCCTGACGCCGGTGCGGCGGTTGCCGCGGATGATGTCGAGCGTGTACTTCTCGTGCGTGTTGAGCGCCGGCGAGTTCGGCGTCGCCACGTCGGCGCTCCCGTTCTGCACCAGCGGGATCGACACCTTCTTGCCGCCGACCGTCAGCTGGTTGTCGTCGAGCGTGTTCTGCACCTTGAAGCTGAACGTCAGGTTCTCCGCGGCGCCGCCGTCGTTGGCGACGTGGATCTCGTAGAGCGCGTTGGGGTCGAGCTTGAAGTAGTTCGGACCGCCGTAGGGGTCCTGCAGCGGCAGGTAGTTGGCGACGAACGTCACGTAGTCGCCGCGGCCCGCCTCGTAGCTCCTGAACATGTAGAAGTCGGTCGCGTCGACCTGCGGCTGCGTCGCGATGAACGGCGCCTCGCGATGACTCGACGCGCAGGCGGGGCCGGCGAGCGCCAGCGCGACCGCGGCGGCCAGCAGCGATGGGGCGATGCAACGGCGATAGGGAATTCGAGCGGACATGGGGCCTCCTGTGGGGATGGGCCGGCCGAGGGCGTCCGGAGAATCCGGACCCGTGCGAGCCGATGAAGGCTGTTACGTGCATCCGCCCGAAATGGATGCGCCCCGGCGCGCTCCCGACCGGATGCGCCCCGGCGCGCTCCCGACCGGATGCGCCCCGGCGCGCTCTCGACCGCATGCACCGCGGCACCTCCCGGCGCCCCGGTAAGGCCTGCTTAAGCCCCGCCGACCTAGAATTCCCGACCCTTGTCACAATGAAACGGCCATGCGCATCCTCCTCATCGAAGACGACGCGATGATCGGCAAGACCCTGTCGCAGGCGCTGCAGCAGGACGGCTACGCCGTCGACTGGGTGACCGACGGCGCCGCCGGCAAGCTGGCGCTCGACACCGCGGCCGAAATCTACGCGCTCGTGCTTCTGGACCTCGGCCTCCCGCGCAAGAGCGGCCTTGATTTGCTGAAGGAAATCCGCCGGGCGGGGAACAAGGTCCGCGTGCTGATCGTGACCGCGCGCGACGCCATCGCCGATCGCGTCGCCGGCCTCGACGCCGGCGCCGACGACTACCTGACCAAGCCATTCAGCCTCGACGAGCTGCAGGCCCGGATGCGCGCGCTGCTTCGCCGCGACATCGCGCGCGAGACCAACCTTCTGCGCCACGGCGACCTCGCCCTCGACACCGCGACCCGCACCGTCGTTCGCGGCGGTCACAAGGTCGACCTGTCGATGCGCGAATACGCGCTGCTCGCCGCGCTGCTGGAGCGGCCCGGGGCGGCGCTATCCAAGGCGCAGCTCGAGGAACGGATCTACAAGTGGGGCGACGAGGTCGAGAGCAACGCCGTCGAGGTCCACGTTCACCACCTGCGCCGCAAGCTCGGCGCCGAGACGATCCGCACGATCCGCGGCGTCGGGTACGCGCTGGCATGAACGCGCCGGGCCGATCGCAGCCGCGAACCGGCCCGGAGCGCCGCGCGCGAAGGGTAGTGCAATGACCGGGCCGGCCGCCGACGCCGCACGCGGCCTTGCACCGGGCGGGCCGTGACGTCGATCCGCCGCACGCTCATCGTCGGCCTGATGGCCGGCGTGCTGGCGATTGCGCTGCTCGCGAGCGCGGCGACGTATTTCACCGCGCGCCGCGAGATCGGCGAATTGCAGGATCTGCAATTGAAGCAGCTCGCGTACTCGACGCGCATCGACGACCTGCTGCGCGGACGCCAGCCGATGCTCGGACCGCGCCCGGCGGGCGTCGACGAGGGCGTCACTGAGCTCTTGACGCAGATCTGGGATCGCGACGGCGTGCTCGTCTACTGGTCCCGGCCGGGCAGCGAGCTCCCGGTCACCGCGACCCCGGGATACGCGAACCGTGCACGTCAACAACCGGGACTGGCGCGTGTTCACGCTGGTGCAGGGCACGCATGCGCTGCAGGTCGCGCAGGCGATCGACGAGCGCGAAGCCATCGCCACGCGCACCGCGCTGCGCACGCTGCTGCCGTTCCTGGTGCTGATCCCGCTGCTCGGCGTGATGATCTGGTACGGCGTCGGGCGCGGCCTGTCGCCGCTCGACGCGATGTCGCGCGCGCTCGGCAGGCGCCGCGCCGACGCGCTGGCGCCGCTGGCCGAGCGCGGCTTGCCGGAGGAGCTCAAGCCCCTGGCCGCCAGCCTCAACGCGCTGCTCGCGCGCCTCGACGCCGCGCTCGCCGCCCAGCGCCGCTTCACCGCCGACGCCGCGCACGAGCTGCGCACGCCGCTCGCGGCGCTCAAGCTGCAGCTCGACGTCGCGCGCCGCGTCGGCGACGATCCGGCCCGCGTCGCCGCCTACGACGACCTCGAGGGCGGCGTCCAACGCGCGGCGCACCTCGTCGACCAGCTGCTGACGCTCGCGCGCGTCGAGCCGGAAGCCCTTGCCGCGCGCGCTGCCGACTGCGATCTGACCGCGCTCGCGAAGGACGCGATCGTGGCGCGCGGCGCGCTGGCCGCGGAGAAGCGCGTCGATCTCGGCCTGGCGCGCGAAGCCGACGTGCGCGTGCGCGGCGATCCCGCGAGCCTCGCCATCCTGCTCTCCAACCTGCTCGACAACGCGCTGCGCTACACGCCGGCGGGCGGCCGCATCGACGTGGCCGTCGACCGCGACGACGACGGCGGCGCGGTCCTGGTCGTCGCCGACGACGGGCCGGGAATCCCGGCGGACGAGCGCGAGCGCGTGTTCGACCGCTTCTTTCGCGGCGCCGACGCCGGGACCGCCGGCAGCGGCCTGGGCCTGTCGATCGTGAAGCGCATCGCGGACGCGCATGGCGCCACCATCGCGCTGGGCGACCCGCCGGCCGGCACGGGACTCGTGGTGACCGTGCGATTTCCCGCGCCCGACCGCGCGGCCGGCTGACCCCGCATCGTCCGCGAGTTGCGTGTCGCCAAGGCGGCGGTGCGCTTTAAGCGTCCGTTAAGGGTCGATCCCTATATTCGCTCGTACGTGCCCGAACGTCTCGGGCGTCCCGACCGAGGAGTCGCAAGATGCAACTGAAGAAGATCCCCTACGCGCTCGCGGCCGCCGGCATCGGCGCGGCGCTCGCGACCGGCTACATGAAATTCGACGGCCAGGCGGTATCCGACGCCTACGCCGCCGCCACCCCACCGGCAGTCGTCGCGCCCGCCGTGGCACCGACCGCCGCCGCGAACCTGCCCGACTTCACGTCGCTCGCGGCGAAGGCCGGGCCGTCGGTCGTAAACATCAGCGTGACCGGCAAGCTGCGCGCCGCGAGCGCCAGTTCGGACGACGACGAAGGCGACGACACGCAGGACCCGTTCCGCGAGTTCTTCAAGCGCTTCGGCGTGCCGGAAGGCCGGATGCCCAATTTCCCCCAGATGCCGCACGGCATTCCGTCGCAGGGGCTGGGGTCGGGCTTCATCGTCAGCCCCGACGGCTACATCGTGACCAACGCGCACGTCGTCGACGGCGCAAGCGAGGTGACGGTCAAGCTGACCGATCGGCGCGAGTTCACCGCGAAGGTGATCGGCTCCGACAAGCGTACCGACATCGCGCTGATCAAGATCGACGCGAAGAAGCTGCCCGCGCTCGACCTGTCCGCGCCGCCCAACGTCAAGCAGGGCGAATGGGTGATCGCGATCGGGTCGCCGTTCGGCTTCGAGAACAGCGTATCGGCCGGCGTCGTGAGCGGCGTGCATCGCGCGCTGCCCGGCGGCCAGATGACGCCCTTCATCCAGACCGACGTCGCCGTCAATCCCGGCAACTCCGGCGGCCCGCTGCTCAACGCCGCGGGACAGGTCGTCGGGGTGAACTCGCAGATCTACAGCCGCTCCGGCGGCTACATGGGGCTGTCGTTCGCGATTCCCGCCGACGTCGCGATGAAGGTCGCGGACCAGCTCAGGACGACGGGCAAGGTGAGCCATGGCCGTCTCGGCGTGGGCATCCAGCCGGTCAACCAGGCGCTGGCGCAGAGCTTCAACCTGCCCGACACCAACGGTGCGCTGATCGGCAGCGTCGAGAAGGCGAGTCCCGCCGACAAGGCCGGAATCAAGAGCGGTGACGTCATCCGCAAGATCGACGGCGTCGCGATGAACGACACGACCGACGTGACGAGCCGCATCGGCAACACCGCGCCCGGCAGCAAGGTCGCGCTCGAGGTCTGGCGCGACGGCAAGCCGATGACGGTCGAGGCGACCGTCGGCTCGTTCGACGACGAGAAGGTGGCGACCGCGGACGAGGGCAGCGACAACAAGGGCAAGCTCGGCGTCGCCGTGCGCCCGCTCACGCCCGAGGAGAAGAAGGAAGTCGGCCACGCGGGCCTGGTCGTGCAGAACGCGACGGGACCGGCCGCGCGGGCAGGCGTCCAGGCCGGCGACGTCATCGTCGGCGTGGGCACGTCCAAGATCGCGACGGTCGAAGAGCTGAAGAAGCAGGTCGACGCCGCCGGCAAGAGCATCGCGCTTTTGATCGAGCGCGACGGACGCCAGATCTACGTGCCGATCCGCCTTTCGTAGCGCAGGCTCTCGCGTGGGCAGCGAAGGGATTCCACCCCCCTTTCGCAGCCGACGACACCGTGAGGGGCAACGCGGCCGCGGGGAATCCCGCGGCCGTTTTGCCGTTTGCGCGCCGCCTCAGACCGCCGGCGCCAGCCGCCCGAGGTAGCTTCGCACGCGCTCGTCGCCAACCAGCGCGGCGTAGTCGGGCAGCAGCGAAAGCGCGCCGCGATCGACGAAGATGAATCGTTCGCAGGATTCGCGCAGGATCTCGAGGTGAAACGCCTCGGTGGGATGGAGGCAGAGGAAGACGACGCGGTCGTTGCGCCGCAGGGTGCGGAAGAAATCCAGCATGAAGCCGATGTAGCCGTCCTGGGTATTGAACTGCGGCTCGTCGAACAGGTGCACGAGCGGCGATTCGCGTTTCGCACGCTCGAGCAGGAATGCCGGCCGCGTGCGCCGGATCTTCCGCACCTGGTAGGACTGGTGATAATGGACGGCGAGACGATCCCGCTCCCGGTAGCGGACGCGATGGATGTCCTGTCCTGCCACGATCACGCGGCCCGCGCTCGGCGCGTTGCTGCCGGTGACGAGCTCGAACAACGTCGTCTTGCCCGAGCCGTTGGGGCCGAGCACCCCGATGGTCGCCGGAGCATCGATGCAAAAGTCGGCGGCGAGCGAGAACGCCACTTCGCGCGAGAAGCGGCTGCGCCGATACCGCTTGACCAGTCCCTCCACTCCCAGCAGCGGCGCGCCGGCCATGGTCAGCTCCCGAGCAGGGCGACGCGCAGTGCGGAATCGCCGCGCAGCGCCGCCGCGGGTCCCTCGTGCACGATCGTGCCGTTGCGCATGACGTAAACGCGATCGGCGACGTCGAGCGCGGTGTCGACGTTCTGCTCGACGACCAGCGATGCGACGCCCTCGCTGCGAAGGCCCCGTATCGTAGCCATCACGTCCTGCACGATTTTCGGCGCGAGGCCCTGCGACGGCTCGTCGAACAGGACGAGGCCGGGCGCGCCGATCAACGCGCGTGCGATGGCGACCATCTGCATCTCGCCGCCCGAGAGGTTCTCGCACTCCCGATCGATCAGGTACTCGAGCGCCGAGAACAGCGCGAAGCAGTCCTTCTCGGTCCAGGCACGAAACCGCGTGCGCTTGCGCGCGATCGCCAGATTGCGGGCCACCGTGAGCGTCGGAAAGATCCGGCGATCGTCCGGCACCCACGACAGTCCGCGGCGCGCGATCTCGTGCGTGGGCGCGCGCATGATGTCCGCGCCGTCGAAACGGATGGCGCCGCGCCGCGCAGGCGTCAGCCCGAGGATCGAGCGCAGCGTCGTCGTCTTGCCGGCGCCGTTGGGTCCGAGCAGCGCGACCACTTCGCCGGCATACACCTTCAGCGACACGCCGAACAGCACCTGCGTCTCGCCGTACGAGGTGTCGATCGCGTCCACGGCCAGCAGCGGCGCCGGGGGCCTGCTCTCTTCGGCCAGCACGGCGCCGCTCCGGTCCGTTCCAGCCGCCACAGCGCCCGGCCAATTCACGCGGCCGCCCCATGGAGCGACCGGCGCACCCAGCGGTTGTCCGACAGCTCCGCCGCAGTTCCCGCCGCGATGACCTGTCCCCACTGGATCACCGCGATCCGGTCGGCGAGACCGAACAGGAAGCGCATGTCGTGCTCGATGACGACGATCGTGACCTGCCGCTTCAACTCGCCGATCAACTCGGCCAGGCGCGCGGTGCCGTCGGCGCCGAGGCCCGCCGTCGGCTCGTCGAGAAAGAGCAGCCGCGGCTGCGCGGCCAGCGCGACGCCGATCTCCAGCGCGCGGCGCTCGCCGTACGACAGCCTGCGCGCCGGCGTGCGCTCCCTGCCCGCGAGTCCCACGCGCGCGAGCACGGCGACGGCGCGGTCGGCGCAACCCGAATCGCTGGCCAGGTCGCGCACGACGTTGAATCCCTGCGTGCGGACTTCGGGCAGTGCGACCAGCACGTTGTCCGCGGCGGTGTAGTCGTCGAACAGGTTCATCAGCTGGAACGAGCGCGAGATGCCCTTGCGGGCGATCGCCGCGGGAGAGAGGCCGGTGATGTCCTCGCCGTCGAAGCGGACCTGCCCGCGGTCCGGCCGGTAGCGGCCGGTGAGCACGTTGAAGCACGTCGTCTTGCCCGCGCCATTGGGACCGATCAGCCCCGCAAGACGCCCGGCCTCGAACGCGAGGCTCACGTCCTGCAGCACGATGCGGTCGCCGAAGCGCTTCGCGATTCCCCGGGCTTCTAACAGCGGCATCGTCACCCGGCCTGATGCGACGCGACGGGGGGTGCCGCCCCGCGCCGTCGCGCGCGCCATTCCTGCCACAGGCCCGCGATGCCCTCGGGCTTCCACAGCACGATCGCCATGAAGAGCAGCCCGTACCAGAGCAACCACGCCTCCGTGTATGCGCCCAGCAGGTCGCGCGCCAGGATGAAGAACAACGCGCCGATGACCGGACCCCAGAAGCTCACCAGTCCCCCGCCGACCAGCACCATCATGACGACGAGCCCGGATTGATGCAGGCTCATCACATTCGGGTACGCCGACTGTTGCGCCATCGCGAACAGGGCGCCGGCAAGGCCGGCGATCGCGGCCGAGATCACGAAGGCCATCCACTTGTAGAGCCACACGTTGTAGCCGGCGAACGCGGCCCGCGTCTCGTTCTGGCGGATCGCCTGGAGCACACGGCCGAACGGCGAATGGACCAGCCGCCACAGGCCGATCACGACCAGCGCGAACGCGGCAAGCGCGAACGCGAACTGCGCGACGTTGGAGCGCAGCGACACGCTGGCGAAACCGAGGTCGAGCGGCAGACGGCGCAGGTTGAGCAGACCGTCCTCGCCGCCGGTCACGCTATGCCACTTGATCGCCACGAACCAGACGATCTGGCCGAACGCGATGGTGAGCAGCGCGTAGTAGATGCCGCGCCGGTGCGAAATGAATGCGGCGACGAGCGCACCGAGCGCAGCAGCCGCCAGCACCCCGCCGGCCACGTCGATCCACAGGTTGGCGACGACGCCCTTCTGCAGCAGGCCGCACGCGTACGCGCCGGTCCCGAAGAACGCGCCGTGCCCGAACGACGGCAGGCCGCCATAGCCGAGCAGCAGGTTGTAGCCCAGCGCATACGTCATCCAGATCACGATCTCGAGCGCGAGGTACGGATACAGGCCGACGTGCGCGAGCCACAGCGGCGTGCTCGCGAGTATCGCGAACAGCACGAGCATCGGTCGCGTCACGAGGCCGGCTGCGGCGGGCCGGTCCGGCATGGTTCTCCTCTCGCGCCGCGTCCGCGGATTTCGCCGGCGGCGCTTTACAAGGCGGAATATAAGTTCTACGCTAAGGATGCGCAAGAACATTCATTCCACGTCGGGCACGCTACCTCGCACGGAAAGACATCGATGGGCGCACCGCGTGCCGGCAGCTACGAAGAGCTTCGCGATGCGATCACCGCCCGCTATGGCGCGCTGCCGCGCCAGCTGCAGCGCGTTGCCGAGGTGGCGCTCGAGCGCCCGCACGACCTTGCGCTCAAGACCGTGGCCGCGCTGGCGGGCGACGCGGGTGTGCAGCCTTCGACGCTGGTCCGCTTCGCCAATGCCCTTGGATTCGACGGCTTCTCGGCGATGCAGGAGCTGTTTCGCTCGCATCTGGTCGAGGTTTCGCTCCCGTATCGCGAGCGCATCGCGCGCATGCGCGAGGCGCACGCCGAACGGCGGCACCCGTCCCGCCGACATCCTGCGCGGATTCGTGATGGAGTCGATCAGCGGCCTCGAGCATCTTCCGGCGGCGATCGCGCCGGTCGCGTTCAACGCCGCGGTGCGCCTCGTGGCGGGCGCGCGCAGGATCGACGTGGTCGCGTACCGGCGTTCGTTTCCGGTCGCGTGCTACCTGGCCTACGCGCTCAACCAGCTCGAGCTGTCGGCGCAGCTCCTGAACGGCGTCGGCGGAATGAACGAGGTATACGCCGGTCGGCTCGAACGCAAGGACGCGCTGATCGTCGTGAGCTTCCGCAACTACACGGCCGAGGCGGTCGCGATCGCCGCGGCGTGCCATGCGCGCGGCGTTCCGGTGCTCGCGATCACCGACGGCCCGTTGTCGCCGCTGAAGCCCAGCGCGCGCGTATGCCTGGAAATCGGCGACGACGGCCGCAAGCCGTTTCGTTCGCTGGTGGAGCCGATGTGCCTGGCGCAGGCGCTGGTCGTCAGCGTCGGCCACCGGATCACCGACGCCGGCCGGACGCACCCTACGCATTGAGGCGGCACCCACCGCACGCACCGGCGTGAGGCGCGCGGACGACAATCGAACCACACGCGAACGTTCGACAAGGAGGAAGCAATGAGCGACAAGCCCGTCGACAGCAGGATCCCCGCAGTCCCGAACGGACGCCGGCGCGTGTTGAAAGCGTCGGCGCTGGCGCTCGCCGCAGGCGGCGCGTACGGCGTAGCGCCGTTCTTCGGACCGTGGAGGCACAACCACGTCTGGTCGCAGGCGGCGCAGAAGAAGCCGCTGGTGATCGGTCTCACGATGGACGCTTCCGGTCAGTACGGCGCGAGCGGCATGCAGGAGCGCCTTGGCGCGATGATGGCGATCAAGGAAGTCAACGCGAAAGGCGGCGTGCTCGGCCGCCCCGTCGAGGCGATCCACATGGACACCGAGACCACGCCGGCGACGGGCTCGCGCGTCGCGGAACGCCTGATCACGCGCAACGAGGCCGCGTTCCTGGTCGGCGCGCTGCATTCCGGCGTGGCGAACGCGATATCGCAAGTCGCGCAGAAGTACGGCTGCGTCTATCTCAACACCAACTCGAGCTCGCCGACCGAGTCGGGCAAGGACTGCCATCGCGTCAAGTTCGTCTGGGACGGCAACGGCACGAACTTCGCCCTCGCCATCGTCAAGAACGCGATGGCGGTGAACGGCAAGAAGTGGGTGATGCTCACCAACGATTACGTCTGGGGACACGAGACGGCGAAGGCGATGCGCGGGATCGTCGAGGCCAACGGCGGCCAGATCGTCGAGGAGCTGCTGGTGCCGCAGAACACGCGCGACTTCTCGCCCTACCTGATCAAGATCCAGCAGATCAAGCCCCACGTCGTCGCCACGGCAGTGGGCGGCGACGACATCAAGGCACTGCGCCAGCAGGTCGTACAGCTGAAGCTCGACAAGTCGCCGGCCTGGATCAACAACCAGCAGGACTGGCCCGATGTCTACGGCCTCGGTCCCGACGCCATCTTCGGCGTGTTCGGCACCAACTGGTACTACCGCCTGGATCTCCCCGGCGTCAAGGAGTTCGTCGCCGCGTACCAGAAGACCTATCCCGGCGTGCAGATCAAGGTGCCGGGCAACGTCTACTACAACGGCTACATGGGAACGCGCGAGCTCCTGCATGCCGTCGAGCGCGCTGGGACCACCAACAACATCAAGGTGATCAAGGAGCTCGAGGGCCTCAAGGTCTCGGCGCGCGACCGCATGCAGGACTTCGACGCGCACATGAACCCGGCCACGCACCAGATGCAGCAGACGCTGTACATGGCGACCTACAACGACGCGCCGTCCGACAAGGACGACATCTTCAGGATCCTGGCCAAGCTGCCGCCGAAGGACGTGGAGGATCCCGCCGCGGCCGGCGCGTGCAAGCTGGAGGCCTACGACGCGACGCCGTCCTACGAAATGTGACGTCCCGCGCGGGAGGGGGCGGACGCCGGCGTGAAGCCGCCACCCCTTCCGCGCACTCTGCGCCAATGGACGCTGTCGCGCATCTGGTTCCGCACCTCGTGAACGGGGTCGCCCTCGGGCTCCTGTTTGCACTGATCGCCCTCGGCTTCATGCTGATCGTCGGCGTCATGGAGACGATCAACCTCGCGCACGGCTCGTTCTTCGCGCTGGGAATGTACGTAGCGCTGACCCTGATCGCGCCCCGGTTGCCGTGGGCGACCGGCGCGAGCGAGGCATGGGCGGCGTTGCCGCTCGCGTGGCGGTACGCGCTGGCGCTCCTCGCGGCGCCCATCCTCGTGGGACTCGCGGGCATGCTGCTCGAGCTCGCGATGCGCCGGACGTATGGCCGCGACCCGCTCTACGGTCTGCTGCTGACGTTCGGCGCCGCGATGGTCATCGAGGAGCTGATCCGGCTGGCGTGGGGCTCGACGGAGAAGCAGGTCCCGGTGCCGGACCAGATCACCGGCGCCTTTCTGGCGGGCGACATCGTCTACGCCAGATACCGGCTGTTCGCGTGCGCCGTGGCGATCGTCGCGACGCTCGCGCTCTGGCTCTTCCTCGAGCGGACGCCCTACGGCGCGCTGATCAAGGCCGGTGCGCACGACAGCGAGATGGTCCGCGCGCTCGGCGTGGACCTGGCGCGCCTGCGGCGCTACGTGTTCGCCCTCGGCGTCGCGCTCGCCGCGCTCGCGGGCGTGGTGCTGGCGCCCATCTGGGGCGTGCGCCCGCACGTCGGCGTCGACGCGGTCGTGCCGGCATTCCTCATCATCGTGCTGGGCGGAGTCGGCTCGCTATGGGGCGCGGTCATCGCCGGCCTGCTCGTCGGCCTGGTCGTCAGCATCACCGGGGCGTATGCGTCCGAATGGTCGCTGCTGTCGATGTACCTGCTGTTCATCGCCGTGGTGACCTTTCGCGCGCGCGGGTTCTTCGGCCGCAAGAGCGTGCTGGACGCGTAGGCGCCGCCATGACTGCCGAAGCGCCCTCCCCGATCACCCCGCGCATCGACTTCGCGCGCGAGCTCGCCGGCCTCCACGACCTCACCGGTCAGGTCGCGTTCCTGCCCGGCGGCTACGGTGGCCTCGGCGAGGCGATCGCGTGGGCGCTCGCGCTCGCGGGCGCGCGCGTGATGATCGCGGGCCGCAGCGCGGCGAAGGCCGAAGCCCTCGCCGGAGCGCTGCGCGCCGCGGGCCACGATGCGCAGGGGGTTGCGCTCGACGTTCATTCGCTTGCCGCCATCGCCAAGGCCGCGGATGCGGCAATGGATGCTTTCGGCCGCCTGGACATCCTCGTCAACTGCGTCGGAATCCAGCGCGAGCAGCCGCTCCTGGACGTCACCGAGGACGCGTTCGACGAGGTCTATCGCGTCAACCTGAAGGCGGCGATGTTCCTCGCACAGGCGGCGGCGCAGCGGCAAATCGCCGGCAGGCGCGGCGGCCGGCAGTTGCATCTGCTGTCGGTGCGCTCGCAGCTCGGACTGCGCAAGCGCGGCTATTCGGCGTACTGCAGCACGAAGGGCGCGCTCGTGATGCTCGTCAAGCAGCATGCAATGGAGCTGGCACCCGAGCGCATCACGGTGAACGGCATCGCGCCGACGTTCGTGTACACCGAGCTCATCCGTCACGTGATGGAAAACGCCGCGTTCCGGCAGCAACTGGAGGAGCGCATTCCGCTGGGGCGCATCGCCGACCCAAAGGACGTCGCCGGACCCGCGCTGTTCTTTTGCGCGCCGGCGTCCGGCTTCGTCACCGGGCAGGTGCTCTACGTAGACGGCGGCATCACCGCCAGCCAGTGATGCGGACTCAGCCATCGAGCGCGGCGTAGTGCCGGAAGATCCCCTGCCCGTTGAACGGCAGCCGGCGCGGCGACACAAGGTAGGCCGCGAGCCGCGGCCGCTCGCGCACGCGCTCGCGCAGCGCCAGCACACGGCGATGGCCGCGCGCGGCGCGCTTCATGGCCGCGGGAAACGCGTACTCGAGACCCTCGACCACCTGGAACAGCGACAGGTCGGCGTAGCTGAGCGCGCGGCCGGCCAGCCAGCGGTCGTGCATCAGGATGCGCTCGAAGTAGCCGAGGAACTTGGGGATGCGCTCCGCAACGAAATGCTTCGCCCTGCGCTTCGCTTCACGGCGCTGCTGCGCGTAATAGAGGCTGCCCGAGATGGGGTGGTGCGTGTCGTGCGCTTCGGCGACGAGGTCGGCCAGCGTCAGCTGGAGCTGGTGCGTCCACAGCCGGCCGGCCTCGCTCGCGGGGGCGAGCCGAAGCCGCGGGCCGAGGTAGAGGAGGATGTTCGCCGTCTGGCCGATGAGCCTGGCGCCGGCCCGCAGGAAAGGCGGCGCGAACGAGGGTCGCGCCACGTGCCGCCCGTCGAGCAGTTCGAGCATCGCCGCCTCCCCGCCGGGCCTGCGCGCGACGTCGACGTACGGCGCGCCGGCGTCCTCGAGGGCGAGGCGCACGAACTCGCCCCGCCCCTGGATGCCGTCCCAATAGTAGAACTCGTAGCGCATGTCGTCCTCCTGTCGGAATCGCCTCAGAAATCGTCGTCCCGCTCCGTCACGCGGACCACGTAGACGCTGCAGGCTGCGCTGGCCGTCACGCGCGACGCCACGGAGCGCCACCAGGCGAGCCGCGCTTCGCCCGGCGACGGCGCGCCGAGCACGATCACGTCGACGTGATTGGCGCGCGCGAGCTCGAGCAGCGTGCCCGCCGGGTCCGCGGACTCGATCGCGTGCAGCGAGCGCCGCGCGGCCGCCTGCCCGATCGGCGCGGCCCACCGCGACAGGCGCGCGACATGCTCGAGGTGCTTCCCCGAGGCCGTGTGCGCGAGGGCGGTGCCCTCCCCGAGCGGCGCCGCGCCGATCACCGAAAGGCAGATGAGGCGCGAATCCGGATGCTGCGCGACGAGGCGTCGCGTCGCCGCCTGCAGCGCAGGATGGCGCGGGTCGTCGGGATGCTCGGTGTCGACGGCGGCGAGGATCACCGGCGCGCGGGCCGCGGGCCGCGCGACCGGCGGCGCATACGCCGCGGTCGCTGCGCGCCACTGCCGCCACCAGCGCCCGGCCTGGCGCGCGAATCCTGCGCCGGCGGTCCGCGTCGCGCGGTCCGACAGCGGCACGTCGGCGGCGTGACGCAAGTCGAATGCGACGAGCGCCGCCGAGGAATAGCGGCGTTCCGTTTCCGGCTCGAGGCAGCGCAGGATCACCTCCTGCAGCCACGGCGGCACGTCCGGACGCAGCGCTCGCGGCGGCGCGGCTTCGCGCCACAGCCGATCGCGCATGCCGGCGATCGTCGCCGGTGTGCCGAACGGCGTCTCGCCCGTCGCGAGCTCGTAGAGCACCGCGCCGAGCGCGAAGATGTCGCTGCGCGGATCGTCGCGGCGCCCCCGAAGCTGCTCGGGCGACACGTACGCCGCCGAGCCGGCGGCGAAGCGCTGCTCCTCGGCGAGCAGGTCCGGCAGCCGCGCGTGATGGGAAAAGCCGAAGTCCAGCAGCGCGGCGGTGCCATCGGCACGCACCAGGACGTTCTCCGGCTTCACGTCCAGATGCACGACGTCCTGTCCGTGGATCGCGACCAGCGCGTCGGCGATCGCCGCACCCACGCGCGCGACCTCGTCGGGCGGCAGCGGCGCACGCTCCACGCACGCAGCGAGACTTTCGCCCTCGATGCGCTCCATCACGATGTACGGGGTGCGCAGCAGGTCGCCGGTCGCGACCACGCGCGGCGCCGAGTGTCCTCGCAGCGTCGGCAGGATCATCTGCTCGACCTCGAAGCCGACGATCGCGATCGCGGGCTCGCCGGGTCCGATCGCCGGCACCTTCATCAGGAGCGCAAAGCCGGGGTCGGCGTCCGGCGGCGCCGTGACGTGATACAGGTAGCCGTTGCCGCCCTCGTGCATCCGCGCGCCGACGGTGAATCCGTCGACGAGCGTGCCGGGAAGGATGCGCGGGAACCCGGTGACGCCCGGCGACTGGTCCATCGTCAGATCCCGAGCTCGACGCGGAAGGCGAGCGATTCGGGAAGCCCGCATTCGCGAATGCGCGCCGCAGCCGCGTGCGCGTCGTAGGGAACGCGATGGAACGTGATCTCCTCCCGGTCCGCGTCGAACACCGCATACGCGGCGGCAGGATTGCGGTCGCGCGGCTGGCCGACCGAGCCGGCGATCGCCAGCCAGCGCCGGTGCGACCGCACGGGAATCGCCGTCCCCGGCGTCGGGACGAAAGCGGTTGCGTGACCCGGCCGCGTGGCGAAGTACAGCATCTGGTCGTGCACGTGGCCGCAGAACGTGTACGTGGTGGCCGCCGCATCGATGCAGCGCGCGGCGGCGCGCGGGCTGTCGACGTAATCCCAGCGCTGCGGCGCGGCGGCGCTCGCGTGGACGAAGCAGCAGGCGCCCTCGCGCACGACGAGCGGCAGCGCGGCGAGGAAGCGCGCGGCGTCGGGCGCGAGCGTTGCGCGCGCCCAGTCGAGCGCCACCGCCGCGATTTCGTTGAAGTAGAAGCTGCCGCCCTCGATCGCCTCGTCGTGGTTGCCCT
Source organism: uncultured beta proteobacterium (assembly GCA_963793355.1). Taxonomy (GTDB): domain Bacteria; phylum Pseudomonadota; class Gammaproteobacteria; order Burkholderiales; family Casimicrobiaceae; genus VBCG01. The sequence continues at coordinate 440,704 of CAWBZT010000006.1, read as the reverse complement.
TCACGGCCACCGCGCCCTTGGCCGCTTCACCCGCCACCGCGGCGGCGACGGCCTGCGCGTCGGCGCCGTAGCCGACGAAGTCGCCAAGGAACGCGTAGCGCGCAATGTCTTCTCCCCGCGCATGCGCGAGGCAGGCGTCGAGCGCCTGCGCGTTGGCATGGATGTCGGAAAGGAGGGCGATCCGCATCGCGGCCACTATAGCGCTGCGGGCCGGGGCGCGCGTCGCGGAAAAGCGCACACCGGTCCTCGCGCCAGGGACTCGCCTCGGCGCAGCGCGATTCCGGCCGCGACGAAGGCCCGCCTGCGCGCCGCTATTTTCGCAGCGCGTCGACGCCCCGCGCGACGCCGTCGAGGGTCAGCGGGAACATGCGCGGGCCGAGCGCCTGCAGGATCAGCTGCGTCGAGCGTGTGTATTCCCATCCGCGTGCCGGTTCGGGATTCCACCAGATCACCTTGCGGAAGTGCTCGAAGATGCGCCCGAGCCACTTGAGCCCTGGCTCGATGTTGCGATATTCGACGCTGCCGTCGACCGCCGTGAGCTCGTACGGGCTCATCGCCGCGTCGCCGACGAAGATCGCGCGCCAGTCCGGCCCGTACGTTCTGACAAGGTCGAGCGTTGCGAAACGCTCGTTCCTCCGCCGGGCATTGTCGCGCCAGACGTGGTCGTAGACGCAGTTGTGGAAGTAGAAGTATTCGAGGTGCCGGAACTCCGATCGCGCGGCGGAGAACAGCTCCTCGCACACCTGGACGTAGGGGTCCATCGAGCCGCCGACGTCGAGGAACAGGAGCACCTTCACGCGGTTGCGCCGCTCCGGCTGCATCTTGAGGTCGAGCCAGCCGGCGTTGCGCGCCGTGCCCTCGATCGTGCCGTCGAGATCGAGCTCTTCCGGCACACCCTCGCGCGCGAAGCGCCGCAGCTTGCGCAACGCGACCTTGAGGTTGCGCGTGTTGAGCTCGACGTCGCCGTCGAGATTGCGGAAGTTGCGCGCGTCCCAGACCTTGACCGCGCTGCGGGCGCCGCCGCCGTCCTGGCCGACGCGGATGCCCTCGGGGTTGTAGCCGTAGGCGCCGAAAGGGCTGGTGCCGCCGGTGCCGATCCATTTTCTGCCGCCCTGGTGGCGGCCGTTCTGCTCCTCGAGTCGCTGCCTGAAGGTCTCGAGCAGCTTGTCGAGCCCGCCCATCGCCTCGACGCGCTTGCGGTCCTCCTCGGAGAGGTGGCGGAGGAACTCCTTCTTCAGCCATTCCGCGGGAATCTCGGCGCGGATGTCGAAGACGCCTTCGATCCCCTTGAAGTACGCCCCGAACGCGAGGTCGAAGCGGTCGAAGTGCTGCTCGTCCTTGACGAGGCATATCCGCGCCAGCGTGTAGAAGTCGTCGAGCGACAGCGACACGACACGCCGGTCGAGCGCCTCGATCAGCGTCAGGTATTCGCGCGTGGACACCGGCAGCTTGAATGCCTTGAGGTGCAGGAAGAAGTCGACGAGCATCGGGTCGAACCGCAGCGCGCCCATGATAGCCTGAACGGATGGCCAAGCCGCTCGTCGTCTGCGTCGGCCACGCGGCGCTCGACCTCATCTACCGCGTGGACGCGCTGCCCGCCCGCCCGACCAAGGTGCCGGCGCAAAGCCTCACGCTGTCCGGCGGCGGCATGGCCGCCAACGCCGCGTGCGCGATCGTGCGCCTGGGCGGCGCCGCGCGGCAGGTGGGATCGATCGGCGACGACCTGTTCGGCACGCTCGTCGCCGACGAGCTTCGGCGCTACGGCGTCGACGTCGCGCACCTTTGCCGCGCACCGGGCGCGTCGACGTCGGTCTCGAGCATCGTCGTCGAGGCCTCCGGCGAGCGGCTGATCGTCAATCATCGCGGGTCGGCGCTCGAGGCCACGCCGCCCGACGTGACGCCGGCGCTTCGCGGCGCCGATGCGCTGCTGTGCGATCCGCGCTGGCCCGCCGCGTCGCGCGCGGCGTTCGATGCTGCGCGCCGCGCCGGCCTTCCGAGCGTGCTGGATGCCGACGTCGCCGACCCCGCGATCCTGGCGATGCTCGTGCCGCTCGCCGCCCACGTCGTCTTCTCCGAACCGGGCTTTGCGCGCTGGTCGGGGCATGCGGCCGACGATGCGGCGACCGCGGCGCGGCTCGCGGCGCTCGTCGGGGCCGGCAGCGCGCTCGCGGCGGTGACGCTGGGCGAGCGCGGCGTGCTCTACGCGACGCCGCGCGGCGTCGCGCGCATGCCGGCGTTCCGCATCGACGCCGTGGAGACGCTCGGCGCCGGCGACGTCTTTCACGGCGCCTACACGCTTGCGCTCGCGGAAGGCGCCGCCATCGAGGACGCGCTTCGCTTCGCGTGCGCCGCGGCGGCGCAGAAATGCCGTCGTTCCGGCGGCCGCGCCGCGCTGCCGGCGCGCGCCGACGTCGACGCCTGCCTGCGCTCGGGGTGAAGCGTCAGCGCACGTTGTCGCTGCGGTCTCCACATCGCGATCTGCGCGGAGATCTTCACGGCGCACCGCCCTGCGGCCGCGCCAGGCGATGCTGCAGATGACGCTTCACCGCCGCCCATTCGCTGTCGAGGATGCTGAACACCACGGTGTCGCGCCGGCTGCCGTCGGGCATCAGCGCATGGTTGCGCAGGACGCCGTCCTGCTTCGCGCCCAGGCGCAGGATCGCCTCGCGCGAGCGGTGGTTGAACCAGTGCGTGCGGAATTCGACGGCGATGCAGTGCAGCGCCTCGAACGCGTGCGTGAGCAGCATCAGCTTGCATTCGGTGTTGATCGCCGTGCGCTGCGCGCGCGTCGCGTACCAGGTGTGGCCGATCTCCAGCCGGCGGTTCGCGGCATCGACGTTGAAGTAGCGCGTCGAGCCGACGACGTCGCCGGTCGCGCCGTCGCGCACCACGAACGGCATGGCGCCCTGGCGCTCGCGCATGTCGAGCGCCACGTCCAGCCATGCGTCGACCTTGTCCGGCGCCGGCACCGACGTGTACCAGAGCGTCCACAGCTCGCCGTCGGCCGCGGCCGCGCGGATCGCCTCCGCGTGCGAGCGCGCGAGCGGCTCCAGCGTCGCGTGCCGGCCCTGCAGCGTCACCGGCTCGACGAAGCGTGCGCTCATCGGCGCCACCTTCGCCGCGTCATTGTCTCAGCGGCCCGCCCGGGCCATGAACGCGACGCGCTCGAACAGGTGCACGTCCTGCTCGTTCTTGAGCAGCGCCCCATGCAGCGGCGGGATCACCGTCTTCTTGTCGCTGCTGCGCAGCGCCTCGGGGGAAATGTCCTCGGCCAGCAGGAGCTTCAGCCAGTCGAGCAGCTCGGACGTCGACGGCTTCTTCTTCAGGCCGGGCACCTCGCGCAGGTTGAAGAACACCTCGAGCGCTTCCGCCAGCAGCGCCTTCTTGATGCCGGGAAAGTGCACGTCCACGATGGCCGTCATCGTGTCCCGGTCGGGGAAGCGGATGTAGTGGAAGAAGCAGCGGCGCAGGAAGGCGTCCGGCAGCTCCTTCTCGTTGTTCGACGTGATGACGACGAGCGGCCGATGCCGCGCGGCGATCGTCCGGTGCGTCTCGTAGACGTAGAACTCCATCCGGTCCAGCTCGCGCAGCAGGTCGTTCGGGAACTCGATGTCGGCCTTGTCGATCTCGTCGATCAGCACCACCGCCGGCGCATCGCTCTCGAACGCCTCCCACAGCACGCCGCGCTTGACGTAGTTCGCGATGTCTGCGACCCGGCCGTCGCCGAGCTGCGAATCGCGCAGCCGCGACACCGCGTCATACTCGTACAGCCCCTGCTGCGCCCTGGTCGTCGACTTGACGTGCCATTGGTACAGCGGCCGCGACAGCGCGTGCGCGACCGTCTCCGCGAGCAGCGTCTTGCCGGTGCCGGGCTCGCCCTTGACCAGGAGCGGACGCTCGAGCGCCAGCGCGGCGTTGACGGCGAGCTTGAGGTCGGCGGTGGCGACGTAGGTGTCGGAGCCTTCGAAACGCATGGTCGTCTTCAGCAGGAGATTGGCGCCGATGTTAGCCGATTCGCGCAGCGAGCGCCTGCAGCAGCCACAGCGCGAGCATTCCCGCGACGAGCGTCTTCGGCGTGCTGTGGGTGAGCCAGGCGACGACGCCGGCGACGAGCGCTGCCACGATCCTCGGCGTCGGCACGTCGGGTACGACAAGCGGGGGCCCGGGCAGCACCATGGGCACGATCAGCGCGGTCAGCATCGCGACCGGGACGTAGCGCAGCGTGCGCGCCAGCGCGGGCGGCACGCTGCGGCGAGCGAAGAAGGCGATGAACGACAGCCGCGAGAGGTAGTTCAGCGCTCCCACGACCACGATCACCAGCCAGAGCTTCAGCGCCGCGTCCATCGTTCCATGGCGAGCTCCAGCGCGGTCCCGGCGAGGATGCCGGCGACGCCGGCCGCGATCAGGTTGAGCCGCATCGGCAGGCCGTCGAGCGCCACGACCGCGACCCCCGCGAGCACGCCGGCGCCGATCTGGGGCGCGCTCTTGAAGTGCGGCGCGATCAGCGCGATGAAGCACAGCGGCACCGCGAACTCCATCGACCAGCTCACCGGCACGAGGTTGCCGGCGAAATACCCGACGACGTTGGTCACCTGCCAGAACAGCCACAGCGAAAAGCCGGCGCCGAGGAAATGCAGGCCGCCGGCGCGCGGATTGCCGCCGGCGTCGAAGCGCCGGATGGCGGCGGCGAACGCCTGGTCGGTGAGCAGGAAGGCGAGCGCCTGCTGCCAGCGCGGCGGCAACGGCCGCAGATACGGTGCGATCGCCGCGCTGTACATGAGGAAGCGCAGCCCCATGACGACGCAGGTCAGGATGATGACCGCCGTTGGCGCCCCGACGGCGAGCAACTGCGCTGCGATGATCTGCGCGGCCCCCGAGAAGATGATGGCGCTCATACCGAGCGCGCCGACGATCGACGCGCCGGCGGCCGCGGCGCCCACGCCGCAGACGAGCCCGAACGGCACGAGCCCGATGCACGCCGGCAGCATGTCGGCGAAGCCTTCGCGGAAGTCGCTGGAGGCGAGGAGTCGTTGCACGAAATGGAAAACGGGGAGGGTCGAATCCTCCCCGCGCACCGCCATTCTAGCGTCCCCGGCGCAATGTCCCGTCCGCGGCACCGGCCTCAATACGCTGCGTAGCCGGCGCCGGCCCGCCAGAAGTAGTAGTCGGCGGCGTACGGCACGCGCAGCATCGCTCCCGCGGTGTCCGCGGTGCAGCCCGTCGGCGGTGCGACGCCGCCGGAAGTGTTGAGGCGCTGGATCTGCGTGACCCGGCTGAATTCGCCGTCGGGACCGACGCTCTTCGCGGTGAGCAGAAGCCATGGAACGGCATCGACCGCCGGCGCGTCGCTTCGCGCCAGCACGGTGCCCACGATCCGGCTGCCGTCGCGCGCTTCCCACGCGGGGCCGCTGAAATGGCGGCCGACCTTCTCGCCGCGTGCATCGAACAGTTCCGCGTCGGGCGCGACCAGGCGCCACGCCCAGGCGCCGGCGCGCTCCGGCGATTGACGGCATTCGTAGACCTGCACGCCGCGTCCACGGGCAACGAGAGCGAGCGCCGCATGGGACGAGGGAGCGAGCGCTTCCGGCACCCCGCTGGGTGACACTGCCGGATCCGCGGCGCATGCCGCCGTCGCGAGCGCCGCGACGGCGGCGAGAAGCATGCCCCGCGCGAAATCGCCGCGCGTCGCCATCGTCGGCGCCATCATCGCAGCACCGCGCCGTTGGCGATCCAGCGGCCCGAGCCGGTCCGCAACAGGAAGGCGACGTCGGGCTCGGTGGCGCACACGGCCGGCAGCGGTCCGACGAAGCCGCTGAATTTCGCATGGCCCTGATCGTCGAGGTCGACCAGCGGCGTGTCCACGAGGACGGCGTTTCCGCCGGACGCGCTGCCGTCGGTGTCGCAGACCAGCGTGCCCTTGAGCTGGACGATGGCGCCCGGCGTGCCGACCGCGTTGCCGCCAGCAAAGACCAGGCCGCGAACGTCGAAGTCGACATGTGCGTTCGAAAGCTCGACGATGGCATGTCCCTGCTGCGCCGACCACGGCAGACCGCCGCCCGTCACTGCACCGGACCCGCTGCCGACGACGTTGTTGGCCTGCACGATGCCGACCATGGCTTGCCAGTGCAGCGCTTCGGCGGCTGCGGTCGCGGCGCCGGCGCCCGTGCACAGCAAGAGCGTGAGCGCGAGCGCTAACCGTTGGGATTTCGAGGTCATCAGCTTCTCCGTCAAGGGATTGGGGAAGCCACTATGCGGCGCGCGTGCGGCGGCCGGACTTCATCCGGCCGCCCGGGCGTTTCATTCGTTGCAGCGGGGACGTGGCCGCCGCCGCGGCGGCGCGTCAGCCTTTCACGCCACCCGAGGTCAGGCCGCCGACCACGCGTTCCTGGAATACCGCGATCAGGATGCAGATGGGCACGATGGCGATGATGAGCGCCGCGGAGATGAGCGGCCACGGAAAGGCGAACTCTCCCTGGTAGAGCGTGATGCCCACCGACAGCGTCCGCATGTTGACGCGGTTCATCAGCGTGAGTGCCAGCAGGAACTCGTCCCAGGCGTTGACGAACGCCAGGATCGCGGCAGTGAACACGCCCGGTGCCGACAGCGGCACGACCACCTTGAACAGCGCGCCGACGCGCGAGCAGCCATCGACCATCGCCGCCGCCTCGAGGTCGGGCGGGATGTCCTGGAAGAAGCTCGCCATCACCAGCGTGCACACCGGCAGCGACAGCACCGCGTACGGCAAAATCAGCGCGGGATACGTATTGAGCAGGCCGAGCTCGCGCATCAGCTTGAACAGCGGCACCATCAGCGAGATCAGCGGGAACATCGCCACGGCGAGGAGCAGCGACATGATGAGGTTGCGCCGCGGTATGCGCAGCCGCGTGAGGGCGTACGCGGCCAGCGCGCCGACGAACACGCACAGTACCGTCGACAGCGAGGCGACGACGAGGCTGTTGAACATGAAGCGCAGGATCGGCTGCGCCGTGAAGGCGGTCACGTAGTTGGCGAGGGTCGCGTTCGCGGGCAGGTAGGTGATCGGCACCTGGAGGAGCTCGGTCTCGGTCTTGAGCGAGGTCAGCAGGATCCACACGGCCGGGAAGAAGCCGTTGACCACGACGACGATCGCGGCGAACCACACGACGGCGCGGCGGTTGAAGTTCACTCAGCCTCCCGCCGGGCCGCCCCAAGGGAGGCTTGCTCCCCCTCCGGGGGCAGCGAGCGCAGCGAGCGTGGGGGCGGTCATGCCTCCCGCCGGGCCGCCCCAAGGGAGGCTTGCTCCCCCTCCGGGGGCAGCGAGCGCAGCGAGCGTGGGGGTCGTCACTCCTCGCTCCCGCGCCCCGCGCCACGCCGCGTGTAGCGGAGATAGCCCGACGTCGCCACCATCGACAGCACGAACATCAGCGCCGCGAGCGCCGAGCCGTAGCCGAAGTCGAGGAAGTCGAGCGTCGTCTTGTGGATGTACATCGCGAGCGTCTCGGTCGAGTCGCCCGGACCGCCACCCGTCATCGCATAAGGGATGTCGAATGTCTGGATCGCGGTGATCGTGCGGAAGATCAGCGCGACGAAGATCGCGGGCCGCAGCATCGGCAGCGTGATCTCGACGAACTGCTGCCACGTCGACGCGCCGTCGACCTCCGCGGCCTCGTAGAGCGACTTCGGGATCGTCTGCAGTCCCGCGAGCAGCATCAGCGCCATGAACGACGACGCCTTCCAGACGATGGCGATCGAGATCGCGGCGAAGGCGAGCGAAGGGCTCGACAACCACTGCAGCGGCTCGATCCCCACCGCGGCGAGCCAGTTGTTGACCACGCCCGTGTTGTATTCGAAGAACCAGCGGAAGATCAGCCCGGCGAACACCAGCGGCAGCGCCCAAGGGAGCAGCAGACCGAGGCGCACCGGCCATTTCACGCGGAACGGGCGGTTGGCGAGCAGCGCGAGACCCAGCCCGACGAGGAGCGCGCCGGGGACCGTCACCACGATGTAGAGGATGGTGTTCCACGTCGCGTGCCAGAAGCGCTCGTCGTCGAAGGCGCGGAGGTAGTTCGCGACACCCGCAAAGGTCTCGCCCGCCTGCGGGTTGTTGGGATCGACCGTGTGCAGGCTGTTCCAGAACAGCGTGGCGATCGGATAGACGACGATCACGAGCAGCAGCAGCGCCGCGGGCGCGAGCAGCACCGCGGCGAGCGCGCGCTCGGACAGGTCCTTTCGCGGCGTCATCGCTGCCATGTCACGCCGGCGCGGGCGGGGCCAGGTGACGGCGACCCGACCCTGTCCCGTCGCCGCGCGCCGTGTCCCGCGGCGCGAGCGAATTCAGCGGAACAGCGGCGCGAGACGGCTCTTCATGTCCGCCAGCGCGACGTCCGTGGTCTTGGTGCCGGCGAGATACGCGTTCATGTTGCTGCGGATCACGTCCGAGACCTGCGGGTACTGCGCCGACACCGGCCGCGCCTTCGCGCCCTCCACGACGGGGAGCGCCTCGGCGAACCACGGGTTCGCCTTCAGCACCTCGGGGTCCTTGTAGACGCTCGGGAACACCGGCAGGTGCGACGCCATGATCGCCTGCATCTTCGACACCTCGGGCGAGGAAAGGTAGCGCACGAACTTGACCGCCTCGGCCTTGTGCTTCGAGTACGCCGAGACGGCGAGCTGCCAGCCGCCGATGCACGTCGCGCTCTTGCCGCCCTGGTCGTGCGGCAGCTGCGCGACGCCGATCTTGCCCTTGACCTTCGAATCCGCGTCGTTCTCGAGCCGGTTCCACACGTAGCCCCAGCTCATGCCGAAGATCAGGTTGCCCGCCTGCATGTCGATGCGGATGCGGTCGGTCGGGATTTCGGCGATGTTCTTCGGCAGCACGCCCGACTGCTTCATCTTCCCGTAGAGCTGGAACGGCTCCTTCGCCTGCGCGGTGTCGAGGTTGAGCTTGCCGCCCTTGGTGAGCTCGCTGCCCGTGCCCCACAGCGGCACGAGGTACGTGCAGACCGTGCCTTCGATCGGCGCGCCGGCGGTCGTGAAGCCCTGGAGGCTCGGGCTCTTCTCGCCGTCCATGACGACCTTCGCCGTCTCCATCATCTCGTCCCAGGTCTTCGGCACGGGCCGCTTGTACTTCTCGAGCAGGTCCTTGCGGTAGTACAGGAACTGCGCGTCGGCGAAGTACGGCAGCGAGATGAGCTTGCCGTTGACGGTGTTCGCCTCCGCGTACGCCTTGAGATAGGTCGGCAGGATCTTCGCCTTGTCGGCGCCGAGATACGCGTCGAGCGGCTCGGCCCAGCCCTGCGCAGCCCACTGCGCCGGGCGGATCACGTCGATCAGGATCACGTCCAGCACGGAATCCTTCGACGACAGCACGGTCGACAGGTATTGCTGCTGCGCTTCGGACGTCGCGCCGCCGACCTCGACCTCGACCTTCACCCCCGGATTGCGCTTCTGGTATTCGTCGGCGATCTTGCGCATCACGTCGGGGCGCTGCTGGCCGCCGGTGAAAATGCGCAGCGTCGTCTCGGCTGCAGCGTTGGCCGCCAAAGCCGCGCCGATGACCGCAGTCGCCAGGATCTTCCACGTCTTCATTGCGCTCCTCCTTGTCGTTGACATCCGGTTCGCGCGCCGGGCCGGCGCGCGCGACATCTACCAATCCGTGCCGCGGATCGCCACGCCGCTGTCCGGATCGAACAAATGGAAATGCGTCGTCGCCAGCACCACGGGCAGCGCCTGTCCCACCGCGAGCTTCGCGTCCGGCGGAAAGCGACCTGTCAGCTCGGCGGCATCGCCGCCTTTGCCGAGCCGTATCAGTCCCAGCGTTTCCGCGCCGAGCGGCTCCACCAGCGTCACCGTGCCCGCAAGGCGAAACTCGTCCGCGCGCGCGTCGCCGGCCGCCAGGCCGAGATGCTCCGGCCGCAGCCCGAAGGTGAGCGCACGACCTTGATGGCGCGCGCATTCGGCGGCGCGATTGGCCGGCACCGGGAGGTCGATCCCGGCGGGGAGGTGCAGCACGCGGCCGCCCTCGCCCACACGGCAGGGCGCGAAATTCATCGGCGGCGATCCCGTGAAGCCGGCGACGAACTTCGCCGCCGGCCGGTTGTAGATGCCGTCGGGCGTGTCGTACTGGACCAGGTTGCCGCCCTGCAGCACGACGATGCGATCGGCGAGGGTCATCGCCTCGACCTGGTCGTGCGTCACGTAGACGATCGTGTTGCCGAGGCGATGGTGCAGCTTCTTGATCTCGACGCGCATCTCGGCCCGCAGCAGCGCGTCGAGGTTCGACAGCGGCTCGTCGAACAGGAACGCCTTGGGCTGGCGGACGATCGCCCGCCCCATGGCCACGCGCTGCCGCTGCCCGCCGGACAGCTCGCGCGGCTTGCGTTGCAACAGATGCGTGATCTGCAGCACGCTCGCCGCGTCGTTCACCCGCGTGGCGATCTCGTGGTCCGGCCGCTTGCGCAGGCGCAGCCCGAAGGCCATGTTCTCGAACACCGTCTTGTGCGGATACAGCGCGTAGTCCTGGAACACCATCGCGATGTCGCGCGCGCGTGGCGGCAGGTCGTTCACCACGGTGCCGCCGATGGCGATCCGGCCGGCGGTGATGTCCTCGAGCCCGGCGATCATGCGCAGCAGCGTCGACTTCCCGCAGCCGGACGGCCCGACGAACACGACGAACTCGCCGGACTCGATCGCGAGATCGATGCCGTGGATCACCTCGGTGCTGCCGTAGGCCTTGACGACGCTCTGGAGCGAGACCGCGGACATAAAGGTCGTGCAGCGCGGTGCGCCGCCTTGTCATCCTCGTGGAACGTACTCTATGCCGGTTCGCCCGTGCGCGGCTACACGACAACGCTCGTCTGCGCGAGGCCGGCGTCGACGATCAGGCTCTGGCCGGTGATGCCGCGCGCCTCGCCCGAGGCGAGGAACAGCGCCGCGCGCGCGACGTCGTCTTCCGACAGCCGGAACTTGAGGCACTGCTGGTCGAGGAACTGCCGGTCCTGGTCCGGCGTGCGCCACAGCGCCATCTGGCGCGCCGTGACGATCGCGCCGGGCACGATCGAGTTGACGCGGATGTTCATCCCGCCGAGCTCGCGCGCGAGCGTCCGGGTGAGCCCGTGGATCGCCGCCTTGGCCGTCGTGTAGCCGGCGAGCCCGGGCCGGCCGCGCATCCACGACACCGAACCGAGGTTGATGATCGAGCCGCCGCCCTCCGCCGCCATCCCGGGCGCAACCGCCTGCGCGGCGAAGAAGTGATGCCGCAGGTTCGTCGCCTGGTTTTCGTCCCAGTATTCCGGCGTGACGTCGGCGAACGCGTGGCGATCGTCGCGCGCCGCGTTGTTGACGAGCACGTGGATCGGCCCGATGGCCGCCGCGGCCTCCGCGATGGCGGTGCGCAGCGCGGCGATGTCCCGGACGTCGCAATGCGCGTAGCGCGCCGCGGCGGATCCGAGGCCGGCGGCGAGCGCCTGGCCGGCCGCGTCGTCGATGTCGACGAACGCGACCCGGCATCCTTGCGCGGCGAACGCCGTGACGAGCGCGCCGCCGATGCCCGCCGCGCCGCCCGTGATGAACACCGTGCGTCCGGCGAGATCCGGGTATCGCGCTTGGTCGCCGACGGTTTGCGCCACGCCCGCCTCCTCCGACGTTCGTACCGGCCGGGGCCGGATGCGCCGCGATCGCGAACGCACGCCCCACTCATGTAGATCATCTATATCACATAGATGACTTTGCCGTCTACCCCGCGTAGAATCGGCTACCCCGCCCCGCCTGCGGCGCGGGCCGCGCCAGCCTGCTGGCAACCCACGAGGAAGCAACGATGGACATGCCCGTCAATTCGTTCAAGCGCGCCATCCTTGCCGGCAAGACCGTCCCCTACGGCGTGTGGCTGGTCAGCGGCGCCCCGGCGACCGCCGAGGCGCTCGGCAGCGCCGGCTTCGATTTTCTCGTCGTCGACACCGAGCACACGCCCATCGAGCCGCCCCAGGTCGCGGAGATCCTGCGCACGATGGCCGGAACGCCCGCCGCGGCCGTCGTGCGGCCGGCCTGGAACGACATGGTGCTGGTGAAGCGCCTGCTGGACGCGGGCGCGCAGACGCTGCTCTTCCCGTTCGTCCAGAACGCCGACGAAGCCCGGCGCGCCGTCTCCTACACCCGCTATCCGCCGGACGGCGTGCGGGGCGTGGCAGCAGTGCAGCGGGCGAGCCGCTGGGGCAACGTGCCGAACTACGCGAAGGGCGCCGCCGCCGAGCTTTGCGTGATCGTGCAGATCGAGACGGCGGCCGCCGTCGAGCAGCTTCCCGAGATCGCCGCGGTGCCCGGCGTCGATTCCCTGTTCATCGGGCCGGCCGACCTCGCCGCCTCGATGGGCCACCTCGGCGACTTCAATCACGCCGACGTGCAGGCGAAGATCAAGCACGCCGTCGGGCTCTGCCGCAAGGCCGGCAAGCCGGTCGGCACCGTGGGGCCGAATCCCGAGATGGTGATCCGCTATCTCGACTATGGCTTCACGTGGGTCGCGATCAACTCCGACATCGGCATGATGGTCGGCCGTGCCACCGATTGGCTCGGCAAGGTCAAGGCGGGCGCGCCCGGCGCGGCGAAGGCCTGACCTCATCGCATTGACGCCGGCGCGAATCGACCTCGCCGCGGGCGCGGCGCACCTCGAATTGCTCCCGGCGCTCGGTGCGGCCATCGCGTCGTTCGCCTGGCGCGACCGCCCGGTCCTGCGCCCGATGACCGACGAAGCCCGCGCCGCGGCCAACGTCCGGCTCGCCGCCTGTTATCCGCTCGTCCCGTATTCGAACCGCATCCGCGACGCGACGCTGCGCTTCGGCGACACGCTGCATCCGCTCGCGCACAATTTCGGTGACCATCCGCATGCGATCCACGGCGTCGGGTGGCAGCGGCCCTGGCGGGCCGCACGCGTGCGGCGCGACGCGGCAGTGCTGACCTGCGAGCACGCGCCGGAGGGCGACGACGCGCGCGCGTGGCCATGGCCGTTTCGCGCCACGCAGGCGTTCGATCTCGCCGCCGGCGCGCGAAGCGCGGCGCTCACGCTGACGCTGACGCTCGAGAACACCGGAGCCGTCCCGTTCCCGTTCGGCCTCGGGTGGCACCCGTTCTTCCCGCGCGACGCTTCGACGACGCTGCGCTTCGACGCGGACCACGCGTGGCTCAACGACGCGACGTCGCTGCCGACCGAGCGCGTGCCCGCAGCGGGTCCGTGGAGCTTCGCCGTGGCGCGCGCGCCTGGCGCCGCGACGATCGACAACGTGTTCGGCGGTGTGCGCGGCGGCGCGACGATCGAAGCCGACCATCACCGCACGACGATCGACGCCGACACCGCATGCGATCGCCTGGTCGTCTATGCGCCCGCGGATGGCGCTTTCATCGCCGTCGAGCCGGTCACGCACGAGACCGACGCCTTCAATCGCGCGGCGGCAGGCGCAACGGCGACCGGCATGCGCGTGCTGCGGCCGGGAGCGGCGTTTTCTTGTACGATGCGCATCGGCGTCTCGCCCCTGCACTGACGCACGATGACCGCGCGCAGCGAATCTCCCTTCACCTGCGTCCTCGACGCCCGCGCGAGCCTCGGCGAGAGCCCGCTGTGGTCGGTCGCCGAGCGCGCGCTGTACTGGGTCGACATCAACGCTCCCGCGCTGCACCGCTTCGATCCCGCCACCGGGCGCGACGTCGCGATGCCCATGCCGTCGTCGATCGGGTGCATCGCGCTGCGCGAGCGCGGGGGCCACGTCGTCGCGCTGCGCGAGGGCATATGGCTCGCCGGTCCCGGCGGGAGACTCGAGCGCAAGCTGGCCGACCCGCCCTACGATCCGGCGCATCATCGCTTCAACGACGGGCGCTGCGACCGTCAGGGCCGGTTCTTCGCCGGCTCGATGAACGAGCAGCGCGATGCGCCAAGCGCAGCGCTCTACCGGCTGGACGACGACGGCGCGCTCGCCGCTGTCGTCGCCGGCATGACGATCAGCAACGGCCTCGCGTGGAGTCCCGACGGCCGCACCATGTATCACGCGGACACGCCGACGCACACGATCAGCGCGTACGACTACGACACGGCCAACGCGACGCCGTCGAACCGGCGCGTGTTCGCGCAATGGCGCGGCGAGACCGATCGCCCCGACGGCGGCGCCGTCGACAGCGCCGGCAACTACTGGAGCGCCTTCTATCGCGGCGGCAAGATCGTGAAGCTGTCGCCGCGCGGCGGGACGCTCGCCGAATTCCCGCTCCCCGCGATGTGCCCGACGATGTGCGCGTTCGGCGGCGACGACCTTCGCACCCTCTACGTGACCACCGCGCGCCAGCGGCGCGAAGCCGCCGAGCTGGCGCGGCTGCCGCAGTCGGGCGGGCTGTTCGCGATGCGCGTCGACGTGCCCGGGCTGCCCGAGCCGCGCTCGCCGCTGTAGCGCCCCGATGCTGCTCGACCCCGCCACCTACCTGCGCGTCGAGACGCCGCAAAGCCTCGGCGCCAGCGGCGGCGGGGCGTCGTTCGCGACCTCCACCGGCGACGTTCTCGAGGTCTCCGCGTACGGACCCGGCGTTTTCCGCCTCCGCTTCGGGCCGCGCACCCGGCCCGACTACGGCATCGTCGTCGGCCGCGCAAGGTCCTGCGCCGTGACGCAGTCGGCGAGCGACGCGTGGCGCTTCGAATCCGGCGCCGCGGCGCTCGCGATCTCCGGCGGCGCGCTGCGGTTCGCGCTCGAGTGGAAGGGCGCGACGATTCTCGAATCGATCACCGACGAGCACTTCCGCGGCTGGACGCGCCTGCCCGCGTTCGGGCGGCTGCGCCAGGGCGGACTGTGGACGGCCGCGCTCGCGCTTCGCAGCGGCGAGGGCGTCTACGGCCTCGGCGAGAAGTTCGGACCGCTCGACAAGCGCGGACAGCTCATCCATTCGCAGGTGGAGGACGCGCTCGGCGTCAACACCGGGCTCTCCTACAAGAACGCGCCGTTCGCGTGGAGCCCCGGGAACGGCAAGGGCGCGTGGGGCGTCTTCGTCAACACGCCGGGCATGGTCACGCACGGCGTCGGCCATCCCGACTGGTCGCATCGAAGCTATGCGATGCTGGTGGAGGACGAGGCGCTCGACCTCTTCGTGTTCGCGGCCGACACGCCGGCGGCGATCGTCGACGCCTACACCGACGTCACCGGCAAGGCGCCGCCGGTGCCGCGCTGGAGCCTCGGACTGTGGGTCTCGCGCGCGTACTACAAGACCCCGGAGGAGGCGGCGGACGTCGCCGCGAAGCTGCGCACGCGGCGCATTCCCTGCGACGTGATCACCCTCGACGGCCGCGCCGCATGGAAGACCGAGACGCGCGTCGACTTCAATCTCGACCCGGACCGGTTCGCCGACCCCGCCGCGGCGATCGCGCGCATCAAGGCGCATGACGTGCGCGTCTGTGTCTGGGAGTATCCGTACGTATCGATCCACTCGCCGCTGTTCGCCGAGCTGGCCGAGCGACGCTTCCTGCTGAGGGACGCCACCGGCGGGCCCTGCGTGTTCGAGTGGGACGCCAATCCCGCGACGAGCCCCTTCGGCAACGTGCTGACGCCGCTGCCGCCGTCGGGCATCCTGGATTTCACCAATCCCGCCGCGTACGCATGGTGGCGTGACGCGCACCGCAGCCTGTTCGAATACGGCATCGACGTGATCAAGAGCGATTTCGGCGAGCAGATCCCCGACGGCGCGGTCGCCGCCAACGGGGATACCGGACGCCGCCTTCACAATGTCTATCCGTTGCTCTACAACCGCTGCGTGTTCGAGGCGACCGAGCGGTTCCAGCGCCGGGAGGACGGACCGCCGATGGTGTGGAGCCGCGCGGCGTGGTCGGGCAGCCAGCGCACGCCGATGGGCTGGGGCGGCGATCCCCAGAGCGATTGGGAGGGCCTCGCCGCGTCGATCCGCGGCGGCCTGTCGTGGGGGATGACGGGCAATCCGTACCACAGCTCCGACATCGGCGGTTTCTACGGTGCCGCGCAGCCGGACGCCGAGCTCTACGTGCGCTGGCTCCAGGCGACGGTGTTCAGCTCGCACATCCGACTGCACGGCATCGGCGAGCGCGAGCCCTGGGCGTTCGGCGCGGACGCCGAGGCGATCGCGCGGAAGTGGCTCGCGTTCCGCTACCGGCTCATCCCCTACCTCGAAGGCGTCGTCGCGGAAGCGACGCTGCGCGGCCTGCCGGTGATGCGCGCGATGCCGCTGGCGTTTCCCGGCAATGCGCTGGTGCGCCACTACGAGACCCAGTTCATGTGCGGCGATGCGCTGCTCGTCGCGCCCATCGTGCAGGCCGGCGGCGAAGTCGAGATCGCGCTGCCGCCAGGCGGCTGGTTCGACCTCAACACGCGCCGGCGCTTCGTCGGGCGCCAGGTGCTGCGCTATCGCGCCAAGCTCGAGCAGTTTCCGGTCTTCGGGCGCGAAGGCTTCGCGCTGCCGCTCGGACGCGCGGTCCAGCACACCGGCGAGATCGACGCCGACTCGCCGCTCGAGATGCTGTGGGTGTTCGGGCCGCCGGCGCAGACCCTCGACGGCCATGCGCAGGCGTCGATCGCCGCCGAGGACGGCGCGCCGTTGCGCGTGCGCGTCGCATCCGGTCTCACCGTCGACGTGTTCGGCGACGCGCCGGTCGACGTCGAGACGAGGTAGCCATGACCGCAGAGCCCACGCTCGCGGTCACGTGCGGCGAGCCGTCGGGCATCGGTCCCGAGCTGCTCGCGATGCTCGCCGCGCGCCACGCGGCCACACCGTTCGCGGCGCAGCTCGTCTATGTCGGCGACCGCCACGTGCTCGTCGAGCGCGCCGCGCGCATCGGCGCGGGCGCGCGCTACGTCGACTACGCTCCCGGCGCCGCCGCGCCTGCGGGCGCGGTGGCGATCTGGCATCACCCGCTGCCGTTGCCGGTCGAGCCCGGCATGCCCGATCCCGCCAACGCGCCCGCCACGCTCGCGCAGCTGGCAGCCGCCTGCGATGCGTGCGCCACCGGCGCGTTCGCCGCGCTCGTCACCGCGCCGGCGCAGAAGAGCGTCATGCAGGACGCCGGCCTGCCCTTCATGGGGCACACCGAATACTTCGCCGGGCGCACCGGCACGCCGCGCGTGGTGATGATGCTGGTCGGCGGCAGCGCGAGCGCGCCGTTGCGCGTCGCGCTGGTCACCACGCACCTCGCGCTGAAGGACGTCGCCGCGGCGATCGGCGTTGACGCGGTGGCCGATACGCTCGCGATCGTCGCGCGCGAGCTGACGGCGCGCTTCGGGATCGCCGCGCCGCGGATCGCCGTCTGCGGCCTCAATCCGCACGCCGGCGAAGGAGGTCACCTGGGGCGCGAGGAGATCGACGCGATCGCGCCGGCCATCGCAAGAGTGCGCGCGACCGGCGTCGCGCTCGAGGGGCCGGTTCCCGCGGATACCGTGTTCGTGCCGGCGATCGCGCAGCGCTACGACGCGATCGTCGCGATGTACCACGACCAGGGACTTCCCGTGCTGAAGGCGGCGAGCTTCGGCGGCGGCGTCAACGTGACGCTGGGGCTGCCGTTCGTCCGCACCTCGGTCGACCACGGCACGGCGCTCGACCTCGCGCGCGATCCGGCACGCGCGGCGGGCGCCGATCCCGGCAGCCTGATCGCCGCCGTCGAGCTGGCGGTCGCGCTCTCGCGCCGCGGGCCATGAGCGGCCACCGGCCGCGCAAGCGGTTCGGGCAGAACTTCCTCGCCGACCCGCACTACGTCGCGCGCATCCTCGACGCCGTCGCGCCGCGGCCGGGCGACAACATCGTCGAGATCGGCCCCGGGCTCGCCGCACTGACGCGCGGCCTGGTCGAGCGCGCCGGCCGCGTCGTCGCCATCGAGCTCGACCGCGACCTCGCGGCACGGTTGCGCGCGGCGTTCACGCCGTCGCAGCTCACGCTCCTCGAGGGCGACGCGCTCGCCTTCGACTTCGCGACGCTCGGCGAAGCGCTTCGCGTCGTCGGCAACCTTCCGTACAACATCGGCACGCCGCTGCTCTTCCATCTGATGCGCCATGCAGCGCGGATGCGCGACATGCACGTGATGCTGCAGAAGGAGGTCGTCGCCCGGATGGCGGCCGCGCCGGGGACCGCCGACTACGGCCGGCTCACCGTCATGCTGCAGGTGAAGTTCAGCGTGACGCGCCTGTTCGTCATTCCGCCCGGCGCGTTCCACCCACCGCCGAAGGTCGACTCGGCGTTCGTCCGGCTCGTCCCGCTCGGTGCCGACGCGCCCGCCCTCGCCGACGAGGCGCTGTTCGCACGCGTCGTCGCGGCGGCGTTCGGGCAGCGCCGCAAGACGCTGCGCAACGCGCTGGCTCCGCTGTGCGACGAGAGGCGGCTGCGCGCCCTGGGCGTCGACCCCGGCGCGCGGGGCGAAGTGCTCGCCGTCGGCGCGTACGTCGCGCTTGCCAACGGGATTGCCGCCGCGGCCGCGGCGGGATGAGCGCGGCGCTGGCGCCGGAGCCGATCGGCACCACGCCCGCGAGGAACGCGGCGGCGAAGCGGCCGGCGACGCGCGGCGCGCTAGATCAGCCAGCGCGTCAGCGCCGCTTCGAGCCAGGCGACCGGCAGCATCAGCGCCAGCTGCGCCAGCACGATGACGATCAGCGGCGACAGATCGACCGTGCCGCCGATCGGGGGCACGACCCGGCGCACCGGACGCAGGAACGGGAACGTCAGCGCGTTCAGCAGTCCCGCGAGCGGGCCGTCGGGGGCGACCCACGACAGGATCGCCTGCACGAACACGACTGCGATCAGCAGCCACAGCGCCGCCTTGACCAGCGCGATCAGCGCGGCGACGAGCAGATAGGCGAAGCCCGCGCCCAGCAGCGTGAAGCCCTTGCCGAACACGAGGTAGTAAGCGCCGAGCCACAGGAGCTGGAAGAGGTACGTGGCGCAAAGCGACGCCCAGTCGATGCCCTTGAAGCCCGGCAGCACCTTGCGCAGCGGCTTGACGATCCAGTCGGTCAGCGCGATGACCGCCGCGCCCGCAGGGTTGCGAAACGGCGCCCGCAGCGCCTGCATCACGAAGCGCAAGAGCAGCGCGTACGTGAACAGGCCGAAGAAGACGTCGATCAGGAACTTGGCGGCCGAGTCGAGCATCGTCAGCCATCCCGCCCGAACTCGTCGCCGAGCTCGCGGGCGCGCTCCGCGGCGCCGCGGATGGCCGCCACGAACGCGGCTTTCACGCCGTGCTGCTCGAGCGTGTCGATCGCGCGCGCGGTGGTCCCGCCCTTTGAAGTAACCTGGAGCCGCAGCGCGGCCGGGTCCGCGTCGCTGCGCTGCGCGAGCGCGATGCCGCCGGCGAGCGTCGCGTACGCGAGCTTGCGTGCGGCAGTCGGCGAAAGACCCACGTCGCGCGCCGCGGCTTCCATCGCTTCCAGCAGATAGAACACGTACGCCGGGCCGCTGCCCGAGACCGCCGTCACGGCGTCGAGCGCGGACTCCTCGTCGAAATCGACCACCTCGCCGCCCGCGCGCAGCACGGCGAGGGCCGCGTCGCGTGCGGCGGCGTCGACCTCGGGCGCCGACCACACGCCGCTGATGCCCATGCCGACCAGCGCCGGCGTATTCGGCATCGCGCGCACGATGCGCGGATAGCCGCCGAGCCAGCGCGAAAGATCGGCGCTCCTGATGCCGGCGGCGATCGACAATACGACGGGCACGGCGGCGACATGCGGCGCGGCTGCCCGCGCGGCGTCGCGCATGTTCTGCGGCTTCACCGCGAACGCGACGACCGTGGCATCCGCGATCGCCGCGCGGACGATGGCGGGGAAGAGCGCGATGCCGGCGAAGCGGGCGGCGAGCGCGGCGCGCTGCGCCTCCACCGGCTCGACGACGCGGAAGTCGCGCGGCGAAGCGCCGGCGGCGATGCGCCCGCCGACGAGGGCCGTCGCCATGTTGCCGCCGCCGATGAACGTGACGATCATGCGGGGGAAACTATCACACGCGCGCCGAAGATCGCGCTGCCCACGCGCACCTCGGTCGCCCCCTCCGCGATCGCGGTCTCGAGATCGGCCGACATGCCCATCGAGAGCGTATCCATCGCCAGCCCGGCGGCGCGACACGCCTCGAAGCATTGCCGCAGGAGGCGGAACTGCGCGCGCTGCCGGTCTGCATCGTCGGTGGGCGCCGGAATGCCCATGATGCCGCGCAGCGTCAGCCCAGGGAGCCCGCTCACGTCCCGTGCCAGCGCGAGCGCGTCCGCCGGCGCGACGCCGCTTTTCGACGCCTCGCCGCTCGCGTTCACCTGGACCAGCACGTTCAGCGGACCGCGTTCGGGCGCGCGCGCTGCCGCCAGCCGCTCGGCGATCCTGCGTCGGTCGACCGTCTCCACCCAGTCGAACGTCGCGGCGGCGAGCGCCGCCTTGTTGCTCTGGAGCGGGCCGATCAGGCGCCATTCGATGCCCGGCAGGAGGTCGGCGAGCGCCGCCCGCTTCGCGACCGCCTCCTGCACGTAGTTTTCGCCGAACGCGCGCTGGCCGAGCGCGTGGACGGCGCGCACGGCTGCGGGCGGAAACGTCTTGGAAACGGCCAGCAGCGTGACGGTGTTGGAAGCGCGCCCGGCGGCATGCGCAGCGGCCGCGATGCGGGTGCGCGTGGCTTGCCACCCCTTCTCGGGCAGGCTCATAATCGGTCGCCGAGTCGGGCGCTCGTCTCTGGCACGCGAATTGCGTTATCCGAGGTATTTGTCGGTGCGGCTGCCGGCGCCGAACTGCGGGAATTATAGATGGACATCACCGAGCTCCTCGCCTTCGCGGTCAAGAACAAGGCCTCCGACCTGCACCTGTCGGCGGGCCTGCCGCCGCTGATCCGGGTCCACGGCGACATGCGGCGCATCAACCTGCCGCCGATGGAGCACGAGGACGTGCACGCCATGGTGTACGACATCATGAGCGACTCGCAGCGCAAGCACTACGAGGAGAACCTCGAGTGCGACTTCAGCTTCGCCGTGCCGAACCTCGCGCGCTTCCGCGTCAACGCGTTCAACCAGCAGCGCGGGGCGGCCGCCGCGTTCCGGACCATTCCTTCCAAGGTGCTGTCGCTCGAGGAACTGGCGGCGCCGAAGGCCTTCGCCGAGCTCACCAACCGTCCCCGCGGCCTGATCCTCGTCACCGGGCCCACCGGCTCCGGCAAGTCGACGACGCTCGCCGCGATGGTCAACCACGTCAATGAGAACGAGTACGGCCACATCCTCACGATCGAGGACCCGATCGAGTTCCTGCACGAGTCGAAGAAGTGCCTGATCAACCAGCGCGAGCTCGGGCCGCACACGCTGTCGTTCCCGAACGCGCTGCGCGCGGCGTTGCGCGAGGACCCCGATTACATCCTCGTCGGCGAAATGCGCGACCTCGAGACGATCCGCTTGGCGCTCACCGCCGCGGAAACCGGCCACCTCGTGTTCGCCACGCTGCACACGAGCTCGGCCGCGAAGACGATCGACCGGATCATCGACGTGTTCCCCGCCGCGGAAAAGGACATGGTCCGCGCGATGCTGTCCGAATCGCTCGTTGCCGTCGTCTCGCAGACGCTGCTCAAGACCAAGGACGGCCAGGGACGGATGGCGGCGCACGAGATCATGATCGGCACGCCGGCGATCCGCAACCTGATCCGCGAGAACAAGGTCGCGCAGATGTACTCGTCGATCCAGACGAGCCAGAACGTGGGCATGCAGACGCTCGACCAGTGCCTGGTCGAGCTCGTGCGCCGCAACCTCGTGACGGCGGCCGAAGCGCGGCATCGCGCGGTGAACAAGGAGCTGTTCGGCGGCGCCTGACCGTCGCGCCGCTGAAGGAGAACGCATGGAACGCGAACGCGCCACCACATTCATCCACGAGCTGCTGGAGCTGCTCGTCAAGCAGAAGGGCTCCGATCTCTTCATCACCGCCGGCTTCCCGCCGGCGATCAAGGTCGACGGCAAGATCGCGCCGGTGTCGAAGACGACGCTGACGCCGCAGCACACGGTCGAGCTGGTGCGCAGCGTGATGAACGACAAGCAGGCCGCCGAATTCGAGGGCACGAAGGAGTGCAACTTCGCGATCGCGCCGCCGGGACTGGGCCGCTTCCGCTGCAACGCGTTCGTCCAGCAGGGACGCATCGGCATCGTGATGCGCACGATCACCACCGACATCCCGAAGTTCGAGGACCTCGGCCTGCCGCCCGTGCTGAAGGACGTGATCATGTCCAAGCGCGGCATCATGATGTTCGTCGGCGCCACCGGCGCGGGCAAGTCGACGTCGATGGCGTCGCTGCTCGGCTACCGCAACGAGAACAGCTACGGCCACATCATCACGATCGAGGACCCGATCGAGTTCGTCCACGATCACCGCAACTGCATCGTCACGCAACGCGAGATCGGCGTCGACACCGAGGGCTGGGCGGTCGCGCTCAAGAACTCGATGCGCCAGGCGCCCGACGTCATCCTCATCGGCGAAGTGCGCGAGCGCGAGACGATGGACCATGCGATCGCGTTCGCGGAAACCGGCCACCTCGTGCTCGCGACGCTGCACGCGAACAGCACCAACCAGGCGCTCGACCGGATCATCAACTTCTTCCCGGAGGAGCGGCGCGCGCAGCTCCTGATGGACCTGTCGCTCAATACCCGCGCCTTCGTCGCGCAGCGGCTGATTCCGCGCCGCGACGGCCGCGGGCGCGTTCCTGCCGTGGAAGTGATGCTGAATTCGCCGCTGATCTCCGACCTGGTCTTCAAGGGCGACGTCTCGGGCATCAAGGAGATCATGAAGAAGTCGCGCGAGCTCGGCATGCAGACGTTCGACCAGTCGCTGTTCGACCTCTACGAGTCGAACCTGATCAGCTACGAGGACGCGCTGCGCAACGCCGACTCGCTCAACGACCTGCGCCTCGAGATCAAGCTTCACGGCAAGGAAGCGAAGAACCGCAACGTGTTCTCCGGCATCGGGAACCTCGAGGTCATTCCCGACGCGACGACGCAGAACCAGTTCTAGCGGCGCGCGCGCGGCCGGCCGTCGCCGCGAGCCGGGGTCCGGCCGTCCGGAAGGCGGCCTTCCGGACGTCGCGCAATGCCGCGATGCGCGGCGAAGGCCGCGGCGGCCGTTGTGCTAGGCTGGCCGCATGGCCGGCCTCGACACGCATACTCCGCTCCCCACCGAGATCAAGCTGCACCAGGCCTCGCGCGTGCTCGAGGTGGCGTTCGACAACGGACGCGCATACCGGCTGTCGTACGAGTTCCTGCGCGTGCATTCGCCCTCCGCCGAAGTTCGCGGGCACGGCCCCGGCCAGGAGACGCTGCAGGTGGGCAAGCGCGACGTCACGATCGCGAGCGTGGAGCCGGTGGGCCACTATGCGCTGCGGCCGACGTTCTCGGACGGCCACGACTCCGGCATCTACTCGTGGGACTACCTGTACGACCTCGGCGAGCGCCACGACGAGCTGTGGCGGCGCTATCTCGAGCGGCTCGCGGCCGCCGGCGCGAGCCGCGACCCCGCACGGCCATGAGCGAGCCGACGCACTTCGGGTTCGAGCAGGTCCCCCCCGAGGAGAAGACCCGTCGCGTCCGCGACGTGTTCGACTCGGTCGCCAGCCGGTACGACCTGATGAACGACCTGATGTCGGGCGGGCTGCATCGGCTCTGGAAGCGCTTCGCCGTCGCGGCATCCGGCGTGCGCGAGGGCGGGCGCGTGCTCGACCTCGCGAGTGGCACCGGCGATCTCGCCCGGCAGTTCGCCGCGCGCGTCGGTGCCGGCGGCCGCGTGATTCACACCGACATCAACGGCGCCATGCTCGCGGCGGGCCGCGACCGCCTGCTCGACGCGGGGATCGTGCTGCCGTCGGTCCAATGCGACGCGGAGGCGCTGCCGTTCGCGAGCGGGACCTTCGATTGCGTGTCGATCGCGTTCGGGTTGCGCAACGTCACCCGCAAGGAGCGCGCGCTCGCCGAGATGCGGCGGGTGCTGCGGCCCGGGGGGGTCGCGCTGGTGCTCGAGTTCTCGCGGATCGCGGCGCCGCTGGCGCCGGCCTACGACTGGTACAGCTTCAACGTGCTGCCGCGACTCGGCAAGGCCGTGGCCCGCGATGAGGCGAGCTATCGCTATCTCGCCGAGTCGATCCGCGTCCACCCGGACCAGGAAGCACTCAGGAAGCTCATGGAAGACGCGGGCTTCGACCGTGTCGATTATCACAACCTTGCGGCGGGCGTGGTCGCGCTCCACACCGGGCGCGTATATTAGAAGCGCGGGAGTTGCCTTTGCCTCGCCCATACCCAAATAGAGCATCGCCTTGCGTCACGCGGCCGTTCGCACCCGGCCGCGACGAGGGACGCAACCTGCTTTCGTTCGGAGGAATCTGCCCATGAAACCCCTGATCACGCTCGCGGTCGCGGCGCTCGCCGCCGTCGCCCTGCTGGGCGCCGACGCCGCCGACGCCAAGCGCCTTGGCGGCGGACGCAGCTTCGGCATGCAGCGGCCCGGCGTCACCGCCGCGCCGTCGGTCCCGGCGCCGTCCGCGGCCGCCCGTGCCGGCGCGGCAGCGAATCCCGTGATGCCCGCCACGCCCGGGGCGGCAAGCGCCGCGCGGCCGGTCCCGAACGCCGCGGCATCAGGCGCCCCGCGCTGGCTCGGGCCCATCGCCGGGCTCGCCGCCGGCCTCGGTCTCGCTGCGCTGCTGTCGCATTTCGGGCTGTCGGAAGGGCTGGCGGGCTTCCTGTTGCTCGCGCTCCTGGTCGTCGCAGGCATCGCCGTCGTGCGCACGCTGGCCTCGCGGCGCTCGACGCCGCAGGCGGCAGCGCTGCGCTACGGCAGCGCGCTGGGCGGCAGCGCGCCGCACACCGCGTCGCAGCGCTTCCAGCCCGCCAGCGTGATCACGCCACCGGGCGCGCCGATGGCTTTCGACACGCCCTGGAACCCGGCGCCCGCCGCGCGCCGGATGCCGGCGGGTTTCGAGCCTGCCGCGTTCCTCGAGCAGGCCCGGCTGCAGTTCCGCCGCCTGCAGGACGCACACGATCGCGGCGACCGCGAGGCACTCGCAAACGTGACGACGCCGGCGATGTACCGCGAGATCGTCCGCGACCTCGACGAACGCAAGGCGCAGGCGCCGACCGAGATCGTGACGCTCGACGCCAACCTGCTCGACGTCGCGGAGCAGGGCTCGCGCTACGTCGCGAGCATTCGCTTCGAGGGATCGCTGCGCGAAGACGGCGCGCGCGATGCCGCGCCGTTCGTCGAAATCTGGAACCTCGAGAAGCCCGTCAATGGTTCGACCGGCTGGCTGCTCGCGGGCATCCAGCAGACGGAGGACGTGACCTGACCGTGACGCCCGCAATGCGGCGCCCGTCGACGCCGGGCACGGCGCGGGCGTCGCGATTCGCGCGTGCGCCCTGCCTCCGATGAAGCTCGACCCGACCGCGCTGCCGAGTGAACTGGCGAACCGCACGTTCGGCCGCGAATCGTGGGCACGCGAGCTGCTCGCCGCGCAGGCCGGGCGCGTGTTCGTGGTCGGAATCGGGCCGGCGAGCGCGGGCTTTCGCATCGAGCCCGACGGCACGCTCGCGAATGCGCCGTTGTCGGGGATCACGCCCGACTTGCGGCTCACGCTGTCTCCGCTCGACCTGCCGTCCTTTCTCGCGGACCCGCGGCAGTGGAACCAGTACGTGAAGGAAGACGGCGACGTCGCGCTGGGGGGCGTCCTGAAGGAGCTTGCGCACACCCTTCCCTGGTTCGTCGAGCGGACCTTCGCGCGCACGCTCGGGCCGGTGGCCGGCCAGCGCGTTGCCGACGCCGGGCGCCACCTTCTCGCCTTTCCCGGCCATGCCGCGACGCGTCTTTCCGAGAGCGCCGGCCGCTATGCGCGCGACGAGGCCGGTCTGGTCGTGGGCGCCGCCGAGCTCCGCGCCTTCGCGGAGCAGACCGCCGCCCTCGCTGCGCGCGTCGACGCGCTGGAAGCGAGATTGACCGCGCTTACGACGGCGCAGTGACGCCTCGGTCGACGCGTTCAGGCACTGCGAGCGCGCCTCGCAAGCCCGCGCCCGCGAAATCCGCGCTCCCGCGTGCGGCCGCCGCCGAGCGCAAGCGCGAGCCGTCGCCGGCGCGTCCCGCGCTGGCCAAGTTCAGCCGGCCGCGCCTCTACAACGTGCTGCAGCGCGAGCGCCTCTTCGCCCGTCTCGACGCCGCCCGCGAGCATCCGATCGTCTGGATCGCGGGGCCGCCCGGCGCGGGCAAGTCGACGCTGGTGGCCAGCTACACGGTCGCACGCAAGCTGCCCGGCGTCTGGTTCCAGACCGACGCCGGCGACGCGGATCCGGCGACCTTCTTCCACTACCTGACGATCGCGGCCGCCGATATCGCCGGCGCCAGGGCCAAGGCGGTGGCAACCCTGCCGCGCTTCGGTCCCGAGTACGCGACAGATCTGCCCGTGTTCACGCGGCGCTTCCTGCGTGATTTCTTCGCGCTGTTCCCGCCGGATTCGCTGCTCGTCGTCGACAACTTCCACGAGGCGCCCGCGGACAGCGCATGGCGCTTCGCGTTCACCGAGGGCCTGCGCGAGCTGCCGGCGGGCCTCAACATCCTGTTCATCTCGCGGATGCCGCCGCCGCCCGAGCTCGCACGCCTCACCGCCGACCAGACGATGACGCGCATCGACTGGGAGGAGCTGCGCTTCACCGCCGAAGAAGCGGTCGCCGTCACGGCCGAGGCGGGCCTTCCGGCCGAGCTCCAGCAGGCGATCCATCGGGCGAGCGAAGGCTGGGCTGCCGGCATCGTGCTGATGCGCGAGCATCTGTCGCGCGCGGGCACCGACGCGCAGACGCTGCTGCCGGAAGGCAAGGACGCCGTGTTCGCCTACTTCACCGGCGAGATCTTCAACCGTGCCCGGCCGGCCAACCAGCGCACGCTGATGCTCCTGGCTTTCCTGCCGACGGTCAGCGACGGCGATGCCGAGGCGATCACCGGCGATCCCGACGCCCCGCGCGTGCTCGACTATCTCTACCGGCGCCACCTGTTCACCGACCGGCGGCGGGCGGGCGGCGAGCCCGTCTACCAGTTCCACGCGCTGTTCCGGGAGTTCCTGCTGGCGGAGGGGCGGCGCCGGCTGCGGCCCGAGGAGCGGAGCGAGGCGCTCGACCGCGCGGCAGGACGGCTGGTCGGGCGGGGCGACTTCGACGCCGCGGTGGCGCTCTATCGCGAGGCGCAGGCGTGGAACGCGCTGACCGGCCTCGCGTTGCACGCCGGCGCGTCGCTGATCGCCGAGGGCCGCGCCAACACACTGGTGGACTGGATCGGCGCGCTGCCCGACGAATTTCGCAAGCGCGAGCCGCGGCTGTCGCTGTATCTCGGCGTCGCGCTGCTGTATTCGGATCCGCCGCACGCGAAGGCGCTGCTCGACCATGCGTTCGAGGGCTTCGTCGCGAACGGCGACCGCCGCCGCATGCTGATGACCGCCGCGCATGCGGTCGAGTGCCACTACTACGAATGGGCGGATTTCGCGCCGCTCGACCGCTGGATCGGCGTGTTCGAGCAACACCTCTTCGACGCGCCACCCTTCAACGCGCCCTACGACGTCATGCGCGTCTACTCGGCGTTCCTGATCGCGCTGCTGTTCCGCCAGCCCGCGCATCCGCGCATCGGCGAAGTTGCGGCGGAAGTCGAGCGCCTGATCGCCGCTGAAACCGCGCTGCAGGTGCCGCTCGACTTCCGGCTGTCGGCCGCGTCCATCCTCTTCAACTACTACAACTGGAAGACCAAGGGCGATTCGGCCGAGGAGCTGATCGCGCGCGTCTCGCCCTGGCTCGACGATCCGCACGCCTCGCCGCTGCAGCGCGTGTGGTGGCGCGTGCACCTTGCGTTCAACCACCAGATCCTCGGCCGCTACGCGAAGGCGCGCAAGACGATGGACGAGGCCGAGGCGATCGCCAGCGACCACGGGCTGCGCTCGCAGCTGTTCGAGATCTACTACGCCGAGATCGCGCCACTGGTGGGCGCGCGCGACGTGGCGGGTGCCGCAGGCGCGCTCGACAAGCTGCGCACGGTGCTGAATCCGTCGCGCAGGATGGACGTCGCCTACTTCCGTTTCCAGGAATCGACGGTGCGCGGCCTCGAGGGACGGCAAGAGGAAGCGGCGCGGGCCGCCGCGGAAGCCGTCGCGATCGGTCGCGCCGCCGGATTGCCGTCGATGCAGATCCCGCATTTCCTCGTCCGCCACGCAGCGGCGCGCCTCGATCTCGACGAAGTGGACGCGGCCCTCACGCTGTACGACGAGGCGGTCATGCTGGCCGAGGGGGTGGACAAGCGCAATTTCGGCGTGCAGCGGGCACTGGTGCGCGCGCACGCCGCGTTGAAGCGCGGCGACGAACGCACGGCGATCGCCGAGCTCGGACCCGCACTGCTGGCGGCACGCACCCAGATGTACCAGGGCTTCCTGCGCAACGCGCCGCAGGTGCTGGCGCCGCTGTTCGCGCTTGCGCTCCGGGAGAACATCGAGCGCGACTTCGTGCGCAACGTGATCCGCGAGCGCGAAATGGCGCCGCCGGCGCCCGACGCCGCCGACTGGCCGTGGCCGCTCGCCGTGCGCACCCTGGGCGAATTCGTGATCCTGCGCGACGGCGCACCGCTCGAGTCGAAGGGCAAGGCGCCGAAGAAGCCGCTCGAGCTCCTGAAGGCGCTGATCGCGCACGGCGGTCGCAGCGTCGACGCGGCCGTGCTGACCTCGCTGCTGTGGCCGGAAGCCGATGGCGACGTCGCCAAGACGTCGTTCGACACCAATCTCTATCGCCTGCGCAAGCTGCTCGAGGCCGACGGGGCGCTGGCGCTTGCCGACGGCAAGCTGTCGCTGTCGCGCAGCGTCGTCTGGCTGGACACCTGGGCGTTCGACGCCGCGCTCGATGCCGTGCCGCCGCGCATCGCCGACGCGCTCGCGCTCTACCGCGGGCCGTTCCTCGGGCTCGAGACGCCGGCGCCATGGGCGCTGCCGCTGCGCGACCGCCTGCAGGCGCGTTTCATTCGCGGCGTGCTCGCACAGGGACAGGCACTGGAGGACGCCGGCGACTTCGCCGCCGCGCGCAGGCTCTACGAGCGCGCGCTCGAGCAGGACAACCTCGCCGAGGCGATCTACCGCCGGCTGATGATCTGCCAGCGCGAGTCCGGCGACCCGGCGGGCGCGCTCACCACCTATCGCCGGTGTCGCGAGCTGCTGTCGATCGTTCTCGGGAGAAAGCCGGCGGCGGAAACCGAGGCGATCCGCGCGACGCTTGACAGCGCCTAGCCTTCCAGGGGACCTCGCCTCGTCAGCGCGATCGCCGTCTGCAGTTGCGCCCGCAGGGTCTCCGCCGTCCGCCGTTCCGCGGCGACCTGCTCGGCGAGGCGCTCGAGCTGCAGCGCGTAGAAGTCGAGTCCGACCTCGTGCGTCGCGGACTCCAGCGCGTCGACCTGGTCGGCCCGGTAGGGCTCGCCGTCGGGGCGCGCACCGATGAGCACGAACCCGGACAGCTCGCCTCGCTGCGCCATCGGCACCGCCAGCGTCGCGTGGAGCGCGGACGACGAATCGCGCAGTCTCAGCGCCTTCCGCTCCGCCAGCATCGACAGCACGACTTCGTCGTTGCCTCCCACTTCGTCGGGCGCGCCGGCAAGCGTGGCCGCGGTACGCGCGAAACTCTTCTCGGCACGCAGGTACAACGCGCAGCCGGCGCCCTGCGTGAACCGATCGAGCGCGGCGACGAACAGCGCCGTGAGCGCCTCGGCGTCGGTCGCGTGCTTTGCCTGCCTGACGAAGCCCTTGAGATCGTCTTCGCTTGCGGCCCACCGGCCGAAGAACAGCCGGTCGACGATCCTCTCCACGACCTTCTTGAGCTGGGTGAACGACAGATAGACCGCGACCGCAAGGATGGCGGAGAGCAGGATCGTCTTGTTCTTGTCGTCGAAGTGCAGGAACTGGCTGACGACGCCGTGCGCGACCTGGAAGACGCCGAGCAGGATCGCGCCGACGATGCCGTAGACCAGCGTGCGATTGACCGCCAGTCCGAAATCGAAAATTCGCCGGCGGAGGACCGCGTAGACGAGCCCGGCCTCCGCCGCCAGCGCCGCGACGTTCTGCACCAGGGCGAGCTCATCGGTGGGCACCGGGTTTCCGGCCAGATAATTCAGCGCGCCGAGGAGGATCACGACCACGATCGTTCCTACGGTCGCGATGATCCACTGCAGCCGGATCCTCGATTCGCCGTGCGATTGCCGCCATGCCAGCATGATCGCCCAGAAGAACAGCACGCCGAGCCCGATCGGGGGAAAGCGGGAGAACCGCGCGATGGCGGGCTCGAAGTATCCGGTGTACAGGCGCGCGAAATAGAACAGCTCGAGGGCGAGCAACAGCGCGAAGCACCACGTGTAGTACCGCTTGAATGTGGCGCGCAATCCGACCGGCTTGTCGTCGGGATAGTTGAGCGCGAAGAAGACGATCGCGGCCGGCCCGATGTCCTGCGACACCGAGCCGATGAAATCGAGCCACCCGACGTGGAGCTCGGCGGGCGCGGAATAGGGAAACACGAAAGCGTTC
The DNA here is from genome assembly GCA_963793355.1 of uncultured beta proteobacterium. Classification (GTDB taxonomy): domain Bacteria; phylum Pseudomonadota; class Gammaproteobacteria; order Burkholderiales; family Casimicrobiaceae; genus VBCG01. The sequence goes on along the minus strand of CAWBZT010000006.1, from coordinate 410,194 downwards.
GTGAGGCCCGCCGCCGCCAGCCCGCGATAGGCCACGAGGTCCGGACGTCGCCACCCGATCCACACGCCGAGGACCAGCGCGGCGATCCGGCCAGCCATGTCCAGCACGTAGTTGGTGACCTGAAAGCGCGGCAGGCGCGCGGCGGCCGGCACCACGACGTCGATGCGGCGCTTCTGGTCGGCGTGGAGCACCGTGAGCGCGACGCGATCGCCCGCGGCCAGGCTGTGCCAGCGTCCGATGGGCTCGTCGAAGCGGAGCCTGTCGCCCGGTACCACGCCGGCAGCCGCCAGCGGTGAGGCGGCCGGAATCGAATCGACGACGAACGTCGTGGGACCGCGCTCGCGCGCGACGCCGCCCTTGAACAGCGCCTCGCCGGCCACGCCGACCTGCAGCGCGCGCGGCGCGCTGAACATCTCGATCGACAGCTGCACGACGGCCAGCGCCGCGAAGATCACGACGAACCCGCGCCAGACCGTTGCGGTCCTGGACGCGCGGCTCAAGGCAGGACGGCTTCGAGCAGGCAGCCGAACTCGCGCGCGAAGTCGATCGACACGCGCGCGTGGACCGCACCCTGCCTGTCGAAGAAGCGCTGCGCGCCCCGCCGCGCGAACACGCCTTCGTGCCAGACATTCGGATGGATGTAGAGCCCGCGTGCGCCGTCGACGCGAAAGCAGACGAACTCCTGCGGCCTCACGTCGTCACCGGGCAGCGCCAGCGGCACGTAGTACGGCGCGCGATCGAGCGGGAAGAACAGCTGGCCGCCGTCCGGGTGGTAGTTGACATGCCACAGCAGCATGCGCTCGGGGTCGCGCGCGTGCGTCGTGTCGGCGCGCACCGGATCGGTCGCGTACGCCAGCACATAGTGGCCGTCGACTGCCTCGTTGCGGCCGTAGAGCACGTCGCCGCGCCATTCGCTGACGAACACGCCCTGCGTCGTCCCGCCCTCGTCGCCGCTGTCGGTGTCGACCGGACGCCAGCCCTGCGCGGGCCAGCGGACGATCTCGACGGCGCATCGCCTCGGGCGAGTCGACGAGGCGGCCGTATCCTGCGAGGCTCGAGTCCGTCGCCTCGATGACCGGCATCGTGACGCGGGCGAGGCCCGCGGGGAGCGCGGGATTGAGATAGTCGAACGGCGGCATCGCGAAGGCGGGCGGCAGCTTGCCCGAGTTGCCGTTCTACCGGGAAAGTGCCGCGCGCTCAAGCGGTTATCCGAGGCTGTTCCATGCCGAACGGGCGTTCCGATGGCGCCGCCCTCCATCCGTAAGCCATCTGTGAGCGGGGCGATCGCACCATGCGAGCCGTCCCGGGCGACGATTCGCGCCGGTGTCGGCATCCACCTTAGGGGAGTGAACATGAAGATGGGCATCCGTTTCCTGAAGATCGCCGCCGTCTACCTCGCGATCGGCGTGACGATGGGCCTCGCGATGGGCATCACGCAGAACTTCGCGCTGCACCCGGTGCACGCGCACATCAACCTGCTGGGCTGGGCGACGATGGCGCTCGCCGGCGTCGTCTACGTGCTGTTCCCGCAGGCAGCGCAGACACGGCTCGCCAGGATCCATTTCTGGCTTCACAACCTCGCGCTGCCGGTCATGATGGGTGGTCTCGCGTTCCTGCTGTCGGGCAATGCGCAGGCGCTGTACTTCGTCGAGCCCGCGTCGCTGGCGATGGTCGTCGGCCTCGTGCTGTTCGTCGTGAACGTGTGCATCAACGTGCGCTCGGACGAGGCCGCGCGGGTGAGCGAAGCGCCGCAATCGGACGTACGCACGCTGATGGCGGGCGCGAGCACGCGATGAGCGCAACGAAGAACGCGCGGCGGCCTCCGGCGGTCCCGCCGGGTGCCGACGCAGCGGCGAAAGACGGGGCCGCGTCGTCCCACCCTGCGCCCGCCAAGCCCCTGAAGGCACCGCGCAAGCGACGCCCGCGCTTCGTCCTGTAGCGGAAAGCCCCTCCCGTACAATCGCGGGCATGCGCATCCTGCGCCTCGCCCGCATCGTCACGGTCGCGCTGAAGCACGGGCTCGACGACCTGGCGCTCGGCCACGAGCGAACGCGCTGGCTGCGCCCGATCGTGCGCGGCGCGCTGTTCTGGCGCGACCTCTCGGCGCCGCGCGCGGTGCGCCTGCGCGAGGCGCTCGAGGACCTCGGGCCGATCTTCGTGAAGTTCGGCCAGATGCTCTCGACGCGCCGCGATCTCCTGCCGGCCGACATCGCCGACGAGCTGGCGAAGCTGCAGGACCGCGTGCCGCCGTTCCCGTCGGATCAGGTCATCGCGGAGCTCGCGCGCATCTACGGCAAGCCGATCGACGCGGTTTTCCGCGACTTCGACGCGACGCCCGTCGCCAGCGCATCGATCGCGCAGGTGCACTTCGCCACCCTTCCCGACGCCACGCCGGTCGCGGTCAAGGTGCTGCGACCCAACATCGACGCGGTGATCGAGCACGATCTGGCGCTGATGCAGACGGCCGCGATGCTCGTCGAGCGGCTGTGGAAGGAAGGCAAGCGGCTGAAGCCGCGCGAAGTCGTGGCCGAGTTCGAGAAGACGATCCACGACGAGCTCGACCTCACGCGCGAGGCCGCGAACTGCTCGCAGCTGCGGCGCAACTTCCGGCATTCGCCGCTGCTGCGCGTTCCCGAGGTGCACTGGGACTGGACCGAGAGCGAAGTGCTCGTGATGGAGCGCATGGCGGGAATCCCGATCGGCCGCGTCGACGCGCTGGTCCAGGCCGGCATCGATCTCAAGCGCCTGTCGCGCGCCGGCGTGGAGATCTTCTTCACGCAGGTCTTCCGCGACGGGTTCTTCCACGCCGACATGCATCCCGGCAACATCTTCGTCGCCGTCGACGCCGCAAACCACGGCAAGTACGTCGCGCTGGACTTCGGCATCATGGGCACGCTCTCCGAGCGCGACAAGGGCTATCTGGCGCAGAACTTCCTCGCGTTCTTCCGCCGCGACTACCGCCGCGTGGCCACGGCGCACATCGAATCGGGCTGGGTCCCTACCGACACGCGCGTGGACGAGCTCGAAAGCGAGATCCGCGTCGTCTGCGAGCCGATCTTCGACCGCCCGCTGAAGGAGATCTCGCTGGCGCGGGTGCTGGTCAACCTCTTCCGGGCCTCGCGCCGCTTCAACGTCGAGATCCAGCCGCAGCTCGTCCTGCTGCAGAAGACGCTGCTCAACGTGGAGGGACTCGGGCGTCAGCTCGATCCCGATCTCGACCTCTGGGTCACCGCCAAGCCGTTCCTGGAGCGCTGGATGGAGGACCAGATCGGGTTTCGCGCGCTCGAGCGGCGGCTGCTCGCCGAGGCGCCGTATCTCGTCGCGGCGCTCCCCGAGCTGCCGCGCCTGCTGCACCAGAGGCTGCTCGCGCCGCCGGCGGGCGCGGAGACCGCGCTGACGCGGCTCGCCGCCGCGCAGAAGGCGCGCAATCGCTGGCTCGCCGTGGTCGCCGTCCTGCTGGCGATCGTCATCGTGCTGCTGGTCCGCCACGGCGGCTACTGACGGCGCTGTCGCCGCCGCGTAGCTGCGGCGCGGCGGTTCCCGATACAATTCCGCGCATTTCGCTCAACCGGGATATCGCGCCGATGGCGCTGCTCGAGATCCAGGGCGTCACGCGACGCTTTGGCGATTTCACCGCCGTCGACGACGTCAGTCTCTCCATCGAGGCCGGCGAGTTCTTCACGCTGCTCGGCCCGTCGGGCTGCGGCAAGACGACGCTGCTGCGGATGATCGCCGGCTTCGACCTTCCGGACGGCGGCCGCATCCTGCTCGACGGCGAGGACCTCGTGGCACGCCCGCCCGAGGCGCGCCCGGTGCGCACGGTCTTCCAGAGCTATGCGCTGTTTCCGCACATGACGGTCGAGGGCAATGTCGCGTTTCCGCTCAGGATGGCCAAAACGCCGAATGCCGCGATTGCCGGAAAGATCGCCGAGGCGCTGGAAGACGTCCGCCTGTCCGGCTTCGGCAAGCGGTATCCGCACGAGCTGTCCGGCGGGCAGAAGCAGCGCGTTGCGATCGCGCGCGCGCTCGTCACGCATCCGCGGGTGCTGCTGCTCGACGAGCCGCTCGCCGCGCTCGACGCGAAGCTGCGCGAGGAGATGCAGATCGAGCTCATCAACATGCAGAAGGACGCCGGAATCACCTTCATCTACGTGACGCACGACCAGACCGAGGCGCTGGCGCTGTCGCACCGGATCGCCGTGATGAACCGCGGCCGCGTCGAGCAGCTCGACGAGCCGTCGAAGATCTACAGTTTTCCGAAGACGCGCTTCGTCGCCGACTTCATCGGTCACTGCAACCTGCTGTCGGGTACCGTCCGGGTCGCGGCGAACGGCGCGGCGACCGTGGACGTCGCCGGACTCGGTCCGGTCCGCGTCGCGGCGCCGCGGCCGCCGAGCATCAATTCGCCCGCGACGATCGCGCTGCGCCCGGAGAAGGTGCTGATCCAGGCGGCCGGCACGGCAACGCGCGAGAATCATTTTCGCGGCACCGTGGCGGAGCTCCTGTACATGGGAGACGTCACCGTCTACCGGGTCGGCGTCGGCGAGGCCGCGCGCATCGAGGCGCTGCTCGCCAATTCCCAGGCGGGCCGCGCGCAGTTCTTCGAGGTCGGCGACGCCGTCGATGTCGCGTGGGCTGCCGACGCCGGCCACTTCATCGCCGAATGAGCGCGTCCGCGGAGCAGGCAGGGTTTGTCGCGGCACGCCGATCTCGCCGCCTGGGCAAGTGGATCGTCAGCGGTCCACCGCTCGTCTACCTGCTGATCTTCTTCGCGCTCCCCACGTTGATCATGGTGCTCGCGTCGTTCCGGACGCCGGGCGAGTTCGGCGGCCTGGCGCCGCTGGTCGACGAATCCGGGAAGCTCGACCTCAACGTCGAGAGCTATGTGCGCTTCTTCGAGGAGCCGGTCTACGCGCAGGTGTTCCTCAAATCCGTCGGCTATGCGCTCGTCACCACGCTCGCCTGCCTGCTGCTCGCCTACCCGCTGGCGTCGCTGATCGCCAGGAGCTCGCGGAGGTACCGCGACGTCCTGCTGCTGCTCGTGATCCTGCCGTTCTGGAGCAACTTCCTGATCCGCATCTACGCGTGGATGATCATCCTCGGCCCGAATGCCGCGCTGGCGCGCGTGGTCAACGGCGCGCTCGCCTGGTTCGGGGCCGGTCCCGTGCCGTTGTTGTTCAGCTCGTTCGCCGTGCTCGTGTGCCTGGTCTATGTCCACCTGCCGTTCATGGTGCTGCCGCTGTACGCGAACCTTGAGAAGCACGACCAGTCGCTGCTCGACGCCGCGCAGGACCTCGGCGCGAACGCGTGGCAGCGCTTCTGGCGGATCACGTTTCCGCTGTCGCTGCCGGGCGTCTACGCGGGGGCTGCGCTCGTGTTCATTCCCGCGCTCGGCATCTTCGCGATCCCCGACATCCTCGGCGGACCGAACGACACGCTGATCGGCAACCTGATCAAGCAGCAGTTCCTGGAGACGCGCGACTGGCCGTTCGGCAGCGTCCTGTCCATCGTGCTGACCGGCGCCGCGCTCGCGCTCGCCGGCCTCGCTGCGTGGGTCGGTCGCAGGCAGGCACAAGGCGGAGGGCCTGCCCGTGCGTAGGCAGCCGCCGTGGCTGGTCGCGTGCGCGCTCGCGGCGTACGCTTTCCTCTACATCCCGCTCGTGATCGTCGTCGTCTACTCGTTCAACGATTCGCGGCTGAACGCCGAGTGGGTCGGCTTCACGCTCGACTGGTACCGCAAGCTCTTCGCCAACGACGACATGCTGGCCGCAGCGGGCAATTCGCTGCTCATCGGCCTGACGGCGAGCGCGGTGTCCACGGTGCTCGGCACGATGGCCGGAATGGCGATGTACCGGTACCGGCTGCGGCTGCTGCCGCTGCTCGTGCTGGCGCCGATCGCGATCCCGGAGATCCTCATGGGCGTGTCGCTCCTGATCTTCTTCGTGCTGGTGAATTTCACGCTCGGACTGGTGTCGGTTGCGCTCGCCCATATCGCGTTCTGCATCGGTTTCGTCGCGATCGTCGTGCGCGCGCGCCTCGCCGGCATGGACGAGGCGCTGGTCGAGGCCGCCCGCGATTGCGGAGCCACGCCGTGGCAGACGTTCCGCCACGTGACGCTGCCGCTGATCATGCCGGGCGTCGTCGCAGGGGCGCTGATGGCCTTCACGCTGTCGATCGATGACTTCGTCATCACGTTCTTCACCGCCGGCGCGGGAACGGTGACACTGCCGCTGCAGATCTACTCGATGATCAAGATCGCCGTGACCCCCGAGGTCAACGCCGTGTCAACGCTGCTCATGCTGCTGACGTTGCTGCTGATCGTGGTCGCGTCGCGTCTCTCGCCCAACCTGCTACGCTCCGACTAGGAGACCGCCCATGGATCGATTGTCCGCCCTTGCCCTCGCCGCCGTCGTCGCGCTCAGCGCCGTTCCGGCCCTCGCCGCCGACCAGCTGCACCTGTACAACTGGAACAACTACATCGCGCCGGAAACGGTCAAGCGCTTCGAGGACTCCTGCAAATGCGAGGTCGTCCAGACCTACTACTCGGACAACGAGGAGCTCCTCGCCAAGCTCGCCGCCGGTGCCAAGGGCTACGACGTGCTCGTGCCGACGTCCAACGCGGTCCAGGCGCTGATCCGCGGCGGCCAGCTGAAGCCGCTCGACAAGGCGCAGATCCCGAGCATCAGGAACGTCGATCCGGCTTATCTCGACACACCGTTCGACCCGGGCAACCAGTACTCCGTGCCGTACGCGATGTCGACGACGATCCTCGGTTACAACGACGAGAAGATGAAGGAGCTCGGCCTGCCCACCGACACGTGGGCGGTGATCTTCGATCCGAAGTACCTCGAGAAGGTCAAGGGCCGCGTCACCGTGCTCGACAGCGCCAACGAGCTGTTCGCCGCGGCGCTCAAGTATCTCGGCTACTCGGCCAACGACACCGATCCCAAGCACTGGGACCAGGCAGCCGCGCTGATCAGGAAGGCCAAGCCCTACTGGGCGGCGTTCAACGCGTCGTCGTACATCAAGGAGCTGACCGTCGGCAACATCTGGCTCGTGCACGGCTACTCGAACGACATCTTCCAGGCCAACCTCGACGCCCAGGCCGCCGGCCGCAAGTTCCACATTCTGCAGGGCGTACCGAAGGAGGGCGCGGTGCTCGCCGTCGACAACATGGTCATCCACAAGGCCGCGCCGCGGCCCGACCTCGCCCTCAAGTTCATCAACTTCATGCTCGACGGCAAGAATTCGGCGGAGCTCACGAACCTCATCGGCTCGGGCAACCCGAACCTCGATGCCCAGAAATACATCAAGCCGGAACTGCTCAAGTACCCGGCGATCTTCCCGCCGAAGGCGCTGCAAGCGAAGCTCGAGCAGCTGAAGGACCTGACGCCCGCGCAGCGGCGCCTGCGCAACAAGCTGTGGACCGAGATCAAGGCGTCCAAGTGAATTGCGGCGGCCGCCGCCCCGTGCCCGTGCCGGCCGCGCCGGCCGGGCGGCGACGGCGCCGCTGACGGCGCGCCGCCCGCGCGTGACGAGCGGGCGGCAGCCCGGCTGATGCGCGATGGACGGGCGATTCTTCACCGAGCCGCGACGAACGCTCCTCCCGCACGCGCTCGGCGCGCTGTACGCGCTGTCCATCGCCTACGCGTCGCTGCAGCCGTTCGGCGGGTGGCTGGAGCCGGAACCCGGCACGTCGTTCTTCCTCTTCACCGCGTGGCCGTCGCGCTGGTGGCGCTACGACATCCTCCTCAACCTGGTCGCCTACGTTCCGATGGGCGTCTTCGCGGCGCTGCTGCCGCGGCGTGCGCCGCCGATGCGCCGCGTCGCCATCGCCGCGCTGTGCGGATTCGCGCTCTCCTTCGCGATGGAGACGCTGCAGATGTTCCTGCCGCGTCGCGACGCCAGCACGATCGACCTGTTGTCCAACACGGCCGGCGCGTTGGTCGGCGGAGCGCTCGGCGCGTCGCTGATGCGTGCAGAGTCGCTGAAGCGCGCCCTCTCGGGCGCGCGGGTGCGGCTGTTCCTCGGCGGACACCTCGGTGACGTGGGAATCGCGCTGCTGGTGCTGTGGTTCGTCGCGCAGGTCAATCCGGGCATTCCGCTCTTCGCGCTGACGTTCGATCCGGAGCCGCAGCGCATCCTCGGTCCGGTCGCCACGCCGCCGGAGGGCGCGGCGCTGGTGATCGAGGCCGCCGAGTCGGCGTTCCAGATGCTCGGCGTCGGGCTGTTCCTCGCGCTCCTGCTGCGCCGCCGCCGAATGGTGGCCGGGGGCGTGCTGCTGTCGATCGGCATCGCACTGCTGCTCAAGGGCATCGTGGCGACGCTGCTGATCCGGCCCACGGTCTGGGAAGTGTGGCAGCGGCCCGGCGTGCTCATGGGCATCGCGGCCGGCGCGCTGCTGCTGCCGGTGGCCATCAGCCTGCCGCGGCCGGTGATGGTCGCCGTCTGCGCCGTCGCGCTGCTGTCGTCGCTGGGCGTCCCGATGCTCGCGCCGGACCTGCTGGCGGCCGACGCCCCGCTCACGTTCTTCAACTGGCGCTACGGCCAGCTGCTCAACTACAACGGGCTCACGCGCACGATCCTGCTCGTGTGGCCGATCCTCGCCGCCGCGTGGCTGCTCGCGCTCGCTGGACGTCCCGCCTGGGGTGAGCCGGATCGCACCTAGGGCGTCGACTATAATCGGCACGATGAGCTACTACCAGCGGCACGTCTTCTTCTGCTGCAACAAGCGCGACGCGCCGGAGAAGTGCTGCGCCGACGCGGGCGCGGCCGAGATGCAGAAGTATGCGAAGGAGCGCGTCAAGTCGCTCGGGCTCTCCGGCAAGGGCCAGGTGCGGGTGAACAAGGCGGGTTGCCTCGATCGCTGCGAAGAGGGTCCGGTCGTCGTCGTCTACCCCGAGGCGATCTGGTACACGTACGTCGACCGGCACGACATCGACGAGATCATCGACTCGCACGTCGTGGCCGGAAAGATCGTCGATCGCCTCTTGATCTGACGCATGACGCCGCGCACCACCCTGCGCGAGGTCGTCGACGGTCCGGCGGGCGCCATCGAAGTCGTGATCAACGCACCGGCCGACGCTGCGCACGCGGGCATCGCGCTCGTCGCCCACCCGCACCCGCTGCAGGGCGGGACGCTGGACAACAAGGTCGCGCAGACGCTGGCGAAGACGTTCTTCGCGCTGGGCTACGTCGCCGTGCGCTTCAACTTCCGCGGCGCGGGCGCGTCGGAAGGCGCATTCGACGCGGGCGACGGCGAGACGGAGGATGCGCTCCTCGTGCTGGCCCATGCGCGACGGCGCTACGGCGAATCGCTGCCTTTTGCGCTCGCGGGCTTTTCGTTCGGCTCGTTCGTGCAGACGCGCGTCGCGCGCCGGGTCGCGGCAGAACGGCTGGTGCTCGTCGGTCCCGCCGTCAAGCGTTTCGCCGTCGACGCGGTGCCGCCCGACAGCATCGTCATCCACGGCGAGCAGGACGACGTCGTCGCGCTCTCCGACGTCCTCGATTGGGCGCGGCCACAGCACCTGCCCATCATCGTATTTCCCGGCTGCGGCCATTTCTTCCATGGCCGCCTGCCGCAGCTTCAGCGGACGATCGCGGGCATGTGGCATCGGCGGCCCGCCGCCGCGCCGGGCGCGTGAAACATCGCGCGGGTCCGGCGAGGATCTGTCTCCCGTGAACGACGTCGCCGCCGACGCGACCGCCGGCCGCGACGCGCGAGCCTCCGGGGCGGACGTCGTGCTGCGCGTCGAGGGCTTGCGCAAGCGCTACGGCCGCGACGAAGTCGTGCGCGGACTCACTTTCGCGATCCGCCGCGGCGAGTGCTTCGGCCTGCTCGGGCCAAACGGCGCCGGGAAGACGACGACGCTGCGCTGCTGCCTCGGCCTGATCGATCCCGACGGCGGCACGATCGAGATGGTCGGCGAACCGGTGCCGAAGGCGGCGCGCGAGGCGCGCATCCGTGTCGGCGTCGTGCCGCAGATGGACAATCTCGACCCCGATTTCACCGTCATCGAGAACCTGCGCATCTACGGCGGCTACTTCGGCATCGACCGCGCGACGCTGGACGAGCGCATCCCGCGGCTGCTGGATTTCGCCGGTCTTACGAGCAAGGGCACGACCGGCCTGCGCACGCTGTCGGGCGGGATGAAGCGCCGCCTCACGCTCGCGCGCGCACTGGTCAACGATCCGGAGCTCCTGATCCTCGACGAGCCGACGACGGGACTCGACCCGCAGGCGCGGCATCTCATCTGGGACGGATTGCGGCAGCTCCTGTCGCAGGGGAAGACGATCCTGCTGACGACGCACTTCATGGACGAGGCCGAGCGTCTGGCGAGCCGCCTCGCGGTGATCGATCACGGCGTGCTCATCGCCGCGGATGCGCCGCGCGCGCTGATCAGCGCGCACGTCGAGCCGGAAGTGGTCGAAGTCTACGGCGACGACGCCAGGGCGTGGGCCGAGGCGCACGGGCGCCGCCTCGCGTCGCGGCTCGAAATCTCGGGCGAGACCGCCTTCGCCTACGCCAGCGACGCGAAACCGCTGCTCGGCGACCTCGCCACGCGCAGCGGCGTGCGCTACCTGCACCGACCGGCGAACCTCGAGGACCTCTTCATCAAGCTTACCGGCCGCGAGCTGCGCGACTAGCCTCGTTCGTGCGAGTCGAATGGCGATCCGGGCCGCCCCGGGACGTCGGACGGCGGCGACGCCTCGACGTCGCCGTCTTCGGCGTCCGTCGGCGGGGACTCGCCGGGCGAGGCCGCGGCACCGTCACGCAGGATGTCGAGCGCGGCGGCGACCGCCTCGCGGCGAACCACGTCGTCCATGCCGCGCGCCGAGCGGCCGCACACGTTGCGGCAGAAGCTGTTCGTGGGGCCTTCGAAGTCGCAGTGCGACGCGCCGCGAATCCGCTGCGACCGGATGAGGGTCGGTACGGCCTGCGCGACGGACTTGCCGCTGCCGAAGAGGTTGCACACCGAAGGATCGCCGAGCAGCACGACGGCCGGTGCCGCGAGCTTTGCCGCGGCGCGCGTCGCCGTCCCGGAGCGGTCGACCGGGTCCAGGCCGATCCATCCGCCGATGCCCGGCAGCTTCGACGCGGCGATCACCGTCGCCACCGCGCCCGCCGAAGTGCCGATCAGCAGAACGCGGGAGCGAGGCGTGGGCGCGAGGCCGAACGCACCGTGCTCGAGCGCGGTCACGACGTCGGCCACCGCATGGCTGTTGCCCCAGTAGTCGACGAGGTGGGGAAGGTCGGGAGCAATGGCCACGATGCCGGCCTCGGCGAGTGCCCGCGCGAGGTCGCGATCGCGAGTGCGGTCGCGCGAAAAGCCGTGCGCGAGCACGGCCACGCCGTCCGCGAGCGCGTCGACGGGCCGATAGACGTCCACCTGGACGTCCACGCCCGCCAGCGTGGCCGACTGCGTGGTGACGTCGAACGGTACCGGCTGCGCGGGCGCGGCGAGCGCCGCGAACAGCAGCGATGCGAGGAGCGCCGCGCGGGCGGCGGCAACGCCGGACGCAAACATCGTCGAGAGCCTTCGGTACGGGACGGCGAACATATGCGGCCACCCGCGCGCGTGTCAAGCGAGCACGTGTATCAGCGTGTAAAGTAGCGCGCGCCAGGACGTCCCCGGGTCCGCTTCCATGCACGCTGCAACGATCTTCATGCCGCCGCGCCTCTCCGCGCGCTTCGCGCCGGTGTGGCGCCGCAATCTGCTCGTCTGGCGCAAGCTCGCGATCGCCAGCGTGCTCGGCAACATCGCCGATCCGCTCCTCTACATGCTCGCGCTCGGCTATGGCCTGGGCTCGATGATCGGCGAAGTCGGCGGCATGAAATACATCGCCTTCATCGGGACGGGCATGGTGTGCCAGAGCGCGATGTTCACCGCGAGCTTCGAGGGGATGTATTCCGCGTTCTCCCGGATGCACGTCCAGCGCACGTGGGAGGGCATCATCAATGCACCGATCGGCCTCGACGACGTAGTCCTCGCCGAGTGGATCTGGTGCGCCTCCAAGGCCGTGCTGTCGACGATCGCCATCCTCGCCGTGATCATGGCACTCGGCTACGGCCACACGTGGCTGGCGCTGTGGATCCTGCCGCTGGGCTTTCTCGTGGGTCTCGTGTTCGGAGCATTCGGCCTCGTCATGAATGCGCTCGCGCCCGGCTACGATTTCTTCACCTACTTCTTCACGCTGGTGCTGACGCCCATGCTGCTGTTCTCCGGCGTGTACTTTCCGGTCGCCCAGATGCCCGCCTGGCTGGCGGGCGCCGCCAACCTGCTGCCGCTCAAGCACGCGATCGACATTGCGCGTCCGCTGATGACGGGCAGCGTGCCGGCGCAGGTGCCGCTGCACGTCCTCGTACTGCTCGCGTACGCCTTCGTCGCCTACTACGTCGCGCTCGTGCTGACACGGCGGCGTCTGCTGAAATAGGCCCGCCATGCTCGTCATCAAGTCGCTGCACATCATCTTCATGGTGGCGTGGTACGCCGGGCTGTTCTATCTCCCGCGCCTGTTCGTCTATCACACGATGGCGCCCGCCGAAGATCGCATGGGCATCGAGCGCTTCAAGACGATGGAGCGCAAGCTGTTCTTCGGCATCATGACGCCGAGCGCCATTCTGACCATCGTCTTCGGCGTCTGGCTGTGGCGAGGCTATGGCATCACCGGCGGCTGGCTGCACGCGAAGCTCGCGCTCGTCGCGCTGCTGATCGCGTTCCACGCGTACCTCGGCGTGCTCGTGAAGGCCTTCGCGCGCGACGCGAACCGCCATTCGCACGTGTTCTATCGCTGGCTGAACGAGATCCCCGCGCTGCCGATCCTGGTCGGCATCGTGTTCCTGGCCGTGATGAAGCCGTTCTGACGGGACGGCACGTGACCGAGCGCTTTTTCGCGCCCTGCCCGCGCGGCCTCGAGGCCACGCTGGCGGCCGAGCTTTCTGCGCTGGACGCGCGCGACGTCGCAGCGACCGACGGCGGTGTCGCCTTCGCCGGCGATGTCGCGCTCGCCATGCGCTGCAACCTCGAGTCGCGGATCGCCAGCCGCATCCTGTGGCGTGTCGGCGGCGGAACCTATCGCGACGAGCGTGATCTCTACGCGCTCGTGCAGGCGATCGACTGGCCGCGCCTGTTCAAGGCCGAGCGGACGCTGCGCGTGGACGTGACGGCCACGCGTTCGCCGCTTAAGTCGCTCGAGTTCGCCACGCTGCGCGTCAAGGACGCCGTCTGCGACCGCTTTCGCGCCGATCACGGCGTTCGCCCGTCGATCGACAAGCGCGCGCCCGACGTGCGCGTGAGCGCCTACCTCGGCGGCGACCAGGCGACGCTGTACGTCGACACGTCGGGCGAGCCGCTGTTCAAGCGCGGCTACCGCCGCGAGGCCGAGGAGGCGCCGCTGCGCGAAAACCTCGCCGCCGGCCTGCTGGCGCTCGCCGGGTGGACGCCGGGGAACGCGCTGCTCGATCCGATGTGCGGCAGCGGCACCATCGCCGTGGAGGCGGCCCTGATGGCCGCCGACCGCGCGCCAGGTCTCGCGCGAACCTTCGCCTTCCAGAAGCTCGCGTGGTACGACGGTCCTTCGTGGCAGCGGCTGAAGCAGGCGGCGCGCGACCGCATCCGGCCGGCGTCCCCGGGCGCAACGATCTTCGCCAGCGACGCTGCCGCCGGCGCCGTGGCGAAATGCGCCGCCAATCTCGCCGCCGCGCAGGTCCGCGATTTCGTCGTCGTCGAGCAGGCCGACGTGCTCGAGCGTGCGGCGCCCGCCGGCACCGGCGTGCTGCTCGCCAACCCGCCCTACGGCGAGCGCCTCGACGACGCCGATCGGCTCGCCGCTTTCTACCCGAGGCTGGGCGACGTGCTGAAGCGTCATTTCGCCGGCTGGACCGCCTGCTTCCTGACCGCCGATCTGCGCCTGGCGAAACTGATCGGCCTCAAGGCGGCACGACGCACCCCTCTCTACAACGGCGCACTGGAATGCCGGCTGTTCACGTTTCCACTCGTCGCCGGGTCGATGCGCGGCGACGTGCGCCGCGGATGATAGAATTCCCAACCCATCCGGTCTGCACCATGCCCTTCCTTCCCGCACGCAACTACGAGTCCGAACATACGCGGTTCATCCGCGAGTTGCTCGAGAAGCGGCCGCAGGTCGACGACGACCGCCGCAAGGGCCGCGCCATCTGGTGGGACAAGCAGCCGCGCGATCTCGCGCTGCGGCGCGAGATGGACGAAGGAAGCGTGCCGCAGAAGCCCTACGTCTACTCGTCCGGCTAGCCGCGGCCGCGCGCCTCAGCGCGCCTCAGCGCACCGCGCCGTGGATGAAATAGCGCGGCGTCCGTCCGATCGTCGCGGCAAACCCCAGCCGGTGGAGACGTGCGTTCAGCGCGGCAGGCTCGTGGAAGATCTTCACGATGCGGAACGTCCGCCCGTCGTTCAGCTTGCGCGTAACCTCGCCCGCGTCGGCCTCGGGCCGCGGATGGTTGCGCGCGGTGGAGGTCGGATCGTGCGCCGAATCGATGACGTAGGCGCATCCGCCAGGATTGAGCGCACTGCGCACCATCGTCCACAGCGCGTCGAAATGGTCGTCCGGGACGTGCGACAGCCAGAAGCTCATGAACACGAGGTCGTGGCGCGCAGGCGGGATCCAGGCGAAGAGGTCGGCGACGACATACTCGACGTTGTCGCAGGCGACGCGCGCGCGATTGATCGCGATCGCTTCCGGGGACGCGTCGACCGCCGTGAGATGCGCGACCTGCGGCGCGATGCGGCGCGTGGAAAGGCCCGTGCCGCAGGCCAGCTCGAGCGCGCTTCGCGGCCTGAAGGCAGCGAGGAACGCATCGAACGCGTCTTCCACCATGGCGACGTCGGCAAACCACAGCGCGTTGAGCGCGCTGCCGCGATCGTAGCGCCCCTGCCGGAACCACCACTCGTCGTACTCGCCGGCGCGATCGCGGTAGTAGGCGATCTGTTCGGACAGCAGCGAATCGTTCGGCGTGGCCATGGCGCGAGCGATGATACCGCGCGGTCGCGGCGGCACCGGCGGCCCGCGCAGGGCCGGTCGCGCCGCGCCGGGAAGCGCGCAGCGACCGCTAGAATGACGCGATGAATTCGCCGCCCGACGCCACCCGGCCGAAGCCGCGCTCGCGCTTCGGCACGGCGCGCCTCTTCGCGCTGGTGCTGGGGATCGCGGCGACGATCGCGGGCGCCGAGTTCTACGCGCTCTATCGGTCGCGGCAGGCGAACGAGCTGCCGCCACCGGCGCCCGCGCAGACGATCGCCGACTCCTCGCCGCCGGCAGCGCCCGCGTCCGCTCCCGCGCCGCCCCGGCGCGACCCCCCGATCGGCGCCATCGACATGCCCGGCGGTGAAGCCGTCGTCGGGCCGCGCATCACGATCTCCGGATGGGCGCTCGCCGCCGCCGGCCTGCGCGCGGTCGAACTGCGCAGCACCGGCGTCACGCTCACCGCCGCGATCGGCATCCCGCGTCCCGACGTCGCTGCGGCGAAGCCGGGGTATCCGGACGCGGGCAGCGGGGGGTTCGAATTCACGGGCGACCTCTCGTCCCACCCCGCAGCGCCCGGCGACGACCGGCGCGTGTTCGCCGTCGTCGCCATCGCCAAGGATGGCGCGGAGACGATCCTCGGGACACGCAGCGTGATCGATCCCGCCGCACTCGTTCGATGGCGCGACCTGGTCGCGCGCGGACCGGCGTTCCACCTGCTGCCCGCGCTGTCCGGCGTGGCGCTGGGCGGCGCCCACGGACTCGACACCGAATACACGCCCTATCTCTCGCCGACGACGCGTATCGGCATGCGCGTGCCGATCCTCTACATGCGCACGACCCGGGGACCGGCGCTGCGATTACGCATTCGATCCGGCGTGGGACATCGAGCGCCGCTGCAACGAGCGGCGGATCGCCGAGGATTCGCTCGATGCGACGCTCGCCCACGCCAGGGCGATCGGCCTTCCGGTCCTGATCACGCTGAACGGCGGCATCTGGGCCGACGCCGCCTGCGACGTGCCCGCAGTGGGACATCAACGACAGGCTCGAAGCCGAGCCGCGCAACTGCCAGTGGAACGAGAAGAACCAGGTGATGCCCGACGATGCGCTCAAGCACCTTCCCGGCTCGCAGGAGGCGCCCGAGCTCGGCCGCTCGCTGACGTTCAACGTCTATGCGCGCGAGGTCAGCCGCTACAAGAAGCGCAACCTGCAGCAGGCGGCCGCGCGCCTGGTCGCGATTCATGCGCGAGCGGCCCGCGCTGTTCGTCGGCGTGAATCGCTCGATCCCGATACGTACCTCAATCCGTTCTTCGGCGAGCAGCAGTGGTACGACTACAACCCGGACACGTTGCGCCAGTTCCGCCACTGGCTGGCGGCGCAGCGGGCCCGTACGCGGGGCCGACGGAACCCGGACGTGCCCGACCTGTCGTCGTACCGGCGCCGCAAGCCGCTGTCGCTCGAGGACGTGTCGCAAGCTCGCGGGACGGACGTTTCGTAGCCTGGAACGACGTCGATCCCCCGCGCACGTTCGCCGCGCGATCCCGCGCATCCCTTCTGGCGCGATCCCTGGGTGCGCGAGTGGGAGCTGTTCCGCCGCCATCTCGTTCACCTGCACTACGACGAGCTCGCGCGATGGCTGGTCGAGGCAGGCATGCCGCGCGATCGCATCTGGTCGGCGCAGGGCCTGATGGCGCCGGCGCAGGCGCGCCATGCCGCTTCGCGCTCGCGATCGACAGCCCGGTCACGAACTACGACTCGGGCGGCGATGTCGGTGGAAGGCGCGAAGCCGCGCGACGGCCATCTCGGCGCGATTCTCTACGGTGCCGCCGCCGTCGAACGACGTCCTGATGGAAAACGGCAAGCGCGCTGTTCGCGACGCTCGCGGCGATCGACCCGGCGTTCGCCGTCGTCGAGTTCAACACGGCGGACCTCCGCAATCCGCAGGCGCAGCCGAGCTACGTCGCAGGCTATCGCGCGCTTCGCGATCTGTGGAACGCCGGCGCCCGCTTCGTGTCGCCGATGGCCTGGAACGGCAGCAACGGCGTCAACGCGGGCAAGCCCGGCTACGTGACGTTCACGGCGTGGCGCAACACGCCGCTCGAGGACGCCGCGCGCGACTTCCTGCTCGAGCGTGCGGGACTGCCGCTCGGCGCGCTGCTGTGGACGTTCGGCATCGCCGCCGCATGCGGACGAGGACGGCTGGGTCGCTCGACCTCGGGATCGATGCAAGCTGCTCGCCGGGCGCCCTGCGGCTCGCCACAGACGCGCAGGGCCGCGTCGCGATCACGTCGCCGCGCGGAGCTGGCGCTCGCGCCCGAGCGAATCGGCCGCGTCGTGGCGGGGTTGCCCGCCGGGCTGAAGGTCGAGGCCATGAGCGTCGTACGCGCGTGCAGCGGGCGCGAGCGCGTGGCAGCCGATCTTCGAAGCCCGCGGCGGCGCGATCCAGCTCGCCAATGCCGGGCGCGTGGCGGGACGCGCGCAGGCGGCGCACGCCGCGCCCGCCGATCAGTTGCGGGTGGAGTTCCGCTTCGCGGCGCCGGCGTCCGACGTTGCGCTCACGCGGATCGCGGTCTTGCCCGGCGCGCGCTGAGCGCCCGGCCGGATGCCGCCTCGCGCGGCGGCGCTGCCGCAGCTAGCGGTCGTCGAGCCGGTATTCGACGTAGGCGCGGTCGCGCAGCTGGCGGACGAACTCCTGGAACCCCTCGTCGCTCTTGCGCTGGCGCAGCGCAAGGCGCGCCTGCTCGCGCCGGCGCTCCAGCGTGATGTCCTGCTTGCGGCGCTCGAGCACCTGGATGATGTGCCACCCGAACGGCGTGCGGATCGGCCGGCGAGATCTCGTCGATCTTGAGCCTGTCCATCGCCCGCTCGAAGTCGGGCACCGTGTCGCCGGGCGAAAGCCAGCCGAGATCGCCGCCCTTGGCACTCGATGCATCCTCCGAGTTGACGCGCGCGAGCTCGTCGAACTTGCCGTCGCCGCTGACCAGCCGCTCGCGCAGGCGCTCGATCTTCGCCTTGCCTTCCGCCTCGGACGTGCTTTCGTTGACCTTGATCAGGATGTGGCGCGCATGGGTCTGGTCGACGACGGTGGGCTGGTCGCGACTGCGCTCGTCGACGATCTTCGACGACGTGGAAACCGGCCGGGCTTCGCAGCACCTGCGACACGTCGCCCTTCTTCATCGTGCGCATCACGTCGGCGAACACCGACGGCAGGCGGGCCGGTGTGCGCCAGCCCAGGCTGCCGCCGGAGGTGGCGTCCGGCGCATCGGAGTAGCCCGCCGCGACCTCGGCGAACGGCTTGCCGCTCTTCACTCAGCGCGAGCGCTTCTTCGGCGCGCTTCCTGCCGCGCCTCGATCTGGTCGGCGCTCGCCTGCTCCGGGACGGTGACGTAGATATGCGAAAGCAGGTATTCCTTCTCGCCGCCCGCCTGCGCGGCGATCGTCGCGAGGTAGTTGTCGACTTCGGCGTCGGTGACGACGATCTTGCTGTCGACCTCGCGCTCGCGCAGTCGCTGCAGCAGGATCTGCCGCCGGATGTCCTCGCGGTACGTGGCGTACGGAATGTTCTCGCGCTCGAGCACCTTGCGGAACTCGTCGGGCTTGAGCTTGTTCTCCTCGGCGATGCGCAGGATCGTGCGCTCGACGGTGGTGTCGTCGACGCGCACTCCGGATTCCTTCGCGTACTGCATCAGTGCCCGCTCGGTGATCAGCCGCTCGAGCACCTGCTTGTCGAGGACGTCGCCCGGCGGCGGCTGGATGTTGGAAGCCTTGAGCTGGTCGAGCAGGATGCGGCGCTGCTCGCGCAGGTCCCACTGCGTCAATGCCTCGTCGTTGACGACGGCGATGACGCGATCGAGCGAGCACGACGGGCGTCGTCGCGCCCGGCGCCGTCGGCTGCGCGAGCGCCGCGCTCGCGGCCAGCGCGAGCAGCACCGCAGCGACGAAATCACCGAACTTGCGGCGTAACAGGACCATCGGGTACCTCGACTTCAGTACGTCAGAATTCCGGGGAGCGGATCGAGCGTCCGGTCGCGAACGGTGAGCGACGGATCGTTGACGGGGACGTAGCCGGGCACGCTGCGGCGCAGGAGCTCCAGCGGGCTGGTGCCTACGCGCGCGAGGCCGTTGAGCTCGAGCTGCAGGAACACCGACGTCGACGTCTGCTGCGTCGTGGTCGTGAGCCGCTGACCGACGATGCGCAACACCCAGCAATCGCCATTGTACTCGATGCCCGCGACCGCCTCCAGCGTCTTGTGGGGCTGGGCGAGCGAGTAGTTCCAGCGCCCGAGCAGCGTCAGGCGATCGGAGACCGGCCACTGCCCGGAGAGGTCGACCTGCTTGATCTGCTCCGATCTGTGCCAGACGGGTCGAGGAGTTGCCGCGTATAGCGCCAGGTCGCGTTGAGCACGTGCCCGGTCGCGGGCGTATAGCGGGCGCCGGCGTTGAAGCGCTCGACCTCGACGCCGAGTCGAAGTTGTACTGGAGGAGTCTGTTGATGGCCCACGTCTCGCTCAGCTTGCCGTCGGCGCCGAACAGGAAGTCCGACTTCGAGGCCGAGCGCAGCGGCTCGCTCAGGCGTGACCTGCTGGTCCTTGAAATAGAAGCGCTGGCCGACCGCGACACGCAGGCGCTCGGCGCCGGTTCGCGGATCGAGGAAGCGCGACGTCAGGGCCAGCGTGAGCTGGTTGGCGTCGCCGATGCGGTCGTTGCCGATGTAGCGGTTCTCGGTGAACAGCGCGAGAAGCTGAAGTCGTCGAGCGCCGTGTCGAACACGGGCGCGTTGGCTCTGGTTCGCGATACGGGATGTAGACGTAGAAGGCGCGCGGCTCGAGCGTCTGCACGACGGGCGTTTCGAAGACCTGCGGTCTTCGCGCTCGAACACGAGCCCGGCGTCGAGGCTCGTGATCGGCATCGGTATGCTCGGGCGCTTGTCCGGCAGCGCACGGCGTGGTCTGGTCGAGGTCGTATTGGCGCATAATGCACGCCTGCGCGCGCAGTGAAGAACCACGCCGAGCCGCGCCGCTCCATGCCATGCGTCGGATAGAAGACGAACCGGGCTCCCGGTGGGAACCAGCGCACTCCTGCGCGAACTTGGCGTACTCCGCCATGCCGCTCCACGTCAGGCCCCGCCATTCGGTCTCGTTCAGGGTGGCCAGGACCTGCGGCAGCCGGTTGTACGGCGGCGTCACCGGCGGCTGTTCGGATCCTGCAACGTCTGGAAGCTCTGCACGCGCGTGAGCAGCGACCATGGTCCCGTCGTGGCGACCAGTCCCGCCGTCGCGCGGCAGCGTCTTCTGCGAAGTGATCGCGACGCGGTCGGCGAAATCGGCAAAATACGTATCGTCGGAAACCTTATTGAGATTCACGAAGCCCGCGAGCCACGGCGCGAACTGCTGGTTGTGCTTCCATGCGAGCGCGTAGCGCGACTCGTGCGTCACGCGATCGTCGGGGAGGATCTCCGCGTTCGCCTCGCCCACTGCCTGTCCCCACTGCGACTCGGCATCGCCGAACAGGTAGCGGAACTGCCCGCCGATCTGCACGCCGCGCTTGGTCATGGTGCGGGGCGTGATGGTCGCGTCGTAGTTCGGCGCGAGGTTGAGGTAGTACGGCACGCTGGCCTCGAAGCCCCGCACGCCCGTCGAGCCGAACGTCGGCGTGAGAAAACCCGACTTCCGCTCGTTGGACAGCGGGAACTCCAGCCACGGCGCGTACATGACGGGGACATCCATGAAGTAGACGCTGGCGCGGCGCGCAGTCCCGACCTTGCGCAGCGAATCGACTTCCAGCTCCTCGCTGGCCAGGTACCAGTCGTGATTCGGCGCAATGCACGTCGTGTAGCGCGCATCGGTCACCTCGTAGTGGTCGGGGCCGGCGAAGCGGATCTCGGACGCCGAGCCGTTGCCGTTCGCTTCGGAGACGAAGAACTGCGGGGTCGTGAACGCGCCCAGTTGCGTCGCGCGCTCGTAGCGCAGTTCCGGACCGGTGATCCAGTCGAAGCCGCGCCGGATCGCGACGTTGCCCTTCGCCCAGATCTCGTCCTTGACCATGTCGTACGAAAGCCAGTCAGCGAGCACGGTCTCGTAGCGTGAGCGCAGCTCTACCGTGCCCTCGGCGGTGACCGTGCTGGCGTCGCCCTCCAGACGATCGGCGCGCAGGAACACCACCCCGCGCGGCGGTTCGGCCTCGCGCGGCGCCGTGAGCACAGGCACTGGCGAAGCCGCCGGCTGCGGCAACCGCACGGTGCCGGACTTCGCCGCCGGCGGGGCAAGCTCGCGTGCCAGCCTGAGCGTGACTTCTTCCGCAAGCCCCGGCGCCGCGGCAAGCCCCGCCGCGACGGCCGCGATCCACGCGCACGCACGCGGGCTGGACGGCAACGACACGTGAAAGCGGGCGCGGGACATCGAGGAACGCAACATCGATCCTGCTAAAATTGCGCGATTCTAGCGCGCCGCCCGTTGACTTCCATCACCGCACCCATCGACGCGCGCCTGGCGGCGCTCGAAGCCTGGCTGGCCTCGGTCCTGCGGACACGCGCTTTCACGCTCGCCCCCGCCTCCGCAGACGCGAGCTTCCGCCGCTACTTTCGCGTGACGCTCTCGCAGCCCGCTGCCGCCGCCGGCGCCGGCGCCGCAACGACGCTCGTCGCGATGGACGCCCCGCCGCCGCAGGAGGATTGCCGGCCATTCGTTCGCGTCGCCGCGCTGCTCGCGGCCGCCGGCGTGAATGCTCCTGCGGTGCATGCGCAGGACCTCGAGCGCGGCTTCCTGTTGCTGACGGACCTGGGCACGACGACCTATCTGACGGCGCTCGACGAGCACAACGCCGACGCGCTGTTCGCCGACGCGCTGGACGCGCTGGTGCGCTGGCAGTCGGCGACGCGCGAGGGTGCGCTGCCGCCGTACGATGCGGCGCTGCTGCGGCGCGAGCTGATGCTGTTCCCCGATTGGTACCTCGATCGTCATCGCGGCATCGCGCTGTCCGCGGCCGAACGTGCATCGCTCGGTGCGGTGTTCGAGACGATCATCGCAGCGAACCTCGCGCAGCCGAGGGTCTTCGTGCACCGCGACTTCATGCCCCGCAACCTCATGCGCTCGGTGCCGAATCCGGGCGTGCTCGACTTCCAGGACGCCGTGATCGGGCCGATCACCTACGACGTCGCGTCGCTCTTCAAGGACGCGTTCGTGAGCTGGCCCGAGGAGCGCGTGCTCGACTGGACGATCCGCTACTGGGAGCGCGCGCGCCGCGCAAGCCTGCCGGTGACGAGCGACTTCGCGTCGTTCTGGCGCGACTTCGAATGGATGGGGCTGCAGCGACACCTCAAGGTCCTCGGCATCTTTGCGCGCATCTGCCATCGCGATGGCAAGCCTGCGTATGTCGAGGATACGCCGCGCTTCCTCGCGTACGTGCGGCCGGTGGCGGAACGCTACCGCGAGCTCGCGCCGCTCGTGCCCCTGCTGGACCGGCTCGATGCGCGCCCGCGCAGCGCCGGTCACACCTTCTGAAGCGAGCCGGCGTGATCGGGGCGATGATCCTCGCGGCCGGCCGCGGCCAGCGGATGCGACCGCTGTCCGATACGACGCCGAAGCCGCTGCTGCCGGTCGGCGGCAAGCCCCTGATCGCCTGGCAGATCGAGTCGCTCGTCCGCGCGGGACTTACGGAGATCGTCGTCAACGTGTCGCATCTGGGCAGCCGCTTGATCGAGGCGATCGGCGACGGGGGCGCCTACGGCGCACGCATCGCGTGGTCGCGCGAAGCCGAGCCGCTGGAAGTCGCCGGCGGCATCGCGAGCGCATTGGATCTGCTGCCTGCCGGACCGGTGGTGGCCGTGTCCGGCGACGTATGGAGCGCGTACGAGCTCGCCACGCTGCTGCCGCGCGCGCATGCGATGGCGCTGGACCCCGGAGCGCCGCGCGCACATCTGGTCATGGTGCCGAATCCGCCCTACCATCCGGCGGGCGATTTCGTCCTGCAGGGCGACGCCATCGTCGCCGACGGCGGACCCCGGCTGACGTTCGGTAACATCGCCATCTACGACACCGCGCTATTCTCGGACATCGGGCGCGGCGTCAGGCAGCGGATGCTGCCGCTGTTCGAGGCCTGGATCGCCCGGCGCATTGTCTCCGGCGAGCGATACGACGGCCCATGGGCGAACCTCGGCACGCCGGCGGATCTCGCGGCGCTCGACGCGCATCTTTCCCGCGCCGCGCGCCCCTGCTAGCGCCAGACGACACCGCCTCCTCTTCTCAACTGATGATCCCCATGCCCGTTCCCGCAGCGAATCCCCTGCTCGAATTCCCCGGGCTTCCGCGCTTCGACGAGGTAACGCCGGCGGACGTCGGGCCGGCGATCGACGCGCTCGTCGACGGCGCGCGCACGACGATCGCCGCCATCGAGCGCGACGACGCGCCACCGACGTGGAGCAACGTCGTCGGGCCGCTGATGGACCGGCTGGATCGGCTTCACCGCGCGTGGAACGCCGTGCGCAACCTCAACGCCGTCGTGAATACGCCGGCGCTGCGCGACGCCTACCACGACGCGCTGCCGACGATCACCGCGTTCTATGCCGACCTCGGGCAGAACGACGCGATCTACCGGAAGTTCCTCGGGCTGCGCGCGTCCGCCGAGTTTCCGGCGCTCTCCGAAGCGGCCCGGCGCCTGATCGACAACGAGATCCGCGACTTCCGCCTCGGCGGCGCCGAGCTCGATGCGCAGAAGCGCGCGCGGTTCAAGGCCGTCAAGGAAGAGCTCGCGGAGCTCGGGGCGAGGTTCGACGAGCACGTGCTCGATACGGAGAGCGCGTGGGCGCACTACGTCGACGACGCGGCCGCCCTCGCAGGCGTTCCGCCGGACGTCGTGGCACAGGCGCGCGAAGGCGCCGCGGCCGAGGGCAGGACGGGCTACAAGCTCACGCTGCGCATGCCTTGCTACCTGCCGGTGATGCAATACGCCGACAACCGCGCGTTGCGCGAGAAGCTGCACCGCGCCTTCGCCACCGTCGCGTCGGAGCTTGCCGACAATCCGCTATGGGACAACGGCCCGCTGATCGATCGCATCGTCGCGCTGCGGCGCGAGCTAGCCGAACTCCTCGGCTATCGCAACTTCGCCGACGTGTCGCTGGTGCCGAAGATGGCGCAGTCGCCGGCGGAGGTGCTGGCGTTCCTGCGCGACCTCGGCCGGCGGGCGCGACCTTTCGCACAGCGGGATTACGCGGAGCTCCTGGCGTTCGCACGCGACGAGCTCGGCTTGCCGGAGCTCGCGGCATGGGACATTCCCTACGCGTCCGAAAAGCTCAAGTCGCGTCGCTTCGCCTATTCGGAGCAGGAGATCCGGCGCTACCTCCCCGAGGACAAGGTGGTCGCCGGTCTGTTCCGCCTCGTCGAGACGATCTACGGCGTGATGATCCGCGAGGCCCGGGCGCCCGTGTGGCACCCGTCAGTGCGCTACTTCCAGGTCCTCGACGGCGCCGGCGCGCTTGCCGGAGCGTTCTACTTCGACCTCTACGCGCGCGAGGGCAAGCAGGGCGGCGCCTGGATGGACGACGCCATCAACCGCCGCAGGCTGGACGGGCATATCCAGCATCCGGTGGCATACATGATCTGCAACCTGTCGCCGCCCGGCGAGGGCAGGCCGGCGACGTTCACGCACGACGAAGTGATCACGCTCTTCCACGAGTTCGGGCATGGCCTGCATCAGCTGCTCACGCGGGTCGACGTTCCCGGCGTATCCGGCATCCAGGGCGTCGAATGGGACGCCATCGAGCTGCCTTCGCAGTTCATGGAGAACTACTGCTGGGAGTGGGAGGTCGTCCGGGACTTGACCGCCTGCGTCGGCGACGGGCCGGCGCACGGTCATCCGCTGCCCCGCGAGCTGTTCGACAAGATGCGCGCGGCGAAGAATTTCCAGAGCGGCATGTCGCTCGTCAGGCAGGTCGAGTTCGCCCTCTTCGACATGCTGCTCTACGCCGAATACGATCCGCGCGCGGGCGGGCCGTGGGCGAGCCCGCAGGCGCTGCTCGACGCGGTGCGCGCCGAAGTCGCCGTCGTGCCGCGTCCCGCCTACGATCGGTTCATCCACAGCTTCTCGCATATCTTCGACGGGGGATACGCGGCTGGCTATTACAGCTACAAATGGGCAGAGGTGCTTTCGGCGGACGCGTTCGGCCTGTTCGAGGAGGCCGGCGTGCTTTCACCCGCCATGGGTGCCCGCTTCCGCGACGAGGTGCTGGCGCGTGGCGGAAGTCGCAGCGCTTTGGAGTCGTTCGTCGCTTTTCGCGGGCGACTGCCCCAACTCGACGCCCTTCTGCGTCATAATGGGATGACATTGGCATCCTGAGGGAGGCGGTCTATGGGTCGCGCTCGATGGCCACTGCTCCTGGGCGTGGGAGCGCTCGCGCTCGCCGTCGCGTCGCATGCGGGCGCACAGAAGGAGATGTATCGCTACATCGACGCGGACGGCAAGGTCGTCTATACCGACAAGCCGCCGCCGCCGAGCGCGAAAAGTGTCCAGCCCAAGCGGCTCGGCGGCAACGTCATCGATACCAGCGAAGTGCCGATGGCCGCGCGTATGGCGTCGGAGCGCTATCCGGTGACCCTGTACACGTTCGACTGCGGAACGCTCTGCCAGAAGGCGGAAGCGCTGCTCAACAAGCGCGGCATACCGTTTCGCGCCGTCAACGTCAGCGAGCCCGAAGGTGCGGCCAAGCTGAAATCGGTGGCGTCGGGCAACGTCGCGCCCGTGCTCCAGGTCGGCGACAAGCTGGTGGCGAAAGGACTCGACGAGGCGCGCTGGCAGGCGATGCTCGACGAGGCCGGCTATCCGCGCACGCCGCCGCTGCGGAAAATGCCGCCCGGGAAGGGTACCGAGACGCCGCCGCTTGCGAAGGCATCGACCACGTCGCCGCCCGCCGACAGTGCGCCGTCCGGTGACACGCAACCGTCGGCTGCGGCGCCGCCGGGAGGCGGGTATCCGAAGTAATCCGCCGCCGGGTCGATGCGGACCCGGCGCCCGCCGTGCTACCAGCCGTGGATCGTGACGGGCAGCGGAATCTTCTCGTCGGCCAGCAGCGCGTCGAGTTGACGCAGGTCCGCTCCCCCCGCCGGGGTCAGCGTGTTGCCGATATCCGCGTAGCAGGTCACCGTGTCCCAGCTCGGCACGTCGCGGACCAGGTCCGGTGGCGCATAGCTTCCGCCGCTCTGCGCGTCGAGCTGTGAACGATACGGCGCCAGTTCGAACGGGTTCTGCAGGTGAACCCAGCAGTTGACGAGCTCCGTCACGAAGCCGAAGCTCGGGCGCTTCTCGAGATCCGCCAGCATCGCCACCCTGCCGAAGCGTCGCGGCGGAATCGCGCCGGCGCTGGACGAAAGCGCTACCTTGAGCGAGCCCGTCGCCTGGAACACGAACACGTCGCGGTAGTTGTAGCAACCCGGCCAGACCTCGTAGCTTCCGGGCGAGCCGACGCGACACGTCGCTCGCACGTTTGCAAACAGCGCCTGATGATGATCGCGCAGGTCGTCCGGCTTGTAGAGCTGGCCGTCCAGCAGCACGTAGTCGGCGGCGTTCTGGAACGTCACGAACGTCGGTTCCGATAGATCCCTGGTGCCCACCACGACCGCGTCGTCCTCGTTCCCGAGCTTCCCCCGATAGACGATCTGAAGGACCACGTTCCAGGCGTTGATCGGAATCTGCTGGTTCGAGAACGTGAAGGCGAACTCGTCACCGTCCGGATTCGCCGCGGTCCCGCGCGGGATGGCGGCCACCTGGGGATCGGAGACCACGATTTCCTGGGTCACCACCTTGCAGCCCTGCGCACCGAGCCGGTCGAGGGGCCAGTTGGCGAGGAGATCGTCGTAGCAACGGTTGCGGTTGAACTTGACGACGGCGAACAGCGTGCCGCCCGCCATCGGCTGCGAAGTCGGCGATCCGTTGGGCGGCGTGATATCGGGCGTCGCGTTGCGCAACTTGACCTTGAGCTTGCCGAAGCCGCGGAAGTTCGTCATCGGGTCCGTCGGCGTCGAGCCCTCCGCCGGGGCGAAGCGCGCATGATCTTCGATCGCATAGAAGCCGCCGTCGGGAAGGCCGATCGCGATCCGGCCCCGAAAGAAGAAGTCCAGGAAACCCGCCGAGTACGCCACGGCGCGAGGGATGAGCAGGCCGGCCATCGCGTCGTAGTTGACGCGGTTCAGCGAGAAGGTCGGGACCGCCCCCCGGCTCTGCAGAAATGCATCCCATACGCTGTAGCTCGTCAGCGGCACATCGACGGCCGATGCATTGAGGACCGTGTCCGGTACGGCGTGCTTGTAGACGTATATTGGTGCCGAGCCTGCGGCCGGGGTACCGTCCCATCGTGTCGGCATTCGCGCTTCGATGGCGTATTCTCCGATCGCGCTCGGCGGGCTCGGATACTCCTGCGTCCCGAGGTTGTGCTTCGCGGTGAAGAATCCGCGGCTGCTGTAATCCGCGAGGCCCAGACCGGTGAGACTGCCGGTGCCCGGTGACGTGCTCCAGAAGTCCGCGTAGTTGAGGAACATGGGAACCGGATAGGCGCCGGCGTCGATCGCCACCGGTTCGATCGCCACGGGAACGTCGAACGGCGCCCCCGAGCGAAACGCCGTTCGCGCACGCGCGCGCGCATCGATGTATCGCTCGTACACGCTGGCGTGCCCGCCCAGACACACTCCGCCTCCGATGCACAGCCGCCCCGAGTGCGACTCGTTTCGGGTGTGCTGGGGCTGCGCCATGTCCTGGATCAGATGGACGACGTCTCCGAGCGCCCGGAACGTAGTCGCCCAATACGTTTTCCGCCAGAGATCGCTCAAGTCCGGGTAGCCGACGGGAACCAGGTCGTCATAGCTGCCGGATTTCTTCCATTTCATCGTCAGCGCGCGGAACATGCTCTCGCGCGCGTCGAAGACGCTGAAGTGGTTTCGTCGTCCTGGATCCGCCGTGTTGGGATTGAGAAAGGCGTCCGCACTCCCGATCGCCCAATCGGGATTTCGACGAATTGCGTTGTCGAGCAGACTGATCCCTGGTTCCGATAGCGGACGGTTGTAGTAGGGATCGAAGAAATGGTGAAGCGGCCTCCTCAGGCCCGGGCTGACGTCCTGTGGTGTGGGCGGTTCCTCCGTCGGATTGTCGTCTTCGCGGATGGCGCCACGGGTGATCCAATCCTTCGGGAGGGATGAAAGGGGAAAGCCCGAAAGGTCTCGCAAGACATTGTTCTCATAAGGCTGCCAAAGGCGAAGCTCGCCCAGTGTTCCGTCATAGGCATTCGCAAAGTCGAAATAGCGGCCTTGCGCGTCGAGTGAAGATTCAGTGAGGTCCAAGTTTCGCAAGAGTCCATTCTCTTCCGATGAGCCCAGATCACTCGATCTCGACCGCCATCAGGGTCAGGCGGGCGTGGGTGAACTGCTCATATGCCGATGCCGATGATGCAACAGCCAACAACGCGGCAAAACTTATGGCTCTCGTGTTCATGGGAGCCTTTCCTTCATGAAGGTTTGAATCTCTTTTGTCCAATTGTCACCACCCGAAACGGGGTCGGGTGCCACGAACGCGAAGGCCGCCGTGGTTCGGAATCCTTCCAGTCGCTCCTTTTGTGCCGCCGTCGATGCTGCGGACTTCGCCTCGTCGTACACGGCCTTGAGGGCCGGGAACAGCTCCCGGTGGCTCGCTCCGCCATGCAGGCATCCCCAGCGCGCGAAATTCCACAGTTCGTCCAGGCGCGCATCGCCGGTCGCGCGGGACTTGGTCAGCGCGAACAGCTCGTCCGGTCGCGGACGCGGGCTTTTGCGCACGCGGTCCTTCAACGGCATCTGCCAAGGTACGTATCCCTTCGCGTAAGCCCATCCCGTCGGCTCCCAGTTTTCGACGCCGTAGCGCCGCGGCTGCTCCCACGGGTCGATGTGAAACCGCCCCCGCTCGTCGGTCACGGCGGCGGAGGCGTGGTAGCAGACATCGGACGCCTGGTGGCCGCCGAGAGAGGTGGCGGGCGGGCCTTCGTACAGGTAATAGACGTAGGCTCCGGCGATCGGCTGGTGCGTGTCCGCGTCGACGACCAGGCCATCGATCGCCTTGGCGTATTGCTTCTCGGCACAAGCCGACAACGCCAGCTGCAGTGCGAGGGCCAGCAGAAGGAGCGCGTCGCGCACAGACATTCGCTCCACGGTCACATCCCCTCGATACGCCATATGCCGTCGCCGCCCCTGAGGAGGTAGATCATGAAGCGCTGCGGTCCCTCGGTCGTGGCACGCACCAGCGAATACTCGGCCTGATCGTTGTCGAACGTGACCTCCTCCAGCGTGCCGATCTGGGGCACGATCGAGCCCAGTGCGGGCCGCAGCGTCTCGAAGACGCCGCTGTATTTTTCGTAGACCGCGTCGGTCACGGCCGAAAGCGCAGCGGCGACGTTGCCCGCGCGAAGCCGATCAAGCATGTTCGTGAGGACCCCGCGCAATTTCGATTCGACCTGTAGGGGCGGAAGCGCTGTGATGATCGTCGTCGACGTGTGCACGGCATTGCCCGCCGCATCCTTCACCCGCACTGTCGTGCTCCAGGTACCGGCCGGATACGTCAGCGCGAGCTCGTACCGGCCGTCGGAGAATGCCGCCGCGGGAATCACGTCGTCCACGATGCCGTCATCGTCGAAGTCCATTTCCACGGTCTCGAAGCTTGCGCCGCCGCGGTTGTCGATTTGCAGAGTCACGCTCAACGGCGCGAGGCCGTCGACAGGCGAGGCGACGACGGCGAACGGTGACGGACCCGAGCTCGTCATGGCGAGGGTCTGTGTGGCGGTCTGCCCGTCCTGCGTGACGGCCGTGATGGTGATCGTGTTCGGCCCCGGGGCGAGAGGAAGCCGGTTGACGTAGAAATTGCCTTGCGCATCGATCTGCGCCAGGCGCCCGTTGGCGCTCACCCCGGAATTCGCGGGAGCGAGAATGCTGCCGCGGAGCAATACGACATCGTCGTCGATCGTCGCGCCGTCGAGTCCTTGCGCAGCGGACAAGGCAATGCCCGGAGCGACGACGATCGAAACCGGACCGGACGTCGCGGCGGCCCCGTGCGCATCCGTGGCAACGGCGGTGAGCGTATAGGTGCCGGCCGCTACGTCGTCCCAGGCCAGCTCATAGGGCGCAGTGCCCACGGCACCGATCAGCGTCGATCCCTGGTAGAACTCGACGCGGGCCACGCCGTCGCCGTCGCTTGCCGTCGCCGCGAGCATGACGGTGGCCGGCGCGAAATAGCGGGAGCCCGCGGAGGGCGAGGAGAGCGAGATCTGCGGGGGCGCGTTCGACGCCACGGTAATGTTCACCGGCAAGGAGGTTGTCGTCGCTCCCATGTTGTCCGTGGCCCTGGCGGTCAGTGCGTAGTTACCGGCCGGCACCGACGCCCAGCTTAGGGCGAAAGGCGGCGAGCCGGCGCTGCCGATCAGCGTGGACCCCTGGTAGAAGTCAACCCGGGTCACGACGCCATCGGTATCGGAAGCACTGGCAGCAAGCGCGACGCTGGCGGGCTCGACATAGCTGCTCCCATTCCCGGGAGACGTCAGCGCCACTGCAGGGGCAGCGTTGCTGCTGACGGAAACGACGGCCGCCGCCGACGTCGTCACCGCACCCAAATTATCGGTTGCGCGCGCGGTGAGCGAATACGTCCCCGCCGGAACGGCCGGCCAGGCGACGGCATACGGCGGAGTGGTCGCGCCGCCGATCAGCGACGATCCGGAAAAGTACTGCACGCTGGCGATGACACCATCGGGATCGCTCGCCGTCGCCGTGAGGTTGATCGTCGCGGGAGCCGTGAATATCGCCCCATCGCCGGGGCTTGCAAGCGACACGCTCGGTGCGGCGTTCGCCACGGTGATCCGCACGGGCGCCGACATGGCGGACGCACCGAGGTCGTCGGTCGCCCGCGCCGCCAGCGTACGGGACCCCGGCGGTGCTGCGCTCCAGGCCAGCGTATACGGTGGTGCCGTGACGGTCCCGAGCAAGGCGCCGCCGTCGAAAAACTCGACCTTGGCAATGGTTCCATCGGCGTCCGTGGCCGAAGCGGCCAGCGTGACGCTGGTGCCCGCTGCGAAGGTCGCCCCTTCGGAGGGCGCCGTCAGGGCGACCGAAGGCGGCGAGTTCGTCGCGCCCACGGTGATCGTGACGCTGGAGGAGGTCGCCGTCGTCCCGTGGTCGTCGGTCGCCCGCGCGGTGAGAATGTAGGTGCCGGCGGCCACTGCTCCCCACGCGACGGCATACGGTTCGGTCCTCGCACTGCCGATCGGCGTCGAGCCCGCGTAGAAGGCGACCTCGGTCACGGCACCGTCGGGCGCAAGCGCATCCGCGGTGAGCAGCAGGTCGGCGGGGGCGTCCGGCCGAACGCATGCGTCCGGCATCGTCAGGACGACCAGCGGCGCGGCCGTGACTCGAACCGTCGCGGTCGCGAAGGCGCTTGCGCCTGCATTGTCGTAGGCCACTGCCTTCAGCACGTGCTCGCCGCGCCCGAGCGCGTCGACGTTCCAGGACGCCGAGAGGGATGGCGCATGGCCGGGGACCGAGCCGAGCAGGGTGTCGCCGTCCAGGAAGTCGATCCGCTCGGTCGTCCCATCGGCATCGGAGGCCATCGCCGTGAGGGTCACGGCTGCGCCCACGGGAACCGCGGTGCCATCGGCGGGGGTCACGATGGTGATGGCAGGCGGCGCATTCGAAGGGGCCGCGACGACGACGGTGGCGGCTGCCGAAGTCGACGACGCGCCCTTGTTGTCCGTCGCTTTCGCCGTGAGGCGATAGGTTCCCGCCGGAACGCTCGGCCAGGTGAACGCATAGGGACTCGTCGCGTCGGTGCCGACGAGCGTGGCGCCGTCCCGGTAGAACTCCACCCTGGCGACGCTCCCGTCGGTGTCCGCCGCGGTCGCCTCGAGCACGATCGCGGCGCCGGGAACGAACCGGGCGCCGTCGATCGGGGTTGTCAAGGCGACCGACGGCGCGCGATTCGGCGCCTTCGGCGGCGGGAGCAGCCGGACCGGATCGAGCCTTGCCCAGGTCGTCGCGAGCGGCGGACTGCGATGCCCGAACCGATCGACCGCAAAGGCGGTGAATGCAGTCGCGCCCGGAAGAAGCGCGTCCGGCACGACCGCCGAGAACAGCGCGGATCCCGCCTGCCTTCGAAACAGGTCCGAAACCGTTCGTCCCGCGAGCGAGGCCTCGATACGGAAGGTGTCGAGGTAATCGGAAGGGACCTCGCACGGCGCGCCGTTGCAGTCTGCGGCGACGCGCAGGTCGATCGTCGGTCGTGGCTCGGTGAGCGTGGCATCGGGTGGGGGACGCTCGAGCGCAACCTGGGGCGTGAGGCGCAGCGCCGGAGCCGCCAGCACGCGGACGTCGTCGGCCGCCGATAACGGATGACCTTCGTCGCCCCGTGCGGGATCGAGGGCCCTCACCCCGCGCTTCCCCGCAACGTACAGCAGGCTCCTGACCGGATCGACGGCCACGAGGCGCAGATCGTCGGCTTCCAGGCGCACGGCCATCTCGATCGCCGGCTCCAGGGCCGAAGCATCGTCCCCGTGCGCGGCGATGACGCCCGTGCCGGTCACGAGCCACAGCAAGCCGGTCCGGGCATCGAAGGCGCCATGCCTGATGTCGTCGTAAAGGTCTAGCACGCGGACATCCGGACGATCGTCCGTCGGCACGCGCGCCACCTTGTCCCGCCCGACGACCCAGACGCGAGACCGCAGCGCGTCGACGGCGACCGCGGTGACAGGCTCGTCCCATGCCGGGCCGAGCATCTGCACGCCAACGCGCTCGCCCGCCCGCGAGTAGTGCCATAGCTCGCGCGCGGCAGCGAGCCGCGGCTCGCGATCCAGCCCGACGCCGATCGCAACGGCGGGCGCAGGGAGCGTGTAGGCGCCGAGCCGTCCTCCGCTTCCCGCGAAGTGCGCGAGCAGGTTCCCGGCCGTGACGATCCACGCACTGTCGTCGTACGGATCGGCGGCGAGGAGTTCGCCCTCGCCATAGCCGAGCGCATCGACGTCCACGCGTGCCCGTACCTCGCCATCGACGTCGACCTGCAGCAGCTCGTCGGCGCGCAGTACCCACACGCCGTCGTCATGGGTGCCTGCCAGCGCAACGATGCCGGACGCCACGAACCCGGCCAGCGGCCGCCCGGTGACGTCGTCGATCCGTTGCAGCCCATGATCGTCCGCGACCCACACCGCGTCGCACGGGCTGCAGAACGCGATGCCTGCGAGCAGCAGGACCCGCGCGGCCCCTGCACGCGCCAGGGCCACGCACGCCGATGGCTGCGGGCGATGCATCAATCGCACTCCCGCCCGGGGTCGACGACCAGCACGACCGGTGCCGCATCGGTGACACTGCCGCCCGTGCTGAACGAGGCCCAGACGAAATGGATCCCGGCATTCAGTGTCGTCGTCAGGACGGCGGTGTCGCCGCTGACGGGCGCCACGCCGAGATAGTTGCCACCGTCGTAGAAGTTGACCGACACCGCGTTCGGCGACGACTTCGCCGTGAGCGTGAGCGGTTGGCCCGCCGTCGCCGGCGCGGGTGCGGCCGCAAGGGTGAGGCTGTCCGCATCGGCGGCAAGCTTGAACACGACCGCATCGCCGCCTGCACTCGACGACTGCAGGACGCCGGAGGTCGTCGGGAAATCGGGCGCGGCAGCTTTCGTCAGGTAGACGCCGCCATGTGCGTCGACGCCGATCGCCTGTCCGGCGCTGGTGGGCGCGCCGGTAAGGCCGGGCCCCTCCGAGTAGCCCGTATAGATCAGCGTGGAGTACAGGAAGGCATGGCCGCCCTGGGAGATCTTGGCGACGAACAGCGATTCCTGGTTGTCATCCTTCTTCGCGGGCAGCCGGGAGTCCACCTGCGGAAAAGTGAACGAACGCGCGAGGCCGGTGACGATCGCATGGTTCTGCCCGTCCGACCGCGATCCCGAATGCGGCGTCGCCGGGAATCTGCGGCACGTTGAACACCGACGAGCAGTAATACGGATAGCAGACCTCGCCGCCGAGGAACGTGGCATAGACCAGGGCGTTCCCCGTCGGCAAAAGCTTCGCCACGAAGGCGTTGCCCTGGCTGGAATTGACGAGGTGCTGTCCTGATTTCACCGGCTGCGCCGCATGCCTGGTCGGGAAGTCGGCGGAGTAGGTCTCCCCGGCGACGTAGGCATTGCCGCCGCCATCGAGTGCAATCGCGTTGATCGCGTCGTCGAGTGCGCCGCCCAGATAGGTCGAATAGACGAGCGATGTCCCCGAAGGCTCGAGCCTGCTGACGTACGCGTCCGACGCGCCCTTGCGGGCTGCCTGCAAGGCATTGCGCACCGGGTAATCCGGCGAGGTGGTCGATCCCGCGACGTACGCACTTCCGCCAGCATCGACGGCGAGCGCCCTCAGGACGTCGGAGCCGCTGCCGCCGAGGAACGTCGCGTAGCGGACGCCCGTGCCGCTCGCGTTCAACGCCAGCACGAAGGGCCCGCCGGCGGTCGTCGGCGGCACTCGCTGGAAGGCGCCGGCCGTGGTCGAAACGGCGGGCGCAGCCTGTCCGGCGACGTAGGCGTTTCCGCCGGCATCGACGGCAATGCGCGTCTGCGACATGCCCGCCAGATACGTCGAATAGATGAGCGTGCTGCCCGAAGGCGCGAGCTTGGTCACGAATGCGCCGCCGCCGGCCGCGGGCGCCTTCTGGTACGCACTGACCGTCGTGGGGAAGTCGTTGCCGCTGGTCGTGCCGGTCACATACGCATTGCCGTCGCGGTCGATCGCGATCCCCGTGGCATGGTCGCTGCCCTTCGCGCCGCCGAGGTACGTCGCGTAGACCAGCGCGGTGCCGGCAGGATTGAGCTTCGCGACGAAGACGTCCTGGTCGGACTTGCCGAGCCGCGTGTCGTAGGCAGCCGCGAGCGGAAAATCGCTCGCCTGCGTCCAGCCCGCGATGTAGGCGTTGCCCGCGGCATCCACGGCGATCGCCGTCCCGGCCTCGCCGCCGCGACGGCCGCCCAGAAAGGTCGAGTAGCTCAGCACCGGGTCGACCACGAGGCTTGCGCCGCGGTCGTAGGCGGCGACCTCGATGCCGAACTCGGCGTCATCGACGCGCACGTAGCGGGCATCGATCGGGCGGCGCGCCCCACCCGCCTGCTGATAGACGGAGGGGCGATGCTGCCGAAGCGTCCCCGCTGCCGTCTGCAGCAGCAGGTCCCCGGTGTCGTCGAGCGAAATGTGATCGACGCCGCCGAAGCGCATCCGGATGCGCGCGGGATCGGCACCCGGCGCCAGCACGAAATCGAATTCGAGGGAGCCCCGCGTGCCGTAGTAGACGAGATCGATGCCCGGATGGAGTTGCGTCAGCCGGACGCGCGCGAAGTGCGGGACATCGGCGATCCGGCCCCGCGCGGGGCCGCCGCGGAAATAGCTGCTCGTGCCGCCCGCGGGCGCTTCGCCGGCCAGTGCGGACGCCGGCCGGGTGCCGGGGAACGACAGCGACACCGTCGTCGATGCGGCGTCGGCCGGTCCATCCGCCGTTGCCGCTGCTCCCTGCAGGTGGATCGCGGCGCCCTCCGGCATCAGCATGACCTGGTAGCCCGCACCGCGCGCGAGGAAGCGCACGCGGGGATCGGCCTGGCCGCGATTGGGCTCGAACACGAGCGGCAGGCGTCCGAATGCGGCCGCGATGGCGGAGGCGTCGCGTGCTGGCGGCAGCGGCAGCAGGGCGTCCGGCGACGACGCCGTGGCCCACGACGCCGTGGCCCACGACGCCGCGGCCCCCGACATCGCGAGCGAGACGACGCCGGCGACGACCCAGGCATAGCTGAAATGCGTGGATGTGCGCATCGGAACTCCCGGTGCTCTTCCGCTCGCGACGAAGCGCAGCCAGCCGTCTGGTCGCGCGTTGTATGCTTGAGCGAGCGCCCCGATGGTCGGGTGGCCGGCGAACGCGGCCAACTGGCATATCTGCCATCGGACGGACGTCCGATTGACGCCACGTCCGAACCTCCCGCAAGGAATTCATTGCCGATGAAGCTCGTCACCTGGAACGTCAACTCGCTCAACGTGCGGCTGCCGCGGCTCGTCGATTGGCTCGCGGCGAACGCGCCCGACGTCGTCTGCCTGCAGGAAACCAAGCTCGAGGACGCCAAATTTCCCGTCGCCCCGCTCGAGGCGGCGGGCTACGCTTCGCACTTCGTCGGGCAGAAGACCTACAACGGCGTGGCGATCCTGGTGAAGCAGGGCCTGCCGGTCGCGGACGTCGCCGCCGGCGTCGACGGCTTCGTCGACGAGCAGAAGCGGCTCATCGCCGCGACGGTCGCCGGCGTGCGCGTCATCTCCGCCTACGTGCCGAACGGCCAGTCGATCGACTCGGACAAGTACCGCTACAAGCTGCGCTGGTGCGACGCCGTCGCGCAGCACCTGCGCGACGCGCTCGCGCATCACCCGCAACTGGCGATCGCCGGCGATTTCAACGTCGCGCCGGAAGACCGCGACGTGCACGATCCCAAGCTGTGGGAAGGACAGGTGCTCTGCTCGGAGCCCGAGCGCGCGGCGTTCCGCGAATTCCTCGCGGCCGGGCTGGTCGACAGCTTCCGGCTGTTCGAGCAGCCGCCGAAGACCTTCAGCTGGTGGGACTACCGGATGCTCGCGTTCCCGAAGAACAACGGATTGCGCATCGACCACATCCTGCTCTCGCCGCCGCTCGCCGCGCGCTGCACGTCATCGCGGATCGACCGCAACGCGCGCAAGGGCGAGAAGCCGTCCGACCACGCGCCGGCGATCGTCGAGCTGCGCGATCCGTGAGGCTTGCGCCGCCGGCGGCGCCGAAATTGTCGCCGTCCGCCGGCGCGCGCCGCTGCTAGACTGCGCGCGCCGATGGTTTTCGCCTCTCCGCTGTTCCTGTTCCTGTTCCTGCCGCTCACGCTGGCGGCGTATTTCGTCGTGCCGCGGCGCGGCCGCAACGCCGTGCTGCTGGTCGCGAGCCTCGCGTTCTACGCGTGGGGCGAAGCGCCCTACGTCGCCCTGGTGCTCGCGTCGGTCCTGTTCAACTGGTGGATGGGGATGCGCATCGCGGCGGCGGCGCAACCGCGCGCGCGCGGGCGCCGCCTCGCGGTGGCGGTGGCGGGAAACCTCGGCACGCTCGCCGTGTTCAAGTACGCGAACTTCGCCGCCGCCAACGTCAACGCGATCGCGCCGGTGTTCGGCATCGGCCCGCTTGCGTGGGCCGCGATTCCGCTGCCGCTCGGCATCTCGTTCTTCACCTTCCACGCGATCTCGTACGTCGTCGACGTGTACAAGCGCAACGCCGAGGCGCAGCGCAGCATTTCCGCGTTCGCGCTGTACATCCTGCTGTTCCCGCAGCTGATCGCCGGCCCGATCATCCGCTGGCGCGACATCGCCGCGCAGCTCGTCGCGCGCGAAGCCCGGCTCGCCGACATCGCCTACGGCATCCGGCGGCTGGTCATCGGCCTCGGCAAGAAGACGCTGATCGCAAACACGCTCGGACGCACGGCCGACGCCGTCTTCGCGCTGCCGCCCGCCGAGCTGAGCGCGCCGCTCGCATGGCTCGGCCTCGCGTGCTACACGCTGCAGATCTACTTCGATTTCTCCGGCTACTCGGACATGGCGATCGGCCTGATGCGCATGTTCGGCTTCCGCATCCTGGAGAACTTCAACTATCCCTACGTCGCGCGCAGCATCCGCGAGTTCTGGCGCCGCTGGCACATCTCGCTGTCGAACTGGTTCCGCGACTATCTGTACCTGCCACTCGGCGGGAACCGGCACGGCGCATGGCGCGCGTACCGCAACCTGGCGATCGTGTTCCTGCTGTGCGGGCTGTGGCACGGTGCGAGCTGGCCGTTCGTCCTGTGGGGCGCGTGGCACGGCGTGTTCCTGGTTGCCGAGCGCGCGGGCCTCGAGCGGGCGCTGGCGCGCTCGCAGGTGCTCGCACACGTCTACGCGCTGCTGGCCGTCATGGGCGGCTGGGTGCTGTTCCGCAGCGACACGCTCGCGCACGCCGTCGGCTACTATCGCGCGCTGTGCGGCCTCAACCCCGCGCCGGCGGCGCTGCACCCGCTGGCGCAGCATCTGGACGGCCTGCTCGTGGCGGCGCTGGTCGCCGGCACGATCTTCGCCACGCCGCTCGCGCGCCGCATCGGCGCGTGGCGCGACCGCGTCGCAGCGCCGGGCGGGCGCGGTGCGCCGGTGCTGGCCATCGACGGCGCGTGGCTCGCCGCGGTGTTCGTCGCGTCGGCCGCGCGCCTCGCCGCGGGCACCTACAATCCGTTCATCTACTTCCGCTTCTGACGCATGTCGCGCATCGACACCCTTGCGTTGCCGCCCGTTCCGCCGCCCGCCCCGGCGACGCACCCGTGGCGTGACGCCGCGCTCGCCGGCGGATTCGGCGTTGCGCTCGCGCTCGGCGCGCTCGGCGTGCTGCGCAAGCCCGCGCCGCTGGAGTTCGAATACCGCGCGCTTGCGCCCTGGCCGGCGCCCGCGTTCGCGCGCACCTTCCCCGCGGAATTCGAGCGCGCGTTCGCCGATCGCTTCGGCGGCCGCAGCACGCTGCTGCGCCTGCATCATCGCGCGATGGTCGGCGTGTTCGGCGTGTCGCCTGCGCCCAACGTAATGATCGGGCGCGACGGCTGGCTCTTCTTCCTCGGGGAGGACGGCAGGGCGCTCGACCGCCAGTACCGCGGCACGCTGCCCGTGACGGACGCAGAGATCGCTGCCGTCGTGGCGGAGCTGGCGCGGCGCCAGCGGTTTCTCGCGGCGCACGGCATCGCCTACGTCGTGACGATCGTCCCCGACAAGTTCACCCTCTATCCGGAGCACCTGCCCGCGTGGGTCGGCGCGCCGGCACGGCCCACCCCGCTCGATCGCCTGGTCGCCGCGCTGAAAGCGGACGGCCACGTACGCTTCGCGGACCTGCGCGCCCCGCTGGAAGCAGCGAAGGCGCGCGCGCGCGTCTACTTCATGACCGATTCGCACTGGAACCTGCTGGGCGCCGCCGTCGGCTACGACGCGATCATGCGCGAGGTCCGGCGCGCGCTGCCGGCGGGCAGGCTCGATTCGATTGCGCCTGCCGCGATGCCGCCGTATACGGACGGCGTCGACGTCTACGCCGGCGACCTGGCGCGGCAGGTGGGCTTTCCGCCGCGCTACCGGGAACCCGATTACGCGCCGCTGTCGAAGGTGCTGGGCCGCCCCGAGGCGCGCTGCGGCCGGCGCATCGACGACGGCGCCGACGCCGGCTTCGAGTTCTACGCCTGCGCGAAGCCGGGGCTGCCGCGCGCGGTCGTGTACCGCGACTCGATGGCGATTCCGCTCATACCGCTGCTCTCCGAGAATTTCAGCCGCATCGTCTACGTGGGCGACCGTCGCCTCGATCCCGCGCTGATCCTGCGCGAGAAGCCGGACGTGGTCATCGACGAGATGGTCGAGCGCTCGATGCTCGCGCCCGCGGCGCTGCCGATGCCCGAGGCGCCATAGCGCCGCACGCGGATCAGCTTCCGCGCTCGCCCTTGCGCAACTCGGCCTCGAGACCGAGCTCCTGGATCTTGCGCGTGAGGGTGTTGCGACCCCAGCCCAGCCACGCGGCCGCCTCCATCCGATGGCCGCCGGTGTGCGCGAGCGCGCGGCGGATGAGCGCCTTCTCGAACTCCTGCTCCAGGCGATCGCCGACGTTGCGCTCGCCGCGCGCGAGCGCCTGCGCGAGCTCGCGATCGAGCGCCTGCTGCCAGCCGACATCGGCCGCGGGAGCGCCACCGGCGGCGCCGGGCGTTTCGCGGACTTCGGGCGGCAGGTCGGCGACCTCGATCCGCTGGCCCGGCCCCATCACGGTGAGCCAATGGCAGACGTTCTCGAGCTGGCGCACGTTGCCGGGGAACGCGAACGCGGACAGGACCTTGAGCGCGTCGTCGGACAGCACCTTGGGCTCGACGGCGAGGTCGCGCGCGCTCTTGAGCAGGAAATGGCGCGCCAGCGGGGCGATGTCCTCGGTGCGCTCGCGCAACGGCGGCAGGCGCAGGCGCACGACGTTGAGGCGATGCAGCAGGTCCTCGCGGAACAGGCCCTGGCGCACGCGCTCTTCGAGGTTCTGGTGCGTCGCGGCGATGATGCGCACGCTGGCCTTCTGCGGCGCGTGGCCGCCGACGCGGTAGTACTCGCCGTCGGCGAGCACCCGCAACAGGCGTACCTGGAGGTCCGACGGCATGTCGCCGATCTCGTCCAGGAACAGCGTGCCGCCCTCCGCCTGCTCGAAGCGCCCGCGGCGCAGGTTCTGCGCGCCGGTGAACGCGCCGCGCTCGTGGCCGAACAGCTCGGACTCGAGCAGGTCCTTCGGGATCGCCGCCGTGTTGATCGCGATGAACGGTCCCGCGGCGCGCGGGCTGTGACGGTGCAGCGCGCGCGCGACGAGCTCCTTGCCGGCGCCCGACTCCCCGGTGATCAGCACCGTCGCGTTCGACTGCGACAGCCGGCCGATCGCGCGGAACACCTCCTGCATCGCCGGCGCCGAGCCGAGGATCTCCGGCGTCTCGGCGGCGCTCGCCGCGGCGGGCGCCGCCGCGGGCGTCTCGGTGCCCGCGCGGCGGATCAGCGCCAGCGCGTGGTCGACGTCGAACGGCTTCGGCAGGTATTCGAACGCGCCCCCCTGGAACGCGGCCACGGCGCTGTCCAGGTCCGAGTACGCGGTCATGATGATCACGGGGATCTGCGGGTAGCGCTCCTTGATGCGATTGAGCAGCGTGAGGCCCGATTCGCCGGGCATCCGGATGTCGGACACGAGCACCTGCGGCTGGCTCACCGCGAGCGCCTGCAGCACCTCGTAGGCCGAGGAGAACGTCTTGAACGGGATGCCCTCGCGCGCGAGCGCCTTCTCGAGCACCCAGCGGATCGAGCGGTCGTCGTCGACGATCCACACGGCCTTCATTCCGTCGCCGCGCGGCGGTTCGTAGTCGTAGGCGTACATCTTGTCGTCCATGTCCCGGTTATCCCGCGGTGCGCATCGTCTCCAGCGGCAGCAGGACGGTGAACACCGTACTACCGGGGACGCTCTCGCATTCGATGTTGCCTCCGTGCTGGGCCACGAACGTCTGCGCGATCGTGAGGCCCAATCCGCTGCCGCCCTCGCGGCCGGATACCAGCGGATAGAAAATCTTGTCGCGGATCGCGGGCGCGACGCCCGGTCCGTTGTCGATCACCGCCACCATCAGCGCGAGCCGGTGCCGGCGCTTGGCCAGCGTGATGCCGCGCGCCACGCGCGTGGTCAGCACGATCCGCGGGTCCGCCGTCGTCCCGCTCACCGCCTGCGCGGCGTTGCGGACGATGTTCAGCATCGCCTGCGTCAGCTGCTCCGGATCGGCCTCGAACTCCGGCAGGCTGATGTCGAAGTCGCACTCGATCGGCACCGCGCGGAACTCCGCCTGGACGACCCCCTTCACCCGCACGAGGAGCTCGTGGATGTTCGTGCGCCGGTACGACGGCACGCGGTGCGGCGTGAGCAGGCGGTTGACCAGCGACTGCAGCCGGTCGGCCTCGCCGATGATCACCTGCGTGTACTCGATCAGCTGCGCACGGTCGAGCTCGCGCTCGAGCAGCTGCGCCGCGCCGCGGATGCCGCCCAGCGGATTCTTGATCTCGTGGGCGAGGCTGCGGATCAGCTCCCGGTTCGCCTGCTGCTGCTCGAGCAGGCGCTCCTCGCGCGCGATCTTGAGCTGCTGGTCGATGTGGCGGAGCTCGATCAGCAGCGCGGAGTCGGTGCCGTCGATCAGCGAGACCGTGCAGATGAGGTGCAGGCGCGCCTTGCCGGTGACGCCGAGCTCGAGCTCCTGCTCGGTGTACGACGCCCCCGACGTCACGGCCTTGTCGATCGCCGCATTCAGCTCGGGTGCGTCGCCGAACAGCTCGTGCGTGGCGTTCGCCAACGAGCTTCGCGCGCGACAGCTCGAACAGGTTCTCCGCGGCCGGATTGGCGAACGTCACCCGCCGCGCCGAATCGAGGACGAGCACTGCGGTGGCGAGCAGATCGAGACCCGCGTGCGGTATGCCCGCTTCGACCGGCGCAGTCGGCGTGAAGAGCCGGAGCTTCAACGCGCCACCCGTACGCCGCTCCACGCCAGTGCGCGCGAATCCATGGCGGATACTTAGCAATATCCGCGCCGGATGCCCGCGCGACGTCGCGTCCGATGCCGTGCGCCGGGCGCGCACGCGCGGAGGCTCAGCGCGCGGCGGCGAGCTCCTTCTTGAGCGCATCGACGTTGCGCTGGTGGAGCTGCACGGCCTCGCGCAGCCGCCCGATGCGCTGCCGGTATTTCTCCGCGTCGCCCTTCTCCTCGGGCAGGGGCTCGGGCGCGCCGCCGTCGTAGGCGATGCGCGCGTCGGCGAGCAGCCTTCTCCTCGGCGGCGAGCTCGTCGGTGAGCACCTTGCGGCGCAGGTCGTCACGCCCTTTCTGCGTTTCCGGATCGACACGCGGAAAGCCAGCCGGCGTGCTGCTCTGCGATTTCGTTTCGGTGCGGCGCGGCGCGGTGCCCGCCGCCGGTGCGCTGCCGGCGCCGCCACCGCCCGAGATGTTGAAATAGGATTCGATGCCGGAGGTCGTCGTGCACTTGTAGATGCGTCGGTGATCGCGACCGGCTTTCCCGCGCATCCCGATTCGCGCGCCTTCTCGGCGACCGTGGCGGCGCCTGCGTGCGCGCACGCGCAAAGCGCGGCCGCGGCACAGCACCACGCAAGTGCGCGCCGGCACGGGATTCCTGCAGGGGCATAGGCACGTCGCACCATCGCGCCGCAGTGTAACCGTCGACGGGTTCCCGAAGCAAAAGGGGCGGGTCTGTGAGTCCCGCCCCTCCGTTTGGTTCCCCGCGCACCAAGGCGCGACCCCGGCTAGAGGCTGTAATACATGTCGTACTCGACCGGATGCGTGGTCATCCGGAACCGCGTCACCTCCTCCATCTTGAGCGCGATGTAGGCGTCGATCATGTCGTTGGTGAACACGCCGCCGCGGGTCAGGAATTCGCGGTCCTGGTCCAGGCTGTCGAGCGCCTCGTCGAGCGACGCGCAGGGATGCGGGACCTTCGCGGCCTCTTCGGGCTCGAGGTCGTACAGGTTCTTGTCCATCGGGTCGCCGGGATGGATCTTGTTCTGCACGCCGTCCAGGCCCGCCATCAGCATGGCCGCGAACGCCAGGTAGGGATTCGCCGTCGGATCCGGGAAGCGCACCTCGACGCGACGGCCCTTGGGATTGCTGACGTACGGAATCCGGCAGGACGCCGAACGGTTGCGCGCGGAATACGCGAGGTTGATCGGCGCTTCGAAGCCGGGCACCAGGCGCTTGTACGAGTTGGTGCCGGGATTGGTGATCGCGTTCAGCGACTTGGCGTGCTTGATGATGCCGCCGATGTAGTACAGCGCGAAATCCGACAGGCCGGCATAGCCGTCGCCGGCGAAGAGGTTCTTGCCGCCCTTCCACACCGACTGGTGGACGTGCATGCCCGAGCCGTTGTCGCCGACGATGGGCTTCGGCATGAACGTGGCCGTCTTGCCGTAGGCGGCGGCGGTGTTGTGGACGCAATACTTGAGGATCTGCAGCCAGTCGGCGCGCTGCACCAGCGGCGCGAACTTGGTGCCGATCTCGCACTGCCCGGCGTTGGCGACCTCGTGGTGATGCACTTCGACCTCGACGCCCATCTGCTCGAGCGCGAGGCAGATCGCCGAGCGGATGTCCTGCAGCGAATCGACCGGCGGCACGGGAAAGTACCCGCCCTTCACGGTGGGGCGATGGCCCATGTTGCCGCCCTCGAACTTCTCGGCCGTCGACCACGACGCCTCGCTCGAGAACACCTTGCAGTAGCTGCCCGACATGTCGACCGACCATTCGACCGCGTCGAAGATGAAGAACTCGGGCTCGGGGCCGAAATACGAGACGTCGCCGAGCCCCGTCGACTTGAGGTAGGCCTCGGCGCGCTTCGCGAGCGAGCGCGGATCGCGCTCGTAGCCCTTGCCGTCGGACGGCTCGACCACGTCGCACGTGAGCAGCAGCGTCGTCTCGTCCATGAACGGATCGATGTTCGCCGTGTTCGGATCGGGCATCAGCAGCATGTCCGACGCCTGGATCCCCTTCCAGCCGGCAATCGACGAGCCGTCGAACGCGTGCCCGTGCTCGAACTTGTCGTTGTCGAAAGCCTTCGCCGGCACGGAGACGTGCTGCTCCTTGCCGCGGGTGTCGGTGAAGCGGAGGTCGACGAACTTGACCTCCTTGTCCTTGAGCATCTTCAGCACGTCGGCTGGGGTGGTCATGCAGGGTCTCCTGGGAAAGACGGGGGCGTAAACGGGGACGTTG
Source organism: uncultured beta proteobacterium (assembly GCA_963793355.1). GTDB lineage: Bacteria > Pseudomonadota > Gammaproteobacteria > Burkholderiales > Casimicrobiaceae > VBCG01. The sequence continues at coordinate 365,881 of CAWBZT010000006.1, read as the reverse complement.
CGCCGCAGAATCGTGCGCAACCCAAAAAGCTAGAACCATGCCATGGGGGACCACCTCGCAAACCCCCGAATCAGTGCAATTTTTCCCGATTTCGGGGTCCGGACGCAAGCGCATCGCACCGAACAGGCACAGAAATCATGACCCGTGCTTCAAGATGGTGCGGTCGTGAAGTGGGACGCGCTCCAACGGTTCTGCGCCGCAACATCGCTTGCTGCCAAAGCCTTAGGGGTAGTAAAGGTAGAGCCGGTAGCCGGCCTGGGTCGTGGCGCTCGCGTCGATGAACGTCTTGACCAGCAACTCGCTGTTCGCGGGGAAGCCGCCGGCCAGGTTCGCGCTCCCGGTCACGTACTCCGCCGGCGCCAGCGACCGCCGGACGACCACCTGGTCGGCAGCATCGGTCAGCGTGAGCTCGAGCGACGGATAGGCGACGGCCGTGGCGCCGCGGTTGCGCAGCGTCGCGGTCAGGATCAGCAGGCCCTTGTGGGCGGCGTCGGCCTGCAGGTCCGAAGCGTCGATCGACAGGCCGACGATGTCCCGCAGCGGTCGGATCGTGCAGCCCAGCGGCACGCACAACCGGGCCAGCATCGGCTTGGCAGCCGGCCAGCGGGCGGCGATCGTGTCGCGAAAGTGGACCAGCGCCTGGACGACCAGCGCCGCGGCGAGCACGATCGCGGCGGCGCCGTACAGCGTGCGGGCGAGCCCGCGCGGCAACCTGCGTGACGCCTCATTCGCCTCCGGGTCGTCCGGCGCGGGGCTCCCGCTCTCGACGTCGGCGTCCCGCGCTGCCCCGACCGGCGGCGCGCGCCCCGCCGGCGGGGTGAAGCCGGGCTCGACGCGCGGCGCGGCGTGGATCGCCGCCGCGGGAATCGCCTCGAGCGCGTGCGAACTGCGCAGGGTGACCGTGGCCGGTCCGCGCGCCAGATCGTCGTCCTCGGCGACGTCGCGTTGCGCGGAAGGCGCAAGCGAGATCGCTTGCGCGTTCGCATCGAACACGGCGCGGCAGTGTCCGCAGCGCACCTGGCCGCCGCGGAGCGCGAGCTGCTGCGGCGTCACGCGGAAGACGGTCTTGCAGCCCGGGCAGCGCGTGAATTTCGGTTCGGCCATCGTAGCGGTTCAGGGCCCGCGCCGGTCCGCGCGCACGCCCGCGAGCAGCGTCCAGCCCAGGGCGGCGCGCCACGGCGCGATATTAAACCAGCGAGCGTACGCGGCCGCGACCTGATCCGCCTGGGCATCCAGCAGCCCGGCCAGCGCGATGCGGCCGCCGGGCCGCACGCGCATCGCGAGCGCCGGCGCGAGCAGGATCAGCGGGTTGGCGAGGATGTTGGCGACGACGACGTCGAAACGCGCATCGCCGAGCGCATCGGGCGCGGCGAACTCGGCCGCGACGCCGTTGGCGCGCGCGTTCTCCGCGCTCGCGCGAAGGGCCTGCGGGTCGACGTCGGTTCCGGCCACGGCGCGGGCGCCGAGCCTGGCGGCGGCGATGGCCAGGATGCCCGAACCGCAGCCGTAGTCCAGCACCGAGCATTCGCGGGTGACGGTCTCGGCGAGCCATTCGAGGCACAGCCGCGTGGTCGGATGCGACCCCGTGCCGAACGCGACGCCCGGATCGAGCGCGAGGTTAAGCGCCGAGGGGTCGGGCGGTGCGCACCAGGACGGGACGATCCACAGATGGGGAGCGATCCGCAGCGGCCCGAATTGCGCCTGCGTGGCGCGCACCCAGTCCTGTTCGCCGACGCTGCGGACTTCGTGGGCCGGGAGGCCGGCGCGAAGCGCGTCCGCGCAACGGCGCAGGAGCGCATCGGTGTCGGCCGCTTCCTCGCACAACGCCGCGATGCGCGCGACCTGCCACGCCGCGAGGCCCGGCTCGCCCGGCTCCGCATAGATCGGCGTCTCGGCGGGCGTGCCCGCGGCCGGATCGGATACGTCGACGGCGAGCGCGCCCGCGTCGAGGAGCGCGTCGCTCCACGCATCCGCGACCGCGGCGTCGACGTCGAAGCGCAGCGAGAGGTAGCCCACGTCCTCGCGAGCGCGCGGCGGGCCGGTCAGCCCACCACCTTGCGCTTGGCGAGCCGCTCCTCGAGATAGTGGATCGACGTGCCGCCGACGATGAACTTCTCGTCGAGCAGCAGTTCCTGGTGCAGGGGAATGTTCGTCTTGATCCCGCCGACGACCATCTCGGACAGGGCCACGCGCATGCGCGCCATCGCCTGCTCGCGCGAGTCGCCGTACGCGATCACCTTGCCGATCAACGAGTCGTAGTTCGGCGGCACGAGGTAGTTCGCGTAGGCGTGCGAATCGACGCGGATGCCGGGGCCGCCGGGCGCGTGCCAGGACGTGATGCGTCCCGGCGACGGCGTGAAGTTCCACGGGTCCTCGGCGTTGATCCGGCATTCGATCGCATGGCCGCGCTTCTCGATGTCGCGCTGGCGAAAGCGCAGCTTGTGGCCGGCCGCGATGCGGATCTGCTCCTGCACGATGTCGATGCCGGTGATGGCCTCGGTGACCGGATGCTCGACCTGGACGCGCGTGTTCATCTCGATGAAGAAGAACTCCTCCTCCTGGTAGAGGAACTCGAACGTGCCCGCGCCGCGGTAGCCGATGTGCCGGCAGGCGTCGGCGGCGCGCTCGGCGATGCGCAGGAGCGCCCGTGCGTTGACGCCCGGTGCCGGCGCCTCCTCGATGATCTTCTGGTGCCGCCGCTGCATCGAGCAGTCGCGCTCGAACAGGTACACGGCGTTCTTGTGCTCGTCCGCGAGCACCTGGATCTCGATGTGGCGCGGCTGCGTCAGGAACTTTTCCATGTACACGGTCGGGTTGCCGAACGCGGACTGCGCCTCGCCGCGCGTCAGCGTCACCGCCGGCAGCAGCGCCGCCTCGGTGTGCACGATGCGCATGCCGCGCCCGCCCCCGCCCCCGGCCGCCTTGATGATCACCGGATAGCCGGTGGCGCGCGCCATCTTCACGATTTCCTTCGGGTCTTCCGGCAGCGCGCCCTCGGAGCCCGGCACGCAGGGAACGCCGGCCTTGGCCATCGCGGCCTTCGCGCTGACCTTGTCCCCCATGAGCCGGATCGTCTCGGGCTTGGGCCCGATGAACACGAACCCCGAGCGCTCGACCTTCTCCGCGAAATCGGCGTTCTCCGACAGAAAGCCGTAGCCCGGATGGATCGCCTGCGCGTCGGTCACTTCCGCCGCGGCGATGATCGCGGGGATGTTGAGGTAGCTCTGCGACGACGGCGGCGGTCCGATGCACACGGACTCGTCGGCGAGCGCGACGTACTTCGCATCGCGGTCGGCTTCCGAATGCACGACCACCGTCTTGATGCCAAGCTCCCGGCATGCGCGCTGCACGCGCAGCGCAATTTCGCCGCGGTTGGCGATCAGGATCTTGTCGAACAGCTTCTCGGTCTTGGCGACGGCCACGGGTTGCGCGCGGCCTTCTAATCGATCACGAACAGCGGTTGACCGAACTCGACGGCCTGGCCGTTGTCGACCAGGATCGCCTTGACCGTTCCACCCGCGTCGGCCTCGATCTCGTTCATGAGCTTCATCGCCTCGACGATGCACAGCACGTCGCCTTGCGCGACGGTGTCGCCGACCTCCACGAAGGACTTGGCGCCGGGCGAGGCGGCGCGGTAGAACGTGCCCACCATCGGGCTCTTCACGACGTGGCCTTCATGCGCCGGCGCCGCCTGCTCGGGCCCGAGCGTCGCGGCCGCGGGCGCCGCGGCGGGTGCGGGGGGCGCCGCGGGAACGATCACGGTCGAAGGCGCGGCTGCCACGGCACGGGTGATCCGTACGCGTTCCTCGCCCTCCTGGATTTCGAGCTCGGCGATGCCCGAGGTCTCGACCAGCTCGATCAGCGTCTTGAGCTTGCGCAGATCCATGCGATCCACCCCCGAATCGGTCGCGCGGCGGTGCCGCGAGAGTCTCGCCGCAGGATCGTGCCCCGGCCCTTGTTCGGGCCTCGCGTCACCCCTCCGATCCCGCAGGACCGGCGCGCGAGCGGCATTTGTGTAATGGGGGCGAGTTTGACGCAGATGTCCGCTAGTTGTCCAGCAATGCCCAGAGGATCGCCGAACATCCGTCCGCCACGGCGGCCGGCACCGGGCCGGCTTCTAGATCAGCTTGCCGACGAGCGCGTCGAGCTGCGCCTGGCTGAAGGGTCCCAACTGGGTATGGGCGATCTTGCCGTCGCGCGCGACGACCACCGTGAACGGCAGCGCCATCAGGTCGTTGCCGAGCGTGCTCGAAAGCTGCAGCGCGCCCATGCCACCGATCAGCGTCGGATAGTTCAGGTTGACTTCCTTGGCGAATTGCTGCGCTTTGTCCGCTTGATCGACGGCGATACCCACAAATTGCAGGCCTTTAGCGCCAAATTGAGACTGCGCCTTCACGAATTGCGGCATCTCCTCCCGGCAGGGTGCGCACCACGTGGCCCAGAAATTGACCACCAGGACCTTGCCGCGCCATTGCTCGAGCTTTTGCTCGCGTCCCTCGAGGTCCGGGAGGGCGACACCCAGCAGCGCCCCCGCGTCCTTGCCGACCGGCGACGGGGCGAGCGTCGTGCGCGCAACCCACGCGCCGGCCACCAGGGCGATGAGTCCCAGCCCCGCCACCACCAGCCAGCGCGGCACGTGGCCCTTGTTCGCGGGGGTGGGTGTCGCTGGTGAGTGCTCGCTCGCAGAGGAATCGCTCAATTGAAGAGTCCTTTCCGCGGCGGCGACGCGGCGACCAGCGGGCCGGGGCCGCCGCCGGTCGCCGGGAGCGAAAGCTTCACCTGCTGCGTGGTCGGCGGATAGCAGATGCCGGCGTCCGCGCAACCCTGCGAGTCTGCGCTCACTACCACCGTCTGGCCGCTGCGGCCGCCGACGACGGGGACTTTCACGACCACGGCACCGCGGTAGGTCTCGACATCGCCGAAGAACGGGTCGTGCTTCGGCTTGCCCGCGGGCAGCGCCGGGGCGCCAAGGGCGGGCGCACCGGCCGCGGAGGCGAAGCGGAGCTTGTCGCGATAGAGGTAGTACCCGTCGGCGACGTCGAACCTGGCCTCGATCGTCGCAGCGTCGAGGGCGCGCGCCGAAAAGCGGAAGGCCTGATCGGGTGGCAGCAGCTTGGGCTCGAGCCCGGGAATGCTCCCGGCGGCAAAGGCGAGTCCCGCCGACGCCGCCGCGACGGCGCCAGTCAGCAACGCGGCGCTAGCGGCGCGTTTCGGCCAGGATCCAATCGAGATAAGGCGTCGAGGCATGGGTGATCGGGACAGCGAGGATTTCCGGAAGTTCGTAGGGGTGGAAACGGCGAATGGCCGCCTCCACTTGTGAATACAACACTGTGCGCGTCTTCACCGCCACCGGAATCTCGGCGGCCGTTTCGATTTGGCCGCGCCAGTGATAAATTGATTCGACGGCCGCGCCGATATTCACGCATGCGGCGAGCCGCCCTTCCACGAGTTCGCGCGCCAGCCGGGCGGCGGAAGCGCGGTCGGGCAGGTTCGTCAGCACGACGATCGCCGCGTCCGCCAAGGAGTCGTCCATGCGTTTCGTCCTGCTCGCGATTGTACTGACATTCCCGCTCATCGACCTTTACGTCACGGCACGGGTCGCGCGCTGGACGGGGATGCCCGTCTGGGCGTGGCTCATTCCGGGATTGGTGGCCGGCTTGTGGCTGCTGCGCGTCGAGCGGCTGTCGTTTCGCACGAACACGCTGGCGGCGCTCCACGGCGAACAGTCGCTGCTGCGAGGGCTGGTCGACAGCGGCCGCAAGGTCCTCGCCGGGCTGCTGTTCATGCTGCCGGGCGTGGTCTCGGACGCCTTCGGCTTGATGCTGCTCATGCTGCCGATCAACCACGGACGCTACGATCCGCAGCCGGTCGCGGCCGGCCGTCCCGCACCGGGCCGTCCCGCGGCGCGCCCCGCACGACGCTCGACGGCGACTTCCGCCGCATCGACTGAAGCGACGGCGGCGTGCCGGCGCCGCTACTTGAACCGATCGAGCAGCGTCGGCTCGTCTTTTCCCGCGCGTCGATACGCCCAGATCATCATCGCGAGCCCGACTGCGATCATCGGTAGCGACAGCCATTGGCCCATCGTCAGGCCGAGCGCCAGATAGCCCAGGAAATTGTCGGGCTCGCGCGCGAATTCGCCGATGAAGCGCAGCGTGCCGTACCCGACCAGGAAGAGCCCCGAAACGGCGCCCATCGGCCGCGGCCGGCTCGCGTACGTCCAGAGGATCGCGAACAGCAGCAGGCCCTCGAGTCCGAGCTCGTAGAGCTGCGACGGGTGGCGCGGCACGTTGTCGACCTGGGGGAACACCATCGCCCAGGGGCCACTGGTCGGGCGTCCGACCAGCTCGCCGTTGATGAAGTTGCCGAGCCGGCCCGCCGCGAGCCCGAGCGGAACCAGCGGCGCCACGAAATCGGTCACGTCGAGCCACCGCTTGCCGCGCCGGCGCGCGTAGAACGCGAGGGCGATCAGCACGCCGAGAAAGCCGCCGTGGAAGCTCATTCCGCCCTGCCACACCTGCACGATCTCGAGCGGGTGCGCGAGGTAGTACAGCGGCTTGTAGAAGAGCACGTAGCCGAGCCGCCCGCCGAGGATCACGCCGAGGACGCCGTAGAACAGCATGTCGTCGATGTCCCCGGGCCGCCAGCCTGTCAGCATGTTCTGGCGCGCGCGCTTGCGCCCGAGCACGATGACCAGGACGAACGCGACGAGGTACATGAGCCCGTACCAGCGGATCGCGAACGGGCCCAGCGTGACGCCACCGACCGTGAAGGGCCCGAAGGCGACGGCGACGGGATCGAATTGGGGGTGAACGAGCATGCGCGATATCAGGGCCGGAACGCCGCGCGTGCGTGGGCGACGAATGCTGCCGCCGCCGGCTCCTCGTCGCCCTCGCGCCACGCGAGCCCGACCTCCATCAGCGGGCTCGTCTCGGCCAGAGGGCGATATACCACACCCGTGCGCCGCATGTGACGCAGCGACGCCGGCACGAGCGCAACGCCCATTCCCGCGGCGACCAGGCTGACGATGGTAGGCATCTGGATCGCCTCCTGCTCGATGCGCGGCGTGAAGCCCGCCACGCCGCAGTAGCCGACGATGAGATCGTAGAGGCCCGCCCCGGCCCGGCGCGGGAAGAGGATGAACGGCTCCCGCGCCAGCGATGCCAGCGTCGGCCGCAGCGGCCAGCGCCGCCGCGCGGGCAGCGCGGCCACCAGCGGCTCGCGCAGCAGCGGCGCGTAGCGCATCCCGCGCTCGACGAACGGCGGCACCAGCACGCCGACGTCGATCTCGAGCTCGCGCAAAAGCGCCGCCTGGGCGTCGGACGTGGCTTCATGGAGCTGAAGGCGGATCCCCGGGCGCCGGCGATGGAATTCGGGAAGCACCTGCGGCAGCACGTTGTACGACGCCGTGCTGATGAAGCCGAGGCGCACGGTGCCCACGCCGCCCTCGGCGAGATGCCGCGCGCCTTCGACCAGCGCAGCGGCCTCGCGCAGCAGTCGCCGCGCCTCGGGAAGCAGCGCGCGGCCGGAAGCGCTGAGCAGGACGCCGCGCTTCCCCCGCGTGAACAGCCGCGTGCCGAGCTCCCGCTCGAGCGCCTGGATCTGCCGGGACAGCGGCGGCTGCGAGATGTGCAGCCGCGCGGCGGCGCGCCCGAAGTTGAGCGTCTCGGCGACGGCGGCAAAGTAGCGCAGGTGGCGAAGCTCCATGGCGATACTGGCAATACCTGAAAGGTATCGATGTCGTCATTCTATTGTATTAGACGGTATCGATACCCGTCGCTACCATTGTCGCTGACATGAGCCCCGACTCCCGCGGCGCCGCGTACGCGGCGATGATCCTGACGATCGTCCTGTGGGCGAGCAGCGCCGTCGCGGCGCGCGGCCTGCTCTACGCCGTCAGCCCGGCCGCGCTCGCCTTCCTGCGCTGGACCGTCGTCGTGCTCTGCCTCGCCCCTTTCGTATGGCGCGACCGCGCCGCGATGCTCGCCGCGCTTCGCGCCGACTTCCGCACGTACGCGGCGTTCGCGCTGATCGGTTTCGCGCCGCAGTCGGCGATCATCTATCTCGGCCTCGCGGGATCGACGGCGACGACGCTCGGGCTGTTCAATTCCGCGATTCCGGTGATCATCGTCGCGGTGCTGGTCGCCTTCCGCGGCCGCAAGCTCGATCGCCTCGAAGCGATCGGCCTGGCGCTGTCGTCGGCCGGCGTCGTGCTGATCCTCGCGCACGGCGATCCGCGCGCGCTTTTCACCCTGCGCTTTTCGCCGTACGACGTCCTCCTGCTCGCCGGGGCCGCGATCTGGGGCCTGTACACGATCAGGCTGTCCGAGCGGCCCGCGGCGCTGCCGGTCCCCGCGTTCCTCTTCGTCTGCGCGGTGCTGGGCCTGTGCTTCATCGCTCCGCTGGCCACGGCGGAAATCGCGCTGAAGGGCTGGCCGGCGCTGCCGCCGTCCACGCTCGCGGGGATCGTGTACCTCGGGACGCTGCCCACGCTCGTCGCATCGCTGCTGTTCGCCTTCGGCGTCGTGCGCGTCGGCGCGATCCGGGCCGGCATCCTCACGCATCTGATGCCCGTGTTCACGGCGCTCGCCGCCGCGGTGTTCCTCGGCGAGCGGCTGCAGCCGTTCCACGGCATGGGCTTCCTGCTGGTCGCGGGCGGCGCGCTGATCTGTTGTCTGCACGCGTCGCCGGTGATAACGTCCCGTGCCCCGGCGCGCGCGCCGGCCAAGCCCTGATCGCCGTACCCGCCCCCGCAGCACAAGGAGGACTCGCGATGGCATTCAATCGCCGCTCCAGACTCATCACCCAAGGGATCGCGCGCTCCCCGAACCGCGCGATGCTGCGCGCCGTCGGCTTCGGCGACGGCGATTTCGACAAGCCGATCGTCGGCGTGGCCAACGGCCACAGCACGATGAATCCCTGCAATGCCGGCATCCAGCCGCTCGTCGACCGCGCGATGGCGGCGCTCAGGGAGGCGGGCGCGATGCCCCAGGTGTTCGGCGTGCCCACGGTCACCGACGGCATCGGCATGGGCACCGAAGGGATGAAGTACTCGCTCGTGTCGCGCGAGGTGATCGCCGATGCCATCGAGACGTCGGTCAACGGCCAGTGCATGGACGGCGTGCTGGTCGTGGGCGGCTGCGACAAGAACATGCCCGCCGGGATGATGGCGATGGCGCGCATCAACGTGCCGGCGATCTATGTCTACGCCGGCACCATCAAGCCCGGTCACTGGAAGGGGCAGGACCTCACCATCGTCTCGGCGTTCGAGGCCGTCGGCGGCCTTGCGGCCGGCAAGCTCGCGCAGGAGGACTACGACGGCATCGAGCGCAACGCATGCCCGAGCGTGGGCGCGTGCGGCGGCATGTTCACGGCGAACACGATGTCGTCGTCGTTCGAGGCGCTCGGCATGAGCCTGCTCGGTAGCTCGCAGATGGCGTCGCCCGACGCCGAGAAGGCCGACTCCGCCGCCGCCTCGGCACGCGTGCTGGTCGAGGCGATCAGGCAGGACCTCAAGCCGCGCGACATCATCACGCGCAGATCGATCGAGAACGCGATCGCGCTCGTGATGGCGACCGGCGGCTCCACCAACGCCGTGCTGCACTACCTGGCCATCGCGTCGGCCGCCGACGTCGAGTGGACGATCGACGACTTCGAGCGCGTGCGCCGGCGCGTGCCCGTGCTGTGCGACCTGAAGCCGTCGGGACGCTACGTCGCCGTCGACTTCCATCGCGCCGGCGGCGTGCCGCAGGTGCTGAAGATGCTGCTCGCGCACGGCCTCCTGCACGGCGACTGCATGACGATCACCGGCCGCACGATGGCCGAGGAACTCGCGCAGGTGCCCGACGCGCCGCGCGCCGACCAGGACGTGATCCGGCCGTGGGACAAGCCGATGTACGCGCAGGGCCACCTCGCGATCCTGAGCGGCAATCTCGCACCCGAAGGCTGCGTGGCCAAGATCACCGGTCTCAAGAAGCCGTCGATCACCGGACCGGCGCGCGTGTTCGATTCCGAGAATGCCGTGCATGGACGCGATCATGGCGAGGAAGATCAACGCCGGCGACGTCGTCGTCATCCGCTACGAGGGTCCGAAGGGCGGACCGGGCATGCAGGAGATGCTGGCGCCCACGTCGGCGCTGATCGGGCAGGGCCTCGGCGAATCGGTCGGCCTCATCACCGACGGCCGCTTCTCCGGCGGCACCTGGGGGATGGTCGTCGGCCACGTCGCGCCGGAGGCGTACGTCGGCGGCACGATCGCGCTCGTCGAGGAGGGCGATTCGATCACCATCGACGCCGGGAAGCTCCTCATAGAGCTCAACGTCGCCGACGACGAGCTCGCGCGCCGCCGCGCGCGCTGGAAGCAGCCGCCCCCGCGCTACACGCGCGGTTTGATGGGAAAATACATGCGACTGGTTTCCACGGCGAGCAAGGGTGCGATCACCGACGGCGTTGCCTAGCGTTGCTCCGCGTACCCTGATCCTCGCGGTGATCGGCGCCGCGTTCGCGCCGTTCCTGCTCGCGCAGACGCCGCCAGCGCAGCCTGCGTCCCCATCGCGCGCGGTCGCGCCATCGCAGCCGCCATCGCAGGCACCGGGCCGGACGCCCACAACGCGGCCGCCCCCGGCAGCGCCGCTCGACGCGGCCAGCGCCCCCCCGCCGGTCGCGCTCAAGGCCGGGCGCGTCCCGACGGCCACGACCGCGCCCGTGGGCCCGGTCAAGGTCGGCGTCTACCTCTACTCGGTGCAGGACCTCGATTTCGCCAAGTACACCTTCCATCCGACGTTCGAGGTCTGGTTTCGCTGGCGCGGCGACGAGTTCGACCCGCTCGCCAACCTGCACGTCGTCGGCGCGCGCACGACGACGATCACGCCGGAGGACCGCCGCCGCCTCGCCGGCGGCGAGAACTACGTCGTGGCGCGCGTCGACGCGGTCATCAACGAGACGTTCGACACGGGCGCGTTCCCCTTCGACCGGCATCGCCTGCAGATCGCGATCGAATCGCCGTTCGAGGACGCCTACGTCGTCTACGAGGTCGACCACGAGGCCTCGATGCTCGATCCGGACGTGTTCTCGCCGGGCTGGCGTCTCGGCGGGTTCACGGTGCGCGAGGAGCGCAAGCAGTACCCGACGTCCTTCGGCCTCGCCGAGCGCGTGGGCGACCGCTACTCGACGCTGATCGCCGAGGTCGTCGCGCAGCGCATCGGCTGGCGCGTCGCCGTCGACTACTTCATCGGCTTCATCGTATGCGTGCTGCTGTGCCTGTTCGGCTATTTCATCCCGGTGAACCTGCTGGCCGCGCGCACGACGCTGCTCACCGCGGCAACGATCGCGGCGGTCGGCAACAAGTACGTCGTCAACTCGCTGACGGAGACCAGCGTGACCGCGACGCTCGTCAACGTCGCCGTCGTCTCCGCCTTCGCGATGGTGCTGACCTACATGCTGGCGTCGGTCCGCTGCGAGCGGATCGCCGACGCCGGCGACCGCCCGCGTGCCGAGCGGCTCAACCGCAATGTCGGCATCGGCTCGGCCATCGTCTATCTGCTGGTGATGTCCTTCGTGTTCTGGCGCGCGCTGGCCGAGGCGCCCCGGTGAGCGCGCCCGCGCCGCTGTCCGCGTCCGCGCAGCGCGTGCAGGACGCCTTGTCGGCCGCCGGCGTCGCCGCCACGATCGTCGAGTACGCCGTCCCGGCGCGCACCTCCGCCGAAGCCGCCGTCGTGCTGGGCTGCACGGTCGCCCAGATCGCCAAGTCGCTGGTATTCCGCGCCGCCTCCGGCAACCCGGTGCTGGTCATCGCCAGCGGCGCCAACCGCGTCGACGAGGGCAAGGTCGCGGCGCTCGTCGGCGAGCCGGTCGGCAAAGCGGCTGCGGCCTACGTGCGCGAGTGCACCGGCTACGCGATCGGCGGCATTCCGCCGCTCGGGCATGCGACGACGATCACGACGCTGATCGATGCCGACCTGCTGCAGCACCAGGTCGTCTACGCCGCGGGCGGCACGCCGCACGCGATGTTTCCCCTGTCCCCGGCGGAGCTCCTGCGCGTCGCCGCAGGAACGGTCTGCGACGTGCGGGCCTAGCGCACAATGAGGTAACGGCGCGAAGGCATCGCGAAGCGCCGGGGAGAAACCGGCAATGAGGCTCGAACCTTGGCGTGAGCTGATCGCGACCGGTGCGCTCGCGCTCGCCCTCGGCGGATGCAGCGGTGCGCCGACCCTGGGGGATGACGGCAAGGCCGCGCAGGCGCCGGAGTTCCGCGTCGGCGACACGTGGGTGTATCACGCCACCGACGGCTTTCGCGCGCCGCTCGCCTGGGACGAGCGCCATGAAGTGATCGCCGTCGCGCCCGGCGCCATCACCATCCGCGTCACCGAGACGGGCCCCGACGCGCGCGGCGCGCGCACCGAAGTCTGGGCGGCGCCGGGCCAGCTCGTCCGCGGTCCGGTCTTCGACGACGAGACCCGGCAATTCTCGCCGCCGGCGAAGATCTACGAATTTCCGCTGGCGCCCGGACAGCGCTGGAACCAATGGGTCAACAACACGCGGATCGACGGCGCCGCCGGCAACGTCACCCGGTCCGGGCAGATCAATCGCTACGTGAGCGTGGGCGGCTGGACGAAGGTGCAGACCCCCGCGGGCACCTTCGACGCGCTCGCGCTGCGCGTGCTCATGCGGCTCGACGACGACGAGTTCTGGCGCTGGCCGACGATGTGCAACTACCTCGTGTACTACGCGCCGGCCGTCGGCGCGATGGTACGCGCGGAGAAGCGCGCCGAGTACTGGGAGAAGGGCGATCGTCGCGACGGCCTCGGCGCCGTGCAGTCGCAGCACGCGACGCTGGAGCTCGTCTCCTATGTGCGCGGCGCACCCTAGCGCGTGCGGCTGTCGAGTTGTGCCGGGCCGCGCAGCAACTACAATGGGGGTCCACACCGCCGCCCGCATGCGCCGCATGAAAACCGCCCATTGCATCGCCGCCCTGCTGCTTGGCATCTCCACCGCCGCCGCGCTCGCGCAGACGCCGGCAGCGCCCGCCACGACACCATCGCCGCCGGCGCAGGTGCCGGCCCCCGCGCCACCGCCGGCGCCGGCGCCTGCGGCCACGGCCGCCGGAGACGGCATGGAAGGCCTCGCCGCCGTCTATTCGGACAGGCTCGACGGCCGCAAGACGGCCAGCGGGCAGGTGTTCAGCCAGAAGAAGCTCACCGCCGCGCATCCGTCGCTCGCCTTCGGAACGAAGGTCAGGGTGACGAACACGAAGAACGCCAAGACCGTCGAGGTGACGATCAACGACCGCGGGCCGATGCAGGCGGGCCGCGTGATCGACCTGTCGAGCGCGGCGGCTGCCAAAATCGGCCTCGGCAAGAAAGGCCTGGCGCCGGTCAGGCTCGAGGTCGTGGCCGCACCGTCGGCAGGCAAGGCGCCGTAGGCGCCGGCCGCGGCGCGGCGCCGCGTTACAGTCCGAGCCGCTGCCAGATCGTGGTCGTCAGCGCCGCCTGGTTCAGCGTGTAGAAATGCAGGCCGGGCGCGCCGCGCTCGAGCAGGTCGGCGCACAGGTCGCGCGACCACGTCGAGACCGAATCCGCGGATCGCGGCGGCGTCGTCGCCGTAGCTCTCCAGCTTGCGCCGGATCCAGCGCGGGATCTCCGCGCCGCAGGCGTCGGAGAAGCGCGCGAGCTTGGCGTAGCCCGCGATCGGCATGATGCCGGGGACGATCGGCACGTCGACGCCGATGTCGGCGCAGGCGCTCGACGAAACGCCAGTACGCGTCGGCGATTGAAGAAGTACTGCGTGATCGCCGAGTTCGCGCCGGCGTCGATCTTGCGCTTGAAGTTGACCAGGTCGTCGCCGGGCGAGCGCGCCTGCGGGTGGTATTCGGGGTAGGCGGCGACGTCGACGTGGAACCAGTCGCCGGTCTCCTCGCGGATGAACGCGACGAGTTCGCTCGCATAGCGGAACTCCCCGGCGTCGGCGGTGCCGGACGGCAGATCGCCGCGCAGCGCCACGAGGTGGCGGATGCCATGCGCGCGGTATTGCGCGAGCACGTCGCGGATGCTCTCGCGCGTGCCGCCGACGCACGAAAGATGCGGCGCGGCGTCCATGCCTTCGTCGCGGATCTCGAGCACCGTCGCCAGCGTGCCTTCGCGCGTCGAGCCGCCCGCACCGAACGTCACCGAGCAGAACGCCGGCGCGAGCTGCGCGAGCTGCCGCCGTGCCGCGCGCAGCTTCTCGACGCCCTCGGGCGTGCGCGGCGGAAAGAACTCGATCGAGGCTGTAGCCGCGCGGTCGTTCGCCATCGGCGCCGCGCCCGCCCTTCAGTCGGCTTCGCTGCAGGATGCAGCGCCGAGAGCAGCCCAGGAGATGAGGCTGTAGACGATCGCGCCGAACACGCCGGCCCAGAATCCGCCGACGTGGAAGCCGTGCGACGAACGAGCCGACCGCCCAGAACAGCAGGCCGTTGATGACGAAGATGAACAGGCCGAGCGTCAGAAGCGTCACCGGGCAGCGTGAGCAGCACCAGCAGCGGCCGGATCAGCGTGTTGATGAGGCCCAGCACGAGCGCGGCGACGAGCGCGGTCGAGAACGTGTCGACGTGGACCGACGGGAACACGTAAGGCAGCGCGAACAGCGCCACCGCGTTGATCAGCCAGACGAGCAGCAGTCGCATGGAGTCTCCTCGGTACGGTACGTCAGCGCGCGCGCCCGCGAGATAGGGCTTCAGCGCGGCGTAGATCGTCGCGTTGACCGGCGCCGCGATGCCCGCCTCGCGCGCCATGCGCGCGACCGCGCCGCGACAGCCACGGCGCCTCGAGCCGGTTGCCCGCGGCGAGGTCGTTCTGCATCGACGAGCGCATCTCCGCGGGCAGCCCGTCGAGGAACTGCATCTGCTGCGGCGACGTAGTCGTCGGCCAGCGCGACGCCGCGCGCGCGGCCGACGCGCCACGGCCTCGCGCATCGCGGCCTCGAACGTCGCGCGCAGATCGGGATCGGCGCGGATGCACGCCGACCGGCTGCCGCGCGACGCGACGTGCAGCCCGACAGCGCCGCAGAGGAACACGAACTTCTCCCACAGCGCGCGCCGGATGTCCGGCGACGAGCTCGGCATCGACGCCGGCCGCCTGCACGCCGGCGACGAACGCTCCGCCGCGGCTCGCCGAGCCGCCGGCGAACGCGCCGAAGCGCAGCCGCGCCATCGTGCCCGTGTGCGCGATCACGCCCGGCTCGCGCGATCGTCGCCGCGATGTACGCGACGCCGCCCAGCACGCGGTCCGGGCCGAGCACGCGCGCGCAGGATCGCTCGCGGCTCTCGACGCCGTTCTGGAACGGAATCACCACGCCGCCGTCGCGCCACGAGCGGCGCGATCCGCGCCGCGGCGCTCTCGACGTCCCACAGCTTGACCGCGAACAGCACCACGTCGACGGGCGCCAGCTGCGACGGATCGTCGGTGGCGCGGGCGCGCGCGATGTGCAGCGTCGCCGAGCGCGCTCTCGATCCGCAGGCCCGCGCTCGCGCATCGCGGCGAGATGCGCGCCGCGCGCGACGAACGTGACGTCGTGGCCGGCCGCGCCAGCTTGCGCGCCGAAATAGCCGCCGACCCCGCCGGCGCCCATGACCGCGATGCGCATGCCAGTTCCTGCTCGACGCGATGAGGCCGTTAGTCGCGCGCCGCGGCCGAAGCCTGCGTGCGGAGGTCAGTAGCGGTAGCGTGTCCGGCTTGTACGGGCCCGGCGGCGCGACGCCGATGTAGCGCGCCTGCTTGTCCGACAGAGTCGGTGAGCATCGCGCCGAGCTTCGACAGCTGCAGCCGCGCGACCTTCTCGTCGAGGTGCTTCGGCAGCACGTAGACGCCGACCGGGTACGCTCGCCGCCTCGCTGCGCGTCGGTCCACAGCTCGATCTGCGCCATCACCTGGTTGGCGAACGACGAGCTCATCACGTACGACGGATGGCCGGTGCCGCAGCCGAGGTTCACCAGCCGGCCCTCGGCGAGCAGGATGATCCGCTTGCCGTCGGGGAAGATCACGTGGTCGACCTGCGGCTTGATGTTCTCCCACTTGTACTGCTTCAGCGACGGCGACGTCGATCTCGTTGTCGAAGTGGCCGATGTTGCAGACGATGGCGTTGTTCTTCATCCGCGCCATGTGGTCGTGCGTGATGACGTCGATGTTGCCGGTCGCGGTGACGAAGATGTCGGCCTTGTCGCAGGCGTCGTCCATGGTGACGACGCGGTAGCCCTCCATCGCCGCCTGCAGCGCGCAGATCGGGTCGATCTCGGTGATCCACACCTGCGCCGACAGCGCGCGCAGCGCCTGCGCGCAGCCCTTGCCGACGTCGCCGTAGCCGCACGACGAGCGCGACCT
Organism: uncultured beta proteobacterium; assembly: GCA_963793355.1. Lineage (GTDB taxonomy): Bacteria > Pseudomonadota > Gammaproteobacteria > Burkholderiales > Casimicrobiaceae > VBCG01. The sequence goes on along the minus strand of CAWBZT010000006.1, from coordinate 349,529 downwards.
TGCCGGCGATCATCACGTCGGTCGCGCGCTTGATGCCGTCGACCAGCGACTCGCGGCAGCCGTAGAGATTGTCGAACTTGGACTTGGTGACCGAGTCGTTGACGTTGATCGCCGGAAAGCCCAGCCGGCCCTCCTTGTGCATCTGGTAGAGCCGCTTGACGCCGGTGGTCGTCTCCTCGGTGACGCCCCTGATGCCGGCCTTGATGCGCGAGTAGAACGCCGGGTCGCGCGTCGAGGCGCTTGGCGATCGCGGCGAACAGCGCGGTCTCCTCCTCGCTGGTCGGATGCGCGATGCCGGCGCGGTCCGGCTCGGCCTGCGCGCCGAGGTGCACGAGCAGCGTCGCGTCGCCGCCGTCGTCGAGGATCATGTTCGGCGCCCCGGGGACTTCGCGTCGCCGCCCCACTCGAAGATGCGATGGGTGTAGTCCCAGTACTCGGCGAGCGTCTCGCCCTTGTGCGCGAACACCGGCGTGCCGCGCGCGGCGATCGCGGCGGCGGCGTGATCCTGCGTCGAATAGATGTTGCAGGAAGCCCAGCGCACGTCGGCGCCGAGCGCCTGCAGCGTCTCGATCAGCACCGCCGTCTGGATCGTCATGTGCAGGCTGCCCGCGATGCGCGCGCCGCGCAGCGGCTGCTCGGGCGCGAATTCCTCGCGGATCGCCATCAGGCCGGGCATCTCGGTCTCGGCGATCGCGATCTCCTTGCGGCCCCAGTCGGCCAGCTTGAGGTCGGCGACCGCGAAGTCGGCGAATTTCGCCTTGTCGGTCACGGCATTCATCGTGTCACTCCGTTCGTCTCGGGTGACCCGGCGCGAGGCGGGGATGGCTTCGTCCCGTCGTCCCGCGAGGATCACGGTTCAACGAGCGCGGTTGCAGGTAGGCGGATCGCCTGCCCCGAGCCTGGCCCGGCGCGGCGGCCGGGTTGCAACGCTCCTCGGGGCGTTGGAGCGAAATTGTACCCGAAGCGGCCGCCCGGGCGTCCACGCCGCGCGTCCGCCGTTCCTGACCGTCCCGCCGGTGGCCGCGCGCCGTGCCGGTGGCCGCGCGCCGTGCCGCGGCCGCGCGCCGCGCCGGCGTCAGCTGCGCAGATGCTTGTCGAAGAACGCCACCGTGCGCGACCACGCGAGCTTCGCCGCCGCAGCATCGTAGCGCGGCGTCGTATCGTTGTTGAAGCCGTGCTCGGCGTTCGCGTAGACGAAGGCCTCGTAATGGACGCCGGCGGCCTTCAGCGCCGCCTCGTACGCGGGCCATCCGGCGTTGATCCGCGTGTCGTTCCCCGCATAGTGGATGAGCAGCGACGCCTTGATGTTGGCAACGTCGGCGGCGGCGGGCTGCGCGCCGTAGAACGGCACGGCCGCGCGCAGCTCGGGAAGCCGCGTGGCGAGCATGTTGGCGATGCCGCCGCCCCAGCAGAAGCCGACGACGCCGATCCTGCCCGTGCATTCCGGCAGGCCTTCCAGGTATTTGGCGGCAGCGATGAAGTCGTTGCGCGTCTTCGCCGGGTCGAGCTTGCCGAAGAGGTCGCGCGCCTTGTCCTCGTCGCCCGGATAGCCGCCGAGCGGAGACAGCGCGTCGGGTGCGAAGGCGACGAATTGGTCGAGAGCGAGCCGCCTCGCGATGTCCTCGATGTGCGGATTGAGCCCGCGATTCTCGTGCACGACGAGGATGCCCGGCAGCTTGCCGCCGGCGTTCGCGGGGCGCACGAGGTATCCGCGCATCGTTCCCGACCCTTCCGGCGACGCATACTCGACGCTCCTGCCGACGATACGCGCGTCGGCAGGCGCGACCTGCTGCGCGAGCGCGAACTGCGGCGCCAGCGATTCGAGCAGCATCGCCGCCGTCACGCCGCCGGTGGCGTAGCGCGCGACGCCACACAGGAATCCCCGCCGGTCGACCTCGCCGTGAACGTACCTGTCGAACCAGCGCAGCACTTCGGGGTGGTAATCGGCGATGGTTTTACGCGGCTGCATCAGGGACCTTCACAAGAATTGCCGGCACTTTGAAAAAATTACACACACGCGCGACAGGGTCGCGAGCGCGCTGCGAGCGGCGAACGCCGCGAACGCCGCGAACGCTGCCATGAAAACAGCGTCGACCCGCACGCATTCCGGCGCGACGCCGCTACCCCGCGGCGGGAGGCGCGGGATTGGACTCCGATTCGAGCAGCGCGTTCGCCAGCGACGATTCGCGCTTGTAGAACCCTTCGGTATGGAACGTCTCCTCCAGCAGGAACAGCTCGTAGTCCAGATGGTGCGCCAGTTCGTGCGTCAGCGTCCGCAGGAAGCTCTTGAACGCCACGACCTGCCGCTTCTTCGCCGTGCGCATCCAGACGGTGATCCGTGCGGGCCGCGGGTCCTCGAGCGGCTCGTACAGGCCATGCAGCTCGCCATAGTCGTCCGAAGGACGCTGCGCGAGAACGCGCACCCGCACCGGCGGCACCCGGTAGCCGGCGATCAGCGCGTCGATCAGCCGCTGGCAGGCGGCTTGCAGCGGCGCACGCTCGTCGGCGGCGAGCGCGCACCGGATTCGCGCGACGTCGCGCCCGAGATCGACGCCCGGCGGCACGCCGATGGCGCCGATTTCGTCGCTCTTGCGATAGATCGTCTTGCGCGCGGCGGAAAGGCGGTCGTAGTAGGCGAAACGCATCGCGCGAGTGTAGCCGGAGACCCGCGTGAAGCGCCGGTTGCCGCGTTGCACGACTCGGCTACCATTGCACGCGTATGCCCTCCCTTTCCCGTCCCGCCGTGTCCGAACGCAGCAAACGCCTGGCGTGGCTCGCGCTCGCCTTCGCCCTGGGCGCGGCGACCGCCTGCGCGCAAGGCAGGCCGTTCGGCTTCGACGACGTCGTGGCCCGCGCCCGCGCGCTCGCGGCAACGGCGGCGAAGCCTCCCGAAGGCGGCATTTCCAAGGAGCTGCTCGACCTCGACTACGACCAGTACCGCGACATCCGCTTTCGCCCCGATCAGGCGCTGTGGCGCGAGGCCAGGCTCCCGTTCGAGCTGCAGTTCTTCCACCCGGGGTTCCACTACAACCGCGCCGTGCGCATCCACGAGATCGTCGGTGGCCGCGCGCGCGACGTGCCGTTCTCCAGCGCGCTGTTCGACTACGGCAAGAACAAGCTCGACCCGACGAAGCTCCGCGCGCCGGGCTTCGCCGGCTTTCGCGTGCACTTCGCGCTCAACGCGCCGAAGTACAAGGACGAAGTGCTCGTCTTCCTCGGTGCGAGCTACTTCCGGGCCCTCGGCAAGGGCCAGACCTACGGCATCTCGGCGCGCGGCCTCGCCGTCGACACCGCGCTCGGCTCGGGCGAGGAATTCCCGTCGTTCACCGAGTTCTGGATCGAGCGCCCCGCGGCGAACGCCACGCAGCTCACGATCTACGCGCTGCTGGATTCGCGGCGCGTGACCGGCGCCTACCGGATGGTGCTCAAGCCGGGCACCGACACGATCATGGAGGTCGGCGCGCGCATCTTCCTGCGCGAGCACGTGACCAAGCTGGGGCTGGCGCCGCTGACCACGATGTACCTCTTCGGCGAGAACCAACCGAACGCCGCCGGGACCGACTTCCGCCCGGAGGTCCACGACTCCGACGGACTGTCGATCCATGCAGGAACCGGCGAATGGATCTGGCGGCCGCTCGTCAATCCCAAGCGGCTGCTCATTTCCTCGTTCGCGCTGTCGAATCCGGCGGGCTTTGCGCTGCAGCAGCGCGATCGCCGCTTTTCGCATTACGAGGACCTCGAGGCGCGCTACGAGCGGCGACCCAGCGTCTGGGTCCAGCCGGTCGGCAACTGGGGCGCGGGGCGCATCGAGCTCGTGCAGATTCCCACGCCCGACGAGACCAACGACAACATCGTCGCGTACTGGGTGCCGGATGCGCTGATCGTTCCGCAGCAGCCGCTCGCCATCGAGTACAAGCTGTATTGGCAGATGGACAACGCGATCCGTCCGCCGCAATCCTGGGTGACGCAGACGCGCCGCGGCCACGGCTATCGCAAGGTACCCGACGACAGCATCGATTTCGTGGTCGACTTCGAAGGCCCGGTGTTCGCCAAGCTGCCGCCCGACGTGAAGATCGAACCCGTGGTCTCCGGGCAGAACGTCGAGACGCGGGAGGCGATCGCCTACCCCAACCCGGTCACCAACGGCTATCGGATGGCGCTGCGGCTGAAGCGCCTGGACGACGCCAAGCCCATGGAGCTGCGCGCATACCTGCGCAGCGAGGGCGGCGGCGCCGTGTCGGAAACGTGGAGCTACCTGCTGCCGCCGAACTGACCCCCGCGCAGCACGACGTCGTCGAGAGGTACCTCGATGCGCTCGGACTGGCGGGCGGCGCGCGCGACGATCTCGCCGCGCGCGTGCGCGGGCAGGCCGGCGCCTACGCGGACACGCGCGCGCTGTTCGCGGCGCTGCACGGCGCGCTCGCCGACGAGGCCGTCGATCCCGAGATTCCGTCGCGCGCCTCCGTCGCCGCGCGCGTCGCCCTCGCCGCGCATCCGCGCGCGCCGCCGCCGCCGGCGGCCGGCGAGGGGAAGGGCTGGCTGCCGACCGCGCCGCCGCTGGCGCGGACGTCGATGGCGCCGCGCCACTGGCTGCCGGGCTGGTGGCAGCGCATGCGCTACTCCCGCGGCGAGAGCCGCATGGTTCCCGATTCGCCGCCGGCGCGCGGACGCTGGCGCCGCGCTGGCCTCTGGCGTCGGCTGCTGCTCGTCGCGCTGATCATCGGCCAGACCTACGTCGCGACCGATCTCATGGTGGCCGTGCTTCCCTACCACGGCCGGCAGCCGCTCGAGATCCCGATCCTGGTGCTGTTCGCCATCCTGTTCGGCTGGATCTCGGCCGGGTTCTGGACGGCCATCGCCGGCTACATCGTGCTGGCCGGGCGCGGCGACCGCTGGGCGATCTCGCGCACCGCGCGCGACCAGGCGCCCATCGCGGCCGACGCGCGTACCGCCGTGATCATGCCGATCGCCAATGAAGACGTCCCCGGGGTATTCGCGCGGCTGCGCGCCACCTACGAATCGGTCGCGCGCGCGCCGGACGGCGAGCGCTTCGATTTCTTCGTCCTCTCCGATTCGGCGAATCCCGACACCCGCGTGGCCGAAGTGGCCGCGTGGTTCGATCTGTGCCGCGCCGTGGGCTTCGGGCGCGTGTTCTACCGGTGGCGCGCGCATCGCATCAAGCGCAAGAGCGGCAATGTCGCCGATTTCTGCCGCCGCTGGGGCAAGCGCTACCGTTACATGATCGTGCTGGACGCCGACAGCGTGATGAGCGGCGAGTGCATCCGCACGCTGGTGCAGATCGCCGAGGCGAATCCGGATGCCGGGATCCTGCAGACGGCGCCGCGCGCGACCGGCCGCGACACGCTCTACGCGCGCGTCCAGCAGTTCGCGACCGGCGTGTACGGGCCGATCTTCACCGCCGGGCTGCACTTCTGGCAGCTGGGCGAATCGCATTACTGGGGGCACAACGCGATCATCCGCATCGCGCCGTTCGTCCGGCACTGCGCGCTCGGCCGCCTTCCCGGCAGCGGCAACCTCTCGGGCGAGATCCTGTCGCACGACTTCGTCGAGGCGGCGCTGATGCGCCGCGCGGGATGGAAGGTGTGGATCGTCTACGACCTGCCCGGCAGCTACGAGGAGATGCCGCCGAACCTGATCGACGAACTGAAGCGCGACCGGCGCTGGTGCCAGGGCAACCTGATGAACTTCCGCCTGGCGCTGATGAAGGGGCTGCACCCGGCGCATCGCGTCGTGTTCATGACCGGCGTCATGGCGTACCTGTCGGCACCGCTGTGGTTCCTGTTCCTCGTGCTCTCGACGACGCTGCTCGCCGTGCACACGCTGACCGTGCCCGAATACTTCGTCGAGCCCTACCAGCTGTTCCCGCAGTGGCCGGAGTGGCGTCCGGACTGGGCGCTGAAGCTCGTGGGCGCGACCGCGTTCCTGCTGTTCGTGCCCAAGATCCTCGCCGCCATGCTGCTGTCGGGACCGGCGGCACGCGGCTACGGCGGACGCGCCGGCCTGTGGGCGAGCGTCGCCCTGGAGTGCGTGCTGTCGGCGCTGCTGGCGCCGATCCGCATGCTGTTCCACACGCGCTTCGTGGTCATGGCGCTGACCGGGCTCAAGCTCACGTGGCGCTCACCGGCGCGCGACGACGCCGAAACGACCTGGCGCCACGCGATCGCGCACCACGGCTTGCAGACGCTGATCGGCGTCGCCTGGACCGCGTTCGTCGCGTGGCTGAACCCGCTGTTCCTCGGCTGGGTGCTGCCGGTGGCCGGCGCGCTGGTCGTGTCGATCCCGCTGTCCGTTTACACGAGTCGCGTGCAGCCGGGCCGCCGGGCGCGTAGCCGGGGGCTGTTCCTGATCCCGGAAGAGATCCATCCGCCGCGCGTGATCCGCGCGACGCGGCGCTTCCTCCGCACTGCGCCGCCCGCGCGCTCGCTCGCCGACGCGCTCGCCGACCCCGTCGTCAACGCGATCGCGTGCGCCATCGCCAACGATCGCCGCCGCTTGCCGGCCTCGGTCCGGCGCGATCGCGCGGCGCTGGCGAACGCCGCCGTCGCGAACGGCATCGCGGCGCTGTCGGTCGAGCAGAAGACGCGCCTTCTGGGCGACCCGCTCGCGCTGTCGCGCGTGCATTCGCAGTTGTGGATGTCGGGCCGCGCGACGCCGCGGACCGACGAACCGGCCGGCGCCGGCGACGAGCGTGCGGCGGCAATGGGCGAAGCGTCGCCACGCGTGGCGCCCGCGGCGCTAGAATGATCGGCACCGCTGCAACCCGCCGCACATCCGCTGCGGCGGGTCGGGAGGTTCGATGAAACGCTTCGCACTGCTCCTGGCCCCGCTGCTCCTCGCGGCCTGCGCCACCACCCAGGGTCCCGAGCATCCGGAATCCCTCTTCCGCGATGCGCTGTTCAGGCCCGCCTCGATTCGCATCGACGCCGCCGACGTCTTCGCCCTGTCGCCGGAGATGCACCGGTACGTCGAACACGACGTCGCCCGCCTCGTGCGCGCGCGGGGCCGCCAGCAGGCACTCTTCGACGCGCTCTACCACCCGGGGGAGCTCAAGCTCGAGTACGACGCCGCGATGACGCGCAACGCCTCGGAGGCGTTCGCCGCGCGATCGGGGAACTGCCTGTCGCTCGTGATCATGACGGCGGCGTTCGCCAAGGAAATGGGGATGGCCGTCCGCTACCAGAACGTCTTCGGCGACGAGACGTGGAGCCGGAGCGGCGATTTCTATCTCGCGATCGGCCACGTGAACCTCTCGCTGGGCCCCAGGCAGGTCGACGCGCGGTTCGGCAGGCACGAATGGGACATGATGACGATCGACTTCCTGCCGCCGGCCGATCTGCGCGGCCAGCGCGCGTGGGTGATCGACGAGCCCACGATCGTCGCCATGTACATGAACAACCGCGCGGTGGAGTCGCTGACGTCTGATCATCCCGACGATGCCTACTGGTTCGCCCGCGAGGCGATCCTCCAGCAGCCGCGCTTCATGGCGGCGTACAACACCCTCGGCGTCGCCTACCAGCGCCACGGCAACCTCCCCGAGGCGCAGCGCGCGTTCGAGTTCGTGCTGGAGCGCGAGCCGGCGAACACGCGCGCAATGTCCAACCTCGCGCTGGTGCTGCACGACCAGGGGCGCCTCGCGGCGGCGGCGGAGCTCACGCGCAAGCTGCAGCAGATCGAGCCGGACCCGCCGTTCGCCTACTTCAAGCGCGGCCAGGCGGCGATGGCGCAGGGCGACTACCGGCTCGCGCGCGAGATGTTCACCAAGGAGGTCGACCGCGCCGCGTACTACCACGAGTTCCACTTCTGGCTCGCGCTCGCCGACGCCGGCCTGGACGACATGGAAGGCGCACGCAGGCACCTGGCGATCGCGCTCGAGAACAGCACGACGCGCAAGGACCATGACCTCTATGCGGCGAAGCTCGACCGCCTGCGGACGATGGTGCCGGTGATCCGCCGCTGACGTTTCGCGGCGCCCAAGAAAAAGGGCCGCGGATGCGGCCCTTCGTGGTCCGGCGTGCGCCGCAGCGTCACGCCTTCTTGATCTTCTCCAGCATCTTGAAGATGCCCTTGGGCGCGCCGACGAACATGCGCTTGAAGGTCTTGGGCAGGCATCGGCGCTCGAGCGTGTTGCGGCGGGTACGGTTGCGTTCGGCCATCGGAAGCTCCTGGTGTCGAGTCGGTCGACGGACGCGTTCACCGGTCCGCGAAGAGGCGCGATTCTACATGATGCCGGTGGCCCCCGGGGGGCGCTCCCCGCGCGGGGTGGCCGGGAACGGGCTCGCCGCGCCGCGGGCCTGCAGCCCTAGCGCATTCCCACCGACACGCCCGCCAGCGCCCGGGCGGCCTCGCGCGGTGGCGAGCGCCAGTATTGCCGGGGCACCGGCACGCTGTGGCCGAGGGCGGCGGCGGCGTGCCAGGGCCAGCGCGGATCCCAGAGCATCGCGCGGGCGAGCGCGACCAGGTCGGCATCGCCGCTTGCGACGATCGCCTCCGCCTGCGCGGGTTCGGTGATCAGCCCCACTGCCATGGTGAGCGCGCCGGTCGCGCGCCGGATCTCGCGCGCCAGCGGCACCTGGTAGCCAGGCCCGAGCGGAATCTTCTGCGCCGGCGAGACGCCGCCGCTCGACACGTCGATCCAGTCGCAGCCCTGCGCCACGAGGCGATGCGCCAGCGCCATCGTGTCGTCGAGCGTCAGGCCGCCGTCGACCCAGTCGACGGCGGAAACGCGCACGCCGATCGGCCGGTCGGCCGGCCAGTGCGAGCGCACGGCCGCGAACACCTCGAGCGGCAGGCGCATCCGGCCTTCACGGTCGCCGCCGTAGCGGTCGTCGCGATGATTCGCGAGCGGCGAGAGGAACTGGTGCAAAAGATAGCCGTGCGCCATGTGGATTTCCAGCGCATCGATGCCGGCCCGGTGCGCCCGCCCGGCCGCCCGCACGAAGGCATCGCGGATCGCGTCGATGGCGGGAAGCGACAGCGCGGCGGGCGGCGGCTCGCCCGGCAGGTGGGGCAGTGGCGAGGGGCCGACCGGCACCCAGCCGCCCGCAGCGGGCGCGATCAGCTTGCCCCCCTCCCACGGCACCGCGGAGCTCGCCTTGCGTCCGGCGTGCGCGAGCTGCATCGCCACGGGCACCGCCGGCGCCTGCGCGCGGGCGCGCGCCAGCATCCCGGCGAGCGCGGCTTCGCAGGCGTCGTCGTAGAGGCCGAGGCACCCGTCGGTGATGCGTCCCTCGCGCGTGACCGCCGTGGCCTCGATCGTGACCATCGCGGCGCCCGACTGGAACAGCTGCGCCCAGTGGACGAGATGCCAGTCGGTCGCGCGGCCATCGTGCGCCGAGTACTGGCACATCGGCGAGACCACGATCCGGTTGCGCAGCGCCAGCCCGCGCAGCGCGAGCGGATCGAACAGGTGCGCCACCGGCGCGCGGCTCAGCGGACCGTCACGTCGTAGCGCACGGTCTTCGCCGGCGCCACGTTCGGCTCGAACGGCCGGCGGTAGACGAGCTCCAGCGTCGTCGTGCCGGCTTCGCTCCCCAGGAAGCGCAAGGTCATCGCGCCGGGCTCGCCCGGCTTTGCCTCCGCCAGGGCCATGTAGTCGGCCGTGCCGACCTGCGCGAGCGTCGGCGCGAATCCCGGCATCGCCTCCCAGCGATAGCCGGTCGTCACGTTCGCATCGAGCGTGACGACGATGGTCTGGCCGCGCGCGATCAGGACGGGCGCCGGCGACGACTCGCCCAGCCGCACGGCGAGCGGCGGCGGTTTGAACGGGTTCTCGACCGTCAGTGACTCGCATCCGGCGAGCGCGAGCAGCGCGCCCGCCAGCAACAGAGCATGTCGGATCACGAGGACTACGCCGTCGCGAGCTCGACTTCGCCCTTCAGGCCGGCAGCGGCGCGCAGCGCCGCGGCACGGTCGGTGTTCTCCCACGTGAACTCGGGCTCGTCGCGACCGAAATGGCCGTAGGCGGCGGTCTTGCAGTAGATGGGGCGCAGCAGGTCGAGCATCTGGATGATGCCCTTCGGCCGCAGGTCGAAGTGCGCATTGACCAGTTCCGCGATCTTCGCGTCCGGCAGCTTGCCCGTGCCTTCCGTATAGACGGTGACGTTGATCGGGCGCGCCACGCCGATCGCGTACGAAAGCTGCACCTGGCATTGGCGGGCGAGCCCCGCGGCGACCACGTTCTTGGCGACATAGCGCGCCGCGTACGCGGCCGAGCGGTCGACCTTCGACGGGTCCTTTCCCGAGAACGCGCCGCCGCCGTGCGGCGCGGCGCCGCCGTACGTGTCGACGATGATCTTGCGTCCGGTGACGCCGGCGTCGCCGTGCGGCCCGCCGATCTCGAAGCGCCCGGTCGGATTCACCAGGAAGCGCGCGCTGCCGACCATATCCTTCGGGAACACCGGCTTGATGATCTCCTCGATCACCGCTTCCGCGAGCTCCTTCTGCTTTTCGTTCATGCTGGGATGATGCTGCGTCGACAGCACGACCGTGTCGACGCTCTTCGGCTTGCCGTCGAGGTAGCGCACGGTGACCTGGGACTTGGCGTCCGGCCGCAGGAACGGCAGGCGCCCGTCGCGGCGCACCTCGCTCTGCCGCTGGACGAGGCGATGCGCGTAATAGATGGGGAACGGCATCAGCGTCGGCGTCTCGTCGCATGCATAGCCGAACATCAGGCCCTGGTCGCCGGCGCCCTGGTTCAGGTAGTCGTCGGACGCGCGGTCGACGCCCTGCGCGATGTCGGGCGACTGGCGGCCGTAGCAGACCATCACCGCGCAGCCGTCGGCGTCGAAGCGCAGCTCGGGGTCGTTGTAGCCGATGCGCCGGATCGTGTCGCGGGCGACGCGGCCGTAGTCGACGTTCGCGTCGGTGGTGATCTCGCCGGCCATCACCACCAGCCCGGTGGACACGAGTGTCTCGGCCGCCACGCGCCCGGTGGGGTCCTGCTCTAGAATCGCGTCGAGCACGGCGTCGGAGACCTGATCCGCGACCTTGTCCGGATGACCTTCCGAAACCGATTCCGACGTGAAGAGAAATTCGCTCATCGCCACTCCCGCTGCCGCTGCCGCTTCCGGCGCGCATTGAAAACGCGGCCGGACGATGCCGGCCGCCTTGATAATGTGTCACGCAAACGATTGAATTCTAGCAGAATCTTCAACGCGATCGCGACAGTGCGCAAGGGCGCGCTGCCGTTACCCGGATGAGCGGGCGCATCGTCGCCGCCGAAGGCGCGGCGATCGCGCGCGCGGCGGCGCACCTTGCGGCAGGCGAGTTCGTCGCCTTTCCTACCGAGACCGTCTACGGATTGGGCGCGGACGCCGCCAACGCGGACGCCGTGCGACGCATCTTCGCCGCCAAGGGTCGCCCGGCCGACCATCCGGTCATCGTCCACCTCGGCAGCGCGGAGGCGATGGCGACCTGGGCGCGCGACATTCCCGAAGGAGCGCGGGCGCTGGCCGCCGCATTCTGGCCCGGGCCGATCACGCTGATCGTGCCGCGCGCCGCGCACGTCCACGACATCGTCACCGGCGGCCAGGACACGGTCGGATTGCGCGTGCCTTCGCATCCGGTCGCGCGCGCGCTGCTCGACGCGTTCGGCGGCGGCATCGCCGCGCCGTCGGCGAACCGCTTCGGCCACGTCTCGCCGACGACCGCGGCGCACGTCGCGGCCGACCTCGGCGACAAGCCGGCGATGATCCTCGACGGCGGTGCCTGCGAGGTCGGCATCGAGAGCACGATCGTCGCGTTCCGCGGCGACGCACCCTTCCTGCTGCGCCCGGGTGCGATCTCCCCGGCCGAGCTTGCGCGCGTGCTCGGCCGCGCCGCGCTCGCCGCGGATGGCGACACGCCGCGCGCCTCGGGCACGCTGGCATCGCATTACGCACCCAGGACCCCGGCGTCATTGCTCGCGCCGGACGTGCTGCGCGCCGAGCTCGCGCAGCTTCTCGCGCGCGACGAGGTCGTCGCCGTACTTGCGCGCACGCTGGCCCCGCCGGACGACTTCGACGGCGCGTGGATCGCCGCGGCGCCGGATCCGGCCGGCTATGCGCACGACCTGTACGCGCACCTGCGTGCGCTCGACGCTGCGGAGGCGGACGCGCTGCTCGTCGAGGACGTACCGCACGAGCCGGCATGGCATGCCGTCCGCGACCGGCTCACGCGAGCCACGCACGGCGAGGACGACGACCGCGACTAGCTGGAGGCGCGCGCCGCGGCCGACTGCGCGACGCGCTGGAAGGCGAGCACCGCGGCAAGCAGCACGAGGCCGAGCGCGTCGCTGGCGATGCCCGGCTTGATCAGCAGGATGGCGGCCGCCAGCAGTGCCGCCCGCTCCCACCACCGCGCGGGCCGCAGCACGTAGCCCTGCAGACCCGCCGCGAGGCAGAACACGCCGACCAGCGCAGTGACGAGCGACAGCGCGCTCGTGCCCCAGTCGCCGATGAGCAGCAGCGAGGGCTCGTAGACGAACATGAAGGGGATGATGTACGCCGGCGCGGCGAGGCGCACGGCCTCCCACCCCGCCGACCAGATGCTGGTGCGCGCGAGGCCCGCGGCGGCGAACACCGCCAGCGCGACCGGCGGCGTGATCGCCGAGAGGATCGCGAAATAGAACGCGAACATGTGCGCGGCCGGGGCGATCGCGCCGAGCTTGATGATCGCGGGCACGAGCAGCGACACCATGACGATGTACGAAGGCGTCGTCGGCATCCCCATGCCGAGGACGATCCCCGCGAGCGCGGTCAGCAGCAGCGCCGCCGCGAGCGAGCTCTGCGACAGCACGATGACGAACTGCGTGAAGACGATGCCGAGGCCGGTGATCGTCACGCAGCCGATCACGATGCCGGCGCACGCGCAGGCCATCGCCACCGCGAGCGTATTGCGCGCCCCCTCGACGAGCGCGTCCACCGCGCTGCGCCAGCCGATGCCCTTGCGCGTGCTCGCGCGGAGCAGCGCGACCGGCAGGCACGACAGCGCGCCGGCGAGCGCGCAGCGGGGGGCGGAGTAACCGGCCATCAGCCCGAACAGGACGACGAAGATGGGAACGAACAGGTGGCCGCGCGTCCCCATCACCGTGAGGAAGCGCGGCAGCTCGGCGCGCGGCACCCCGGCGAGCTTGTAGCGCTTCGCCTCGAAATGCACGGCGAAGAACACCGCGGCGTAATACAGCAGCGCCGGCACGGCCGCCCAGAGCGCGACCTGCGCATACGGCACGGCGAGGAACTCGGCCATGACGAACGCCGCGGCGCCCATCACCGGCGGCATGATCTGGCCACCCGTCGACGCCACCGCCTCCACCGCCGCGGCGAACGCCGGGCGAAAACCCGTGCGCTTCATCAGGGGAATCGTGATCGGCCCGTCGACCATGACGTTCGCCACCGCGCTGCCCGACACGGTGCCGAACAGGCTCGACGACACGATCGCCACCTTGCCGGGGCCGCCGGCCTGGTGGCCGGTGATCGACATCGCGAAATCCATGAAGAGCTGGCCGGTGCCGCTCTTCTCCATGAACGCGCCGAACAGCACGAACAGCATCACGTAGCTGGCCGATACGCCGAGCGTCGAGCCGAAAATGCCCTCGGTGGACAGGTAGAGCTGCTCCATCAGAACCGGGGGCGTCACCCGCGTGAAGAACGCCGCGTACACGAGGAAGGCGATCGCGGTGAGCGGCAGCGCCCAGCCCAGCACGCGTCGCGTGCCCTCGAGGACGATCAGCACGGCGACGACGGCGTAGACGCGGTCCGACGTCGTGAGCTCGTCGATGTAGATGATGCGATTGACGAAGTAGTCGTAGTTGAGAAAGATGTGCAGGACGAAGGCGAAGCCGAGCGCGATGCACGCGAAGTCGAGGATGCGCCACGCCGGAAGCCCGGGACGGATCGGGTACAGCAGGAACACGAGCGTCATCGCGAACATGAGATGCGTGCCGCGGAAGATGATCGCCTCGGGCGGGCCGAAAGCGGCGACGTACATGTGGTACGTCGACATCGCCACCGCGATCAGCATCACCAGCCCGCGCAGGAGCGTCGCGCGCGGCGCCGTGGGCGCCGCTTCGTCGGAGACGACGACAGTCGAGGTGAGTTCGGTCACGGGCGCGGGCGCGGTGCGGGGCGGTGCGAACAGTGCGGGTGGTGCGGGTGGTGCGAACGATGCGGGCGACGCGGGCGATGCGAACGATGGGTACGATCCGTACGATGCAGGTGTCGCGGGCGATGGCGGCGGGCGCGCGGGCCGCCGCGCGCGCCCGCGCTGCCTGACGTGCGGCGGCGCGCCTACAGCGCGCCGACTTCCTTGTAGTACTTCGCGGCGCCCTTGTGGAACGGCACGCCGATGTCGACCGCCATGTCCTTGGCGGTCAGCCCGGCGATCGGCTTCACCACGGCCGCCATGTCGTTGACGTGCGTCGCCATCGCCTTCGTCATCTTGTAGACGACGTCCTCGGGCAGGTCGCAGGCGACGATCAGGTGGGTCATGTAGCCGATCGCGGGGACATCCTTGTCCTGCTTCGGATACGTGCCAGCCTTTATCGTGAGCTTGTTGTAGCCGGGATTCTCCTTCTTGAGCGCGGCCATCGTCTTGTCGTCGACCGGCACCATGTGCACGTCGCGCGCGCTGGCGAGATCCATCACGGCCGACGCGGGCGCCGTCGTGCCCAGCGTGAACACCTGCGCATGGCCGTCCTTCATCATGTCGACGGCATCGGTGTACCCAGCCTGGAAGTTCACCTTGGCGAGCGAGCCATACGTCATGCCGTTGATCTTCAGCACCTCGCTGGTGAGAAGCTCGGCGGTGTTGCCCCTCGACTGCGTGACGAGCGTCTTGCCCTTGAGATCCGCGAACGAGCCGATCTTGGCGTCGCTCAGCGCGACCACCTGGAAGTATTGCGGGTAGAGGTTCGCCACCTGGCACACCTTGGTGACCTTCTTCGGATACGGCGCGCGGCCCTCGACGCCGTCGACGGTCGTCGACGAGTTGCCGAAGCCGATCTGCGCCTTGCCCTCGTCGACGCCGCGCACGTTGGCGATGCCGGCGCCGGGCTGCTGCTGGATCTGCAATCCCGGGACGGCGCCTTCCCACATGTTCTTGAGGGCCCCGCCCAGCGGAATCCAGGACCCGCCCTGGGGTCCGGTCATGAACGTGAGCTGCTGCGCGGCGACGGGCACGGCGGCGGTAAGGACGACGGCGAGCGCGAGCACGCGCCCCGAACGGACGGCGGACATTTGACGGACTCCTCCTGCGGTTGGACAGAGGCGGCGCTTGCGGCGGGATGCCGGGACGCCGTCTTGGGTGCGCCGATTGTGGAGCGCCCCCTGCGCCCGGTCAAGCGGGCGAGCCCGAGGCGTCAGCGCCCTCGCGCTGCACCGCATCGGCCCGCGTAGACGCGGTCGAGGAACGCGGCCGCAGCGTCCGCGAGCGCGGTGGTCGCACCGGTCATGAAATGATCGGTGCCGGCGATCGACGTCGCGGCCGAACAGCCGTCGCGCGGCAGTCGCGCCCGCCGCGCCGCACTCGCGGCGAGCGCTTCGGGCAGGTCCCGCTCCGCGACGACGTCGAGCACGGGCGCACGCGGCGGCGCGGCGAAGTCCGCCGGCATGCCGACCGCGATCCACGCGGCGGGAGCCGGCGTTCCCGGGCGGGCCAGGTAGGCATCGGTCATCGCCGCGCCCAGGCTGTGAGACAGGAACGCAGCGTTCCCGAATCCCTTCGCCCGCAGCCATGCGACCGCGGCGGCGAGACGGTCGGCGGCGTCGTCGAACAGGTCGCGGTACGCCTCCCGGGGCGCGTCGGCAGCGAGAACGGGCATCTGCACGGAAAGAGTGGCGTAGCCGCGGTCGGCGAGCTTCGCTCGAAGCTCGCCGATCAGGCCCCAGTCCGGATGCACGCCCAGGCCATGCACGACGATCACCGCGCCCTTCGTCGTGCCGGCCGCGGGAGTGAAGATCGCGAGCACGCGCGGCCGGCCGGGCAGCGCGAGCCACGCCACGTCGCCGACGACGATCTGCGGTTCGACTTCCTGCGCCCAGCGGTCCTCGCGCGCGTGGTCGGGGACCGCCGCGGCCGCGCCGGACAGTGCCGCCGCGGCGAACAGGGCCAAGCCTGCTCGCAGCATCGCGCTAGCGCCGGAGCGCGGCATCGAGCGCCTGCGCCGCGTCGACGACGATGCGATCGACGCCGCCGAGCGCCGCGAAGTGGCGCACCGGCCCTCCGAGGAGCGGATCGTCATCGACGAGGGCGCCGATCTCGCGACCGGTGACCCGCGCGACGGCCGCAGCGTCCATCGCCACGACCCGCGCGCCGGCGACGGCGAACCGACGGCGCGGCTGCAGCGCGTTGACGAAGAACGCCGCGCCCTGGCAAGTGCCCAGGAGCAGCCCGGTCGTGCGCACCCCGCGCCGGCGCAACAAGGCAAGCACCGCCGCGTGGTGTGCCAGCAGCCGGGCGTCGAATCGCGCCTCGGCCGCGCAGGAGACCTCGTGGCCGGTCGAATCCTCGGTCACGACCAGCGCCGACGGCAGGGCGGCGGCGAGCGCGAGCAGCTCGCCGTCCAGCGCGTGGACCGAGACGCCGTCGAACGCGCGATCGGTGAACGGCACGGTAACGAGCGCCGTGCCGACGCGCCAGAGACGTCCCCCCGTCCCGGTCGCGATGGCGTCGCGGCGCCCGCCGAAAAGCGGCGGGCGCGCAAAGGCGGCCGGCACGCCGGCCGCCCGTGCGGCAAGGCGGGCATGCGCCGCAGCGACCTGCGCCTCGAAAGCTGCCGCGCCGCGCAGCGCGCCGGCGACCCAGGCGCGGATCGCCTCGGCCGCGTCGTCGACGAGTTCGACATCGCCGGCGGCGGAACGCGTGCGCGCGCCGAAGAGCGCCTCCACCGCAGCGGCGTCCGCCGCGTCGAGCTCGCCTGCGCCGCGCGCGGTCTCGATGACCCGCGGGCCCGACAGGCCGATCCGCGCCGTGGGGACCATCGCCAGCGCCGTCGCAGCGCACGCGAGGACGGCGGCGCCGCCGAAGACGTCGCCCACGGCAACGGCGAAAACCGGAATGCCCTCGGCGCGGGCGTCGAGCAGCGCGCGAAGCGCGCGACCGGCGGCGAGCTCGGCGGCGTTCGCCTCGTGGAGCCGTACCCCACCCGACGCCAGCAGCAGAAGCACGCCCGCGGGGCGCTCGGCGACCGCGCGCCGGAACAGCGCCTCGAGCGCTTCGCCGTGGTGCGCGCCGATGCTCCCGCCGACGAAGCGCTCGTCCTGGGCTGCCGCGAGAAAACGCGCGCCGGCGATCGCCAATGCCGCGATGGCGACACCGTCATCGGCCTGCGCCGCGATCCCGAAGCGCGCGAGCCACGGACTCGCGCGCGGCACGTCGAGATCCTCGAGGCTGCCGGCGTCCGCGAGCGCCCCCAGCCGCGCGCGCGCCGGCTGGCGCCGCAGCGAGGGGAGGGAGGGGATTGCGGCGACGGCCATCGGCGGGTGTGGAATAATCCGGCCCGCAAGCGTACATCGGGTCCCGCCGCCGCGTCCCGCGGCGCGACGGCCGAGCAAGCAGAACAATCGCTTTGCGATGAACGCCAACCTCTACACGCTGTTCGAGCGCCATTTCGCGGGCGCGGCCGAGGAGCCCTGTCTGCTGATCCCCGGCGGGCCGGTCGTGCACTTCGACGACCTGGCCACGTTGTCGGCGCGCCTGGCCGGCGTGCTGGCGCGGGCAGGCTGCAGACCCGGCGACCGGGTCGCCGTCCAGGTCGACAAGCATTGGCAGGTCGTCGCGCTCTACCTTGCGTGCCTGCGCGCCGGGCTCATCTACCTCCCGCTCAACAGCGGCTACCAGAAGGCCGAGCTCGCGTACTTCTTCGGTGACGCCGAGCCGCGCGTCATCGTCTGCAGCCCGGAGCGCCTCGGCTTGATCGCGACGCTCGCGCGCGGCGCCACCGTGCTGACACTCGACGGAGGCGGCGGCGAGCTCTTCGACCGTGCGCGCGACGCGCCTGCCGACTTCGCGACCGTGCCCCGCCAGCCGGACGATCTCGCGGCGATCCTCTACACGTCCGGCACGACCGGCCGCTCCAAGGGCGCGATGCTGACGCACCGCAACCTGGCGTCCAACGCGACGGTGCTGGTCCAGGCCTGGGGCTTCACGCGCGGCGACACGCTGCTGCACGCGCTGCCGGTCTACCACGTCCACGGCCTCTTCGTCGCGCTGCACTGCGCGCTGCTCGCCGGCGCGCGCATGCTGTGGCTGTCCAAATTCGAGGCCGGGGCGGTCATCGAGGCGCTGCCGCGCGCGACGGTCATGATGGGCGTGCCGACGTTCTACACGCGTCTGCTCGCCGCGGCCGCGTTCAGGCGCGAGACGTGCCGCAACATCCGGCTGTTCGTCTCCGGATCGGCGCCGCTTTTGCCCGAGACGTTCGAGGCGTTTCGCGCGCGGACCGGACATACGATCCTCGAGCGCTACGGCATGACCGAGACCGGGATGCTCACGTCGAACCCGTTCGACGGCGCGCGGGTCGGGGGCACCGTCGGAATACCGCTGCCCGGCGTTTCGGTGCGCGTCGTCGACGCACAATGCGCGCCGTGTGCCCCCGGCACCATCGGCAGCGTCGAGGTCAAGGGTCCGAACGTGTTCGCCGGGTACTGGCGCATGCCGGAGAAGACGCGCGAGGAGTTCACCGCCGACGGCTGGTTCCGCACCGGCGACGTCGGCGTCTTCGTCGCGGACGGCGAAGGACGCGGCTACCTGCGGCTCGTCGGACGCGCCAAGGACATGATCATCACCGGCGGGCTCAACGTCTATCCGCTGGAGATCGAGGAGCGCATCGACGCGCTGCCCGGGGTCGTCGAGTCGGCGGTGATCGGCGTCCCCGATCCCGATTTCGGCGAGGCGGTCACCGCGGTCGTCGTCGCGCAGGCCGGGCACGGCCTCAGCGAGCAGGCGGTGATCGCCGCGCTGAAGAGCGACATCGCGACGTTCAAGGTGCCGAAGCGCGTGCATTTCTGCGACGCCCTGCCGCGCAACGCGATGGGCAAGGTGCAGAAGAACCTGCTGCGCGAGCGCTACGGCGCCGCCTAGGCCCACCGGCCTGCCGGCGCGAGTCCGCAGGCAGGCCGGCCCGCCGGCGCGGGTCGTGCGGCGGCGCGCGGCCTCGCTACGACGCCGACGCGGCATTCTCCCGCGCGCGCAGCCAGGCCTTCAGCCGGCCCACCAGCGGCCAGCACAGGATGAACAGCGCGAGCGCCATGATCGATCCGACGAGCCCGTTGCTGAAGAACACGCCGACCTGGCCGCCGGAGAGCAGCATCGACTGCCGGAACGCCGTTTCCGCCATGTCGCCCAGCACCAGCGCGAGGACCAGCGGCGCGAGCGGATACTTGAGCTTCTTGAACACGTAGCCGACGACGCCGAACACCAGCATCATCACGACGTCGAACATCTGGTTGTGGACCGTGTACGCGCCGATCGAGCAGATGACGACGATCACCGGCGCGATGATCGCGAACGGGATGCGCAGGATCGCCGCCCAGAACGGCACCGTGGTCAGCACGACGAGAAGCCCGACGACGTTGCCGAGGTACATGCTGGCGATCAGGCCCCAGACGAAGTCCGGCTTCTCGACGAAGAGCAGCGGCCCGGGCTGCAGGCCCCAGATCAGCAGGCCGCCCAGCAGCACCGCTGCCGTCGGCGACCCCGGGATGCCGAGCGTGAGCATCGGCAGAAGCGCGCTCGTGCCCGCCGCGTGCGCCGCGGTCTCGGGGGCGACGACGCCCTCGATCTCGCCCTCGCCGAACTTGTCGCCGTTCTTGGAAAAGCGCTTCGCCATCCCGTAGCTCATGAACGACGCCGGCGTGGCGCCCCCCGGCGTGATCCCCATCCAGCAGCCGATCACGCAGGCGCGCAGCGACGTCATCCAGTATTGCGGCAGCTCCCTCCACGTCTTCAGCACGACGTTGAGATCGATCTTGCCCTTCGTGCCCTTGAACGCCAGGCCTTCCTCCATCGTGAGCAGGATCTCGCCCAGGCCGAACAGGCCGATGACCGCGACGAGGAAGTCGAAGCCCTGCAGCAGCACCGTCGTGCCGAACGTCATCCGCAGCGTGCCCGTCACGGTGTCGAGGCCCACGGCGGCGAGGGCGAAGCCGACCATCATGGACACGATGGTCTTCGCCGGCGGCTCGCGGCCCATGCCGACGAAACTGCAGAACGTCAGGAACTGGACGGCGAAGAACTCCGGCGGCCCGAACCTGAGCGCGAACCGGGCGACCAGCGGCGCCAGGAACGTGATCAGGATGACCGCGAACAGCGCGCCGACGAACGACGAGGTGAACGCCGCGGTCATCGCCTGGCCCGCGCGCCCCTGCTGCGCCATCGGGAAGCCGTCGAACGTCGTCGCCACCGACCAGGGCTCGCCCGGAATGTTGAACAGGATCGAGGTGATCGCGCCGCCGAACAGCGCGCCCCAGTAGATGCACGACAGCATGATGATCGCCGACGTCGGCGACATGGAGAATGTGAGCGGAAGCAGGATCGCCACGCCGTTCGCGCCGCCCAAGCCCGGGAGTACGCCGATCAGCACGCCCAGGAAGATGCCGACGAGCATGAACACGAGGTTGTGCCAGGTGAGCGCAACCGCGAATCCCTGCATGAGATTGCCGATGTCCTCGATCACGAATCGAGCCTTCCGGAGTCTGCGTGGAGTGACGGTCAGTAGCCGAACAGCGTCTCGACCGGGCCCTTGGGCAGCGGAACGAGGAACCAGACCTCGAACAGCAGGAACAGGGCGACGGGCACGGCGACGGCGGTGACCAGCGCCACCGGCCAGCGGAACTTGCCCTGCCAGAGCATGAAGCCCGCGATGTAGATCATCGATGCCACGTAGATGCCGACGAGGTAGATCGCGGCGACATACACGATCGTGGGCAGCAGCATCGAGAAGACCGGGCGGAGCGCTGCGCGCGTCACGAAGACGCTGCCCGGCTGTTTCGACCACGACAGCATCGTCCGGACGGCGATGGACCCCCCGGCCAGGATCAGGATGAGCCCGATGATGAAGGGAAAGTAGCCTGCCTTGGGGCCGTCCTCGGCCCACGCGATACCGACGCGCAGGCTGTCGACGACGACGACGGCCCCCCCTGCCATGACGAGCAGGGCGACGACCAGCTCGACCCAGCGGGTCTGGACCTCGCCCTGCGATTCCCCCCCTTGCGTCGCCATCGCGCCTACTTCGCGATGAATCCGGCTTCCTGCATCAGCGTCTTGTGCTCGGTCTCGGCCTTCGCCAACCAGTCGGCGTACTGCTTGCCGGTCATCCAGCTCTGGTTGAACGCGGCCTTCTCGGCGAATTCCTTCCACTCCGGCGTCTCGCGCACCTTCTTCAGCACGTCGATGTAGTAGTCGACCTGCTCCTGCGTGACGCCGCCGGGCATGAAGATGCCGCGCAGCATCAGGTACTCGACGTCGAGTCCCTGCGACTTGCAGGTCGGGACGTCATGCCAGGATTGCGTGGCCGTGACCTTGTCGTTGTAAGGCATCGGCTTGTCGTCGAAAACGCACAGCGGCCGCAGCGCGCCCGAGCGCCAGTGCGCCACCGCCTCGATCGGATTGTTGACGCTCGAGTTGATGTGCTTGCCGACGAGCTGGACCGCGACCGTCCCACCGCCCTTGTACGGCACGTACGTCATCTTCTTGCCCACGGTCTTCTCCAGCGCGACCGTGATGATCTGGTCCTCCTGCTTCGAACCGGTGCCGCCCATCTTGAACTCGCCGGCGCTGCCGTCCTTGATCGCCTTCATGTAGTCGCCGGCGGTCTTGTAAGGCGTGTCGGCGGGAACCCAGAGCACGAACTCGTCGAGCGCCAGCATCGCGACCGGCGTCAGGTCCTTCCAGTTGAACGGCACGCCGGTGGCGAGCGGCGTCGTGAACAGGTTCGAGAGCGTGATGATCAGCTTGTTCGGATCGCCCTTCGCGCTCTTGACGTCGAGGAAGCCCTCGGCGCCCGCGCCGCCCGACTTGTTGACGACGATGAGCGGCTGATTCATCAGGTTGTGCTTGGCGACGACGCCCTGGATGAACCGGGCCATCTGGTCGGCGCCGCCGCCCGTGCCCGCCGGCACGATGAACTCGACCGGCTTGGTGGGCTCCCACGCGGCGAACGCCGCGGGGGAAGCGCCGATGACGGCGACGCCCAGCGCGTACGCCAGCAGCCCTGCACCCTGTTTCGCAATCTTCGTCATGACTCCTCCTAGGTGGACAACACGTTCTTGTGGATTACGCCGCGGCGGGGGCCCTCCGCCACCGCGGGTGATGCAGGTTCAAAACTGCCCGTACTGTGTTGGAGCGGATCGTCGCCCGTGCGTTCACGTCAAATCAAGCCGGCGCCGCGCGCCCATTTGTATTTCGCGCCGAGCACCGCCACGGGCATCTCCGTCGAATACGGATACGCGGGAATCCCGTGGTCGAACAGGTACTCGGCGGCCTCCTCCACCTGCACGTCGCCCGCGAGCGACGCGACGACGGGCTTGGCGATGCCCTTCGCCTTGAATTCCTCGACGACCTCGGCGACGAGCTTGGCGAATACCATCGGCGGCGTGATGATCGTATGCCAGTAGCCCAGGATCAGCGAATGGATGCGCGGGTCCTCGAGACCCAGCCGGATGGTGTTCTGGTACGTCTTCGGCGGCTCGCCGCCGGTGATGTCCACGGGATTGCCCGCGGCGCCGAACGGCGGAATGAACTTGCGGAATGCGGCGTCGAGGTCCGGCGGCATTGCCATCAGCTTGAGGTCGTTGTCGACGACCGCGTCCGAGAGCAGCACGCCCGACCCGCCCGCGCCGGTGATGATGACGACGTTCTCGCCCTTGGGCGTCGGCAGCACCGGGATCGCGCGCGCGAACTCGAGCAGGTCGCGCAGGCTGCGCGCGCGGATCACGCCGGACTGCTTCAGCACGTCCTCGTAGATCTTGTCGTTGCCGGCCAGCGCGCCCGTGTGCGAGCTCGCCGCGCGCGCGCCCATCGCCGTGCGGCCTGCCTTCAGCACGACCACCGGCTTCTTCTTCGACACGCGCTTCGCGACCTCGGCGAAGGCGCGGCCGTCCTTCAGGTCCTCGCAGTGCTGCGCGATGATGTGCGTGTTGTCGTCCTGCTCGAAGAAGGTGAGCAGATCGTCCTCGTCGATGTCGCTCTTGTTGCCGAGGCCCACGATCGCCGACACGCCCATCTTGGCCGAGCGCGAGAAGCCGATGATCGCCATCCCGATGCCGCCCGATTGCGACGACAGCGCCGCGTGTCCCTTGACGTCGTACGCCGTGCAGAACGTCGCGCAGAGGTTCTTCCACGTGTAGTAGAAGCCGTAGATGTTCGGGCCCATCAGCCGCACGTTGTACTTGCGCCCGATTTCCTGGATCTCTTTCTGGCCCTCGACATTGCCCGTTTCGGCGAACCCCGAGGGGATCAGCACCGCGCCCGGGATGCCCTTTTCGCCGACTTCGACCAGCGCCGCCGCGACGAACTTGGCGGGGATCGCGAACACCGCGACGTCGATCACGCCCGGCACGTCCTTGACGCTCTTGTACGCCTTGCGCCCCATGATCTCGGTGGCCGACGGGTTGATCGGGTAGATCTCTCCCTGGTAGCCGCCATTGATCAGGTTCTTCATCACCGAATTGCCGATCTTGCCGTCTTCGCTCGACGCGCCGATCACCGCGACCGCATCGGGCTTCATGATGCGGTTCATCGACTTGACGATGTCGTCGTGGCTCGGGCGGTAGCGCGCCGGCGGCGGATTCCAGTCGGTGACGATGCGGACGTCGGCGGCGATGGCGCCGCTCTTGGTCGCGAACACCGGGTTCAGGTCCATCTCGCTGATCTCGGGGAAGTCCGAGATCAGCTGCGACACGCCGACGATGATCGCGGCGAGCGCGTCGCGGTTCGCCGGGTCGGCGCCGCGCACCCCCTTCAGAATCTCCGCCGCCGCGACGCCGTCCAGCATCGACAGCGCGTCCTCCTTCGTCGCCGGCGCGAGGCGGAACGTGATGTCCTTCAGCACTTCGACGAGGACGCCCCCCAGGCCGAACGCGACGAGCTTGCCGAACGACGGATCGGTGACGGCGCCGACGATGACTTCCTGGCCGCCCATCAGCATCTGCTGCACCTGGACGCCCATCAGGTTCGCCTTGGCGTCGTATTTCTTCGCGCTGGCCATGATCGTCGCGAAGCCGGCCTCGACGTCGGCCGCGCTGCGCACGCCGACCAGCACGCCGCCCGCTTCGGTCTTGTGCAGGATCTCCGGCGAGACGATCTTCAGCACCACGGGGTAGCCCATGCCGTTCGCGAGCCTGACCGCGTCCGCCGCGCTCGCCGCGACGCCTTCCTTCGGCACCGCGACGCCGTAGGCGTCGCAGACGAGCTTCCCCTCGGGCGCCGTCAGCGACGTGCGGCCTTCGGCCTTGACCTTGTCGAGAATCGCGCGGACCGCAGCCTTGTCGTGTGCCATTTGTCTTTTCCTTGTTCTTTCCGCCGTTGAATCGACTGGCTTCGCCAGCGATTCAACGGGTGACCAGTCCGGCCAAAAGTAGGTTTTTACTTTTGGCCGTTTGCTATATCGCGCCGGACGCGCGAAGCGCCGCGATCTCTTCCTTGCCGTAGCCCAGCTCGCCAAGCACCTCGTCGGTGTGCTCGCCGAGCAGCGGCGAGCGCTTCACGTCCGTCGGGCTGTCGGAGAGCTTGATGGGGTTGCCGACGGTGAGGTACTTGCCGCGCTTCGGATGATCGACCTCGACGACGGTGCCCGTCTTGCGCAGCGACGGCTCGTGCGCCAGCTCCTTCATCGACAGGATCGGCCCGCACGGGATGTCGTACTTGTTGAGGATGTCCATCGCCTCGAACTTCGACTTGGTCATCGTCCACTTCTCGATCTCGCCGAAGATCTCCATCAGGTGCGGCAGGCGCCCCTTGGGGGTCGAGTAGCGCGGATCGGTCAGCCACTCCTCGCGGCCGATGACCTTGCAGATGTCCTTCCACACCGGCGCCTGCGTGATGAAGTAGATGTACGCGTTGGGATCGGTCTCCCAGCCCTTGCACTTCAGGATCCAGCCGGGCTGCCCGCCGCCGGACGCGTTCCCTGCACGCGGGACGGCCTCGCCGAACTGCCCGTTCGGATATTGCGGATACTCCTCCATCACTTTGGTGCGGTCGAGCCGCTGCTGGTCGCGCAGCTTGACGCGACAGAGGTTCAGCACGCCGTCCTGCATCGCCGCCAGCACGCGCTGGCCGCGCCCGCTCGCATTGCGCTGGTACAGCGCGGCGACGATGCCGAGGGCCAGGTGCAGGCCGGTGCCCGAATCGCCGATCTGCGCACCGGTGACGAGCGGCGGACCGTCGTCGAATCCGGTCGTCGACGCCGCGCCCCCGGCGCACTGCGCGACGTTCTCGTACACCTTGCACTCCTCGTAGGGTCCGGGACCGAAGCCTTTGACCGACGCGACGATCATGCGCGGATTGAGCTGCTGGACGCGCTCCCACGTGAAGCCCATCCGGTCGAGCGCGCCCGGGGCGAAGTTCTCCACCAGGACGTCGCACTGCTTCACCAGCTTCTCCAGCACCTCCTTGCCCTTCGGGTTCTTCGCGTCGATCGTCACCGAGCGCTTGTTGTGGTTCAGCATCGTGAAGTAGAGGCTGTCCACGTCCGGAATGTCGCGCAGCTGCCCGCGCGTGATGTCGCCCTCGCCCGCGCGCTCGACCTTGATCACGTCGGCGCCCAGCCACGCCAGCAATTGCGTGCAGGTGGGACCCGATTGCACATGCGTGAAATCCAGGATGCGGACGCCGTCCAGTGCCTTACCCATTCATTTGCCTCGTTCGCTCGTTCTCGTGGTTCGTGCCCGCCCGGCGTCCGCGGATGCAGTGGCGCACCGGATCTCGCCGCAGCCGTCCTCGCGGGGTCTGCGCCTCATCCTCGTCGCGTCACCGTCACTTCTTCTTCGCCGTCGGATTGAGGCTGGTGATGCGGCCGCTCTCCGTGCCGCCGCCCTCGTCGATGACCGCGTTGATCAGCGTCGGCCGCCTGGAGCGGATCGCCTCCTCCATTGCCGTGCGCAGCTCGGCGGGCTTGGTCACGTGCGCGCCGACGCCGCCGAAGGCCTCCATCAGCTTCTCGTAGCGTGCGTCCTTGACGAACACCAGCGGCGAGGGGTCCTTGCCGCCGGTCGGGTTGGTTTCGTCACCGCGATACACGCCGTTGTTGTTCATGATCACGACGCACACCGGCAAGTTGTAGCGGCAGATCGTCTCGGTCTCCATCCCGGAGAAGCCGAACGCGCTGTCGCCCTCGACCGCGATCACCTGCTGCCCCGTGACGACGGCCGCAGCGACGCAGTAGCCCATGCCGATGCCCATGATTCCCCACGTGCCGACGTCGATGCGCTTGCGCGGCTTGTACATGTCGACGATGGAGCGCGTGAAGTCGAGCGCGTTGGCGCCCTCGTTGACGAGGATCGCGTCCGGATTGGCCTTGACGATGTCGCGCACGACGTTGAGCGCGCTCTGGAAGCTCATCGGCGACGGGTTCTTCGCCAGCGTCTCGGCCATCTTCGCGACGTTTTTGCTCTTGCGCTCGGCGATCGCGTCGAGCCACTCGGCCGGCGGCTTCTGCCAGTTCGTATCGATGCCCGCGAGCAGCGCGGAAACGCACGAGCCGATGTCGCCGACGACCGGCGCGTCGATGCGGACGTTGCTGTCCGCTTCCTGCGGCGAGATGTCCACCTGGACGAACCTCTGTCCACCCCAGGCCTTCGACGTCTTCCCGCCCCACGTCTTGCCTTTGCCGTGGGACAGCAGCCAGTTGAGACGCGCGCCGATGAGCATGACGACGTCCGCCTCGGGCAGCACGTACGAGCGCGCCGCCGACGCCGACTGCTCGTGCGTGTCGGGCAACAGGCCCTTCGCCATCGACATGGGGAGGTACGGAATGCCGGTCGTCTCGATCAGCGCGCGGATGTCGGCGTCGGCCTGCGCATAGGCGGCGCCCTTGCCGAGGATGATCAGCGGCTTCTTCGCGCCCTTCAGAAGGTCGAGCGCGCGCGTCACCGCGTCCTTCGCGGGGATCTGCCGCGGCGCCGGGTCGACGACCTCGATCAGCGAGTTGCTGCCGGCCGCCGCCTCGATCGTCTGCGGGAAGAGCTTCGCGGGCAGGTCGAGATAGACGCCACCCGGCCGGCCCGACAGCGCCGCACGGATCGCGCGGGCGACGCCGACGCCGATGTCCTCGGCGTGCAACACACGGAACGCGGCCTTCGCGAGCGGCTTGGCGATAGCGAGCTGGTCCATTTCCTCGTAGTCGCCCTGCATGAGGTCGACGACCTCCCGCTCGGAGGAGCCGCTGATCAGGATCATCGGAAAGCAGTTGGTCGTGGCGTGCGCGAGCGCCGTGAGGCCGTTGAGAAATCCCGGCGCCGACACCGTGAGACAGATGCCGGGTTTTTGCGTCAGGAAGCCTGCGATCGACGCCGCGTAGCCGGCGTTCTGCTCGTGCCGGAACGAGATGACGCGCATCCCGGCCGCCTGCAGCTTGCGCGTCAGATCCGTGATGGGGATGCCGGGCAGGCCGAAGATCGTGTCGATGCCGTTCCGCTTCAGCGCGTCGATGACCAGGCGAAAGCCGTCGGTCTCGGCGACGGGCGCCGCCGCTTCGCCGGCATTGCCCGCGTCGCGCGTGGCAGGCTTCGCAGCATCTCCGGCGGTCGGAGCGGCAGGCCGGGAACCGGCGCGCGCAGCAACTTCATCCATGACGTCCTCCGCACTCGGTGAAATTCATCTGGGGCCGGCGTGCCGCAGCGCGGGACGCCTCGCAGGGTGCAGGCAACGCCCCGCCGCAGCGAGCGGGCATCGCCGTTCCCCGAATGTATTGGCGATAAAGTATGTGATATACCACGTGGCGTCAATCGTGTCGTTTCAAGGCCGCCGCTGGGAAGGCGCGGGGGCGGCCTCCGGCGATTCGTCGCGCGCAACCTCCTGTTGCGGCGCAATAAGTCTGCGGCGCCGCACCAATCGCAAGCGTGCGTTGCAGCCCGCGGCGGGCAATTCCCGCTCCAGGCGCCGGAGCTCTCCTGGCGCCCCGGGCCGGCGGAATATCCAAGCCGTGGCTTTTGGTATATAAGATATTCAACACCAGCGGGCCGCGCCGCGGCGGGGTGGTCGCGTGCACCGGCATCCCCTTCGGCAGGGCGAATTCAACGGCGAGACCTCCCGCTGGCGTACGGAGGACGGCATGGCAGCGAGCGCGTTGCACAGCGAACCGAACAAGTCCGAGGGCGACGTTCCCGAATTGCGGCGCCCGAAGAGCGACGCCAGCGGCGCCGCGACGGCGTCGCCGCTCGTCCTGCAGCCGCTCAACACGAACGTCTCCTTCCGCGACCAGGCGTACGCCGCGCTCAAGCAGGCGATCATCGACGCCGACATCTATTCGCACGACGAGGAGCTGCGCCTCGACGAGCGCCAGCTCTCGCAGTCGCTCGGCGTCTCGCGCACCCCGATCCGCGAAGCGATGACGCTGCTCGAGCAGGAAGGTTTCCTGCGCACGGTGCCGCGGCGCGGCGTGTTCATCGTGCGCAAGACGAAGAAGCAGATCATCGAGATGATCGAGATGTGGGCGGCGATCGAGAGCATGGCGGCGCGGCTCGCGACGATCAATGCCTCCGACGACGAGATCGCGGGCCTGCGAACCATGTTCGGCGAGTTCCGCACGTCCACGCCGGCCGAGCACATCAACGAATACTCGGACGCGAACATCGCGTTCCACCAGGCGATCATCCGGCTGTCGGGCTCGCACCTGATGGGCACGACGATCGAGAACCTCTTCCTGCACGTGCGCGCGATCCGGCGGCTGACGATCTCGCAGAGCGATCGCGCGGCCCGCTCGATCGTCGATCACATCCGGATCATCGAGGCGCTCGAGAAGCGCGACACCGAGCTCGCGGAGCGGCTGGTCCGCCAGCATTCGCTGGACCTCGCCGCGTACGTCGAGAAGCACTGCGACTTCCTCGCCTGAAGCCTGCCCGCATGAACGATGCCGTCACCGTCGACGTCTCGCGCCTGTCCGGGCGGCGCAAGGTCCGCAGCGGGCTCAAGGGCCGCGCTGTCGACCCGCGCGCCCTCGGCGAGGTCCGCGCGCTGCTCGGCGACACCCCGCGCCGCCGCGACCTGCTGATCGAGCACCTGCACCGGATCCAGGACGCGCACGGCTGCCTGTCGGCGGCGCACCTCGCCGCGCTCGCGCAGGAAATGCGGCTCGCGCAGACCGAGGTCTACGAGGTGGCGACGTTCTATCACCACTTCGACGTCGTCAAGGAGGGCGCGACGACGCCGCCGCCGATCACCGTGCGCGTGTGCGAGACGCTGTCGTGCGCCATGGCGGGGGCCGAGGCGCTGCGGGCCGCGCTGGCGACGCTGGACGGGGGCGAGGTGCGCGTCGTCGGCGCCCCGTGCATCGGTCGCTGCGAGCACGCTCCCGCCGCCGTCGTCGGCCGCCACACGATCGACGAGGCGACGCCCGGCAAGATCGAGGAGGCCGTGCGTGCCTGCCGTGTCGACGCCGTGGCGCCGCCGTTCACCGGCCTCGCAGCCTACTGCGCGGGCGGAGGCTACCGGACGCTGCGCGAATGCGCGGACGGTGCGCGCACGGTGGACAGTGTCATCGCCACACTCGAGAGCTCGTCGCTGCGCGGCCTGGGCGGCGCCGGCTTTCCGGCCGGCCGCAAGTGGAAGATCGTCCGCGCCGAGCCCGGGCCGCGGCTGATGGCCGTCAACATCGACGAGGGCGAGCCCGGCACGTTCAAGGATCGCTACTACCTCGAGCGCGATCCGCACCGCTTCCTCGAGGGCATGCTGATCGCCGCGTGGGCCGTCGGCATCGACCGCATCTACGTCTACCTGCGCGACGAATACGCGGCCTGCCGCGACGTGCTGTCGCGCGAGCTCGCGGCGCTGGCGGCCGACCCGCCGTGCGGGCTGCCCGCGATCGAGCTGCGGCGCGGCGCGGGCGCCTACATCTGCGGCGAAGAGTCGGCGATGATCGAATCAATCGAAGGCAAGCGCGGCATGCCGCGCCTGCGTCCGCCGTACGTGGCGCAGGTGGGCCTGTTCGGGCGCCCGACGCTCGAGCACAACATGGAGACGCTCTACTGGATCCGCGACATCCTGGAAAAGGGCGCGGACTGGTTCGCCGGCCACGGCCGCCATGGCCGCAAGGGCCTGCGATCGTTCTCGGTGTCCGGTCGCGTGAAGACGCCGGGCGTCCACCTCGCGCCCGCGGGCATCACGGTGCGCGAGCTGATCGACGAATACTGCGGAGGCATGCTCGACGGCCACACGTTCTACGCCTACCTGCCGGGCGGCGCGTCGGGCGGCATCCTCCCGGCGTCGATGGGCGACATCCCGCTCGACTTCGACACGCTGCAGCCGCACGGCTGCTTCATCGGGTCCGCCGCCGTCGTGATCCTCTCCCGGCACGACCGCGCGCGCGACGCCGCGGTGAACCTGATGAAATTCTTCGCCGAC
Organism: uncultured beta proteobacterium; assembly: GCA_963793355.1. GTDB lineage: Bacteria > Pseudomonadota > Gammaproteobacteria > Burkholderiales > Casimicrobiaceae > VBCG01. The sequence goes on along the minus strand of CAWBZT010000006.1, from coordinate 318,977 downwards.
GAATCGTGCGGCCAGTGCACGCCGTGCCGCGTGGGGACCGCGAAGGCCGTCGCGCTCATGGAGCGCCCGCAGTGGGACAGGCCGCTGCTCGCCGAGCTGTCGCAGGCGATGGCCGACGCATCGATCTGCGGCCTGGGCCAGGCCGCGCCGAACCCGATCGCGTGCGTCGTCAAGCATTTCGCCCACGAGCTGGGATAGCAGCATGAACGCGCCCAACGACCTCGCCCTCGCGCAGCAGACCGTCACGTTCCGTCTCAACGGCGCGGACGTCGACGCCCGCCCGGACGAAACCATCCTCGAGGTGGCCGATCGCCTGGGCGTGGAGATTCCGCGCCTCTGCTACAAGCCCGGGATGCGGCCGGACGGCAACTGCCGCTCCTGCATGGTGGAAATCAAGGGTGAGCGGGTGCTCGCGCCGTCGTGCTGTCGCGCGCCGTCGCCCGGCATGGACGTGCAGAGCGACAGCGCGCGCGCCCTCGCCGCGCAGAAGATGATCGTTGAGCTGCTGGCGTCCGACGTTCCCGATCGCGTCTACAAGCCCGATTCCGAGCTCGCGCACTGGAAGGCGAAGCTCGGCATCGGCACGCCGCGCTTCCCCGCGCGCGCGCAGCCCGCGTCCGACGTCTCGCACCCGGCGATGGCCGTGAACCTCGACGCCTGCATCCAGTGCACGCGCTGCGTGCGCGCGTGCCGCGAGCAGCAGGTCAACGACGTCATCGGCTACGCGTTCCGCGGCGCGCATTCGGCGATCGTGTTCGACATGGCCGATCCGATGGGCGCGTCCACGTGCGTCGCCTGCGGCGAATGCGTGCAGGCCTGTCCGACCGGCGCGCTGGCGCCGGCGAACGACGCCTACCTGACGCCCATCGACCGCGTCGTGCCCTCGGTGTGTCCGTACTGCGGCGTCGGCTGCCAGCTCGACTATCACGTGCACGACGACCGGATCGTGCGCGTCGAGGGTCGCGACGGGCTCGCCAACCACGAGCGCCTGTGCGTCAAGGGCCGCTTCGGCTTCGACTACGTCGCCCACCCGCACCGGCTCACCCGACCGCTGATCCGCAAGCCCGGCGTGCCGAAGTCCGCCGGTTTCACGATGGACCCGGCCGACTGGACCCCCGTGTTCCGCGAGGCGACGTGGGACGAGGCCCTCGCGCTCGCGGGCGGCACGCTGAAGCGCATCCGCGATACGCGCGGGCCGCGCTCGCTCGCCGGCTTCGGCTCGGCGAAGGGGTCGAACGAGGAGGCGTACCTGTTCCAGAAGCTGGTGCGCACCGGCTTCGGCTCCAACAACGTCGATCACTGCACGCGCCTTTGCCACGCGTCGAGCGTCGCCGCGCTGCTCGAGGGGATCGGCTCGGGGGCGGTGTCGAACCCGGTGATGGACGTGACGAACGCCGAGGCCGTGCTGCTGATCGGCGCCAATCCCGTCGTCAACCATCCGGTCGCCGCGACGTGGATCAAGAACGCCGTGAAGAACGGCACCAAGCTCGTCCTCGCCGACCCGCGGCGCTCGGAGCTCGCGCGCCACGCGACGCACTACCTGCAGTTCAAGCCCGACACCGACGTCGCGATGCTGAATGCGATGATGCACACGATCATCGAGGAAGGCCTCGCCGCGAAGGCGTTCATCGAGGACCGCACCAGCGGCTACGCCGAGCTCGCGGCCAACGTCGCGAAGTACAGCCCCGAGGCGATGGCGCCGGTATGCGGCATTCCCGCGGCGACGATCCGCGAGGTCGCGCGCCTGTTCGCGACGTCGCGCGCCTCGATGATCCTGTGGGGGATGGGAATCAGCCAGCACGTGCACGGCACCGACAACGCGCGCTGCCTGATCGCGCTCACCATGCTGACGGGCCAGGTGGGCCGCCCGGGCACCGGCCTGCATCCGTTGCGCGGCCAGAACAACGTGCAGGGCGCCTCCGACGTGGGCCTGATCCCGATGATGCTGCCCGACTACCAGCGGGTCGACAACGCGGATGCGCACCGGCGCTTCGAGGCGCTGTGGGGCGTGACGCTCGACGACAAGCCCGGCCTCACCGTCGTCGAGATCATGGACGCCGTCCATCGCGGCGAGATCCGCGGCATGTACATCATGGGCGAGAACCCGGCGATGTCGGATCCGGACGTCGGACACGCGCGGCAGGCGCTCGCCGAGCTCGAGATGCTGGTCGTCCAGGACATCTTCCTGACCGAAACCGCCTACCTGGCCGACGTGATCCTTCCCGCGTCGGCGTTCCCCGAGAAAACGGGGACGTTCACGAACACCGATCGCCTCGTCCAGCTCGGCCGCCAGGCGCTCCCGATGCCCGGCGAGGCGCGCCAGGATCTCGCGATCATCGTGGCGATGGCGCGCGAGCTGGGCCTCGACTGGAAGTATTCGCATCCGCGCGAGGTGTTCGACGAGATGCGCCGCGCGATGCCGTCGATCGCGGGCATCACCTGGGAGCGGCTCGAGCGCGAGCACGCGGTCACGTATCCGTGCGAGAAGGAAGGCGACCCGGGCGAGCGCGTGGTGTTCATCGACCGCTTTCCCACGGCCACCGGCAAGGCGAAGCTCGTTCCGGCGGCGATCATTCCCGCGGCCGAGCAGCCGGACAGCCGCTACCCGTTCATCCTCATCACCGGCCGCCAGCTCGAGCACTGGCATACGGGCAGCATGACGCGCCGCACCGAGGTGCTGGACGCCATCGAGCCGGGGCCGGTCGCGTCGGTGCATCCGGCGGACCTGGCCGCGCTCGGCGTGGAGCCGGGCGGCGTCATGACCGTGTCGTCACGGCGCGGGTCGGTGGCGCTCTACGCGCGCGCCGACGAGGGCACGCCGCGGGGAGCCATCTTCATCCCGTTCTGCTACTACGAGGCCGCCGCGAACCTGCTGACCAATCCGGTCCTCGACCCGTTCGGCAAGATTCCCGAGTTCAAGTACTGCGCGGTCGAGGTCGCCGCGGGCGGCGACGCGAGCACCCGCTTCGGCTACGGATCCTAGGCGGTACGCCGTTCGCTTCGCTCAGGCGCGCGCCGCGAGCTTCTCGACGATCTTCCACTCGGCCGGCGTGACCGGCGTGATGGAGAGCCGGTTGCCTTTTCGCAGCGTCACCATGTTCTCGAGCCCGCGCGTCGCCCGCAGCTCGTCGAGCGGCACCAGCCGCGTCTTTTTCACCAGCTTCACATCGACGTGCATCCAGCGCGGCGCCGCGCGCGTGGACTTGGCGTCGTAGTAGGGACTCTTCGGGTCGAACTGCGACGCGTCCGGATAGGCGAGGCGCGACACTTCGACGATGCCCGCGATGCCCGGCTCGGGGCAGCTCGAGTGGTAGAAGAACGCGCGGTCGCGAAGCGACATGCCGTCGCGCATGAAATTGCGCGCCTGATAGTTGCGCACGCCGAACCACGGCGTCGACTGGTTCTTCGCGCGCACCAGGTCGTCGATCGAGAACTCGTCCGGCTCGGACTTCATGAGCCAGAACTTCAAGAGGGGCCCCCCGCCTGTGCCGTGCCCGCCGTCATCCTGAACCTGGGTTCAAGAATGGTCGCCTGCCGGAGCCATCAGGCGCTTCCGCTTGGGGGCGCACACCGGCTCGCATATGGCAAAGGCAACCTCGCTACGAGAGCATTGGTTCAAAGAGTGTATGGCGTACTCGAACACCGCAGGGGATTGAACGGGTGGAACCGACTGCTCAGAACAGCTTTTCCTGGCCGGCGAGCGTCTGCTCGATCGCCGATTGCATCGCCTGGATTCTACGCCGCACGGCCTCCCCGTCAACGGCGTTGCCCGAGCCTGCGCGCGGAGCGCGGCGCTCGCGCAACAGGTCGTTGGCGATGTTCAGCGCGGCCATGACGGCGATGCGGTCGACCCCGGTCACCTTGCCGCGGTCGCGGATTTCGCGCATCTGCTTGTCCAGATAGACGACGGCCTCGTTGAGCGCATGCTCTTCGCCGTCGGCGCAGGCGACCTTGTAGACGCGGCCCAGGATGTTGACGTCGGTGGTCGGCGTGGCTGCGTCGGGCGGCGTCTTCGGAGGACTCATGGCGGCAGGCAGGCGACGTTCATTCGGCGGGGATGCGCGCAAGCAGCGCGTCGAGCCGCGCACTCGCCTGCTGCATGCGATGCGCGAGGTCGCGGTTGCGCTGATGCGCCTGCGCGAGCTCGTTGCGCAGCGCTTCGTTGGCGGCGCGCAGCGCGCGCGCATGCGCGAGCAGCGTGGCGAGCCGGTGTTCGAGCGCGGCGAGTTCGTTGTCCATGGGGCGCGGGGCCGGTTGCCGCCCACTATAGGGGCGCGCCGCGCGAGGCGTCAACCGACGGCGGCATCCGTCGCGAGCGGCACGTAGCGCACTTCGACGATCTCGAGCTCGTCGGCGCCGCCGGGCGTGCGCACGGTGACGGTGTCGCCTTCGCGCGCCTTGGTGAGCGCGCGCGCCACCGGCGACACCCAGCTGATGTAGCCGCGCCCGGTGTCGATCTCGTCGACGCCGACGATGCTGAGCGTGCGTGCGATTCCCGTGGCGTCGCGCACGACGACCGTCGCCCCGAAGAACACCTGGTCCGCCGCGTCGTCGTCGCGCGGCGCCGCCGGATCGACGACTTCGGCGACATCCAGCCGGCGGATCAGGAACCGGATGCGGCGATCGATTTCGCGCAACCGCTTCTTGCCGTAGATGTAGTCGCCGTTCTCCGAGCGGTCGCCGTTGCCCGCCGCCCACGCCACCGTCGCGACCAGCGCCGGGCGCTCGCGCCCGACGAGGTCGTCGAGCTCGGTCTTGAGCCGCGCGAAGCCGCCGGGCGTCATGTAGTTCCGGCTGCCGGCGGGCAGCGGCGAGCCGCCTTCGCCGGCGACGTCGTCGTCGACCTCGGTCTCTTCGCTGGTGAACGCCTTGCTCATCGCCCGCCTTGTTCGTCGCCTTGTAGCACGCGCTTGTCCGCGGCCCATGCTTGTCCGCGGCCCATTATAGGCACGCCAAATCGGCGCCGGCGGCGTCCGATCCTCGCCGGGCGCGGCGCGTCGGCGCGCGAGCTGCTGCGCGGCGGATGCCGCGCCCGAGCCGGCGGCTGCTGCTATAATTTACGACCTTTCAATGACTTGCCAACCCCTGACCTCGCGGTGACGCGCAAGCTCTACATCCGCACGTTCGGCTGCCAGATGAACGAGTACGACTCGGACCGGATGGCCGACGTGCTCGCCGACGCCGAAGGTCTCGCGCTGACCGGCGAACCCGAAGACGCCGACGTCATCCTGTTCAACACCTGCTCGGTGCGCGAGAAGGCGCAGGAGCGCGTGTTCCACGACCTGGGCCGCGTGCGGGCGCTGAAAGCCGCGCGGCCCGATCTCGTCATCGGCGTCGGCGGCTGCGTCGCGTCGCAGGAGGGCGCCGCGATCGTCCGCCGCGCGCCGTACGTCGACGTCGTGTTCGGTCCCCAGACGCTGCACCGCCTGCCACAGCTGATCCGCGCGCGGCGCGAGACGGGCGTGGCGCAGGTCGACGTGAGCTTCCCCGCGATCGAGAAGTTCGACCACCTGCCGCCGCCGTCGGTCGACGGGGCGACGGCGTTCGTCTCGATCATGGAGGGCTGCAGCAAGTACTGCACGTTCTGCGTGGTCCCCTACACGCGCGGCGAGGAGTTCTCGCGGCCGTTCGACGACGTGCTGACCGAGATCGCCGACTTGGCCGACCAGGGCGTGCGCGAAGTGACGCTGCTCGGCCAGAACGTCAACGCGTATCGCGGCCCGCTGCGCGATGGCGGCGATGCCGTCGCCGACCTGGCGACGCTGATCGAGCACGTCGCCGAGTTTCCCGGCATCGAGCGGATTCGCTACACGACGTCGCACCCGAAGGAGATGACGCCGCGGCTGATCGGCGTCTACGCCACCGTGGACAAGCTCGTGCCCCAGCTCCACCTTCCCGTCCAGTCCGGATCCGACCGCGTGCTGGCCGCGATGAAGCGCGGCTATACCGCGCTCGAGTACAAGTCGATCGTGCGCCGCCTGCGCGCCGCGCGCCCCGACCTGTCGCTGTCCACGGACTTCATCGTCGGGTTTCCGGGCGAGACCGACCGCGATTTCGAGCTCACGCTGAAACTCGTCGACGACGTGGGCTTCGACGGGGCGTTCAGCTTCGCGTACAGCCCGCGTCCCGGCACGCCGGCCGCCGAGCTGCCGGACCAGGTCCCCGCGGAACTCGGGCAGCGGCGCCTGGAGCGGCTGCAGGCGCGCGTCGACGCGCAGTACCGAGCGTGCAGCGCCGCGATGGTCGGCAACCGCGAGCGGGTGCTCGTCACCGGGCCCGCCCTCAAGGGTGAGGGCGAACTGCAGGCGCGCACCGCCAACAACCGCGTCGTGAATTTCGCCGGCGATGCCTCGCTCGTCGGACGCTACGTCGCCGTCGACATCGCCGCCGCGCTGCCCCACTCGCTGCGCGGCACGCTGGTCGCCGCCGGGCGGCGGGAACCGCACGCCGCCGGCGCGATCTGAGCGAAACCGCTTCAGGAGAATCCCGCATGAACCGCACTCCCTTCGCCCGTTCGCTCCCGGCGCTCGCCGCGGCCGTCGGCCTCGCTCTTTCGGGCTGCGCCACCCTCTCCGCCACCGAACAGGCCGACGCCGCGAAATCCGGCGAGACTGCCGCGATCGCTGCCGCGGCCGCGAGCGCCGTCGCCAAGGACGCGACGGCGCCGGCCGCCAACGGCGGATCGAGCGCGCCGGGTGCGGCGCGCCCGCCGGGGGCGACGGCCTCGGCTGCAGCAGCCGCGGCGGCGGCCGCGGCCGCCGCGCAGGCGCACAAGCCGTTTGCCGACGTCATCAAGGAGGCGAAGGAAACGACCGGACTGTTCCGCATCTACCAGAAGGACGACAAGGTCTGGCTCGAAATCGCGCCGGAGCAGTTCGACACCCCGTACTTCTTCTCGTGGAACTTGAGTCGCGGCGTCGGCGAGAAATTCCTCTACGCAGGCACTGATGGGCGACAACGACATCGTCGAGTTCCACAAGGTCGGCAACACCGTGCAGCTGCTCGCGAAGAACGAGGCGTACTTCGCGAGCGTCGGCAAGCCGCAGCAGCGCGCGGTCGCCGACGCGTTTTCCGACAGCCTGATCGCCGCGGTGCCCGTCGCGAGCCAGCCGCACCCCGAGCGCAAGAGCGTGCTGATCGAGCTCAACAGCCTGCTCCTGGCCGACATCCCGGGCGGCAACGCGCTGCTCGAGCGCACGTACCGCCAGCCCTACAATTTCGACGCCCGCAACTCGTCGATCGCCTCCGCGCGCGCCACCGACGAGCTCGTCGCGGTCAACGTCAACGCGCACTACGCACTCGCCCGCGTGATCCAGCCGCCGCCGTCGCACCCGGGGGCGACGGCGACGCCGTTCCCGCAGCCGCCGGCGACCGTGCCGGACATCCGCAGCCTGTTCCTCGGCTACTACTACAACTTCGCGAAGCTGCCCGCGACGCCGATGCACCCGCGGCTCGCCGACGACCGCGTCGGCTACTTCGACGACCAGCCGCTACGACTTCGCCGACGACAACACGCTCTCGCCGCGCGTCAACTACATCAACCGCTGGCGCCTCGAGAAGAAGGATCCGGCGGCGGCGCTGTCCGAGGTCAAGGAGCCCATCGTCTTCTGGATCGACCGCAACGTGCCGGAGAAGTACCGGCCCACGATCGTCGCGGCGGTGCTCGAATGGAACAAGGCGTTCGAGAAGATCGGGTTCAAGAACGCCATCGAGGCGAAGATCCAGCCCGACGACGCCGACTGGGACACGCTCGACGCGCGCCACGCGTCGATCCGCTGGATGATGACGGCGCGGCCCGCGTTCGGCGGCATCGGGCCGTCGCAGGTCGACCCGCGCACCGGCGAGATCCTCGACGCCGACATCGGCATCGACCCGGTGCGCCTGCGCAACCGGCGCTTCCAGCGCGTCGAGCAGATCCCCGACCCGGCGGCCGCGCGCGGCTTCCTCAAGCACGCCGAATACCTGTGCCAGATGGAGGACTACGCGGCGCAGGAGAAGGGCTTCGCGCTCGACCTGCTCGACGCCCGCGGCGAGATCGCGCCCGACAGTCCCGAAGCCGAGCAGTTCGTGCTCGACGACCTGCGCGAAATCGTGCTTCACGAGGTCGGTCACACGCTGGGCCTGCGGCACAACTTCCGCGCCTCGATGGCGTACTCGCAGGCGCAGCTCGACGACCCCGCGTTCACCGCGGCGCACGGCGTGTCCGGCTCGGTGATGGAATACAACGCCGTCAACATCGCCGCCCGGGGCCACGCGCAAGGCGCCTACAACATGACGATGCTGGGGCCGTACGATTACTGGGCGATCGAGTACGGCTACAAGGAGATCCCGGCCGCGCAGGAGAAAGTCACGCTCGAGGCGATCGCCGCCCGGAACAGTGAGCCGCTGCTCGCCTTCGCGACCGACGAGGACGCCGCGTTCGCGATCGACCCCGAGGCGAACCAGGCGCGACCTCGGCAGCGACCCGCTCGAGTTCGCGCGGCGGCGCTTCGTGCTCGTGCAGGAGATGTGGGGTCGCTGGCAGGCGAAGCCCCTCAAGCCGGGCGACAGCTACCTCGTCTACCGGCGCGTCGTCGAGCGGGGCCTCGTCGCGATGTCCGGCGCGTCGATCAATGTCGCGAAGTACATCGGCGGCGTGACGACGCTGCGCGATCACGCCGGCAGCCCGCGCGCCCCGCTCACGCCGGTCGAGATCGCGCGCCAGCGCGAGGCGCTCGCCATCCTCGCCGACGGCCTGTTCTCGGCGGACAGCTTCCGCTTCAAGCCCGAGTTCATGCGCCGCGTGCAGGTCGACTGGCTCGATCGCGGCGAGATCTACGACCTCGGGCTGTCGACGCCGGGCGTCGATTATTCGCTCAACACGCAGGTGCTCAATACGCAGCGCAAGGTGCTGAATCAGCTGATGAGCGATGCGGTCGCCCAGCGCATCCTCGACAGCGAGGTCAAGGTCAGCGATCCGAAAGCCGCGCTGCACCTGTCGGAGCTGTACGGGACGCTGAGCGACGCGATCTGGAGCGAGCTCAAGACCGGGCGCGACATCACGCCGCAGCGGCGCAATCTCCAGCGCGAGCACCTGGCGCGCCTCGCCGCGGCGCTGCTGCGGCCGAGCGTGTCGATGCCCGCCGACGCGCGCGCCCTGCAGCGCGAGCAGGCGCGCGCCCTGCGGCGCGAGATCGCCGCCGCGCAGAACCGTCCCGGATTCTCGAAGGAAGCGAAGGCGCACCTCGCCGAGGCGATCACGCAGCTCGACGAAGCGCTGAAGGCGCCGATCGTCCGCCAGGCGGTCTGATTGGCCGCCGCGCGCCGCGCCCTCGAGCTGACGCTGGCGCCGCTCGACAACCGCGCGCTCGCCAACCTCTGCGGGCCGCTCGACGCCAACCTGCGGCAGATCGAGGCGGCGCTGGACGTCGCGATCGCGCATCGCGGCGGCGAGTTCACCGTCACCGGGGCGCCGGCGAAGACGGCGCAGGCCGCGGCCGTGCTGCAGCAGTTCTACGCCGCCGCCGAGAAGCCGCTGTCGGTCGACGACATCCAGCTCGGGCTGGTCGAGATCGCCACGCGCGGCGCGGCGCCGGCACCGGCGGTGCACGCCGACGACGCCACGGCGGCGCCGCTGCTGCGCACGCGCCGCGCCGACCTGCACGGCCGCACGCCGAACCAGATCGCGTACCTCAAGGCGATCGCGGAGCACGACATCGCGTTCGGCATCGGCCCCGCCGGCACCGGCAAGACCTACCTCGCCGTCGCGTGCGCCGTCGACGCGCTGGAGCGCGACGCGGTGAAGCGGATCGTGCTCGTCCGCCCGGCCGTCGAGGCCGGCGAGCGGCTGGGCTTCCTGCCCGGCGACCTCGCGCAGAAAGTCGATCCCTACCTGCGGCCGCTGTACGACGCGCTGTACGACCTGATGGGCTTCGACAAGGCGGCGAAGCTGTTCGAGCGCAGCACGATCGAGCTGGCGCCGCTCGCGTACATGCGCGGGCGCACGCTCAACCACTCGTTCATCATCCTCGACGAGGCGCAGAACACCACGCCCGAGCAGATGAAGATGTTCCTGACGCGGATCGGGTTCGGCACGAAGGCCGTCGTCACCGGCGACATCACGCAGATCGATCTCGCGCGCGGGCAGAAGAGCGGGCTCATCGAGGCCGAGCGCGTGCTCTGTGGTGTGCGCGGCCTCGCGTTCGTGCGCTTCACCAGCGCCGACGTCGTCCGCCATCCGCTCGTGCAGAAGATCATCGACGCCTACGAGCGGCACGAGGCGAAGAAGGCCGACTGACGCGGCGGCAGCAGGCCCCGCCGCCGGACGCGACCGTGCCAACGCCGACTGTCTCGCTCGCGATCCAGTTCGATGTCGCCCCGGACGCGCTGCCGCGCCGCGCGACGCTGCGGCGATGGGCGCGCGCGGCCGCCGCACGCGACCTCGCCGTGACGCTGCGCTTCGTCGGCGCGCGCGAGGGCCGGCGGCTCAACGCGCGGTACCGTGCCCGGGACTACGCGACCAACGTCCTCACGTTCGTGTACGATGACGTGGTCCCGCGGGCCGGCGACATCGTCGTGTGCGTGCCGGTCGTGACGCGGGAGGCGAAAGCGCAGGGGAAGACGCTGCGGGCGCACCTCGCGCACCTCATCGTCCACGGCATGCTGCATCTTCAGGGCTACGAGCACCAACGCGGCGCCGATGCCGCGCGGATGGAGGCGCGGGAGATCGCGCTCCTCGCCGGGCTGGGATACGCCGACCCCTACCTCGCGCGTCCGCGCTGACCGCTCGCGATGGACGAACCCGCCGACAAAGCGCCCGAGCGGCCGAGGCTGCTGGAGCGCCTCACCGCGCTCCTGTCGCGCGAGCCGGAGGACCGCGAGGACCTGCTCGACCTTTTGCGCGGCGCCTACGAGCGGCGCCTGCTCGACGCCGACGCCCTGTCGATGATCGAGGGCGTGCTGATGGTGTCCGAGGCCACGGTGCGCGACATCATGATCCCGCGCGCGCAGATGGACTGCGTGTCGATCGACGACGATCCGCCGGAATTCATGCCGCTGATCCTCGAGACCAAGCACTCGCGCTTTCCCGTGATCGGCGAAAGCAAGGACGACGTGATCGGCATCCTGCTCGCCAAGGAGCTGCTCAACTATTACGCGAAGCCGGAAGGCTTCGTGCTGCGCGATACGCTGCGCCCCGCGGTGTTCGTGCCGGAATCGAAGCGGCTCAACGTCCTGCTGCGCGAATTCCGCGCCAACCGCAATCACATCGCGATCGTCGTCGACGAGTACGGCGGCGTGTCGGGACTCGTCACCATCGAGGACGTGCTGGAGCAGATCGTCGGCGACATCGAGGACGAATACGACTTCGACGAGTCGATCGACAACGTCATTCCCGAGGCCAACGGACGCTTTCGCGTCAAGGCGCAGACCGAGATCGGCGACTTCAACGCGCACTTCGGCACCCGCTTCGAGAACGAGGAGTTCCACACGGTCGGCGGACTGGTGCTGAAGGCATTCGGACGCCTGCCCAAGCGCGGCGAGGCCACGACGCTCGAAGGTCTTCGCTTCCGCGTCCTTCGCGCCGACAGCCGGCGCCTGCACACGCTGCAGGTCGAGCGGGTCGGACCGCCGCCCGGCGAGGGCGCGGCGGGGTAGATGACGACCCCCACGCTCACTGCGTTCGCTGCCCCCGAGGGGGGAGCACGCCTCCCCTGGGACGGCCCGGCGGGAGGCCAGGCCTGATGACCTTCGCGCGCGCGCTGCCGCTCGCCGCGGCGGCGAGCGCCGGCGCCGTCACGGTGTTCGGCTTCGCGCCGTTCGGCCTTGCGCCGCTGCCGGTGCTGACCCTCGCCGTGCTGTTCGCGCTGTGGCACGACGCGACGCCGCGCGACGCGGCGGCGCGGGGCTTCGCGTTCGGGCTCGCGCTGTTCGCGGCCGGGGCCTCGTGGGTGTACATCGCGCTCGAAAACTTCGGCGGGATGCCGACGGCGGTCGCCCTCATCGGCACCGGCTGCTTCGTCGCCTATCTGGCCCTTTGGCCCGCGCTGGCCGGCTACGTCGCGACGCGTTTCACGGCGCCGGCAAGCGTCGCCCGCGCACTCGCCGCCGCGGCCGCGTGGACCCTCGGGGAATGGCTGCGCGGCTACGTCTTCACCGGATTTCCGTGGCTTGCCGTCGGCTACGCCCAGCTGCCCGGCAGTGCGCTCGCCGGCTATGCGCCGCTGGGCGGCGTGTTCCTGGTGTCCCTCGCGGTGGCACTGGCTGCGGCCATGGTCGCGCTGGCCTTCGACGCGGTCGCGCTCCCATCGCGCCGCTGCGTGGCCGTTGCGGCGGCGGCCACGCTGGCATTGGTGCTGGGCGGCTACCTCGTGAATGGCCTCGCGTGGACCGCGCCCGACGGACGCCCGCTTTCCGTGTCGCTCGTGCAGGGCAACGTGCTGCAATCGCAGAAGTTCGACCCGGCGTTTCGCGAGCGGACGTTCGCGATCTACGCCGAGCTCGTCGAGCAAAGCCGCGGCCGGCTGATCGTCCTGCCGGAAAGCGCGTATCCGATGTTCTCGGACGAAGTGCCCGATGCGGTGATCCTCCATCTGGTCCGCACGGCGAGCGCTCGCCACGGCGACGTGCTGCTTGGACTGTTCACCGCCGAGGCTCCGGCGCCGGGAACCACCGACCCGCGCTACTTCAACACGGTCGTGGCGCTCGGCGAGAGCGACCTGCAGCTGTATCGCAAGCGCCACCTCGTGCCGTTCGGCGAGACGATACCGGGCAAGCCGGTGCTGGGCTGGCTGATCCGCAACGTGCTCGCGATCCCGCTGGCCGACCAGACGCCGGGACCGCCGCACCAGCGGCCGCTCGCCGTCGCCGGCGCGCGCGTCGCGGTCAACATCTGCTACGAGGACGCGTTCGGCAGCGAGCTGATCGATGGCGCCCGCGACGCCGGCTTCCTGATCAACGTGACCAACGACGCGTGGTACGGCCGTTCGATCGCCGCGTTCCAGCACAACCAGATCGCCGCCATGCGCGCGCTCGAGCTCGGGCGGCCCATGCTGCGCGCGACCAACACCGGAGTCACGTCCGCCATCGACCATCGCGGCCGCGTCGTCGCCGCGCTGCCGTGGTTCACGCGCGGCATCCTCGAGGTGTCGATGGAGGGCCGCAAAGGCGCCACGCCCTATCAGCGCCTGGGCGACGTGCCCGCCGTCGTGCTGCCCGCGCTGATGCTCGGCGTTCTCGCGGGCCGCAACCGCCGCCGCAAGCCGCTGCCGGCGGTCGACCGTCCGGCCGGGGGCGATTCGACGTAGGGGGTGCGGCAGCTCGGCCGCGTGAATCCGCTGCCGGCCGTTGCTGCATCCTATCGCTGGTCGCTGGCGGCTGCCATTCGTCGCGCCCGGTCGACGTTCGGCACCTGCGCGTTGCCGCGCCCGGTGCCGCTCTCCATAATTCGCGGCTCGCTCGCGACAGGAACGAACATGACCCTGAAGCTCGTCGTCGACCGTCTCTCGAAGACGTATCCCAACGGCGTACGCGCGCTTTCTGACGTGTCGCTGACCATCCCCACCGGAATGTTCGGCCTGCTCGGGCCGAACGGCGCCGGCAAGTCGACGCTGATGCGCACGCTGGCGACACTGCAGGAGGCCGACAGCGGCAGCGCGTTCCTGACGAGCGCCACGCCCGCGGCTGACGCCGCGGCGCCGCCCTCGAACGGGGCGCAGGTCGCGCCCGGTGGCGGCGCGGCGGCGCGGGCCGGCGACATCGACGTGCTGCGCGACAAGGACGCCGTGCGCCGGCGCCTGGGCTACCTGCCGCAGGACTTCGGCGTCTATCCGAAGGTGTCGGCGCAGGACATGCTCGACCACCTCGCACGCCTGAAAGGCATAGCCCGGCCTTCCGCGCGGCGCGACGTCGTCGGCGCACTGCTCGAGCAGGTGAACCTCTACGACGTGCGAAAGAAGGCGCTGGGCGGGTTCTCCGGCGGCATGCGGCAGCGCTTCGGCATTGCCCAGGCGCTGCTCGGCAATCCCGAGCTCGTGATCGTCGACGAGCCGACGGCCGGTCTCGATCCCGAAGAGCGCGTGCGCTTCCACAACCTGCTGGCGGAAATCGGCGAAAACGTGATCGTCATCCTGTCGACGCACATCGTCTCCGACGTGTCGGACCTGTGCGCGAACATGGCGATCATCGACAAGGGCGAGGTGCTGCTCACCGGCGACCCCGCGACGCTGACGGCGGGCCTCGCCGGGCGTGTCTGGCAGAAGGCCGTCGCCCGCGACGCGCTCGACGCCGCGCGCGCGGCGTACCCGATCGTCGCCACGCGACTCGTGGCGGGCCGCACGCTCGTCACGGCGGTCGCGCCCGACCGGCCGGGCGACGGCTTCACCCCGCTGGCGCCGACGCTGGAGGACGTCTATTTCGCTGCGATCGCCGGACGCCTGGAGCCGCGCGCCGCGGCGCTCGCGGCCTGACGCGATGGGAACGCTGCTCGCCATTGCCGGTTTCGAGGCGCGCGCGCGGCTGGCGCGGCTGTCGACGTGGGTCTACTTCGCGACATTCCTCGCGCTGTCGCTGCTGTGGACCGCCGCGGCCGGCGGCGCATTCCGGAACGCCAACATCGTCTTCGGCAGCGGCAAGGTCTGGATCAACTCGCCGTACGCGGTGGCGCAGACCCTCGCGGTCCTCGGCATGGCCGGCGCGACCGTGATCGCCGCGCTGTTCGGGCGCGCGATCCAGCAGGATTTCGAGTACCGCACGGAGCCCTTCTTCTTCACCGCGCCGATCCGCAAATGGCAGTACCTGGGCGGCCGCTATGCGGGCGCGCTCGCCGTCCTGCTGATCGTGTTCGCCAGCATCGCCCTGGGCAGCTTCCTCGGCACCCTATGGCCGGGGCTCGATCCGGATCGTCTCGGCCCCCCGCGCGTGGGGGTCTACCTCGTGCCCTATCTCACCGTGCTGCTGCCGAACCTCGTCTGGCTGGGCGGCCTGTTCTTCACGCTCGGCGCCCTCGCGCGGCGAATGCTGCCCGTGTACATCGGCAGCGTGCTGTGCATCGTCGGCTATCTCGTCGGCACCGGCCTTCTGCGCGACCTCGACAACAAGACGCTGGCCGCGCTGTCCGACCCGTTCGGCGTCATCGCGACGGCGCGGCTGACCGAGTACTGGACGATCGCCGAGCGCAACAGCCGCGTCGTGCCGCTCGAGGGTGTGCTGCTGTGGAACCGGCTGCTCTGGGTCGGCGTCGGCGTGCTGCTGCTCGCCTTCTGCTACGCACGCTTTCGCTTCGCCCACGCCGCCGACGGCGGCCGCAGAACGCGGCAGGCACAAGGCGACGCCGCTCTCGAGCCCGCAGCGCCGCCGCGCGCGCGCCCCGTGGCGCCGCAACGCGTCCTCGGGCTCGAGCTGCTGCCGCGCCTCGCCTGGCTGTATTTCAGGGAGACGGTGAAGAACATCCATTTCGGCGTCATCGCGCTTGCCGGCGTGCTCTTCCTGATCGCCAACAGCACGACGCTGGGGAGCCTGTTCGGCACGACGACCTGGCCGGTCACCTACCAGATGCTGGAGCTCTTGTCCGGGTCCTTCGCGATCTTCATGCTGGTCATCCTCACGTTCTATGCGGGCGAGCTCGTATGGCGCGAGCGCGACAATCGCTTCGACCAGATCCACGATGCGCTGCCTATACCCACCTGGCTGCCGTTCGCCGCCAAGCTGGCGGCCCTGATGCTGGTTCCCGTGCTGCTGCAGGCGCTCCTGATGCTCTGCGGCATCGCGATCCAGACGTTCAAGGGCTATCACCACTACGAGATCGGCCTCTACCTGCGCGATCTCTTCGGCATCGATCTCGTCAGCTACTGGCTGCTGTGCGTGCTGGCGATCGCCGTGCACTCGATCGTCAACCAGAAGTACGTCGGTCACTTCGTGATGATCGTCTACTTCCTGCTGCTCGCCTTCGCCAGCCGCTGGGCTTCGAGCACAACCTGTACAAGTACGGCGCGGCGATCCCGTACACGTACTCGGACATGAACGGCTACGGCCCCTTCCTGCTGCGGCTGCGCACGTTCCAGGCGTACTACGCGGCCTGGGCGGTGCTGCTCGCCGTCGGCGGCGTACCTGTTCTGGACGCGCGGGACCGTCGGCGGATGGCGCGAGCGCACCGCCGTCCTCGCGGCGCCGCTTCACGCCGGCCGGTGGCCCGCCTCGCGGGCGTCGCTGCCGCGGCCGCCGTCGCGCTCGGCGGCTTCATCTTCTACAACACCAACGTCCTCAACCGCTACCTGACGACGTACGACGTGCGAGGCCCGCCAGGCGGACTACGAGAAGCAAGCTACAAGGCGCTCGCCGACGTCCCGCAGCCCAAGATCACCGGCGTGCGCGTCGACCGTCGACCTCTTCCCGCGCGAGCAGCGCGTGCGCATGCGCGGCACGCTATCGCTTGCCAACAAGAACGCCGTCCCCGTCGACGCCGTGCACCTGTTCTTCGCGCAGGGCGAAGTCGAGCATGTCGACAGCGCTCGAGTTCGCCAGCGCCGGCGACGCTCGTGGCCGACGATCGGCGCGATCGGCCTGCGCAGCTACCGGCTCGCGACGCCGCTGGCGCCGGGGGCGACGACGACGATGGCCTTCGACCTCGACGTTGCCGACGCACGGCTTCAGAACAGCGGCGCGAACACCGCGGTGGTCGCCAACGGCTCGTTCGTCAACGGCCAGTTCGCGCTGCCGGTGATCGGCTACTCAGGACCGCGGCGAGCTCGACGACCGACCGCGACCGCAGGAAATTCGGGCTGGCGCCGAAGGAGCGGATGCGCGACCGCGACGATCCCGCCGGCCTCGCCTACAACTACCTCGGCCACGACGCCGACTGGATCACCTTCGAGGCGAGGTCGGCACCGACGCGGACCAGATCGCCATCGCGCCGGGCTACCTGCAGAACGCGAATGGACCGACGGCGACCGGCGGCTATTTCGCCTATGCGATGGACTGCGCCGATCCTCGACTTCTTCGCCTTCCAGTCGGCGCGCTACGCGGTGAAGAAGGACCGCTGGCACGACGTCGCGATCGAGATCTACTACCAGCCGGGCCACGAGTACAACCTCGAGCGGATGATCGCCGCGATCAAGGCCTCGCTCGACTACTACACGCGCGAACTTCGGGCCGTACCAGCACCGGCAGTTCCGCATTCTCGAGTTCCCGCGCTACGCGACGTTCGCGCAGTCGTTCCCCAACACGATTCCGTATTCCGAGGCGATCGGCTTCATCGCGCGGGTGCGCGAGGGCGACAAGGACGACATCGACTATCCGTACTACGTGACGGCGCACGAGGCCGCGCACCAGTGGTGGGCGCACCAGGTGATCGGCGGCGACGTGCAGGGCGCGACGATGCTCGTCCGAGACGCTCGCGCAGTACTCGGCGCTGATGGTGATGAAGCAAAAGTACGGCGCGGCGAAGATGCAGAAGTTCCTCGCCTACGAGCTCGACCGCTACCTGATCGGCCGCGCGTCCGAGCAGAAGAAGGAGCTGCCGCTCGCGCGCGTCGAGAACCAGGCCTACATCCACTACCGCAAGGGCAGCCTCGTCATGTATGCGCTCGCCGACTACATCGGCGAGGACAACCTCAACCGCGCGCTCCGCGCGTTCCGCGACGAGTACGCGTACAAGGGCCCGCCGTACCCGAGCGCCACGGCGCTGCTCGCGCGCATCCGCGCCGTGACGCCGCCGCAGTACCAGTACGTGATCGACGACCTGTTCGAGTCGATCACGCTCTACGACAACCGCGCGGTGTCCGCGTCCGCCAGGCCGCTCGGCGGCGACCGCTACGAGGTCACGATCAAGGTGCTCGCCAAGAAGCGCAAGGCCGACGCGCTCGGCGAGCGAGACCGACGCGCCGCTCGCCGACTTCATCGACATCGGCGTCCTCGACGCCGACGGCGTTCCGCTGTACCTCGAGAAGCGAGGAGATCGACCGCGAGGAAACGACGTTCACCGCGACCGTCGACCGGCGGCCGGCCCGCGCCGGCATCGATCCGCTCAACAAGCTGATCGACCGGCGACCGAAAGACAACACGGTCGCGGTCGAAATGCCGTGAAGTGCGCGCGCGGCCGCGAGCACGGAACTAGAATCCCGTAAAATCAAGGTCTTTGCGTCACCCGCAACGGCCTCGATGCAGACGTTCCAGCAGATCGTCCTCGCGCTGTCGCAATTCTGGGACAGGCAGGGCTGCGCGCTCCTCCAGCCCTACGACATGGAAGTGGGCGCGGGCACGTCGCACACGGCGACGTTCCTGCGCGCGCTCGGTCCCGAGCCCTGGCGCGCGGCTTACGTGCAGCCGTCGCGGCGGCCGAAGGACGGCCGCTACGGCCAGAATCCGAACCGCCTGCAGCACTACTACCAGTTCCAGGTCGTGCTGAAGCCCTCGCCGCCCGACATCCTCGAGCGCTACCTCGGCTCGCTGACCGCGCTCGGCTTCGACCTGGCGAAGAACGACGTGCGCTTCGTCGAGGACGACTGGGAGAACCCGACGCTCGGCGCATGGGGACTCGGCTGGGAGGTCTGGCTCAACGGCATGGAGGTGACGCAGTTCACCTACTTCCAGCAGGTGGGCGGCCTCGACTGCAACCCGATCACCGGCGAGATCACCTACGGACTCGAGCGTCTCGCGATGTACCTGCAGGGGAAGGACAGCGTCTTCGACCTCGTCTGGACGACGTGGAAGGAAGACGGCCCCGGCGGACCCACCGAGCGGGTCCTGACGTACGGCGACGTGTATCACCAGAACGAGGTCGAGCAGTCGACGTACAACTTCGAGCAGTCGAACGCGCCCCGGCTCTTCGAGCTCTTCGCATTCTTCGAAAGCGAAGCAAAGCGCCTGCTCGAGGCGAAGCTCCCGCTGCCGGGCTACGAGATGATCCTGAAGGCGGCGCACACGTTCAACCTGCTCGACGCCCGCGGCGCCATCTCGGTCACCGAGCGGGCCGCGTACATCGGACGCATCCGGACGCTGTCGCGCCTGGTCGCGCAGGCCTACCTCGATGCGCGCGAGGCGCTGGGCTTCCCGATGCTGCCCGAGCGCTACCGGACGAGGGCGGCATGAGCCCGAAGGGCCGTCCCGAGGGCGAATTGCCCCGCAGCGCGACAGCGCGGAGGGAAGTCCAATGAGCGTGCCGGCCCCAGGCGCGGCAACGCTGGTCGTCGAACTGTTCACCGAGGAGCTCCCGCCCAAGGCGCTGAAAGCGCTCGGCGCGGCGTTCGCCGACACAGTCGCCGCCGGCTTGCAGTCGCGCGGATTCCTCGAGGATGCCGCCGCCGTCACGCCGTTCGCGACGCCACGGCGCCTTGCCGTGGCGATTTCGCACGTCCGCGCCGTGGCGCCCGACCAGCCCATCGAAGACAAGCTGATGCCCAGGAAAGTGGCGCTCGACGCGAGCGGCCAGCCTTCGCAGGCGCTGGTGAAGAAGCTGACCGGTCTGGGTCGCGCGCATCTGGCGACGCCCGCGCTAGACGCTGCCGACGGCGCCGACCGGATCCATGTCGCCTCCGACGGCAAGGCCGACTATGTCTACCTGCGGCGGATCGCGAAGGGCCAGGCCCTCGCGCGCGGCCTCGACGAGGCGCTCTGCGCCGCGCTGGACAAGCTCCCCATCCCGAAAGTCATGAGCTACGCGCGCGCCGGCAGCTACTACAACGACGTCAAGTTCGTCCGGCCGGCGCATGCGCTGCTCGCGCTGCACGGCGCGGACGTCGTCGCGTTGACGCTGCTGGGTCTTGCGGCCGGCCGCACGACCGGGGGCCATCGCTTCCTGGGCAAGCGCGAGGTCGAGATCGCCACCGCCGACGCCTACGCGCCGACGCTCGAGGCCGAAGGCAAGGTGCTGCCGGAGTTCGCCCGCCGCCGCGCACACATCGTCCGCGAGCTTTCGCGGCACGCCGAAGGCGAGACGGTGATCATGCCCGACGCGCTGCTCGACGAAGTCACGTCGCTCGTCGAATGGCCCGTGGTCTACGTCGGCACGTTCGACCGTGCCTTCCTGGACGTCCCCCAGGAATGCCTGATCCTCACGATGCAGCAGAACCAGAAGTACTTCGCGCTCCGGGATCGGGAGGGCCGGCTGACCTCCCGGTTCCTGCTGGTCTCCAATCTCGAGACCCGCGACCCCACGGCGATCGTGCGCGGCAACGAGCGGGTGCTGCGGGCGCGGCTCGCCGACGCCCGCTTCTTCTACGACCAGGACCGGCGCACGCCGCTGGCGTCCCGGGTCGAGAAGCTGTCCGCAGTCGTCTACCACAACAAGCTCGGCACGCAGGGCGCGCGCGTCCTGCGCCTGCGCTTCCTCGCCCGCAACATCGGTCCGCGCATCGGCGCGCCGCTCGAGCAGTCCGATCGCGCCGCGCTGCTCGCCAAGGCCGACCTGGTCACCGACATGGTCGGCGAATTCCCCGAGCTGCAGGGAACGATGGGCCGCTACTACGCGCGGCACGACGGCGAGCCGCCGGCGGTCGCCGACGCCGTCGCGCAGCACTACTGGCCGCGCTTCGCCGGCGATGCGCTGCCCGAGGGACCGGTCGCGCAGAGCGTCGCGCTCGCGGACAAGCTCGAAGCGCTCGCCGGCCTGTTCGGCATCGGCCAGGCTCCCACCGGCGACAAGGATCCGTTCGGCCTTCGCCGGGCGGCCATCGGCGTGCTGCGCATCGTCATCGAAAAGCGCCTGCCGCTCGAGCTCTCGGCGCTGGTCGGCCTCGCGTTCCAGGCATTCAACGACGTGCCCGCCGCGAGGGCGGTGCCCGGGGAGCTCGCCGACTTCCTCTACGACCGCCTGCGCGGCCACCTGCGCGACCAGGGCTACACGGCGAACCAGGTCGAGTCGGTGCTCGCGCAACGCCCGGAGCGCATCGACCTCGTGCCCGAGCAGCTTGCGGCGGTCAAGGCGTTCGAGGCGCTGCCGGAGGCCGAGGCGCTCGCCGCGGCCAACAAGCGCATCGTCAACATCCTGCGCAAGGCCGATTCCGACGCCGCGATCGCAGTGGACCGCGGCAGGCTGACCGACGGCGCCGAGCACGCGCTGTGGCAGGCCTTCCAGCACCTTGCGCCGGTCGTCGACGGCCATTGCGCCAGCGGCGACTACACGGCGGCGCTGAAGGCGCTCGCCGCGGCCAAGCCGGCCGTCGACCGCTTCTTCGACGACGTGATGGTGATGGCGGACGACCCCGCGATCCGCGCGAACCGGCTCGCGCTGCTGCGCGGCGTGGCCGCGACGATGAACCGCGTCGCCGACATCTCGAAGCTCGCGGCGTGACGCGGCCGGCGTTGCGCGCCGGCGCGGGGAAGGGATAATCCGCCGATGGTCCAGCTCGCCTCCGAAGCGGTCATGCAGACGCGCGCCGCCAAGCTGATCGTCCTCGACCGCGACGGCGTGATCAACCACGACAGCGAGCAGTTCATCAAGGCACCGGACGAATGGCGGCCGATCCCGGGCAGCCTCGAGGCGGTCGCGCGCCTCAATCACGCAGGATTCCGCGTCGTCGTCGCCACGAACCAATCGGGCGTCGGGCGGGGGCTCCTCGACATCGCCACGCTCAACGCCATCCACGAGAAGATGCACAAGGCGCTCGCGCAGGTGAGCGGGCGCATCGACGCGATCTTCTTCTGTCCCCACACGGCCGATTCGCAGTGCAGCTGCCGCAAGCCGAAGCCGGGGATGCTGGAGGAGATCGGCCGGCGCTTCAACGTCGAGATGACCGGCGTCCCCTGCGTGGGCGACAGCGAGCGCGACCTGGTCGCCGCCGAAGCGGTGGGCGCGCAGCCGATGCTGGTGCTGACCGGCAAGGGCGAGCAGACGCTGCGCAAGGGCAACTTCCCCAAGAACACGGTGATCTTCCCCGACCTCGCGTTCGCGGTGTCGGCGCTGCTGGCCGGAGAATGAGCCGCGCCGATGCCCGGTCGTCACGGCTGCGCCGGATGCGCGCGGCATGACGACGCTGCGCAACCTGCTCTTCCTGCTGTTCCAGCTCGTCGTCACGCCGGTCTACGCCGCCGTATTCCTGCTGCTGTTCTGGCTGCCGCGGATTCCCCGCTACAGGATCGCGCGGAGCTGGTGCCGCGTGAATCTCTACGCGGCGCGGGCGCTGTGCGGCATCCACTGGCGGGTGATCGGCGAGGAGAACATTCCCGCCACGCCGCACGTCATCCTGTGCAAGCACAGCTCGACGTGGGAGACGCTGGCGCTCAACCTGTACTTCCCGCCGCTGTCGTTCGTCGCCAAGAAGGAGCTGCTCAGGATCCCGTTCTTCGGCTGGGGCTTCGCGCTGTCCTCGCCGATCACCATCGACCGCGCGGCCGGGCGGGACGCGATGGTCGAGATGGCCGAGCAGGGCCGCCAGCGCTTCGCCCAGGGTTTCTGGATCGTGATCTATCCGGAAGGAACCCGCATCCGCGCCGGCACGCGGGTGCGCTACAAGACGGGCGGGACCCGCCTCGCGCTCGCACTTGGCGTGCCGGTCTTGCCGATTGCACACAACGCCGGTTATCTTTGGCCGAAGGGAGTCCTCGGCAAGACGCCTGGAACGATAACGATGTCGATCGGGAAGCCCATTGCAACGGCCGGCAGGGAGATGCCGGCCCTCACCAGCGCCGTCGAAACCTGGATCGAGGACGAGGTGGCGCGCCTCGGCGATCCGCGGTGAGCGCCCGTCCACCGCGCAACTCCAATCCGCGACGGCCCGCGCGCCTCAAGCCCGACGGAGGCGGCGCCGCCGAGACGATGCGCCACGTCGTGCTGTGCGGCCAGACGATCCCCTACCAGCTCGTCCGCGCCCATCGCCAGTCGATCGGCATGGAGGTGCATCTGGACGGCCTCACGGTCCGTGCGCCGCGGTGGGTGTCGATCCGCGAGATCGAGCTCGCGCTCCGCGAGCGCGCGGAGTGGGTGGTGCATACGCTCATCGAGTGGCGCGCGCGCCGCCGCGACGTGCTGCCGCGCCGCTGGAAGACCGGCGCACCGATCCTGTATCGCGGTCGCGAGCTGTCGCTGGAGCTGTTCCCGTCGCGCCTGCCCGAGGTTGCCGCCGACCTGTTTCACCTGACGGTGCGCCATCCGGCCGCGCACGACGAGAGGGAAGTCGAGCGGGCGGTCGGCGCCTGGCTCAAGGACGAGGCATGGAACCTCATCGTCACGCGCGTGGGCGAGTACGCGCGCCGCACGTCGCGCGCGGCGCAGTCGGTGCGCCTGTGCGACGCCCGCAGCGAGTGGGGAAGCTGCACGGCGAAAGGCGAGATCCGGCTCAACTGGCGCCTGGTCCACCTGCCGCCGGCGCTCGCCGAATACGTCGTCGCGCACGAGGTCGCGCACCTCGACCAGCTCAACCACTCCGCGCGCTTCTGGTCGCTCCTCGAGAAACTGCTGCCGGGGCACGCAGTGTTCCGGCGCGAGCTCGACGAGTGGACGGCGCTGCTGGCCTGAAACCCTCCGCGCGGACGGACGGACCGATCCGCTTCCGCCGGCGCCGCGATCGGTGGCGTTGCGCTAGACCGCCGGCGCCGGCAGCGCCGGCACGTTGACGGCCAGTCCCGCCTGCATCCTGACGAGCCGCGCGAGCAGCGGCTCGAGCTCCTCGTCCGAGCGCGTGTCGCGCCAGCGCCCGTCGCGCGGGCGAAAGTGAAAGCCGCCCGAGCGCGCGGCGACCCACAGCTCGCGGTTGGGGACATGGCGATTGACGATCAGCTTGCCGCCGTCGCCGCAGTCGATCTCGAGGATGCCGTCGTTCAACGACCAGTCGAGATCGGCGTCGGCGGTTTCGAGCGCGGCGTCGAGCGCGAGCCCGATCGTGGCGAGCGTGGCGTCGGCGGCGGCGATGAACGCGGAATCGGTGATCATGGCGTGCTACGATCGACGGACGATGTTAAAGCATATCGGAACGCCGCGCCGGGTCGTTGCCGCGCTGGCCGTGTCCGCATTCGTGGGCGGCTGTGGCGTGAAAGGACCGCTCGTTCCTGCGCCCAAGCCGTCGCCGGCGTCACCACCGCCCGCCGGCGCCGCGCCGGCGCCGACGCCCGCCGCGCCGGGCGCGGAGCCCGCCGAGACCCCGCGCAAGCCGTGAGCGGGACGTCACCGCCGCCGGACGCGGGCAGCGCGTTCCGGCCCGTCAACGGCGCGTTGTGCGCGGAGGACGTTGCGCTCGCCACCATCGCCGAGCACTTCGGCACGCCGACGTTCGTGTACTCGAAGGCGATGCTCGAAGGCGCCTTCCGCGCCTTCGACGCCGCGTTCGCGCCGCTGCCGCACCTCGTCTGCTACGCGATGAAGGCGAATTCCAACCTCGCGATCCTCGACCTGTTCGCGCGCCTGGGCAGCGGCTTCGACATCGTCTCGGCGGGCGAGCTCGCGCGCGTGGTCGCGGCGGGCGGCGACCCGCGCAAGGTCGTCTTCTCCGGCGTCGGCAAGACCGCCGCCGAGATGGAGGCGGCGCTCGCGGCGGGCATCCTGTGCTTCAACGTCGAGTCGGCGGGCGAGCTCGCGCAGTTGTCGCAGGTGGCGCTGCGCATGGGCCGCGTCGCTCCGGTGAGCCTGCGCGTGAACCCCGACGTCGACCCGAAGACGCACCCGTACATCGCCACCGGGCTCAAGGAAAGCAAGTTCGGCATCCCGTTCGCCGAGGCGCCCGCGCTGTACCGCCACGCCGCCGCGCTGCCCGGCCTCGTGGTCCATGGCATCGACATCCACATCGGCTCGCAGATCACCGAGCTCGACCCGTATCGGGAGGCGACGCGCAGGATGCTCGACATGGTCGACGCGCTCGCGGCGGGCGGGATCGTGCTGTCGCACGTCGACGTCGGCGGCGGTCTCGGGATCCGCTATCGCGACGAGGCGCCGGTCGCGCTCGCCGACTATGCGTCCATGCTGACGGGCCTCCTGAAGGGGCGGCGCGAGCGCGTGCTGTTCGAGCCCGGCCGCCGCCTCGTCGGCGACGCCGGCGTCCTGCTGACCCGCGTGCTGTACCTGAAGCCTGGCGCACCGCGCGGCTTCGCGATCGTCGACGCCGCGATGAACGACCTGCTGCGGCCGTCGCTCTACGGCGCGTGGCACGGGGTCGACGCCGTCCATCCGCATGCGGGCGAGGTCCGCGCCTGGGACATCGTCGGACCGATCTGCGAGAGCGGCGATTTCCTGGCGCTCGATCGGCCCCTCGCGCTGGCGGAGGGCGACCTGGTCGCCGTGCGCGCCGCCGGCGCATACGCGATGGCGATGAGCTCCAACTACAACGCGCGCCCGCGCGCCGCGGAAGTGGTCGTCGACGGCGCGAACGCGCATCTGGTCCGCCGTCGCGAGCGTGTCGAATCGCTGTTCGCCGACGAAGCGAAGCTGCCCTGAAGAATTTCTGCGCGCGTGCCGCGAACGCGCAAATTTTCCTGCGCGCGCGCAGTCGAAGAGGGGTGTGCGAAAGCGCAACAGTGGCGTACCTAAGCACCTCAATCGGCGATGGAATCTTGCAAAACGTTGAAACGTGGCTACAATGCAGGCAGCAGGTAGCAATGGATTTGTCAAGAGGCAACTTGCAAATCGAGGTTCCAAGGCGAGTTGCGAAGGACGATTCCGGCGACACCTGCGATGAAGTGGAATCCACATAACAGTCAAGGCAACTCAGACAGGAGAAACAAAGATGATGGCTGACATGATGTCGATGATGGCGCCTTCGGCTCCGGCCGCTGCGCCCAAGAAAGCGGCGAAGCGAAAAGCGGTCAAGAAAAAGGCCGCCAAGAAGAAGGCGAAGCGGGCCGTCAAGAAGGTCAAGCGGGCGGTCAAGAAGAAGGTCGCCAAGAAGAAGGCGAAGAAGGCCGTCAAGAAGGTCAAGCGGGCGGCCAAGAAGAAAGTCGCCAAGAAGAAGGCGAAGAAGGCCGTCAGGAAGGTCAAGAAGGCCGCCAAGAAGAAGGCCCCCAAGAAGAAGGCGACCAAGAAGAAGGCCGCGGCGAAGAAGAAGGCGACCAAGAAGAAGGCCGCCAAGAAGAAGGCTGCGAAGAAGAAGTAAGGTCTTCGACGCGGCGTCCGTCGCTTCGCTGTGACGGACGAGAAACGGGCGACCCTTCGAGGTGTCGCCCGTTTTGCTTTTGCGCGCGCCCGGCGCTTTTTACCGGGATCTGCGCCCCCGAGCACATCGGCCGGTTGCGCCGGACGCCCCGGGGCGTTCCCGGCGGCGCACGGCGCGGTCCCCGCCCGGCGACCGGCGGCCGATCGTCAGCGGCGCCCGCCTTTGCGCGTGGAAGCCTTCGCCGACCCCTGCCGCCGCGACTTGAGATGCCGCTGGGCCGGCGGACCCGAGTCGCTCACGATCCGCAGGCGCTGCCCGGCCTGAATCCGGTTGTGGGTCATGTTGTTCCAGTGGCGGACGTCCTCGGCGCGGACGCCGTAGCGCGCGGCGATCGTCTGCAGCGAGTCGCCGCGACGCACGGTGTAGTAGAACGTGCGGCCCGAGGGCACCGAGGTGAACACCGCCTCCGCCAGCGATTCCTCGGATTCCTGGGATGGCTGCGACGGCACGAGCAGCATGTGCCCGGCCGGAACCCGCGCGCGCGCGCCGATGCCGTTGACGGCGAGGAGCGTCTCGACGGACATCCCGTACCGGGCGGCCACCTGCGGCAGCGACTCGCCCGGCTTGAGCCGGTAGGCCTGCCACGACACGAGCGGCTGGTCGATGAGCTCGAGCTTCGCGGCGAAGGTCTCGGCATTGTCGATCGGCAGCAGGATGGCGTATTCGTCGGCGCCGGCGATCACCGGCCGGTTGTGCTGCGGATTGAGCGCCAGGAATTCGTCGAGCGGCAGCTCCGCGAGCTCGGCGGCGCGCTTCACGTCCATCTTGAGCGTCGTCTTCACGACGGTGAAGAACGGCGCGTCCGGGAGATCGCCCAGCGTCAGGTTGTACTTGGCCGGGTCCGTTACGATGTTCTTGACCGCCTGCAGCTTCGGCACGTAGTTCTGCGTCTCGACGGGCACGCCGGTGAGGCTCGCGTAGTCGGTCGGCTGGCCCTTGCCCTTGTTGCGCGCCACGGCGCGCCGGACATTGCCCTCGCCCCAGTTGTACGCGGCGAGCGCGAGCTGCCAGTCACCGAACTCGTCGTACAGCTTCTGCAGATAGTCGAGCGCCGACGTCGTCGCGGCAAGCACGTCGCGGCGCGAATCGAACCACCAGTTCTGCTTGAGCCCGAAATGCTGGCCGGTCGAGGGCATGAACTGCCACATCCCGGCGGCGCGCGCGATCGACATCGCGTTCGGATTGAAGGCGCTCTCGACCATCGGGAGGAGCGCGATCTCGGTCGGCATGTGGCGACCTTCGACCTCCGACACGATGTGGTACAGGTAGCGCCGGCTGCGCTCCACCATCCGCGCGACGTAGTCGGGCCGGTCGGCGTAGTACTTCTCCCATTTCTCGACCAGCGGACCCTCGAGGTCGGGCACCCCGTAACCGCGCACGATGCGGTCCCACAGGTCGCCGACTGGTTCGGGCAACGGTTCGAGCTCGGCGAAGGCCTCGGCCGAGAACGGCAGCGGCAGCGGCGCCACCTCCGGCGGCGCGAACGCCAGCGGCGCAAGCATCGAATAGTCGGGCGGCGGCGGCGGCGGGGCCGTCGCGCAGCCGGCAAGGACGGCGGCGACGACAACGACGATCGTGGCTCGGGTCAGGCGCAATTCGTCTCCGGGGCCGCCGGGGCCCGTTGGATGGTAGGACTTTGGACGCGCAAGCGTCAATTGCATTCGGCGCACGCGCACGATGAAATCGCCGCGACGGCCTATGGCGTCGACGGCGCACGGCGCCGCGGATACGGCGCCTTCCGCTGCGCGTTCAGCGGAAGTCGTTCTTCCACGCGCGCAGTTCGGCGAAGGACGCGATGGCGTCGGGCAGCGGACGGCCGGCGCGCGCCTCGGCAGCGGCACGGACGGCGGGTTCCGATGCGCGGAGGAACGGGTTCGTGGCACGCTCGTCGGCGATCGTCGACGGCAGCGTCGGCTCGCCGCGGTCGCGCTTGGCTTGCTCGCGCACGCGGCGCGCCTCGATTGCGTCGTTGCCGGGCTCGACCGCGAGCGCGAAGCGCAGGTTGGCGAGCGTGTATTCATGTCCGCAGTACACGCGCGTGGCAGGGTCGAGCGCGGCGAACTTCGACAGCGAAGACCACATCTGCGCCGGCGTGCCCTCGAAGAGACGACCGCAGCCGGCGGCGAACAGCGTGTCGCCGCAGAACACGGCCGGCGTGCCGCCGACATCGCCGACATACGCGATGTGGCCGGCCGTATGGCCCGGCACGTCGAGGACGTCGAGCGTCACGCCGACGCCGGGCACCTCGACGCGATCGCCCTCGCGGAGCGCGCGCGTGCGGCCGGGAATCGTCTCGCGTGCCGGCCCGAGCACCGGGCACGCCCAGCGCGCGAGCAGGTCCGCGTTGCCGCCGACGTGGTCGCCGTGGTGATGCGTGGTGACGATCGCGCTCAACGCGAGTTCGTGCGCATCGAGATAGGCGGCCACGGGCGCGGCGTCGCCCGGATCGACGACCGCGGCGCGCGATCCTTCTCGAATCAACCAGATGTAGTTGTCCGCGAACGCGGGGATGGGGATAATCGACGGCATGGAGGCATCTTCGGGACTGTCCGGGGGCGTGTCAACCTCGCTTGCCGACTGGTTCACGACGCCGCTCGGGACCTACCTGCTCGCGCGCGAGCAGGCGTACTTCGACCAGACCGTCGCGGACATCTTCGGGTTCCACGCGCTGCAGGTCGGGCTGCCCGCGTGTCCGTTCCTGGGCCAGAGCCGCATCGTCTCGCGCTGGACGCTCGACTACGACGCGCCCGCAGACATCATCGCGGACCCGCACGCGCTGCCGTTTGGCGAGAACGAGATCGACCTCCTCCTGCTTCCGCATGCGCTGGAGTTCACCGACGATCCGCATCGCCTGCTGCGCGAAGCCTATCGCGTCGTCCGGCCCGAAGGACAGATCGTCATCGCGGGCTTCAATCCGTTCTCGCTGTTCGGCGCGCGGCGCTATTTCGGGCGCGGGACGACGCCGCCGTGGAACGGCAACTTCATCGCGCTGTACCGCCTGAAGGACTGGCTGTCGCTGCTGGGCTTCGACGTCGTCGGCGGGAGGCTCGATGGCTACGTGCCGCCATTCGCCAACGACCGCCTACTGCAGCGCTTCGCGTGGTTCGAGAAAGCCGGCGACCGCTGGTGGCCGATCGGCGGCGGCGTCTACTACCTGCGCGCCACGAAGAAAGTGCTGGGCATGCGGGTCATCAGTCCGGCGCGCGACCTGCGCGAACGCCGCGACGAGGCGCTGGCGCCCGCGGGCCCGGGGCGGGCCCGCGAAAGCCTGACGACGAACCGCCGTTGAACGCCCCGGGCAGCCGCAGGCCAGGCGCTGCCGCGCCGGGCGCGCCGAACGCGCCATGAGCACCGTGGTCATCCATACCGACGGCGCGTGCAAGGGCAACCCCGGCCCCGGGGGCTGGGGCGTCCTCATCGACCACGATGGCCACGTGAAGGAGCTCTCCGGCGGCGAGCCCGCGACGACGAACAACCGCATGGAGATGACCGCCGTCATCCGCGCGCTCGAATCGCTGCCGCCGGGCGCGGACGTGGCGCTTTTCACCGACTCGCAATACGTGAAGAACGGGATCGAGACGTGGATCCACGGCTGGAAGCGCAACGGCTGGCGGACGGCGGACCGCAAACCGGTGAAGAACGCCGATCTCTGGCGCGCGCTCGATGCCCTCTGTGCGCAGCATTCGGTCCGCTGGCACTGGGTGCGCGGCCACAACGCGCATCCGGGCAACGAACGCGCCGACGCGCTCGCCAACGAAGGCGTGCTGCAGGCGGTCAAGCGCTGAGCCGGCGCGCGAAGATCGTCATCTCCTTCTCGGCCTGCTTGTCGCCCTTGCGCCGCGCGACCTCGATGCCGTCGCGGTACGCGGCGAGCGCGTCCGCCGTCCGCCCCGCGGTGGCAAGCGCCTTGCCGAGAAGCTTCCACGCCGCGGTGTAATCGGGATCGTGCGCCACGGCGCACGCGAGGTGCTCCGCCGCACGCGGGGCATCGCCCGTCTTCAGGTACTCGTTGCCCAGCGAAAAGCGCAACAGCGCGTTGTCCTTGCCGCTGGCGAGCATGCGCTCGAAGCTCGCGAGTGCGGGGGAAGGCGTGTCCGGGGTCACGGGGACGGCTCTCTACCTCTGGATCAACTCGCCCGTCTCGCAATCGGTATGGCGCATCGGAAAGGTGACGGTGCGCTCCGCTCCGCTCGCGACCTTGCCTTCGACGGACGCGTAGAGCCAGCCCTCGGCGCCGTGATGATAGACGAGGCGCTGCGGAAACTCGTCGACGACGTTGACGAAGGTGAAGTGCGTGCCGTTCTCGTCGGCCGTCGCCTTGGCCAGCCGGAAATCGACCGGCGGCTTGCCGGGCGGGATCGCCACGTAATGGACGCCGTCGACCCGCGGCTCTAGGCGGAGGTAGTCGTAGCTCTGCGTCCTGCCCTGGGTGACGCTGTGCGAGACGCCGACCATCATGTTGCCGGCGGGCGGCAGCCAGTGCTCGCGGAACTCGCGCTGGTTGACGGCCCCTTTCCAGCATCCGGCGAGCCAGGCCATCGACGCGAGCGACATCGTGTCGATGGCATCGCTCGCGGCGGCGGCGGCCGGCGGCGCCGCGGCGGGCGCGCGCACAGCATCGCCGGACGGCACGGAAGCGGGCGCGGACGCGGCATCGCCTCGCGGCGTTGCAGCGGGCGCGGACGCGGCATCGCCTCGCGGCGTTGCAGCGGGCACGGACGCGGTGCCCCCCGGCGGCGCGGCCGGCGGGGGCGACGTCGTCGCGTCGCCGGTCTGCGCCCGGGCGGGCAGGGAGCCGAGCAGCGTCGCACCGGCAAGCGCGACGGCGGAAGCAAGGAGGTGCAGGTTCATGGCGGTCCGTCGGACAGGGGCGTTCGCTTGGGGCGTCATTGGCGGCGCGCGAGCGGAAGATTGACGAGCAGGTTCTGCGGCTTCAACCGGAGGATGTTGTCGGCGTCCATGGCCATGGCGAGGTACACAGGCCGTCCCGCGATGGCCGGGCGCATCGCCGCAGGATCGGCGAAGTCGAGCTGGAACAGGCAGAGCAGGTGGCGCATCCTTGCGTCGTCGACGTCGACCTTGTTGTACAGATCGTTCAGAAGCGCGCTCGCCTCGGCATCGAGCCCGACGTGCCAGACCCATCGCGCATCGTCGATCTCCCGCTGGGGCGCGATCTTCACCTCCACGCCGAGAAAATGCGCGACCCAGCGTTGCAGCACGTCGGTCAGCGCAGCGAGCGCCGGGCGACCGCGATTGAGGCTTATCGAGGTATCGAAGCGCTCGTCGCGTTCCCAGTAGTCGGCGGCTGACTCGCGGTCGAGCACGTCGAGTTCGACGCTGCGAAGCGGCGTGCGGTTCCGCGCGAGCAGCTCGCCCAGCGAGCCGAACGTGCCGCCCGTCGCGAACAGCTCGACGGTCGCGGCGTCCGCGGCCATGACCGCGCCATCCTCGAGCACGGCGATCTTCTGCGGCCGGAACAGCATCTCGGCCGCGCGCGCCGCCAGCGGATCGGCGTCCCCGCCCAGGATATGGCGCAGGAGAAGCTGCGTGACGTGATGCACGAACAGCGGGGGCACGTCGACACCCTCGCCGCGGAACAGCCCCAGGTAGGCGGCCTCGAGCGAGCCAGCAGTCACGAGGCGGTCGCGGAAGCGCAGCCAGACGACATAGTTCTCCCGTGCATCGGCGTCGCCGATCGCGGCAAGTTCGGCGCGCGACACCGCCCTTCGCGGGGTGTGCATCAGCGCGTCGTGCAGCGCGCTCTCCGCCGCGCAGGACTCGGGTACCGGCGCGAGCTCGGGCCGCGCGAGGTAGCTGCGCAGGAAGTCATCGGTGACGGTGAGCCGCCCGTCGCCGCCGACGGCGAGCAGCCGATAGCCGCAGGAGGCCCAGAAATCCGGCACGCGAAACGCGCGGGGCGAGGCGCTAGCCGCCCAGCATGGCCTTGCGGAGGTCGGCCTGCACCGGCTTGTCGCCGATCCAGACCTTGGTGAGCGCCCGGTTGAACGGCTCGCCGGCGATCGTGCCCTTGGTCGTGCCGTTGAAACCGAGCCGGGTCGCACCGTCGACGAAATCGATCGTCACGATGCTGCCCTCCTTGAGCGCACCCATGCCCTTGGCCAGCGCGATGAATTCCGCCGTCTGCGCCTTCACCGCATCGACCTCTGCGGGCGTGTTGGCTTCCGTGATCCCGTCGTTCACGGCGTCGGCGAGCTGGTCGCCCGAGAGATCGCGCAAAAGGATGAGCTGGATGCGGCGCGGCGCCTTGGCGAGCGCCGTATCGGCGGTCGTCGCTTTCGCCGGCAAATACAGTGCGCCGACGTACACCTTGAAGATGGCGCGCGTGCGGATGCCCGCGCCGTTCAGCACGAGCTCCTGGCCGCCCACGCTCGCCTTGTCGTCGAGCTTGACCCCGCCCACCTCCGCCGCGTTCGCCGCATTCGCCGCAGCCGCGAACAGCACCGCCGCGGCCATTGCCACCCTCAGCTTGCGCATCACGTCTCTCCTCACATCGCTTCGAAAATGCCGGCCGCCCCCATGCCGGTCCCCACGCACATCGTCACCATTCCGTACTTTTGCCGCCGCCGCCGCAGGCCGTGCACGAGCGTCGCCGTGCGGACCGCCCCCGTCGCGCCGAGCGGATGTCCGAGCGCGATCGCTCCGCCTTGCGGGTTGATCTTCGCCGGGTCGAGTCCGAGGTCGTGGATCACCGCGAGGCTTTGCGCGGCGAACGCCTCGTTGAGCTCGATCCAGTCGAGCTGGTCCTGCGCCAGCCCGGCGGCGGCGAGGGCCTTCGGAATGGCCGCGATCGGGCCCACCCCCATGATCTCCGGCGGCACGCCGGCGACGGCGAAGCCGAGCCAGCGCGCGAGCGGCGCGAGGTTCAGCGACTTCAGCACGCGCTCCGACACCAGGATCGAAGCGCCCGCGCCGTCGGACGTCTGCGAACTGTTCCCCGCAGTCACCGTCCCCTGTGCCGCGAACACCGGCCTGAGCTTCGCGAGGCCCTCGGCGCTCGTGCCGGCGCGCGGCCCTTCGTCGCGTGCCACGACCTTCCCCCGCGCGACGACGGTCCGGGCGACCAGGTCCGGCGCCGGGTCGACCACGGTGATCGGGCTGATCTCCGCATCGAACTCGCCCGCCGCCTGCGCGGCGAGCGCTTTTTGGTGCGACGCCAGGGCGAAGGCGTCCTGCGCCTCGCGCGAGATCTTCCAGCGCTCTGCGACGTTCTCCGCGGTGAGGCCCATGCCGTAGGCGATGCCGACGTTCTCGTCACGCGCGAATACCTCCAGATTGAGCGCGAGCCGGCCGAGCATCGGGATCATGCTCATGCTCTCGGTGCCGGCGGCGATCATCACGTCCGCCTCGCCGGTGCGGATGCGGTCGGCCGCGATGGAGACGGCATTGAGGCCCGACGAGCAGAACCGGTTGACGGTCATGCCGGCGACGCTCGCCGGCAGTCCGGCGAGCAGAACGCCGATGCGCGCGACGTTCATGCCCTGCTCGTACTCGGGCATCGCGCAGCCGACGATCACGTCGTCGATGCGTGCAGGCTCGAGCGCGGGCACCTGCGCCAGCACGCTGCGCAGCGCGTGCGCGAGCATCGTGTCCGGTCGCGTCGAGCGGAGCACGCCGCGCGGCGCCTTGCCCACGGCGGTGCGCGTCGCCGCGACGACGTAGGCGTCCTGCAGTTGCCGGGGCATCATGAGCCTCCTGCCGGGCGGCCCCACGCGGAGCCTGCGCCGGTCATCACTA
Organism: uncultured beta proteobacterium; assembly: GCA_963793355.1. Classification (GTDB taxonomy): domain Bacteria; phylum Pseudomonadota; class Gammaproteobacteria; order Burkholderiales; family Casimicrobiaceae; genus VBCG01. The sequence goes on along the minus strand of CAWBZT010000006.1, from coordinate 285,174 downwards.
GTTGCGCAGCGGCTTGCCGGTCGCGAGCGTGTGGGCGATGCGCGCCTGCGTCCGCTCGTTTTGCAGCAGGTTCAGGATCTCTTCGCGCTCCAGGGCGAGGAACCAGTCCTCGTCGACGAGGCTGCCCGGCGCGAGCTCGCCGCCGCACATCACGCGCGCGACCCGCCGCCCGATCTCGCAGTCGTAGGCCGAGATGAATCCGCCATCGCGCAGGTTGACCAGCAGCATCGTCAGCGTGGCGATGCCCGTCGTTCCGGAGACCGGCACGCCGAGCGCGGGCAGGGGCGGACGGTAGCCGGCTTCGGCGAGCGCGCGCGCCTGGGCCAGCGCGACGTGCAGCACCTCGTGCGCATTGCGGATCACGACATCGCCGGGGCGCAGGAAGCCGAGCGAGCGCGCCTCGGGCGCGCTCCCGGCCACGGTCGCCGTCGCCACCGTCTGGAAGTACGTGCGCACGAACGGGAACATGTCCGCCTGGCCGCCGACCGCCCCGCGCTTCACTTCCTCGGTCGCGCGCACCGCGAGCTCCTTGCAGCCACCGCCGGCCGGAAGGATGCCGACGCCGACCTCGGGCAGTCCGATGTACGACTCCAGCGCCGCGACGACGCGGTCGCAGTGCAGGATGAATTCGCACGCGCCGCCGAGCGCCGTCCCGCGCACGGCGGCGACCGTCGGCACGAGGCTGTAGCGCAGATTCATCGAGGTCTGCTGGAACCTGGCGATCGTCCTCTCGATGTCCGCCCACTGCCGCGCCTGCACCGCGGGTGCGATCGTCGACAGGTCGGCGCCCAGCGAGAACGGCTCCTTCGTCTGCCACAGGACCAGCCCGGCGCATTGCCGCTCGGCTTCGGCGATCGCGCGCTGCAAGCCGTCGAGCACCGCGTCGCTGATCGTGTTCTGCTTGGTCCGAAACGAGACGATGGCGACGTCGTCGCCCAGCGTCCACATCCGCAGCGCCTCCGTCTCGAAGATCGTCGTGCCCGCCGCGAACCGCTCGGTGAGCACCGGGTCCGGATAGCGCTGGCGCGCGTAGACCGGCAGGTCGCGCCTGGGCACGAACACGTCGCGCGCTGCCGAGTAGGCCCCCGCCGGCGTATGGACGCCATCCGCGGCGGCGACCTTCGCGCCGCCCACCCACGCCGGCAGCGGCACGTCCGCGAGGGCCTTTCCCGCGGCAATGTCGGCGGCGATCCAACCCGCTACGTCGCGCCATCCCGCGGCCTGCCACGTCTCGAACGGGCCCATCTGCCAGCCAAAGCCCCAGCGGATCGCCAGGTCGACGTCGCGCGCGTTGTCGGCGATCGAGGCGAGCTGGTACGCGCTGTAGTGGAAGAGATCGCGGAAGATCGCCCACAGGAACCGCGCCTGCGGATGCGCCGACGCGCGCAGCTTCGCGAACCGCTCCGCCGGCGCGCGTATCTTCAGCAGATCGGCGATCTGTGGCGCGACCGTGCCGTCGGCCGGCCGGTACGCCGCGGTCGCCGGATCGAGCACCTCGATGTCCCGGCCGAGCTTGCGGAAGAAGCCGGCCTTCGTCTTCTGGCCGAGCGCGCCCTTCGCGATCAGCGCGTCGAGCACCGGCGGCGACGCGAAGCACGCATGCCACGGATCGTCCGGCAGGGTCTCGCGCATCGTCCTGACGACGTGCGCCATCGTGTCGAGGCCCACGACGTCCGCCGTGCGGTACGTGGCGCTCCTGGCGCGCCCGATCGCGGGACCGGTCAGCGCGTCGACGACGTCGAAGCCGAGGCCGAGCTTCGCGGTGTGCGCCATCGTCGCGAGCATCGAGAAGATGCCGATGCGGTTGGCGATGAAGTTGGGCGTGTCCATGGCGCGGATCACGCCCTTGCCGAGCGTCGTCGTCAGCCATGCCTCGAGCGCGTCCAGCAGCGGCTTGTCGGTCTGCGGCGCGGCGACCAGCTCGACCAAGTGCATGTAGCGCGGCGGATTGAAGAAGTGGATGCCGCAGAAGCGCGGCTGCATTGCCGCGGGCAGGGTGCCCGCGAGCTCGGCCAGCGAGAGTCCCGACGTGTTGGACGCGACGACGGCATGCGGCGCGACGTGCGGCGCGATCCTCGCGTACAGGTCGCGTTTCCAGTCCATGCGCTCGGCGATCGCCTCGATCACGAGGTCGCAGCCGGCGAGCCGCGCGAGATCGCCGCCGTAGGTCGCGGCGTCGATCCACTGCGCGCGCTCCCGCACGGCGAGCGGGGCGGGTTCGAGCCGGGCTAAGCCCTCGATCGCCTTGCGGACGAGCGCATCGGGGTCGCCCTCCTTCGCCGGCAGGTCGAACAGGACGACGGGCACGTCGGCGTTGACCAGATGCGCGGCGATCTGCGCGCCCATGACGCCGGCGCCGAGCACCGCCGCCCGGCGGACGAGAAGAGGCGAGGAAGGCATGAGGTGACCGGATGGAAGCGGCGCGCCCGACGGAGGCGCCGCGCAAGCGCCGCGGCCGGGAAAAGCCCCGGCCGCGGAATTATCGCATTGACGCCCGGCACCCGTGCGGGGCGCCGGCGCAGCTCAGAACGAGTACGCCATCTGCAGGCCGAAGATCGTCACGTTGGTGTCGTAGTGCCCCTTGACCAGGCCGTAGGCGGCCGTCGAGCCGGCGTTCTGGTTGATGTCGGGATTGTCGACCCAGATGTACGTAAAGCCGGCGTCGAACTTCAGGTTGGGATTCATCTTGTACTGCGCGCCGAGCGACAGCCAGAAGCGGTCGTCGTCGGGCAGGCGCACCGTGCGGTCCGTCGTGTTGACCGGCGTCTGGTCCCATGACAGCCCGCCGCGGAACATCCACTGGTCGTTGTAGTGATAGTTCGCGCCGACTGCGACGCGCCAGGCGTCGTCGAAATTCTCCGGCGTGCTTTGCAGGACGCTGCCGGTCGTGCGCACGAACGTCAGGTCCTTGACCGTCGACCAGTGGGTCCACTGCACGTCGCCCATCAGGTCCCAGCGGTCGTTGAGCTTGGTGAACACCGACGCGTTGACGATGTCGGGCAGCTTGATGTCGACCGTCGTCCCGCCGTTGGCGAGCTGCGCGTTGACGCCCGCGGCGAGCTGCGCGACGACGGGCGCGAGCGTCGGCGGCAGCGTGGGCAGCTCCGGATAGTCGAAGCCGACGTTGCCCGTCAGGTGATACTTGATCGCCGACCGGTAGTGCGCGCCGACGCGCGTGGACGGCGTGGCATCCCACAGCACGCCGATGTTCCAGCCCCATGCGCTGTCGTCGCCGTCGACGCTGGAGTGCGCCTCGAGCCCGGGCGTCGACGCGATGATCGTGGGGACCAGCGACGCCGGGATCAGCCCCTGCTGCGCCGCCATCTGCGCGGCCTGGCCGAGGCCCGCCGAATAATTCACCTGGCTCGTGAACGTGGCGTCGATCTTCTGCCAGTCGACGCCGAAGCCGAGCGCGAACTGGTCATTGATCCGCCACGACAGCGCCGGATTGACGTTGATCGTCTTGACGTCGGACTTGACGCCCTGGAAGCGGCCGATCCAGTCCTGGTCGTATTCGGTGACGAGACCGAACGGCGCGCTGACGCCGACGCCGAAGCTGAACTGCTTGTTGAGGGGCACCACGAAATAGGCGTTCGGCACGTAGTTCACGCTGCCCGCGTCGCCGCCGCTGCCGCCGAGCGGCTGGAACGCCGCGGGCAGCGACCCGTCGTCCTTGAACTTGAACGAGGGCGTCACGAAGTCGAGGCCGAGCACGAGCTGCATCCGGTCGAACCTGGACATGCCGGCGGGATTGCTCCACACGGTGGCCGCATCCTCCGCGGCCGCGGCGCCGCCGGCGAACGCATTCCCCAATCCGCTGGCGGACGATTCCTGCAGTGCAAACCCGGCCCCCTGAACCTGGGCCGCAGCCAGCGACAGTCCGGCGGCGCCGACGGCGGCGGCTACGCGCGCACGGCGGAACGTGTTGCGTTTCATCGGGTCCTCTCCTCGTGTTATGGCGCCGGCCTCGACGCGGCCGTCATGCTGTTTTCCGGGCAGGCAGGCTCCGGGATCGATTCAAATCCACTATACACAACGCTCCGGTTTTTTCCTTGTGCCGGGCGGCCTTCGTGCGGCCGGACGCCGCGCCTGTGGTGGCGGCGGCACATCCGCCGGCGCCGCGCAGGCACCGCATCGTTGTGCAACGCACCATGGGCGCGCTCTCCCGCTCTCCGCTCATTCCGGCGGCACGTCGCGCGGCTTGCGGTCCGGCCCCACGGCGACGTACGTCAGGCAGGCTTCGGTGACCTTCACGGTGACTTCCTTGTCGGGATTGCGCTGCGCGAAGACCTCGACGTCGATGGTGACCGACGTGCGTCCGACGCGGGCGATCCGCGTGTACAGCGACACCACGTCGCCGATCAGCACCGGCTGCTTGAACACGAACGAGTTCACGGCCACCGTCGCGACGCGGCCGCGCGCCCGGCGTGCCGCCATGACGCCGCCGGCGATGTCCACCTGCGCCATGATCCACCCGCCGAAGATGTCGCCGTGGAAGTTGGCATCCGCGGGCATCGGCACGACGCGCAGCATCGGCGCGCCGGCGGGAAGCTTCACCGGTTCTTCCATGGGGGCTCAGGCGGCGCGCTTCGCTTCGTCGCGCAACTCGCGCCGCAGGATCTTCCCGACGTTCGATTTCGGCAGCTCGGTGCGGAACTCGATGTCGCGCGGACACTTGTAGCCGGTGAGGTGGTCGCGGCAGAAACGCATGACGTCGTCGGCGCTGAGCGCCGGGTTCTTCCTCACGACGAAAAGGCGTACCGCCTCGCCCGACTTCTTGTCCGGGACCCCGATCGCCGCGCATTCGAGCACGCCGTCGTGCATCGCGACCACGGCCTCGATCTCGTTCGGATACACGTTGAATCCCGACACGAGGATCATGTCCTTCTTGCGATCGACGATGCGCACGAAGCCGCGATCGTCCATGATGCCGATGTCGCCGCTGGCGAACCAGCCATCCTTGTCGATGACCTTCGCCGTCTCGTCGGGACGCTGCCAGTAGCCTGCCATCACCTGCGGCCCGCGAATGCAGATCTCGCCCGGCTGGCCGAGCGGCACCGGCTTGGCGGCGTCGTCGCGCAGCTCGATCTCCGTCGAGGGCACCGGGAGGCCGATCGAACCGTTGTACGCGGGCAGGTCGAGCGGATTGATCGTGGCCGCGGGCGACGTCTCCGTGAGCCCGTAGGCCTCGATCAGCGGCGTGCCGGTCACCGCCTTCCACTTGATGGCGACCGCCTCCTGCACCGCCATGCCGCCGCCGAGCGTGAGGTGCAGCGCCGAGAAATCCAGCCGGGCGAACTCGCGGTTGTTCAGCAGCGCGTTGAACAGCGTGTTGACGCCGGTGAACGCGGTGAACCGGTACTTCGCCATCTCCTTAACGAAGCCTTCGATGTCGCGCGGATTCGGAATCAGGATGTTCTCGGCGCCAAGCGTCATGAACGTGAGGCAGTTCGCCGTCAGCGAGAAGATGTGGTAGAGCGGGAGCGGGGTGACGATGATCTCGCGCTCCTTGGTGCTCATGAACGGGAATACCCAGGCGCGCGCCTGCAGCAGGTTGGCGACGATGTTCCGGTGCAGCAGCATGGCACCCTTGGCGACGCCGGTCGTCCCGCCGGTGTACTGCAGGAAAGCGATGTCGTCGTGCCCGAGCGGCACGCGTTCGAGCGTGCGCTTGCGCCCCTCGTTCAATGCGTCGGACAGGTGGATCGACCCCGGCAGCGCGTACGCCGGCACCATCTTCTTGATGCGCCGGATCGCGAAGTCGACGACCAGGCCCTTGAGCCCCAGCAACTCGCCGACGGACGTGATGATCGCCTGGCGCACGTTGGTCTTGCCGATCACCTCCTGCAGCGTGTGGGCGAAGTTCTCGACGACGACGATGATCTCGGCACCCGAATCGGCGAGCTGGTGCTCGAGCTCGCGCGCCGTGTAGAGCGGATTGACGTTCACCACCGTGCAGCCCGCCCGCAGGATGCCGAACAGGCACGCCGGATACTGCAGGATGTTGGGCATCATCAGCGCGACGCGCGCGCCCTTCTTGCAGCCCGCGCCCTGCAGGTAGGCGCCGAATGCCGCGGACAGGTGATCGAGCTCCGCGAAGCTCATCGAGCGGCCCATGCACGTGAACGCGGGGCGCGCGGCGAACTTTCCGCAGCTCTCCTCGAAGACCTCGCGCACCGAGGCGTACTCGTTGACGTCGATCTCCGCCGGCACTCCCGGCGGATAGCTCGCGAGCCAGATCTTTTCCACGCCGCTCCCTCCTCGTGGCGTTCCCGTTACAACGACGCTTCGGAAGCATCAGCCGGTCGCCGTGACGTGCGGCGGCATCGTACCAGAACGGACCTGCCGCGCCGCAGTTCTAATCCGGAGCAGGCGAGGCCGTCGCGGCGTAGTGCAGCGGCCCCCCGCGAAACGGTGCGAAGCCCGTACCGAAGATCGCGCCCGCGTCGACCAGGTCGGCGTCGGCAACGACATGCTCGGCCAGCGCCGCTTTTGCCTCCTGCACGTACGGACTTACCAGGCGCTGCGCGAGGCCGTCCGGTGCCGCGCCCGGCGGCTGCTTCTGCGGCTTGCCGTTCACCCAGCTGTAGAAACCCTGCCCGGTCTTCCTGCCGAGCTGGCCGGCGCTGACCAGCGACATCAGCCGGGCCGGAGGCGCGGCGTCGCTGCCGAGCATCCGGCCGACGGCGACGCAGATATCGAGCCCGACGGTGTCGGCGAGTTCGATCGGCCCCATCGGCATGCCGAATGCCAGTGCCGCCTCGTCGACGGTCTCCGGCGCGATGCCCTCGTCGACGCAGCGCATCGCCTCCATCAGGTACGGCGCCAGCACGCGGTTGACCAGGAAGCCGGGCGCGCTTTGGACCGGCAGCGGCAGCTTGTCGATCCGCCGCACGAACGCCGCGCCCCGCGCCACGTCGTCCGCGCGCGAATCGCGTCCGGCGACGATCTCGACCAGCATCATCCGCGGGACCGGATTGAAGAAATGCAGGCCGATCAGGCGTCCCGGCTCGGCAAGCGCCGAGGCGATCTCCTCGATCGGGATGCTCGACGTGTTGGTGGCGAGCAGCGCATCCTTGCGCGCTGTCTTCTCGAGCGTCGCGAAAAGCGCCCGCTTGGCGTCGACGTTCTCGAAGATCGCCTCGATGATGACGTCGGCGCGCGCGACGCCGTCGCCGGCGACGTCCGGGATCAGCCGGTCCGTGGCATCGCGCACCCGCCGCGCGTCCTTGAGACGCTCGCCGAACAGCGCAGCGGCGCGCTTCATCGCCGGCGCGAGGCGCTCGGCATTCTGATCCTGCAGCGTCACCGTCAGTCCGCGCAGCGCGCACCACGCCGCGATGTCGCCGCCCATCGTGCCGGCGCCGACGACGTGGACGTGCGCCGCCGCGAACGCGCCCTCCTTGCCGAGCGCCTTCAGCCGCTCCTGCAGGTGGAACACGCGGATCAGATTGCCGGTGGTCGGACTGGCGAGCAGCGCCGGAATCGACGCCGGATCGCCCGGCGGCACCGCCAGCGCGTCGCCGTCGTAGCGCGTGAACAATTCGAGGATCGCGTAGGGCGCCGGATAGTGCTCGCGCCGGGCGCGCTTGCGCACCTGCTTCGCCGCCTGCGCGGCGATGATCCGGCGCGCCGGCGCAAGCAGCGTGAGCGAGAGCGGAAAAGGCAGTGCGCGCGGCGTCGGCATGGCCGCAGCATGCCGCGCGCCGTGTTTTCCATGATCCGCGGCGGGCACGCATTCGTCCGCCAGCCCCAGCCTCCTCGCCCGCCGGGCGTCGACCGTCCTGCCGGTGAGCAGCAGGTCGAGCGCGGCCGGCGCGCCGACCAGCCGCGGCAGGCGCTTGATGCCGCCCCAGCCGGGGACGATGCCGAGCAGCACCTCGGGCAGCCCCAGGCGCGTCGCCGGCTCGTCGACGGCGACGCGGTAGCGGCACGCGAGCGCGAGCTCGAGCCCGCCGCCCAGGCAAAAGCCGCGGACCAGCGCGAGCGTGGGATACGGCACGCGCGCGAGCCGCTCGAACGTTTCCAAGCCGCGGCGCACGATCGCGAGCGCCGCGTCGGCGTCGGCCACGTTGCCGAACTCGGCGACGTCGGCGCCGGCGATGAATCCGTTCGCCTTGCCCGAACGGACGACGAGGCCCTGCGGCGGGTCGCCGATCGAGGATGTCGAGCGCCGCGTTCAATTCGGCGAGCGTCTGTTGCGACAGCGTGTTGACCGTTGCGCCGGCCTGGTCGAAGGCCAGCGTCGCCAGTCCGTCCGGCATGCCGCGTTGATGATCCAGTGTCTGCATGCTCACGGTCGCTCGATCAGCATCGCGCCGCCCAGGCCGCCGCCGATGCAGATCGCGGCCATGCCGCGCTTGCCGCCGGTGCGCTCCAGCACGTTGAGCAGATGCAGCACGATGCGCGCGCCCGAGGCGCCGACCGGATGGCCCAGCGCGATCGCGCCGCCGTCGACGTTGAGCTTCGCCTCGTCGAGCGTGCCCATCGCGTGCCGCAAGGCCGAGCTCGTCGCGGCAGTACGCATCGCTCGCTGCCACGCCGCGCAGGCAGCCGAGCACCTGCGCGGCGAACGCCTCGTTGATCTCCCAGGCGTCGAGGTCGTCGAGGCCAAGACCGTGCCGCGCTGCAGGATCGGCGTCGCCGCGTGCACCGGGCCGAGGCCCATCTGCGCCGGGATCGAGCCCGGCCCACTCGGATGTCGACGATCCGCCCGCGTCGGCTCGAGCCTGAACCGTTCCACGGCGCGTGCCGAGGCGAGACCAGCCACGCGGCGCCGTCGGTGATCTGCGAGCTGTTGCCCGCGGTCACGTTGCCGTACTTGCGGTCGAAGAACGGCCTGAGCTTCGCCAGGTTCTGCGAGCGTCGAGTCCTCGCGCACGCCGTCGTCCTGCGCGTAGAGCGTTGCCGTCGCGTCGTCGTACAGCGGCACGATCTCGCGCGCGAAGTGGCCCGCGCGTCTGCGCGGCCAGCACGCGCGCGTGGCTGCGCGCGGCATAGGCGTCCATCTCCTGCGCGCGTGATGCCGAAACGGTAGGCGAGGTTCTCCGCGGTCTGGCCCATCAGCAGGCCGACGACCGGATCGGTCAGGCCCTTCATGAGCCCGATCACCGGCGCCAGGTAGCGCGGGCCGAAAGCGCGTCAGCAGCGCCGCGCGCTGCCCGAGCGTCTTCGCCGCGTACCAGCGCGCGAGCCAGATCACCATCGCGTCGGAGAACAGCAGCGGCGCGCGGGACAGCGCGTCGACGCCGCCGGCGAGCACCAGGTTCGAGCGGCCGGCGCGGATGTTGTTGATCGCCGAGTCGATCGCCTGCATGCCCGAGGCGCAGTTGCGCATCACCGTCCAGCCGGGCACCTTCTGCCCGCAGCCCATCCGCAGCGCGGCGACGCGCCCGATGTTCACCTCGTCGGGCGACGGCGCCGCGCAGCCGAGGATCACCTCGTCGAGCTGCGGTCGGCGCGAACGGCTGGCGCAGCAGCAGCGCGCGCCCGGCGTCCGTCGCGAGGTCGGACGCGGCGAACGGTCCCGGCCGGTTCCGCGACTTGAGGAACGGCGTGCGGGCGCCGTCGACGATGTAGACGGGTTCGGTGTTCATGTCGGCGCTCTCCGGTCGGACCGGCATCCCGCCACGGCGTCAGGCCGCCGCGCGCCGGCGCGGGGTATCGCGCACGTGCGGCGCCATCGTCGCCGCGTCGTGCATCGTGACGGGAACCACCGGCTGCAGCAGCGACGTGCCGAGGTCCTGCGCGAAGTCGTCCACGCGGATCACGCGGTCGCACAGTTCGCGCGCGTGGACGATCGCCTCGGCTTCGGCGGCGGAGATGACGCCGGCCGCCGCGGCGCGCGCGGCGAGCGCCTCGGCGTCCTCGCCGGGTGCCATGCGGGCGTCCAGCGTGCCCTTGCGGTACGCCTGCCTGATCTTCGCTTCGACGGGCTCGGCCGCGATCACCGCGTCGAGCGCGCGTTCGACCTGCGCCACGGGCGAGTCGCCGGCCACGGGAACGTACATGCCGGCCGTCAGGCGGTCGCGCGTTGCGGAGGGCGCGATCAACAGGCGCGCCACGCGATGCCCGAGGTCGTCCGACGGGACTTCGTACGGGCGGCCGAGCGGGAACACGACGCGCCACATCACCTCGGCGATGAAGCGGTTGGGGAAGTTCGAGATCACGCCCTCGAACGCGTTCTGCGCCTTGAACATCGCGTCCCAGATCGCCCAGTGCATCAGCGGCGCATCCTCGGATTCTGCGCCCTTCGGCCTCGAAGCGCTTCAGCGTGGCCGAGCACAGGTAGAGCATCGACAGGATGTCGCCCAGCCGCGCCGACAGCTTTTCCTTGCGCTTCAGCGCGCCGCCCAGCGTGCCCATCGACACGTCGGCCAGGAAGGCGAGCGCGGCGGAGAAGCGCGTCAGCTGCTGGTAGTAGCGGCGCGTCTCGGGCGCGACCTCGTCGGGCACCCGCACGAAGTGCGAGCCGGTGAGGCCCATCACCAGCGTGCGCGCGAGGCTCGAGAACGTGAAGCGCAGGTGGCCGAACAGCAGGCGGTCGAACGCGCGGCGCGCCGATCGCGCGATCGGCGTGGCGCGTGGCCGAGATCTCCTTCAGCACGAACGGGTGGCAGCGGATCGCGCCCTGGCCGAACACGATCAGGCTGCGGGTCAGGATGTTCGCGCCCTCGACGGTGATCGCCACCGGCATCGACATGTACGCCGACGCGATGAAGTTCGACGGCCCCAGGCAGATGCCCTTGCCGCCGACGATGTCCATCGCGTCGTTGACGACCAGCCGCGCGCGCTCGGTCAGGTGCAGCTTGGCGATGCCGGAGAGCACGGCCGGCTTCTCGCCCAGGTCGACCGCCTGGGCGGTCAGCGTGCGCGCGGCGTCCATCATGTAGAGGTTGCCGCCCATGCGCGTCAGCGGTTCCTCGATGCCTTCGAACACGCCGATCGGCAGCTTGAACTGCTGGCGCACGCGTGCGTAGGCGCCGGTCGCGCGCACGGCGAGCTTCGCCATGCCCGTGCCGGTCGCCGGCAGCGAGATGCCGCGGCCCGCGGCGAGGCACTCCATCAGCATCCGCCAGCCCTTGCCGAGCATCGGCTGCCCGCCGATCACCCAGTCCATCGGGATGAAGACGTCCTTGCCCCAGTTGGGGCCGTTCTGGAACACGGCGTTGAGCGGCATGTGGCGGCGGCCGATCTGCACGCCCGGATGCGTCGTCGGGATCAGCGCGCAGGTGATGCCGAGGTCCTCCTTGTCGCCGACGAGGTGCTCCGGGTCGTACGCGCGGAACGCGAGGCCGAGCAGCGTGGCGACCGGGCCGAGCGTGATGTAGCGCTTCTCCCAGGTGAGCCGCAGGCCGAGAACGCGCTCGCCCGCGTGCTCGCCCCAGCAGACGATACCGTAGTCGGGGATCGACGCCGCGTCCGATCCCGCGTGCGGATTGGTGAGTGCGAAGCACGGGATCTCGAGGCCCCTGGCGAGGCGCGGCAGGTAGTGGCGCTTCTGCGCGTCGGTGCCGTAGTGCGCGAGCAGCTCGCCGGGACCGAGCGAGTTGGGAACCATGACCGTCACCGACACCGTGCCCGAGTGCGTCGACAGCTTGGTCATCACCTGCGAGTGCGCGTAGGCTGAGAACCCCTTGCCGCCGTATTCCCTGGCGATGCTCATGCCGAGAAAGCCGCGGTCCTTGATGAACTGCCAGACGGCCGGCGGCAGGTCCTTGTAGACGTGCGTCGTCTCCCAGTCGGTGACCATCGCGCACAGTTCCTCGACGTCGTGGTCGAGGAAATGCTGCTCGTCGGCAGTCAATGCCGGGCCGGGCACCGCGAGCAGGCGCGACCAGTCGGGCCGGCCCGAAAACAGCTCGGCGTCCCACCATACGGTGCCCGCCTCGATCGCTTCGCGCTCGGTGTCGGACATCGGCGGCATGACCTTCCGAAACCCGGCGAGCACGCGGTTGCTGATCAGCGTCCGGCGAAGCGGCGGCACCAGCAGCACCAGCGCCGCTGCGGCGAACAGCGCGGCGAACGCGACGTTGAGCGCGGCCGGCAGCAGGTGGCCGAGCCACGAAGCGCCGATCAGCGCGGCGAGCGCGAGCGCGAACGCGATCCCCGACGCGTTGACGTAGAGCAGCGCGACGACGGCGGCGATCGAGACGGCGAACCAGAGCAGGGTCAGCATGGCGATACCCGTTGGGTGGATGCTGGGAAGATGGCGCCGCCAAGCGCGCGCCTCAACGCTCCCGCGCGACGTCGGCGTCGACTTCGCGGATCACGTCGGTCAAGTCGGGCAGCGGGGCGGTCAGGCCGGCGAGCAGGAACGGCGCGAGCCGGCGCAGCAGGATCTCGTCGTTGTCGGTCTCGCGCGGATTGAGCTCCGCGATGAGCTTGAGCGCGTCGGTGCCGGCGAGCGTGTACGACAGCGCACCCATGATGAAGTGCAGCCGCCACGACAGCTCCTTGCGCGGGAGCTGCGGCAGCGCACGGCCGAACGCCGCCTTGAACCGCGCGATCATCTGCGCGTATTGCTCGGAGAGGAATCGCCGGATGAACGGCGCCGGGTCCGCGTACGCGCGGCCGAGCAGCTTGAGAAAGTCCTTGCCGCCGCGCTCGGGGTCGCGCGCGAGCGCGAGCGCCGGCGTCAGCAGCGCGCCGAGGATCCGCTCGCACGCGAGCGGACCTGCACCGGCCTCGGCTTCCAGCCGGTCGAGCAGCGCGACGCGCGCCTGGTTCATCGGATCGAGCCGCCGCGTCAGCACCGCCTGGAACAGCTCCTCCTTGCTGCCGAAGTGGTAGTTGACGGCCGCGAGATTGACGCCAGCCGTGGCCGTGATCGAACGCAGGCTGGTCGCCTCGAAGCCATGTTCCATGAACAGCGCCTCGGCCGCGTCCAGGATGCGCGCCTTGGTGGCGCCGGCGCCGCGCGCAGGCGAGAGGGAGATCACTTCGCCGCTGTTCATCGTCTTCGACCTTGGATATCGACCCTGGTGGGCTCGGCGGGTGGTGTTAAAGCGATAGACAACGCGGCCCGATGCACATTGCGGCAGGCACGTCGCATCAAGCCCGCGTCGTTGATTAAACGAATGTTTAAATCCTACGTCTGTTCCAAATCGGTGTCAAGGCCGAGGGCCCACTACCGGGTGATCGAGGATCTGCCGTCAACGATTGCGCGCCGCGCGCAAAGCGACGCCAGCGGCCCGCCCGCCTGGCCGCCCGCGCGCTCGCGACGATGGACGTCCCGAGCTTCACGCGCAGCTCGAACGCCACGCCGCGAAGGGCGAAGTGATTGCGCCAGGACCCGTTTGGCTATACTGGGTTTCCGATGCAGGGAGAGGCACGGTGGCGTCCATCTCGATTGCCCGCAAACACGCGCTGTCGCACAAGAAGGCGAAGGACGTCGCCGAGAAGATCGCCCGCGACCTCAACGAGCGCTTCGATCTCGAATACGCATGGGACGGCGACAGCATCGCGTTCCGGCGCCCCGGCGTGCAGGGCAGGATGCACGTCGCGAAGGATGTGCTGTCGCTCGACGTGTCGCTCGGCTTTCTACTGATCGCGTTGAAGCCGGCGATCGAGAAGGAAATCCACGCGCAGCTCGACAAGCTGCTCGACGGCCAGCCCCCGCGAACCCGCCGCGCCTAGGCCGTCAGGGCGGCGGAAAGGGCGCGTCGTCGCCCGCGAAGATCGCATCGTTGATGCGCCGCTCGCGGGCGTCCACGGTGGCGAGGAATTCGCCCGCGCCCTTCATGCGCCGGAACGCGTCGAATCCGCGTTCCAGGAAGTCCTGCAGCGCCCCCAGCCCCGCCGCGTGCGCCGGCTTGCGCATCATCGCCAGGGCGCCGCGGATCACCGGCGCGCGAACGTAGCGGTCGAGCCCGGCACCCACTTCGCCGATCAGCGCGATCTGCCGGGCGCGCAGCGGACGCTCGCCGGAAGCGCGGTACGCGCGGCAGTAGTCCTCCACCGCGATGGTCGCGTCCGCGCGGGCAAGACGCGCGACGACGGCGCGATCGAGCTCGTGGGACAGCGCGTTGAGCTCCATGGCGCGCGCGACAATGGCGATGACCGAAGCGGGCAGCAGGCGCGACATCGCAGGGACGACCCGTGCGAGATCGGCGTCGCGCTGCGCGAAATCGCCGGGGCCGTACAGGTCGTCCTGGAAGAAATCGACCGCCGCGCGATAGCGGGGCTCGGCGGCAAGGTCCGCGTACGTGTGGCGCAGGCGGCGCGCCTGCCACGCGGACAGCTCGTCGAGCGCGCGGGCGAGCTGCGCGTCGGCGTGACGCAGCGCATGCAGGCGCAGCACGCGTTCGAGCGCGCTCGAGAGCGCGGAGGCCGCCGGCGGAGCGGAACGGTCGGTCACGATCGCGGAAGAGTCTAGCGGGGTTTAGATTGTTTGCTCTACCGCCGGCGGCTATCGTGTCCGATTGACCGCGATGATCATCTCACGCCGCGCTTTCATCTTCGTCGGCGCGGCGGGCGCCGCCGCGCTCGTCGCCAGCCGCTTCATGCCGCGGGGCACGACGCCGTCCACCGGCGCGCTCGGTGCAAACGGCGCCGCGGTGATGGCGGCCGTTGCGCCGGTGATGCTCGCCGGCGCGCTGCCTGCCGCCGGCATGCAGCGGGACGCGGCGCTGCGCGACACGCTGGCCGGCATCGAAGCCGCCGTCGCCGGCCTCTCGCCGCGCCAGCAGTCCGAGCTCGACGACCTCTTCGGCCTGCTCGCCCTTGCGCCCGCGCGCTGGTCGCTCGCCCGGATGACGGCGTCGTGGCAGGACGCCGCGCCCGGGGACGTCGAAGGCTTCCTCGATCGACTGCGCACGAGCCGCGTCGGCCTGCTGCGCGCCGCCTACGACGCGCTGCACCAGCTCGTGCTGGCGGCGTGGTACGGGCAGCCGCGGGCCTGGGCCGCGATCGGCTATGCCGGCCCCCCCGACCTCGGCGTGCGGGAAGGAACCTCGTGATCGGCGCGATCGCCGACCCGGTTCGCGACGGCCTCGCGCGCGGTTGGCGCGTGATCGACGCCGCGACGCTGGCCGAGGATCGCACGCTCGACACCGACGTCGTGATCGTCGGAACCGGCGCGGGCGGCGGCACGGCCGCCGAGGCTTTCGCGGAGGCCGGACTGCGCGTCGTCCTGATCGAGGAAGGTCCGCTACGCTCTTCATCCGATTTCCGCATGCGCGAGTCGGACGCGTATCCGGAGCTCTATCAGGAATCCGCCGCGCGGCGAACGCGGGACAAGGCCGTCGGCATTCTGCAGGGGCGCTGCGTCGGCGGCGGCACGACGGTCAACTGGACGAGCTCGTTTCGAACGCCGCCGGCGACGCTCGAGCACTGGCGCCGCGCCTTCGGCCTTGCGCAGTTCGGTGTCGACGATCTCGCGCCGTGGTTCGAGCGCATGGAGAACCGCCTGGCGATCGCGCCCTGGGACGTCGCGCCCAACGCGAACAACGCTGCGCTGGCGCGCGGCGCGAAGGCCATCGGCATCGCATCGGCGACGATCCGCCGCAACGTGAAAGGCTGCTGGAACCTCGGTTACTGCGGCATGGGCTGCCCGACCAACGCCAAGCAGTCGATGCTGGTGACCACGATCCCGGCGGCGCTCGCGCGCGGGGCGACGCTGGTGACGCGCGCGCGCGCCCATGCGCTGACCTGGCACGGCGAGCGCGTCGAGGCGCTCGAGTGCCTCGCGATGGACGCGCGCGGCACGCGGCCGACGTCGCGACGGATCGTGGTGCGCGCGCGCGCCTATGTCTGCGCGGCGGGCGCCATCGGCACGCCGGCGCTGCTTTTGCGAAGCCGCGTTCCCGATCCCTACGGGATCGTCGGCCGCCGTACGTTCCTGCATCCGACGCTCGTGTCGGCGGCCATCATGCCGGAGCGCGTCGACGGCTTCTCCGGCGCGCCGCAGTCCGTCTACTCGGACCACTACCTTGATTCGGTTCCGCTCGACGGCCCGATCGGATTCAAGCTCGAAGCGCCGCCTATCCACCCGCTCCTCACGGCCATCACGCTGCCGGGTCACGGCAAGGCGCACGCGCAACGGATGCGCGAGCTCCCGCACCTGCAGGTCGTGCTCGCCCTGCTGCGCGACGGCTTCCACGACGACAGTCCCGGAGGCACGGTGACGCTCGCCCCGGACGGCACCCCCGTGCTCGACTATCCGCTGACGCCGTACCTGTGGGACGGCGCGCGGCGGGCCTTCGCCGCGATGGCCGAGATCCAGCTGGCTGCCGGCGCGAAAGCGGTGATGCCCGTGCATGCGGACGGTGCCGCCTTTGCCAGCGTCGATGCGGCGCGCCGGGCGATCGCGTCGTTCGATCTGCGGCCGCTCGCGACGCCCGTGGTCTCCGCGCACGTCATGGGCGGCGCACCGCTCGGCCCCGATCCGCGCCGGTCGGCGTGCGACCCACGGGGGCGCTTTCACCACCTCGCGAACCTGCACGTCATGGACGGCTCGCTGTTCCCGACGTCGATCGGCGCCAATCCGCAGCTTTCGATCTACGGGATCGTCGCCCGGCTCGCTGCGGCGCTCGCGGCGACGCTGAAGGGCTGACGCGCGTCGCGATTAGTGTGAACTCTCTAACGACAGCCGGTACATTCGAACCATGCGCGAGGCGTTCTCGCGCGATCGAAACAGGAGACGTTCTCATGCGCAATGCAATCCAGGGCAGGTCGAACCAGGTCGGCAACAACGTGTTCGCGGCGTCGCGTCAGGTGTGGCTCGCAGGCCTCGGCGCCGCGGTCGTCACGCGCGATTGGGCCGAGCGCGAGGCCGGCGGCGTCTTCCGCACGCTGGTCAAGGAAGGCACGGCCGTCGAGTCGAAGGCGTTCCGCCTGGTCGGCGATCAGGTCGAATCCTCGATGACGCGCGCCAACGTGCTGTGGAAGAAGACGCGCGTCACTGTCGAGACGACCGTGCGCGCATACGCCGACACGGCGGTGACTCTCGTGCGCAAGTCGCTCCCGCGTGCGCTGCCGAGGATCGAGCTGCCCGCGATGCTGCAGACCGCCCCGGCCGCCAGGCCCACGCGCGCCCGGCGCGCGACGAAGGCGCACAGCGTGAAAACCACCAAGCGCGCGAAGCGTGCGGTGAAGAGCGCCAAGCGCTGATAAGCTACACTGCGCACTGACGAAGCCCCTGGATCGGGTCGTCCCGGTTCAGGGGTTTTTGCCATCGGAAGCATGGCTGCGAGGAGGCGCATGTCGAAGGTCGCAGGACCCGCGCCGAAGGTCGCGCGCGCGCCGCGCAGGCGCCGTGCGCCACAGCGTCGCGACCCGGCGCCGCGGCGTCGCGCCGCCCCGCCGCAGGTCGGACTCGCGCTCGCGGGAGGCGGCCCGCTCGGCGGCATCTACGAGGTCGGCGCGGTGCTTGCGCTGGCCGATTCGCTGGTCGGCTTCGACGCCAACGCGCTGGACGCCTACGTGGGCGTATCGTCCGGCAGCTTCGTTGCCGCTGCGCTTGCCAACGGCATCTCGCCGGCGCAGATGTACCGGCTGTTCATCGAGGATGGCGCCGATGCCGCGCTCAAGCCCGGCATCTTCCTGCGTCCCGCTTTCGCCGAGTTCGGCCGTCGCGCGGCCGACCTGCCGCGTCTCGCGCTCCGTGCTTCGCTCCAGTATTTGCGCGACCCGCTCCAGCGCGGCGCGATGGAGTCGCTCTTCACGCTCGCCCGGGCCATGCCCACCGGCGTGTTCGACAACCGCGCGGTGGGCGTCTTCCTGTCGCGGCTCTTTGCCGCCCCGGGACGCACCGACGACTTTCGCAAGCTCTCGCGCCGGCTCTTCCTCGTCGCGACGAACCTGGACACGGGCGCTTCGGTCACGTTCGGGACGCCCGGCCACGACCACATGCCGATCTCGCGCGCGATCGAGGCGTCGAGCGCGCTGCCCGGCATGTTCCCGCCGGTGGAGATCGGGGGCCAGCACTACGTCGACGGCGCGCTCAACAAGACGCTGCATGCGTCCGTCGCGCTCGAGCGTGGCGTGACGCTGCTGTTCTGCGTGAATCCGCTCGTGCCGTTCGATTCGAGCTCCGCCACGCGCGGACGCCGCCTCACGGTGGCGAAGCTCAACCAGGGGGGGCTTCCGCTCGTGCTGTCGCAGACGTTCCGCGCAATCATCCATTCCCGCATGCAGGTGGGGATGGAAAGGTACGCACGGCAGTACCCGAACGCCGGCATCGTGCTGTTCGAGCCCGACCGCGAGGATGCCGACATGTTCTTCGCGCGCATCTTCAGCTACGCGCAGCGCAAGCGCCTGTGCGCGCTCGCGTTCGCGGCGACGCGCGACAAGCTGCGCACACGCGCGCCGGAGCTCGTCCCGCTTTTCGCGCGGCACGGCATCGCCATCGACGCGGCGCGGCTTGCGGATGCATCGCGGCGCGTGACCGACGCGCTCACCGACCCGCGGCCGCTCAAGTCCCACGGGCCCCGCGAGGCGACCATGCGCCGGACTGCGCGCGAGCTCGCGCATACGCTGGACCACCTGGAACGCTGCCTCGCTGCCGTGAGGTGACCGGGACCGCCCGCGCGCATGGCGCAGAAGAAGCCTCCCCGGCGCACGCGCGAGCGCATCCTGGAGACGGCGCTCGCGCTGTTCAACCGGTTCGGCGAGCCGCACGTCACCACCGCGGTGATCGCCGACGAGCTCAACATCAGCCCCGGCAACCTCTACTACCACTTCCGCAACAAGGACGAGATCATCGGCGAGCTGTACGCGGCATACGAGTCGGGGCTCATGCCGCTGCTCGCGGCGCCGCCGGCGCGCACGCCGCGGGTCGACGACCTCTGGTTTCTCCTGCATCTGCTGTTCGAGCGGATGTGGGCGCATCGCTTCCTGTATCGCGATCTCGACGAGATCACTTCGCGCAATCGCAAGCTCGCGCAGCGCTTCGCCGAGCTGACGCGGCGCGGCCAGCGCACCGTGATAGAGTCGTGCGGCGCGCTGGTCGACGCGGGAGCGATGCGCGCGAGCGAGCGCGAGATCGCGGCGCTCGCGAACAATGCAGTGATGATCGCGACGTACTGGATGTCGTACCAGCGCATAGTCGCCGGGCCGGCCGCGGCCGGCGCGGGCGGGACGACCGACGCGGGCGATCCCGGCCTTGCCGCCTATCACGTGCTGGCGCTGATCGCGCCCTATCTGCGCGGCGCCGATCGCGCGCTGATCGAGCGCCTCGGCGCAGAATACCTGCGCTGATCTTGGGAGGAGGACCCGCGATGGCGAAGAAATGGGTGAAGTTCCCGCATGCCGACAAGGCGTACGCGTTCGACGGCGCAGGACTCAAGAAACACTGGCCGCGGCTGCACAAGGGCGACTGCGAGCCCTACCCCGGGGACGCGGCCGTCGCGGAGGCATGGCGCCACTATCACGCCGGCGACTTCGCGCAGGCCGTCGCCGCCGGCAGCGACGCCGGCGGCGCAGGGATCAATTGCGCGGTCAAGGCGCAAACCGTCTACGCGCACTACCTCGAGAAGGCCGCGACGCAAAAGCTGGCGCTGTTCGAGGAGGCGGCCGAATGGGCGAATGCGCGCCGCGGCGAAGCGCCGAAGGATGCCAATGCCCACTACCTCTACGCGTTCGCCCTCGGACGCTACGGCCAGGGAATCTCGGTCGCCAAGGCGCTCGCGCGGGGATTCGGCGGCAAGATCAAGGATGCGCTGGTCACCGCGCAGAAGCTCGAGCCCAGGCACGCCGAGGCCTGGACCGCCTTCGGCGCCTACCAGGCCGAAGTCATCGCGAAGGTCGGCGGCATCGTCGCGGGAATGACCTACGGCGCGAAGAAGGAATCGGCGCTCGAGTGCTATCAGAAGGCGCTCAAGCTCTTCCCCGAATCGCCGATCGCCCACATCGAATACGCGAACGGCCTGATGCTGCTGTTCGGCAAGGCCAGGGTCGACGAGGCCACGAAGCTCTACGAGAAGGCGGCGGCGCAGAAAGCGGCCGATGCGATGGAGCGCCTCGATGTCGAGCTCGCCAAGTCCGAGCTGGAATAGCGAGCGCGAGTCGCGAGGAAGCGTCAGGCGGCGCCGACCGACTCCGCGGCGACGACCGGATCGAGATCGCCGTCGCGCGGCCACGGGCTCATCAGCGTCGTCAGCACGAGCTTCTCGAACTCGGCGCCGAAGCGCGCGCTCACGCGCTCGGGGTCGGGACACAGCGCCCGATCGGTGACCACGCCGAACTGCACCGCGTCGTCGTACGAGATGATCGACACGCCCATCCCGATGTCGCCCGACTGCGGCACCCAGAACATCAGGTTGTCGATCCTGCCGCCGGCGAGATAGAGCGGCCGCTGCGGTCCGGGCACGTTGGTCATCACGGCCGTGGCGTTGCGCGCGAGGATCGACAGCAGCGTCTCCTGCAGCATCTTCGGGCCGGCCCCCATCGCGGCCAGCAGGCCGAGCGCGAGGACCGGCTGGTAGCTGCCCTTCAACGCATTCATGTTCGCGCGCACCGCGTACAGCCGCTCGACCGGATTCTCGATGCCGATGGGCAGGTCGAGGAACACGAGGCCGAACTGGTTGCCGAGCTTGTACGCCTTCTCGAGCGGCCGCAGGTTCACCGGGACGAGCGCGCGCAGCATCACGCCGTCGACGGGATCGCCCTTGGCCACCAGGTAGCCGCGCAGCGCGCCGGCGACGCAGGACAGGAGCACGTCGTTCACCGATCCACCGAGCGCCCTGCCGATGGTCTTCACCTCGGGCAGCGGCAGCGGCTGCGCCCACGCGACGCGCTTGACGACGCCCGGCGTCCCCTTGAAGCGGGTGGGCGAGTCCTGCGCCATCAGCGCGAGCTTCGCGACCTCGGCCGTGAGCGCCGAGCCCTTGTCGGCGAGCTCCACCGCCTTCGCCGGATCGTGCCAGATTTCCGCGCCCTTCTCGACCAGCGTGCCGCCGAGCCGGCGCGCCGCAGCGAGCACGCCTTCGAGCGGCGTCCACAGGTGCGCGAGCACGTCGTCCGCATCGGGGCGGCTGCGCTCGCGCGGCTCGAACGGCATCGCGGGCGCGCCGTCGGCCGCGGCGTCGGTCATCGACAGCATCACGCGCACGAGCGCGATGCCGTCCGCGTAGACGTGGTGGATCCGCATGACCAGCGCGCTGCCGCCGTCGAAGTTGTCGACGAGGTGGAACTGCCAGCGCGGACGCGCGGGATCGAGCGGCGTCGACATGAGGCGCGACACGAGCGCCTGCAGCTCCGCCTTGCCCGCGCGCCCGGGCAGGGCGGTATGCGCGACGTGATGGTCGAGGTCGAAGCGCGCGTCGGTTTCCCAGAACGACATCGCGGGCGTCTCCACCGGGCGCTGCCGAAAGCGCTTGAACACCAGGAAGCGCTCGGCGATCACGCCACGCAGGCGCGCGAGCTCGATCTTCTCGCGGAAGATCAGCACGCCGCAGATCATCATCAGGTTGCTCGGCCGGTCCATCCGCAGCCATGCGTTGTCGATGGCGGAAACCCGTTGACGCGTCATGGCGGTCGTCGCATGGAGCGCATGGAGCCTGGGGATCGGTGCGGGCGCGTGCGTTGCGCACGTCTTGTGACTCGCGCTAAAGTAGCATGAAAGGCCAGCGCGGCAAACGACGCGCCGGTCCGCATGGAGGATTGCCGATGGCTCCCGCAGCGAAGAAGGACGATCTCAAGTCGAAGTTCGAGGCCGCCGCCGCCGCGGCGAAGCAGACGAAGAGGAAGCCCGACAACGGCACGCTGCTCAAGCTCTATTCGTACTACAAGCAGGCCACCGAGGGCGACGTCCGCGGCGATCGCCCCGGCGGTTTCGATTTCGTCGGCGGCGCGAAGTACGACGCGTGGGCCAAGCTCAAGGGCACGAGCCGGGACGACGCGATGACGAACTACGTCAAGCAGGTCGAGAAGCTCAACCGCGACTAGCGCTCCTGCCGCGCGCCCGTCCTTCAGCGTTCGGCGCGATAGGTGAGCTGCACCAGGCCCGAGGGATAGCGCCGTTCGCCGACGAGCGCGAGCGGCGTTCGCCGCGCGCCCGGCGCGACCAGCGGAATGCCGTCGCCGAGCAGCACTGGGTGGATCGACACGATGACGTCGTCGATGAGCGCCGCGTCCATGAAGGCCGCGACGAGCGTGCCGCCGCCGACCAGCCACAGGTCCTTGCCTTCGCGGCTGCGCAGCTCGGCGACGACATCGCCGGGCGAGCGCGGCGTCGCCACCGTATTGGGCGACGTGATGCGCGCCTCGCCGCCGCGCGTGAACACGACGACGTTGCGATCCTTGTACGGCCATTGCGGAAACGCCCGCGCGACATCGTAGCTGCGGCGCCCGACCAACACCGTGTCGATGCCGGCGTAGAACGCCGCGTAGCCGTAGTCGCCGTCGTCGAACCGCCAGCCGAGGTCGTCGCCGCGGCCGGCGATGTAGCCGTCCAGGCTGGTGGCGATGAACAGCCGCACGCGGCGCATGTCCGGAGCTCGCTGCGCCGCGCCCGCCGACGCCGGCCCTAGCGCGTCCCCGATCGCTCGCGGCGCGGCCGGGTCACTTCAACGCGGACCTGGCCACCTTCCGGGCCGTGCGGACCGTGTGCTTCGCCGTCCGGGTCGCGCTCGACATCGCGCCTCCGGCCGTGCGTGCCGCCGACGACGCCGTGCGGGTCGCCGAGCGCATCGCCCCCTTGACCATCTTCTCGACGCCCGACGCCGCAGGCTTGCGCCTGGTCTTGACGCCGGTCGCCTTGATCAGCTCGTTGACGGCCTCGGACAGCGAGTCGACGCGCTCGGCGAGGCGCTCGACGTCGCTCTGCGTGTGCACGCCGAGCTTGCCGAGCGCACGGGCCACGCGGTCCTCGAACACCTGTTCGAGCTTGTCCCAGGTGCCGCCGGCCATCGCCTGCATGTCCTTGGCGCGCGCCTTGGCGGCGTCGGTCGCCGCCGTGGCCGTGTCGCGTGCAGCCTGCTTGGTCCGCGACTCGAGCGCCTCGCCCTGTTTCACCAGCGACTCGAACACCTTCATGCCCTCGGCCTGCGCGCGCGCGAAGGCGCCGAGTCCCGCCAGCCAGATCTGCCGCGACGACTCCAGCACCGATTGCGGCGTGACCTTGGCGCCGCCGGCCGACGCATGCGCAGTCTCGGCTTTCATCTTCTTCAGCATCCCGTGTTCCCTCCGGAGGTTCGGCGCGGCCGCGCGCCGTGCGCCCGATTCTAGGCGCCAAGCCTTAGAGCATGCACTCTAAAGCGCTAGCCTGCCTGCCGCGGCCGCAACCGCAGGCCCGGCGTTACAATCGCGCGGCTGCGCGGCCCGGTGATGGACCGGCGGCAAGCGTCCCGCCGGCCCGCCGCTCGCCGTAGACCGGAAGCGGCGCCTTTCCAGGAGGAACCCATGGCGTATTTCGTCACCGGCGCGACCGGCTTCATCGGACGCTTCGTCGTCGCCAACCTGCTCAAGCGCGGCAAGCCGGTTCACGTGCTCGTCCGCAAGAGCTCGCTCAAGAAGCTCGCCGAGCTGCGCGACTACTGGGGCGCCGACGACAAGCAGGTGGTCGCGGTCATCGGGGATCTCGCGAAGAGGAACCTGGGTGTCGCGGATGCCGACCTGCGCAGGCTCAAGGGCAAGGTCGATCACTTCTTTCACCTCGCGGCCGTCTACGACCTCAAGGCGTCCGCCGAGGAGCAGGAGCTCGCCAACGTCGCCGGCACGCGCAACGCGCTGGCCTTCGCCGACGCCGTGGCGACCGGCTGCTTCCATCACGTGAGCTCGATCGCCGCGGCCGGACTCTACGACGGCGTGTTCCGCGAGGACATGTTCGAGGAGGCCGAGGACCTCGACCATCCGTATTTCAAGACCAAGCATGACGCCGAGGGCCTCGTTCGCAGCGAGTACGGGCGCCCCTACCGGATCTACCGGCCCGGATTCGTCGTCGGCGACTCGAAGACCGGCTACATCGACAAGATCGACGGCCCGTACTACTTCTTCAAGACGATCCAGAAGTTTCGCGAGCTGGTGCCGCAATGGGTCCCGGCGATCGGCATCGAAGGCGGGCGGATCAACATCGTCCCGGTCGACTTCGTCGCGAACGCCCTCGATTACCTGGCGCACCGGAAGGGCCTCGACGGCAAGTGCTTCCACCTGACCGATCCGCACCCGTACCGGATCGGCGAGGCGCTCAACATCTTCGCGCGGGCGGCACATGCACCGCAGATGACCATGCGCGTCAACGCCAAGATGTTCGGCTTCATTCCCGCGCCGATCCTGTACGGCATCGGCTCGCTGGCGCCGGTGAAGCGCGCGATCCGCGTCGTGCTTAACGACCTCGGCATCCCGCGCGACGTGTTCCAGTTCGTCAACTGGCCCACGCGCTACGACAACCGCGAGGCGGCGAAGGCGCTCAAGGGCTCGGGCATCGAAGTCCCCAAGCTCGACACGTACGCATGGCGGCTGTGGGATTACTGGGAGCGGCACCTCGACCCGGACCTGTTCATCGACCGCTCGCTGGCCGGTCGCGTGCGCGACAAGGTCGTCGTCGTCACCGGCGGTTCGTCGGGCATCGGTCATGCGACCGCGCACAAGCTCGCGGAGGCCGGCGCCCGCGTGATCATCGTCGCCCGCGATCCGGAGAAGCTGGAGGCCACGCGCAAGGAGATCGCCGCCGCCGGCGGCACATGCTTCACCTATTCGTGCGACCTCGCCGACATGACGGCGATCGACGCCCTCGCCAAGAAGATCCTCGGCGAGCACAAGGTCGTCGACTTCCTCGTCAACAATGCCGGGCGCTCGATCCGCCGCGCCGTCCTGAACTCGCTCGACCGCTTCCACGATTTCGAGCGGACGATGCAGCTCAACTACTTCGGGCCGGTGCGCCTGATCCTCGCCTTCCTGCCGGCGATGGCGGCGCAGAAGCGCGGCCACGTCATCAACATCAGCTCGATCGGCGTGCTCTCCCGCGCGCCGCGCTTTTCCGCCTACGTCGCATCGAAGTCGGCGCTCGACGCATTTTCCGAGTGCGCGGCGTCCGAGGTCGTGGACAAGGGGATCCACTTCACCAACATCAACATGCCGCTGGTGCGCACGCCGATGATCGCGCCCACGAAGATCTACGAGAACCTGCCGACGCTCTCGCCGGAGGAAGCCGCGGGGCTGGTCGTCGAGGCGATCGTCCATCGGCCGGTGCGCATCGCGACCCGGCTCGGCATCTTCGGCGCCGTCTGCCACGCGATCGCGCCGAAAGTCACGCAGGTGCTGCTCAATACCGCCTTCAACATGTTCCCGGACTCGTCCGCGGCGCAGGGCAGGAAGGACGCCGAGCCGCAGCCGCTCACGGCGGAGCAGATGGCGTTCGCGCAGCTCACGCAGGGAATTCACTGGTAGCGGGCACGGTGCTGCGCGCACGCTCGGTCGCGATCGCGGCCAGCACGTGCGCACGCGCATCGGCGTCGGCCAGGATGGCGTTGTGGCCGACGCCCGTGAGCTCGACATTGTCGGCGCCGGGAAGCCGCGACGACAGCTGGGGCGCGATCATCGAGTCGTGCCACGACCAGATCGACGTGATCGGCGGCCGCTCGAAGCGCGCCGAATCGAGCGCTTCGAGCCACGGATTGCCGGGCCGCAGCTGCGCCAAGCAGGTGCCCGCCATCAGGTAGGCGTGGACGCTGCCGCGGTACGGGGCGGCGAGCGCGATGGCGCGGCGGATCTTGGCGGCGCCGTACCTGCGGCAATAGGCGAGCGTGACGAGGCCGCCCATGCTGTGCGACACGATCAGGAGCTCCCGCGCGCCGGTTGCGGCGAGCACGGCGTCGATGCGCGCCGCGAGCTGGTCGGCGAAGGTCTCGATGGACGCGAGCGGCGGGCCGTAGGAGATCGTGTGCACCGACTGCACGCCGTGCCGCCGCAGGTGGCGCGCGAAGCGCTCCCACACCCCCGCATTGCACAGGACGCCGTGCACGAGCAGGACCGGCAGCGCATTCGGCGCGGCGGGCGGCTCCCTGAGCAGCAGCCGAAAGAACATCATCCGCTTCGCGGCGCCGGTGAGCGCGCGGTACTCGCGCAGGACCAGCCGCAGCGTCGCGCGCGCGCCGATCCGCGCGGCCGGCGGTCGCGGCGAGCGCCACAGCCACGCGAGCGCGAAGTAGAGCGCCATGAACGTCGCGATCAATCCGAAGTAGATCGCCAGCGCCCCGAGCGCCACGGCCCACGGCGGGACACCGCGCCCGAGTGCGGGCACCGCCCACGTCGCGTACAGCGCCACGCCCGCGATCGAAAGGCTCCACAGGGCCACCGCGGTCCACACAGGATCACGCCGCGGGCGGCACCCAATGCGCGCGCCAGCTGCGCAACGCA
Organism: uncultured beta proteobacterium; assembly: GCA_963793355.1. Taxonomy (GTDB): domain Bacteria; phylum Pseudomonadota; class Gammaproteobacteria; order Burkholderiales; family Casimicrobiaceae; genus VBCG01. The sequence goes on along the minus strand of CAWBZT010000006.1, from coordinate 258,876 downwards.
TTCACGGACGCGGCCAGATCGGGAATGAGCACGATTCCCGGCAGCGTCTTGCGCACGCGGCGCGTCATCTCGCCCCCCGCCCACACCTGGACGCTCGCGGGAAGCTGCCGTCGCAACGACGCCAGGCCATCGGTCGCCTGGCGTACGGGAAACGCCGCCGAGAACGACAGCGCGACGATGTGCGATTTGTGCGCGAGCGCGGCGCGACGGACGTCCTCGAGCGGCGTCTGCGGCCCGAGCGAGATGCACTCGACGCCTTCGGGCACCAGCAGCGCCTCGACCATCAGCAGGCCGAGCCCGTGCTGCTCGTTGGGAAACGTCGTGAGGAGCAGGCGCGGGATCGCGGGCCGCCGCGGAAAGGCATTGATGGCGGTGCGCAGCGCAGCCTGCAGCTGCTCGGTGTACAGATGCTCCTCGAACACCTGCAGCTCCCCGCGCATCCACGCCTCGCCGACCGCGCGGTTGAGTGGCGTGATCGTCTCGAGGATGAAGGCCTGCAATCCCTGGCGCATCAGGAGATTGGCCAGCGTGTGCTGCAGGCCCGTCACGTCATGCGACTTCAGCATGGTCAGGACGTCGTGCTCCAGCGCCGGCGGCACGACGTCGCGCCGCTGGCCGCTGCGCGCGTCGGCCATCGCGTTGAGTTCGACCTGGGAAAGCGCGATGATCTTGCCGGGGCGCATCCCGACGTCCATCAGCCGCTTGATGCTGCGCAGCTTGGCGATCTCGGCGACCGCATACTGTCGCTCGCCGTTGTCGTCGCGACCGGGCTTGGGAAAGCCGTATCGGCGCTCCCACATGCGCAGGACGTCCTTGGAGAGGCCGGTCTCACGCTCGACGGCGCTGATGTTCAACAGCATCCCCTGCAAGTCGACCACTCGGTTCATGCATTTGTCCTGGACGTTCGGATTGACCCACCGCGCAATATTGCATAATATAGCTTAATTCGGTCAAGGTTGTCCAGGACAAATGCTAGCGCTTTTTGAGCGGTGGTGGCGCGTGGCGGGTGTCGCGGCAGGCGTGTTGGTGATCGCTTACTGCGTGGCGGTGGCGCTCGGCCTAGTCAGTGACGACCGCGTTCACCAGGCACTCGGGCCGGTGGCCCTGACCCCCGAGGTCGAGGACGGCGCCGGCGATGCCGGCCCGGCGTCGGCCGACGCCGATTTCACGCTCGCCGTGCCGACCCCCTGGGAAGACGAGCGCGTGATCGCCGCGATCGGGCCGCTCGTGAACCTGGCATGCAACCGCAACGACTATCCGGGCGCCGCGGACGCCGCGTTGCCCACTTCGGATGTCTACCTCGCCGCCGAAACCGCGGCGCGCCAGCGCGCGCTCGCCGAACCGAGCGCCCCATCGGGGCCCGACGTCGACGCGCTGATGACCCAGCACCTGTTCGCCGCCGCGCTTTCGCCGGTGCTCGCGCTGAGCACGCCCGAAATCGCCGCGACGGAAGCGCCGGCCCCCGTCGCCGTGCGCGACGGCCGATGCGGGAAGCTGCCCGGCGCTCCTCCAGCACACGTTCAATCGCCTGCAGACCGGCGAGCCGCAGTCGCTGTGCCAGTTCCAGGGCAAGGTGCTGCTCATCGTCAACACGGCCAGCTACTGTGGCAACACGCCGCAGTACGAGGGACTCGAAGCGCTGTACCGCAAGTACAAGGACAGCGGGCTCGTCGTCGTCGGCTTTCCGTCGAACGATTTCGGTGCGCAGGAGCCCGGCAGCAACAAGGAGATCGCCGAGTTCTGCCGCACCACCTACGGCGTGCAATTCCCCATGTTCGAGAAGTCGTCGGTCGGCAAGGGCGCCGCGAATCCGCTGTTCGTCGAACTGATCGCCAGAACCGGCGTGGCGCCGCGCTGGAATTTCCACAAGTACGTCGTCGACCGCAGCGCAACGCGTGTCGTCAGCTTTGCCGACACCGTGAAGCCCCAGGCTCCCGGTCTCGTCGACATGATCGAGAAGCTGCTCGCCGAAAAGACGCCGGCTGCGAAGGGCTGAGCACGCCCGCAGCGCTTGCGCGACCCGCCTCTAGCCGGCGAGTGCGCGCACGACGAGCGACGCGCCGTTGGCCACCAGAAGCGCCGCGATCAGCCGCAGCACGCCCGTGCCCGACAGTCGATGATGCAGCCGGTTGCCGAGGCGGATGCCGACGAACATCACCGGCAGCATGGCCGCGGCGAGCAGCAGCAGCGCCGGCTGCAACAGCACGCCCGCCGCGGCGAAGATCGCGAGCCGCGTCCACACGCTCATCGCCACCATCGTCGCCGACGTTGCGCGCAACGCCGCCTTGTCCTTGATGCGCGCCGAGAGAAAGACCATGTACACGGGCCCGCCGGTGCCGAACATCACCGAGAACACGCCGCCGACAAGACCGATGGGCCACGCGAGCCACGCCGGCGCCCGCGGCAGTGCCCGCGGACCGATCAGCAGATAGGTGCCGTAACTGCCGACGAAGACGCCCAGCGCGAACAGCGCGATCGCTGCCGGAAGCTTGACGATGAGCGTCGCGCCGATCGCCATGCCGATCAGTGCCGGCACCATCAGCCGCCGGAATTCGCTCCACGCGACGTTGCGGCGCAGGTGGACCGTCGCCCCCGTCGCAGCGAAGGCGTCGAGCGAGGTCGCGAGCGCGACGGCGAACGCGAGCGGAAACACGTGCGCGAACAGTGGCACGCCGACGATCGACGAGCCGAATCCCGTTGCGCCGAACATCGTGTAACCGACGACGACGATCACCGGGATCGCCGCAAGGGCGTACCAGGGGAGATCGGCAAGAAGGGGCGGCAGTGACATCGACCGCGAGTAACGCGCCGGCCGCGGCGCATTGCCCGGGAAGGGTCCGCGACTTGGCTTTAAGTCGCGGATTCGGTTATAATTTTCGGCTCCGGCGAGCTAGCTCAGTTGGTTAGAGCAGAGGAATCATAATCCTTTGGTCGGGGGTTCGAGTCCCTCGCTCGCTACCACAACACAAGGGGTCAGGACACGTGTCCTGGCCCTTTTTCAATGCCCGGGTGACACCCGGGTAACGGCCGGTATTCGTCATACTGGAACAGGCAGTCAATCCTTCGATAGCACGTTGACGACGTCGCATGCCTTGGGTCTCAGCATACTTCGCAAGCTCGCCCGTGAACACAGTCGTCATCCCCGTTGCAGTGCATACGATCGGGCGTTCTTCCGATGTATCAATGTCTAGATCTTCGGCCCGCAGGCCCTGCCACATGGCGAGGTAATACAGGGCGGCGTACTTCTCTCCCTTTTTCGTTGTTCGACGCCCCCTTCCACGGAAGCACGACCAGTTGGCCAGCAGCTGCCTTGGTTGCCAACGCGGGGCTCTCCCGACGCTCTCGCGTCTGACGGATGTGTCGACCTCGATGGCCAAGCATTCGCGGGTGCAGTCGTCAACGATGGTGAGGCAGCGTAGACGACGACCGCCGATGAGCCCGCCGGCCACGAAGTCCATCGACCAGCCCACGTTTGCACCGGTCGGCTTCGGCAGCGGCTTGCGCTCGAAGACGCCGATCCGCTTGCGTTTGCGCGACGTCCCGCCAGTCCCGCATCTCGATAAAGGCGATAGACGCGTTTGCGGTTGACCTGCCCGCTTTCACGTCGCAACCCCCGCCGATAGCCATAGCGGCGCTTCATTGCGGCGATCTCCTCGATGCGCGCCCGCAATGGCCCGCTGTCGGGACCGCGATACGTATTCAGCCCGTCATCTGGTCAAATCTTGAAGGCCTTGTGAAGCAGGGAACTACCCGGCGCGGGAGCGTCCAGTGTGCGATAGCGAACATTGATCCCGGTCAACGCGCGCCGGGGTAACGGGTCTACCGTTCAATGCATCTTGGGGCGTCTGGTGCTGGCACAAAGGATCGTGGCGCAAGACAAAGACGTAGCCAACGCGACCATCAATAGGGAGAAATCGAATGAGCGTAGGAACCATTCTGCTGATCGTCTTGATCTTGATACTCATCGGTGTCATCCCCGTGTGGCCACACGCCCGCAGCTGGGGCTATGCCCCGGGTGGAATCGTGGGAGTCATTCTGATCATCGTTCTCATCCTGTTTTTGATGGGGCGCCTATAACAACCTTTAGCGCGTTGACCGCGGAGTTTGCCAAGGAAAGAAACATGAACAACATCACTCGCAAGTTGGCGACGTTTGCAGGCGTACTGTTTGTAGCGGTGGCGTTGGGCTGCGCCTCGACAGCGAAACAGGAAGGCACCGGCGAATACGTCGATGACACCGTCGTCACAACCAAGGTCAAGGCGGCCGTGTTAAACGAACCGACGTTGAAATCCGCGGAAATCAACGTCGAAACCTTCAAGGGAGTGGTGCAACTGAGTGGCTTCGTCAGTTCGCAAGCGGACATCAACAAGGCGGTGGAGGTTGCCCGCGGCGTCCCGGGCGTCAAGTCCGTCAAGAATGATATGCGGCTCAAGTGACGTAAGGACGATAATCATGGCCAACACCCCGAACAGGATCAGGTTAAAGGCGAACTGAAGGACCTCGGCGGCAAGATCCAGGAAGAAGCTGGGAAGTTGGTTGGGAGCAAGGAGCAGCAGGCGAAGGGGCTGCAAAAGCAGGCCGAAGGCAAGCTGCAGAAAGGCGTTGGCGATCTGAAAGAAGCCGTCACAGACGCCGTCAAGAAAGCATAAGCCCCTCGCCGGCGCGAACGGCCGACTCCCAAGTCAACGTCGGAATGCTGAATCGGTGCGATGCCGCAGAAGAGTACGGTCGCTCGGTTCCAACGCCTCGTCGCGGATCTCACCGATGGCGGCCGGTGAGTACGTCTCGGTGCGCTCGCAGGCCGATTCCGAAGGCGCCGCGCTCGCTCGAGCGCGCGGAGCTCGGATCGGACGACCCGGGCGAGCGGCGCGAACTGACTGCGAACTATGTCGCCCGCGGCGTCGATCCCTTGCGAAAGAGGTGGCCGAGCAACCGGTGGCCCATGACGCGCTCGGCGCGCACGCTCGCGACGAGCTGCTCGAACGGGCGCGCGTTCGCCGAACGACTCGAAAGCCTCGTAAAGCTCTGGCCGGTGCCGTTGACCGCGCTCGTGATCATCGGGCACAGCATGAGAGCGCTCGTCGCGCAGCGCTTGCCATTACGGCGGGCTCGCGGGCCACGAATGGCGTCACTCAGTTCCGTTGGCCCGCCTCGGTAAGATCCGTAGCGCCGGCATCACCGACCTGCGATTCGGAAATCTCCTCGACGAAGACCGGAACAGGGGAGATCGCTTCAAGCGTGCCGGGGATCTCCGAGTTCCTGTGCCGTTGGCCGGAAGACTTCGCCCGCAAGGGCCGGTCCGCGCGAGACGCGTGACCCTCTTCGCCCGGGCCGAAGCCCGTTGCACGAGGCAGCGTCGGATGCGTCCCACGCCCCGCCACTCACTTCTTGGCGTCCTGTGCCGCATCCTGGATCTGCTGACCGGCTTTCTCTACTTTCTCCCCGACTTTCTCGACTGCCTTGTCGACTTGCTTGCCGGCGCGTTCCGCCGGGCCCTCTTTCTTCTCGCAGGCGGACACTCCGACAACTAGGGCACTGATCGCCAACCCTGCACAGATGCTGGTGACAATCCTCTTCATGCGCTCCTCCTCATTTTGACAACCTCAGGGACTCTTCGAATGTACCGGTTTGCCTGACATGCCCCTTGACCTGGATTAAGGGCGCGACCCACCGGCGAACCTATACTTGCCATTGGCCAGGCCGCATCCGGCGAATGAACCCGGGCCGACGGCTGCGGGTCGCTTTGCCGCCACGAGTTATTGGGAGCAAGTCATGAGCATCAACAAGACGCAAGTCAAGGGTCGGGTGAAGGAAGCGAAAGGCTTCATCAAAGAAGTCGCCGGGAAGCTCGTCGGCAATGAAAAGCTGGAAGCAAAGGGCCAGGCTCAAAAGCTTCTCGGCGAGGCACAGGCGGCGATCGGAGACATGAAGCAGCGCGCGAAGGACCTCAAGAAGAAGGTCTGACTCCCATTCATCGTCCACCCCGGCAACAAGGGAGCAAGTCATGCCAAGTCGCGAAATTGAGGTCGACCAGGTACTGAAGAGTCTGGCGACCCAGTCGATCAAGCAGGGCCGTGACGTACGCGCCACGGTGCGGAATCTGACCCTCAAATCGCTGCAACAGCGCGAGCTGACGCTTGAGCAGATCCGGAAGGTCTTGCGCAGCATCATCGAAGGAGTGAGCCTCGGCGTCGGCAAGCGCGAGATGAAGATCGAGAAGACACTTTCGGATACCGTCGCCGGCATGGACGACGCGCTGCTCAAGGTGGTGCAGGCGAGCAACGTCGCCTTGCACAGGCTGACGGGCGAGGGTTACGACTTCGAAGACTCCAATCTCAAGCGGGCTCTCGACGAGCTGGAGAGACTCGAGGACGAGTTCCTGCGGGGCATTATGGCGGCAGCGGACAGCGCCGGCGAAAAGATCAGAACGCCTTGGGAGCGCGTGCTGAACAAGACGAAGGTATCCGGCACCGCCACAGGTGCGCAGGCGGCATCGACCCTGCGGGACTATGCGCAGCGTGCACAGGCGGCCATGCGCGTGCAGCGCGAGACGGGCGTCAAGACGGCATACCTGCTCACGCAGAACTTCGCGACCCTGGCCAGCGGGATATTGATTGGAATGTCGGAAGGGCTGGGGGGAAAGGCCGCAGGCGCAAAACGAAAGGCGAGGACGACCACCGGCCCCAGGACGACGGCCGCGAAGCGCGCGCCGGCCAAGACCGCGAAGCGCCCCGCGACGGCGAAGCGGGCCAAGAGGTCGACGGCACGCTAGACCCGCAAAGATCACGCGCGAGAATGGCGCGCGCGTGGTTTCTCGTGAAAGGCGATTCGCGCGGAATCGACCGTACCGATTATCGTCACATTCCGTAATGAAATGTCAATGTCGGAGGGCTGCCGCAACGGCAGCCCTTGTCTTTTCGGGCGCGCGACGGCGGCGTCACCTGATTGCGTCGCGGGAACTGCGCGCGACCCCGCAGCCTTCGCGCGATTTGCACGCGCGCAACACCGCGCAAGGTCGCGCGCTGCAACCGTGGCGATCCACGCCGCGCGCCGCCGGCGCGACGGCTATAGTCGGGCATGCGATCCGCGCGCGACGACGACGAGAGGCCCGCAATGCAATCCGAACTGCCGTTGCATTACGACGTCGCCGCCGTTCGCTGCGGCCGCGACCACACGCTGGCGCTGCTCGCGTCCGGCAGCGTCATCGGCTGGGGCACCGACGGCAGCGGCCGCGTAGCGGCGACGACGCCCGAATACTGCAGCACCGCCGTCGCGCCGACGCGTCCGGTCGAAGTGCGGCTGGGGGAGCCGCTCACGGCGATCGCCGCGGGGTACGGCATCAGCCTCGGCATCACGGCCGGGCACGAGGTTGCCGTGTGGGGCGCGAACGCCGCCGGGATCGGCGGCCGCACGCAGGCCGTCGCGCTGGCGACGCCGCAGCGTATCGCGGGGCTGGCCGGCACGCGCGCGGTCGAGGCGGGCGAGTTCCACTTCGGCGCGATCGACGAGCGCGGCGCACTGGCCACCTGGGGCCTCGACGTCGACGGCGCGCTCGGCCGCGCGAGCGGCGAGCGCAACGCCACGCCGGGGCGTGTCGGTGGCCTTCCCCCGCTCGCCGCGCTCGCGCTCGGCGGCGGCGCGATGCTCGCGCTCGGTCGCGACGGCGCGCTGTTCGCTTGGGGCAGCAACGCGGCGGGACAGCTCGGAGTCGGTCATCTGCGCAGCGTCGGCGCGCCGCAGCGCATCGCGCTGCCGCCGATCGTCGCCATCGCTGCGGGTGCGAGCCACGCGCTCGCCGTCACGGCCGACGGCGCGCTGTTCGCATGGGGCAGCAACCAGAAGGGCCAGCTCGGCCGCGCGCAGCCGGCGTATTCGACCGCTCCGCTTGCGGTCGATCTGCCGGCGCGCGCGAAGGCGGTCGCCGCCGGCATGTATTTCTCGCTGGCGCTGTGCGACGACGGCGACGTGTATGCGTGGGGCTGGAACGCGCACGGCCAGCTCGGCCTCGCCGACACGGTCGACCGCAAGGAGCCGACGCGCATCGCCGGTCTGACGAAGGTGCGCGCGATCGCCGCCGGCCGCACGCACGCGGCTGCGCTCGGGGCCGACACGCTCTACGGCTTCGGCGACAACACCGCCGGACAGCTCGGCGGCACGACGCGGCGGCCGACGTCACTCGTTGCGATGCTCGCCCTCGCCCCGCACGGAGCCGATCATGCGTGAATGCGACGACTTCAAGCGCCGCGACTTCCTGCGGGTTTCCTGGACGCTCGGCGCGGGGCTGGTCGTGCCGCCGGTGCTGTCGAGCTGCGGCAGCGACAGCACCGATCCGGCGCCGCCGGAGACGTTCGTCGATCCGCCGATGCTGTCGTCGAAAGGCGGCATGCTCGACTTCACGCTGACGCTGTCGTACCTGACCACGACGCTCAACGGCCAGACGGTGACGCTGCGGAACATGGGTGGCGCGATCCCTGCGCCGACGCTGTCGCTCGACGTCGGCGACACGTTGCGCATCCGCATGATCAACCAGCTGCCGCCGAACCCGCCCGACGACGAGCCGACACGGCACCTGCGCTTTCACAACAGCACGAACCTCCACACGCACGGCCTGCACGTCGACCCGGGCATCCTCGGCCCGGACCTGTACGGCGACTACGTGATGGACGATCCGGCGCTCGGCGTGCAGCCCGGCGAGACGCGGCAATACCAGTACACGCTGCGCACCGACCATCCCGACGGCGCCTTCTGGTACCACCCGCACCTGCACGGCTCGAGCGCGATGCAGGTGGGCAGCGGCATGGCCGGCATGCTGATGGTGCGCGGTCCGGTCGACCAGGTGCCCGAGATCGCCGCCGCACGGGAGCGCATCTTCGTGTTCCAGGCGCCGTTCGCCTTCGGCGCGAGCGGCACGATCGACAGCTTCGGCCAGATCGCCAACAACCCCACGGCCGAGCCCGATTACCTGATCAACGGCGTGCGGCGCCCGCGCCTGGTGATGCGCAGCGGCGAGGTGCAGACGTGGCGCTTCCTCAACGCCGCGATCTGGAAGTCGCTGAACCTGAGCCTCGACGCGCACACGCTGTACATCTTCGGGCACGACGGCAATCCACGGCGCGATCTGCTGCCGTCGGATCCGATCCCGCCCGACGCGCCCGGTACGCCCGAGGCGCTCGTGCTCGCGCCGGGCAATCGCGCGAGCGTCCTGGTCAAGGCGGGCCGGCCCGGAACGTACTACCTGCGCACGATGGCCTTCGAGATGGGCCGCACGAGCAACGGCGGGGGGTCGATCCTCGCCGAGGACATCCTGGCCGAAGTCGTGGTCGTCGAAGGGCACCGGCAGATGTTCCTGCCCGGCAAGCCGCTGCCCGTCACGCCGTTCCTCGATCCGATCACGGACGAGGAGCTCGCCGCGCACGGCGGCCTCAAGCGCCACATCTACCTGCGTGCCGTGTTCAATCCGCCGCCCAATCCGAGCGCGGGAAATCCGCCGATCACCGATCCACCCGCGAGCCAGATCGTCCACCCGGGCGCGGATATCGACGACTGGGTCTATTCGACCGGGCAGACGTCGATCGATAACAAGGTCTTCGCGATCGGCTCGGACGGCACCCGAGCGACGCCGCAGCCGGGTCCGCCCGCGGAATACATCCCCTTCCAGTCACCGCGCGCGCTCACCCAGCTCGTCGCGTTCGAGAGCGTCGAGGAATGGACGATCTTCAACGCGAACAACATCCGCCACCCGTTCCACATCCACGTCAACCCGATGTACGTGGTGAAGATCAACGGCGCGGCGCTCGACAATCCGTACTGGGTGGATACGCTCGCGCTGCCCAACCAGGGCACGCCCGGCGCGCCGACGTCGATCACGTTCCGGATGCGCTTCGTCCATTACAAGGGACCGTACGTGATGCACTGTCACATGCTGGTCCACGAGGACATGGGGATGATGCAGGGCGTCACCGTCGTGTGACGGTCGCCCGCGCCGGTGCGCGACCTCCGCACGATCTGCGCCCCGCCGGCGCGTCAGAATCCGAACGACACGACGCGCACGCCGAACAGCCAGCGGTGGATGGCCATGACGGCCAGCGCGACCGCGAGGCCGCCGACGAGCGCCATCGCGTCGTAGCGGACCGACGGCGCGAACGGCTTCACGGCGCCGCGCGCGACGGCCGAGACGAGGTCGACCACGGCGTAGGCGAAAAACGCGCCGAAGAGCACCGTGCCGCGCAGGTCGCCGTTCGCGAGCAGATGCACGGACGACCAGACCAGGATGCCGATCAGCATCGGGTGCCGGAGCGCGTGACGGATGTAGCCGCGCATGTTCGCCGCCGCGAGCAGCACGAAGGCGAGCGCGATGGCCTCGGGCGCGATCGCGCGCGCGGTGGGCACGGGCGCGAACAGCTGCGGGCCGCGCTCGCCGAAGTAGTAGCCGGCGACGATGAGCGCAAAGCCGGCCAGCGAGACCACGGAGAACAGACCCTTGAAGCGCTGTTCGCCGAGCCGGGCGACGAGTCCGGCGCGAAGCGGCGTCGCCACCGGAACGAGATGCACGCCGAGGAACAGGACGAGACCGAGGACGAGGAGCGCCATGGCATTTCCGATCGGGATGCGGGACGTTGGGAGGGACCGGCGGTCATGGTACCGAAATCGGGCGTCCCGTACGGCAGGTTGCGCTCACGTGGTTTGGGCTAAGATTCGGCCTGCGCGACCTCCCCACCACCGAGATGGATGCCGCCAGTTTCGCTGCCGAGCTCGACACCCATCGCCGCTACCTGCTGCGCGTCGCGCAATTGCAGCTGCGCGACAACGACCTCGCCGAGGATGTGGTCCAGGAAACGCTGCTCGCCGCCTTGTCGGCGCAAGCGGGCTTCACCGGCAAGAGCAGCGTCAAGACGTGGCTCACCGGCATCCTGAAGCACAAGATCGTCGACGCCATCCGGCAGAAGCAGCGCCAGCCGATCTTCCAGGCCTCCTTCGACGAGGAGGCCGACCTCGACGAGTTCGATCCCATGTTCACCGACAACGGCCGGTGGGAGGCGCCGCCGGCCGACTGGGGCGACCCCGAGAACGCGCTCTCCAGGCAGCAGTTCTTCGACATCATGGAGTTCTGCCTGGAAAAGCTCCCGCCGAATACGGCCCGCGTCTTCATGATGCGCGAGGTGATGGAGCTCGAGTCCGACGAGATCTGTAAGGAATTGACGATTACGGCGAATAACCTGTGGGTCATCCTGTATCGGGCCAGGATGGCGCTTCGCCAATGCCTCGAACAGAACTGGTTCGCCGGCCAGGCCCGCGGCGCTTGAGCATGCCGCGACCCGACTGACAACCATGAACAGCCTCCTCAAGGCCATCGGGCACATCATCTCCTGCAGGGAGGCGACGCGCTACGCCTCCCGCGCCCAGGACGCCCGGCTGTCCGGCTGGGAGCAGTGGAAGCTGAAGATGCACCTCAAGGTGTGCGCGAAGTGCACGCGCTTCGTCCAGCAGCTCGGCTTCATGCGCGAGGCGCTGCGCCGCTACCGGCAGTAGCGCCGGCGCAGGCCCTCAGATGCGGTAGAGGACGGACGAGACGTTGCAGATCACCGTCAACGGCCGTGCCCGCACGCTCGACGCCGCCCCGCGCGACGCTCGCGGCGCTGGTGCGCGCGCTCGGCCTGGAAGGCAAGCGGATCGCCGTCGAGCGCAACGGCGAGATCGTGCCGAACAGCCGCTACGGCGACACCGCCGGTCGCACGACGGCGACCGGCTGGAGATCGTCGGCGCCGTGGGCGGCGGCTGACGCGCGCACGGCGCCCCGCGGGCGCACCCGGCATCCGGCGTAAAATCGCGGATGAACGCCCCCGCCGACCCCCACGTCACGACGAGCGCTCGCCGACCCGCTGTTCATCGCCGGCCGCGCCTATCGCTCGCGCCTGCTGGTCGGCACCGGCAAGTACCGCGATTTCGACGAGACGCGCGAGGCGGTCGTCGCATCGGGCGCCGAGATCGTCACCGTCGCGATCCGGCGCACCAACATCGGCCAGGACGCCGAACGCGCCGTCGCTGCTCGACGCGCTGCCGCCGTCCGAGTTCACTTACCTGCCGAACAGCGCCGGCTGCTACACGGCCGACGACGCGGTGCGCACGCTGCGGCTCGCGCGCGAGCTGCTCGACGGCCACGCTTGTGCAAGCTCGAAGTGCTCGGCGACGCGAGATACGCTGTATCCCGAACGTGCGCGAGACGCTGTAGGCCGCCGAGCGGCTGGTCGCCGACGGCTTCCAGGTGATGGTGTACACGTCCGACGATCCGATCGTCGCGCGCGAGCTCGAGGCGATCGGCTGCGTCGCGATCATGCCGCTCGCGTCGCTGATCGGCTCGGGCATGGGCATCCTCAATCCGTGGAACCTGCGGCTCATCCTCGACGCGGCGAGCGTGCCGGTGCTCGTCGACGCCGGCGTCGGCACCGCGTCGGATGCGACGATCGCGCATGGAACTCGGGTGCGCCGGCGTGCTGATGAACACCGCGATCGCCCAGGCGCGCGAGCCGGTGCGGATGGCGCGCGCGATGAAGCTCGCCGTCGAATCGGGACGCGAGGCGTTCCTCGCCGGCCGGATGCCGCGCAAGCTCTACGCCGCGCGCGCCCAGCTCGCCCGACGACCGGCCTCATCGCGATGATGCCGGCGCGCGCCGCGTCGCGCGCTCGTCGCGCGGGTCGCGTTCGCGTGCGCGCTCGCGGCCGCGCCCGCGCAGCGGCGCCGCGCCGACGCCCGAGCAGGTCGCCGCGCTGTGCGCCGACGCCGAGGGCCAGGCGCATTGCGGACGCCTGGTCGAGGCAGCGCGCAGTTGCGCGCCTGCCGGGCATCGCCGAGCGCAACGGCGACGAGCTGCGCGTCTCGCTTTCCCGTACGGGCTGCACCGTTTCGCGACACCGTCAACGTCAGCGGCGCGAAGACCGTATGCCGTGTGGGATTACCTCGACCGCATCGACGCGCTCGTGCTGTTCACCACCGACGGCGACGCAGCGGGCTTCATGCTGTTGCAGCGCGCGACGGCCGGCAGTACCGCGTTGCCGTCGGAGCCGGTGCTCGCCCCCGACCGCCGGCGCCTCGCGACCGCCGATTTCTGCGCCGGCGGCTGCGACAACGAAGTCGCCATCTGGCAGCATCGGCGCGCGACGGCGTGCGCAAGGAAGCTGGCGTGGACGCCGCCGGCCGCCTGGTCGGACGCGGGGTCGACGTGGAAGCGACGCCGATACGATCGCGTCGACTACGCGCTCGCCGGCGGATCGGCGCCGCGCACGCTCGAGCGGCGCCTCGACGAGTCGGTGGACGAAGCGCTGAAGCGCGCCGTGTCAGCTCCGCCGATCGCCCGACGAGCGCGCCGAACGGACCCGCACCGGCGCGCACGCCCGCGCCGGTGCGCAGCTTCGTGCTGCGCCAGGGCCGCATGTCGCCGGCGCAGCAGCGCGCGCTGGACGAGCTCTTGCCGCGCCACGGGGTGCCGTTCCCGCCGGCGCCGCTCGACTTCGCGCGCGTCTTCGGCCGTGACGCGCCGGTCGTGCTCGAGATCGGCTTCGGCATGGGCGAAACCACCGCGGCGATCGCGCAGGCGCACCCGGACGTCGATTTCCTCGGCGTCGAAGTCCATCTGCCCGGCGTGGGGGCGCTGCTGCGGCGCATCGACGAGCTCGGCCTTGCGAACGTTCGCGTGCTTCGCCACGACGCGGTCGACGTCGTCGACGCCGATGATCCCGCCGTCGTCGCTCGCCGCCGTCCACGTCTACTTTCCCGATCCGTGGCCGAAGAAGCGGCACCACAAGCGGCGCCTGCTGTCAAGCCGCCGTTCGTGCACGCGCTGGCGCAGCGCGTGGCGCCCGGCGGCTATCTGCATGTCGCGACCGACTGGACGCCGTACGCGGAGGAGATCCTCGCCACGCTGACGGCCGAGCCGCTGCTCGCCAACACCGCCGCCGGCTTCGCACCGCGGCCGCCGTGGCGGCCGCGAGACCAAGTTCGAGCGCCGCGGCATGAAGCTCGGCCACGCGGTGCACGACCTCGTGTTCCGGCGCGCTGGCGGCGGCTGACGCGGCGAAAGACCCCGCCGGCCGTCAGAGCGCCTAGCGCGGCGGGGCCGTGCGCTCCATCCGGTGCGCGTCGGCAGCGGCGATCAGCCGCGTGATGGCGCTCGCGCGCGACTTCGCGGGAGAAGTGGCGGCGGATGTTGGCGCGGCCGCCGGCGGCGAGCGCTTCCCACAGCGCCGCGTCGTCGTGCAGGCGCACGATCGCCTCGGCGAACGCTGCCGCCGTCGTCGGCGACGAGCACGTCGACGCCGTCGACCAGGTGCATGCCCTCGATCGACGCCGTCGTGGCGACCACCGGCAGGCCGTAGCTCATCGCCAGGTTGATCTTGCCCTTGACGCCGGCGCCGTAGCGCAGCGGCGAGATCGAGACGCGGCACGCCGCAGAAATACGGCGCGATGTCGGGCACATAGCCCGCCACGACGAAATCGTCGGCCGCCAGCGCGCGGATCGACGCGGGCACCTGGCTGCCGACGATCGTACGTCCTCATCCCGGGCAGCCGCTCGCGCACGCGCGGCAGGACCTCCCGCGCGTACCACAGCATCGCGTCGATGTTCGGCGGATGCTGGAAGCCGCCGATGAACAGCGAGCCCCTCGCGCTCGGCAAAGGGCTTGCCACCCCCGTGCAGCTCGTGGATCTTCGACAGCATCATGACCCGCGCATCGGGGAGCGAGCTCGCGCAGCAGCGCCTGCTCGACCGGGCTCACGACCAGCGTCATGTCGGCCTTGCGGATCAGGGCGAGCTCCTCGTTGCGCTTCGAGCGCGCCGCGCCCTTCGCCGCCGCGCTGTCCTCGAGCTCGGCGAGCCGCTCCTCGCGCAGAAAGTGCAGATCGACGGTGTCGAACACGACCAGCGCTCCGGGCGCGAACGTCCGCACCGCATCGATGTGCTTCGCCGCGATGTAGTGGCGCGCCATCACGACCACGTCGAATTCCTCGCCGCGCAGGTCGAGCAGCTCGGCGATCGAGTCGACGTACGGGCTGAACAGCACCTCGACGCCGCGCCGCTGCAGTTCGCCCACGTACGGCTGCCGATATTCGAGGTTGTCGGCGACGAACGTCACCTTGCAACGCAGCGACGCGAGGATCTCGAGAATCGCCTGCATCCGCAGCGACCCGGAGTCCTGGTCGGGCGTCAGCATGCACGCGTCGATGACGAGCACGCGGCGCTGGACGCGGCGGTCCTTCTCCAGCACGGCATCGATGCCGTTGGGCCGGTGCGTGGCCAGCGCGGCCGACCACTTCGAGGCGAAGGCCCCGCGGTTGATCACCTGGTGCCGCTTGACGCCGCTGCCCTCGTCGGTGCCCGACGTCTGGCCCTCGAAATGCACGACCACCGCCGCGGGCTGGTAGAAGACCCTGCGCCCCGCCGCGCGCACGGCGAACGCGAGATCGGTGTCCTCGTAGTACGCGGGCGCGTAGCGCGTGTCGAAGCCGTTCAGCTCGGTGAACAGCGCGCGCGGTATCGCGAGGCATGCGCCGGAGCAGTAGTCGACTTCGCGCAGGTAGTTGTACTCCGGCCGATTGGGATCGTCGTCGCGACCGTAGTTCCACGCCGACCCGTCGCGCCAGACGATGCCGCCGGCCTCCTGCAGCCGCCCGTCCGGATAGATGAGCTTCGCGCCGGCGAGCCCCGCGTCCGGATAGCGCTCGAACACGTCGACCAGTGCGTCGAGCCAGCCGGGCGTGACGATCGTGTCGTTGTTGAGGAATACGACGATGCCGCCGCGGGCGAGCTCGGCACCGCGGTTGCACGAGTCGATGAAGCCGAGGTTCACGGCATTGCGCTCGAAGCGCACGCCGGTGACGGCGGCGAGCTCGGTTTCGATCGGCTCCGGCGACGCGTCGTCGACGACGATCACTTCGTAGCGTCCGGCCGGACTGTGCGCCTGCACGCTCTTCAGGCACGTGAACGTCAACAGCGCCTTTCCATACGCCGGCACGACGATCGACACGCGCGGCGCTTCGCTCGCGGCGAACGCGAGCGGCGTCACGGTGTTCTCGAGGCGGAACGCGGCGCTCGCGCCGGGCTGGAAGCTCGGGCGGCCGCGCAGCTTGAGCGCGATGCGCCGCGCGAGCGCACCCGGGCCCTCGTCGCGGACGATCGTCAACGCCAGCGCCGTCTGCTGCGGCAGCCGCCTGAGCCCGCGCCAGCGCGCGCGCGCGATTGCCGTCAAGACCTTCGCGCGATGGCCCGCGTCGCGCAGCGGCAGCGTCGCGCGCCACGCCCGCGACGACTCGATCTCGCCGATGCGGCGGCGGGCCTTGGCGACCTCCGCTTCGAGATGCCCGGCGTGCACGAGCATCGCGCTCGCCTGCAGCTGCATCTGCGCGTTGGTCCGCTGCGCCGCCAGCAGGTCGGAGGCGAGCTGTTCGCGGTCGCCCTGCGCCTTGTCGCGGACCGCGCGATACGCTTCGAGTTGCGCGTCCACTGCGGCGACCCGCCGCTTCAGCTCCTGCCGCGCCTCGGTATGCCCGCATTCGACGCCCGCCTCGTAGAGTTGCGGCAGCGTGAGCAGGGGCCGCTCCACCTCGCCGACGAGCGCGAAGTGGCGATCGCCGAGCGCAGGCAGCGTCGGCAGCGCCCGCCGCGCGCGCGGGCCCGTCGGCAGCGCCGCGGCGTAGAGGGCGACGTAGCGAAGCGGATCCATCAGGGTCGGGGACGGCGCGCGCTCGTCACGTCACGGCGACGCGCAGCGGGACCGCCTGCAGGCGCTCGTCCGCCGTCAGCGGGCGCGCGGGTGCGCCCGCCGCCGCGAGCAGCGCCGCGTTCCACTCGGCGGCCGGCGCGTTCCACGGCACGGTGACCGCGCGTGGATGACCCGCGAGGCGCTCGACGAACGCGCCGATCGCCGACGCGACGATCGGCAGGCCGGACTCGAGCGCCACCGTCATCGTATACGCGTAGGTCTCGGGCACCTGCGCGGCGAACAGGATGACGTCCGGACGCTCGGCGACGAGCAGTTGCGCCAGCTTGGCGTCGTCGTACTGGCCGACGATCGACAGCGACACCTCGGGGAATTGCGGCACCGGCTCGGTCGTCGAGCCCAGCACGCGGAACGTCAGCGGCAGGCCGCGCCGCTGCGCGTCCTCGGCGCAGGCGGCGACGACGTGCAGCCCCTTGCCCGGCGACAGGTTGCCGAGCACGACGACGCGCACGATCCGCGGCCTCGTCTCGGCTGCGCTTTCCGGGTGCGGCCAGACGCTGATGGCGAGCTCGGGGAAATACCGGTTGATGCGGTTCGCGACGTCCTGCGACGGCGCGATGAGGCGATCGGCGCCGCGCAGGAAGCGCGCGAACGCGCCGCGCCACGCCGTGATGTCGAGGCCCCATTGCCCCGGCCGCCGGGTGAGGCAGGCCGCGCAACCCATCGCGTCGGGCTCGCCGCAATAGTGTCCATCCTCGGTGACGAGGTGGTACTGCGGGCAGATGGGGAAGTGATCGTGCAGCGTGCAGTCGAAAGGCACGCCCGCGGCCGCAGGGAGCTCGAGGATCGCCCGCGGCAGCCGGTGAACGTGGTGGAAATGCAGCCGCGCGGCGCCGATGGTCCTCAGCACGTCGGCGAGCAGCGGCATCTCCTCGGGCAGGCGGAAGTACGCGGCGAAGCATTCGCCGGCCCGCGGCCAGTGCAGCTTGACCGTGTCGTCGACGGCCGGCTCGAGATAGAGCACGTCGGCGCGGTCGCGGAGGAGCGCAGCGAGGTCGTCCATGTAGCGGCGGATGCCCCCGCCCCACGGATGCGACACGAAGACGACGACATTGCGCATGCCCTGCGCGAGGCGCGCGATGTCCACGCGGCGCGCGAGCGTCTGCGCCGGGCCGCGCTCGCGCAGGTCGCGCTCCTGCTGCGGCCACATCGGATAGAGCTTGGCGAGCGCGTGCTGCGAACGCTCCGCGAGCTCGTGCGCGCGCGCGGCGCCGAACGACGCATGGCCGGCGTGGCCGACGAACACGTCGCCCGCCAGCAGGTGCTGGAATCCGGCGCTGCCGGCGCGCAGGCAGAAGTCGATCTCGATGCCGTAGTCCGACGACAGCGGCGTGCCGTCGAACGCGCCGACGGCGGCGATGCACTCGCGCCTGAAGTAGAGGCAGGGGCCGTGCACGGCAGGCAGCGGGCAGGCCTGCCCGGCGTTCACCTGCGCGAACAGCGCGTCCAGCGACGCGACGTCGTAGCCTTCCGGCAGGTCGTTGTCCGTGCCCGGCAGCGGATAGGTCGCGACGCCGACGCGGTTGGTGAACGTCGCCACGACGCCGACTCCCCGCGCCGCGGCATGGCGGGCGAGCCGGTCGAGCCAGTCGCCGGCGACGAGGGCGTCCGACTGCACGACCACCTTGTCGCGGTCGCGGTGACGCATGAACGCCTGGTTGAGCGCGGCGGCGCACCCGCCGGGCGCCGGCAGATCGATCAGCGTGATGACGAGCCTGGCCTCGAGGTCGCGCAGGTAGCGGACGAGCTCGGGCTCGGGGCTCGCGTCGTTGACCACGACGAGGTCCATCGGCGCCCGCACCTTGGCCGCGAGCAGGCTCTCGATGCAGCGCCGCGTCGCCGCCGCATCGCGCGACGCCGGGACGATGACGTCGATCGGCGTCATGACGAGCGCGCCAGGACGCGGCGCCTGGCCACGGCGAGCGGCCAGCGCAGCCAACCGGCGAGGCTCTCGCGGAATGCGAGCCGCGTCCGCGTGTGCTCGAGGTCGGCGCGAACCTGGTCGGCGTCGTGGCGCGCGGCGGACGCGCTCGCCTGCGCCGCCGCAGCCTCGCGCTCCAGCGCTTCGACGCGCGCGCCGAGCGCCGCCGTCTTCTGTCGCTCGCTGGCGTAGCCGTTCACCGCGCTCACGAGCTCCGCGAGCCGGTCCTCGGCGACGCGCCGCGCGTCGAGCTCGTCCCACGCGAGCTGGCGCACGCGCAGCGCCACCTTCGCGTAGTCCCGCCACAACGACAGCTCGCCGTCGTCAAACAGCGATACGGCTGGCAGCGCCGGCAGCGCGACACCCGCCGCGCCGCACGCGACCACGAAATACATGGGCGCGGCCGGCGCCGCGGCGACGGCGGGCGCATCGCCGACGAGGACGTCGAAGCGCACGTCGCCCCCCGTCGCACCCTCGCGCCAGATGAGCGAATGCGCGGCCACGCGCTGTGCGTGCCAGGCCTGCGCGGGGAACAGCGGATCGAGCAGCGCCTTCAGCTCGTCGCGGTCGAGCTCGCGCACGTGGAACTCGTTCTGCGCCGCGCCGTCCTCGTTGTAGACGGGGCGATTGGGCGACGACAGCAGGAGGATGCCGTCCGGCGCGAGCACGCGGCGGAATTCCGCCAGCATGGCGCGCTGCGCGGCGAGATGCTCGATCGTCTCGAACGACACGACGAGGTCCACCGCGGCGTCGGGCAGCGGCAGCGCGGCGACGGAGCCCTGGACGAACGTGGCGTTGGCGGCGCCGTAGCGATCGCGCGCGTGCGCGATCGCCGCGCCGCCGACGTCGACGCCGATCACCTGCTGCGCGACCCGCGCGAGCAGCGCGCTTCCGTAGCCTTCGCCACAGGCGGCGTCGAGCACGCGGCGGCCGCGCGCCAGCGGCGCCGCGAGGCAGTAGCGATGCCAGTGCTCGTACCAGATCGCGCCGCGATGCTCGGGCGTGAAGCGCTCGCCGGTGAACGTGAGCGCGGCGTGGGCGGCGGTGGCGGGAATCAAGGCTTCGCGGTGGCGCGCCGGGACCGGGACGGAGGCCGGCTTCGACCCGTTATTGTAGCCGCCGGGCGGCAGCAGGCCTTGCTCAGGCCAGGGTGAGGGTCACCGGCTGGTGGTCGGACGCCTGCGTCTTCTGGTCGACGGCCAGGTCGCGCACGTGCGGCCCGAGGTCGTCGTTGACGAAGATGAAGTCGCAATGCAGTTCGTTGCCGCTGGAGTCGGTCTTCTGGTAGATGCAGAACGTCGACGGATGCGGCTGCCCGGGATGCGTGAGCTGCCAGGCATCCCGCAGCGGGGGCGTCGGCGGAGCGAAGGGCGCGAGCATCCGTGGATGCTCGGGCCCGTCCGGCTCGAAGTTGAAATCGCCGGTGATGATCGTCGGCCGCGGCCGCAGGAACGTCTGGAACGGGCTGCCGTCGTCCTTGGTGATCGTGGCGTCGCGCGCATGCGCGTGGCCGTCGGCGTACAGCTGGCGCAGGCCGTTCACCTGCGCCATCCGCTGGACGGCCGAGTAGTACTCGAGGTGCGTCGTGATCACCCGCAGGTCGCCGAACGGCGCGGCGACGACCGCCTCGACCGCGATGCGCGGCATGCCGGCGACGCCGGGCTCGCACGGGTAGGGCAGCAGGTGGCGGTAGACCTGTCGCACCGGCAGCCGCGACAGGATCATGTTGCCGAAGCGGCGGCGCCGGGCATGGCGACCGGGCTGATCGACGGCGACGCCCTCGACCGCAGTGAAGCCCGGCAGCAGCGTGGCGAGCACCGCGAACTGGTCCTCGCCCGCGCTGCCGCCCAGGTCGGGGTCGGGAAAGTTGTCGGCGATCTCCTGCAGGCACAGGACGTCGGGATCCGCGATCCGCATCGCCTCGGCCACGATGCGGGCCGGGTCCACGCGCTGGTCCACGCCGCGACACCATTGCACATTCCAAGTCATGAGCTTCATCGGATGCCTGCCCGCATGAACGATTGCACGAACTGCCGCTGGAACAGCAGGAACGCGATCAGCAGCGGCCCCGTCGACAGCAGCGTCGCCGCCGTGATGATCGACCAGTCGATGCCCTGGTCGGTCGACGAGAACACCTGCAGGCCGACCGTCACCGGGCGCGCCTCGACCGAATTGGTGATGATGAGCGGCCAGAGGAAGTTGTTCCAGTGGTACGACACCGACACCAGCGCGTAGGCGAGATAGGTCGGGCGCGCAAGCGGCACGTATACCTTCCACAGCGTCTGCAGCGGCGTGCAGCCTTCGACGCGCGCGGCGTCGTCGAGCTCGCGCGGCACGGTCTTGAACGTCTGGCGCAGGAGGAAGATGCCGAATGCGCTCGCCATGTACGGCAGGCCGATCGCGAGGATCGTGTCCTTGAGGCCCAGCGCCGTCATCGTCCGGTAGTTCTCGACGATCAGCACGTCCGGCATGATCATCAGCTGGACGAGCACCAGCGCGAACAGCACGTTGCGCCCCGGAAAGGCGAACCGCGCGAACGCGTAGGCGGCGAGCGTGACGAGCACGAGCTGGGCGACGAGCACCATCGTGACCAGGACGACGGTGTTCATGAAGTAGCGCGCGAACGGCGCGGCATGCCAGGCCTTGACGAAGTTGTCGAGGGTGAGCGGGGCGGCGAGCGCGAAGCGGGTCGAGAATTCCGGCGCATGGAAGGCGGTCCAGAACGCATAGGCGAGCGGCAGCACCCACAGCACGCCCAGCGTCCACGCGCCCGCGGTCTCCAGCGCGCGGCCGAACCCCCGCGGCTCGTAGACGTGCGTCGCCGCGCTCATCGGTAATGCGTCCGCCGCTCGAGGAACGCGAACTGCGCGAGCGCGACGGCGGCCAGCAGCGCAAGCAGGACCATCGTCAGCGCCGCGGCGTACGCCGAATCCCAGAACCGGAAGCCGATCTCGTAGATGTAGTACAGCAGCAGCGCCGTGGCGTTGTCGGGCCCGCCGCGCGTCATCACGACGATGTGATCGACCAGGCGGAAGGCGTTGATCACGGCGTTGACGAGGACGAACAGCGTCGTCGGCATCAGCAGCGGAAAGGTCACGCGGCGGAAGAAATACCAGCGCGACGCGCCCTCGATCGCC
Source organism: uncultured beta proteobacterium (assembly GCA_963793355.1). Taxonomy (GTDB): domain Bacteria; phylum Pseudomonadota; class Gammaproteobacteria; order Burkholderiales; family Casimicrobiaceae; genus VBCG01. The sequence goes on along the minus strand of CAWBZT010000006.1, from coordinate 237,048 downwards.
GCCGCCTCGGCAAGATGCGGCGACATCGATTGCAGCGCGGCGAGATAGAAGATCATGAAAAAGCCGGCTTCCTTCCACACGGTCACGGCCATCAGCGCCGGCAGCGCGGTGGACGTGCTGCCGAGCCAGTTGTGGCGCCCCACGCCGAACCAGCCGGTCACCTGCGCGAGCAGGCCATACTCCGGCGTGTAGAAGAACAGCCAGATGTTGGCCACGGCGATCATCGGCAGGATCGTCGGGGTGAAGTACGCGAGGCGCAGGAAGCCGCGCCCGGCGATGCGGTCGTTGACCCACACCGCCATCAGCAGCGCCAGCACGATGGACAGCGGGATCGTGCCGACCGCGTACCAGAGGTTGTTGGTGAGCGCCTTCCAGAAGATCGGGTCCTCGACGAGCGTGCGGTAGTTGTCGAGGCCCACGAACGTCGCTTCCCGCGCCCCGCGCGGCGTCGAGAAGAAGCTGTGCCAGAGGTTCGCGATCGCCGGGTAGTGCGTGAACAGGACGAGCAGCACCATCGCGGGCAGAAGCATCAGCCACGCGTACACCCATTCGCGCGAGCGCGTCATGGGCGCGACCGCGCGATGCCGCAGGCGAGCGGGGCCGGGGCGCCTGCGGGGGCGCCTGAACACTGAAGCCCCCGCGGGCGCGCCGGTCCCGCTCGCCGTCGCACTGCGACTACTTGGGCGCCTGCGGGGGCGCCTGAACGCTGAAGCCCCCGCGGGCGCGCCGGTCCCGCCAGCCGTCGCACTGCGACTACTTGTACGCCCGCAGGATGCGCTCCGCTTCCCGCTGCGCGTCCTTCATCGCCTGCTCGGGCGTCTTGGTTCCCGTCAGCGCCGCCTGCAGCCCGTCGTTCAGCGCCTTGGTGACGCGCTGGTTGTCGTGCGTCGACAACTCCGCCTTGGCGTAGGGAAGCTGATCGCGCGCGACGGCCGCCGGAGGGAATCCCGCGACGTACTGCTTCATCGCCGGCGTCTCCCAGGCGTCGGGCCGCACCGCGACGTAGCCCGTGTCGATCCCCCACTGCGCGGCGCGCGGCGGCGCCGTCACCCATTTGATGAACTTGAAGGCCGCCTCGCGCTGCGCGGGCGTCGACTTCTTGAAGATGTAGAAGTTGCCGCCGCCGGTCGGGCTGCCGCGCCGCTTGCGCGCCGGCAGCATCGCGACGCCGAAGTCGAACTTCGCGTTGTTCTTGACGTTGGTCAGGTTGCCGGTCGTCGTCCAGATCATCGCGACCTTGCGCTCGAAGAAGTCCTTCGGCGTCGTGCCCCATTCGACGATGCCCTCGGGGTGGACCTTGTACTTGCGGACCAGGTCGACCCAGTACTGCAGCGCGCCGATCACCTCCGGCTTGTCGTAGTAGACCTCGGTGCCCGCGGCGTTCATCAGGTTGACGCCGTTCTCGATCACGAGCGCCTGGAACAGCCAGTAGGGAAAGCCCGAGGACGGGATCTGGACGCCCCACTGCGTCACCTTGCCGCTGGCGTCGCGCTTGGTGAGCTTCTCGCCGTATTCCGCCATTTCCTTCCAGGTCGCCGGCGGCTTGTTCGGATCGAGGCCTGCCTCCTTGAACGCCTCCTTGTTGTAGTAGAGGACGATCGTCGAGCGCTGGAACGGGATGCCCCACGTCTTGCCGCCGGTCTGGCTGTTCTCCATGAACGCGGGGTAGAAGCCCGTGAGCCACGCCTTGTCCTCGGGCGTCTTCGCGAGCTCGTCGAACGGCACGATCGCGTCCTCGTCGATGAGCGAGAACATGTCGGTCGAAAGCAGGATCGACGTCACCGGCGGCTCGCCGCTCTTCACGGCGGTGAGCGCCTTGGTGATCGAATCCTGGTACGTGCCGGTGTAGATCGGCTTCAGCTTGATCCCGGGATTGTCCTTCTCGAAGTCGGCGGCGAAGCCGTCGACGATCTTGGTGATCGGGCCGCCCACCGCGACCGGGTAGAAAAACGGCACCTCGACGGGCGCCTGCGCGAGCGCCACCGCGCACATCGGCGCCGCGGCCCAGGCGGCCAGCCAGCGCATTGCATGCTTCAGCATGATTCCTCCCTCCAGGAAAAGTCTGCGAATGTTACGCGAACATCGTCGCGGGCGAGCGCGGCTCGGGCACCGTTGCGCGGACACCGCTGGCGTCGAAGTACTGCTGCGCCGAGGGCCGCCAGTAAAGCCAGGCCGTGTCCCCCGGCGACAGCCCGACGCTGCCGGGTGCGCGCACGGCGATCCGCTCGCTGCCGATGCGGCACGCCACCAGCGAATCGCCGCCGAGGTACTCGACGCTCTCGACGCGGGCGCGGGTGCCGCGCTCGAAGGCGAGCTCGATGTGCTCGGGGCGCACGCCGAGCATGCCGGCGCGATGGTCGGCCGGCAGCACGGCCGGGCCGTCGGTGCCCGCGATGACCGCCCCGTCGGGACCCGCCGCGAGCTGCATCAGGTTCATCGGCGGCGTGCCGATGAAGCGCGCGACGAACGTGTTGGCCGGCGTGTCGTACAGCTCGACCGGTGTTCCGTTCTGCTCGGTCCGTCCCTTGTTCAGGAGCACGACGCGGTCCGCCATCGACATCGCCTCGACCTGGTCGTGGGTGACGTACACCATCGTGATCCCGAGCTTGCGCTGCAGCGCCCGCAGCTCCTGCCGCATCTCGGCGCGCAGCTGCGCGTCCAGGTTCGACAGCGGCTCGTCCATCAGGCACACCGGCGCCTGCGCGATCACCGCGCGGCCGAGCGCGACGCGCTGCTGCTGCCCGCCGGACAGCTGCGCGGGCTTGCGGTCGAGCAGCGGGGTGAGCCCGAGCATGTCGGCCACGCGGGCGAGCCGCGCCGCGACGTCCGCCGCCGCCACCTTGCGCACCGCGAGGCCGAACGTGATGTTGTCGGCCACCGTGAGATGAGGAAACAGCGCATAGCTCTGGAACACCATCGCGATGTTGCGCGCCGCCGGCGGCAGCGACGTGACGTCGCGCCCGTCGATGCGGATCGTTCCCGCGTCGGCCGATTCCAGTCCCGCGATCAGGCGCAGCGTCGTCGACTTTCCGCAGCCCGACGGCCCGAGCAGCACGTTGAGCGTACCGGGCGCGAAGTCGAAGGTCAGGTCCTCGACGGCGTCGACCCTGCCGCCGGCGGTCGCCCAGTGCTTGCCGACGTGTTCGAGCGCGATCGCCGACATGCGCCGCGCCGTCAGCCGAACAGCGCGGTGAGCGCCGCGCCCGGATCGGGCGCACGCATGAACGCCTCGCCGACCAGGAACGCATGGACGCCGTGACGCTGCATCTGGGCGACGTCGCGCTGCGCGACGATGCCGCTTTCGGTGACGACGATCCGCCCGGCCGGGACCTTCGGCAAGAGCGAGAGCGTGGTGTGCAGCGAGACGCTGAAGTCGCGCAGGTTGCGGTTGTTGATTCCGATGAGCGGCGTGGCGAGGCGGAGCGCGCGCTCGAGCTCCGCGCTCGTCGTGCACCTCCACCAGCACGTCCATCCGGTAGTCGCGCGCGCAGGCTTCGAGCGCGGCCATCCGGGCATCGTCGAGCGCCGCGACGATCAGCAGGATGGCGTCGGCGCCGAGCGCGCGCGATTCCGCGACCTGGTACTCGTCGATGATGAACTCCTTGCGCAGCGCCGGCAGCGCGCAGGCGAGCCGCGCCTCGACGAGAAATTCCGCCGCGCCCTGGAAGAACGGCTTGTCGGTGAGCACGGACAGGCACGCGGCGCCCGCCCGCTCGTACGACGCCGCGATCGCCGCCGGGTCGAACGCATCGCGGAGCACGCCCTTGCTCGGGCTCGCGCGTTTGATCTCGGCGATCACCGCCGGCCTGCCGGCGGCGATCTTCTGCCGCAGCGCCGCCGCGAAGCCGCGCGGCGGCGGCGTGATCCGCGCCTCGGCTGTCGACGGCGGCGAACGGCCGCGCGACCTGCGCCGCGATCACCTCCTCCGCCTTCGCGGTCATGATCCTCGCGAGGATGTCGCCTTGGGTCATACGGCCCCCACGCTTGCCGCTGACGCGGCGGCGCTGCCCCCGGAGGGGGAGCAGTTCGCACCTTGGGGCGGCCCGGCGGTGCGGATGACGGCCCCCACGCTTGCCGCTGACGCGGCGGCGCTGTCCCCCGAGGGGGAGCAGTTCGCACCTTGGGGCGGCCGGCGGTGCGGATGACGGCCCCCACGCTTGCCGCTGACGCGGCGCGTGTCCCGAGGGGAGCAGTTCGCACCTTGGGGCGGCCCGGCGGTGCTCACGACGATCCGACGCTCTTCGGCGCGAGCTTCTGAGTCAGCGCGACGAACTGGTCCAGCTTGCGCTTCGCCTCGCCGCTCGCCATGGCGGCACGCGCACGCAGGATGCCGTCGGCGATGGAGTCGGCGACGCCGGCCGTGTAAAGCGCCGTGCCGGCGTTCAGCACGGTGATCTCGCGCGGCGTGCCGTCGACGCCCGACAGCGCTTCTTGCAGCATCTGCCTCGACTCGGCCGCATCCTTGACCTTGAGGCCGCGGTTCGACTTCATCGACAGGCCGAAGTCCTCGGGATGGATCTCGTATTCCAGGACCTTGCCGTCCTTGAGCTCGCCCACCATCGTCGCCGCGCCCAGCGAGACCTCGTCCATGCCGTCCAGGCCGTAGACGACCAGCACGTGATTCGCGCCGAGGCGCTCGAGCACGCGCACGTGGATGCCGACGAGATCCGGGTGGAAGACCCCGATCAGCTGGTTCGGCGCGCCCGCGGGATTGGTCAGCGGGCCGAGGATGTTGAAGATCGTGCGCACGCCGAGCTCGCGCCGCACCGGCCCGGCATGCTTCATCGCGCTATGATGGTTCGGCGCGAACATGAAGCCGACGCCGCATTCCGCGATGCATTGCGCGACCTGCGCCGGCGGCAGCATGATGTTGGCGCCGAGCGCCTCCAGCACGTCGGCGCTGCCGGACTTCGACGACACCGACCGGTTGCCGTGCTTGGCCACGCGCGCGCCCGCGGCGGCGGCGACGAACATCGACGCCGTCGAGATGTTGAACGTGTGCGACGCGTCGCCGCCGGTGCCGACGATGTCGACCAGTCGCTCGCGGTCGGGCACGTCCACCTTGGTCGCGAACTCGCGCATGACCTGCGCGGCCGCCGCGATCTCGCCGATCGTCTCCTTCTTGACGCGCAGGCCGACGGTGAGCGCCGCGATCATCACCGGCGACACCTCGCCGCTCATGATCCGCCGCATCAGCGACAGCATCTCGTCGTGGAAGATCTCGCGGTGCTCGATCGTGCGCTGGAGCGCGTCCTGCAGCGTGATGGCCATGGTGCCTAGCTCAATGCGCGGTGCCGTCGAGGAAGTTGGCGAGCAGCCGCTTCCCGTGCTCGGTCAGGATCGCCTCCGGATGGAACTGCACGCCGAACACGGGCAGCTCGCGGTGGCGCACGCCCATGATCTCGCCGTCGTCGGTCGTCGCGTTGACGGCGAGCGCCGGGGGCAGCGAATCCTGCTCGATGGCGAGCGAATGGTAGCGCGTCGCGTGAAACGGCGACGGCAAGCCCGCAAACACGCCGGTGCCGTCGTGGATCACCGGCGACAGCTTGCCGTGCATCACGCGCCGCGCGCGCACGATCGTGCCGCCGAACGCCTGGCCGATCGACTGGTGCCCGAGGCAAACCCCCAGGATCGGGATTTCGCCGGCGAAACGGCGGATCAGCGGCACCGAGATTCCCGCCTCCGCCGGCGTGCACGGACCGGGCGAGATCACGATCTTTTCCGGCCCCAGCGCCGCGACTTCGTCGAGGTCGATCGCGTCGTTGCGCACGACGCGCACGTCGGCGCCGAGCTCGCCCAGGTACTGGACGAGGTTGTAGGTAAAGCTGTCGTAGTTGTCGATCATCAGCAGCATGGGGTTCCCGTGTCAGGACGAGTCGCGGAGGGCGCGGGCCATGCGCGGGCGCCTCCGGCAGGGGCCCGGCGCGGCGGCCGGGCAGCCAGGGGAATCAGCGGGAACGGCGGCGCCATCGCCGGGCGGGCGAGGGCGGGAAGGCGGGGGGGATCCGGATCGGGGCCACGCGGCAACGGTACCGCGGGCCGGCGCCGCGCGTCAATCCGGCGCGAGGCGGGCGGCGGGAAACGAAAACGCCCCGCCGGGCGGTGGCGGGGCGTTCTCCCGGGCCGGACCGCAGGGAGGAGCGATCCGGACGGTTACTGCGCGCTTCGCTACGGGCCGCGGCGCAACAGGCCGGCCACGAGCGAGACGACGAAGAGAATCAGGAAGATGAAGAACAGGATCTTGGCGATCTCGGCCGCCCCGACCGCGATGCCGGTGAAGCCGAATATCGCCGCGATGACGGCGACGACGAAGAACACCAATGCGTAGTGAAGCATGACAACCTCCTCTTTTGGGTGAACGAGTCTCCGGCTGCTCCGCGCGGGCGGTTCATTCGAACGCCGTGGTCGCGAGCCTCAGCGACCCGTAGCGGTCGTACTGCAATTCGTGTTCGAAGGTGTCCCCGGCGTCGACCCGCAGCGCGGTCAGCACCGCCCAGTCGTCATCGCCGGGAAGGTCCTCGGCGTGCAATACGGGAATCCGCGCCGGCACCGTGGGCACGACTACCCCGCGGGCGGCGTCCGGGATCGTGGCAGCGTGGCGAATGCCCATGATCAGCGCTCCTCTCCGGGTCGGGGGGTGCGCGTTTCTTCGGGGGCGTCCCCGGGCGAGCCGTACACGTCGCGGTCATCCCGCCGCTCAGCGTCCTTGTCGCCGGCCTCCGGCGCCTTGCGCGCCTTGCGCGTGAGGATCGGATCCTCTTCCTTTGCCCGGCGCTTCCCTTCCGCTTCGGCGGCAGCGAGCTGGAGCGCCTCGGCATCCGACGCGGGCGCAGCGTCGTGCGCCGCCTTGTCGACCTTGCCGGACTCGGCGAATCGCTTCGTCGCGTCGTTGTAGGCGCGCGACGCCTCGTAGTTGCCTTCGCCGTACACCTGCTGCTTGCTCATGGATCGCTCCTCTCGCCGTGCGCCGCGCCGCTCGGGTCGAGCGGCAGACACGACGTCATTGTGGAGACTGCGGCCTGACGGGAGAGTCGGCGCCGGGATGAATCGGTCGTCGGCGGCGGGTGACGGTCGCCTGTCGCCCGGCGTCCTACAGGTTCGGGGCGTTCCTGCGGCGAAGCGCAGGCGGACCGCTACTCGACCGCGGTCGAGACCGCGAGCGTCGTCGGCGCCGGGCGCACGATGCCTGCCGCGGGATCTTCCGCCGCGGCGAATGCAACCCGGGGAATCCCGGAACGAACCGTGCCGAACATCGTGGCGAACGAGACGTCGGCGGCATCGCGGCCTACACCGATCCGCAGCAGCCCGGTGACCGGCGAGATGTCGGTCGGATCGAACAGGTACCAGCGATCGCCGAGGTAGACCTCGACGTAGGCGTGGAAGTCCGGCGGCCCGAGCTCGGCTGCTGCGCCGTAGTCGACGCCGGTGACGAAGCGTGCCGGATAGTTGAGCGCGCGCAAGAGCGCAATCGTCAGGTGCGCGAAATCCCGGCACACGCCCGCACCGTGCTCGAGCGTTTCCAGCGCCGACGTGTTGATGCCGGAAGTTCCCGGCTGGAAGCGCGTGCGCGCGCGCACCCATTCGCAGACGGCGTCGACCTGCGCGCAACCCGGCGCGAGATGGCCGAATTCCTGCCAGGCGAGCGCCTGGACGCGATCGACCTGGCAGTAACGGCTCGGCAGCATGAAGCGCAGCGCGCCCGCCGGAACGTCGGCGAGCGGCGCGGCGCGGACCTTGTCGCGCTCGATCAGGTACTGCGCGATCTCGACGGTGCCCGCGTAGCGCACCCCGAGCGCGCCCGGCAGCGCCGAAAAGCGGGCCAGGCGGTTGCCGTTCGCCTCGTCGTCCTCGATCGTCACCGGGAGCTGCGGCGTGACGGCGAACGACTCGGCGACGACCCGCTGCTGCGCCGTGCGGGCGGCGTGAACGTTGAAGATGAACTCGGCCGGGCTTTCGACCTGGTAGGCGAGTTCGACGGTGTAGCCGATCCTCACCCGCTGGGTGAAGCCTTCGTCGCGCCCGGTCGCGAGCTGGGTCTGTTCCACGGCATGCATCACGTCGGCGGGAGGTCCCAGTACGGATTGAATCCGCAGGGCGTCGACGCGTCGGCCACGCGCGCGGCGTCGGCGGGGTCGATCTCGACCAGCGCGACCGGACGCAGCGCCTCCGCATCGACCAGCACCTTGCAGCCGGGCTCGAGCGTGATGCCGTGCATCGCATAGTGCGCGGCCATCTGCGGATCGGGGTCGACGACGTACCACACGCGTCGCTCGTCGTTTCGCGCCTCGCGCGACACCACGATCGACGCGAGCGTGCCCATCGGCGCGCAGGCGCGTTGCGCCCGCGCACGATCGACGAGCGCGCGCCGACGCGCGCTGCGTCCCTGCTCTTCCTCCGCTGCAGGGAAACCCGGCAGCGTGCCCTGCGAACCGAGCGCGCCGCGGCGCTCGATGTTGATCTTTTGCATGGGGATGCCCTTTCGAGTGCGGACTCTACCGCGCGACGAAAGCGAGGTCTGTCAGCCGCAGTCCGACAGCGCCGGCGCACCGCATGTTCCCGCGGCGATTCTCAGCCCGCGGCGTCGAGCCCCAGCTGCACCATCTCGGCCGCGCGCAGCACGGCGCGGGCCTTGTTCTGCGTTTCCTGCCATTCGGTTTCCGGCACCGAATCGTGAACGATGCCGGCGCCCGCCTGCACGTACAGCATGCCGTCCTTCACGACCGCCGTGCGGATCGCGATCGCCGTATCCATGTCGTCCTGGAAGCTGATGTAGCCGACCGCGCCGGCGTAGACGCCCCGACGCGTGGGCTCGAGCTCGTCGATGATCTCCATCGCGCGCACTTTCGGCGCGCCGCTCACCGTGCCCGCGGGGAAAGTCGCTGCGAGCACGTCGAACGACGACAGGTCCGGCTTCAGGATGCCTTCGACGTTCGACACGATGTGCATCACGTGCGAATAGCGCTCGATCGCCATCTGCTCGGTCACGCGCACGCCGCCGATCCGCGCGACGCGCCCGACGTCGTTGCGCCCGAGGTCGAGCAGCATCACGTGCTCGGCGATCTCCTTCGGATCGGCCGCCAGCTCCGAGGCGAGGCGCTCGTCCGCGTCGCGCGTCGGGCCGCGCGGACGCGTCCCGGCGATCGGGCGCAGCGTCACCGTGGCGCCTTCCTTGCGCACGAGGATCTCCGGTGACGCGCCGACGACGTGGAAATCCCCGAAGTCGTAGTAGAACATGTACGGCGACGGATTGACCGAGCGCAGCGCGCGATACAGCGACAGCGGTGAATCGGAGAACGGAAGCCGCAGGCGCTGCGACAGCACGACCTGCATGACGTCGCCGGCGGCGATGTACTCCTTCGCGCGCCGCACCGCCGACTGGAACGCCTCCGCGCCCGTTTCGCTTTCCGCCTGCGTGACGGTGCCGGCCGTCTGGTAAGGAATCGACACCGGCGCGCGCAGCTTCCCCCGCAGCGTTTGCAGGCGGTCGTGCGCAGCCAGGTACGCATTCGGCTCGGCAGGGTCGGCGTAGACGATCAGGTAGATCTTGCCGGAGAGGTTGTCGATCACCGCGAGCTCGTCGGTGAGCAGCAGCAGCATGTCCGGCAGGTCGTCGAGCCCCCCGGCGCGGGCCGGCGCATGGCCGGCGAGACGCATCTCGATGTGGCGCACCGTGTCGTAGCCGAAGTACCCGGCGAGCCCGCCGCAGAAGCGCGGCAACCCCGGCCGCGGCGCCGCGCGGAAGCGCTGCATGAACGCGCGCAGGAACTGCAGCGGATCACCGTCGAAACGCTCGACGACGCCGCCGCTGTCCTCGACCTCGACCTGCGTGCCGCGCACGCGGATGCGCACGCGCGCCGGCAGGCCGATGAACGAGTAGCGCCCGAAGCGCTCGCCGCCGACGACCGATTCGAGCAGGAACGTGTAGCGCTGGTTGGCGAGCTTGAGGTAGAGCGACAGCGGCGTGTCGAGGTCGGCGAACGACTCGAGCACGAGCGGGATGCGATTGAAACCCTGCGCTGCGAGCGCGGCGAATTCGGCTTCGGTGATCATGACGCGACGTCCTCTCGACTCTGTTGCGAGGCGCCGCTTGGTTCGCGCGCGACGCCGGGGCGCATCGGGGGCGGGCTCAGCCGCGCCAGGTGCCGATGCGCCAGCGCCACGCCTGTGCGCGCGGACGGAGAGAGTCGGATGCGTCGTGGTTCATGGGAGTGGCGGTAATTCTAGCATTTCCGGCCTGCGCCGGCGGTGGCGGACGCGGGGGTCGCGGACGCGGCGGCGCGCTCCTCTGGACTGCGCCGGCCGCGCGTCAGTCCGCCCGCGCGATCTCGGCGCGCATCGCGGCGATCGTGGCCTCGTACCCGGGCTTGCCGAAGATCGCGCTGCCGGCGACGAACGTGTCGGCGCCCGCTGCGGCGATCGCGGCGATATTGTCGACCTTCACGCCGCCGTCGACTTCGAGCAGGATCTCGCGGCCGTTGCGCTGCGTCGCCGTGTCGATCAGCTTGCGCGCCGCCCGCAATTTCTCGAGCGCATGCGGGATGAACGACTGGCCGCCGAATCCCGGATTCACCGACATGATCAGCACGAGGTCGAGCTTGTCGATCACGTGCATCAGCCAGTCGAGCGGCGTCGCGGGATTGAGCACGAGGCCCGCCTTGCAGCCTTCGCTCGTGGATGAGCCCGATCGTGCGATCGACATGCTCGGCGGCTTCCGGATGAAAGCTGATGATCGACGCGCCGGCCCGCGCGAAATCCGGCACGATGCGATCGACCGGCTTCACCATCAGGTGCACGTCGATCGGCACCGTGGCGTAGGGCCTGATCGCTTCGCAAACCAGCGGTCCGACGGTCAGGTTGGGAACGTAATGGTTGTCCATCACGTCGAAATGCACGAGATCCGCGCCGGCGGCGATCACCGCGCGCACCTCCTCGCCGAGCCGCGCGAAATCGGCGGACAGCAGCGACGGCGCGATGCGGCAGCGGCGGTTCATCGGCGGCGTCCCGGGTCGTGCATGCGACTATAATCGCAGAAAATGCGCCGTGCGGCGCGATCCCGATGGCGGAGTCGAGACGACACGAAATCACGGTGGTGACGAAGGCGACCTACCTCGCCGAGCAGTCCGATCCGTCGAAGAGCCAATACGTGTTCTCGTACACGATCAAGGTCACCAACAACGGCGACACCTCGGCGCAGCTGATCAGCCGCCACTGGTACATCACCGACGGCGACCATCGGGTGCAGGAAGTGAAGGGCCTCGGCGTCGTCGGTCAGCAGCCCGTGCTGAAGCCCGGCGAGACGTTCGAATACACGAGCGGCGCGAGCATTCCCACGCCGGTGGGAACGATGAAAGGCAGCTACCAGATGGTCGGCGAGGACGGCACGACGTTCGAGGCGCCGATTCCCGCCTTCACGCTGTCGGTGCCGCGCACGCTGCATTGACCTGCGGCCGCGCCACCGCGCATCACCGCGAATCCTCGTCGGGGGGCGGCGCCGCGTCGGATTTGCGCCGCGCGCCCAGCGTCCACACGACGATGCCCACGGCCACCAGCAGCGCGATCGCTGCCTCGAGATAGATCCAGACCATCGTGCGCCCGCCTTGTCGTTTGCTCCTTGTGATCGCCGCGACGGCGCTCGCCGCCTGCCAGGTGGCGCCGCCCGCGCCGCCGCGCCGCCGCCGGCCGTGTCCGGCGCACTCTACACGCCCGTGCCGTTCGCGGCGCTGCCGGGGTGGAACGACGACGACCTCGCCGCCGCGTGGCCCGCTTTCGCCATCGGCTGCCGCGCGCTCGCCGCCCGTACGAAGACGAAGGCGATCTGGCAGGCACCCTGCGACGCCGCGGCAGCGGTCGACGGCGACGATCGCCGCGCTGTGCGGCAGTTCTTCGAAGGACATTTCAGTGCGTATCGCGTAAGCGCCGCCGGCGGCAGCGACACGGGACTCGTCACCGGCTATTACGAGCCGCAGCTCGCGGGCGCCCGGGCGCGCACCAGCGCGTACACGGTGCCCATCTACGGCGTGCCCGACGACCTCCTCACGGTCGACCTCGGCGAGCTCTACCCCGAGCTCAAGAACAAGCGCGTGCGCGGCCGCGTCGAGGGCCGGCGCGTCGTGCCGTACTGGGCGCGCGCCGACATCGAGCGCGGCAAGGCGCCGCTGGCGGACAAGGTCCTCGCCTACGTCGCCGAGCCGATCGACGCGTTCTTCCTGCAGATCCAGGGCTCGGGCCGCATCGCGCTCCCCGATGGCTCCGCGATGCGGGTGGGCTACGCCGACCAGAACGGGCATCCGTTCCGCTCGATCGCCCGCGCGCTCATCGACCGCGGCGAGATGACGCTCGACGCAGGCCTCGAAGCAGTCGATCGAGGCCTGGGGCCGCGCGCATCCCGCCGAGCTGCCCGCGCTGCTCGACGAGAACCCGAGCTACGTGTTCTTCCGCGAAGTCCCCGCGCCGGCGCCCGGCACGCTGGAGGCGAGGATCGACGGTCCGATCGGCGCGCTGGGCGTCCCGCTGCTCGCGCAGCGGACGATCGCCGTCGACCCGCGGGCCATCCCCCTGGGCGCGCCGGTCTTCCTGGCGACCACGTATCCGCTGTCCGCGCAGCCGCTCGACCGGCTCGTGCTCGCGCAGGATACGGGTGGCGCGATCCGCGGCGCCGTGCGCGCGGATTTCTTCTGGGGGTTCGGCGACGCCGCCGGGCGCCAGGCGGGCCGGATGCGGCAGGACGGAAGGATGTGGCTGCTGTGGCCCACGGACGCGCCGCCGCCCGCGGCGCCGTGACGGCCAACGGTTATTTCGTCAGGATGAGCTTCCCGAAACGCGTCTTGCGCAGGAAATAGACGGTGCGGTCGTGCAGGATCGCAAGCTGCGACTCGCCGCGCAGGAGCGCGTCGCTGGTGACGACGCGAGGCGCATCGGCCGCCGCCGCGTCGGGGAACCCCGCCGCCGCGGCGGACGGCGGGCCCGGGTCGCGATCCATGGTGCCGCCCATCAAGACCCGTGGCCGCCCATCTGCGATTGCTGGTAGTTCTGCAGCCCGACCTTGTCGATGAGCTCGAGCTGCGTCTCGAGCCAGTCGATGTGCTCCTCTTCCGAGTCGAGGATGCGCCGGAACAGATCGCGCGAGACGTAGTCGCCCGCCGCTTCGCAGTCGGCGATCGCCGACTTCAGCGCGGGATGCGCGGCGAGCTCGAGCTTGAGGTCGCAGGCGAGCGCTTCCTTGACGTCCTCGCCGACGAGCAGCTTGTGCAGGTCCTGGAGGTTCGGCAGGCCTTCGAGGAACAGGGTGCGCTCGATCAGCGCATCCGCATGCTTCATCTCGTCGATCGATTCCTTGCGCTCGTACTCGCCGAGCCGCGAAAAGCCCCAGTGATCGAACATCTTCGCATGGACGAAGTACTGGTTGATCGCCGTCAGCTCGTTGGTGAGCACGGCATTCAGACGCGCGATGACCTTCCTGTCGCCCTTCATTGAAGCCCCCGGGGAACCGGTTATGCAGCGGCAGTCCCGGTCGACCCGCAGGCCAGACGCGAGACGGTTTCCACGAGGATCGATTTTGCGCAGGACGTGCAGCGCCCGCAACCGAGACCGACGCCGAGCTCGCGCGCCAGGTCTTCCGACGAGCGCGCGCCGCACTCGGCGGCCTTCGCGATGTCGCGGTCGGTGATCGCGTTGCAGATGCAGATGTACATCGTCGGGGGTTCGGAAACACTAACGATAATGCGAATGGTTCTCATTTTTTCATAGAACCTGCAAGAGTGCAAGCCGCCTCCGGCCCGACACCTCGCGTGCCGCGCCGCCGGGGCCGGTTGCCGCGTGCCGGCGACCATGGAAAAACTCCGTGTGTGAGTGGTTGCTTACTTGACACGCCTGCCGGACCGGGCCTTTCCGGGGCGGCCGGCCGCGAACGGCCGGCCGGCAAAGGCGGGCCGGCCTGCCATGCCTGCCATGCCTGCCAGGCGCGGTCAGGCCGCGGGGCCGGTCAGGGCGTTGCCAACACCCCGCCGGCCTGCCGGTCGGCGTGGTACGACGAGCGCACCAGCGCGCCGACGGCCGCGTGGCGGAAGCCCAGCGCATGCGCTTCGCGCTCGAACCGCGCGAACGTCTCGGGATGCACGTAGCGCAGCACCGGGAGGTGGCCTTTCGACGGCTGCAGGTACTGGCCGATCGTCAGCATCTCGATGTCGTGGCCGCGCATGTCGCGCATCGTCGCGAGGATTTCGTCGTCGGTCTCGCCCAGCCCCACCATCAGTCCGGACTTGGTGGGAATCGCCGGGAAGCGGCGCTTGAATTCCTGCAGCAGCCTGAGCGAATGCGCGTAATCGGAGCCGGGCCGCGCCTGCCGGTAAAGCCGCGGCACCGTCTCGAGGTTGTGGTTCATGACGTCCGGCGGCGCGGCCGGCGAGGATGTCGAGGGCGCGGTCCATGCGGCCGCGGAAGTCGGGCACCAGCACCTCGATCTGCGTCGCCGGCGAGCGCTCGCGCACCGCGCGGATGCAGTCGACGAAATGCTGCGCACCGCCGTCGCGCAGGTCGTCGCGGTCGACGCTCGTGATGACGACGTAGCGCAGCGCGAGCGCGGCGATCGCGTCGGCGAGGTTGGCCGGTTCGGTCGCGTCGAGCGGCAGCGGCCGGCCGTGGCCGACGTCGCAGAAGGGACAACGCCGGGTGCAGATGTCGCCCATGATCATGAACGTCGCGGTGCCCTTGCCGAAGCACTCGCCGATGTTGGGGCACGACGCCTCCTCGCACACCGAGTGCAGGTTGCGCTCGCGCAGGATCTTCTTGATCTCGTGGAAGCGCTGCGACGACGGCGCGCGCACGCGGATCCATTCGGGCTTGCGCAGCGTCTCGGCGGCGGCGACCTTGATCGGGATGCGGGCCGTCTTGGCGTCGCCCTTGTGCTTGACACCGGCGGCGTTGTCGGGGGTCGGAAGGTCGCGGTCCATGTCGTGGCGATCCCGTTTCAGCGCCGCGCGAGATACGCGGCCACGCGCGGCGCCAGCGCCCGGCCAGCGTCGTCGACCGTCTGCGCCACGCCGAGGTCGGCGAGTTGCGTCACGGCCAGCCCGGGATAGCCGCAGGGGTCGATGTCGGCGAACGGCGCGAGATCCATGGCGACGTTGACCGCGAGCCCGTGATACGTGCAGCCGTGGCGCACCTTGAGCCCCAGGGCGGCGATCTTCGCCTCGTCGCCGCGCCAGGTCACGTAGACCCCCGGCGCCGCCGGCTTGCCGTAGGCGGAAATGCCAAGCGATTCAAGCCAGTCTACCACCGCGGCCTCGAGGCGCCGGACCATGTCCCGAACGCCCAGACGCGCGCGGCGCAGGTCGAGCAGCACGTAGAGCACCAGTTGCCCCGGGCCGTGATAGGTGACCTGTCCGCCGCGGTCGACCTTGGCGATCGGGATGGCCGTGTCGCGCAGCACGTGCGCGGGCCGTCCCGCGAGGCCGAGCGTGTAGATCGGCGGATGCTCGGTCAGCCAGAGCTCGTCGGCGGTATCCGTGCCCCGCGCCGCAGTGAACGCCTGCATCGCTCGCCACGTGCAGGCATAGTCCCGACGGCCGAGCGTGCGGACCGCGAACGGGGGCGCGCTCAGTGCCGGGTCCGGGAGGACTTCGCCGGTGGCGTCCACGATGCCGCCTCGAATTCGTGCGCCTGGCTGCGGGTCGCGCCGGTCCGCTGCCAGGCGACGCGATCGCGCGTCACCGACAGCATCCACGTCTGCTGCTCGAGCGAGGTGGCGCGCGCGAAGGCCTGCGGCGTCAGCACGGCGGCGCAGCCGGCGTGCGCCGGATCCCGCACCGACGCATAGCGGATCGCGCCGACGCCGCCATCCCGCGCCGCGCGCGCGAAGGCCTGGCACGCGCCGTAGTCGTCCGGATCGCCCCACTGCGCGCGCGACGCTTCGAAGGGCCGCCGGCGCAGGTCGACGGCCGGCGTCGCAACGGCCGCGCGGAAGACCGTCTGCGGCTTCACCGGCATCGCCGCCAGCGCGGGCGACTCGGCGAGGTGGCGCCAGCGCCAGTAGCCGAGCTCGGCGCAGGCGGTACGGATCTCGTCGGCGCCGTAGAACACGCCGGCATCGTTCGGCCCGCGAAAGCGCGAGCCGCGCGGGGGCGGCGGGTAGCGGAACGGCGTGAACAGCAGCCAGTGCAGGCGGCGCGCGTCGGCAGGCACCGGCGGCTTGGCCTCGTCGAGGATGCGCTCGAGCGCCTGCTGCTCGTCGAGCGAATCGACGAGGGCCATCGTCGCGGCGACGTGCTGCGCCTCGACGGCGCGCCAGAGGTCGAAGCGGGCGCCGGCCGCCTCAGAGGCGACCGCGCGCGTTGTCCAGGTACGTGACGACACGGACCAGTCCCGCGACCGAGGGCAGCAGCGCCGCCGGCGCCGCGCCCAGCGCGGTGTTCTCGGCGGCGAGCCATGCGCGCGCGGCGTCGCCGTGGCCCCACAGCGCGTCGAGCGAGCGGAACAGGCGCACCAGCAGCACCGCGAGCTCCCACTCCTTGGCGTGCGCGCGCGACAGGACGTACTTGCCGGCGCAAAGCCGCGACGCGGTCGCCTCGGAGATGCCCAGCACGCCGGCCAGCGCCCGCTGCGACAGGCCCAGCAGCCGCGCGGCGCGCACGGTGGCGCGGCTCAGGATGGCGGCGTCCTGGACCCGATCGGGGGCCGGCGCTTCGACCGCATTCACGGCGCGGTTTCCTTCCGGAAGGATACGGCGATGATATTGCTGTAGAAAGTGCCGGACGTCAACCGTCGCGAGGCCGTCACAGCACCATCTTCACCATCGGGTGCGCAACGAGCTCGCGGTAGAGGTTGTCGAGCTGCTCGCGCGAGGTGGCGTTGACCGTGGCGGTGACCGAAAGCCAGTTGCCCGCCTTGGATGCGCGCATCTCGAGCGCGGCGGGGTCGAAGTCGGGGGCGTGCCTCTGCACGACGTCGACCACCGCCTGCGCGAAGCCCTGCTGTGTGCGCCCCATGATCTTGATCGGGAACGCGCAGGGGAATTCGAGCGCGGACGGTTGCGAGGAGGACGGATCGGGTGTCGGGGGGGTCATGGCAGCGCTCCGGCCGCACGCGATTGCGCGGCGACGATGGACGAGAATATGCGGGCGGCATGGGCATGGCGCAACCGGTCCGGCCGCGCGGCGGATTGCCTGCGTCAGATGCCACCCCGCATGCCGTGGATGCGCAGCCCCCGCCTCAGGCGCGGCGCAGACCGGCGCATCACCCGATGCACTGCAAGGCGGACGCGGCGGATGCGCGCGGCGCCCCCCGCTAGCGGGCGTACATGTACTCGCGCGTGAGGGGATGCGGCAGGACGCCGTCGGCCTGCGGCTTGCCCGCCAGGAGCTGCCAGAGTGAAAGCCAGCCGCGGTCGAACGCATGCGCGGAGCCCGCCATGTAGATGCGCCACACGCGGTAGCGCTCCTCGCCGACCTCGGCGCGCGCCGCGTCCGCGTTGCCTTCGAGCCGCTCGACCCAGTGCCACAGCGTCTTCGCGTAGTGCTCGCGCAGCGCCTCGGCGTCGACCAGCTCGAGGCCTTCGGCGGCAAGTCCCTGGATCACGCGCGACACGTGCGTGAGCTCGCCGCCGGGGAATACGTATTCCTCGACGAAATCGCCGATGCCGCTGCCGAGGCTGTCCGCGGCGAGCGTGTTGTGCGTGATGCCGTGGTTGAGCACCATCCCGCCCGGCTTGAGGACACGATAGATCTTCCCGAAGTACCGCGGGTAGTTGCGGGTGCCGACGTGCTCGAACATGCCGACGCTCGCGACTTTGTCGAACTGCGCATCCTCGGGCAGGTCGAGATAGTCGCGCAGCTCGACGCGCACGCGCCCCTCGAGCCCGCGTGCCTTGATCGCGGCGGTCACGTGGTCGAACTGGTTGCGCGACAGCGTGATGCCGGTGGCGTCCACGCCGTAGTTCTCCGCCGCCCAGAGGATCAGGCCCCCCCAGCCGCAGCCGATGTCCAGGAAACGCTCGCCCGGCGCCAGCCGCAGCTTGCGGCAGATGTGGTCGAGCTTCTGCGCCTGCGCCACGTCGAGCGAATCGTCGGCGTGGTGGAAGTACGCGCACGAGTAGACCATGCGCTCGTCGAGCCACAGCCGGTAGAACGCGTTGGAGACGTCGTAGTGGTGCTGGATGTTCCTGCGGTTGGCGCGGCGCTGGTGCAGGAAGTGGCGGAACTTCGCCCGCAGCGGGTCGCGGCCGTGCGACACGTCGCCCACCATCGCGTCGGCGATCGACAGGATCCGTCGCGCCGAGCCCGTGAAATCGAGGTCGTCGTGCACGTAGGCCCGGGCGAGCAGCCCGAGCGCCGGCGCGGCCAGCGTCCTGACGCCGCGCCACGAGCGCGCGATGACATCGGCCTCCGGGGCGTCGGACAGCTCGACGCGCGCGCCGTCGGGCAGGACCAGCGCCAGCGGAATGTTCCGGCCGCCGTAGCGTCGCTCCACGAGGCGCGCAAGCGGCGCGGCCGACTTGTCGTTGCGGTTTGCGGGCGGTACCGGCAGCGAGGCCATGGACGTCGGGTCTCCGGGGTCGATTCCGGTCAAAAGTGTAGCAAGACCCGCGCGGGACGAGCTTTGACACCGCGCTTCGCCCCTCCTACCATCCGCCGACCCCCGCACGCGCAACGCATCGCTCTTCCATGACGGCATCCGGCAGCAAGGCTGGCGACAGCGAGCCCGCCTTCAGCGAGCGGCAGTTCCGCGACGCGCTCGCACAGTTCGCGACCGGGGTGACGATCGTCTGCACGCGCGCCGGCGCCGGGCGCTACGTCGGCTTCACCGCGAATTCCTTCAACTCGGTGTCGCTCGACCCGCCGCTGATCCTGTGGAGCCTCGCGCGGCGCTCGGCGAGCCTCGCCGCGTTCGAGTCCGCGGAGCGCTACGCGGTGAACGTGCTGGCCGCCGATCAGGTCGAGCTCGCCCGGCGCTTCTCGCGCCCGCATGCCGACCGCTTCGCGGGCGTCGCGCACCGGCTGGGGTGGTCGGACGCACCGCTGATCGAGGGCTGCATCGCGTGGCTCGAATGCCGCCAGCACGCCCGTCACGCCGCCGGCGACCACGTGGTTTTCATCGGCGAGGTCGTCACCGTCGAGCGCGCCCGCGGCAACGGCCTCGTGTTCCACCAGGGTGACTTCGGCGGCGTCGGGCCGCTCGCCGGAGGGAAGTAGCTCAGGCAGCGACTGCAGCCTTCGGCTTGCTCGCCTGGAACGCCTGCCACACCGCGCGGAACACCGGACCCGGCACGCCGGCACCGAAGGGCTTGCCGTCGACGCGGGTGATCGCCAGCACTTCCTTGGTCGACGAGGACAGCCACATCTCGTCGGCGTGAAGCGCCTCGGCGCGCGTGACCTTGCGGACCTCGAGCGGCACGCCGGCCTCCCGCGCGACGTCGAGCGTCGCGTCGTACGTGATGCCCGGAAGGATCAGATGGTCCTTCGGCGGGGCGATCACCTTGCCGAGCGTGACGATCAGCACGTTCGACGCCGACGCCTCGGTCAGGAAGCCGTCGCGGAACATCACCGTCTCGACCGCCCCGTTGTCGACGGCGACCTGGCGCATCAGCACATTGCCGAGCAGCGAAGTCGTCTTGAGGTCGCAGCGATGCCAGCGGTTGTCCTCGGCGGTGACGACGGCGACCCCCTTCTCGACCTGCTCGGGCGTCGGCAGCGACAGCGGATTGCTCATCATGAACACCGTCGGCGGCACGCCCTGCGGGAACGCATGGTCGCGCTTCGCGACGCCGCGCGTCACCTGCAGATAGAGCGCCTGGTCCTCGAACGGCTGCCGCGACGCCAGGTCGCGGATCAGGCTCTCCCACTGCGCTCCCGTGTGCGGATTCGGCAGGCGGATGCCGTCGAGGCTGTACTGCAGCCGCTTGAGGTGCTGGGGCATGCGGAACGGCGCGCGCGCGTAGATGGGAATGACCTCGTAGACGCCATCGCCGTAGATGAAGCCGCGATCCAGCACCGAGATCTTGGCATCGGCGAGCGGGACGAACGTGCCGTTCAGGTACACGATCGGGTCGGCATTCGGCATGACGGGAACCCCCTTCGAGCGTTCTATTTGGTGAACCACAGACGGACCGTATCCCACGCGCGGCCGAAGAAGCTGCCGGGTGGAACGTCCTCCAGCGCGATCAGCGGAAAATCCGCCATCGGCTTGCCCTCGAGCGCGACCTTGACGATTCCCACCTTCTGCCCGCTCGCCACCGGCGCGATCAGCGGCTCCTGCGCCTCGAGCGTCAGTGCCAGCGCGCTCGCCTTGCCCTTGGGCAACGTCAGGTAGCGGTCGGCCAGGAAGCCTGCGGGCACGTCGGGGCGCGCGCCTTTCCACACGCGCAGCGTCGATACGGGCTTGCTCGACTGGTAGAGCGCGACCGTATCGAACGCCTGGAAGCCCCAGTTGAGGAGCTTCTGCGCCTCGGCCGCGCGACCGCCGTCCGAGTGGGCGCCGAGCACCACGGCGACGAGGCGGCGATCACCGCGCTTGGCCGATGCGATCAGGCACCAGCCGGCGGCGTCGGTGTGGCCGGTCTTGACGCCGTCGACGTAGGGATCGGTCCACAGCAGCCGGTTGCGGTTGGGCTGCGTGATGTTGTTGTAGCGGAATTCCCGTTCCTTGTAGATCGGGTAGAACTCCGGATAGTCGCGGATCAGCGCCGACACGAGGTTCGCGAGGTCGGCCGCGTTCGAATAGTGCTGCGGGGCGGAGAGACCGGTCGCGTTGACGAAGTGCGTCCCCGTGAGCCCGAGACGCGCCGCCTCGGCGTTCATTTTCTCGACGAACGCGGCCTCGCTGCCGGCGACGAGCTCCGCGAGCGCGATCGACGCGTCGTTGCCCGACTGGACGATCATGCCGCGCAAAAGCTCGTCGACCGAGACCGCCTTGCGCGGCTCGATGAACATGCGCGAGCCCTCGGCCTTCCAGGCCTTCTCCGACACGTTGACCATCTGCGAGGGCACGATCGTCTTGGCGCGGAGCGCGCCGAACACGACATACGCGGTCATCAGCTTGGTGAGCGACGCGGGGTCGCGCCGCTCGTCCGCCGCCGCCGATGCGATCGTCTGGCCGGAGAGCGTATCGAGCAAAAGCCACGCGGCGGCCGCCACCGCGGGGGGCGTCGGCGCCGGGGAGGCGGGCGCGGCCGGCGCCTGCGCGCGGGACTCCGCCGAAAGGAGGAACGCGGCGGCGAGCATCGCGGCCGCGCGGGCAAATGGGCGCATGGACACCGCGCGAAAACAAGTGATTATACTGCCCCGCATGAAGGTCTCTCCGTTTCGCGCACCGCGCGCGTTCGCCGGCGCGATCGCGTTCGTCGCCGCGTGCGTCGTCACGCCCCTTTGGGCCGATCCCGCGTGCGCCCACGAAGCCGACCCCGAGGAGCAGGCGCTGCGCTCGCTCGTCGACGCCGAACTGGCCTTCGCGCGCATGGGCTTGGAGCAGGGAATCCGCGCCGCGTTCCTCGCCAATTTCGCGGCCGACGGCGTCGCGTTCGAGCCGGCGCCGGTGCGCCTCGTCGAGACATGGTCCGCACGACCGGCCAATCCCAATCCCAAGGTGCTCAAGCTCGAATGGGAGCCCGCGCAGGCCGGCATCGCGAAGTCCCTCGACATGGGCTTCACCACCGGTCCGTTCAAGCTCACCGACACGACGAAGGACGGCCCCACGCGCCACGGCGTTTTCTTTTCGGTCTGGCGGCGCGACGCCTCGGGCGCGTGGAAGGTGGCGCTCGACATGGGCATCGCGACGCCGCGGCAGGCGGATTTCGTCGCCCTGGGCGCCGCGCCGCGTCCGGCGTATCGCGGCAAGCCCGACGGCGCGGCGCAGCGAAAGACGCTGATGGCGCGCGAAGCGCGCACGCTGTCCACCGCCGGTGCCGCGGTCGATGCGGGCACGTACGCAGACCTGCTCGCCCCCGACGCGCGCCTGCATCGCGACGGCGCGATGCCGGTCGCGGGTCGCGTCGCGGTGGCCAAGGCCATGCGCGACCGCGCCGCCCGGATCGTGTGGACGCCGCTCGATGTCCGCGTCGCCGACTCCGGCGATCTCGCGATCAGCTACGGACGCTACCGCGAGGTCGCGCGCTCGGGCAAGTCGAGCGACGGGTTCTATTCGCACCTGTGGCTGCGCGACGCCGCGGGGCGCTGGCGCATCGCCTACGACATCGCGCTTCCCGCCGCCCCATGACGCCGGAATAATCGGCGCGGCACGCGTGTTTGTCGTCGTACCCGGACGCGCGGATGCCGCGCCCGGTCCACGGCGTTCGTTCCACGGCCCGGCGGGGGCCCCTCGCGGAGGCGCGACCATGACGCTTCGCAATCTTGCCTTGAGCTTGCTGCTTGCCGCGGTCGCGCATGCCCGCGCACGCCGCTTTCCACCTGTTCGGGATCGTCGAGATCTACTCCAACGCGGACGGCACGCTGCAGTACGTGATGCTGCGGGAGATGACGGGAAGCAACGGGGAGAACCAGTGGTCCGGGCAGAAGCTCGAGACCACCAATGCCGCGGGCGTGAAGAAGGAGCTCACGTTCAACACCAACCTGCCGTCGAACACCGCGAGCCGCAGCGTGCTCGTTGCCACCGCCGGATTCGCGGCGCTCGGCATCGTCCCGGACTTCACGATCCCCGATCGCTTCGTGCCCACCGCCGGCGGCAAGGTCGAGTACGCCGGGTTCGTCGATCAGCTCAACATTCCCCCGCTGCCCGTCGACGGCGCGACGGCGATCAACCGCAACGGCGCGCCGGTGACGCCGGCGCCGAGGAATTTCGCCAACGCCACGATCGCCGTCACGGCGACGCCGGTGACCAGCGTCGAGTTCTACAACGCGAGCCTCGATCACTACTTCATCAGCGCCCTCGCGCCCGACATCGACGCGCTCGACAGCGGTCGCATCGCCGGCTGGACGCGCACCGGGCAGGCGTTCAAGGTGCACCCGAGCGCGGCGAGCGGCGGCGCGGGCGTGTCGCCGGTGTGCCGGATCCTGATCCCGCCGCCGGCGGACTCGCACTTCTTCTCGGGGTCGCCGCAGGAATGCGCGGACACGCTCGCCAAGTTCCCGTTCATGATCAAGGAGACGGACAGCGCCTTTTTCATCGCGCTGCCGACGCAGACGGGTCCCACCGCCGGCGCCTGCCCGGCCGGCACGATTCCCGTCTATCGCGTCTTCAACAACCGCCCCGACGGCAATCACCGCTACACGACCGATCGCGCGATCCGCGACCTGATGGTGGCGCAGGGCGGCATCGCCGAAGGCTATGGCGACGACGCGGTCATCATGTGCGCACCGGCGCCGGCGGCGACCGTGTCGCTCGCGCCGCAGCCGCCGCCCGATCCGCCGCCGGCGATGCCGCCGCCGATGTGCTACTACCCGCCCTGCACCGAAGCGCCGACGTGACGGCTACGCCGCCGCGAAGCTGAAATCGACCTCCGGCCGGCGCCCGGCGATCACGTCCGCGAGCGCCTTGCCCGAGCCGCAGGCCATCGTCCAGCCGAGCGTGCCGTGGCCGGTGTCGAGCCACAGGTTGCGATAGCGCGTGCGACCGATCAGCGGCACGTTGCCGGGCGTCGCCGGGCGCAGGCCCGCCCAGAAGTGCACGTTGACGCGGTCGCCGGCGTCGGGAAACAGCTCGAACGTGCGGCGCGCGAGCGCCTCGCAGCGCAGCCGGTTGAGGTCGGTGTTCCAGCCGTTGAGCTCCGCCGTGCCGGCGACGCGCAAACGATCGCCCAGGCGCGTCATCACGATCTTCCATTCGAGGTCGGTCAGCGACACCGTCGGCGCGCCCTGGTGCGCGCCGACGCTGATCGTCGCGGAATAGCCCTTGGCCGGATAGACGTTGCAGGGAATGCCCAGCCCCCCGAGCATCAGCGGCGTGTAGCTGCCGAGCGCGGCGACGTAGCCGTCCGCGGCGAGATCCTCGGGCACGTCCTCCTCGTCGAAGACGCGCACCCCGGTCACCCGGTCGCCTTCGGCCATCAGCGAGTCGACGTGGATGCCGTGGCGAAAGCGCACGCCGCGCGCGGCGGCCAGCCGGGCGAGCTCGACGGTGAACTTGTGCGCGTCGCCCTGCTCGTCGGTCGCCGTGTAGATGCCGCCGGCGAGGCGGTCGCGGCATTGCCCGAGGGCGGGCTCGATCGCGACGCATTCGTCGGCGGTCTTCACGTCCCGGTCGCAGCCGTACTGGCGCATCAGGTCGGCCGTGGCGACGCCGTGGTCGAACTCCCTGCGGTCCGTGTAGAACGTCAGGATCCCGCGCGCCAGCTCGTCGTAGCGAAGGCCGGTCGCGGCGCGCAGCGCCTTCAGGCAGTCGCGCGAATAGAGCGCGAGATTGAGGCACTGGATCGTGTTGTGCCGCGTGCGCGACGGCAGGCATTCGTACAGGAAGCGCACGCCCCACCACCACTGGCGCCAGTCGGCGCGCAGGCGGAAGAGCAGCGGCGCGTCGGCCTGGCCCAGCCACTTGAAGATCTTCGCCGGCGCCTCGGGATTCGCCCACGGCTCGGCATACGACGCCGAGATCTGGCCGCCATTGGCGAACGACGTCTCCAGCGCCACGCCCTTCTGTCGCTCGACGACGGTGACCTCGTGGCCGTCGTTGGCGAGATACCACGCCGCGGTGACGCCGATCACGCCGCCGCCCAGGACGATGAGCTTCATCCGGCGCCGGCGCTCGCGGGCGCCCGGCCGCCGTCGTGGCCATCGTCGTCGTGGCCGCCCTCGTCGCACCGCCTTCGCCTTCGCCGGCGACCGGGACGCAGCTGCAGAACAGATTGCGATCGCCGTAGGCGTTGTCGATCCGCGCGACGGGCGGCCAGTACTTTGCGTGTCCCCCCTCGCCGGCCGGATACGCGGCGAGCGTGCGCGCGTACGCGTGCGGCCAGTCGTCCGCCGCGACCGCGCGCGCGGGATGGGGCGCATGCTTGAGCGGATTGTCGCCGCGGTCGAGGCGTCCCGCTTCGATCGCGGAAATCTCCTCGCGGATCGCGATCATCGCGGCGACGAAGCGGTCGAGCTCCAGCTTCGATTCGCTTTCGGTCGGCTCGACCATCAGCGTTCCGGCGACCGGGAAGCTCATCGTCGGCGCGTGGAAGCCGTAGTCGATCAGGCGCTTCGCGACGTCCTCGGCCTCGACCCCCGCGGTGGCCTTCAGCGGCCGCAGGTCGAGGATGCACTCGTGCGCGACGAGGCCGCCGGGACCGCTGTAGAGCACCGGATAGTGCGGCGCCAGCCGCTTCGCGACGTAGTTCGCCGCGAGGATCGCCGACTCGGTCGCGGCGGTGAGACCGCTGCCACCCATCATCGCGATGTACATCCACGAGATCGGCAGGATGGACGCCGACCCGTACGGCGCCGCGCTGACGGGGCCGATGGGCGTCGCGCCGTCGCGCGCCGGCAGTGCGCGGTGCCCGGGAAGGAAAGGCGCCAGGTGCGCCTTGCACGCCACCGGCCCCACGCCCGGGCCGCCGCCGCCGTGCGGGATGCAGAACGTCTTGTGCAGGTTGAGGTGCGAAACGTCGGCGCCGAAATGGCCGGGCGCGGCGACGCCCACGAGCGCGTTCAGGTTGGCGCCGTCGACGTAGACCTGCCCGCCGTGCGCATGCACGATCCCGCAGATCGCCGCGATGCCCGGCTCGAACACGCCGTGCGTCGACGGATAGGTCACCATGAGGGCGGCGAGCTCGCGCGCATGCTGCTCCGCCTTGCGCGACAGGTCGCCCAAGTCGACGTTGCCTTCGGCGTCGCACGCGACGACCACGACACGCATGCCCGCCATCTGCGCCGAGGCGGGATTGGTGCCGTGCGCGGAGGCCGGAATCAGGCAGACGTTCCGGTGCGCCTCGCCGCGCGAGCGGTGGTACGCCTCGATCATCAGCAGGCCCGCGTACTCGCCCTGCGAGCCGGCGTTCGGCTGCAGCGACACGGCGTCGTAGCCGGTGGTCGCGCAGAGCATTTTCTCGAGGCCGTCGATGAGCTCCCGATAGCCCAGCGCCTGTCCCGGCGGGGCGAACGGATGCAGCGCGCCGAATTCCGGCCACGTCACCGGCAGCATCTCGGACGTCGCATTGAGCTTCATCGTGCACGACCCCAGCGGGATCATCGAGCGATCGAGCGCGAGATCGCGGTCCGCGAGCGCACGCAGGTACCGCAGCATCTGCGTTTCCGAGCGATGGCGACGGAACACCGGGTGGGTGAGGAACGCCGAGGCACGCACCAGCGCCGCGGGTAGCGCGTCCGGCGTCGCCGCGTCGATCGCGCCGAACGGGAACGGCGCGTCGCCGCCACCGAAGATGCGCCACAGGAGGACGACATCGTCGCGCGTCGTCGTCTCGTCGAGCGACACGCCGAGCGTCGTCGCGTCGACGCGACGCAGGTTGACCTTCGCCGCCGCTGCACGGTCGAGGATCGCCGCAGGGTCGCGCCCGGCGTCGATGGTCAGCGTGTCGAAGAAGGCGGCGGTGCGCACGCCGACGCCGAGCCGCAGGAGGCCCGCGCGGAGGATCGCCGTCAGGCGATGGACGCGGCGCGCGATGGTCGTCAGTCCGTCGGGGCCGTGATAGACGGCGTACATGCTCGCCATCACCGCCAGCAGCACCTGCGCCGTGCAGATGTTGGACGTCGCCTTCTCGCGGCGGATGTGCTGCTCGCGCGTCTGCAGCGCGAGGCGGTACGCGGGCAACCCCTGGGCGTCGACGGTGACGCCGACGAGGCGTCCCGGCAACGCGCGCCGATGCTCGTCGCGCGTCGCAAGATAGCCGGCGTGCGGTCCGCCGTAGCCCATCGGCACGCCGAAGCGCTGCGACGAGCCGACGACGGCATCGGCGCCCCATTCGCCCGGCGGCTTGAGCAGCGTGAGCGCCAGCAGGTCGGCGGCCACCACCACGTGACCGCCGGCCGCGTGCACGGCATCGGCGAGGCTGGAGTAATCCTGCACGTCGCCGTTGGCGCCGGGGTATTGCAGCAGCACGCCGAACGCGTCGGCGCCCGCGCCGTCACCCGCCGGGCCGACGACGACCTCGATGTCGAGCGCCGCGGCGCGCGTGCGCACGACGTCGATCGTCTGCGGCAGAACGTCGTCCGCGACGAAGAAGCGCGCGCTCGTCGATTTGCCGATGCGCCGGCACAGCGCCATCGCCTCGGCCGCGGCCGTCGCCTCGTCGAGCATCGACGCGTTCGCGATCGCCATGCCCGTGAGATCGCAGACCATCGTCTGGAAATTGACCAGCGCCTCGAGCCGGCCCTGCGCGATCTCCGGCTGGTACGGCGTGTACGCCGTGTACCACGCGGGATTCTCGAGGATGTTGCGCTGGATGACGCCGGGCGTGTACGTGCCGTAGTAGCCCTGGCCGATGAACGACTTCGCGACGACGTTCTTCGCGGCGATCGCCCGCAGCGCGGCGAGCGCGGCCGCCTCGGACATCGGGCCCGGCAGCGGCACGGGGGCGCGCTCGCGGATGGCCGGCGGTACGAGCGCGTCGATCAGGGCCGCGCGTGTCGGGTAGCCCAGCACGCGCAGCATCTGCGCCTGAGCGGCGGCGTCGGTGCCGATGTGCCGCGCGACGAACGCGTCGCGATCCTCGAGCGTCGCCAGCGGCAGCTTCGCGTCGTTCATGTTCATCGAGGGGGCTATGCGTCCGCGATCGATTTCGCGTAGGCGCCGGCGTCCATCAGGCCGGCGAGCGCCGCCGCGTCGGCGGGCTTCATCTTCCACAGCCAGACCGCGTAGGCATCCGCGTTCACCGTCTCCGGCGCAGCGACGGCCGCGTCGTTGCCGGCGATCACCTCGCCGGCGAGCGGCGCGTAGACGTCGCTCGCAGCCTTCACCGATTCGACGACGCCGCACGATTCGCCCGGCGCCAGCGTGCGGCCAGGCGCCGGCAGCTCGATGAACACGAGGTCGCCGAGCGCGGCCTGCGCGTGGTCGGTGATCCCGATCGTGACGGTGCCGTCGGCCTCGGCGCGCACCCACTCGTGGCTTTCGGTGTACTTGAGCTCGCTGGGAACGTTCATGTCGATGTCCTCGGTGATGACGCCGGAAAGTCTGCCTACGTAACGAGAATCCTGCCGCTGCGCACGAACGGCGGCCTGACGACGCGCGCCGCGAGTCGCTTGCCGCGGATGTCGACGTGGACGACGTCGCCCGCGGCGACGGCCGCCGGCAGCCGCGCGAGCGCGATCGACTTGCCGAGCGTCGGCGAGAACGTGCCGCTCGTGACCTCGCCGTCGCCCGCGCGCGCGTGCACGCGCTGGTGCGCGCGCAGCACGCC
This sequence comes from uncultured beta proteobacterium, assembly GCA_963793355.1. GTDB lineage: Bacteria > Pseudomonadota > Gammaproteobacteria > Burkholderiales > Casimicrobiaceae > VBCG01. The sequence goes on along the minus strand of CAWBZT010000006.1, from coordinate 208,769 downwards.
GCCCCCGTCGACGAGCAGCAGTCCCGTCAACTGCCGTGCAGGCCGCGAAGCGACGAGCGCGTCCTTGCCGGGAAAGGTGCGCGGGCTCGCGAGATCGACGGTCCACGCGAGGCCGGATTCGAGCGGCGACGTCGACTCGTCCATGTCCTGGCCGTACAGGTTCATGCCGGCTTCGAGGCGCAGCGTGTCGCGCGCCCCCAGGCCGCACGGCCTGACGCCTGCCGCGGCCAGCGCGCTCCAGAGCGTCGCCGCCTGCGCGGCGGGCACGACGATCTCGAACCCGTCTTCGCCGGTGTAGCCGGTACGCGCGACGAAGACCTCGCAAAGCGCCGTGTCGACGAAGGCGCCGTTGAACGGCGCCAGCGCTGCGGTGGGCGTCGCGCTCTCCGGCAGCGCTTGCCACACCCTGGCGCGCGCGTTCGGTCCCTGTACGGCGATCATCGCGAGATCGGCGCGGGTCTCGATCGCGAGACCGGACGCGATGCGATCGCGCAGCGCCGCGAGCCAGGCGACGTCCTTGGCGGCCGTCGCGGCGTTGACCACGAGGCGGAAGAAATCGTCGCGCAAATGGTAGACGATGAGATCGTCGATAACGCCGCCGTCCTCGCGCAGCAGGCACGAGTACAGCGCCTTGCCGGGCGTCTGCAGCTTGTCGACGTTGTTGGCGAGCGCGCCGCGCAAAAAATCGCGCGCCTTGTCGCCATGGACATCGACGACGCGCATGTGCGAGACGTCGAACATGCCGGCGTCGCGTCGCACCGCATGATGCTCGTCCACCTGCGAGCCGTAGTGGACGGGCATGTCCCACCCGCCGAAGTCGACCATGCGCGCGCCGGCGGCGCGGTGGACGGCGTGGAGCGGGGTGGTGTTCGGCACGTCGCTGGGTCTCCGGCGGGAACGAAAAAGGGGCGGCGCGGAAACCGCGTCGCCCCGTCTGTCCTTTTACCTGAGAGATTTGCAGCGCACCGGCGCGTGGCCGGCGACGCAGCGTGCCCCTTCGGTGGACCGCGCGTTGCTGCCGCGCGCGGCCGCTCTCCAGATGGAATGCGTTCCTGCAGTCCTTTTGCCTGAGCGGTTTTCGGGATTACGCCTTCGGCGGCGCGTCCGGCGGCCGGGCGCGCGCTCTCCTGCCAGGAACGAAGCGAAGGTTAGCAGGGGACGCCGCAGCGGTCAAAGCAGCGACGTCCCGCCTTCGCGTCACGGCATCACTTCTTGAGGGTCAGGATCCAGTCGACGAGATTCTTGATGTCCGCGTCGGACACGGTGGCGTTGGGCGGCATCGGCACCGGCCCCCAGACACCGGAGCCGCCGTCCTTCACCTTCTTGACGAGCTTCGCGGCGGCGCCGGCGTCGCCCTTGTACTTCGCGGCGACGTCCACGTAGGCGGGACCCACGATCTTCTTGTCGATGGCGTGGCAGGCCGCGCAGCCGTCCTTTTTCATCATCGCCTCCGCGGCGGCATTGTCGAGCGCAGCGTGCGCGCTTCCACACGCGAGCGCTGCGGCAGCAAGCGAGGCAAGGGCGAGTCTCATGGCGTTCTCCGAAGGGGATCAAAAAACCGGTGCGATGGTACCGGAACGCCCGGGGCGCCGCCAGTCGACGCGGTGCGCTTCAACGCCCCCCGGCGAGCGCGGCTTCGACCTCGGCGAGCGATGCGCTCGGCGGCAGGCAGGCGGTTCCGCGGCACACCCAGGCGACCGCGCCCTGTGCGGGTCTGCGGCCCTTGACGAGCGACGGCGGCGGTCGATCGACGCCGCCCAGGTCGAGGATGCGCACGTGCGGGCGATAGCTGCGCTCGAGCGCGGCCTGCCACGCCGCGGTGGCGTCGGGCTCGCCCGCCAGGACGACGAACGAGGGCGGCACTTCGAGATCCTCGAGCGCCGACAGCAGCGTCGAATGCCCGCCGGGCGCCTGTGCCAGCGTGGGCGCGAAGACACGAACGGCGCGCGCGGCGGCATCGATGTAGCGCGGCTCCGCCGCGAAATGCCCGAGCGCGATCAGCGCCTGCGCCGCGACCCCGTTGCCCGACGGCGTCGCGTTGTCGCGCCCGGGCTTGGTGCGATGGAAGAGCTTTTCGTGATCGTGACTCGTGAACCAGAAGCCACCCTGCTCGCCGTCCTCGAAATGCGCGAGCAGCGCGTCGGCGCACAGGCGCGCGAAGTCCCAGTCGTCGGGACGAAAGCGCGTCTGCAGCGCCTCGACGAGCGCCGCCAGCAGGAACGCATGGTCGTCCAGGTAGCCGGGCAGGTCCGGCGCACCGGCCCGGCGCGTCGCGCACACGCGGCCGCCGCGGACGAGGGTCTTGCGCACGGCGTCGATCGCCGCGAACGCGAGATCGGCCCACCGCGGCTCGTGCAGCGCGCGTGCGGCGCGCGCGAGGCCGGCGATCGCAAGCGCGTTCCAGGACGTGAGGATCTTGTCGTCGGTGGCGGGACGCACGCGGTGCGCGCGGGCCTTGAACAGGCCCGCCTTCGCGCCGACCAGACGCGTCTGTGCATCGGGCAGCGTGATCGCCAGTCTCGACGCGACCTCCGCGAGCGGCGTCGCGACACGCAGGTGCCATGCCTCGTGCTCGAAATTCGGCGGCGCATCGAGGCCGAAATACGGCGCGGCGACGAACCACTCCGCGTCGGACAGCACGCCGCGCGCCTGGTCGGGGGTCCACACGTAGAACTTGCCTTCCTCGCCTTCGCTGTCGGCGTCGAGGCTGGCGAAGTACGCGCCGTCGTCCGCGCGCATTTCCCGGGTGAGCCAGCCGACGATGCCGCGTGCGACGTCGCCGAAGGACGCGTCGCCGGTGGCGCGGGCCAGATCGGCGTACAGGCCGAGCAACGCCCCGTTGTCGTAGAGCATCTTCTCGAAGTGCGGGATCGTCCATTCGGCGTCGACGCTGTAGCGGCAGAAGCCGCCGCCGATCTGGTCGTGGATGCCTCCCTCCGCCATGCGCGCGAGCGTGGTGCGAACGATGGTCAGCGCTTCCTTGTCGTGCGCCATCGCGAAGGCGCGCAGGCAGAACTCGAGCTCGGTGGCGTGGGGAAACTTGGGGGGCCCGCCGAACCCGCCGTGGGCAGGATCGAACGTGGCCTTCAGCTCGGCGAGCGCGACCCCCGGCGCCCGCGCCGGCATGCCCGTGCGATCCGCGGGCGTCGGTTCCAGCGCATCCATAGCCGCGGCGAGGCGCTCGTTCTGCTCGGCGATCGCCTCGCCCTGCTGGCGATACGCCTGCGCGATGCGCGGCAGGATGTCGATGAAGCCCGGCAGCCCGTAGCGCCCCTCCCTGGGAAAGTAAGTGCCCGCGTAGAACGGCGCCCCGGACGGCGTGAGGAACACCGTGAGCGGCCACCCGCCGGCGCGCCGCGCGAGCAGCGCGTGCGCGGTCTGATAGATCTGATCGAGGTCGGGCCGCTCCTCGCGATCGACCTTGATGTTGACGTAGCGCTCGTTCATCGCCGCGGCGACGGCGGGGTCCTCGAACGATTCGTGCGCCATGACGTGGCACCAGTGGCACGCCGAATAGCCGATCGACAGGAGGATCGGCTTGTCCTCCGCGCGGGCGCGCTCGAGCGCTTCCGCCCCCCACGGATACCAGTCGACCGGATTGTCCGCATGCTGGCGCAGATACGGCGATGCGGCGGACGCGAGGCGGTTGGCCATCAACCATTATCGTCCCAAAGCCTCGTGCGCCGTGCAGCGCACGCAACGCAGGGGACAATCGTCAGGCCGCGTCCTCGAAGGCCACGAGCTCGAAGTCGGAACCGCGGTGCAAAAGCTTGGTGAGCCGGAAGCGGCGCTCCATGCCGCCGTCGATCGAGCGCAGCAGGCGTCCCGGGCTGAACGCGCGCGGCTGCATGATGAGCGAAGGCCGCTCGTCGGGCGTCTCGGCGAGCAGGATTCCGGGAAGCGGCGGCTCGTCGACGTAGGCGCCCGATTGCGGACGCAGCGTGAGCGCTCGCGGCGCCCCCGGCCAGAACTTCAGCGCGAGCGCGACGTCGCCGCCGCCCGTGCGCGCGACGCGCGACGCCCAGCCCATGCGCGTGCGCTCCCGGTCGCGCACGACGACGACCTGGTCGAGCGCGAAGCGATAGTGGCTTTGCTCTGCGTGCCGCAGCGTCGCGTCGCGCGCCTCGTAGCGGCCGCGCCAGCGCTCCCAGGGCCAGTCGCGCTCCGCCTGTTCGCGAAAGCGATCGTAGTCCGTCAGCGCGCCCAGCGTCTTGAGGTGCTGCTGCGCGCCCTGGAACGTGCGCGAGATCGGATCGTGGCGCTCGAACGTGCGGCCGCCGACGCGGAAGAACGCCGCGAGCAGGCCGCCGGCGGCGACTTCGAGCTCCGCCTCCTCGCCCTCGCCCGGAAGGCGGGGAAGATGGCACCAGCGCGCCTCGAGGTGCGCGAGCAGCGCGACGCATTGCTCGGCGGACACGTCCTGGCCGAGCTGAAGCTCAGCCGGCGACGCACCTGCGGACAGGCGCTTGAGGCGCCCGCGCACGCTGGTCGAGAGCTTGCCGGGGTAGCCGAAGCGAAAGGCCGCGGGCGCGTCCTTCGGCGCCGCCGCGACGACGCGCGCGCCGGCGGTGCTGTCGAGATCGGTGATGACGACCGGACCTTCGGACTCGCGCTCGCGCGCATACGGAAACAGCTTGCGGCTCCACTGGCCGAGCCAGCGATCGGCCAGCTCGATCTGGCGCACGGTCATCGCGCAGGGATCGGCGAGGCCGAGCAGCAGCGCGTGGCTGTACGTCGAATAGCACGACGTGCCGACGCCCTGGGGAATCAGGTCGTCGGTGACGGCCGTGACGGCGCAGTCGAGCATCTCGGCCAGGCGGTAATACGCGTGCAGCTCCTGCCACACTTCCGGCGGCGTCGTGCGTCGCGCCAGGCCGTGCACGAGCACGAGCTGCTTGCCGACGAACAGGCCGCGCTCGAGGATCTTGGGCTTGACCCCGGCCAGTTCCGGGTCGCCTTCGAGCACCGGCTTCAGGCACGCCGAGTACTGCGCCCACAGCGCGTGCCATACGGCGATCGCCTGGTCGATGGCCTCGCGTTCGCGCTCCCCCTCCGGCTGGGATTTGCCGGCGTAGCGACGCGCGAGCTCGGTGTGCAGATGGCTGACGGGATCGCGCAGGATCTCGGCGATCTTCGCCCGCTCGCGCGCCGGCAGGGGCGCGGCGCCGAGCAGCGCAAACTGCGCCATCAGCGCGTCGTACGCCTGGGGGACGGGCAGCATCGGCAGCGTCTTGGCCCAGCGGGATGCGCTGTCGCCGTCGGTGAACGCCGCCCGGGGCGGGCGCGGCGCGGGTGCCGACTCCGGCGCCTGAACCGGCACGGGGTTCGGCCCCGTGGACTCCGGTTTCTGGAGCGTGGTGTCGCTCATGGCGCCCGGCGCTGCTGCGCGGCGCCCTCGGCGATGCGCAGCGCAAGCGCGGCGTCGAAATCCGGCGGCAGCGCCCGCGCGGCGGCCCCGCGCTGCTGCGCGCCCCACGCCGGTTGCGGGAAGTGCGAATCGTCCGCGAACCTCGGGATCACGTGCCAGTGCACGTGCGGCACCTGGTTGCCGAGCGAGGCGAGGTTCATCTTGAGCGGGGCGAGGAGGCCGCGCAATGCGGCCTCGACCGCAAAAACCCGGTTCATCAGGTGCATGCGGTCGTCCGGTGCGAGGTCCGTCATTTCACGCACGTGCGCCTTCCAGATCACCCGGCAAAAGCCCGCGAAGGGCTCGTCGGTCACGACCACCCGCAACCGCGCATCCTCGAAGACCGCCCGGCCGCCCACGCTTTCGCAGAAGACGCAGCCGGGTACACGCTCGACCATCGCGCCTTATAGCACGCAGGCCGGTATTCCCGACTGCCGCGCAGGGGCAATGACGGGCGCGGGACGCCACAAGCGGGGGCGTCGTGACCACCCGTCCCCTCCGCAGCAAGGAACGCGCCAGCCGTCGGCGTGGGCGGCATGGGGCGGACGGCCGGTATGACGAGCGAATATTCTGCTGTTGCAGCGCGGAATGCTCCGCGGCGGTGCGCTCCCGCAGCGCCTACCCTTGGCGGCATGTTACTGACCCCCACGATAACGCATCGCTGGCCCGGAACCCCTCCGCGGCGCGGCCCCCTGGTTGCCTCCACCCGCGAAGACGCGCCCTTTCGCGCCGGCGGGACGAACCTGATTCGAGACGGTCGTCTTCGCGGGATTTTTTCCGAGGCCCGGGTCCACCCCAGGACGGAGTTGCAAATGAGGTCGAGGTCGAACGAATCGTCCAGGCGTCCCGCGGCGGATGACGGCCGAGAGAAGCCTTCGCGCGCCGCCGAATGCATCGCGGCGCTGTACATCGCGCTGGTGCTGCTCACCCCGTGGCTGCTCCGCGATGCGTCGCTGTTCGCCCCGGCAAGGGGCGTCGAGGTCCAGATCGTGAGCAGGCACGCGCTCGGCGCGCCGCCCACCGCCCTGACGGCGCCCCTGCCCGCCGCCGACGCGCCGGCACCCGCCGAGTGACGCCCGTGCCCGCCGCCGCCGCGCCGGCCCCGCACCGAGTGACGCCCCTGCGCGGCTGCCGCCGTCAGACCAGCACCCGCTCGATGCCGCCGGCGTTCGCCTTGGCGACGTAGTCTTCCATCCACGTGCGCCCGAGCACGTGGCGCGCGATCTCGACCACGATGTAGTCCGCCTTCGTGCCGGCGTCGTCGTCGAAGCGCGACAGGCCCTGCAGGCACGACGGGCACGACGTCAGCACCTTGACGTCGCCGGCGAAGCCGTCGGCGCGCAGCGCCGTCGCGCCCTTGCGCATCTCCTCTTCCTTGCGGAAGCGCACCTGCGTCGAGATGTCGGGCCGCGTCACGGCGAGCGTGCCCGATTCGCCGCAGCAGCGGTCGGACAGCGCGACGTCCGTGCCCATCAGCGCGTTCACGACGGTCATCGGCCGGTGGGTCTTCATCGGCGTGTGGCAGGGGTCGTGGTACAGGTAGCGCACTCCGGTGACGCCGGCGAGCGCGACGCCCTTCTCCAGCAGGTATTCGTGGATATCCAGCAGGCGGCAGCCGGGGAAGATCTTCTCGAACTCGTACTTCAGCAGCTGGTCCATGCAGGTGCCGCAGGAAACGATCACCGTCCGGATGTCGAGATAGTTGAGCGTGTTCGCGACGCGGTGGAACAGCACGCGGTTGTCGGTGACGATCTTCTGCCCGCTGGCCTGGTTGCCGGCAGCGGTCTGCGGATAGCCGCAGCACAGGTAGCCCGGCGGCAGCACGCACTGCGCGCCGACGTGATAGAGCATCGCCTGCGTCGCGAGGCCGACGTCCGAGAAGAGGCGCTCCGAGCCGCAGCCGGGAAAATAGAACACGGCCTCGCCGTCGTCGGCACCGCGCGACGGGTCCCGGATGATGGGGACGATCGCATCGTCCTCGATGTCGAGCAGCGCACGCGACGTGCGCTTGGGCAGCCCGCCGGGCATCGGCTTGTTGACGAAATGGATGACCTGCGCCTTGAGCGGCGCCGCGCCCAGCGTGGGCGGCGGCGCCGCCGTCTGCGCCTGCGCGATGCCGAGCCGCTTCGCGATCCGGTAGGCGAGGCGCTGCGCCCTGTAGCCGATGCCGATCATCGCGCGCCGCGCGACGCGGATCGTCGCCGGGTCCTTCGCCGTCAGGAACAGCATGGCGGCCGCCGTGCCCGGATTGAACCTGCGCTTGCGCTCGCGCGTGAGCAGGTTGCGCATCGCCATGGAGACGTCGCCGAAGTCGATGTCGACCGGGCAGGGCGTCACGCACTTGTGGCACACCGTGCAGTGGTCGGCGACGTCGCCGAACTCGTCGAAGTGCTTGAGCGAGATGCCGCGGCGCGTCTGCTCCTCGTACAGGAACGCCTCGATCAGCAGCGACGTCGCGAGGATCTTGTTGCGCGGCGAGTACAGCAGGTTCGCGCGCGGCGAGTGCGTCGCGCACACCGGCTTGCACTTGCCGCAGCGCAGGCAGTCCTTGATCGACTCGGCGATGCCGCCGATCGTGCTCTGCTCGAGGATCAGGCTCTCGTGGCCGATCAGCGAGAACGACGGCGTGTACGCACGGGTGAGGTCGGCCGGCTGCTCGAGATGGCGCAGGAGCTTGCCGCGGTTGAAGCGCCCCTGCGGGTCGACGCGGCGCTTGTAGTCGGCGAACGGCGCGAGCTCGTCCTCGGTCAGGTACTCGAGCTTCGTGATGCCGATGCCATGCTCGCCCGAGACCACGCCGCCGAGCGCGCGCGCGAGCGCCATGATGCGGGCGACGGCCGCATTCGCCGTCTGGAGCATCGCATAGTCGTCGGAGTTGACCGGCAGGTTGGTGTGGACGTTGCCATCGCCGGCGTGCATGTGCAGCGCGATGAAGACGCGGCCGCGCAGCACCTCCCGGTGCAGGGCGACCACTTGCGCGCATGACGGGGGCGAACGCGCGGCCGGCGAAGATCTCCTCGAGCGGCGCCTTGAGCTCGACCTTCCACGACGCGACCACCGAATGGTCCTGCAGCGCGGGGAACGTCCGGTCGAGGCCGTCGCAAAGCTGCCGCCAGCGCGCGGCGACTTGACCGACGAGGGCGCGCGCCTCGGCGACCTTCTCCGCGACGAGCTCCGGCGCCGGCTGCGCCTCGGCGTCCGGGCCCCACAACTGCGCGAACGCCGGCGCGGCGAGGAACGTGGCCAGGCGCTGCACCAGCGCGAGCTTGTTCGCGAGCGACAGCTCGATGTTGATGCGCTCGACGCCGTCGGTATAGTCGCCGAGGCGCTCGAGCGGAATCACCACGTCCTCGTTGATCTTGAACGCGTTCGTATGGCGCGCGATCGCCGCCGTGCGCGAGCGGTCCGCCCAGAACTTCCTGCGTGCTTCCGCGGAGACGGCTACGAAGCCTTCGGCACCGCGCGCATTGGCGAGGCGGATGACTTCGGAGGCCGCGCGCGCGACGCCGTCGTCGGCCTCGCCGACGATGTCGCCGATCAGCACCATCTTCGGCCGCCCATGGCGCTTCGCCTTGGTCGCGTAGCCGACCGCCTTCACGTAACGCTCGTCGAGATGCTCGAGGCCGGCCAGGATCGCCCCGTGCGGATGCGCGTCGAGATAGCGCTTGATCTCGACGATCGCCGGCGTCGAGTCGCGCACCTGGCCGAAGAACTCGAGGCAGACCGTGCGGATCGCCGGGGGCATCCGGTGCAGGACGAATCGCGCACTGACGATGATGCCGTCGCAGCCTTCCTTCTGCACGCCGGGGAGCCCCGCGAGGAACTTGTCGGTGACGTCCTTGCCGAGCCCGGCCTTGCGGAAGGTGCCGCCGGGGATCGTCAGCGTCTCGGTGCGCGTGACGGTGACGCCGTCCGCTGCCTTCCACTCGAGCGCGAAGCGCGCCTCGGGCGCGTCGTGGATCTTGCCCAGGTTGTGATCGAGGCGGGCGACGTCGAGCCACTGCGCATCGGGCGTCACCATGCGCCACGACGCCAGGTTGTCGAGCGCCGTCCCCCACAGCACGGCCTTCTTGCCGCCCGCGTTGACCGCGACGTTGCCGCCGATGCACGACGCGTCGGCGGACGTGGGGTCGCAGGCGAACACGAGGCCCGCGGCGTCGGCGGCGTCCATCGCCCGCCGCGTCACGACGCCTGCCCCGCAGTCGAGCGTCGGCGTGGGCTCGTTCCGACCGGGAAGCACGCGCGGCTCGATCGCGCCGAGCCGCTCGAGCTTCTCGGTATTGATCACCGCCGAGCGCGGATCGAGCGGGACGGCGCCGCCGGTATAGCCGGTGCCGCCGCCGCGGGGGACGATCGTGAGCCCGAGCTCGATGCAGCCCTCGACGAGACCGCGCACTTCCTCTTCGGTGTCCGGATACAGGACGACGAACGGATACTCGACGCGCCAGTCGGTGGCATCGGTCACGTGCGACACGCGCGCGAGGCCGTCGAACGCGATGTTGCCGGGGGCCGTGTGGCGCTGCAGCGCCCTGCGCGCCACCCTGCGCGCCTGCGCCGTCGCCGGAAACCACGTCGCGAAGCGATCGACGGCGTCGCGCGCCGCCGCCACGAGGCTCGCGACGCTGGCGTCGCGGCCGGCGTCGGCGTCCGCGAGGGCGTGAAGCGCACGGCGCTTCTCGATTTCGCGGAGGCGATGGCGCAGCGCATCGACGAGGAGCTTCTGCCGCGACGGGTTGTCGAGCAGGTCGTCCTGCAGATAGGGATTGCGCTCGACGACCCAGATGTCGCCCAGCACCTCGAACAGCATCCGCGCCGAGCGGCCCGTGCGCCGCTCGCCGCGCAACTGCTCCAGCAGCGTCCACATGGGCGCGCCGAGCAGCCGGATCACGATCTCGCGATCGGAGAACGACGTGTAGTTGTACGGGATCTCGCGCAGCCGCGGGGCGTCCGCGAGCGAGGCGTCGGTGCCCGACGCGAGAGGCGAGTCGTCGATGGCGTTCATCGGATCGGCGATCATACCGCGGCGCAGCAACGCCGGCGCCGCGAGCGCGGCGTCATGCCGGCGTCGGCGCGCGATCGTCGATCAGCTTCTCGTGCTTGAGCTCGCGCCAGAAGTCGGCCGGGATCGGCGCGCGCATGTGCGCCAGGTTCTGTGCGGCCTCGGCGGCGCTGCGCATGCCGGTGACCACGCTCGCCACGGCCGGATGCGCGAGCGGAAATTGCAGCGCGGCGGCGGCGAGCGCGACGCCGTGCCGCGCACAGACGGCCTCGATGCGCCGCGTGCGGTCCATGATGGCGGCGTCGGCCTCGACGTAGAAGAACGTCGCGCCCGCGCGCGCGCCGGTCGCCAGGATGCCGGAGTTGAACGGCGCGGCCATCAGCACCGAGATGCCGCGACGCTCGCAATCGGGCATGAAGCGCGAAAGCGCCGTGTGGTCGAGCAGCGTGTAGCGGCCGGCGAGCATGAAGCAGTCGAAGTCGCCGTCGGCGGCGAAGCGCAGCAGGATCTCCCAGTCGTTGACACCGACGCCGATCGCGCGGATCACGCCTTCGTCGCGCAACTCCACCAGCGCCCGATAGGCGCCGGCCATCGCCTCGCGGTAGCGCTGCTCGACGAGATCGCCCTGCCAGCGGCGGTTGACGTCGTGCAGAAGCGCGATGTCGATGCGGTTGGTGCCGAGCCGCTGCAGCGTGCAGTCGAGCGAGCGCAGCGCGCCGTCGTAGCTGTAGTCGAACGCGACCTCGAACGGATAGGCTCCGCTCGACGCGCCGGGCGCGACGCCGTCGCCGAGCGGGCGCAGCAGCCTTCCGATCTTCGACGACAGCGTCAGCATCCGGCGATCGACGCCGCGCAGGCACATGCCGAGGCGATGCTCGGCCAGCCCGAGCCCATAGAAGGGTGCGGTGTCGAAATAGCGCAGTCCGGCGCCGACCAGCGCGTCGAAGGCGCCGCGCACTGCGGCGTCGGTGTCCGCAGCCGCCGCGCTGCCGAACGGCGCGGTGCCAACGCCGAGCGCCGATACCGCGACGTCGCGGCGGCCGATGCGCCGCGCTGCCGCCGGATCGTAGCTCATCGAGCCTCCCCGCGCGTCATACCGCGTCCCACGACGCCAGCGAACCGTTCTGCACCTGCGCCTCGAGCTGCGCCTCTTGCTCGGCGCGACCGCCAGCAGGCGCACCAGATAGCCGTACACGAACGAGCGGTCGGGCGGGATGTAGTCGTCGAGCGCCGTCGCGAGGTGCGACCCCGAGTCGCCGAGGAAGAGCATCGGCACGGGATCGATCCCGTACCACAGGCCCCTGATGGCCAGGAGCGCGACGAAGAGGCACAGCCATCCGACGCGGCCGCTGCGCCTTTTCGCAGGCGCGCTCAGTCGCCGACGCCGTAGTTCTGCACGAGGTAGGTCGCGATTTCGTCGACGTCGGCCTTGTCGATCGGCGCGCCGAACACGTTGATCATCTTGTTGACCGACGCGGTCCATCCGGCCTTGTTCATGAAGTGCGCGTTCATCTGGATGTAGTCGACGCTATGGCAGGCCAGGCACGCATTGACCTTGTCGCGCCCCGGCCCGTCCTTAAGCCGCACCTTCGACTCCTGCGCCGTCGCGACGAGCGCCACGGCAACCAGCAATGCTCCGGCGAAAAGACGCATGGCAGGCTCCCTTCAGACGATCTCGACGTACAGCCGCTGGACCACGTTGTGGTGGTAGCCGGCCGGGTTGTGCACGAGGCGGCTCGGTCTGCGTCTGGCCGTCGCGGCTCGTCGCGCGCGCCATCACGACCATCGTTCCCGGTCCCTTGGTGGGCACGTCCAGCGTGAACTGGCGAAACGAGTAGCGGCCATGATCGGCCCCCAGCTTCGCGGGCGTCCAGTGATCGCCGCCGTCGGTCGACACGTCGACGCGCGCGATGCCGGCGCCGCCGTCCCAGGCGATGCCCTGCACGACCACCGGCTTGCCGCGCGGCACCTGCTCGCCGAAGGTGAGCGACGTGATGAGCGAGTTGGTCACCATCGTCGTGATCGGCTCGTTCGCCTCGGCGAGCTGCGTGGTGAAGTGCGCGCCCGGATACTTGCCGCGCGGCAGGCGATAGGCGGTCTTCATCCAGAAGTTGCCTTCCGGAGTCGACGACGCCTTGACCGTCGTCAGCTGCTTCACCCAGTAGGTGCCGGTCCAGCCGGGCACGATCAGCCGCGCCGGAAAGCCGTTCCAGTGCGGCAGCGGCTTGCCGTTCATCTCGAAGGCGATCAGCGTGTCCTCGCCCATGGCGACGTCGACGGGCAGCGACTTGACGAAGTCCGGCGTCTTGTCGAGCGGGGGCCGGTCGGCGCCGTCGAACACGATCTCGACGCGCCGAGGCCTTCACGCCGGCGCGCGCCAGGACATCCTTGAGCCGCACGCCGCGCCAGACGGCATTGCCCATCGCGCCCACGCCCCATTCGACGCCCGCGACGTGCGGCTCGAACAGGCCGCGCCGGTTGCCGGAGCACTGGCACACGGCGGTGAGCTCCGCCGGCTTGAAGTCGCGCTTCAGCTCGGCCATCGAGTACGCGCGCGGTCGCTCGACGCTGTCGCCGCCGATCTCGAGCTTCCACGAGCGCAGGTCGACGTCCGGAATGCCGGCGAGATGCCAGCGCACGAAAAAGGCGTCGTTGGGCGTGATGACGCTGCGGAAATAGCGCACCGGCGTCTCGAAGTTGGGCGGCCGGTAGGTCTTCTTGATCAGCGGCACCTTGCCGGGCAGCGCGAACAGCGTCTGCTCGGCAAGCGTGCCGTCGGGCAGCTCCGCCAACCCCAGCGCTGCCGAGCTTCCGATCGCCTCCGCCCACGCACGCGCCGGCGCCGTGGCGCAGAGCGTGCCGGCCCCCGCGGCCGCCTTCAGCAGGCGACGGCGTTTCCCTCCGATATCGTCCGCGCGCATGTGGTCTCCTCCCGGCTGTGCGATACGCGGTGGGACTCTAGGCCAGCCCCGACGGGGATGCAATCGGCACGAGCGCCTGCGCAGGTTAGAACCGGCGCAGACGGGACGACGCCTGCGCACGTTCGAACGGCCGGCGACGACGACGCCTACGCGCGTTCGAACCGGCGCAGGTGCAGCGCCTCGGCGACGTGCGCGCTGTCGACCGCCGCCGCGCCCGCAAGATCGGCGATCGTCCGCGCCACCTTCAGGATGCGGTGATACGAGCGCGCCGACAGCGCGAGGCGCGCCATGGCGCGGGCGAGCAGCTGCTCCGCGGCGGGATCGGGGCGGCATTGCGCCGCCACGTCGCGCGCCCCCAGCCGCGCGTTCATCGTGCCCTGCCGCGCGAGCTGCACCGCCTGCGCGGCCACGACGCGGGCGCGCACGGCCACCGACGCCTCGCCCTGCGCCGGGTCGCGCGACGCCAGCGCCTCCGGCGCGACGGCGGGAACGTCGATCGCGAGATCGAGACGATCGAAAAGCGGCCCCGACACGCGAGCGCGATAGCGCGCGACGAAATCGGGCGCGCAACGGCAGCGTCCGCTGGCGTCGCCGAGCCAGCCGCAGGGGCAGGGATTCATCGCCGCGATGAACTGGAACTGCGCGGGGAACGTGCATTGCCGCGCCGCGCGCGAGACGTGGATGACACCCGACTCGATCGGTTCGCGCAGCACGTCGAGCACGTGGCGGCTCCACTCGGGCAGCTCGTCGAGGAACAGCACGCCGTGGTGCGCGAGCGAGATCTCGCCCGGCCGCGGATGCGCGCCGCCGCCGACCAGCGCCGCGGCGCTGGCCGTGTGGTGCGGCGCGCGGAACGGGCGCTCGCGCCAGCGCTCGCAGGCGAACGTTCCCGCGAGCGACGCCAGCGCCGCCGCTTCGAGCGCCTCGTCCTCGGAGAGCGGCGGCAAAAGCGAGGGCAGGCGCTGCGCCAGCATCGACTTGCCGGTGCCCGGCGGCCCGACGAGAAGCAGGCTGTGGCGGCCGGCCGCGGCGATCTCGAGCGCGCGCTTCGCCTGCGCCTGCCCGCGCACGTCGCGCAAATCGGCCCCGCCGCGCGGCGCGTCGGCGATCGCTGCCGGCGCGACCGCCGGCAGCCGTGACGCGCCCGTCAGGTGCGCGCATACCGCCAGGAGGTCGTGGGCGGGGTGCACGACGGCGTCGCGCACCAGCGCCGCCTCGGCCGCCGACGCCTCCGGCAGCACGAAGGCGCGGCCGTCGCGCCGCGCGCACAGCACCATCGCGAGCGCGCCGCGGATCGCGCGCAGCTCGCCGGTCAGCGCGAGCTCGCCGGCGAACTCGTAGTCGGCGAGCGTCGCGGCCGGTAGCTGGCCGCTGGCGGCGAGGATGCCGAGCGCGATCGGCAGATCGAAGCGTCCCGACTCCTTGGGAAGGTCGGCCGGGGCGAGGTTGACGGTGACCTTGCGCGCCGGGAAATCGAAGCGGGCGTTCTGCAGCGCGGCGCGCACGCGGTCGCGCGACTCGCGCACCTCGGCCTCCGGCAGCCCGACGATGTTGACGCCGGGCAGGCCGCCCGCGAGGTGCACTTCGACGGTGACGACCGGGGCGTCGATGCCCGCGAGGGCGCGGCTGTGGACGATGGCGACGGCCATGGCGGCATGGGTCCGCGGCGGGACGGATGGAGCCTGCAGTCTCGCGCGGACGCGGCGGGACGGATGTGGCGTGCAGTCTCGCGTGGGCCTGCACATCGGCGCACTCGGCCGGATGGCCGAGGCAGGTCCGTCGCGGCGAACGGGCCGAAGCCGCGCGCGAGCGCGCGCTGCCTCAGGCCGGGTGCGGGCCGATCGCCTGCGACGCGTAGTTCACCAGGCGATCGAGCGCCTGGAAGAACACGTCGGTGGAAAAGCCCACCAGGAACGCGACGCCGAACGACGTCAGCGTGGCGAACTCTTGCTGCGACGTCTTCGCGGGCGCCGGCGTCCAGAACCACACGACGATGATGCCCGCGAAGCCGCCGAGGACGATGCGGTAGGCGAAGCGCAGCCACGACGGGTTCGGCACCGTCGGGTCCTGCAGCCGCCGCATGTGGAAGATCACCGCTCCCAGCATGCCGTACAGCGCCGGCAGCAGCCACGCGCCGAGAAAATGGACCTTGTCGCGGAAGCGGATGATGTACACCGAGTAATCCGGCGGGCGCACCGGGTCGAAGTTGACGTTGATCGCCGAATTGAAGCCCTTGACGTCGTCGAGGTAGTAGGCGAGCAGCGTGCGGATGTCGACGTCCTTGAAGTCGGCCGCGGCGCGCGGCGAGGCGACCTTCTCGTCGGCCGGCGCGTCGCTGCCGTAGCTGCCGTTCGACTTCAGGATCTCGGCGATCGCCGCGTTGTTCGTCGGATTCGCCGGATCGGCCACCGCCGCCGGACGGAACCAGTCCTGGATCTGGCCGACGACGTTGAGGTCGTTGAGCACCTCGTTCGCGGTGGGCCAGTACGCCTGGTACTTGAGGTTCGTCGCCTGCAGGTCGGCCAGCGCCTTGCTGAACGCCTCGTAGAGAAAGTCCTTCTTGCCGTTGACCAGCGACTCGACCACGTCCTCGCGGTTGCGCTTCAGGAGCCCGAACAGGCGCGCCGACTGCTCCTCGCCGTGCGCGTCCTGCAGCTCGATCGTCGTCGCATAGATGGCGCGGGCGCGATCGTAGAGCTGCGTCATGTACGCCGCGACCGCAAGCAGCAGGATCGAGAAGGCGCCGAAGAGGATCGTGCCGAGGCGCCGGGGCGAGCGCACCGGGAACGGCGTCCAGCCGGCGCGAAGGTCGTTGAGCGTGATCGGCGCGATGTCCCTGACCGCGTCGTTGAGCGTCTTCTGGAGCGCCGCGGCCGCCGCAGGCAGCGCGGCCCCGTCCCCCGCCGCGACGGCCTCCTTGGCCACGCGGAGCGCGTCGACGACGTCGGTGCTCCGCAGGCGGCCGAGGCGCACACCCACGTCGACGACGCGGTCCGCGTCCTCGATCAGATGGTCGAGCTGCGTGCGTTCCATCGCGTAGTCCGGGACGCGATCGTCAGGTAGATCGGCCTAGCCGCGGATGCCGGCGACCCACGCGCCGCTGCTGTTCTTGCAGGCGCATTGGCTGCCGGGCGGCCCGGGCGGCTGCGCCCAGCACCAGAAATTCTGGGTGTAGCAGATCGTCCCTGGGGTGTGCGGCGGTACTTCGGCCGCGGCGCCCACCGCGTACAGCGCGAAAGCGAGCGCCCACATTGTCGGGGCAATTGCGGTCGAGCGTGCATGCATGGCGCCTCCCGAACCGTGTTCGCGTCCTCGAGCGCCGGCGGCCGTCGCCGGGGTCATGGACACGTGGCATGCTCGCCCGGCGCGCGCCTTGCGCGAAACGAACAAACCGGCACGCCGGGCGCGGAAAATTCCGGCGGGACGGCGACTGGCTCGGTCGCATCGCCGAGGTCCGGGCCGACGCCGCCATCGGGGCGCCGCGACCCCCGGCGCGATCCACGCGCCCGCGCGAAGTGACCGCCGCCGGCCCGAATACGGAACTCGCAGCGCAACATCCGCTTCCAATCCGCGTCCGGCCGGCCCCTGCCGTTGCCGCGTATGCTGCATCCTGCATGGTCCTCGCACGCTGCCCGTTCTGCAAGCATTCGAACCCCGACGGCAGCCGCTTCTGCAACGAATGCGGCTCGCCGCTGCACCTCGCGCCTTGCGCGCGCTGCGAAGCGGTCAACGACGTCCTGGCGAGGACGTGCCATCGCTGCGGCGCGCAGCTCGCCCCCGGCGCAGCGGTCGCACCTGCGCGCGTCGTCGCCGCGGCGTCGGCGGTCGGGACCGGCGATACGCCGGGACCGCCGTCGACCGTGGCCGGTGCATTCGGCGCGGCGGATTCCGCCCGGCGCGCGGCCGCGGCACCGAGCCTCGACGTTCGGCCGGCGCCAGCCACTGCGCCGCAATCCGCCGTCCCCGAAGTGCGCGAAGACGCGCTCGCCGAGCGCCGCGAGCCGTACCTCGAAGCGCTGGCCGACGACGACGTACCGCAACGTCCGCCCGCGCGCGCTCGGCGCGGAGGTTCGGCTGCGGCGATTGTCGCGGCCATCGTGGTCGTCATGGCAGCGGGCGGTTACGCGTGGGTGCGGCGCGACGCGCTGCTCGCCGCATTCGCGCCGCGCGCGCCGGAGCCGGCGCCGGCGTCGTCCGCGCCCGGCGCGCCCGCGTCGTCCGCGCCCAGCGCGCCTGAATCTGGTGGTGGCGTCGCGGAGTCGCCGTCCGTATCAGCGCAGCATCCCAAGGCCACAGGATCGGCGGGCACATCGCCGGCGCGCGCGTCCGATACGCCGGTGCGCGCGTCCGATACGCCGGTACGCGCGTCCGATACGCCGGTACGCGCGTCCGATGCGCCGGCGCGTGCGTCCGATACGCCGGCGCGGGCGTCCGATACGCCGCCGGTGCGCCCGTCCGATGCGCCGGTGACCACCGATTCGCCCACTGCGGGCACGCCACCCGTCGCACCCGCGACCCTGCAGCCCGCCGCGCCGGTGCGGGAAAACGCGGGGACCGCACCCGCGCAGCCCGTACCGTCGGCGTCGCCTTCGGGCCTGCTGCCCATGGAAGCGCCCGCGACCTCCCCGGCGCAGCCTGCACCGGCGGCGCCCGTCGCTCCCGCGCCGCCTGCGGCCCTCGCTCCGCCGATGGAGAAAGCGCCCGCCGCCAAGTCCTCGCAGGACGCGCTCGAAACCCAGCGGATCATCCGGCGCGAAATCGGCGGCGCGAGCCCCGCCCCCCGCTAGCGGCGCGGCCGCGCGGCGCCGTCGCGGCGTCAGGCCTTGGGTGCCCTGCCCGCCTCGAGCTCGGCGATGCGCGCTTCCAGCTGCTCGACCTTCTCGCGCGTGCGCCGCAGGACCTGCGACTGCGTGTCGAACTCGGTGCGGGGCACCACGTCGAGCCGCGCCAGCCCGCTCTGCAGCATCGTCTTGACGTTTTTCTCGATGTCTTTCGCCGGCGAGTTCTCGAGCGCCTTGCCGATGCGCGCGGCGAGCTCGTCGAGGGTCTTCGAGTTGAGCATCGGCGCCTCCGCGGCGTCGTGATCGTGGAGATTTCAGTCTAGCAAGGGATCGCCTGGCCCGGGTGCCGGGCGCGGCCGATGCAAGACGCGGGCGCCGGTTCACAGACCCGCACCGGGTACCGCAGCCGGGGCGCCGGTCGCCCGGACGGGTGCGCGGGCTGGCCGCCCAAAGGGCGTGCATTTCCCAATCCCGCCGCACCTCTTCGGTGCGTCGCAGTGCTCCGCCGGTCGGGCGCACTTCGCCAAATGCGCCACATCCCATTGAAATTCAACATTTTTGTGCAGTGGCACACGAAATGCTGACAAGTTGTCGGCAATCTGCGCTTTGCGTCGTCACCTCCTTCAACAACCGGAACTTTCCACTATGCAAGCTTCCGCCCGCTTCAAGTCGTCGATGCTCGCGGTCTGCCTCGGTCTCGCCGCCGGCACGGCATCGGCCCAAACGCCGCCGCCCGCGCCGCCGCGCCGCCGGACAACACCTTCACGGCCAACGTCGGCATTTTCAGCAACTACATCTTCCGCGGCATCAGCCAGACCGGCGGCCAGCCCGCCGTGCAAGGGGGCTTCGACTGGGCGCATACGAGCGGCTTCTACGCCGGCACGTGGGCGTCGAACGTCAGCTGGCTCGAGGACTTCGGCGCGTACAACCGCTCGAGCCTCGAGTGGGACTTCTACGGCGGCTTCAAGCACGCCTTCCCCGGCCAGGAAGACTGGGTCTACGACCTCGGCGTCTACGGCTACATCTATCCGGGCCGGAAGAATTCCGGCGTGATCAGCGCCGACACGTGGGAGCTCTACGCGGCCGCTCGGCTGGAAATGGGTGACGCTGAAGGGATCGTGGACGGTCAGCAGCAACTATTTCGGCCTGCAGCCGAACGGCCAGAAGACCGACGGCACCGGCTACTACGACCTGAGCGCGACCTATCCGATCGGCGAGTCGGGCTTCTCGCTGCTCGGGCACGTCGGCTATCTCGATGTCGCGCACGACGGCAGCGGCGACTTCGAGGCGTCGTACACCGACTGGAAGGCGGGCTTCTCCTACGTCGTTCCCGAGGGCGTGCTCAAGGGTGTCGAGTTCGGCGCCTACTACACGGGCAACAACGCCACGGAGCCGTACTACACGGACCTTACCGGCTACAACACGGCGAAGGACGCCGGCGTGGTCTACGTCAAGAAGACGTTCTAGAGAAGTCTTCGAAGACGAACAAATTTGCGGGGAACCTATGAAACTCGTCACCGCCATCATCAAGCCGTTCAAGCTCGACGAGGTGCGCGAAGCCCTCTCGGCGATCGGCGTGCAGGGCATCACCGTCACCGAGGTCAAGGGCTTCGGCCGGCAGAAGGGCCACACCGAGCTCTATCGCGGCGCGGAATACGTCGTCGATTTTCTGCCGAAGGTCAAGATCGAGGCCGCGATCAAGGACGACCTGCTCGACCACGTCATCGAGGCCATCGAAAAAGCTGCCAACACCGGCAAGATCGGCGACGGCAAGATCTTCGTCTTCGACCTCGAAGCAGGTCGTGCGCATCCGCACCGGCGAGACCGGCGCGGACGCGCTCTGAGGGGAATTGAAATGAAACGCTTGCTCGTCATTGCTCGCGGCGATGCTCGGCGCGCTCGGCCTCGCGCATGCGCGGCGCATCGCGCCAGGACAAGGCCGCGGAACCGGCAGCAGCGGCCGCCGCCGGCGGCACGCTCGCGCCCGCAGCAGCCCGCTGCCGCTGCCGCTCCGCAGCTGCGCCGGCCGCGGCCGCGCCCGCCGCGCGACACCACCAACAAGGGCGACATCGCGTGGATGCTGATCGCCACGGCGCTGGTGCTGATGATGAGCGTGCCCGCGCCTGGCGCTGTTCTACGGCGGCATGGTACGCGCGAAGAACATGCTGTCGGTGCTGATGCAGGTGTTCGTCGTGTTCTCGCTGATCACGGTGCTGTGGTGCGTCTACGGCTACAGCCTCGCGTTCACCGAGGGCAACGCGTTCTTCGGCGGCTTCGACCGGCTGTTCCTGAAGCGGCACGTTCGACGCCGTCGAAGGGCGAGTTCGCGATGGCCGCGACATTCTGCAAGGGCGTGGTCGATTCCCGAGCTCGTGTTCGTCGCGTTCCAGGCGACCTTCGCGGCCATCACCGTGCTGCCTGATCCTCGGCGCGCTTCGCCGAGCGCATCAAGTTCTCGGCGGTGCTGATCTTCACGGTCATCTGGTTCACCTTCACCTACGCTGCCGATCGCGCACATGGTCTGGTTCTGGCCCGGTCCGGACGCGTACACCGCGGCCAACGTCGTCGACGCGACGAACGCCAAGGCCGGCTACATCTGGCAGATGGGCGCCCTGGACTTCGCGGGCGGCACGGTGGTGCACATCAACGCGGGCGTCGCGGGTCTGGTCGGCGCGTACCTGCTCGGCAAGCGCATCGGCTACGGCAAGGAGGCGATGACGCCGCACAACCTGACGATGACGATGATCGGCGCCTCGCTGCTGTGGGTCGGCTGGTTCGGCTTCAACGCCGGCTCCGCCCTGGAAGCCAACAACTCGGCCGCGCTGGCGTTCATCAACACGTTCCTCGCCACCGCATGCGCCGTGCTCGTCGTGGACGTTCTGTCGAGTGGATGTTCAAGGGCAAGCCGTCGATGCTCGGCGCGGCGTCGGGCGCCGTGGCGGGCCTGGTCGCGATCACGCCGGCCGCAGGCAACGTGGGCATCCCCGGCGCGTTCGTGATCGGCAGCCTTGCCGGCGTCGTCTGCCTGTGGGGCGTCAACGGCCTGAAGAAGATGCTGAACGTGGACGACTCGCTCGACGTGTTCGGCGTGCACGCCGTCGGCGGGATCCTCGGCGCGCTGCTCACCGGCATCTTCGCGTCGCCCGACCTCGGCGGCCCGAGCGTCGTCACCGACTGGGTCACCGGCAAGACCGGCTTCCGGAGCACCTCGGCGCAGCTCTGGATCCAGGCGAAGGCCGTCGGCATCACCATCGTCTGGACGGCGGTGGTCGCATTCATCGCGTTCAAGATCGCCGACATCATCGTCGGGCTGCGCGTGACCGAAGAAGAGGAGCGCGAAGGTCTCGACATCAGTTCGCACGGCGAATCGGCCTACCGGCTCTGAGCGTCGTCGCAGTATTGCGCGCGGGCGACTCTCTCCCGCCCGTGCGCATGTGGTCCGGGGAGCTGGCTTTCCCCCGCGTGTTTTCTCCTCAGTGGCTTTACGGGCGCCTCTCGGCGCCCGTTTTTGACGGCGCCGCGATCCCGGTACAATCGCCGCCATGGTTCCCCGGCTCAAGACCGCGCTCACGGGTCCGCTGCTCGAGCTCGAGCAGCGCATCCTCGACCGCATGCCCGAGATCGAGCGCTGGCTGCGCGCCCAATGGCAGGAGCACGCGGTGCCGTTCTATGCGTCGGTCGACCTGCGCAACGCCGGCTTCAAGCTGGCGCCGGTCGACACCAATCTCTTTCCCGGCGGCTTCAACAACCTGAATCCGGATTCGTTCCGCTCGCGTGCAGGCGGTGCAGGCCGCGGTCGAGCGCGTGTGCGCCGATGCCCAGGGTGTGCTGCTGATCCCCGAGAACCACACGCGCAACGCCTCTACCTGCAGAACGTCGTGACGCTGACGGGCATCCTGCAGCAGGCGGGTATGCGCGTGCGCGTCGGCTCGCTTTTGCCCGACATCTCGCGGCGCCGATGAACATCGACCTGCCCGCGGGGGACACCCTGACGCTCGAGCCGCTCGTGCGCCGCGGACGGCGCGTCGGCGTCGGCGACTTCGATCCCTGCATGGTGCTGCTCAACAACGATCTGTCCGGCGGCGCGCCGGCGGTCCTTAAAGATCTGGAGCAGCCGGTCGCGCCGTCGCTCGCCGCAGGCTGGTACAACCGGCGCAAGTCCAAGCACTTCGCCGCGTATTCGCGCGTCGCGCGCGAATTCGGGCAGCTCCTCGACATCGACCCCTGGCTCGATCGAGCCGTATTTCGGCGTCTGCGGCGAGATCAACTTCCAGGAGCGCAGCGGCGAGGAATGCCTGGCGTCGAGCGTGGGCGGACTGCTCGAGCGCGTCAAGCGCAAGTACGACGAGTACGGGATCGACGAAAAGCCGTTCGTCATCGTCAAGGCCGACGCCGGCACGTACGGCATGGGCATCATGACCGTGCGCGACGCCAACGACGTGGTCGGCCTCAACCGCAAGCAGCGCAACAAGATGGCGGTCGTGAAGGAAGGCCTGCAGGTCGAGTCCGTGATCATCCAGGAAGGCGTGCCGACGTTCGAGTCGATCGACGATGCGATCGCCGAACCGGTCGTCTACATGGTGGATCGCTTCGTCGTCGGCGGCTTCTACCGGATGCATCCGGCGCGCGGGAAGGACGAGAACCTCAATGCGCCCGGCGCGCAGTTCCAGTCGCTGGCGTTCGAGGCGCCCTGCATTCCGGACCTGGCCGGTCCGGCCGGCTGTCCGCCCAACCGCTTCTACGCATACGGCGTCGTCGCACAGGCTCGCGCAACTCGCGGCGTCGCTCGAGGTCGAGGCGCTCGACGCCGCGCCCCCGGTCACCGCCGCGGCCGCCGCCGCGATGGTGACGTGATCCCCGTCGAATACTGCCAGCTCCGGGCGCGCTGCAACCGCTGGATGAATCAGCGGCGCTACGCGCCGGGCGCAACCCGCCGCCGCTGACCCACCCGCGTTCCTCCGCGATGCTGCGGGTCGTCCTGTCCAACCGGTACGAAGTCCTCGAAGCCGCGCTGCTCGTGCAGCTCGACCAGGCCCCGGCGTCGCCGTTCGCCGCCGACCAGGTCATCGTGCCGAGCGCGGCGATCCGCCGCAAGGTCGAGCTCGCGATCGCGGAGCGCCACGGCATCTGCGCCAACGTGGAGTTTCCGTTCCTGGCGCAGTGGCTGTGGCGCGAGATCGGAACGCTGGTCCCGGTCGCGCAGACGTCGCCGTTCGCGCCGGAGGTCCTCGCGTGGCGGATCTACGCGCTCTTCGGCGATGCCGACTTCGTCGCCGCGCACGCCCCGCTCGCGCGCTACCTCCAGCACGCCGACGACCGGATGCGCTACGACCTCGCGGTGCGCGTCGCGACGCTCGTCGAGCACTACATCACGTACCGGCCGGAATGGCTCGCCGCGTGGTCGGACGGCCGCGAGATCGCCTTCGACGACGCGGCCGCGACCGTGCATCAACGCTGGCAGGCCGCGCTGTGGCGCAGGATCGCGGCGGCGCTCGACGCGCGCCAGCGGCACCCGTCGCTCGAGTTCTTCGCCGCGATCGAGGCCGGCGCGGCGCTCCCCGAGGCGCGCGGGAGGCGCGTGCACGTGTTCTGCGTGCCGTCGATGCCGCCGCTCTATCTCGACATCGTCCGCGGCCTCGCACGCTTCATCGACATCGACCTCTACGCGCTGAACCCGTGCCGCGAGTACTGGTTCGACATCGTCGACGCGAAGCGGCTGTCGTGGCTCGCCGCCCGCGGCGGGGCCGCGCACCACGAGACCGGCAACCGTCTTCTCGCCGCATGGGGCGCACCGGCGAAGGCGACCCTTTCGCTGCTGTTCGGCGGCACGGCGGACGATGCGATCGTCGACGACGCGTCGTTCGCGGCCGCGCCGGGAACGACGTTGCTCGCCACGCTGCAGAACGCGATCCTCGATCTCGCCGATCCCGCGCCGGGAAGCATCGTGCTCGACGACGCCGACCGCAGCATCGAGATCCACGTCTGCCACTCGCGCACGCGCGAGCTCGAGACCCTGCACGATCGCCTGCTCGCGTTGTTCGCCGCAGATGCGTCGCTGTCGGCGGCCGACGTGCTCGTCGTCACGCCCGATCTCGCCGCCACGGCGCCGCTGATCGACGCCGTCTTCGGCAACGCGCCGCCGTCGCGCCACATTCCCTACGCGATCACCGGGCGGCCGCGCAGCGAAGCGAATCCGGTGGCGGGCGCGCTGCTCGCGGCGCTCGCGCTCTCGCCATCGCGCTTTCCGGCGAGTGCGGTGTTCGAGTTGCTGCAGCGGCCGATCGTCGCGCGCCGCTTCGGCCTCGCCGACGACGCGCTGGCGTCGATCCATCGCTGGATCCAGGTCGCGGGCATACGCTGGGGGCTGGATGCGCGCGCGCGGACGGCGCTCGACCTTCCGGCGGACGCTCGCTTCACGTTCGACGACGGCCTCGATCGCCTGTTCGCGGGCTACGCGTGGCCGTCGAGCGCGGCGGCGCCGTTCGAAGGTCGCCTGCCCGCCGGCGACGCCGAAGGCGCCGAAGCGTACGCGCTCGGCGCGTTCGCGCGCTTCGTCGACGCGCTGACCGACCTGCGCGCGCTCGCGGGGCGAGGAATGACGCCGGCGCAATGGTTCGACGCGCTGCACGAGGCGCTCGCGGCACTCGTCGCGCCGGCGCCGGACGACGCCGAAGCGATGCGCGAAGTCGACGTGGCGATCGCCACGCTGCGCGACGACATGGCGCAAGGCGGCGTCGACCTGCCACTGCGGCTGTCCGTCGTGGAGGCGGCGCTGACGGCGACGATCGACGCGCCGACGCGCGGCGGCGTGCCCACCGGCGCCGTCACGTTCGCATCGATGGCGAGCCTGCGCGGCCTTCCGTATCGCGTCGTGTGCGCGATCGGCCTCGACGACGGAGCGTTTCCCGCGCGCGAGCCGCGCAACGAGTTCGACCTGATGCAGTCGAAGCCCGCGCCAGGCGACCGCCAGCGGCGGCTGGACGAGCGCAACGTGCTGCTCGACCTCATGCTCGCCGCGCGCGACGTGTTTCACGTTTCCTGTGTGGGCCGCAGCATCCGCGACAATGCGCCGCTGCCGCCGGCGGCGCCGGTGTCGGAGCTTCTCGACTACCTCGTGCCCGCGCTCGCAGCGGATGCGCAGGCCGCACGCCGGAGGCTGGTCGTCACGCACCCGCTGCAGCCGTTCTCGCCGGACGCTTTCGATGCGGGGGAACCGAGGCGGCAGAGCTTCGACGGGCACTACGCCGACGCGCTGCGCGCGCGCTGCGGCAGCGGGCGTGCGCACATCGTGCGTGCGGCAGGCGTCGACGACGAGGCCGAGGGCGTCGACGACGACGTCGACGCCGCGCCGCGCGTCGTCGAAGCGCAGGCGCCGTTCTTCCCCGCCGCGCTTCCCCCGCCGGGGCCGGAGTGGCGGACGATCCCGCTCGACCGGCTGCTGCAGTTCTACCGCAATCCGAGCCGGATGCTGTTGCGCGACCGCCTTGGGATCGCACTGCCCGACGCACCGGAGGAGCTCGATGACGACGAGCCGTTCGGTCCCGACCGCCGAACGCACTGGAAGGTCGGCGATCGCCTGCTCGAGCAGCTGCTCGCCGGCACGCCGCCGGACGCGCTGCGCGTGCTCGCGCGCGCCGGCATCGAGTATCCGCCCGGAACGCTTGGCGACGTGCTGGTCGATCGCGAGCTCACCCAGCTTCGCGCGTTCGCAAGCGCCGTCGCCGCCGACAGCGTGGCGGCGCCCCTCGATGCAATCCCGGTGGCGTTCGATTTCGACGTCGACGGGTCGCCGTGGCGCCTCGTGGGCCATCTGACGGACGTGCGCCGCGGCGGGCTCTTGCGCGCGCGCTACACCAACACGCACGCCCGCGACTACCTCGACGCCTGGATCCGCCACCTCGTGCTGAACGCGCTGCGTCCCGCCGGCGTCGATCCGCGCACCGTCTGGCATTCGCGCGACGGCACGTTCCGCATCGCGCCGCTTGGCAGCGCCGCCGCGGCGCACGCGCGGCTGCACGCGCTGGTCGCGCTGCACGCGAAGGGGCTCGCGGCGCCGCTGCCTTTCTTTCCCAAGGCGTCGTGGGCGTCCGCGCGCGGCAAGGCCTCCGAGGCGCGCAGCGCGTGGAACGGCCCGCCGCAGTGGGTCGGCGAAAGCGGGGACCCGGCGTTCGCGCTCGCCTTCCGCGGCGTCGAGGATCCGCTCGGCGGCGACTTCGAAAAGACCGCGCGCTCGGTCTTCGGCGGCCTCCTCGACGACAACATTCTCGACGATCCGCGGGTTCCGCGATGAGCGCTGACGGGCCACCCCGAAGCGATCGCCTGCCGGGCCGCGGCGGCGCGCAGCGCCGCTCCCGGGGGACCCCATGAGCCCGCGCATCGCACCGGCGCCGCTCGACCTTTTCGCGTGCGACCTCGCGGGGACGACGCTCGTCGAGGCGTCGGCGGGCACCGGCAAGACGTGGAACATCTGCGGCCTGTACCTGCGCCTGCTGCTGGAGCTCGACCTCGACGTGCGCTCGATCCTCGTCGTCACGTTCACCAACGCCGCGACGGCCGAGCTTCGCACCCGCATCCGCGACCGCATCGTCGAGGCGCTTCGCTTTGCGCGTGACGGCGTCGCGGACCCGCAGGACACGCTCGTGCGCTCGCTCGTCGTGCACGTCGAAGCGCGCAGGGGTGTCAGCCGCGCTGACATTGCCGCGCGGCTCGACGCTGCCGTCAACAGCCTCGACGAGGCGGCGATCCTCACGATCCACGGCTTCGCGAGCCGCGCGCTCGCCGACGCGCCGTTCGCCGCAGGCCTGCCGTTTGCCGTCGAGGTCCTGACCGACGACAGCGCGATTCGCGCGGACGCCGTCAACGACTTCTGGCGCCGCCAGGTCGCCTCGACGGGCTGCGCGCCGGTGCTGGCGGCGCACCTGATCGACAAGCGCGATTCGCCGGAATCGTTCGCCCGGATCGTCGCGCGCCGGATGGCGAAGCCGCTCGCCATGCTGCGCTTCCCGCCGGCGCCGGGCGACGCCGCGCCGGACACGGCCGCGGTGGCGTCGCAGTTCGGGGCGACCCGCGCCCTCTTCGCGACCGCGGAGAACGCGATCGGCGAGCTGTTCGCGCGCCTCGTCCCCGGCACGCTCCACCGCAACGTGTACAGCGAGGGGGCGATCGCAAAGGCGCTTTCGCAATGGAAGCATTGGTTGAGCACGGGCGATCCGCTCGCGCCCTACCCGAAAGACGACAAGCTCGACCTGCTGACGACGCGCCGGCTGGCGAAGTGCACGGGCAAGAAGGCGGCGACGCCCGTGCATCCTTTCTTCGCCGCCGCCGAGGCGCTGCTCGACGGCCGCTCCGCGCTCGCTGCCGCGCTCGTGCAGGCGCGGCTCGCGCTGATCCGCCGGCTGGTCGAAACGACGCCGGGCGAAATCCGCCGGCGCAAGCGCGAGGCGCGCGTCGCCGGCTACGACGATCTCCTGCAGAACCTCCACCGCGCGCTCGTCGACAACGCCTTCCCGGGCCTGCCGGAGCGGCTGCGCGCCCAGTACCCGGCGGCGCTGATCGACGAGTTCCAGGACACCGATCCGCTGCAGTTCGCGATCTTCGAGGCGATCTACCGCGGCAGCCGTGCACCGCTGTTCCTGGTCGGCGATCCGAAGCAGTCGATCTACGGCTTTCGCAATGCGGACCTCTACGCGTACTTCGAGGCCGGCCGCCGCGCCGACGCGCATTTCACGCTGCTCGCCAACCAGCGCGCCACGCCCGCGCTGATCGCCGCGCAGAACGCGCTTTTCGCGGCGAACCCGAACGCCTTCGCGCAGGACGGGCTCGACTACCGCGCGGTGAACGAGGGTGAGCGTCCGCGCGCCGCGCTCGTCGACGCGTCCGAGGCGCACGCTCCGCTGACGGTCTGGACGCTGCCCTCGGCCGCCGGAGCGGCGCCGATGACGCGCGCCGACACCGGGAACGCGACGGTGCGCGCGACGGCGGCCGAGATCGCGCGCCTTCTGCATGC
Source organism: uncultured beta proteobacterium (assembly GCA_963793355.1). Lineage (GTDB taxonomy): Bacteria > Pseudomonadota > Gammaproteobacteria > Burkholderiales > Casimicrobiaceae > VBCG01. The sequence goes on along the minus strand of CAWBZT010000006.1, from coordinate 180,655 downwards.
GGCGAAGGCCGGCCGCATCCGCCTCGGCGATCGCGCGCTGCTGCCCGGCGACATGGCGGTGCTCGTGCGCACGCACGCGCAGGGCGTCGACGTGAAGGAGGCGCTCGCCGCGCTGCGCGTCGGGAGCGTCGAGCTCGCGCAGGAGAGCATCTTCCGCACGCCCGACGCGGACGAGGTCGCGCGCATCCTCGCGGCGGTGCTCGAGCCCTCGCGCGCCGACCTCGTTCGCTCGGCGCTCGCCACGCAGGCGCTGGGCCTTCCCGCTGCCGCGATCGCCGCGCTGGCCGACGACGACGCCGCATTCGCCGCGCGCGTCGACCGCTTCGTCGGCTACCGCTCGGCGTGGCTCGCGCGCGGCTTCGCGGTCATGTATCGGCGGCTCATCGCCGAGGAAGGCGTGGCCGCCCGCCTGCTCGCGCGCGACGACGGCGAGCGCCGGATGACGAACCTCCTCCACCTCGGTGAGCTGCTGCAGGACGCCGCGGCCGCCGGGACACCGCCCGACGCGCTGCTGCGCTGGCTCGCCGCGCAGCGCAACGAAAAAGCGCGTGACGATGCACGCGAGCTGCGACTCGAGTCGGACCGGGACCTCGTGCACATCGTCACGATCCACAAGGCGAAAGGGCTCGAGTACCCGATCGTGTTCTGCCCGTTCTTCTTCGAGGGCGGCTACTGGCAGCCGCCGGCCGACGTGCGCGAGTACCACGAGGACGGCAAGGCGGTCCTCGACTTCACGCCCGCCGACAGGGACGATCCCGCGTCGCGCGACATCGACGTGAAGATCCGGCTCGAGGCGTCGGCCGAGCGGCTGCGGCTGATCTACGTGGCGCTGACGCGCGCGTCGCATCGCTGCTATCTGACGGCAGGCGTCTACGCCAGGCAGAACTCGCTGAAGGAAAGCGTCCGCGCGCTCGGCAACTGGCTCGTCGCCGGCGGCGGGACGGACTTTCGCAGCTGGCTGCTCGACGACCTCGAGCGTGCGGACGCCGTTGCCCGCGCCACGCAGATCGAGGCCGCGTGGCAGCGCCTCGCCGCGCACGCCGCGCCGAACGTCGCGCTCGTTCCGCTGCCGAGCGTGCCGGGCGTTCCGTTGGCGACGGCGGCCACCGATCCCGCCGCCATCGTCGCGCGCACGCTGCGGCGGCCCCTCGCCGGCGGCTGGCGGATCGGCAGCTTCAGCGCGCTCGCGCAGGGCGCGACGGGCGATGCCGCCGCGGCCGATCACGACGCCCGCGTGGCGGAACGCGACAGCGCCGAACCGGCTGCGCCCGCCGCACCCGACGATATCGTGCGCTTTCCACGCGGCGCCGCGGCCGGCGAATGCCTGCACGCCGTTCTCGAACGCATCGACTTCACCGACCGGAGGGATTGGCCCGCGATCGTCGCGGCGACGCTCGCCGAGTTTCCGCCCGGGCGAAGCGACGGCGACAACGCGCGCCTCGCGCCGATGGTCGAGCGGATGCTGCGCGACGTGACGTCCACGCCGCTGCCGTCCGGCGGTACATTGGCCGCGGTGCCGCGGGCGCGCCGCCTCGCCGAGCTGGGCTTCACGTTCCCCGCGCGCGACCTCGACACGTCCCGGCTGCGCGATGCCGTCGTCGGCGCGGGCTACCCGATGCCGCGCCTGGTGCCGGGCCGGCTGCACGGCTACCTCAACGGCTACATCGACCTCGTATTCGAGCACGACGGCCGCTACCACGTGCTCGACTGGAAATCGAATCATCTGGGCAACGCGCCTTCCGGCTACGCGAGGGCGTCGATCGCGCAGACGATGCGCGATCACGGCTATCACCTGCAGCAGCTCATTTACGCGGTCGCGCTCGATCGCTACCTGCGCCGGCGCCTGCCGCGCTACGACCGCGACCGCCACTTCGGCGGCGTGCTGTACCTGTTCGTCCGCGGCGTGCGGCCCGCCTGGCGCGCCGACGACGGCACCCAGACCGGCATCTACCACGACCGGCCCGGCGCGGCGACGCTCGATCGCGTGGCGGCGGCCCTCGGCGCGACGGCGGCGGAACGGCCACGATGAACGGCGCACCGCGCGACCGCGACACACCCGAGCACGCGCTGGCGCAGGCGTTCGCGCAGCGCGTCGCGCGGTGGGCCCGCGAGCGCGGAGCGCCGGTCGCGGCGTCGGAGGCCGTGCGCGCTGCCGCCTGCGCGACGTCGATGGCGGTGTCGGCGGGCCACACCTGCGTGCAGCTCGCCGCGATCGCCGTCGACGCCGGCGGCGACGCGAAAGCGCTGCGCGCGCAACTCGAGAACTCGCGCGTCGTCGGCGCGCCCGGCGGCGACCCCATGCTCCCGCTCGTCGTCGACGCCGCCGGCAGGCTGTACCTCGCGCGCTATTTCGACTACGAGATGCGGCTCGCGCGCGCGATCGCCGGGCGCCTGCGCGCCCCGCTGCGCGACGTGCCGCCCGCGGCCGTCGCCATGCTCGACGCGCAGTTCGGCCGCGAGGCCGCCTCGATGCAGAAGCTCGCCGCGGCGCTCGCGTTGCTGCGCAACCTCACGATCGTGAGCGGCGGCCCGGGCACCGGCAAGACGACCACGGTCGTGAAGCTGATGGCCTGCCTGCTCGCTGCCGATCCCGACTGCCGGATCGCGCTGGCCGCGCCGACGGGCAAGGCGGCCGCGCGGCTCGCCGAGGCCATTGCGGCGTTCCGGCCCTCCGTCGCGCTGGCGCAGCGCGACCGGCTGCCGGCCGCGGTCTCCACCGTGCACCGACTCCTCGGCGTGTACGCGAACGGACGCGGCTTCCGCCACGACGCCGCGCATCCGCTGCCGTTCGACGTCGTCGTCGTCGACGAGGCGTCGATGCTCGACCTGGCATTGGCGGTCCATCTCGTCGAGGCGGTGCGAAACGACGCGCGCGTGCTGCTCGTCGGGGACAAGGACCAGCTCTCCGCGGTGGAGGCCGGTGCCGTGTTCGCCGAGCTGTCGTCACGACGAGCCTTCAGCACCCCCTGCGCGAGCGCGCTCGCCGCGCTCACCGGCGCCTCGCGCGACGCGATCGCGGCGATGACGAGCGACGCGTCCACGCCGTTGCAAGACAGCGTGATGTGGCTGACCCAGAACTTCCGCTTCGCGCGCGATTCCGGCATCGGGCACGTCGCGACGGCGGTCAACGCCGGCGATGCGGCCGCGGCGATGCTCGCGCTGCGCGCTGATGCGACGAACATCCGCTGGATCGACGACGGCGGCGCCACGCCCGGCGTCGACACCCTGACGACGATCGTCGACGGCTTCGCCGACTACGTCGACGCGCTGGGCGCGCCTTCTCCCGACACGGCGCGCTGCTTCGCGGCGTTCGGCCGCTTCCGCGTGCTGTGCGCCGAGCGCCGCGGCCCCCGCGGCGCCGACGGGGTCAACGCCACGATGGTGCGCCTCCTGCGCGACGCGGTCGACGCGGGCCCTGCCGTCGCGGACTCCGGCGACGACGCGTGGTTCGCCGGTCGTGCGGTGATGGTGCGCGCCAACGACTATCTGCAGAACCTGTTCAACGGCGACGTCGGGCTCGCGCTGCCGGACGCGACCGGCGTGCTGCGGATCTGGTTCCCGGCCGCGAACGGCACGTTCAGGGCGATCGCGCCGGCGCGGCTGCCGCCGCACGAGACGGCCTTCGCGACGACCGTGCACAAGGCGCAGGGCTCCGAGTTCGACGACGTTCTGCTGCTGCTGCCGTCGCAGCCGTCGCGCGTGGTGACGCGCGAGCTCGTCTACACCGCGATCACGCGCGCGCGCCGTCGCGCGACGATCGCCGCGGGCGCGGACCTCATCGACGCGGCGATCACGACGCGGACCGCGCGCGACGCCGGCCTCGTCGACCGGCTGCGCGAGGCGCTCGCGTCGTTCGCTTCGCCGGCATCTTCTCCTTCGCCAGCTTCGCTGCCGTCTTCGCCGCGGCAGTTCCCGCTGTTCCCTTCGCCACCCGGCTAGCCGCAGCGCGGATCCCGCGCGACGGCTTCGGCGGATACGGCGTGCCGTCGCGGTGCGTGTACTTGCCGATCGTCGAGTCGATGATCATGTCGATGTCGGAATAGCCGCAGAAGTCGACGTCCGACCGCGTGCCGACTTCGAGGCAGATGGCTGCCCGGGTCTTGCTGCGGTTGACCAGATGATGACCGTCGCGCTTGCCCTTGGGGAAGCCCGCGCAATCGCCCGGCCGCAGGATCTCCTCCCCCGCGTCGGTCACGAGCACGACCTCGCCCGACAGCACGAAGACGAACTCGTCCTCGTTCGCATGCCAGTGGCGCTGGCTCGACCACGCCCCCGGCTTCAGCTGCAGCAGGTTGACGCCGAACTGCGTCAGGCCGGCGGCGTCGCCCAGCCGCTGGCGGATGCGCCCGGCCATCGGCTGGTCGAACGGCGGCGGGTAGCCCGAGCCCGTGTGGCGGCGAAGGGATTTGACGTCGATCTTCGGCATGTTCAGCGTCCTTCCCATTTGAGGATCGGCACCGTCGACAGCGCGTTCATCGGCGAGCCTTCGATGACCCGCTTGCTGATGGCGACGTAGACGAGCGTGTTGCGCTTCGCGTCGTACATGCGGATCACCTTGGTGTTCTTGAAGATCAGCGACGTGCTCTCGCTGAACACGCTTTCTTCCTTCGGCAGCTTCTCGGGCAGCACGATCGGCCCCGTCTGCCGGCACGCGATCGCGAAGCGCGACGGATCCTCGGCGACGCCGAGACCCCCCTTGATGCCGCCGGTGCGCGCCTGGCTCACGTGGCACGACACGCCGGGGATCCGCGGATCGTCGAACGCCATCACGCAGACCTTGTCGTTCGGCCCGAAGATGCGAAACGTCGTCGACGTGCAGCCGATGTCCTCGGCGGGCGCGGGCGCGGGGATCAACAGCGTTGCAAGGACCAGCCGATGCACGACCCTCATCGCAGCTCCTTTCGCCTTCATGGGAACAGCGGCAGCACCGCGGGCGACGCGTCGGGCGGCTCCGCCCCCCGCTCGCCTTCCGCTGCCAGCCCGGTCGCGCGCACGCCCAGGAGCCGGATGCGCCGGTCGAGCGGGACGCGCTTCAGGCATTCGCCGGCCGCCTGCCGGATCGCGCGCGCGTCCTGCGTGGGCGTCGCGAGCGTATTGTCGCGCGTCACCGTCCTGAAGTTGTCGTAGCGGAGCTTGAGGCCGATCGTGCGGGCGACGCAGCCCTTGCGCGCGAGGTCGGCGCCCACGCCGGCGCACAGGTCGGTGAATATCCTCGTCAGCGTCTCGCGGTCGCGCTTGGCGTCCAGGTCGCGCTCGAAGGTCGTCTCGCGACTGATCGACTTGGGCTCCATGACGGTCAGGACGCGGCGCTCGTCCCGGCCGTTGGCGGCTTCGTGCAGCCATCCGCCGTAGTGTTCGCCGAACTGCTGCCGGAGCCACAGCGGGTCGGCGGCGGCGAGCGCGCCGATCGTGCCGATGCCGAGCGCCTCCAGCTTCGCGCTCGACTTCGGTCCGATGCCGTTGATCTTGCGCGGCGGCAGCGGCCAGATGCGCGTCGGCACGTCCTCCGGACGCAGGATCGTCAGCCCGTCCGGCTTGTCGAGCTCGGAGGCGATCTTCGCCAGCAGCTTGTTCGGCGCGACGGCGATCGAGCACGTGAGGCCGGTCGCCGCGCCGACGGCGCGCTTGATCGCCGCGGCGACGGCATGCGCGCGCGCCCACGGCTCGTCGTCGGTCGAAGGCATCCGCGCGGGCCGAAGATCGTCCGGAGGCGCGACGCCGGTCAGGTCGATGTAGATCTCGTCGATCCCATTGTCCTGGATCTCGGTGGCGAGCGTGCGCACCGCCGCCTTGAACAGGCGCGAGCAGCGGCGGTACGCATCGAAGTCGACGGGCAGCAGCACGGCGTCGGGCGCGAGGGCCGCGGCCTTCATCAGTCCCATCGCGGAATGGACGCCCAAGGCGCGCGCCTCGTAGGTCGCGGTGGTCGCGACGCCACGTCCGCTGTAATCGCGCAGCACGGCGAACTCGCGGGTGACGCTGCCCGTCAGCGGGTCGCGCGCTTCGCGCGGCTGATGCCGCCGCCCGCCACCGATCACGACCGGCCGTCCGCGCAGCTCCGGATAGCGCAAGAGCTCGACCGACGCGTAGAACGCGTCCATGTCGAGGTGGGCGATCAGGCGGACAGGCGCAGCGGAGGTCATCGGGCGCAGGAAGGCTCGCGCCGCGACAGTGTAGTGCAACAGGCGGTGGTCGGCCGGGGGCGATGCTCGTCCTGAATCGGGGTTGCAAGGCGCGAAGCGTCGGGGGTCCCGGCCGTGCCCTGGCACGAGCAATTTCTTTGCCGGGCGCGCCCCCGCGACGGCGGCGCGCGACGAACGGTCAGCGCGCGCGCTTGCGCCGGGCGCGCGGATGCGCAGCGTCGTAGACCTTGGCGAGCGCCTGGAAGTCGAGGTGCGTGTACACCTGCGTGCTGGCGATCGAGGCGTGGCCGAGCATCTCCTGCACGGCGCGCAGGTCGCCCGACGACTGCAGCACGTGCGAGGCGAAGGAATGCCGCAGCATGTGCGGGTGCACGTGGCGCGCGAGGCCCTGCCGGATCGCCCACGCGGCGAGGCGCCGCTCGATCGTGCGCGGCGACAGCCGCGCGCCACGCCCGCCGACGAACACCGCGGGCTCGCCCGCCGCGGCGAGCGCGCCGCGCCTGGCGAGCCACGCGGCGAGCGCGGCCCGCGCCGGCGCGCCGACCGGCACCACGCGCTCCTTCGACCCCTTGCCCAGCACGCGCACTTCCCCGGCGGCGAGGTCGAGGCGCGCCACGTCGAGGCCGGCGAGCTCGGCAAGCCGCAGCCCGGACGAGTACGCGAGCTCGACGAGCGCGCGGTCGCGCACCGTGAGCGCGTCGTCGCCCTCGATCGCGACCAGCTTCGCCGCCTCGTCAGGCGTGAGCGCCGACGGCAGCCGCCTGGCGGATTTCGGCGCCCTGAGGCCCGCGCAGGGATCGTCGCCGAGCGCGCGATCGGCTTCGAGCAGATAGCGGAACAGCGCCCGCCACGCGGAGAGCATCCGCGCGAGGCTGCGGCCGGAGAGCCCGCGACCGTGCAACGTCGCCAGGAACCGGGCGAGCTCCGCACGCGTGAGCTGCGCGGGCGGCGTCGCGCCTGCGAGCGCCAGGAGTTGCGCGACGTCGCGCAGATAGGCGCTGCGCGTATGGGCCGGGCGCGTGGCGAGATGACGCGCGAAGTCGGCGTAGAGCTTCGCCTGTGCCGGCGGCACGCCGTCGGCGACGGAAGATGCCCTCGCCGCGGACGCTGCCATGGCGGCTACGACAGCGGGAGGAAGCGGGCGGCCGATACGCTGGCGAGTTCCGCGAGCCGTGTCAGGAACAGCGTCCCCATCCCGGGATGGAATCGCTGCGGGTCGGGACTGCCGAGCGCGAGCAGGCCGAACGTCTGCGCCGTGCGCAGCGGCATGCACGCGAAGGACTGCAGCGCCGCGCCGTCCTCGAACCATTCGCGCGACTCGAACGCGGCGGCGTGGCCGCAATACGGCGCGCCGAGATCGCGCGCGTAGTCGCGGATCTCAGGCGAGCTCGCGGCGAGCTCGGGAAGGTACGAGCCTTCGGGCACCTTTCCCCACAGACGCGCCGCCACCTGAGGCACGCCGAAGTCCTCCTTGAGGCTGTGGAACAGCACGGCCAGCGTCGTCTCGAGGTCGGGCGCGGCGAACAGCGCGAGCGTCGAGCGATGCATTTTCTCGCCCGTCGCCTCGTTCTCGGCGCCGAAGCGGATGAGCTCGCGGATCTTCGCTTCGAGCTCGTGATTCTTCTCGCGCAGCGTGAGGATCTGGCGCTCGGCGATCGGGATCGCGTGCCCCCCGTGGGGGTGCGGCACGAAGATCTCCGCGATCACGTCGGCGTAGTCTTCGAAGAACTTCGGATTCTGCTTCAGGTACTCGGCGACGGCACTCGTGTCCATTCGCGGTCTATCGTCCTCTCGCAATTCGTCAATCCGCAGCCGTCGGCGCGGGCGTCGCGTCCGCCGGCACCTCCCAGGTCCCCTCGAACACCGTCGTCGCAGGTCCCTTCATCGTCACCGGCTGGCCGTCGCCCGCCCAGCCGATCGTGAGCGCCCCGCCGCGTGTCCCTACGCGCACCGGCGAATCGAGCAGTCCGCGCCGGATGCCGGCGACGACCGCCGCGCACGCGCCGGTGCCGCACGCGAGCGTTTCGCCCGCGCCGCGCTCGAACACGCGCAGCCGAATGGTAGCGCGATCGACGACCTGCATGTAGCCGGCGTTCACGCGTGCGGGAAAGCGCGGGTGTCGTTCGATCAGCGGACCTTCGGTCGTCACCGGCGCGGCGTCGACATCGGCGACGACCTGCACGGCGTGCGGATTGCCCATCGACAGCACCGACACGCGGCGGACCGTGCCCGCGACGTCGAGCGGCTCCTCGATCGCGCCGGCGCCGCCGACGAACGGAACGTCCTGCGGCCGGAAGCGCGGCACGCCCATGTCGACCGACACTTCGCCGTCGTCCTCGAGCGTCGGCGCGATCAGTCCTCCCGCGGTCTCGACCCGCAGCGCACGCTTGTCCGTCAGGCCGTGCGCGCGCGCGAACACGACGAAGCAGCGCGCCCCGTTGCCGCACTGCTCGACCTCGCCGCCGTCGGCGTTGAAGATCCGGTAGCGGAAGTCCGCGCCCGCCGCCCGCGGCGGCTCGACGACGAGCACCTGGTCGCACCCGACGCCGAAGCGGCGGTCGGCGAGCGCGCGGATCTGCGCCGGCGTGAGGGCGAACGGCGCGCGCGTCGCGTCGACGACGACGAAGTCGTTGCCGAGGCCCTGCATTTTCGTGAACGCAAGCGTGGTCATCGGCATCGGCAGGCGGCGATCGGGGCGCATCGTAGACGCCGCGGGGGACGCATGGGGCGCGATCAGTGCCCACCCGGCTGGCCGAGCTCGCCGCGCCGGAAGAACGGCACGCGCAGCCCGCCGCCGAAGATCGCCGTCCCCTCGATCGCGTACTGCAGCGACGGACCGTGGCCCGGCACCGCGACCGCGCCGCGGCGCATCGCGGCCACCGCCGCGCGGACCAGCGCATCGACGCCGGTCACCGCGGCGAGCTCGGCGCGGGCGGTGCCGTGCGCGGGAATGCGCACCGGCGCAACCAGCTGCGCCGTGGCCACGACTTCGCCCTCGACGGCCAGCGCCGCCTCGAAGCCTGCGACATCGACCGGCGCCGGATTGGGATTCGACAGGTCGACGTCCACGCCGAAAACGGCGCGGGCCTCCTCAACATGGTCGAGCCGGACGCCGACCACGTCGACTTTCGGCGCCTCGATGCGCTGCGCGAAGCCCGCGCAGCCGGCGAGGAAGGCCAGCGCAATGGGCATCCATCGTCGCGCCGCGGCGCGCGACGTGCGGGACAGGGGCATCGCCCGATGGTAATGCAACGCGGCGGCACGCGCGCGAAACCCGCGCGCAGGGACGATGCGGCGATGCGGACCGCGCCGCCGCAGGCGCCGCGGCCGGCGTAACATCCGACGGCGATGAGAGCCCCTGCGAACGCCGACCCGCCGACCGCGCCCGACGAGCGCTCCGCGCTCCCTGCGGTGCGCCACGTCGGCGCCGGGGACCCGCTGCGCTGGCTCGCCGCCGGCGGGCGCGACTTCATCGCCCACCCGGGTCCAAGCGCGTTCTACGGCGCGTGCTTCGCGCTGATGGGCTTCCTTGTCGCGTTCACGTTCCGTCATGCGTATGCGTACGTATCGGCGCTGACGACCGGCTTCTTCCTCGTGGGGCCGTTCCTGGCGATCGGGCTCTATGACCTCTCGCGGCGGCGCGAGCGCGGCGAGCCTTCGTGGCTCGCACCCACGCTCGACGCGTGGCGGCCGAACTTCGGCGCGATCGGCATCTTCGCCCTCGTGCTGCTGGTGATCCTGCTCGTCTGGGCGCGCGCCTCGCTGGTCGTCTTCGCGCTCTTCTACACCAACGCCATGCCGAGCCTCGACGGCTTCCTCGGCCAGGTGGCGTCGCTCGCCAATCCCGAGTTCCTGCTGGCGTACCTTTGCGTCGGCGGGTTTTTCGCAGCGCTGGTGTTCGCGATGGGCGTCATCTCGGTGCCGTTGATGCTCGACCGCGGCACCGACGGCGTGGTCGCGATCCTCACGAGCCTGCGCGCCTTCGCCGCGAGCGTGCCCGCGATGCTCGTCTGGGCCGCGCTCATCCTTCTCGTGGTCGCCGCGGGATTCGCCGCCTATTTCGTCGGGCTCGTCGTCGCCGGGCCGGTGATCGGCCATGCGACGTGGCATGCGTATCGCGCGGTGGTCGAGGACGCTCCGGCGCGGGGATGAAGATCAGACGTTGAAGGTCGTTCGCAGTGTCACCAACTGCATACGTTCGTGATCTGCGTTCTGGAACCCGGTTCTGTCATCTGCTTCCCGCATGAAGCTCGGCTGATCCAAAGGGGCGGGTGTTGACGGCTCCCACTCATTTCCACCATTCGACTTGCGTATCAGCTTCCCGGAGACTTGCATGACTGATGCGATACAGCAATCCGCCGCTGGCAGGATCGTACAGTCCTACATCCATACCACGGAGATCGTAGAACGTCCGGTGGCCGACCGTCCGCTGCGGGACACTGTCGAAGCAATTGCAGACTGGCTCCTCGGGCCGGCGCTACAAGCGGCGACGGGTGCGCAAGCCGTCGATGAATTCGCTTGGCGGATCCTCGCGGCGGGCTTTCCGCTCGCGCGACTGACGGTGCACAGCGGCACGTTGCACCCCCAGTTTCTCGGGACCTCCCTGACATGGTGGCGCGACACCGCGCAAACGGCGCAAACCTTCGTCGAGCACGAGGTCGTCGACGTGGTGCCCTATCACGACAACCCCGTGCTGCGTGTGATCCAAGGCGGTGAAACGCTGCGGCGCAGAGTCGACGTCGCCGAAAGCGAGCTCGATCTCCCCATCCTCCGCGACCTCAAGGCCAAGGGTTGCACGGAACACCTCGCGCTTCCAATTGCCGGCGCACACGGGCGTCGCTACGGCGTCAGCTACACGACCGATCGTGCGGGCGGCTTTTCCACTCGACAAGTCGCCGAACTGACACGCATCTCCCAGCGCCTATCTATCGTCTGCGACTCCTTCATGCAGCGCGAGCTGACGCGCCATCTCCTCAACCTCTATCTGGGGTCAAGTGCCGGTCCCAAGGTGCTGGCCGGTCAAATTCGCCGCGGTACGGGTCAGGAACTGACCGCCGTCCTGTGGTCGTCAGATCTTCGGGGCTTCACCGTCCGCTCGGACCGCCTTCCGGGCCAGCAGATGGTGGCGATACTCAACGCACTCTTCGATGCGCAGGCGAACGCGATCCATAGCCACGGTGGGGAGATATTGAAGTTCATAGGTGACGGCCTGCTCGCCATTTTTCCTTTCGACAGTCCGGCGAAGGCCAGGGATGCGGCGCAAAACGCCATGGCGGCCGCGACGCGAGGGCTCGAGGCAGTACATCGTCTCATCGACGACCCGTCGATGCAGGGCGAGCCCGCGCTACGGATCGTCGTGGCACTACACCCTGGGACCGTAATCTACGGAAATGTCGGCGCCTCCGATCGACTTGACTTCACCGTGATCGGACCGGCCGTCAATTTGATCAGCCGCGTTGAGGCGGTCGCGAAGGCGCTGGACGAACCGATCGTCGTTACCGATGAATTCGCGCAGGCGTACGGCGGGCCGTTAAGATCGTTGGGCACCCATCAATTCCGCGGCGTTGCGAGTCCGCGTGAGATCTTCGCGCCGGTCGCGACTGCGGAGAACGCGAAGATGGACCCGGCCGCGGCACGGGAATAGTACTTCCCGAAAGGATGCGTCCAAGGGCCTACCAGCCCGCGGGGCTAAACGGTGCGGACGAGTTCTGGAACTCGGATGCTGACGCGTCCGAACGGCCGGAGCTGGCGAGACCGGTCCGTCGTCGACGACGGGTCATAACCGTCAATTGACGCCAGCCGAGTGCCGGTGATTCGACCCCTTCGGCTCAGACGTTGAAGCGGAAGTGCATGACGTCGCCGTCCCGCACGACGTAGTCCTTCCCTTCGAGGCGCATCCTGCCCTTGTCCTTCGCGCCCTGCTCGCCCTTGCATGCGACGTAATCGTCGTAGGCGATCGTCTCGGCGCGGATGAAGCCCTTCTCGAAATCGGTGTGGATCACCCCGGCGGCCTGAGGCGCGGTCGCGCCGACGGCGACGGTCCACGCGCGCACTTCCTTCGGGCCCGCCGTGAAGTACGTCTGCAGGCCGAGCAGCCGGTAGCCGGCGTGGATGACGCGGTCGAGGCCGGGCTCCGTCTGGCCGAGGTCGGCCAGGAACGCGAGCTTGTCCTCGCCCTCGAGGTCCGCGATCTCCGCTTCCAGCGACGCACACACGGCCACCACCGGCGCGTTCTCGCCGGCCGCGTGCTTCTCGACCGCCGCGAGCAGTGGGTTGTCCCGGAAGCCGCGCTCGGCGACGTTGGCGATGAACATCGTCGGCTTCATCGTCAGCAGGAAGAACGGGCGCAGCACGTCCCTCTCCTCGGCGTAGAGGTCCGCGGATCGCGCAGGCCGCCCGGCGTCGAGGACGGCCATCACCTTCTCCAGCGCCGCGACGATGCGCTGCGCTTCCTTGTCGCCGCCCGCGCGCGCCGTCTTGCCGTACCGGACGAGTTGCTTCTCGACCGACGCGAGATCGGCGAGCGCCAGCTCGGTGTCGATCGTCGCGATGTCGGACAGCGGGTCCACCTTCCCGGCGACGTGCACGACGTTGCCGTCCTCGAAGCAGCGAACCACGTGCGCGATCGCGTCGGTCTCGCGGATGTTGGCGAGGAACTGGTTGCCGAGCCCCTCGCCCTTCGACGCGCCGGCGACCAGCCCCGCGATGTCGACGAACTCGACGGTCGCGGGAATCACCTTCTGCGGCTTCGCGATCGCCGCGATCGCCGCGAGGCGCGGATCGGGGACTTCGACGATGCCGACGTTCGGCTCGATCGTGCAGAACGGATAGTTCTCGGCGGCGATTCCAGCCTTGGTGAGCGCGTTGAACAGCGTCGACTTGCCGACGTTGGGCAGGCCCACGATGCCGCATTTCAGTCCCATGAGCGCACCCTCGCGCGGGCGTTGGCCGCGAAGCCGGTCCCGCGCGCGCTCACGACGTGGCCTTCGTATGCAGCGCGAGCATCGCACGCTCCATGTCGCCGCGGGCGATGTCGGGCCACGCGGCGAGCGCACGCGCGATCGCGGCATCGATGAGCGCGCGCTCTTCCTTGCCGGGCGGCTGCAGCACGTAGTCGACCACGTCCTGCTGCGGCAGCGCGGAATCGCGCGGATGGCCGATGCCGAAGCGCAGACGCCAGAAGTTGCCGCCGGAAAGCGCCGCCTGGATATCGCGCAACCCGTTGTGGCCGGCGACGCCGCCGCCGAGCTTCATCTTCGCCTCGCCGGCCTTGAGGTCGAGCTCGTCGTGGACGACGAGGATCTCGTCCGGCGCGACATCGTAGAACCGGGCGAGCGCGCCCACCGAGCGACCGGATTCGTTCATGTACGTCGACGGCTTGACCACGCGCACCGCGCCCGCCTTGCCGACCTCGCCGGCGAAGCGCGACTCGGCGCCAAGCGCTGCCCCGACGCTGCGGGCGAGCGCGTCGACGAACCAGAAGCCGGCGTTGTGCCGCGTCGCCGCGTACTCGCGGCCGGGGTTGCCGAGTCCCGCGACCAGTCGGATCGGAGTCATGTTCGTCGTCGAAAGAAAAAGCCCGCCGGCGGCTGCGCACGGCGGGCGTTCGTCGCCGGGGCGAGCGCGTTACTTCTTCTTGTCGTCCTTGGCGGCTTCCTTCTTGTCGCCGCCCTTGGCGTCGGCCGCCTTCGCCTCGGCAGCCTTGGCGTCGCCTTCGGCCGGCACGGCCGCGGCGCCTTCCGCCGCGACGGCGCTTTCGGCTTCCTCGGTCTCGACGATCGCCTTCGGAATGATCGCGGTGGCGACCACCGGATCGAGCTTGCCCGTCGGCACCACCGACACGCCGTCCGGCAGCTTCACGCCAGACACGTGCAGCGAATGCGCGGTGTCGAGCTCGGACAGGTCGACCTGGATGAACTCGGGCAGGTCCTTGGGCAGGCAGGAGACGTCGAGCTCGGTCATCACGTGGCTGATCACGGCGGCCTGCACCTTCACGGCCGGCGACACCTCGGCGTTCACGAAGTGCAGCGGCACCTTCATGTGGATCTTGCGATTCTCGTCGATGCGCTGGAAGTCGACGTGCATCACCTCGTGCTTGAACGGATGCATCTGCACGTCGCGCAGCAGCACCTTGGTCGCGCCGCCGTCGAGCTTCATCGTCAGGATCGACGCGTGGAACGCCTCGTTGCGAAGCGCGTGGATCAGCGCGTTGTGGTCGAGCTCGATGGGCGTGGGCTCGCCCTTGCCGCCGTAGACGATGCCGGGCGCCTTGCCCGACTTGCGCATGCGGCGGGAGGCGCCGCGCCCTTCGGTATTCCGCGCGAACGCGGTGAATTCGATCGCTGCCATGTCAAACGCTCCGTGGTCTGCGGCCTTCCCTTCCGGGCCCTGCGTCGGTCGAGCTGACGGCAGGCCGGACAAGTCGTCCGCGCTGCGGGCCGGCGCTTGGCGCGCCCGGGGCCCTTGTTTTGCGACACCCTCCGCCTCGACGCGCGCCCCGGAAGGCCCGCGCAGCGTGCAGAGGAAAGCTTTGAATTATAACCGGAAAACGCCAGCGCCTGCAACGTCAGGGCATGTATTGGCCGCCGTTGACCTCGAGGATCTGCCCGGTCACGTAACCCGACATCGCATCGGACGCGAGGAACAGGAACGCGCCGACGCATTCGTCGGCCGTACCGAGCCGTCCCATGGGGATCGTCGCGCGGAACGATTCGAGCATCGCGGGCGTCGAGTAGCGCTCGTGAAACGGCGTGGTGATCACGCCCGGCGACACGGCGTTGACGCGGATGTTGTCCTTGACGAGCTCCTTCGCCATCCCGCGGGTGAACGTCGATACGAAGCCCTTGGCCGACGCGTACATCACCGCGCCCGACCCGCCGCCGTGCCGCGCGGCGATCGACGTCACGTTGATGATGTTGCCGCGCCCGGCCTTGCGCATGTGGGGAACGGCCGCCGAGCACGCGGCGACCAGCGAGCGCACGTTGAGGTCCATCACGGCGTCGAAGAATTCGTCGTCGATCTCGGCGATGGGCACGCGGCGCACGAGGCCCCCGGCGTTGTTGACCAGGAGGTCGAGGCCGCCGAAATGCCCCGCCGCCGCGGCGACGACCTCGCGCGCCTTCGTCGACGACGAGAAGTCGCCGCCGACGAGGAACGCCTCGCCGCCCGCGAAGCGCACGTCGGCTGCCACTTCCTCGGCGCGGTTGACGCTCGCGTTGTAGTGGATCGCGACGCGGGCGCCCACCTGGCCGAACGCGCGCGCGACCGCGGCGCCGATGCCCGTCGACGCGCCGGTGATGAGGACGCACTTGCCTTTGAGGTCGGGAATGATCATGGGGTCCATCGGCATGACGGTGTTCAGTCGGTGAACAGCGAGCTCACGGACTCCTCGTTGGAGATCCGCGTCATCGTCTCGGCGAGGAGCTGCGCGCAGGAGAGCTGGCGGATGCGCGGGCATGCCTGCGCCTCCGGCGACAGCGGAATCGTGTCGGTGACGACGATCTCGTCCATGTCGGACGAGGCGATGCGCGCCACGGCGCCGCCGGACAGCACGGGATGCGTGCAATACGCCATGACCTTCCTCGCGCCGTGCTCCTTGAGCGCGGTGGCGGCCTTGCACAGCGTGTTCGCCGTATCGACGATGTCGTCCATGATCACGCACGTGCGGCCGTCGACGTCGCCGATGATGTTCATCACCTCGGCGACGTTCGCCTTCGGACGCCGCTTGTCGATGATCGCGAGGTCCGAGTCGAGGCGCTTGGCGATCGCCCGTGCCCGCACGACGCCGCCCACGTCCGGCGACACGACCAGCAGATCGTCGTAGTTCTGCTTCCACAGGTCGCCGAGGAGAATGGGCGTCGCATAGATGTTGTCGACCGGGATGTTGAAAAAACCCTGGATCTGGTCGGCGTGGAGGTCCATTACCATCACGCGATGCAGGCCGACGGTCATCAGCATGTCGGCCACGACCTTCGCGGTGATCGGCACGCGTGCCGAGCGCGGGCGCCGGTCCTGCCGCGCATAGCCGAAGTAGGGTATCGCCGCGGTGATGCGCGCCGCCGATGCGCGTTTGAGCGCATCGACCATCACCAGGATTTCCATCAGGTTGTCGTTGGTCGGCGCACAGGTCGACTGCAGGATGAACACGTCGCGGCCGCGGACGTTCTCCAGCAGCTCGACCATCACCTCGCCGTCGGAGAAGCGCCCGACCACGCAGCGGCCGAGGCTGAGGTTGAGATGGCGGCACACGGCCTCCGCGAGCTTGGGATTCGCGTTGCCGGTGAAAATCCGCATCCGCTCGAAGGCCATGGGGGAGGGGGTCGTGTGCGCGCTAGCGGCCGAAAGGGAGGGTGGCTGGGGAGGTAGGGATCGAACCTACGAATGCCGGAATCAAAATCCGGTGCCTTACCACTTGGCGACTCCCCAGCGGAAACTGCCTTCGCGCGCCGGCGATGCAACCGCCGTCACGCCCCAAAACGCCCGTCGCGTCATGCGAATTCCGCAAGCGGATGCCGAGGAAGCGTCCGCACGACGCGCGTCGCGAATTCGCGCGGCACGTCGCGCAGCGCAGCGTGCGCGTCCGCTTCGCTCGCGAACGCGGCGAACGCGGCGCCGCCCGAGCCGGTCATCCGCGCCGACGGCGACGCGCGCCGCAGGGCCGCGATCGCGCGCGCCACGTCGGGGAATTCCGCGCCGGCGACGGACTCGAGATCGTTGCGCCCGTAACCCTCGGAAAAGACGTCCATTTTCGCTGACGGCGTCGCATGTGTCAAATTCGGCGCGGCGAAAATCGCGCCAGTGGCGACGTGGACACCGGGCACCGCGATGGCGAGCCACGCCGGCGGCAGCGACACCGGCGTGAGGATCTCGCCGATACCCCGCGCGACGGCATTCTGCCCGCCGATGAAGAAGGGCACGTCGGCGCCGAGCGCGCGTCCGATCGTCGCCAGCGCATCGCGGGACAGCGCGAGCTGCCACAGCCGGTTGAGCGCGAGCAGGACGCTCGCGGCATCGCTGCTGCCGCCGCCCAGGCCCGCGCCCATCGGGATCCGCTTGTCGATCCGAACCGTCACGCCCTGGGTCACGCCGGCGGCTGCGCGCAACGCGCGCGCTGCGCGCAGCGCGAGGTCGTCGCGCTCGTCGACTCCGGCGATCGCCTGCGCACGCACGACATCCCCGTCGCGACGCGTCGTCAGCGCGATCGTGTCGCACCAGTCGACC
Source organism: uncultured beta proteobacterium (assembly GCA_963793355.1). Classification (GTDB taxonomy): domain Bacteria; phylum Pseudomonadota; class Gammaproteobacteria; order Burkholderiales; family Casimicrobiaceae; genus VBCG01. The sequence goes on along the minus strand of CAWBZT010000006.1, from coordinate 163,292 downwards.
AGCGCGAACAGCGATTCCAGCGTGTGATAGCCGTCGGCACGGCGCCCGGTGACGTGCAGGAACAGGTTGACCTTCGCCGGCGCGGCGACGACGATCCGCGTCGCGCTCGCGTGCCCACCCGAAGCGGCGTTCATTGCCAGCGGTCGACGACGATGCGCAGCTCGACCGGCTCGCCGCCGGGATAGCGCAGCACCAGCCGGCCGGGGTGCGCGGCGGCCGCGTCGGCATACGTATACGTGATCTCCCAGCCGTCCTGCGCAAGGACGAGCGCGCGTCCGGACGCGTCGCGCTCGATCGCGTTGGGCGACTCCGGACGGGCGAGCCCGCGAAGCCACGCCGCCAAGCCACCGACGGGCAGCGGAAAGCCGAGCGTTCGCTCGGTGAGCGCATCCCAGGCAGGCGCCGTCTCGACGCTGCCGTCGGAGCGCTCGACGCGTACGCCGGCCGCGTCGCCTTGCAAGCGCGCCATCGTCTGTCCGAGCGGGGTGGTGAGCACGATGCGGTCGCGCTTGCCGTCGTGCGACCACGCGAACTGGCCGGCGACGCCCTCGCTGCCGCGGCGCGCCGACAGGCGTCCTTCGATGTCGAACGGCGCGGCGATCGCGGCGGCGTCGACCTCGGCCGGGCCGGCGCGCCGCGGGACCTCGGCGCAGCCCGCGAGTACGAGCATCGCGACCAGCAGCGCCGCGCGCGCGTGGCCGCGCCGGCTCAATGCGACAGCCGGTTGACGGTTTCCTTCAGCACCGCGTTGTCGGGGTTCGCCTCGAGCTGCGCCTTCCAGATCGCGCGCGCGCTGTCGCGGTCGCCCTTCGCCCACAGCACCTCGCCGAGATGCGCGGCGATCTCGGCGTCGGGCCGCTCGGCGAGCGCGCGCTTCAGATACGCCTCGGCCTCGTCCAGCCGGCCGAGCCGGTAGAGCGCCCAGCCCATGCTGTCCATGATGAAGGGATCGGTGGGTGAGAGCTTGTGCGCGCGCTCGATGAGCGCGTAGCCCTCGTCGAGGCGCGCCGTGCGATCGACCAGCGTGTAGCCCAGCGCGTTGAGCGTCTGGGCGTCGTCCGGCTTGAGCGTCACGAGCTTGCGCAGCCGCGTCTCGGCCTCGTCGACGCGGTCGAGCTTCTCGGCGAGCAGCGCCGCATCGTAGTTGAGGTCGGGCGATTCGGGAAACTCGACCAGCGCCTGGGTGAGCACGCCGTACGCGCCCGCGGCATCGCCGGCCTCGCGCAGCAGCTGCGCCTCGGCCTGCTTCACCTGGACGCGCTCCTCGATCGTCACTGCGGGCAGCTCGGCCAGCCAGCGCCTGGCGTCGTCGACCTTGCCCTGCTTGCCGAGCATCGCGGCCACCCGCAGCTTGGCGAGCCAGGCGCGATCGCCTTCCTGCACGGCCTTGTAGCGCTGGATCGCTTCGCCGTAGCGCTTCTGCTCCTCGGCGATCTGCGCAAGATAGAGGTCGACGGCGCCGGGCTCGCCGTAGCTCGCCGCCTTGAGGTCCATGAACAGCCGCTCGGCCTCGGGGTAGTCCTTCATGGACAGCGAGATGCTCGCGACCGCGAACTCGAGGTCGCGCGAGGACTTGTCCGCGTCCCACAGCTTCTGCATCACCGCGCGCGCTTCGGCGTACTGACGCCGCTCGACATAGTGCTGGGCGAGCGCGCCGGCGACCGGCCGCGCCCCGGGATTGGCCGCGAGGAACTCGCGCAGGTAGGCGATCGCCGCGTCGGGCGAGGTCTTGCCCAGAAGCTCGGCCTTCATGACCGCGCCGCGGTCCCAGCCGGGCTTGAGCTCGAGCGCGCGGTCGATTTCCTTCATCGCAGTCGCGGCGATCGCGGGGTCGTCCAGGCCCGTGTTGTAGGCGGCGAGGGCCACGGCGAAATGCGCCTCGGGACTCGCGCCGTACGGTTGCGCGAGGTCGCGGATCAGCTTGTAGACCGCCTGCTTGTCGGACTGCTGCGAGAATAGCCGGTTGAGCTGCAGGAACGCCTCGCCGACGCCGCTGCCCGAGACCATCGAGTCGGCGAGCAGGCGCGTCAGCCGTTGCTTGAGCTCGTCGTCGCCGGCGGTGTCGAGCGCGTCGCGGCCGTCGCCGGACGCCAGCGCCGCCAGGATCTGCTTCGGACGCTCGGCGACGGGATCGAGCGTCGCCCAGAGCTTCGCGGCTTCCTGCGCCACGCCGCGCTGTCGTGCCACCAGCGCGATCTCGGTTGCGCGCCGGGCGACGCGCGGATCCTTCGCTTCGCGCGCCGCGTCGAGGTACGCGCGCGCCGCGAGCCCGGTTTCACCGCGCTGCAGCGCGATGTCGCCGAGCAGGATGCGATAGAACAGATCCGCCGACAGGCCGTCGGCGTTCGCCGCCGCCATGCGCGATGCCGGCGGGTCGAGGGCCGGCGAGAGCGGCGATTGCGCGCAGGCCGCGACGGTTCCGCAGGCGGCGAGGGCGGCGAAGGTTCGAACCAGGGTGGCAAGGCGTTTCATCGGCATGGCGGGCGGAGAATCGGAGCGGTATAGTCGGCGCCGCCGCGGATCGCACGGACGCCGCGGCGGACGATGCACACTTTGTACCATGCCTGAATTGCCCGAAGTCGAAACCACGCGGCGCGGAATCGCGCCGCACGTCGCCGGGCACAAGGTCGCGGACCTTCGCGTATACGACCGGCGGCTGCGGTGGCCGGTTCCATCGGACCTCGGGCGCCGGATCACCGGGCGTGCCGTCGATCGCGTCGACCGGCGGAGCAAGTACTTGCTCTTTCGCGTCGGTCCCGACACGCTGCTCGTGCACCTGGGGATGACCGGAAGCCTCCGCGTCCATACGCGGTTGCCCGAGCGGCGCACCCACGACCACGTCGACATCGCTTTCGAGCACGGCGTCACGCTGCGCTACCACGACCCGCGCCGCTTCGGCGCGATGCTGTGGATCGCCGGCCCGGCGGAGCGTCACCCGCTCCTGCGCGACCTGGGCCCCGAGCCCCTGGACGCCGGATTCGACGCCGACTATCTCTATCGCGCGACCCGCGGCCGCCGCGCGGCGATAAAGCTGGCGCTCATGGACAACCACCTCGTCGTCGGCGTCGGCAACATCTACGCGAACGAGGCGCTGTTCCGCGCCGGGATCCGCCCCACGACCGCCGCGGGTAGGCTGTCGCGGCCGCGACTGGCGCGGCTCGTGGAGGCGACCCGCGGTGTCCTCGAGGAGGCGATCGCCAAGGGCGGCAGCACGCTGCGCGACTACGTGGACGCGGCCGGCGAGCCGGGCTATTTCCAGCTCACCTACCATGTCTACGGGCGGGCAGGCATGCCCTGTCGCGTCTGCGGCACGCGCCTCAAGCTGACCCGCCAGGGCCAGCGCGCGACGCACCATTGCCCGCGCTGCCAGCGCTGATGCGCGCGCGCAACAGCGCGAAGCGCTTTCCGCTCAAAGACTTGGCGCAGCCACCTCCCGCTCGTCGGGAGGCGTTATGCTCGCTATGACGTGGGCATTCGTCGTGCTTGTTCCAACAAGACGCAGGTAACGTCCCCGCAGCATGAACCCCTCCCGCGATCTCGCCGCACGTTTCGAGGCGTACGGCGACTGGCGCCGGCGCCTCGGCGACGGCATAGCGAGCCTCCACGACTGGCTGCGCCGGCAGGAGCTCGCCGACGCCCAGATCGACCTCAAGATCGCCCAGATCGTCGAGCGGCTCCACCAGGACAAGCTCATCGTCGCGTTCGTCGCCGAGTTCTCGCGCGGCAAGTCGGAGCTCATCAACGCGATCTTCTTCGCGGACTTCGGCGCGCGGCTTTTGCCCTCGTCCGCCGGGCGCACGACGATGTGCCCGACCGAGCTCCTGCACGACCCGGCGCGCGAGCCGTCGATCCGCCTGCTCCCGATCGAAACCCGCGCCCGCGACGCGACCGTCGCCGAATTCAAGAACTATCCCGACGAATGGGTCGCCCATGCGCTCGATCTTGCGTCGGCGCAGAAGATGACCGCGGCGCTGGCGCGTGTCTCCGAGGTGAAGCGAGTCTCCGCGGCGACCGCCCGCAAATACGGCCTGGCGGGCGATACCGACGGCGAGGCCGGGGCGCCCGGCGACGACGCCGAAGTCGAGATCCCGGCGTGGCGGCACGCGATCATCAATTTCCCGCACCCGCTGCTGCAGCAGGGCCTGGTCGTGCTCGACACGCCCGGCCTCAACGCCATCGGCACCGAGCCCGAGCTCACGCTCAACCAGCTGCCGAACGCGCACGCCGTGCTCTTCCTCCTCGCCGCCGACGCCGGCGTCACGAAGACCGACCTCGAAGTGTGGAACCGCCATCTCGCGGCGGACGACACGGCGTCCAAGGCGGGCCGCATCGTCGTGCTGAACAAGATCGACGGCCTGTGGGACGACCTCAAGTCGGAAGCGCAGGTGCGCGCGGACATCGAGCGGCAGGTCGGCGCCACCGCGCTCGTCCTCAACATCCCGCCCGTGCAGGTGTTCGGCGTGTCGGCGCAGAAGGCGCTCGTCGCGAAGATCAACGGCGACGACGCGCTGCTGGAACGAAGCCGCCTGCCGGCGCTGGAGAGCGCGCTCACCGACGAGCTCATTCCCGCGAAGCGCGACATCATCGGCGCGGCGACGCAGGGCGATGCGCGCGCGCTCGCGGCCGGCGTGCGCGCGATCCTCGACGCGCGGCTTTCCGGCGTCGCGGAGCAGCTCAACGAGCTGACGGCGCTGCGCGGCAAGAACCTCGACGTCGTCGAGCACATGATGGACCGCATCCGCGAGGAGAAGGACCTATTCGAGCGCGGCCTCGCGCGTTACACGGCGCTGCGCACGGTATTCACCCAGCAGACGAACGACCTGTTCGACACGATCGGCCTCACTGCGCTGCGCGCCAACGCGTCGCGCACGCGCGAACGGATGAAGGAGAGCCAGTTCACCAAAGGCGTCCGCGAGGCGATGGGCGACTTCTTCGCGCAGATCCGCGGCGACTTCGAGCGCGCGGGCCAGCAGTCGGTCGAGATCCACGAGATGATGAAGGCGATGTACGTGCGCTTCGCGAACGACCACGGCATCGAGCCGTACATGCCGCCGCCGTTCTCGGTGCTCAAGTACCAGAAGGAGGTCGAGCGGCTCGAGCGCGCGTACAACACGCACTTCAACACGCTGTGGAACATGGTCAGCAAGGCGAAGTTCGCGCTGATGAAGCGCTTCTTCGAGACCGTCGCCTCGCGCGCGAAGCACGTCTACGACATCGCGAACCGGGACGTCGAGTCGTGGCTCAAGGCGGTGATGGCGCCGCTCGAGACGCAGGTGCGCGAGCATCACCTGCAGTTGCGCCGCCGGCTGGAGAGCATCCGCCGCATCCACCACGCGAGCGAGGAGCTCGAGGACCGCATCGCCGAGCTCGAGCAGGCGAAGGAGACCCTCGACGGGCAGATCCAGGGACTCGCGGCCGAGATCGGGGCCATCGACGCGCTCGCGCGGACGAGCGACGCGTCGCCTGCCGCCGCGAACAGCCTGGCCGCCTGAGGAGCGTCGGTAGCGGAGCGCAGCGCCCGCGTCCGCAGCGCCGACTTCCCGGCCTTCAGCTCCGGCTTTCCGGCCCGCAGCGCCCGCGTTCGGGTCTGCGCGCCAGCGTCCTTCCCCCTCCCGGCCTGCGCTAGGCCTTCGCGACCACGAGCGCCTCGTATTTCGCGAGAAGCTGCTCGCGCGTCTCGACGTGGTCGGGGTCGAACGGTATGCAGTCGACCGGGCACACCGCGCGACACTGCGGCTGGTCGAAATGACCGACGCACTCCGTGCACCTGGCCGGATCGATGACGTAGATCTCCGGCCCCTGCGAGATCGCCGCGTTCGGGCACTCGGGCTCGCAGACGTCGCAGTTGATGCATTCGTCGGTGATCATCAGCGCCATGGCATCGCCTATCGCATCGGCCCGCCGAGCTGGGCGACCTTCGCGCGCATCCGGTCGGCGACGAGCGGCGCGACGAATCCCGAGACGTCGCCGCCGAACTTGGCGATCTCGCGCACGATCGTCGACGAGATGAACGTGTATTGCTCCGCCGGCGTCAGGAACAGCGTTTCGACATCGGGGTAGAGGTTGCGGTTCATCCCCGCCATCTGGAACTCGTACTCGAAGTCGGACACCGCCCGCAGCCCGCGCATGACGACGCGCGCGTTCTGCGCGCTGACGAAATCCATCAGCAGGCCGGAGAAGCCGAGCACTTCCACGTTCGGAAACGGCGCGAGCACCTCGCGCGTCATCTCGATGCGCTCCGCGGCCGTGAAGAACGGGCGCTTCGACTCGCTGTCGGCGATGCCGACGACCACGCGGCCGAACAGCCGCGCCGCGCGCCGCACGAGGTCCTCGTGGCCGCGGGTGAAGGGATCGAAGGTGCCGGGGTAGACGACGGTCAGCATGAGGAACGCTGCCGGTCAGCCGGCCGCGAGGGTCAGCAGATGATAATGCACCTGTCCGGCACGCTGGCGGCGGTACGCCTGCAGCGACGGGGGCACGTCGAGCGCGCGCGGCGCCTCCGCATAGACGAAACCGCCCGCCGCGACACGCGCCGCGCAGGCGTCGAGCAGCGTTGCCCAGGGGTCGGTGTCGAACGGCGGATCGAGGAAGATCACGTCGAAGCGCCGCCGTTCCTGCGCGAGAAAGGCCGCGCCATCGGCGACGTGGGTCTCGAGCCCCGCGGCGCCGAACGCGGTCGCGGTCGCCGCAAGCGCGCGTATGACCGCCGGATTGCGGTCGACGGCCACGGCGAGCGCCGCGCCGCGCGACAGCGCCTCCAGCGACAGCGCGCCGCTGCCCGCGTAGACGTCGAGCGTCCGGCGGCCGGAAAGGTCCTGCCCCAGCCAGTTGAACAGGGTCTCCCGCACGCGGTCGGGGGTGGGACGCAGCCCGGGGGCGTCGGGAAAGCGCACGACGCGGCCGCGATGGCGCCCGCCGATGATGCGGACGCGCGGTTCAATTTTCGGCGGCACGGACAGGGCGCAGGGTCAAGACGGCAGCGACCGGTAGAATTGCAGTTTTGCCCGAGCGCGTCCATGGCGGCTCCGGCGCTCCGCATGTTCGATCTTTTCAAGCGCAAGTCCGGCGAAACCCCACCCGAATCCCCGCCCGCCGAGAGCCCGACCTGGTCGGAGCGCCTCAAGGCGGGCCTCGGCCTGTCGCGCGGCAGGCTGGCCGGCGCCCTGACCGGCGCGTTCAGCCGCCGCAAGCTCGACGACGAGGCGCTCGACGCCCTCGAGACCGCGCTCATCACCGCGGACGTCGGCGTCGACGCCACCGCGTACCTGATCGACGACCTCAAGGCCCGCTACAAGCGCGCGGGACCGGATGCCGACGGCCGCGCCGTGCTGAAGGCGTCGGTCTCGGCGCTGCTCGAACCGCTCGAAAAGCCGCTGGTCATCGGCCCGGAGCGCCCGTTCGTGATCATGCTGGCCGGCGTCAACGGCGCCGGGAAGACGACGTCGATCGGCAAGCTCGCCAAGTGGCTGCAGCAGCAGAACCTGTCGGTGCTGCTGGCCGCCGGCGACACATTCCGCGCGGCGGCGCGGGAGCAGCTGGCCGCCTGGGGGGAGCGCAACAACGTCGCCGTGATCCGCCAGGACGGCGGCGACGCCGCTGCCGTGATGTTCGACGCGGTGAACGCCGCCCGCGCCCGCGGCATCGACGTGGTGCTGGCCGACACCGCGGGTCGACTCCCCACGCAGGGCCACCTGATGGAAGAGCTCGCCAAGGTCCGGCGCGTGCTGGGCAAGGCCATGCCGGGAGCGCCGCACGCCGTGCTGCTGGTGCTCGACGCCAACACGGGCCAGAACGCGCTGGCGCAGGTGAAGGCGTTCGACGCCGCCGTCGGCCTGACCGGGCTCGTGCTGACCAAGCTGGATGGCAGCGCCAAGGGCGGGGTCGTCGCCGCCATTGCGCGGCAGCACGACGTTCCGCTGCAGTTCATCGGCGTCGGCGAGGGAATCGACGACCTGCGTCCGTTCGCCGTCGGCGAATTCGTCGACGCCCTGCTGCCCGAGCCGGCCTGAGCGCGTGCGGTCCCCGGCGCTAACCGCCGGGGACCGTGAACATCCCCGGCCAACGACTCGGTCGACGCGCGGTGGGGACCGGAACGACATTGGCGCGCAAGGATAGCATGCGCTCACTCTGATTGGGTCCGGCCGAGGTTTTGACGCGCTCCAGCGAACCTTCGCCGCCATCGCCGGTCCTATCCGACGAATACCCGACCGTTTGAGTCGGGAACTTCCGCGCCACCTTAGCACTCTCATTCGCTGAGTGCTAAAATGGCGGCAATCTGAGGGCACTTGCATCTGAAGCAAGCGCCGCCCCCGAAAGGAGACTTTGGATGTCCGGTACTGCGCTGGCATTTCCGACCCCGGCGTCGCTGGGGAGCCTCGATCATTACATTCAGGCGGTCAATCGCTTTCCCCTGCTGACCGCCGAGCAGGAGCTCGACCTCGGGCGCCGGCTCCAGAAGGACAACGACCTCGACGCCGCCCGCGAGCTCGTCCTGTCGCACCTGCGGCTGGTAGTGGCGGTTTCCCGCAACTACATGGGCTACGGGCTGCCGCAGGCCGATCTCATACAGGAAGGCAACGTCGGGCTGATGAAGGCGGTGCGCCGCTTCGACCCGGAACGCGGCGTCCGGCTGGTGTCGTTCGCGCTGCACTGGATCAGGGCCGAGATGCACGAGTACGTCCTGCGCAACTGGCGGCTGGTCAAGCTGGCGACCACCAAGGCGCAGCGCAAGCTGTTCTTCAACCTTCGCAGCATGAAGGCATCGACGGCCGCGCTGACGCACGCGCAGGCGGACGACATCGCCCGCACGCTCGGCGTCAAGCGCGAAGAAGTGCTCGAGATGGAGACCCGGCTGTCCGGCGGCGACGTATCGCTCGACCCGGCCCCGGGCGACGAGGAATCCGTGGGCCCCATCGCGTTCCTGACGGACGCCGAAGACGAGCCCGGCCAGATCCTCGAGCGTGAAGAGACGGCGCGCAATCGCAGCGTGGGATTGCAGCGGGCGATGGCCAAGCTCGACGACCGCAGCCGGCGCATCATCGAAGCGCGCTGGCTCAAGGAGACCGACCCCGCGACGCTGCAGGAGCTGGCCGACGAGTACGGCGTGTCGGCCGAGCGCATCCGCCAGATCGAGAGCAAGGCGATCAAGACGATGCGCAGCCAGATGGCCGCTTGAGCTTCTGCCGCATCGGCCGGCGCTCGCCCGGGCGCCGGTAGCTGCCCCGAAGATTGCGCCCGCGTTGACGCCTGTCAACGCGGGCGTTTTTCTTCGGCCTACGATCAAGCATGCGACACCCGCGCAAATGCGCAAACTGGATGGAGCATGCGATGAAGACTTCGAGACGTTGGATGCAGGCGATTGCGGCGGCCGGCGTGTTGTCGCTGGCGGGGTCCGCGCTCGCGGACGGCAGGCCGGGATGTGATTACGGCGGCGGCTATGGCGGCGGCGACTACGGCGGGCCCGGGATGATGCAGGGTTGGGGCGGCGGGCCGGGGATGATGAGTGGATGGGGGGGCGGACCCGGAATGATGGGCGGATGGGCCGGCGAGCGGGGCGGCTGGGGGATGGGGCCGGGCGCCCGGCGCGGCGCGGGACCCGGGTACGGCATGGGAGCGGGCTACGCGTTCGAGGGACTCGACCTCACCGCCGATCAGCGTTCGAAGCTGCGCGAGATCCAGAAGGGCGTGCGCACCCGCCACTGGGGCCTGATGGCGCGGATGATGGAGGCACGATTCAAGCTCGACGAGCTGTACGACGCCGACGTGCTCGACAAGTCCGCGATCGATGCGCAGTACAAGGAGATGGACGACGCGCGCCGCCAGATGATCGATTCGTCGATCGACGCCCGCAACCAGATGCGCGAGCTGCTGACCAAGGAGCAGCGTGATCGGCTCGGCCAGGTCGGGCCTGGCCGCGGCGCGATGATGCGCTAGCTCGACCCCGCCGCGGGTTCCCGCGCGCGGGCCCGTCGCGACCGCGGCATCAGAGCTCGACCTGCGTCCCCAGTTCGACCACGCGATTGGTCGGGATCTGGAAGAATTCCGACGCCTTGGTCGCGTTCTTCGACATCGAGACGAAGAGCTTCTCGCGCCACAGCGCCATCCCGGGCGCCACCGTGGGGATCAGCGTCTCGCGCGAGACGAAGAACGACGTCTCCATCATGTCGAACGCGAAGCCCCTGCGCCCGCAGTCCTCGAGCAGCGCCGGGATGTCGGGATCCTCCTTGAAGCCGTAGTTCGCGATCATCTTGAAGAACTCGCAGCCGAGCGGCCTGATGTCGTAGCGCTCGTCGTCGCCGACGTAAGGGATGTCCCGCGTCACGACGGTGAGGAAGACGATGCGGTCGTGCAGCACCTTGTTGTGCTTGAGATTGTGCAGCAGCGCATGCGGAACGCGGTCCTGGGTGCCGGTGAGGAATATCGCCGTGCCCGGCACCCGGGTGGGCGGCGACGCCTCGATGCTCTGGATGAAGAGGTCGAGCGGCATCGCGTCCTCGGCAAGGCGGTCCATCAGCACGACCCGGCCGCGCTTCCACGTGGTGAGCAGCGTGAACACGACGATGCCGATGAGGATCGGGAACCAGCCGCCATCCGGGATCTTGAGCGCATTGGCCGACAGGAAGCTCAAATCGATCAGGAGCAGCGGGGTGGCGATCGCAATCGCGATCCACCGCGACCAGTTCCACAGCTGCCGCATCACGACGAAGATCAGGATCGAGTCGATCAGCATCGCGAGCGTGACGGCTATGCCGTAGGCCGCGGCGAGATTGTCGGAGCTGCGAAAGCCGACGACCAGCGCGATGACCGCGGTGAGCAGCGACCAGTTGATGAAGGGTACGTAGATCTGGCCGATCGCCCGCTCGGACGTGTGCTCGATCGTCAGCCGGGGACAGTAGCCCATCTGGATCGCCGCGCGCGTCAGCGAGAATGCGCCGGAGATGACGGCCTGCGACGCGATGATCGCCGCGGCGGTGGCGAGGATCAGCAGCGGCACGACGGCCCATTCCGGCGCCAGCAGATAGAACGGGTTCTTGATCGTCGAGGGGTCGTTCAGGATCAGCGCACCCTGCCCGAAGTAGTTGATGACCAGGGCGGGCATGACGAACAGCAGCCATGCGCGCCGGATCGGCGTCGCGCCGAAGTGGCCCATGTCGGCGTACAGCGCCTCGGTCCCGGTGACCGCCAGCACGACGGCGCCGAGCGCGATGAACGACGCACCGGGATGATCGGCGAAGAAGCCGTACGCGTACGTGGGACTCAGCGCGGCGAGCACCGACGGGCGCACGGCGATCTCCATGGCGCCCAGCACCGCCAGCACGACGAACCACAGGCACATCACCGGTCCGAAGCCGGCGCCGATGCTCGCCGTGCCGCGCTTCTGGATGCCGAACAGCACGAGCATGATGACGACCGCCGCCGGGACGACGAATTCGTGGAGCGCGGGCGCGGCCACGCCGAGCCCCTCGACGGCGCCGAGCACGCTGATCGCCGGCGTGATCATGCCGTCCCCGTAGAACATCGCGGCGCCGAAGATTCCGAATCCCACCAGCCACCAGCGCCGCCGCGGCGCGCCCTCGAGCCCGCGCGAGACCAGCGCGGTCAACGCGAGGATCCCGCCTTCGCCGCGGTTGTCGGCGCGCATGATCAGCGTGATGTACTTCAGCGTGACGACGACGACCAGCGCCCAGAAGATCACCGACAGCACGCCGAGCACGTTCTGCGACGTGAGGGGCAGCCCGTGCGGTCCGGTGAACGCCGTGCGCAGCGTATACAGCGGGCTCGTGCCGATGTCGCCGTACACCACGCCGATCGCGCCGATGACCAGCGGCGCCATGCGCTGCTGGATCCGCGACGAACCCGGGGCCTGTGTCACGTTGGAGAAAAGCGGGAAGCTACTGCGCGCTGTCTTCGCCGCGGCGCGAGAACCGGATGTTGAGCTGCTTGAGCTTGCGGTAGAGGTGCGTGCGTTCGAGTCCTGCCTTCTCGGCCACCTTGCTCATGTTGCTCTGCTCGCGGCCGAGCAGCTGCTCGAAGTAGATGCGCTCGAACGCCTCGCGCGCCTCGCGCAGGGGCAGTTCGAAGAATCGCGCCGTGATCTCGGGCGCGACGGCGCGGTTCGGCGCCACCACCTCGCCGAGGAGCCGCTTGACGTGCTCGGGAGTCACCTCGCCGCGGACGACCTGGAGGTTCGCGACGACGTTCGCCAGGTGGTCGAGGTTGCCCGGCCAGTGCGCATTGGTGAGCGCGGTGAGCGCCGTGGGCGGCAGCGCGGACAGGAGCGGCGGCGCGCGCTCGCCGTTGGGCGTGGCACGCCAGTAGCGCTCGATCAGCGGCGCGATGTCCTCGCGCCGCGTGCGAAGCGGCGGGAGCATCACCGCGCCCGCCGAGAGCTGGGAGAGCAATGCCGAATCGAACTTGCCCTCGGCGGCCAGGTTGCCGAGCGGCTCGGCGGACGTCGCGACCAGCGTGACACCCGTCTTGTCCAGCTTCCCGAGCAGGAAGGCGAGGCCCTTCTGCTCGGCCCGCGAGTACTGGCCGATCTCCGGGCAGTAGAGCACGCCGTCGCGAGCCTCCTCGAGCAGCGAAAGCGGGTTGGCCGTCAGGCGTGCGCCGTTGTCGACGACGACGAACGGCGCATCCGACGTGGCGAGCGCGCGCGCCGCGACGTCGTGACCGGTGCCCGGTTCCCCCAGGATCAGCACGCTGCGCCGTGCCGCGACCAGGTCCTCGAGCGCGCGCTCGGCGTCGCGCACCGGCGCGCTCGCGCCGAGCGACGCCAGCGACACGCGCTTCGGCTCCTTCGCGGCAGCGGTCTTGAGCGCGCGGTTGATCGTCGACAGGAGCTTGTTGAGGCCGATCGGCTTCTCGAGGAAATCGAACGCGCCGATCTTCGTCGCCTCGACGGCCGTCTCGATCGTGCCGTGACCGGACATCATCACCACCGGCATCGTGACCAGGCCCGCCGCGCCCCATTCGCGCAGCAGCGTGACGCCGTCGGTGTCCGGCATCCAGATGTCGAGCAGCACCATCGCGGGCTGCTGCCGCTGGCGATAGGCGCGCGCTTCGCCCGCGTTCTCGGCCACGGCGACGCGATAGCCCTCGTCCTGCAGGATCTCGGACAGCAGCTCGCGAATGCCGACTTCGTCGTCGACGATCAGGATTTCCCGCGCTTGCACCATGCGTGGCCTCGATTCAGGCGGCTGCCGCGGCACCTGCCGCGGTCATCGCCGGGAAGATCAGTGTGACACGTGCGCCGCGCGGCGGCGTGTTTTCGACGACGACCCGGCCGCGATGCTCGTCGACGATCTTCTTGACGATCGCGAGTCCGAGCCCGGTGCCCTTGGCCTTGGTGGTTATGTAGGGCTCGAAAGCATGCGAGATCACTTCTTCGTCGAATCCCGGGCCATGGTCGGCGAAGGAGAGCACGGCCTCGCCGTTCACCGCTGCAAGCGCGATCGCGAACTTCGGGTCCGCGAGATCGGCTTGGGCATCGACGGCATTCTGGAGGAGGTTGTGGAACACCTGGCGCAGGCGCGTGGGCTCGCCCATGATGACCACGGGCGCGGCCGGAAGCGAGAGCGCGACGTGCGGTCGCAGATTGTCGTACAGAGCGAGGACGTCGAGCAAGAGGGCAGCGAGGTCGACGCTCTGCATCTGTCCGGGCCTCGGCTGGCGTGCGTAGATGGCGAAATCGTCGACCATGTGCTTCATGGCCCCCACCTGCGACACGATCGTCTGCGTGCCGCGGCGGAGCGTCTCGGCGTCGGCCCCCTCGAGGTGCGGCGCGAGCTTCATCGCAAGGCGCTCCGCGGAGAGCTGGATCGGCGTCAAGGGGTTCTTGATCTCGTGGGCGAGGCGGCGCGCCACCTCGGCCCACGCGGCATCGCGTTGTGCCTGGACGAGCTCCGACACGTCGTCGAACACTACAACATAGCCGGCTACCGGCGCGCCGGGCAGACGCGTGCCGCGCATCAGCAGCGTGCGCGGCTGCGCCGCCACCGTCAACGACGACTCCTTCTGCCACGGGCCGTCGCGGCTGCCGCGGAAGCCGTCGGCCGTCAGTTCCGCGAACGGCGCCAGCGCGGGATGCGTCCTCCCCCATTCGGCGAGCGGGATGCCCGTCAGGTCCGACAGCGGCTGCTGCAGGATCACCGCGGCGCTGGCGTTCGCCGTGCGCAGCCGGTAATGCTCGTCGAACACGGCCACGCCGGCCGACAGGTTGCCGAGCACGCTCTCCAGGTACGCGTTGGCCGTCTCGATCGCGTGGCGCGATTCCTCCGCCTTCGCCTGGGCCTCGGCGAGCTGGGAGGTCATCGTGTTGAAAGACTCGGTGAGCACGCCGAGCTCGTCGCGCGACGTCACGGGCTGGCGGCGCGTGAAGTCGCCCTGCGCGACCGCGCGCGTGCCTTCCGCGAGGAGGCCGAGCGGCGACGCGAAGCGCTCCGAGAGCACGACGGCGAGGCCGAGCGCGCAGGTGAGCGCGGTCAGCAGCGTTAGCGTGAGCGTCAGCGCATACAGCCGCTTGAGCGCGGCGCGCGAGAACGAGATCTCCTGGTAGTCGCGCGCGCCGGCCTGCACCTTGTCGAGGTCCTGCGCGAACACTTTCGGCACGGGCTCCACGACCTGCAGGACCCGCAGCGGATCGAGCCGATCGCCGGTGTTCACCGGAACGACGACGCGCAGCACGAGACCGCCGTCGCCTGCCGGCTCGGCCTTCGCGAACGTCTGCTGCAGCCGCACCGAGCGCAGCGCGGCGGACGGCGGCGGCTCGGGCGTGGTCCGTGCGCCGCCGATGCCGCCGACGGCGAGCACGTTGCCCGACGTCGCGTAGAGCGTCGCTTCGAAGACGCCGGCCTGTTCGGCCGCCCGCGTCAGCGCGGAGGCCGGCGTGCCCGACGCATCGGCCAGCGCCGCGGCGATCTGCGTCGCGCGGTTCGTCGTCTCGCGCAGCAGGTAGTCGAGAGAGCTCCGGCCGAGGTTGATGCCGCCTTCCAGCGCGCGGTCGACGCGCACGTCGAACCAGCTCTCGATGCTCCTGCCGAGGAACTGCACCGACACCGCGTAGACGAGCGCGCCCGGCAGCACGGCCACCAGCACGAACAGGAAGACCAGCCGCAGCGCAAGCCGCGAGCCGAATACGCCCGCCTTGAGATTGCGCCGCAGCTGGAGGAGCTGCCACGCCACGACGAGCATCAGCAGCGCGACCAGCACCGCATTGATGACGAGAAGCTCGTTGTAGCTGCCGGCGAAGAGCTCGGTGTTCGCCGTCGCCGTCGCGAGCAGGAACAGCGCGATCGCCGCCACGCACGCGACGACGAGCAGCACCCAGCGCAGGCGCCGCGACGCGAGGATTCCCCCGCGTGGCGTCATCGCGCGGTCCCGCCTGCGCGGGTCGTCTCGGAACGAACGTCCATCGATGCGCGGGTCGTCACGGAACGAACGTCCATCGATGCCAGTCGGACGCGAGCTGCCAATCGCGCGACGCCAGCGCATTGACCTGGAACGGCTTCGGCAGCTGGTTGACGTCGAGCTTGAAGCGCACGGCCGCCTCGTACCCGACGCCGCGCGTGAGCGTCTCCGCGCGCGCGACGGGCCGCGAGGACACGCGGCCGATGAAGCGCTGCACCTCCTCGAGCGCCTCGAAATGCTGCCCGAGCGGCCCGCTGGCGACGCGGTATTGCCGCGTCAGCGCATTGTACGAAACGCGATAGGTGATGGACCACTGCGCCAGCTTCTCGTCGGTCCAGTACCAGCGGGTGCGGGACAGCTCGAACTCGATGGTGAAATACAGCGGGATGCCCTTTTCCAGCGCCTCGTCCAGCGCCGGCGTCAGCGTGACATCGAAATCGGCCGAGAGCTGGACCTCGCCCTCGGCGATGCGCAGCTCCGCCGACTTGACCGGCACGACGTCCGCATGCGCGACGCCGCACGCCGGCACGAGCGCCAGCGCGGCGAAGCCGCGCAGCAGCGCGCGGCGCAGTCGCGACGGCGGAAGCGGGGCAGGGCGGGGAGTTGTCGGCATGCCGGCGACGAAGGGCCAGCGGCTGCGCAGCGGCAGCGGCCGCGGGTGAAGGGTGCCGGCGGCCGGACGCCGCGTCAGGCTTTGCGGACGAGCGCGTAGAAGAACCCGTCTTGATTGTGGCCCGCCGCTTCGGACGAAGGCAAGACCTGGCCGCCCTCGTGCGGAGTGCCCGCGGGGAACGTGATGGATTCGCGCAACGCGTCGGGGTGGCGCGCGAGGAACGCGGCGACGCGCCCCTCGTTTTCCGCCGCGAATACCGAGCAGGTCGCGTAGAGGAGCAGCCCGCCGCGCGCCAGGAGCGGCCAGACGCCGTCGAGCAACCGGTCCTGTGCGCGGCCGAACGCCGCCAGGTCGCCGGCACGGCGCAGCCACTTCGCGTCGGGGTGGCGCCGCACGACGCCCGACGCGCTGCAGGGAACGTCGGCGAGCACGCGGTCGAACGGGCGGCCGTCCCACCACCCCTCCGGCACGCCGGCGTCGCCCTCGACCACGCGCACCCGGGGCGTGTCCATCCCCAACCTCGCGAGGTTCTCCCGCACGCGGCCAAGGCGCGCCGGGTCGCTGTCCACGGCGGTGAGCTCGACCTCCGCCAGCTCGAGCACGTGCGTCGTCTTGCCCCCCGGCGCCGCGCAGGCGTCGAGCACGCGCATGCCATCGGCGGCGCCGAGCAGCGGCGCCGCGAGCTGCGCCCCGAGATCCTGGACCGAGAATGCGCCTTCGGCATACCCGGGCAACCCCTCCACGGCCACCGGCGGGGCGACGACGACGCCCTGCACGCCGGTGGCGCTCGCGCCGATTCCGGCGTCCGCGAAACGCGCCAGAAGCGCATCGCGTGTCGACACGCGCGGATTCGCGCGGAGCGTCAGCGGGGGACGGGCGTTGCCCGCGGCGAGGATCGCCTGCCAGCGTGCCGGATGATCGGCACGCACGCGCTCGATCCACCAGCGTGGATAGGACCAGCGCGCGACGGGATCGGAGCGTACCGTGGCATCGAGCGCGTCGCGCTCGCGCAGGTAGCGCCGCAGCACCCCGTTGATCCACGCCTTCGCGGCCGGCCGCACGAGGGCGGCGGCGGCATCCACCGCACGGTCGACGACGGCAAAGGGCGGCGCGCGCGTATGGCTGAGTTGATACAGCGCGACGCACAGCAGCGCACCCAGCAATGGATCGGCGACCGGCTTCGTCGCGAGGTGCCGTCCGAGGGCCGCGAGCGTGCCGTAGTGGCGCAGCGTCCCGTAGACCAGCTCGGCCACCAGCGTGCGGCCGCGGGTCGGGCGGCCGTCGTCGACGGCGGCGAGCGCGGCCCGCAGGCTCGCGCCTCGCAGCACGGCGTCGACGGCGCGCGCGGCCTGCTGCTGCTCGGCGTGCATCGGAGCCCCGGCCGCCTACCCGGCGTCGAACCGCGCGCCCGGCCGGAGGGGACGGCCGTGCAGGAACGCCGCCGCGCTCATCCGCTTGCCGCCGGCCGTTTGGAGTTCGGTGATCCGCAGCGCCATCGGCGTGTCGCCGCAGGCCACGTCGATTCCGGCTTCGCCGGCGGCGACGACGGTGCCCGGAGCCGCCGGCCAAGCCGCGCCGACCACTTCGGCCGCGCGCAGCTTGACCGGCGTGCCGTCGAGCCGGGCCAGCGCGCCCGGAGAGGGGTCGAGGGCGCGGATCCAGCGCTCGATCGCCGCGGCGGGCTGCCGCCAGTCGACCCCCGTGTCGGCGGGGCCGATCTTGGCGGCGTAGGTGATGCCTTCGGCGGGCTGGGGCGTCGCGGCGAGCCGCCCGTCGCGGTCGAGCCGGCCGAGGACACCGACGATCGCCGCCGCGCCCGCGATCGTCAGCTTCTCGAGCAGCGTCCCGGCCGTCTCGCCCGGCCCGATCGGCACGTCGACGACCTCGATCATCGGCCCGGTATCGAGGCCGGCGTCCATCTGCATGATGGTGACGCCGGTCGTGGCATCGCCGGCGGCGATCGCCCGCTGGACCGGCGCGGCGCCCCGCCAGCGCGGCAGCCGCGAGGCGTGGATGTTGAGGCACCCGTGGCGCGGCCACGCCAGGACCTCCCGCGGCAGGATCAGCCCATAGGCGGCCACGACCAGCACGTCGAGCGGCACCGCAAGGAGCGGGGCGCGCAACGCGGGATCGCGCAGCCCGACCGGCTGCGCGAGGGCGAGACCCCGCGCGAGGGCCGCCGCCTTCACGGGCGAGGGCTCGGCGCGCATCCCTCGGCCATGTGGCCGATCCGGTTGCGTCAGCACCAGGGGTATCGTGTATCCGGCGGCGGCGATGGCGTAAAGCGCACGCGCCGCAAACGCCGGCGTGCCGGCGAACCCGACGCGCATCGAAGGAGCCGGGGCGGAGGGCGTGTCGCTAGCCCGCCAGCTTCTGCTTCTTGCGCAGCCGGGTGGCGAGCCGCGCGCGCTTGAGAGGCGACAGGTATTCGACGAAGACCTTGCCGACCAGATGGTCCATTTCGTGCTGGATGCACACGGCAAGCATGCCGTCGGCGGCAAGCTCGAACCGCTCGCCGCGTTCGTTCCGGGCGCGCACGGTGATGCGGGCGGCGCGCTTCACCCTGTCGTAGTACCCGGGCACCGACAGGCACCCTTCCTCCTGCTCGGCCTCGCCCTCGGCCGACAGGATCTCGGGATTGACGAACACCTTGAGGTCGTCGCGCGCCTCGGAGATGTCGATGATCACCAAGCGCTTGTGGACATCCACCTGCGTCGCCGCCAGGCCGACGCCCGGTGCGGCGTACATCGTCTCGGCCATGTCGCGCACGAGCTTCTGCAGTTCGGGGGTGAACGCGGTGACCGGGCTGGCCACCTTCTTGAGGCGCGGATCAGGGTATTCGAGTATCGAGAGCTGGGCCATCGTGAACGTCCGGCTTGCCAAATGCATGTGACAGATGCAGAATCTTCGTTAAGTCCTTATTTTGCGGCAGTTTAGGACGTTCTCAAGTCCCCTGCTGCCGGAGAGAGGCCATATGCTTCAAGACTTTATCACAGGCCGCCGCGCGGTCGCCCTCGCGGCGCTCGTGCTGGCGCTCGCCGCCGCGCCGGCCGTCGCGCAGGGTGTCGAGGTCGCGCCGGGCGCGCCGTCGAGCTACACGGTGCAAAAAGGAGACACCCTCTGGGGGATCGCCGGCAAGTTCCTGAAGGACCCGTGGAAATGGCCGGAAGTCTGGAAGATGAATCGCGACCAGATCAAGAACCCGCATTGGATCTATCCGGGCGACGTCATCAACCTGTCGATGGTCAACGGCTCGCCGCAGCTTTCGCTGGCCCCGCGCGAGACCGTCCGGTTGAGCCCCGCCGTACGCGTCCAGCCCCACGAGGCCGAAGCGATCCCGGTCATCCCACCCGGCGACATCGAGCCTTACCTGACGCGCCCGCTGATCACCGGCCCCGACGGCCTCACCGACGCCGCCCAGATCATCAAGGGTCGCGACGAACGCGTCATTCGCGGCCCGGGGGACGTCGTCTATGCCGTCGGCCTCCAGCCCAAGGACGGCGACCTGTGGTTCGTCTACCGCCCGGCGGAGAAGCTCGTCAACGATCGCGGCAGGGTGCTCGGGTACGAGAACAAGTACCTCGGCACCGCGCGCGTCGAGCGCTTCGCCGACGTCTCGACGGTCAAGATCGAATCGGCGCGGGAAGAGATCATCATCGGCGACCACATGGTGCCGGCACCCCGGGAGACGCTCCAGAACTACGTGCCGCACGCGCCGTCCACCGACATCGCCGGGCGGATCATCAAGCTCGCCTACGAAGGGGCCGAAACGGGCCGCGGCTACGTGGTCACGCTCGACGGAGGCACGTCGAACGGCCTCGAGGTCGGCAACGTGCTGGCGATCTATCGCGTCGTCGACCCGATCCTCGACCGGCGTGCGTCGAAGGAAGCGCCGACGCTGCTGCCGTCGTTCGACCAGACGACGTTCTATCAGCCGCCCCATTATCTGCAGGTGCCCGACGAGCGGGTCGGCCTGCTGCTCGTGTTCCGCACCTTCGAGAACGTTTCCTACGGCCTCGTCGTCAACTCGACCGGTGCCGTGCGCGTCGGAGACTACTGGCGCACGCCCTGACAGCGGCGCCGGCGAACCCCTCCCCCTTGCCGGCTCCGCCGTCGAAGCTGACGGCCGAGCCGGCTTTTTGTTTTCATGGCCCTCGACGATCGCACCGATGCCTGGGCCGCGCTCGCCCACAAGGCGCTGCCCGCGCGGGCGATGGTCGATCTCCTGCGCGCGTTCGGCGGCCCGCGCGCGGCGCTGGCTGCTTCGCGCAAGGCGCTGGCGACCGCGCTGCCGCCCGCGCTGGTCGAGCGCATGGTCGCGCCGGTTCCGGAGGCGGCGCTCGCCGCGACCCGCGCGTGGCTCGACCATCCGGATCACACGCTCCTCGCGTGGGACGATCCCGACTACCCGCCACGCCTCCTCGACCTCGCCGACGCGCCGCCCGTCCTCTATTTCACCGGGCGGCGCGCGCTCCTCGCGCAGCGCGCGCTGGCCATCGTCGGCAGCCGCAACGCCACCCCGCAGGGCATCGAGAACGCCGCCGCATTCGCCGGCGCGCTGTCGGCCGCGGGCATCACGATCGTGTCGGGGCTGGCGCTCGGCATCGACACCGCCGCCCACCGCGGGGCGCTCGACGGGCGCGGATCGACGATCGCGGTGATCGGCACCGGCCCGGACATTGTCTATCCGGCGCGCAATCGCGAGCTCGCGCACGCCATCGCCGGGCGCGGGGCGATCGTGTCGGAATTCGCCCCCGGCACTCCGGCGCGCAAGGAGAATTTTCCGCGCCGCAATCGGCTGCTGTCCGGACTCTCGCTGGGCGTGCTGGTGGTCGAGGCGACGCTCTCCTCCGGCTCGCTCATCACCGCGCGCCTTGCCGGTGACCAGGGGCGCGACGTGTTCGCCATTCCCGGATCGATCCATTCGCCGTTTTCCAAGGGGCCGCACAAGCTGATTCGCGAAGGCGCGAAGCTCGTCGAGACCGCGAACGACGTGCTCGAGGATCTCGGGCTCGCATCGCAAGGCGCCCCGGGCACAGCGATCAGCGACGACGCGCAGGCGCCGGAAACGGGTCCGCACGCGGCGGTGCTGCGCGCGATGGGCCACGACCCGGTCGACCTCGACGCGCTGATCGCGCGAACGTCGCTGCCCGCGCAGCAGCTCGCCGCCGCGCTGACGACGCTCGAGCTCGACGGACACGTGGCGGCGCTTCCCGGCGGGCGCTGGCAGCGCACCGGCGCACGGCGTTCCCCTCGTACGCGCGCGTGAGCGCGCCGGCGCATGCGCCCGTGCCCCCGCTCCCTGCCCGTGCGCGCGCGCGTGCGCGTTGGCGCGGCCCCCGACGAAAAGTAGTCTTGCTCCCGCCGCGGGTCCTTATGTAGTATCGGCGTCCCTTTGATGCACCGCACCCTGACGTGGCCAAGAGCCTGATCATCGCCGAGAAGCCCTCCGTCGCCGCCGACATCGCGCGCGCGCTCGGCGGTTTTGCGCGCCACGACGATCATTTCGAGAGCGACCGCTACGTGCTGTCGTCGGCGGTGGGCCACCTGCTCGAGATCGGCATGCCCGAGGAAGAGGAGGTGAAGCGTGGCAAGTGGACGTTCGCCCACCTGCCCGCGATTCCGTCACGCTTCGAGCTGAAGCCGATCGAGAAGAACGAGAACCGCCTCAAGGTCCTGCTGAAGCTCCTGAAGCGCAAGGACGTGAGTGCGCTGATCAACGCCTGCGACGCCGGCCGCGAGGGCGAGCTCATCTTCCGCAACGTCGTTCAATACGCGAAATCGGGCAAGCCGATACGCCGTCTCTGGCTGCAGTCGATGACCGCCACGTCGATCCGCGATGCCTTCGAGGCGCTGCGCAGCGACGAAGCGATGCGTCCGCTGGCCGACGCGGCGGTGTGCCGCTCGGAGTCCGACTGGCTCGTCGGCATCAACGGCACGCGCGCGATGACAGCGTTCAACTCGAAGGCGGGCGGCTTTCAGCTCACCACCGTGGGCCGCGTGCAGACGCCCACGCTCGCGATCCTCGTCGAGCGCGAGGAAAAGATCCGCGCGTTCGTGCCGCGCGACTACTGGGAGGTGGTCGGCACCTTCCGCGCGGCCGCCGGCGAGTACACGGGCCGCTGGTTCGACGAGAAGTTCCGGAGGAAGGACGACGACCCCGACCTTCGCGCCGAGCGCGTCTGGAACGAGGCCGATGCGCGCGCGCTCGCCGCGAAGTGCACGGGCAGGCCGGGCATCGTCACCGAGGAAGCAAAGCCGACGACGCAGATCTCACCGCTGCTCTACGACCTCACCAGCCTGCAGCGCGAAGCCAACGGCCGCTTCGGCTTTTCCGCGCGCACGACGCTGTCGCTGGCGCAGGCGCTGTACGAGAAGCACAAGGCGCTGACGTACCCGCGAACCGATTCGCGCGCACTGCCGGAAGACTACATCCCGACGGTGCGCTCGACGCTCGAGGGCCTCGGCGAGACCAACGCCTACGGCACCTTTGCGCGCGAGATCCTCAAGAAGAAGTGGGTCGGGCCGAACCGGCGCATCTTCGACAACGCCAAGGTGTCCGATCACTTCGCGATCATCCCGACGCTCGTGCGGCCGAAGAACCTGTCGGAGATCGAGCAGAAGCTCTACGACATGGTGGTCAAGCGCTTCCTCGCCGTGTTCTATCCGGCGGCGGAGTACCTCGTCACCACCCGGATCACGCGCGTGGAGGACGAGCCGTTCAAGTCGGAAGGCAAGGTGCTCGTCAACCCCGGCTGGCTCGCCGTCTACGGCAGGGAAGCCGCGGGGGACGAGCCGACGCTGACCCCCGTCCGGCCGAAAGAGAAGGTCGCGACCGAGAAGGTCGACGTCAACGCCCTGGTGACGCGCCCGCCGCCGCGGCTCACCGAAGCGACGCTGCTCTCGGCGATGGAGGGCGCGGGCAAGCTGATCGACGACGACGACCTGCGCGAGGCGATGCGCGAGAAAGGTCTGGGCACCCCGGCGACGCGCGCGCAGATCATCGAGGGCCTGATCCAGGAGCGCTATATCCATCGCGAAGGCAAGGAGCTGCAGCCGACGGCGAAGGCGTTTTCGCTGATGACGCTGCTGCATGGCCTCGGAATTCCCGAGCTGTTCTCGCCGGAGCTCACCGCCGAGTGGGAGTTCCGGCTCGCGCAGATGGAGCATGGGCATCTGAAGCGCAACGAGTTCATGCGCGACATCGTCAGGATGACCGAGCACATCGTCGCGCAGGCGAAGAACTTCGACGGCGACACGATCCCCGGCGATTTCGCGACGCTGTCCGCCCGCTGCCCGAAATGCGGCGGCGAGGTGCACGAGAAGTACAAGAAATTCCAGTGCGTCGATTGCGACTTCGCGTTCTGGAAGATCATGGGCGGGCGCCAGCTCGAGCCCGCCGAAGCGGAAATCCTGCTCACGCAGCGCGAGATCGGACCGCTCGACGGCTTTCGCAGCAAGATGGGACGGCCCTTCTCGGCAAAGCTGAAGCTCAACGATGCCAACGAGGTCGAGTTCGACTTCGGTCCGCGCGCCGACGACGACAGCGCCGAGGCCCCGGATTTCAGCGGGCAGACGCCGCTCGGCCCGTGTCCGAAGTGCGGCAACAACGTTTTCGAGGCGCCCAACGCCTACGTGTGCGAGCGCGCGGTGGGGCCGGAGCGCAGCTGCGACTTCCGCTCGGGCCGCACGATCCTGCAGCGGCCGATCGAACGCGCGCAGATGGAAAAGCTGCTCACCACCGGCAAGACCGATCTGCTGCAGTTCGTGAGCGCGCGCACCCGTCGCCCCTTTTCGGCCTATCTCGCGCGCCAGAAGGACGGCAGCGTCGGGTTCGAGTTCGAGCCGAAGGATCCGAACCGCAAGGGCCGCCCGCAGCGCGGCGGCGCGCCGGTGCGCGTGCTCGGGGCGCATCCGAAGGACAAGAAGCCCGTCGAGCTGCACGCGGGCCGCTACGGGCCCTACGTCAAGCACGGCGACGTCAACGCCACGCTGCCCGACAAGGACAAGATGGATTCGCTGACGCTACCGGAAGCCATCGCGATCCTCGACGAGAAGACGGGCAAGGGCGGCGGTTCGACGAAGGCGAAGAAGTCGGCGGTGCGGCCGCGGGTCGCGAAAGCCTCCGCAGAAACCGCCGCACTAGAGCCCGCGGTCAGCCCCGCCGCGCGCAAGCCGTCCGCAGGGGCAACGCGCAAGCCCACCACGCGATCCCCCGCGACCGCTGCGGCGCGGCGTGCGCCTGCTGCACCGCGCGCGTCCGCCACCGCCAAGCGTACGGCGACCAAAGGCCGCGCGAAGTCGAAGTGACGCTCCGTCCCGTCACCGGCAGCGGCGGATGGCGCAACGCCGCGTCGCAGTGACGTGGCAGGACCCTCGCATGACGCCGACGCGCCAGGCGGGCGGGGGCCGTGGCGAGGGCGCCTGAACACTGAAGCCTTCGACATGGCACCCGCCCGCCCGGCGCCACCACCGGAGCGACGCGTCAACCGACGTCGAAGCGAATACCTTGCGCCAGCGGCAGCTCGCGCCCCCAGTTGATCGTGTTCGTCTGGCGGCGCATGTAGCTCTGCCACGCGTCGGAGCCGGATTCGCGGCCGCCGCCCGTCTCCTTCTCGCCGCCGAACGCGCCGCCGATCTCGGCCCCCGAGGTGCCGAGGTTCACGTTGGCGATGCCGCAATCACTCCCGGCGCCGGAGAGGAAGGCCTCGGCCGCGCGCACGTCGCGGGTGAAGATCGCCGACGACAGGCCCTGCGGCACGCCGTTGTTCTCTGCGATCGCCGCCGCGAGATCGTCGAACGGCGTCACGTACAGGATCGGCGCGAACGTCTCGCGGCGGACGACGTCGCAACGCGCCGACAAACCCGTGACGATCGTGGGCTCGACCCAGAACCCCGGGCCCGGCCGCACGCTGCCCCCGCAGACGATCGTTCCTCCCGCCGCGCGCGCTTCCGCGAGCGCTGCCCGGTAGTGGTCGACCGCGGCGGCGTCGATCAGCGGTCCCATCAGCGTCGAGGCCTCCAGCGGATCGCCTATGCGCACCTGGGCGTACGCCGCGGCGAGCCGGGCGACGACCGCGTCGTGGCGCGCGCGCGCGACGATCAGGCGCCGCGTCGTCGTGCACCGCTGGCCCGCGGTGCCCACGGCGCCGAACATCACTGCGGGCACGACCAGATCGAGATCCGCGTCCTCGGTGACGATGATCGCGTTGTTGCCCGCGCACTCGAGCAGCGACTTGCCGAAGCGCGCGGCGACCGTCTGCGCGACGTCGCGGCCCACGGCCGAGGAGCCCGTGAACGAGACGAGCGCCACGCGGGAATCGGCAGTCAGCGCGGGCGCGAGCACGTTGTCGCACACGGCGAGCGTGAAGATCGGCGGCAGCGCGAGCGACTCGACGATGCGGTTCGCGAGCATCTGGACGGCAAGTGCTGCAAACGGCGTCTTCGGCGACGGCTTCCATACCACGGCGTTGCCGCACACCGCCGCGAGCATTGCGTTCCACGCCCACACCGCGACCGGGAAGTTGAACGCGGTGATCACGCCGACGACGCCGAGCGGATGCCATTGCTCGCGCATGCTGTGACGCGGGCGCTCGGAAGGCATCGTCTTGCCGTAGAGCATCCGCGACTGCCCGACGGCGAAGTCGGCGATGTCGATCATTTCCTGCACTTCGCCATCGCCTTCGGCCTTGATCTTGCCGTTCTCGAGCGCGACCAGCGAGCCCAGCGCGTCCTTGTGCTCGCGCAGCAGCAGGCCGAACGCGCGCACGGCCTCCCCGCGGCGCGGCGCCGGCACGTCGCGCCAGGCGTGCGCGGCGGTGACGGCCGCCGCGATCGCCGCGTCGAGGTCCGCCGCGCTCGCCGCAGCCACGGTGCCGATGCGCCGCTCGTTCGCGGGGTTGACCGACACCACGGCTCCGCCGCCTCCGCGCCAATCGCGGGGGCCCACGCACACGCCGGGATGCCCGGCCGCGAGGCCGAAGCGCGCGAGCAGCGCCATCGCGCGCAAATCGTCTTGCTTCATGGCTCCTCCCGACGAAAGGTTGCGGTCGCGTGCCGCGCCCGGGCGCTTCAGCCCGGCGCGCACATGACGACGAGATCGGGACCGTCGCCTTCGGCGATCCAGCCCTTCGCGACCATCTGGTCGCGCACGGCGCGGTCGGTCATGTAGCGGTGATTCGCGTCCGGACGGTTCGAGAACACCCGATAGATCGGCGCGGTGCCCGCCGGGCACGCGCCCGCCGTCGGCAGGATCATCCGCATGAACACCGGATCCTCGAGGACGAACGTCGGATTGTTCGCGGCGGTCGCGTCGCACTCGGCCGTCCCGCGGCCGAAGAAGTGCGAATCGCCTTTCGCCGGCGGAATGTAGAAGCGGCACACCGGCGAGGTCGGCAGGAACGCGTCGGCGGCATACGCCTTGAACCCGTAGCCGGTCCGCGTCCAGCGCGTCGGGGTCTTGCCGGCGTCGAGGTTCGCGATCTCGGCCGGAAGATCGGTGATGAAGTAGTGGTCGAGCACCGCGTTATAGAACTCGACGACGTCGACGGGAGTCGGCGCGGGCGCCAGGGCGGTGGCGGCGTGCACCGCGGCGTTCGCGTCGACGATGCCCGCGCCGCAGATCGCGGTGTCGCACGTCGAGCCCGCCGGGAACGGCTTCGCCGTCGACGTGATGACGCTGTGCACCTGGTCGGCGGTGAGATTCGGCGCCACGGCGAGCATCAGCGACACCGTGCCGGCGACCATCGGGGCGGCGAAGCTTGTCCCGCCCGTGTTGGTGAACCGGTCGGTCGTCGGCACCGTGTGGCCGCTGTTGGACAGGGTGATGATGCCCTGGTTGCCGGACGCGGCGCTGTACTGCCCGCCGGGCGCCGCGATGTCCACGCGGGCGCCGAAGTTGCTGTAGCGCGCGAGGCTCCCCGCGGTGGTCGTCGAGGCGACGGCATAGACGAACGGGCAGCCCGCGGGCACGTGGTTGGCGACGTCCTGCGACTGGTTGCCCGCCGCCGCGACGATCGCGCGCGTGACGCCATGCGCATAGGCGGCGTTGATCGCGTTCTGGTAGTCCGCGCCGCAGGTACCCTCGCCGCCCAGGCTCAGGTTGATCACCTGCGCCGGGTACGGATTCATCGGCACGCCGGGCACGGGAAGCCCCGCGGCCCAGGTCAGGCCGTCGATGATGTCGCCAGTCGTAGCCGCCGCACTTGCCGAGCACGCGCACCGGCAGGATCATCGCCGCCCAGTCGATCCCGGAAATCCACTGGCCGTTGTTCGTATTGGCGGCAATGACGCCCGCCACCGCGGTGCCATGCCAGGTGCTGTTCTCGGCGGGGCAATCGTCGGTCGCCTCCGACGCGAGAACGAAGTCCCCCGGATCCGACGCGTCGGCGTCGCGCCCGTCGCCGTCATTCGACACGTCGGTCGTCGAGATCATGTCGTAGCCGGGCAGCAGCCGCCCCGCCAGGTCCGCGTGCGGCCGGATGCCGGTGTCGAGCACCGCAACGACCGTCGCGCCCGATCCGGTCGTCACGTCCCAGGCGAGCGATGCGCCGATGCCGCCCGGCGTGTCGTCGAGGTAGCCCTGGGCGCTACGGAACTCGTCGTTGGCGACTTTCGAGGCGCGTCGCAGGCGATCGGGTTCCACGTACTCGACCGCCGGGTTGCGCGCAAGCAGCGCCGCGAGCGCCGCGGCCCGCGCGGGCGTCACCGGACGATCCAGCACGACGACGTCGGCGCCGTGCGACATCGCGCGCAGATGCCGGAGGGCGATCGCGCTTTCGCCGGCGAGCCGCTCGACGCGGGCCGCCGGCGCGATGGCGCGCTTCGCGTCGCGGAACTTGACGATGAGGCGGGAGACGTCCTCTGCGGCGCAGGCGCCGGCGAACGCCAGGGTCGCCAGCACGGCCGCCCAGCGCGCGATGCGCACGCCGGGACGACGGCGGATACGGTCATGCAGCGAGGTCATCGGAGCGTCCGGGAGGCGGCGAAGGCGCCGGCGGCGAAGCGCGGGCGAGTATAGCGGATCGGGCAGGCGCGCTCGTCGCCACCGGGGGCGGCGGCGGGCGCACAACACATCGCGGGTGGCTGGCCGAGGTTGACGGGCCGATCTCGTGGTCATGTGCGCGCCCGCCGTCTAAACTCTCGCGCATGCCCGACGACGCGCCGAGCCACGACGAGGCCACGGAGAGGCTCCGACCACGCTACGGCCTCCAGAAGAGCGCGCCGCCGTGGGTCGTGCAATTGCGGATCGCGGTGGCGGCGACGGGCGGCGTTCTGGCGCCGATCCTCTATCCGCCGACGCGGGCGCTGGTTCTGCTCTTCGTCGCCAGCTATTTCGTGCGGATGTGGGCGACCGAGACCGTGTACCACCGCTACTTCTCGCACCGCGCCTTTGGCGCCGGCCGCGCCGTGCAGCTCGTGCTCGCGCTGCTCGGTACGCAGAACGGACAGCGCGGACCGCTGTGGTGGGCGTCGAAGCACCGGTTGCATCATCAGGGCGCCGACCTTGCCGGCGATCCGCATTCGCCTGCCGTGCGCGGTTTCGGCTACGCCTTCATCGGCTGGCTGTGGGACCGCAGCAGCGCCGACACCGACCTCGACGCGATCCCCGACTACGCGCGCTTCGCGGAGCTGCGGTGGATCAACCAGTACTACGCGATCCCGTTCTACGGCGGAGGCGCGGCGCTCGTGCTCGCCGCGCATCTCGGCTGGTTCGGCCCGCAGATCACCGCGGGCGCCGCGCTGCTGTGGGGCTTCTTTCTGCCGGTGACGGCGGCGCTGCTAGGCGTGGCGCTGGTCAATTCGCTGTGCCACATGCCGGGCGTGCCGGGCGGCTTTCGTCGCTACGACACGGCCGACCGCTCGGTCAACCGGCCGCTGATCGCGCTGGCGACGCTGGGCGGCGGCTGGCACAACAACCATCATCGCTACGCGGCGCCGGCGCGTGCCGGCTTCGCATGGTGGGAGCTCGATCCCGCCTACTACGTGCTGCGGGTGCTCGAGGCCCTGCGGATCGTGCGCGACGTCAAGGGCGCGATTCCCGCCGACGTGCTGCAGGAGGGCGCCCGGAAGGCGGCCTAGGCGGGCATTGCCCGCCGCGGCAGTGCTGTCTGGCACAACCTGTGCGTGTCTCCCTGTTCGGCCCGTCGCCGCAAGGGAAATGCCATGAAAGCCTCGCCTGCCGGTTCCCGCATTCCCGTGGTCGACACGGCCACGGGCTCGGGCGTGCCCGTCGTCGTGGCCCTGCTGCTGCTAGTGATCTTCGCTTTCGTCGCCACGCATGCGCAGGCGCGGGTCGTCGACGTCGTCGAGTTCTACAGCGCCGGCAAGGACCACTACTTCATCACCTCGGTCCGGCAGGAGGTCGGCAAGCTCGACCGCGGCGAGATCAAGGCCCGGGAGGCAGCGGCACCGACGCTGGGCGCAACGAACGGGCAGTAGCGCCTCGTTCGGTGCCGTCGCGCCGCGAGCGCGCTGCCCGCCGCCCTCTCGTGGTCGCCGCCGGCCGCGCGGTCAGACGTCGAGGTTGCGCACGCCGAGCGCGTTCGACTCGATGAAGTCGCGGCGCGGCTCGACCTGCTCGCCCATCAGCGTCGCGAAGATGTCGTCGGAGGTGATGGCGTCCTCGATCTGCACCTTGAGCAGCCTGCGGACGCGGGGGTCCATCGTCGTTTCCCACAGCTGCTCGGGGTTCATCTCGCCCAGGCCCTTGTAGCGCTGGATCCCCACGCTGCCGCGCGCTTCGCCGAGCAGCCAGTCGAGCGCTTCCTTGAACGACTTGACGGCGAGCTGCTTCTCGCCGCGCCTGACCACCGCGCCGGCGTGGATCAGGTCCTGCAGCACGTCGGCGGCGGCGCGGATCTGCGCGGCGTCGCCGCTCGCCAGGAAATCGGCATCGAGCGCCGTCGGGTGCGGCGTGCCGTGGTGCGTGCGCACGATGACGATGCGGCGCACTTCGTTGGCGGCGTCGTAGCGCGCCTGCACGGTCACTTCCGGATCGTCGATCGCGGCCTGCAGCGCCGTCGCGCCCGCCTGCGCGGACATCTCGGTCCCGAGGTCGACGCGCACGCCGTTGAGCATCGCGCGCAGCGCCGCGGGCTCGATGACGCGCGCGAGGCGCTCGATCACCGCCTCCGCCATCAGGTACTCGCGGGCGACATTGCCGAACGACTCCGCCGCCAGCGCCGGCAGGCCCGCGCCGGGAGTGAGCTCGGCGCCCTTGAGGGCGACGCGCAGCAGATGCTGCTTGAGCTCGTGCTCGTCCTTGAGGTAGACCTCCTCCTTGCCCTGCTTGGCCCGGTAGAGCGGCGGCTGCGCGATGTAGACGTGCCCGCGCTCGACCAAGTCGCGCATCTGCCGATAGAAGAACGTGAGCAGCAGCGTGCGGATGTGCGAGCCGTCGACGTCCGCGTCGGTCATGATGATGATGCGGTGGTAGCGCAGCTTGTCCGGGTTGTAGTCGTCCTTGCCGAAGCCCGTGCCGAGCGCGGTGATCAGCGTGACGATCTCCTGCGAGCCCAGCACCTTCTCGACCCGCGCGCGTTCCACGTTGAGGATCTTGCCGCGCAGCGGCAGGATCGCCTGGAACTTGCGATCGCGGCCCTGCTTCGCCGAGCCGCCGGCGGAATCGCCCTCGACGAGATAGATCTCGCACAGCGCCGGGTCGCGCTCCTGGCAGTCGGCGAGCTTGCCCGGCAACCCCATGCCGTCGAGCACGCCCTTGCGGCGCGTGAGCTCGCGTGCCTTGCGCGCGGCCTCGCGGGCGCGGGCCGCGTCGACGATCTTGCTGCAGATGATCTTCGCATCGCCCGGGTGCTCGAGCAGGAAGTCGGCGAGCATGGCGGACACCACCTCCTGCACGATCGGCTGCACCTCCGACGACACGAGCTTGTCCTTGGTCTGCGACGAGAACTTGGGCTCGGGCACCTTGACCGACAGCACGCAGGTGAGACCTTCGCGCATATCGTCGCCGGTAGTCTCTACCTTGGCCTTCTTGGCGACCTCTTCCTTCTCGATGTAGTTGTTGAGCGTGCGCGTCATCGCCTGGCGCAAGCCGGTGAGGTGCGTGCCGCCGTCGCGCTGCGGGATGTTGTTGGTGAAGCACTGCACCGACTCCGCGTACGAGTCGTTCCACTGCATCGCTACCTCGACGGTGACGCCGTCCTTCTCGCCGGTGGCGTGGAAGATCTTCGGATGCAGCACCGTCTTGCTGCGGTTCATGTACTCGACGAAGCCCTTGATGCCGCCGGCGTAGGCGAAGTTCTCGACCTTGCCGTCGCGCTGGTCGGCGAGCTCGATCTTGACGCCGTTGTTCAGGAACGACAGCTCGCGGATGCGCTTGGCGAGGATGTCGTAGTGGAACTCGACGCGCCCGAACGTCACCGGCGACGCCATGAAGTGCACCTCGGTGCCGCGACGGTCGGTCGTTCCCGCGACGGCAAGCGGCGCGACCGGGACACCATCGCGAAACTCCATCTGGTGGATCTTGCCGTTGCGCCAGATCCTGAGCTTGAGCCAGGACGAAAGCGCGTTCACCACCGAGACGCCGACGCCGTGCAGGCCGCCCGACACCTTGTAGCTGTTCTGGTCGAACTTGCCGCCGGCATGCAGCTCGGTCATCACGATCTCGGCGGCGGAGCGCCGCTCTTCGTCGTCATCCTTGATGTCCGTGGGGATGCCGCGGCCGTTGTCGACGATCGAAATCGAGTTGTCGGCGTGGATCACGACCTTGATGTCGTCGCAGTACCCGGCGAGCGCCTCGTCGATGGCGTTGTCCAGCACTTCGAACACCATGTGGTGCAGGCCGGTGCCGTCGGACGTGTCGCCGATGTACATGCCGGGGCGCTTGCGCACGGCATCCAGGCCCTTGAGGACCTTGATGCTGGAGGAATCGTAGTCGTCGCCGTTGAGCTGGGGCTTGGGTTGCGCTGGGGTCATCGTGACTTTCGTTGCCTTTGCAGCGAGTGTTCTAGTGCATCAAAGCGCCGACGCCGACCGGTTGGTCGGCGTCGGCGTGACTGGGTTGCCGGGCCGCCATGCGGCTAGATGCGCATCGGCATCACGACGTACTTGTAGTCGTCGCGGCCGGGCATCGTGACCAGCGCGCTGGAGTTGGCGTCGCCCAGCGCAAGCGCGACCTTGTCGCTACCGGTGTTCTGCAGCACGTCGAGCAGGTACGTGATGTTGAAGCCGATATCCAGCGGCTCGCCGTGATAGTCGATCTCGAGCTGCTCCTCGGCCTCTTCCTGCTCGCTGTTCGTGCAGATGATCTTGAGCTCGCCGTCGCTCAACACGAGGCGCACGCCACGGAACTTCTCGTTCGACAGGATGGCGGCGCGCTGCAGCGCGGACAAAAGCTCGCCGCGATCGAGCACGAACACCTTGGTGTGCCCCTGCGGGATGACGCGGTTGTAGTCGGGGAATTTGCCGTCGACCACTTTCGACACGAGCTCGACGTTGCCGAACCTGAAGCGCACCTGGTTCGACAGGATGTCGATCGTCACCGGCGCGTCGTCGTCGGCCAGCAGCTTCGACAGTTCGAGCACCGTCTTGCGCGGAAGGATCACTTCCTGCCGCGCGTAGTCCCCCGCCACCGCGATGCTCGCCCACGACAGCCGGTGCCCGTCGGTGGCGACCGCCTGCAGCGAGCCCTTGTCGATGACGAGCAGCATGCCGTTCAGGTAGTAGCGGATGTCCTGCTGCGCCATGGCGAACTCGGCGAGCTTGAGCAGCCCGCGGAAGTCCTTTTGCGGTAGCGCCAGCGTCTGCAGCTGCTCCGTGCCGAGGCTGATCCGCGGGTAGTCGCCAGCGGCGAGCGTCTGCAGGTTGAAGCGCGAGCGACCGGCCTTGACGGTCATCTTGCTGCCGGTGGCATCGACGTTGACGAGCGCATCGTCCGGCAATGCGCGCAGCAGATCCTGGAGCTTGCGCGCCCCGACGGTGGTCGACTGGCCGTCCTTGCCGGCGAGCTCGGCCACGGCGGTGATCTGCATCTCGAGATCGGTGGCGGTGACGTGGAGCTGGCCGTCCTTCTGTTCGAGCAGGACATTGGCGAGGATGGGAAGCGTGTGCCGCCGCTCGACAATGCCGGCCACCGCCTGCAGTGGCTTCAGGAGCGCGTCGCGTTCGACTTGTTTCAGTTGCATTGTCGATTAACTTAAGACTAGTTAATAAGGAAGCCGGAATCGGCGCACAACGATCGTTTTGTCCGCCTGGTCAACCGCTTGGGAATGGTGCAACCGGCGGGATAACCGCGGGTGTCGCGGTGGATGGTTTGGGGATCGTTTGGATGGTTGCGATGCGGCGCGCGGGAATCCACAAATTATAACCTCTCGACCCCGTTTTTTCCAGTCGGATCAAGGAGAAAAACCCGTGATCCACAGGGGTCAGCTCCGCAGCACCTGGAGCAGGAAAACGACGTCGTGATTGAGCTCCGGGTGCGATTCGCGCAGCTTCGCGATCTGGCGGCATGCATGGAGCACGGTGGTGTGGTCGCGGCCGCCGAAGTTGCCGCCGATCTCGGGCAGCGAAAGCTGCGTCAGCTCCTTGGCCAGCGCCATCGCCACCTGGCGCGGCCGCGCCACCGCCCGCGAGCGCTTCTTGGAGTGCATGTCGGACACGCGGATCTTGTAGTACTCGGCGACCGTCTTCTGGATGTTCTCGATCGAGATCTGGCGGTTCTGCACGGCGAGGAGGTCGCGCAGCGCCTCCTTGGCGAGGCCCAGGTTGATCTCGCCGCCGTGGAAGCTCACGTAGGCGAGGATGCGCTTCAGCGCGCCTTCGAGCTCGCGCACGTTGGAGCGGATGTGCTTGGCGATGAAGAACGCCACCTGCTCGTCCATGCGCATCCCGGCCGCGGCGGCCTTCGCAAGCAGGATCGCGACGCGCATCTCGAGCTCGGGCGGCTCGAGCGCCACAGTGAGGCCCCAGCCGAAGCGCGAGATCAGTCGCTCCTCGAAGCCCTCGATCTCCTTCGGGTACTTGTCGCAGGTGATCACCACCTGCTTGTGCGCCTCGATCAGCGTGTTGAAGAGGTAGAAGAACTCCTCCTGCGTCCGGCTCTTGCCGTTGAAGAACTGGATGTCGTCGATCAGCAGGAGGTCGAGCGAGCGGTAGTGCCGCTTGAAGTCGTCGAAGGCCTTGTGCTGGTAGGCGCGGACCACATCCGACACGTAGGTCTCCGCGTGGATGTAGCGGATCTTCGCCGTCGGCTTCTGCAGCAGGATATGGTGACCGATCGCCTGGATCAGGTGGGTCTTGCCGAGCCCGACGCCGCCGTAGACGAACAAGGGGTTATAGGACGTCGGGTGGTCGGCGACCTGCAGGCCGGCGGCACGCGCCAGCTGGTTCGCCTTGCCGGCCACGAAGGAGGCGAAGGTGAAGCCCGGGTTGAGGCCGCCGGGATCCGGCCGCCGGGCCACCCCGATGCTCCCGCGCGGCGCGGCCGGAGTGGCCGGCGCGGCCAGCGCGGTCTCGGGGATGGGCTGCACACGGACGAGCGGCGGCGCGCTATCCACAGGCACGGCGTCGGTCGCCCTCTGGGCTGCCGGGGGCGTCGGTGGTGTATCGGGCGGCATGCTTGGCGGGGCGCCGGGGACGGCGTCGGCGACCGCGAAGTCCACCGGCACCTCCGTGCCCACGGCCTCGCGCGCCAGCGCCTCGATGCGGTTGCCGAAGCGCTCTTTCACCCACTGGAGGACGAAGCGGTTCGGGGCGGTGAGCCTCAGGCCCCCGGCACGCTCCGCACAGGCGAGCGGACGGATCCACGTGGCATATTGCTGGGGCGTCAGCTCGCGCTCGAAAGCGGCGAGGCAGGCGGCCCAGGCTGCAGGGGTAGTTGTCGAATGCAAGGGAAAACGACCTTCTTTTTTAGGGCGATTTCCGAAGGGTCGGAAAGGGCCCGGACGCCTTCGTCGTCCGCCGGGGAGCGGCCCGACCGTGGCACCGTTTGAGCGGCATTGTAGTCGGAGCGCGAGGAGTTATCCACAGCATGTCGACCTCGCCGCCGACCCCGCACAACGAAGCGTGGACGGGCGTGCCCTGTACGGCGAGTGACCGCTCGCCCCGCGCGGGACGGCAAAGGCCGCGCCGGGGCGCCTTGACAACGCTGGGCCTAACGCGCTCTAATATAAGGCTTTTCCCAAAGACAACCCTCCGACCATGAAACGCACCTACCAACCTTCCAAGATCCGCCGCGCCCGCGTGCACGGTTTCCGCGCCCGCATGGCGACGGTGGGCGGCCGCAAGGTGCTCTCGGCGCGTCGCGCCAAGGGCCGCGCGCGTCTTTCCGTCTGACGGTTGTCGCCCAAGCGCGGCCCTCACCGGCGAGCCGCCACCGGCTGCGCGGTGCGGGCGCGTTCGAGGCGGTTTTCGCCGCCGGTCGCCGGCTTGACGGCCGCTTTCTCCAGCTTGTCGCCGCGCCCGCCGCGCAATCCATCGGCCGCATCGGTTATGTCATCGGGCGCAAGGCCATCCCGCGCGCGGTCGATCGCAACCGGCTGCGCCGCCGCCTGCGCGAGTGCGCGCGGGCTTCGCGCCCCGCGCTCGACGCGTTCGACGTGATCGTGCGCGTCAAGTCCGCCGTCCCGAGCGCCGAGGTTCCCCTCGCGGCGGCCGAAGGCGCGAAGCTCCTGGCGCGTCTCGTCGCCCCACACGCATGAAGACGGTGCTGATTGCCGCGCTGCGCGGCTACCAGTACGCGCTGCGGCCGATGCTCGGCGCCAACTGCCGGTTCTATCCGAGCTGCTCCGACTACGCGCGGGAGGCGATCGAACGGCATGGCGCCCTGCGGGGAAGCTACCTTGCCGCGCGCCGCGTCTGTCGCTGCCATCCGTACCATCCCGGCGGCTACGACCCGGTCCCCTAGCGTCGAGCGGCTCGCGGCCCGACCCATTTCACGCTTTCGACGGCGACACCGCCCGCATGGACACGCAACGCCTGCTGCTTTTCGTGATCTTCGCCTTTTCCGGCCTTTTCCTGTGGGAGGCATGGCAGCGCGACCACGCGCCGCCCCCGCCGCCTGCGATGGCGAGGACCGAATCCAAATCGCCGGACCTGCCGGCGGCGGCGCCGAGTCCCGCGGGCACACCCGCGCAGGCGGCCGTTCCCGG
This sequence comes from uncultured beta proteobacterium, assembly GCA_963793355.1. GTDB lineage: Bacteria > Pseudomonadota > Gammaproteobacteria > Burkholderiales > Casimicrobiaceae > VBCG01. Next base: position 127,163 of record CAWBZT010000006.1, on the reverse strand, counting down.
CAGCGCAGCGACCACGCCGGCCGCGACCGGGCAGACCGTAACGATCAAGACGGATCTGTACACGGCGGAGATCGACACGGTCGGCGGCGTGATCACGCTGGTCGCGCTGGACAAGCACCGGGATACGCAGGACACCGCGAAGCCGTATCTCGCGCTGCAGCGCAACGCCGAGCGCACGTTCGTCGCGCAGGCGGGCCTGATCGGCGACGGCATGCCGAATCATCGCAGCGTCTACCAGCCGCTGCCGGGCCCGCGCACGCTCGCGGCCGGCGCCGACACGCTCGACCTCAAGCTGGAGACGACCGCCGCCAACGGCGACAAGGTCGTCCAGACGCTGACGTTCCATCGCGGCACGTACGTCGTCGACGTCGCCTTCGACGTCACGAATGCGACCGACGCCCCGTACACGCCCGAGGCGTATTTTCAGCTGATGCGCGACACCAAGCAGGCGGTGACGCAGCACTCGATGGCCCCCGCCGCGTACACGGGGCCGGTCGTCTACAACCAGACCGACAAATTCAAGAAAGTCGATTTCGGCGAGATCGACAAGGAAGCCGCCGACGCGACGCGCAAGCCGGCGTACACGAAGAACGCCGACAACGGCTGGATCGGCATGATCGAGCACTACTTCGTCACCGCGTGGCTGCCGCCCGACAGCGTCCAGCGGCAGTTCTACACGACCAAGCTGGACGGCGGACTCTATACGGCCGGCGTGCGCTACGCGGGCGCGCCGATCGCGCCGGGCGCCACCGGGGAGGTCAAGTCGAGGCTCTACGTCGGTCCGCAGGACCAGGAAGCGCTCGGCAAGCTCGCGCCGGGCCTCGACCTCGTCGTCGATTACGGCATCTTCACGATCATCGCCGCGCCGCTGTTCTGGCTGCTGAAGTGGCTGCACGGCATCCTCGGCAACTGGGGCTGGTCGATCATCGTGATGACCATCATCATCAAGAGCCTCTTCTATCCGCTGAACCACGCCAGCGCGCGGTCGATGGCGAAAATGAAGGTCGTCGCGCCGAAGATGAAGGCGCTGCAGGAGCAGTACGCGAACGACAAGCAGCAGCTCCAGGTGAAGATGATGGAGCTCTACCGGCAGGAGAAGATCAATCCGCTCGGCGGCTGCCTGCCGATTCTGGTCCAGATCCCCGTGTTCATCGCGCTCTACTGGGTGCTGCTGTCGGCGGTCGAGCTGCGCCACGCGCCGTGGATCGGCTGGATCCACGACCTTTCGGCGCCCGATCCGTATTTCATCCTGCCGGTCGTCTACGCGATCACCGCGTACCTGCAGGTCAAGCTGTCGCCGACGCCGATCAGCGATCCCGTGCAGGCCCGCGTGATGCAGATCATGCCGGTGGCCTTCTCCGTGATGTTCATCTTCTTCCCGAGCGGGCTCGTGCTGTACTGGCTGGTGAACAACTGCATTCAGATCTTCCAGCAGTGGCACATGAATCGCGTGCTGACCCGGGAAGCCGAGCTGGCCGCCGCCAAGCGGCGCTAGCGTCCGCCGCGGCCCCCAGGGAACGGCTCGTCATGCGGCAGCACAAACGGATGATCAAAGCGCGCGAGGCGCTCGGCACGCCACCGAAGAAGTGACCGTCGCGGCACCCCTTATCGCGGCCATCGCGACGCCGCCGGGGCGCGGCGGCGTGGGGATCGTGCGGGTGTCGGGGGCGCGACTCGACGCGGTCGTCGCCGGCATCGTCGGGCGCCCGCTCGAAGCGCGCGTCGCGACGCTCGTGACCTTCCGCGACGAACGCGGCGCGCCGCTCGACACCGGCATCGCCCTGCTCTTTCCCGCGCCGCATTCCTACACCGGCGAAACCGTTCTGGAGCTTCACGGCCACGGCAGCCCGGCGGCGCTCGGCCTGCTTCTGGCGCGCTGCCTGGCGCTGGGTGCGCGCCTCGCCGAGCCCGGCGAGTTCACCCGGCGCGCCTTCCTCAACGGCAAGCTGGACCTCGCGCAGGCCGAGGGTGTGGCCGATCTCATCGAGGCGTCGACTGCCGCCGCCGCGCGGGCGGCCGCGCGCAGCCTCACCGGCGCGTTCTCGCAGGAGGTCCACGCACTCGTCGACGGACTGGTCGAGTTGCGGATGTTCACCGAGGCCACGCTCGATTTTCCCGACGAGGACATCGAGTTCCTGCGCGCGGAGAACGCGATCGGCAAGCTCGCCGCGCTGCGCGCGCGCCTCGCCGACCTGCTGGCGCGCGCGCGGACGGGCGCGCGGCTGCGCGACGGGCTGTACGTGGTGCTGATCGGCCGGCCGAATGTCGGCAAGTCGAGCCTGCTCAATCGCCTTGCGCGCGAGGATGCGGCCATCGTGACAGCAATTCCCGGGACGACGCGCGACCCCGTCGAGCGCCGCATCGAGCTCGACGGCATCCCGCTCCATGTCATCGACACCGCAGGCCTGCGCGACGCGGCGGACGAAGTGGAGCGCATCGGCATCGACCGCACGTGGGCGGCGATCCGGCGTGCCGACCTCGCGCTCCTGCTCGTCGATGCGCGGCGCGAGGACACCCTCGATCCCGAGGACGCCGACCTCGGCGCCCGCCTGCCCGCGCCGCTTCCGCGCATCGTCGTCCACAACAAGGCGGATCTGATCGGAGCGCCGGCGCGCAGCGAGCAGCGCGACGACGGCGGGCGCCTTCGGACCCACGTGTGGCTGTCGGCGCTGACCGGCGCCGGCATCGACCTGCTCGAAACGGCGATGCGCGCGAGCGCCGGCGTCGAGGTGGCCACGGAAGACGCATTCCTGGCGCGCGCGCGGCACGTCGAAGCGCTCCGCGATGCGGAACTTCGGCTCGCTGCCGCTGCCGATCATTCGAGGGCCGTCGACCCGCCGCTCGAGCTCTTCGCGGAAGAACTGCGCGCCGCGCAGAGCGCGCTGGCGGCGATCACCGGCGAGTTCTCGGCTGATGACCTGCTGGGCGAGATCTTCTCGCGCTTTTGCATCGGCAAGTGAGGGAGAGCGTTGCGTGGTGGTGCGCGACAAATCGGTCAGGCCACTGGGCCGCTCGCGCAAGAGGTGCGGGAAATGACGCTGCCATGTTAGATTCCCCGACCTTTCGCGCGGCATGCCCGTGCTCGCCAATTTCTGCCGAGAGAGCCCTGCTTCGATGAACCAACCCGAATCCTTTGCAACGCTCGCGGCCTCGGTCGGCGCGCCGGGATATGTCCGGCACGCACGCCTGCTGGGCTGGGTGCGCGAGGTCGCGGCGCTGACAAAACCGGAGCGCATCGTCTGGTGCGACGGCAGCGCACGGCGAATACGATCGTCTGTGCGCGGAGATGGTCGCCGCCGGCACGCTGCGCAAGCTCGACCCGACGAAGCGCCCGAACAGCTACCTCGCGCTGTCGGATCCGACCGACGTCGCACGCGTCGAGGACCGCACGTTCATCTGCAGCGAATCGCGCCGACGATGCCGGGCCGACCAACAACTGGGTCGCGCCGGCGGAAATGCGGCGCACGCTGCGACGGCCTGTTCGACGGCTGCATGCGCGGGCGCACGATCTATGTCGTCCCGTTCTCGATGGGTCCGCTCGGCAGCCCGATCGCGCACATCGGCGTCGAGCTGACCGACAGCCCCTACGTGGTCGTGAGCATGCGCATCGATGACGCGCATGGGCCGCGCGGTGCACGACGTGCTCGGCGGCGACGGCGCGTTCGTGCCGTGCGTGCATTCGGTGGGTGCGCCGCTCGCCGTCGGGCGACCGCGACGTCGCATGGCCCTGCAACCGCGACCACAAGTACATCGTGCATTTTCCCGAGACGCGCGAGATCTGGAGCTTCGGCTCCGGCTACGGCGGCAATGCGCTGCTCGGCAAGAAATGCTTCGCGCTGCGCATCGCGTCGGTGATGGGCCGCGACGAGGGATGGCTCGCCGAGCACATGCTGATCCTCGGCGTCACCTCGCCCGATGGCGAGAAGACGCTACGTGGCCGCGGCGTTTCCCAGCGCGTGCGGCAAGACCAATTTCGCGATGATGATCCCGCCGCGCGGGTTCGACGGCTGGAAGATGACGACGATCGGCGACGACATCGCGTGGATCAAGCCGGCCGCCGATGGCTGCTTCCATGCGATCAATCCGGAGGCCGGCTACTTCGGCGTCGCGCCGGGGACGTCGTACGAGTCGAACCCGAACGCGATGGAGACGCTGCGCGAGAACGTGATCTTCACCAACGTCGCGCTGACCGACGACGGCGACGTGTGGTGGGAAGGCATGACCGAAGACGCCGCCCGCGCATCTCACCGACTGGCGGGGCGAGCCGTGGACGCCCGACTGCGGCCGCAAGGCGGCGCATCCCAACGCGCGCTTCACGGTCGCGGCGACGCAATGTCCATCGCTCGATCCCGAATGGGACAACCCCGCAGGCGTGCCGATCTCGGCGCTGATCTTCGGCGCGCGGCGCTCGCGACACCGTGCCGCTCGTTGCCGAGGCGCGCATCGTGGGAGGAGGGCGTCTACAAGGCGGCGACGATGGGATCGGAGACGACCGCGGCGGCCGCAGGCGCGGTCGGCGAAGTCCGCCGCGATCCCGTTCGCGATGCTGCCCTTCTGCGGCTACCACGTCGGCGACTATTTCGCGCACTGGCTGCGCGATGGGGCGGCGCGTCGCCCAGCCGCCGCGCATTTTTTGCGTCAACTGGTTCCGCAAGGGCGAGCGACGGCAAGTTCGTCTGGCCGGGCTTCGGCCAGAACATGCGCGTGCTGCAATGGATCGTCGAGCGCTGCGCGGGTCGCGCGGCCGCGAACGAGACCGCGGTGGGATTCATGCCGGCTTATCGCGATCTCGATTGGCGCGGCATCGATTTCGATGCGACGCGGTTCGACGAGGTGACGCGCGTCGATGCTGCGCAGTGGACGCGGGAGCTCGCGTCGCACGACGCGCTGTTCGACAAGCTGGGGACCAAGCGTCCCGGCGCACTGGCGGATGAGCGTGTGAAGCTGGGGTCCAGGCTGCGCGGATAGGGGCCGGTTGTGGCGCTCTGCCGCTTTTTTTGCGGCGGAGCGTCGCCCGTCAAACGATTGGCGTGCTCTTGGCCGTTGGGCCTTGCGTGGCTTTGGCGGGCAGGCTACGCTCCGCTTTGCAAACGGTTACGGCAAGCGATTTCTGTAAACGCTTGTTGTAAGCGATTACATTGACCCTCAGCGCTTTCCCAACAACTCTTGCCGCCGCCACCGCGGGTGCCTGCCTCGATGGATGACGAATTGGCCGGCTCGAATTTGAAACTGCGGCGTGGGACACGTGTCGAGCGCGGCGTTCCCACGCTTCGCGACGTCGCGCGCATCGCCGGTGTCTCCACCGCCACGGTGTCGCGTGCACTCACGCACCCGGCGCTGGTGCGCGCCGAGGTTCGCCAGCGCGTGGAGGACGCCGCGCGGGCGCTCGGCTATGTCAGCAACGGCGCCGGGCGCGCGCTTGCGTCGGCCCGCTCCGGACTGATCGGCATCCTCGTCCCGGAGATCAGGGACCGGTTCCATGAACCCGTAGTCGCGGGAGTCGTCGACGCGCTGCGCGCGTCGCGTTATGTGGCAGCGATCGTCGTGGGCGGCGATAACGCGGCGGCATCGCTGGACGGCGTTCGTCGCCTGCTGTCGCTGGGCGTGGAGGGCATCGTAAGTGTCGGAAGCGGCCAGGTTGCCGTTGCGGCCACGCTGGCAATGTCGCGCGGGACCGCTTTCGTCGACGTGGAAGGTGATACGCGCCGCGATCCCGACGCCATCAGCCTCGACTTCGACCGTGGCGCGGAAACCGTCGTCCGCTACCTTCATGAGCTCGGTCACCGCCGTTTCGTCCTGCTCAGGGGCGCGGCAGCAGGGGCGGCCGCGCTGGAGGTCGCCTGTACCGAGGCGTACCAGCGGGCGTTCTCGCGTGTCTCCGACGCGGTCGTGATCGAGGCGAGGCTGGCATCCGGGGACGCGGCGGGTGCGAGCCTGCTCTGCGAGCGGGTACTGATGGACCCGGTATCACCGACCGCCATCGTGTGCACGGACGACCTGCTCGCTCTCGGGGCGATCAAGGCCTGCGCGCTCGCGGGCCGTGCCGTCCCCGCGAACGTTTCAGTCGCCGGATGTGGAGACGGTGCCTGGGCACGCTACGCGACACCCCCACTCACGTCCCTGCGCTTGCCGCTGGAGGAGGCCGGGCGCGCCGCCGCCACGCGTGTGCTTACGCGCCTCGGGACGCCGCCACCTTCGACGGGCGACGCGTCTGCGCTCCCTAGACCGGCCGCGAGACTCATTGTTCGGGGGACGACGGGACGGGCGCGGAGTTGAGGCGGCCGCGCCACGCTGGGCGTTCGTTGTTCCACGTGAAACAAGTTGCGCATTGAAAGCTGGCGATCCGGTTTCAAACCGAAAGCCTACCTTCGTTCTCCGGGCCGTTGCTCGCAAGCCTCCTCGCGCGTGCGGACGGGCCGGTAGTGTCTCAGCCCTCCTTTACCGGGTCCCTGAGACACTACCGACGGGCCTGCCTGGCACGAAAGCGATGCTTGACGCGCCCCCGGTTTTCTCCTAGCTTAGCGGCGTAGTCCACAAACGCGCGTAAGGAGATGCCATGCGCACTATGCTCGCAGCAGTCGCAATGTCCGGAACGCTGGCATTGGGTGGGGCCGCATGGGCCTGCGGAGACGTCGCCGATGCGCACCCCGACAGCTTCGCTCAGATGACCAAGCCCCAGTCGACCACGGCCACCGCAGCCCCCGCCAAAAAGGCGATCGAAGTCCGAGAAGCGGCGCAACGCGCCGCGCAGCCCAACGCGCGTGCGGCACGGCCCGCGGTGGCGCCGGTGAAGGTCGCCAGCCGAACGCCAGAGTAAGCTCGGGCCGGATCTTCAGAAAAGCCCGCGCAGGCGGGCTTTTTGTTTGAAGATCTGGCAAACCGATCGGGTTTGGCAACGCGAACGGGTTCGGGCAAGCCGACCGGTCGGACTCGCCAGCGGAATATCCACACGGTAAGACGGTAGGCAGTCGCGGTCATGAGGATCGCGGCGACCACGCAGGCGAGAATTTCTACCAGCACTCCGCGCTGCCGCCGAGGCGGCGGGTCGCGGCGGGGTGGTTCCTGTGGGGGTCCATGCAAGACCCCCTGAATGAGGCAGCGCCAGCCCGCGCGTCTGCCAGCCCACCGTACTCGCCATTCGACAGGCGTGCCGGAAAGCGGCCAAATCTACCTAGCCCGGGAAGCGCCTTCGGAATCACGTTCCCGATCCAAATGCGGCGAAGTCGGATGACCTGGCGCGGTCGCCGGTGGCGTCTCAGTGAGACGCTACCCAGTCGCCCGAGACGCGCACCCCGCCCGCTGCCTGGCCCAACGATTTCACCGCAACAAGACCCGCCCATGCTCGGGGAAGCACGACGGCATCCCGCAGCGTCTCTGAAAGACTGCCCGGCGTTCCACGTGAAACGAGACTTCGGCGCTGTCTTCCTTGGCCTTGCCGCGGCCCGCTCGGCCATCGGCAATGGCCACGAACACGCTCGGACGACTCGGTACACCCGCCGCGTGCTAAAATTTTGACTTGCCAGCGCCAAAGGTCGCGCGTAGGCGTTTGCGGTAAAACACGTTATATATCATGAACTTCGATCAGCGATTCCATGTCATCGTCGTCGGCGGCGGCCACGCCGGGACCGAGGCTGCGCTCGCCAGCGCCCGCATGGGCCGGCGCACGCTCCTGCTGACGCACAATATCGAAACGCTCGGCCAGATGTCGTGCAATCCGTCGATCGGCGGCATCGGCAAGGGGCATCTCGTCAAGGAAGTGGATGCGCTGGGCGGAGCGATGGCGCTCGCCGCCGACGAAGCCGGCATCCAGTTCCGCATCCTGAACTCGAGCAAGGGGCCGGCCGTGCGCGCGACGCGGGCGCAGGCCGATCGGCTCCTCTACAAGCAGGCGATCCGAGGGCGGCTGGAGAGCCAGCCGAACCTGACGCTGTTCCAGCAGGCGGTCGACGACCTGACGATCGACGAGTCGTCGGGCGCACCCCGCGTGAGCGGTGTCGTCACGCAGATCGGTCTGACATTCGAAGCCGATGCCGTCGTGCTCACCACCGGCACGTTCCTGTCGGGTCTGATCCACATCGGCCTGAATAATTACGAGGCGGGGCGCGCCGGCGATCCGCCGGCGAAGCGCCTCGCCGCGAAGCTGCGCGAGCTCGCGTTGCCGGTCGGTCGCCTGAAGACGGGAACGCCGCCGCGGCTCGACGGACGCACGATCGATCTCGCTTCGCTCGAAGCCCAGCCTGGCGATACGCCGACGCCGGTGTTCTCCTTTGTCGGAACGCGCGACATGCACCCGCGCCAGGTGTCGTGCTGGATCACGCGCACCAATGCGCGCACGCACGACATCATCCGCGCGGGCCTCGATCGCTCGCCGCTGTTCACCGGCGTCATCAAAGGCGTGGGGCCGCGCTATTGCCCGTCGATCGAGGACAAGGTCGTGCGCTTCGCAGCGCGCGACAGTCACCAGATCTTCCTCGAGCCCGAAGGGCTGACGACCGGCGAGATCTATCCGAACGGCATCTCGACGTCGCTGCCTTTCGACGTCCAGCTCGCGCTGGTGCGCTCGATGCAGGGCTGCGAGAACGCGCACATCCTGCGGCCCGGGTATTCGATCGAGTACGACTACTTCGATCCGCGCGGCCTCAAGGCGTCGCTCGAGACGAAGGCCATCGCCGGCCTCTTCTTCGCGGGTCAGATCAACGGCACGACCGGCTACGAGGAAGCGGCAGCGCAGGGCATCCTCGCCGGCATCAACGCGGGGCGCAGCGTCGCCGGCCAGGAAGCCTGGTGTCCGCGTCGCGACGAGGCGTATCTCGGCGTGCTCGTCGACGATCTCGTCACGCGCGGCGTCTCGGAGCCCTACCGGATGTTCACGTCGCGCGCCGAGTATCGGCTGCAGCTGCGCGAGGACAATGCCGACCTGCGCCTGACCGAGCATGGTCGCCGCCTCGGCGTGGTCGACGATGCCCGCTGGAGCGCCTACGCGCGCAAGCGCGATGCCGTCGCGCGCGAGCGCGAGCGTCTCGCGTCGACGTATGTCGATCCGCGCGTCGTGAGCGCGCAGGAGGTCGAGCGCGTCATCGGCCAGCCGCTGGAGCGCGAGCAGGCGCTGGCCGATCTTCTGCGCCGGCCGAGCGTCACCTATGCCGCGCTGATGTCGTTGCCCGGCGCCGGCACGCCCGTGGCGGACCCGATCGTCGCGGAACAGGTCGAGATCACCACCAAGTACGCCGGCTACATCGAGCGACAGCAGGTCGAGATCGAGCGCCGCATGGCGCAGGAGGATACGCGCCTGCCGCAGGACCTCGACTATCGTCACGTGCGCGGCCTGTCGACCGAGGTGCGGCAAAAGCTCGATGCGCACAAGCCCGAGACCGTCGGCCAGGCGTCGCGCATCTCCGGCGTCACGCCGGCAGCGATCTCGCTGCTGCTCGTCCACCTCAAGCGCTGCGCGCACGCGCCTGGCGCCGCGGCGCGCAGCGCATGACGGGCGCCGCGCCGGCGCTCGCGGCCGGCGACGACACGTTGTCAGCGGGGCTGCGCGCGCTTGGCGTCGCGCTGCCGGACAGCGCGCGGGCGCAGCTCGACGCCTACCTCGCGCTGCTCGCCAAGTGGAACCGCACGTACAACCTCACGGCGATCCGCGAGCCGCAGCGCATGGTCACGCATCACCTGCTCGACGCGCTCGCCGCGTTGCCGCGGCTTCCGCGGGCCTCCGCGCTCCGCGTGCTCGACGTGGGTGCGGGCGGCGGCATTCCCGGCATTCCGCTCGCGATCGCGCGGCCGCAGTGGCACGTCACGCTCGTCGACGCGAGTCACAAGAAGGCGACCTTCCTCACGCAGGCGGCCGCCGAGCTCGGTCTCGCCAACGCGCTCGCCGTGGCGGCGCGCGTCGAGGAGTACGCGCCGCCGGCGCGGTTCGACGTGGTCATTTCGCGCGCGTTCGCCGATCTGCGCACGTTCGCGCAGGCGGCGGCGCGGCACCTTGCCGACGACGGCTGCCTGGTGGCGATGAAGGGCGTGCATCCGCACGAGGAGATCGCCGAGCTGCCCGACGACATCGAGGTGCTGGCGACGCCGCGGCTCGACGTGCCGGGACTGCACGCCGCGCGCCACCTGATCGTGATGCGGCGCAAGCCCGAAGCGCCGCGCATGACGCGCATTGTCGCGGTCGCCAACCAGAAGGGCGGCGTCGGCAAGACGACGACGACGGTGAACCTCGCGGCGAGCCTCGCCGCGATGAAGCGGCGCGTGCTGATCGTCGATCTCGATCCGCAGGGCAATGCGACGACCGGCTCCGGCATCGACAAGCGCGCGCTGCGCGAAACGGTCTACCAGGTGCTGCTCGGCGAGCGCAGGATCGCCGACGTGCGCTTGACGTCGCGCGAAGGCGGCTACGACATCGTGCCGGGGAATCGCGAGCTCGCCGGCGCCGAGGTCGAGCTCGTCGAGCTGCCGGAGCGGGAGATGCGCCTCAAGGACGCGCTGGCCGAAGCGCTGCGGCAGATGAAATCAGCGATCGACGAGGTTTCCGGCGAATACGACTTCATCCTGCTGGACTGCCCGCCGTCGCTTTCGCTGCTCACGCTCAACGGCCTGTGCGCGGCCGACTCGGTGCTGATCCCGATGCAGTGCGAGTACTACGCGCTCGAAGGCCTGTCCGACCTGGTGCAGACGGTGAAGAAGGTGCGCTCGCACCTCAATCCCACACTCGAGATCGAAGGCCTGCTGCGCACGATGTTCGACCCGCGCAACACGTTGGCGCAGAACGTCGCCGCCGAGCTCGAGAAGCATTTCGGCGAGAAGCTCTACCGCACGGTGATCCCGCGCAACGTCCGCCTCGCCGAGGCTCCCTCGCACGGCCTGCCGGCGATGAAGCTCGAACAGAAGTCGAAGGGCGCGGTCGCGTACTTCGCGCTCGCCGGCGAGATGATTCGCCGCCTCGAGGCGCGCGGCCTGCCCACGCATGCGACCGCGCCCGCCGATCCTGCCGCCACGCCGTCGCCTGCGGGCGGCGCCGCGGGCGCCACGCCGGCCGACGAGCCCGGCACGCCGCCGTCGCCGTGACGCGCCGTCCACAGGAGCAACGATGATCCGACCGAAGGGATTGGGCCGCGGCCTCGACGCGCTGCTCGCCGGCACCGACGACGACGCGTCCGCCGGCGAGGCGCTGCAGACGATCGCGATCGATCGCATCCGGCCCGGCAAATACCAGCCGCGCACGCGCATGGACCCCGTCTCGCTCGGGGAGCTCGCCGATTCCATCCGCGAGCAGGGAGTCATGCAACCCATCCTCGTGCGCCCGGTGGATGGCGCGCGCTTCGAGATCATCGCCGGCGAGCGCCGCTGGCGGGCGGCGCAGCAGGCCGGCCTGCGCGAGGTGCCGGCGCTGGTGAAGAGCGTTCCCGACAACGCGGCGCTGACCCTGGCGCTGGTCGAGAACATCCAGCGCGAGGATCTCAATCCCCTCGAGGAGGCGCAGGGCCTCGCGCGGCTCATCGGCGAGCTCGGCCTCACGCACGATGCCGCGGCGAAGGCGGTGGGACGCTCGCGCAGCGCGGTGTCGAACCTGCTGCGGCTCACGGCGCTCGCCAAGGCCGTGCAGGAATACCTGCTGGCGGGCGCGCTGGAGATGGGGCATGCGCGCGCGCTGCTGGCGCTGCCCGATGCGCAGCAGGCCGGTGCCGCGGCCCGCGTGGTCAACGGGCAGCTGTCGGTGCGCGAAACGGAGCGGCTGGTCGCCACGCTGGCGAACCCGGCGCAGCGGCCGGCGCGCGCGAAGGCGCGGCCGCGCTACGATGCGGACACGGCGCGGCTCGAGAACGAGCTCGCCGAGAAATTCGCGGCGGTGGTGCGCATCGAGCCGGGCCGCAAGGGCGCCGGTCGCGTGGTGATCCGCTATTCGACGCTCGAACAACTCGACGGGATCATCGCGAAGCTGCGCTGAAGGCAGGGGGCCGCGCGCAGCTCGCGGGCCGGGCGCCCGCAAGCTGCCCTGTCGCGGCGGCGTCGCTCAGCCGAGCTGCTTCAGCATCGTCTCCGCGTCGGAGACTTCGTACTTCCCGGGCGCCTCGACGTTGAGGGTTTTCACGACGCCGTCGTCGACCAGCATCGAAAAGCGCTGGCTGCGTACGCCCATGCCGCGCGCCGTGAGGTCCAGCTCGAGCCCCAGCGCCCGGGTGAAGTCGGCCGAGCCGTCGGCGAGCAGGCGAACCTTGTCCGCGGTCTTCTGGTCCTTGGCCCACGCGCCCATGACGAAAGCGTCGTTGACCGCCATGCAGGCGATGGTGTCGACGCCCTTGGCCTTGAGCTTGTCGTAGTTCGCGATGTAGCTCGGCACGTGCTTGGCCGAGCACGTCGGCGTGAACGCGCCGGGGAGGCCGAACAGCACGACCTTCTTGCCGCGCGTCAGGTCGTCGACCTTGACCGGATTGGGCCCGATCGAGCAACCGTCCTTCTCCACTTCGTAGAACTCCTGCAGCGTTGCGGCGGGTAGCTTGTCGCCGACCTTGATCGTCATGACGTGCGCTCCTTGCGTTGGGACGGGTTCCGTGGACCCGGCGCGAGCGCGCCGGGAAAGCTGTCGGAGGATCGCAGCGCGACGGGGCAATTGCAACCCTGCCGGTTGCGCGGAAATCGCGCCCGGCGTAGCGTTCGCCCTTCGACCGCGCAACGTCAACCGGCGCGAGGAGAATCCCGGCATGCCGCGTACCAAGAAACCCGCCCGCCCGGCGGCGGCCAAGCGTGTCCGCCTGCTGATCGCCACCCGCAAGGGGCTGTGGACGCTGGGGAGCGACTTGGCAAGGAGCGCGTGGAAACTGGCGGGACCGCAATTCCTCGGGCATATCGTCCATCACGCGGTCGTGGATCCCCGCGACGCCCGGACGGTCCTCGCGGCGGCGCGCACCGGTCATCTCGGCCCGACGGTCTTCCGCTCGCTCGACGGCGGCCGGACATGGCGGGAAGCCGCGAAGCCGCCGGCGTTCGCCGAGGGCAGCGGGCGGGTGGTCAACCATACGTTCTGGCTGGCGCCGGGCCACCTCGCCGAGCCCGGCACTTGGTACGCGGGGACGTCCCCGCAGGGCCTGTTCCGGTCCGTCGACGGTGGCACGACATGGGAAGGCGTCGCCGGCTTCAACCAGCATCCGAAGCGCAAGGATTGGTGCGGCGGCGACCAGGACGGCACGCCCGACGGGGCGAAGCTCCATTCGATCCTCGTCGACCCGCGCGACCCGAAGCACCTGTACATCAGCATGTCGGGGGGCGGAACGTTCGAGTCCACCGACGGCGGCGCGGACTGGCGGCCGCTCAACGCGGGGGTGCGCGCGGACTTCCAGCCCGATCCCGACCTCGAATACGGTCACGATCCCCATTGCGTGCGTTTCGCCGCGGGCCACCCGGATCGGCTGTACCAGCAGAATCACTGCGGCATCTTCCGCATCGACCGTCCCAACGACCGCTGGCAGGAGATCGGCGACACGATGCCGAAGTCGGTCGGCTACGTCGGCTTTCCGATGGTCGTGCACCCGCGCGATCCCGAGACGCTGTGGGTGTTCCCGATGGACGGCACCAGCGTGTGGCCGCGGACCTCGCCGGGCGGGCGCCCGGCGGTCTACCGGTCGCGCGACGGCGGACGGACATGGAAGCGCCAGGACCAGGGCCTGCCCAAGACGCAGGCGTGGTGGACGGTCAAGCGCCAGGCGATGACCGCCGATGCGCGCGATCCGGCCGGACTCTACTTCGGCACGACCTCGGGCGAAGTGTGGGGAAGCCGCGACGAAGGCCGCACGTTCCGCTGCCTGGCGCGCCATCTGCCGCACATCTACGCCGTGGAAGCAGGATGACCGCCGGTAACGACGGCCGACGAATGTGAGCGCCCGCTCCTCGCCGGAAGTCGCGGCGGTGGTTCGCGTGCGGATCCCGACGGTACTGCAGTCTTACACCAAGGGCGCCGAAGTCTACGTGGCCGTCCCGGTGCTCGCGCCCGAGCTCCCGCCTACGCTCGGCGGAGTGCTGGCGGCGCTGGACGGCGCCTATCCCGGGATCCGGTTCCGCATGATCGACGAGCAGGGCAGCGTGCGCCCCCACGTCAAGCTGTTCGTCGACAGCCTGCTGACGCGCGACCTGCGTACACCGATCGCCGCCGGCGCCACGGTGATGATCGTGGGAGCGCTGTCGGGCGGTTGATCCATCGTGGGCGAGGCCTTCATACCTCGCGGTGGCTGGTTCTGCGGCGCGCGGCGCGTCGATGGCTTCTCGCCGCGCCCGCAGGCAGCCTGTGCGGTAATCGCCCGTCGCCGTGGTTGCGGCGCACCATCTCGTTGCCGCCGACGCGCCAAAGCAGTTAAAATCGATCGGTTTGATTTGATCGTTGATCGCCTGCTCGGCCGCGGTCAGGGAGTACGCGGGGTGAGTCCACCGCCGTCGACCAAGCCGATCCGCAATGTCCTGAAATGGCAAGCGCTCGCCACGGCGGCGATCGCGGTCATCGCGGGACTGTGGGCAGGCGTGCACGGGGCGCTGTCGGCAGCGCTGGGCGGCATCGTCAACATGTCCGCGTGCGTGGTGTTCGCGGTCGTGGTGGCGGTGTCGAGGCCGGCGAGCGCGGGCGGGACCCTCGCTACGGTGTTCCGGGCCGAGGCAGCGAAGATTCTGGTGATCGTCCTCCAGCTGTGGCTGGTGCTCACCGGCTACAGGGACATTGTGCTGGCGGCGTTCTTCGCCGCCTTCGTGGTGACGGTTCTGCTGTTCCGAATGGCGTTGTTCGTCCGCGACTGAACTTGAACTCATAAGAGCCCCGCATGGCGGCCACCTACGAATCCCCCACCGAGTACATCCAGCACCACCTGACGTTCATGACGCGTCCGGTCGGCACGGGCGGCGGCTTCTGGACGCTGAACGTCGACACGTTCGCCACCACGCTGGTGCTCGGCGTCCTGGCGTTCGGCTTCATGTGGCTCGTCACGCGCCGGGCGACGACCGGCGTGCCTTCGAAGCGGCAGGCGTTCGTGGAGCTCGCGTTCGACTTCATCAACGAGCAGGTGAAGGGCATCTACAACGGCGACGAGCAGGATGGTCGCGCCGATCGCGCTCACCACGTTCGTGCTGGTCGTGTTCATGAACGCGATGGATTTCCTCCCCGTGGACATCATGTCCGCCGGGCTGCAGGCGTTCGGCCTGCACGAATTCCGGCATCGTGCCGACGGCCGACGTCAACACGACCTTCGCGCTGGCGCTTTCGGTGTTCGCGCTGATGATCTTTTACAGCATCAAGGTCAAGGGACTGGGCGGGTGGATCCACGAGCTGTTCTGTTCGCCGTTCGGGTCGAACCCGCTGCTGTGGCCGTTCAATTTGCTGTTCAACCTGGTCGAGTACGTCTCCAAGCCGCTGTCGCACTCGCTGCGGCTGTTCGGCAACATCTACGCGGGCGAGATCATCTTCCTGCTGCTCGCGCTGTTGGCCGCCAGCGCCGCCGAGATGGCCGGTCACTGGGCCGTCGTCGCGTTCGCGTTCTCGGCGCTGCTGAACCTCGGCTGGGCGATCTTCCACATCCTGATCGTCCTGCTGCAGGCGTACATCTTCATGATGCTGACCGTCGTCTACATCGCGATGGCGCACGAGCATCACTAGTCTCGTTTTTCCGTCAACACCAAGTCCCGCTCCACGAAAGGAAAGGCAATGGAAAAGCTGCAATTGATCGCGCTGATTCAGGCCTACACCGGCATCGGCATCGGCCTCATCATCGGCCTGGGCGCCCTGGGCGCGTGCGTCGGCGTGGGCATCATGTGCTCGCGCTTCCTCGAAGGCGCCGCGCGCCAGCCCGAGCTGATGCCGCAGCTGCAGGCGAAGGTGTTCCTGCTGCTCGGCCTGATCGACGCGTCGTTCATCATCGGCGTCGGTCTCGCGATGCTGTTCGCGTTCGGCAATCCGCTGCTCGCCGCCGGCCTGCAGTAGACGCGATCGCGCGCCTCGTCCGTGCCGGGCGGGGATCCGGCAGCGCAGTCGAGGCTCGACAGGAACACGAAGATGAACATCAATCTGACGCTGATCATGCAGGCGGTGGCGTTCGCCGCCTTCATCTGGTTCACGGCGAAATTCGTCTGGCCGCCGCTGATGGGCGCGATCGACACGCGCCAGAAGCAGATCGCCGACGGCCTTGCCGCCGGCGAGCAGGGCCGCCAGGAGCTCGCCAGCACGGAGAAGCGCATCCGAGATGCTGACCGAGGCCAAGGCGCAAGGCGGCGGAGATCGTCGCGCCGGCGAGAAGTTGCGCAGCCGCGACGATCGACGCAGCGAAGGGCGAGGCGAAGGCCGAGGCGGACCGCATCGTCGCCGCGGCGCAGCGCCGAGATCGAGCAGGAAGTCGCGCGCGCCAAGGAGCAGCTGCGCGACCAGGTGGCCGACCTGGCCGTGGCGGGCGCCGAGAAGATCCTCCAGCGCGAAGTCGACCCGAAGGCGCACGCCGAGCTGCTGGGCGATCGAAGCAGTCTAGCATGACGTCCAGCTCGCTGCATCGCTGCCGGAGGCTGACCATGGCCGAGCTCGCCACCATCGCCCGGCCTTACGCCGAGGCTGCGTTCGAGCTCGCGCGCGAGGACAACGCGTTGCCGGTCTGGTCGCAGATGCTCGCGCTTCGCCGCCGCGTCGTCGCGGACGCGCGGGTGCAGGCGGCGCTCGACAACCCGAAGCTGGTCGCCAGGCGACAAGGAATCGCTGTTCTTGTCGGTCGCCGGCGACGCGCATCGACCGGGGACGGCCGCAGCTTCCTGCGCGTGCTGATCGAGTCCGACCGGGTCATGCTTCTGCCCGAGATCCGCGCGACGTTCGACGCGCTGAAGGACAGCGCGGAAAGCGTCGCCACGCGCGACATCGAGACCGCGTTCCCGCTGATCGGACGCGCAGCTTGCGCGACTCAAGGCGGCGCTCGAGCGCCGTTTCGGCAAGACGATCGAGGCGACGGTCGTCGATGAACCGCGCGCTGATCGGCGGCGCCCGCGTATCAGGTCGGCGACGAAGTGATCGACGGCTCGGTCGCAGGCAAGCTGACGGCGATGGCGACGCCGCGTCTGACCACGCATGACTACAAGTGCATTTTCCGCCGGCGCGACGCCGCTTCCGGCGCAATCGCGAGGATCACCATGCAACTGAATCCTTCCGAAATCAGCGAACTGATCAAGAGCCAAGATCCAGAACCTCGACACGTCGGCGCGCAGGTGCGCACGCAGGGCACCGTGGTCTCGGTGACCGACGGCATCTGCCGCGTCCACGGCCTCGTCCGACGTGATGCAGGGCGAGATGCTCGAGTTCCCGGGCAACACCTTCGGCCTCGCGCTCAACCTCGAGCGCGACTCGGTCGGCGCGGTGATGCTGGGCGAATACGAGCACATCACCGAAGGCGACACCGTCAAGTGCACGGGCCGCATCCTCGAAGTGCCGGTCGGCCCCGAACTGCTCGGCCGCGTCGTCGAACTCGCTGGGCCAGCCGATCGACGGCAAGGGCCCGATCAACGCCAAGATGACCGACGTCATCGAGAAGGTCGCGCCGGGCGTGATCTGGCGCAAGTCGGTGTCGCAGCCGGTGCAGACCGGCCTGAAGTCGATCGACGCGATGGTGCCGATCGGCCGCGGCCAGCGCGAACTGATCATCGGCGACCGCCAGACCGGCAAGACCGCGGTGGCGATCGACACGATCATCAACCAGAAGGGCAAGGACCTGTTCTGCGTCTACGTCGCGATCGGCCAGAAGGCATCGACCGTCGCCAACGTCGTGCGCAAGCTCGAAGAGACACGGCGCGATGGAGTACACCATCGTCGTCGCCGCTACCGCGTCCGAATCGGCGGCGATGCAGTACATCGCGCCCTACTCCGGCTGCACGATGGGCGAGTACTTCCGCGACCGCGGCCAGGACGCGCTGATCATCTATGACGACCTGACCAAGCAGGCCTGGGCGTACCGCCAGATGTCGCTGCTGCTGCGCCGTCCGCCGGGCCGCGAAGCCTATCCGGGCGACGTGTTCTACCTGCACTCGCGGCTGCTCGAGCGCGCCGCGCGCGTCAACGCGGAGTACGTCGAGAACTTCACCAAGGGCGAGGTCAAGGGCAAGACCGGTTCGCTGACCGCGCTGCCGATCATCGAGACGCAGGCCGGCGACGTGACCGCGTTCGTGCCGACCAACGTGATCTCGATCACCGACGGCCAGATCTTCCTCGAGACCGACCTGTTCAACGCCGGCATCCGTCCCGCCATCAACGCCGGCATCTCGGTGTCGCGCGTGGGCGGCGCGGCGCAGACCAAGGTCATCAAGAAGCTCGGGCGGCGGCGTGCGCCTGGCGCTGGCGCAGTACCGCGAGCTCGCGGCGTTCGCGCAGTTCGCCTCCGACCTCGACGAAGCGACGCGCAAGCAGCTCGAGCGCGGCCGCATGGTGACCGAACTGATGAAGCAGCCGCAGTACTCAGCCGCTGCAGGTCTGGGAGATGGCGCTGACGCTGTTCGCGGTCAACAACGGCTACTTCGACGACATCGACGTGAAGAAGGCGCTGGCGGCCGAGACGTCGCATGCGCGAGTTCATCAAGAGCAAGTACGCGACGCTCATGGACCGGATCGAGCGACCAAGGACATGAACGCCGACGACGAAGAAGCCGCTGCCGAAGCGATCAAGGACTTCAAGAAGAACGGACTTCTGACGTCGAAGTCGACGTTCGGCGGAATGGAATCCCAGAATCGCGGCGAGCCGTCGATTCTCGGCAGCAACGCAACGACAAGAGCACGATGGCCGGCTCCAAGGAAATCCGCAACAAGATCAAGAGCGTGCAGAACACGCGCAAGATCACCAAGGCGATGGAAATGGTCGCCGCCTCGAAGATGCGCAAGGCGCAGGAGCGCATGCGCGCGGCGCGCCCGTACGGCGAGAAGATCCGCAACGTCGCCGCGCACATCGCCCACGCCAATCCGGAATACCGGCATCCGTTCCTGGTCGAGCGCGACGACGGTCAAGCGCGTCGGCATGATCGTCGATCACCACCGACAAGGGCCTGTGCGGCGGCCTGAACACCAACGTGCTGCGCCTGGCGCTGCACCCAGATACAAGGAGTGGCAGGCCGCAGGGCGAAGAGATCGACTACGTCTGCTGCATCGGCAACAAGGGCCTGGGCTTCATGCAGCGCCTGGGCGCCAACATCGTGTCGCAGCGTCACGCAGCTCGGCGACCGGCCGCAGCTGGACAAGCTGATCGGCGCCGGTGAAGGTGATGCTCGACGCGCTACATCGCAGGACCGAGGTCGACGCGCGTGATGTCTTCTACACGCGCTTCATCAACACGATGAAGCAGGAGCCGGTCATGCGAGCAGCTGCTGCCGCTGTCCGGCGAGATCGGCGCCCGGGACGTGCGCGCGACCGAAGGCACCTGGGACTACATCTACGAGCCCGACGCCAAGGCGTGCTCGACCAGCGTGCTGACGCGCTACATCGAAGCGATCGTCTTCCAGGCGGTCACCGAGAACATGGCCTCCGAGCAGTCGGCGCGCATGGTGGCGATGAAGGCGGCCTCCGACAACGCCGGCAACGTGATCGACGAGCTGACGCTGATCTACAACAAGACGCGGCAGGCGGCGATCACCAAGGAACTGTCCGAAATCGTCGGCGGCGCGGCGGCGGTTTGAGGCATGCGCGACGGCATTCGAGCGCAATCGAATTCGAAACGCTGCATCCAGGAAGAACGACCATGAGCCAAGGCACCATCGTCCAGTGCATCGGCGCGGTGGTCGACGTCGAGTTTCCGCGCGAAGCGCATGCCCAGGATCTACGACGCGCTCGTCCTCGAGGACACCGGACGAGGCACGGCTGGCCGAAAAGGGCCTGACGTTCGAAGTCGAGCAGCAGCTCGGCGACGGCGTCGTGCGCACCATCGCGCATGGGCTCCTCCGACGGCCTGCGCCGCGGCATGAAGGTCACGGAACACCGGCAGCGCCGATCTCGGTGCCGGTGGGCCCGGCCACGCTGGGCCGCATCATGGACGTGCTCGGCCGTCCGATCGACGAAGCCGGCCCGATCAAGACCGACGAGCGCCGCGCCGATCCACCAGCCGGCGCCGAAGTTCGACGAGCTGTCGCCGTCGGTCGAGCTGCTCGAGACCGGCATCAAGGTGATCGACCTGATCTGCCCGTTCGCCAAGGGCGGCAAGGTCGGCCTGTTCGGCGGCGCCGGCGTCGGCAAGACCGTGAACATGCTGGAGCTGATCAACAACATCGCCAAGCAGCACTCGCGGCTTGTCGGTGTTCGCCGGCGTCGGCGAGCGCACGCGCGAAGGCAACGACTTCTATCACGAGATGTCGGAAGCCGGCGTCATCAAGCTGGACAACTCGCCGAATCGAAGGTCGCGATGGTGTTCGGCCAGATGAACGAGCCGCCGGGCAACCGCCTGCGCGTGGCGCTGACCGGGCTGACCATGGCCGAGCGCTTCCGCGACGAAGGCCGCGACATCCTGTTCTTCGTCGACAACATCTACCGCTTCACGCTGGCCGGCACCGAAGTGTCCGCGCTGCTCGGGCCGCATGCCCTCGGCGGTGGGCTACCAGCCGACGCTGGCCGAGGAGATGGGCCGGCTGCAGGAGCGCATCACCTCGACCAAGACCGGCTCGATCACGTCGATCCAGGCCGTGTACGTGCCGGCCGACGACCTGACCGACCCGTCGCCCGCGACGACCTTCGGCCACCTCGACGCGACGGTCGTGCTGTCGCGCGACATCGCCTCGCTGGGCATCTATCCCGCGGTGGATCCGCTCGACTCGACCTCGCGCCAGGTCGACCCGAACGTCATCGGCGAAGAGCACTACAACACCACGCGCGCGCGTGCAGGCGACGCTGCAGCGCTACAAGGAACTGCGCGACATCATCGCGATTCTCGGCATGGACGAGCTGTCGCCGGAAGACAAGCTGGCCGTCGTCGCGCGCGCGCAAGATCCAGCGCTTCCTGTCGCAGCCGTTCACACGTCGCCGAAGTGTTCACCGGCTCGCCGGGCAAGTACGTGCCGCTCAAGGACACGATCAAGGGCTTCAAGATGATCGTCAACGGCGAGTGCGACGCGCTGCCCGAGCAGGCGTTCTACATGGTCGGCGCGATCGAGGAAGCATTCGAGAAGGCGAAGACGCTGCAGTAGGCGCGAGCGCGAAGGAGCGATCATGGCCAATACGATCCACGTCGACGTCGTCAGCGCCGAATCGAGCATCTACTCCGGCGAAGCCGAGTTCGTCGTGCGCCCGGCGAAGCCGGCGAGCTCGGCATCTATCCGCGCCACACCCCGCTGATCACGCGCATCAAGCCGGGCGCGGTGCGGATCAAGGTTCCCGGCGGCGCCGACGAGGAGCTGATCTTCGTGCCGGGCGGCATCCTCGAGGTGCAGCCGAACGTGGTCACCGTGCTCGCCGACACGGCGATCCGCGCCAAGGACCTGGACGAAGCCAAGGCGCTGGAGGCCAAGAAGGCGGCCGAGGAGGCGATGCAGAACAAGACGTCGAAGGAAGAGATCGCGATGGCCGAGGCCGAGCTCGCCAGCGCGATGGCGCAGCTCGAGGCGATCCGCAAGCTGCGCCACCGCGCCTGACGCGCCGTCCGCGCAGCGTCCCGAGGGCGGCCGCGTGCCGCCCTTTTGCCATCCGCCGGCCCTGGCGGGAGTACAATGTTGCACCGCACCATTCCACGGGAATGCGCATGGCCGACTTCAATCGAACCCTCGACCGCTCGATCCAGATTTCGCGCTCGGTCGCCGACGTGCTGCAGCGCGCCTCAAGGCCGCGCACGACCGCTACGCCGAGCACGTGCGCCGCGCGCTGGCCGGCCTGGTCGAGCGCGCGCGATCCCCAAGACGCCGCTCGAGGCGTGGCGGCAATGGCTGCACTACCAGATCGACTTCGGCCAGCGCAGCGTCCTGTTCTGGGACACGCTGCGCCAATCGCGGCAATCAGTGGCTGGCGCACGAGGCCGCGGGCAAGCCGCCGGTGCTCGCGTACAAGTACGAGCCGATCGCCGATGCGCGCAGCTACGAGCGTCCCGCGAACTACGCGCTGGTGCGGATCATCCCGCCGCGTGGCGTCGAGATCGACGACGCCAAGCGGCCGTTCGTCATCGTCGATCCGCGCGCCGGCCACGGGCCGGGCATCGGCGGCTTCAAGGAGGACTCCGAAGTCGGCGTCGCGCTGAAGGCGGGCCATCCGGTCTATTTCGTCATCTTCTATCCGGATCCCGAGCCCGGGCAGACGCTCGCGGACATCACCGACGCGGAAGCCGAGTTCATCCGCATCGTCGCCGAGCGGCATCCGCGACAGCCCGAAGCCGGCGATCATCGGCAACTGCCAGGGCGGCTGGGCGGTGATGATGCTCGCCGCCGCGCGGCCGGACATCGCCGGGCCGCTGGTCATCAACGGCGCGCCGATGTCGTACTGGTCGGGCAACGACGGCGACAACCCGATGCGCTACGCGGGCGGTCTTCTGGGCGGCACGTGGGCGTCGCTGTTCGCGAGCGATCTCGGCGGCGGCAAGTTCGACGGCGCGTACCTCGTCCAGAACTTCGAGTACCTGAATCCGGCCAACACGTACTGGGACAAGTGGTATCACCTGTTCGCCAACATCGACACCGAGCCGCCGCGTTTTCTCGAGTTCGAGCGCTGGTGGGGCGGCTTCTACCTGATGAACGAGGAGGAGATCCGCTGGATCACCAGCAACCTCTTCGTCGGCAACAAGCTCGCCGCCGGCGAGGCGCGGCTCGGCCCCGGGCGCTACTTCGACTTGAAGTCGATCAAGCAGCCGATCATCGTGTTCGCGTCGATGGGCGACAACATCACGCCGCCGCAGCAGGCGTTCAACTGGATCGCCGACATCTACTCGTCGACCGAGGAGATCAAGGCGAACGGCCAGACGATCGTCGGCCTGATCCACGAGGACATCGGCCACCTGGGGATCTTCGTGTCCGGCAAGGTGGCGAAGAAGGAGCACGCGCAGATCGTCGAGGTGCTGAAGTACATCCAGCAGCTGCCGCCGGGCCTCTACGGCATGCAGATCGACGAGCATCACGGCGCGGACGGCGAGGTCACCTACGACGTCACGCTGCGCGAGCGCAAGGTGGAGGACCTGCGCGCGCTGCAGAAGTACGGGCGCGTCGACGAGAAGCCGTTCGAGGCCGTGGCCGCGCTGTCCGAGCTGCTCGAGCGGTCGTACTCGCTGCTGGTGCGGCCGTTCGTGCGCGAACTGACGCCCGAGTGGTTCGCCAAGGCCGCGCGCGACTTCCATCCGCTGCGCGTCAGGCACTGGGCGATCTCGGACAAGAACCCGTGGCTGTGGCCGCTGCCGTACCTGGCCGACGTCGCGACGCGCCAGCGCGTGCACCGCGGCGAGGACAACGACGGCGTGAAGCTCGAACGGCTGTACGCCGAGCTCATGAGCGCGTCGCTCGATCTGTACCGCGATCTGCGCGACGCGGCGTCCGAAGCCGCGTTCTTCGAGGTTTACGGCAACATGCTGTCGCTGCACATGGCCGACGAGCGCGAGGAGATCCGCCGCAAGACGCGTTTCGATCCGCGCGCGCTCCCGGCGGTGCGGCAGGTGCTCGACGAGATGGACAAGGGCGGGTTGCCGGAGGCGGTCGTGCGCACGGGCATGCTGATCGCCAAGGCCGGCGGAGGCAAGCGCAACCTGGCGCAGATGGCGCGCACCCGCTCGCTGCTCGACCCCACCGGCATCCTGCGCCACTTGAGCGAGGACGACATGCGCCGCCTGATGCACGAGGAGACCATCGTCGTCGAGTTCGAGCCGGCGCTCGCCAAGCGCGCGCTGCCGGTGCTGATTCCCGGCGCGTCCGAGCGCAGGAAGCTCCGCGCGCTGCTCGACGCGCTGGAAACCGACGCGCATCTCGACGACCGGCAGCGCGCGGTGATCACCGACGTGCGCAAGCTGATCCCCGTCACCGCCGCGCAGAAGGGCGCGGCGCGCAAGCCGCGCGCGCGCAAGGCGCCTTCGCGCACGCCTGCCACGGCCGCCGCGTAGCGCGCCCATGTCCGATTACACCAACCGGACGTTCGACGAGATCGCCGTCGGGGCCCAGGCGACGGCCACGCGCGCCATGACGGCGGTCGAGATCGAGGGGCTGGCGCTGGTCGCCGGCGATGTCGACCGCTTCCATCTCGAGGCGGACGGCCGCAGCGACGGTCCCGTGGCGCCGGGGGCTGCGGCGGTCGCGATGGTATCGAACCTGCTGTTGCGCCGCCTGCCCGGGCCCGGCGCGGCCATCGTCGAGACGCGGCTGCGCTATGCGGGTGCGATCGCGGTGGGCGACACGCTCACCGCGACGGTCGTCGCGCGCGCCAAGGACGCCGCCGCGCGGAGCGTCACGTTCGACTGCACGTGCGTCAACCAGCATGGCGAGACGCTGGTCCAGGGTACGACGGTGGTGATCGCGCCGGCGGCGCGCCTCACCTATTCGAACGTCGCCACCCCCGAGCTCATCCTGCGGCGCAACGACGGCTTCGCGAAGCTGATCGCGCGGTGCGAGGGGCTGCCGCCGGTACCGTGCGCCGTCGTGCATCCGTGCGACCGCGATTCGCTGCTGGGCGCCCTGGAAGCCGCCCGGCGCGGCCTGATCGTGCCGGTGCTCGTGGGCCCGCCCGCGAAGATCCACGCGACGGCGCAGGCGGAGAACGTCGACCTGGCGGGTGTGCGCATCGTCCCTACCGAGCACAGCCACGCCGCCGCGGCGAAGGCGGTGGAGCTCGCGCGCGGCGCGGAGGTGGAGGCGCTGATGAAGGGCAGCCTGCACACCGACGAGCTGATGGCTGCGGTCGTGTCCGCGGAGGCCGGACTGCGCACGGCGCGGCGGATCAGCCACGTCTTCGTCATGGACGTGCCGTCGTACCCGCGGCTGCTCTTCATCACCGACGCTGCGATCAACATCGCACCCGACCTCGAGGCCAAGGCCGACATCGCGCGCAACGCCATCGACCTCGCGCGCGTGCTGGGCGTGACGCCGCCGCATGTCGCGATCCTCTCGGCGGTGGAGACGGTGAACCCCCGGATTCCGTCGACCATCGACGCCGCGGCGCTGTGCAAGATGGCCGACCGCGGGCAGATCGAGGGCGGCGTGCTCGATGGCCCGCTCGCGTTCGACAACGCGGTGAGCGAGCATGCAGCGCGGACCAAGAAGATCGTGTCGCCGGTCGCGGGGCGCGCCGACATCCTGCTCATGCCCGACCTCGACGCCGGCAACATGGTCGCGAAGCAGCTCCAGTATCTCGCCGGCGCGGACAGCGCGGGCATCGTGCTCGGTGCGCGCGTGCCGATCGTGCTGACCTCGCGGGCCGACACCGTGCGCTGCCGGATCGCGTCGGCCGCCGTGCTGAAGCTTCTCGCGCACAGCCGCCGCGCGACTCTGCCCCCGGCCTGACCCTCCCGCGCCGCGGCGGCCCGCGAGGCGTAGCATTACGGCATGGGCGAGATCCGCATCGAGAAGGACGCGCTGGGCGAGGTGCGGGTGCCCGCCGCGCACCTGTGGGGCGCGCAGACGCAGCGTTCGATCGACAACTTCCCGATCGGCGTCGGCCGCTTCCACTGGGGGCGGCCGGTGATCCGCGCCTTCGGCGTGCTGAAGATGGCCGCTGCGCGCGCCAACGCCGCGCTCGGCGAGCTCGCGCCCGACAAGGCCGCGCTCATCGAGCGCGCGGCGCAGGAGGTGATCGACGGCACGCTCGACGACGAGTTTCCGCTGGTGGTGTTCCAGACCGGCTCGGGGACGCAGTCGAACATGAACGCCAACGAGGTGATCGCGAATCGCGCGATCCAGCTCGCCGGCGGCGTCGTGGGCTCCAAGAAGCCCATCCACCCCAACGACGACGTGAACCGCGGGCAGTCGTCGAACGACACGTTCCCCGCGGTGATGCACATCGCGACCGTCGAGGAGATCGACGCCGATCTGCTGCCGGCGGCCCGCGCGCTCCGCGCGACGCTCGATGCGAAGGCGCGCGAGTTCGCCGACGTGGTGATGATCGGCCGCACGCACCTGATGGATGCGACGCCGGTCACGCTCGGCCAGGTGATGTCGGGCTGGGTGGCGCAGCTCGACGACGCCATCGCGACGATCGAGTGGGCGCGGGCTGGCCTGTATCCGCTCGCGCTCGGCGGCACCGCGGTGGGGACGGGCCTCAACGCGCACGCGCGCTTCGGCCGCGAGGTCGCGGCCGCCATCGCGACACAGACCGGCAAGCCGTTCGTCGAGGCGCCGAACAAGTTCGCCGCGCTGTCGGCGCACGACGCCATCGTCAACGCCAGCGCGGCGGTGCGCACGCTGGCGATCGCATCGATGAAGATCGCCAACGACGTGCGCTGGCACGCGAGCGGTCCGCGCGCGGGGCTGGGCGAGATTTCCATCCCGGACAACGAGCCGGGGTCGTCGATCATGCCGGGCAAGGTGAACCCGACGCAGAGCGAGGCGCTCACGATGGTCTGCACGCGCGTGTTCGGCAACGACACGACGGTCGCCTTCGCCGGCTCGCAGGGCAATTTCCAGCTCAACGTCTACAAGCCGGTGATGCTGCACGGCACGCTGGAGTCGATCGAGCTGCTCGCCGACGCGCTCAATTCCTTCGACCTGCGCTGCGCGCGCGGCATCGAGCCGATCCACGGCAACCTGGAGGCGAACGTCGCGCGCTCGCTGATGCTCGTCACCGCGCTGAATCCGCACATCGGCTACGAGAGCGCGGCGAAGATCGCGCTGTGCGCGCATCGCGAGCACCTGAGCCTGCGCGACGCGGCGCTGAAGCTCGGCCTCGTGTCCGCCGAGGACTTCGACCGCTGGGTCGATCCCAGGGCGATGACGCGGCCGGGCTAGGTTCGCGACGGCGCACGGCCGCTACCGTGCGCCTGCGTCGCCCCGCTATCCGGCGGGCGCGCGCGGGAGCTGCTGCTCGGCGAGCGTCACCCAGTAGCTGGCGCCGATCGGCAGCACGGCGTCGTTGAAATCGTAGCGCGGGCTGTGGATGTTGTGCGTGTCGGCGCCCTGGCCCGCGCCCAGCCAGACGTAGCAACCGGGGCGCTTCTGCAGCATGAACGCGAAGTCCTCGCTGCCCATTTCGGGAATCGGGTTGGTGTCCACGTTGTCCGCACCGACGACGGCCGCGGCGGCGCGCGCGGCGTGGCCGGTCTCGGCTTCGCTGTTCACCGTCGCCGGGTAGCGGCGCTCGTAGCGCACCGTCGCCGTCATCTCGAACATCGCCGCGACGCCGTCGACGAGCGTGCGCATGCGCCGCTCGATCAGGTCCTGCACCTCCGCGCGGAACGTGCGCACGGTGCCGCGCAGGACGATCTGCTCGGGGATCACGTTCCAGGTGTCGCCGGCATGCACCTGCGTGACGCTGACCACGCCCGCATCCTGCGGGTGGAGGTTGCGCGACACGATCGTCTGCAGCGCATGGATGGCGTGCGCGGCGAACAGCATCGGGTCCTTGCCCTGGTACGCCATCGCGGCGTGCGCGCCCTTCCCCGTCGCGACGATCTCGAAGACGTCGTACGCGCCCATCAGCGGGCCGGCGCGCAGCGCGAACGTGCCGGCCGGCAGGCGCGGCCAGTTGTGCATGCCGTAGACCGCGCGCACCGGAAAGCGCTCGAACAGCCCCTCCTCGACCATGACGCGGCCGCCGCCCTCGTTCTCCTCGGCGGGCTGGAAGATGAAGTACAGCGTGCCGTCGAAGTTGCGCCGCGCGCTCATCGCCTTCGCGGCGGCGAGCAGCATCGTCGTGTGGCCGTCGTGGCCGCAGGCGTGCATGCGGCCCGGATGGGTCGAGGCATGAGGCACGCCGGACAGCTCGTGGATGTGCAGCGCGTCGAGGTCGGCGCGCAGGCCGATCGCGTTGCCCGAGGAGCCCTGGCGCAGCACGCCGACCACGCCGGTCTTCGCAAGGCCGGTATGCACGTCGAGTCCGAACGTGCGGAGCTTGTCGGCGACGTACGCGGCCGTCGCCGCCTCCTCGAACGCCGTCTCGGGGTGCGCGTGCAGGTGGTGGCGCCAGCCGCGCATCTCGGCGTCGAGGGCGGCGATCTCGGGGACGATGTTCATGCGGGCGGGCCTCGCGGCAGAGGGGTTGATCGTAACGCATCCGCTACAATTCCGCGGCTCATGGAGACCTACGACCTCCTCGTCGTCGGCGGCGGGATCAACGGCGCCGGCATCGCGCGCGACGCGGCCGGCCGCGGGATGTCGGTGATGCTGGTCGAGCGCGACGATCTCGCCGCGCACACGTCGTCGTGGAGCACCAAGCTGATCCACGGTGGCCTGCGCTATCTCGAGCACTACGAGTTCCGCCTCGTCGCCGAATCGCTGGCGGAGCGGGAGGTGCTGCTCGCCGCGGCGCCGCACATCATCGAGCCGCTCGCGTTCGTGCTGCCCCACGAGCCCCATCTGCGGCCGGCGTGGATGATTCGTGCCGGGCTGTTCCTGTACGACCGGCTGGGCGGGCGGATGACGCTGCCGCGCTCGTTCGGCGTGCGGCTTGCGGGAGAGCGCTGGGGCGCGGCGCTGAAGCCGCGCTTCACGCGGGGGTTCGTCTATTCGGACGCGCGGGTCGACGACGCGCGCCTGGTCGTGCTGAACGCGCTCGACGCGAAGGCGCGCGGCGCCCGCGTGCGCACGCGCACGCGCCTTGTCGGCGCCCGTCGCGACGGCGGCCGCTGGCGCGCGACGATCGCGACGGCGGGGGGCACGGAGGACGTCGCCGCGCGCGCGCTGGTCAACGCCGGCGGACCCTGGGTGAAGGACGTGCTCGACAGCGTGTCGACGAGCCCGCTCAGGGAGGACGTCCGCCACGTCAAGGGCAGCCACATCGTCGTGCCGCGCGTCCACAACGAGGCGCACGCGTACATCCTGCAGAACGCCGACCAGCGCATCGTCTTCGTCATTCCCTACCAGGACCGCTATTCGCTGATCGGCACCACGGACGTCCCGGTCGACGGCTACGACGATCCGCGCATCAGCGACGACGAGATCGACTACCTGCTGGCGCTGGCCAACGACTACCTGGCGCAGCCGCTGGCGCGCAGCGACATCGTCTGGACCTACAGCGGCGTGCGGCCGCTGTACGACGACGGCAGCGCGGATCCCTCCGCGGTGACGCGCGACTACGTGCTCAAGATCGACGCGCTCGACGCGCCGGTCGACGGCGGGCGCGCCCCGGTGCTGTCGATCTTCGGCGGCAAGATCACCACGTACCGCAAGCTCGCCGAACACGCGCTCGCCGACCTCGCGCCGTTCTTCCCGTCGATGCGCTCGCCGTGGACGCGCGCGGCGATCCTGCCCGGCGGCGACCTGCCGGGCGGCGACCGCGCCGGGTTCGAGGCCGCGCTGATCGCGCGCTATCCCGACCTGCAGCCGATGCTGCTGCGCGCGCTCGCGCGCCGGCATGGCACGCGGGCGCTCGACGTTTTGGGCGATGCGCGGACGCCGGCCGATCTCGGCGCCGACTTCGGCGCGCAGCTCACGGCGCGCGAGGTCGACTTCCTCGTCGCGCACGAGTGGGCATGCACCGCCGACGACGTGCTGTGGCGGCGCACCAAGTGCGGTCTGCCGATGTCGGCCGCCGCACGCGCGCGCGTCGCCGACTACCTGGCGGCGCACGTGACGGCGCCGGCGTGACCGGCGCGCCGCCCGCGCCGCTTCGCGCGATGCCGGACGCCGTCCGGCGCGGCGTGCGCTTCGTGCTGACCGACATCGACGACACCCTGTCGACCCACGGCCGCGTCACGGCGGCCGCCTACGCCGCGATGGAGCGCCTGCGCGCCGCGGGCAGGCGCGTCATCCCGATCACCGGCCGTCCGGCGGGCTGGTGCGATCACATCGCGCGGATGTGGCCGGTCGACGCGGTGGTCGGCGAGAATGGCGCGTTCTACATGCGCCATGACGACGCCGCGCGCACGCTGGTGCGCCGCTTCGTCGCCGACGACGCCGCGCGCGCCGCGCAGCGCGCGCAGCTGGCCGGCATCGCGCGCACGGTGCTGCGCGAGGTTCCCGGCTGCGCGCTGGCGTCCGACCAGCACTATCGCGAGACCGATCTCGCGATCGACTATTGCGAGGACGTCGCGCCGCTGCCGCAAGGCGACGTCGAGCGGATCGTCGCGCTGCTGGAAGGCGCGGGGCTCACCGCCAAGGTGAGCTCGATCCACGTCAACGGTTGGTTCGGAAGCTACGACAAGCTGACGATGACGCGCACGCTGCTCGCGGAGGTGTTTAGGACCGATGTCGATGCCGGAGGCGACACGATCGTTTTTGTCGGCGATTCGCCCAACGACGCGCCGATGTTCGCGCACTTCGCCAACAGCGTCGGCGTGGCCAACGTCCGCGCGTTTCTCGACCGCCTGGCGTCGCCGCCCCGCTACGTGACGCAGGCCGACGCCGGCGCCGGCTTCGCCGAGCTCGCCGACTTCCTGCTGGCGCCCTGACGGCGCCGCGGCGGCGCCGCGGCGGCGGCTACCTGAGCTTGCCGGGATCGGCGGCAGGTGCGTGCCGGGCTTCCAGCAGCGCGCCCATCGGACCGCGGCGGGCGGACGCCGCCTGCGCCCCGGCGGGCGTGCGCGCCGCCCCGGTCTCGCCGTCCAGACGACGCACGACGGCGCTCGCCGAGACGAGGACGAGTCCGAGCACGACGACGCAGGCGACGACCGCGAGCGTCAGTGAAGGTGCCGCGTAGCGTCGCGGCGGCAGGACCGCGTCGGCCGCGGACTGCAGCGCATCGCCAGGCGCGGTGCCCGGACCTGCGCCCGCCGGCGCCGCGGCTGGCAGGCGGATGCCGCAGTGTCCGCAGAACCGGCCGCCCGGCGTGGCGGGCGTGTCGCATTGGGGGCAGAGCATCGTGGATCGACCTCCTGCCGTCCCCGAAGCAAGAAATCGGCCGCGCGTATTCGTCGGCCGGGAGCCGTCGACGGCGGAGCGCCGACGCATTCACCACCCGTCAGCGGACCTTGTAGCCCACCAGTGCGGCGGCCCCGGCGAAGACGGCGCGGGCGCCGAGCGCTTCCTCGATGCGCAGCACCTCGTTCCATTTCGCCGTGCGCTCGCCGCGCGCGAACGCGCCGACCTTGAGCTGGCCGGCGTTCCAGCCCACGGCCAGGTGCGCGACGCTGACGTCCTCGGTCTCGCCGGAGCGGGCCGACACGATCGTGGCGAAGCCCGCGGCCTGCGCGGCAGCGAAGGCCGCCCGCGTCTCGGACAGCGTGCCGGCCTGGTTGGGCTTGAGCAGGACCGCGTTGCACGTCCGCGCACGGCGCGCGGCCGCCACGCGCGCGGCGCTCGTCGTCAGGTAGTCGTCGCCGACGATCTGCACGCGCGCGCCGGCCTGCCGCGCGAACGCCTGCCACGCGACGTCGTCGTCCTCGGCGAAGGGGTCCTCGATCGACGCGATCGGATAGCGATCGAGCCAGCGCAGCCATAGCTCGGCGAGCGCATCGCGGTCGAGCTCGACGCCGTCGAGCGCCAGCCGGTAGCGCCCCGCGTGCGCGAGCTCGGAGGCCGCGACGTCGAGCGAGATCGCGGCGTCGCGCCCCGGCACGCAGCCCGCATCCTCGATCGCCGCGAGCGTCGCGTCCAGCGCCTCTTCGTTGCGATCGAACTGCGGCCACCAGCCGCCCTCGTCCGCGACGCCGGCAAGCCGCCCGCGCGCCGCCATCCATGCGCCGGCGGCACGGTAGATCTCCGCGACCATCGCGAGCGCGTCGGCGAAGCTCGCCGCGCCGACCGGCATCACCATGACGTCCTGCAGGTCGAGGCGGCGCCCGGCATGCGCGCCGCCGCCGAAGATCTGGATCTCGGGCAGCGGCAGCCGCACGGGCCCGTCGCCGGCGAGGTAGCGCCACAGCGGCACGCCCTCCCCGCCGGCGGCGGCGTGTGCGACGGCGAGCGACACCGCGACGAGCGCGTTGCCGCCCAGCCGCGACTTGTCGGGGGTGCCGTCGGCGGCGATCAGCGCCGCGTCGACCGCCGCCTGGTCGCGCGCGTCCAGGCCGATCACGGCGGCCTGCAGCGCGGTGCGGACGTGGGCGACGGCCCGCGTCACGTCGAGGCCCCCGTGGGCGGCGCCGCCGTCGCGCAGGTCGATCGCTTCACGCGTGCCCCGCGAGGCGCCGGCCGGCGCGATCGCGCGGCCCCGGGCGCCGCCGCCAAGCGTGATCTCCGCCTCGACCGTGGGCCGCCCGCGCGAGTCGTAGACGCGGCGCGCGTGGACGTCGACGATGGCGGTTCGGCTCATCGCCGCATGCCAGCGTGGACGTCGACGATGCGGCTCATCGCCTCATGCCAGCGCATCGACGATCGACTCATCGCTCATCCCAGCCAGGCGGAGGCGATCGCGGCGGGATCGGCCGCCGGCGCGGTGAGCCACGCCCGCGCGAACGTCCGGATGCGCGCCTTGTCGGCGTCGGCGGTCACGTATTCCACCGGCGACTTGCCGTCGACGCGCGCGAGGAGCAGACCCGGCAGCAGCCGCGCCGTGCGCGCGCCGAGCGCTGGCGCCGGCTCCCAGGCGACATGCTCGAAGTAGGCGCTCGCTAGCGAGCCGAAGGCCGCCAGGTATCGCGAGCGGAACTGCGGCCGCCAGACGCCCTTGAGCAGCAGATGGTTGAGCACGAAGGCGAGATCGAACGCCGGATCGCCGAACCACGCGCACTCCGCATCGAGGATGACCGGCCCGTCCGGGCCGACCAGCAGGTTCTTCGGGCTGAAATCGCCGTGCACGAGCACGCGCTTGTGCGCCTGCGTCGCGGCCACGAGCCCCGCCAGGATGCCGGCCAGGTCCGGATGCGCCCGTCCGGTCGCCGCGAGGTAGGGCTCGAGGCGGATGGCGTGGAAGATGTCGTCGGTCGGGAAGCGGGCCGCGACGTCGGCGCGGTCGGCGGTGGCGGCATGGATGCGACCGAGCGCGTCACCCACCGCGGCCGCCGTGGCCGCGTCGGCGGCGCCGTCGCGCAGGAGCGCCTTCCAGACCGGATAGCGCTCGGGCGGCAGCCACGCCATCGCGAACGCGCCGGCTTCGGCGTCCTCGCCCAGCACCGCCGGCACCGCATGCGGGACGATCGCGCCCGCGGTGCGCATCCACGCGACTTCGTAGCGGTTGCGCACGACCGGCGCCTGCCAGTCGGCCGCCACCTTGAGCCGGGCCAGCGCACGCTTGACGCACACGGGTCCGGCCGGCAGGTCGGCGCGGTAGATGTCGGACGACACGCCGCCGGCAAGAGGAACGAGCGCGATGGGGTCAGCCGGGCCGGCGAGCCCCATCCGGCGCAGCGCACGGCGCAGCAGCTCGGCGGCGCTCGCCTCGGCGGAGTTTGCGGCACTGGCGGCATCGGCGGGGCTCATCGGGCCACGCTCCGCGTGCAGCGCCGGGCACCCGCGCGGGCGCCCGGCGCTGCCATACGGGGACCGCCGCCGGCGCGCCGACGGCCCGAAGTAGGCCCCGACCCACCGCGGGTACGCAACTTGCAAGCGGTCGCCAGTCCGGGCGTCGAAGGCGCGGCCGGCATCGCGCATCGCGCGCGAGGCCGCCCGCGGAAGGCGCCTCCTCCGGCAACTCCCGGAAAGGCGATGGCGATGACCCGATACGGCTTCAACGTGAAAACCCGCTCCGGGCAGCGGGTCGACAACATCGTCATCATGGCGGCGTCGCAGGACGATGCCGAGCGGCGCCTGCGCCAGATGTACCTGCATTGCGAGATCCTGGAGTGCCGCGAGCACGCGCTGGCGCCGCGGCGCATCGCGGAGCCGCCGCGCAAAGTCGCCGACACGCTGGACGTCGAAGCGGTCATCGGCCTGATCGCGCAGGGCCCCCCGTCAATTCAGCACTCCGGAACGCACTAGCTCGTCGGTCAGCGCGGCGTAGTCGTGCGCGCCGCGGCTGTCGGGCGCGTGGCGGAAGATGTCGAGGCTCGAGCGCCGGGCTTTCGGCGAGCCGCACGCGTCTCGCGGATCCTGATCTCGAAGATCTCCTCGGGGCGCATCAGCTCTCTCATCTTCTCCAGCACCGTGGTCCGCTCATCCGCCGGCGCGCGTCGAAGCGCGTGAGCAGGTAGCGCCGCGGCAGCCGCCGCTTGAACACCGGCTCCAGCGCATTGAGCGCGCGCTCCACCTGGCGCGCGCTCTCGCAGCGACAGGTAGTCGGCCGACACCGGGATGATCACCAGATCGGCGGCGAAGACCGCGTTGAGCGACAGTACGTTGAGCAGCGGGCAGCAGTCGATCACCACCGGACCCGGCAGCGGCGTCCGGCGCCTGCAGCGCGTGCGCGCAGGCGCGTCAGCACGTTGATGCTCTTGCCGAGCTGCGCGTCGAGCTTCGCGAGCTCGAGATGCGACGGCACCATCACGACGCCGCTCTTCGAGATGCGCGCGATGTCGGGCAGCGGACGCTGCCGGGCGAAGAAGCTGTAGACGGACTCGTCGGCGAGCGTCGCCTTGACGCCGAAGATGCCCGAGAGGTGTCGCCTGCGGATCGAGATCGATGCCGCTCGGCCGGTAGCCGCGCTGCGCGATCGCCGCGAGCAGGTTCAGTGCCGTGGTCGTCTTGCCGACGCCGCCCTTCTGGTTGAACACCGCGATGGTTGCCATGGGCCGCGATTCTACAAGGCGCGCGGAATCCGCCCTCGCGCGACGCTTCCGCGCACGCGCGTGGGCGCGCTTCTCCCGCGACCGCCGCGAGTCCGGCCCGCGAGTCCGGCCCGCGAATCCGGCCCGCGAGCGGGTGCGGCCCGCGAGTCCGCCGCGCGGCTTCAGAGCACGCGCTTGCGCATCTGCGTGACGACGACTTCGGCGACGATCGACGATCGCCAGGATCGCGACCAGGATCAGCGCGACGCTGCTCCCACTGGAACAGGTTGAGCGCGGCGTCGAGCGCCATGCCGATGCCGCCGGCGCCGACCAAGCCCGAGCACCGCCGACTCGCGCACGTTGATGTCCCAGCGGAACAGCGCGATCGACCAGAACGCGGGCTTGACCTGCGGCCAGTAGCCGAACAGCATGCGTCGACGCCACGGCGCGCCGGCGGCGGTCAGCGCCTCGATCGGGCCGGGCTGCGCCTCCTCCAGCGCCTCGCCGAACAGCTTGCCGACGAAGCCGATCGAGCGGAACGCGATCGCCAGCGTGCCCGCCAGCGCGCCCGGCCCGAAGATGCCGACGAACAGCAGCGCCCACACCAGCGAGTTGACCGAGCGCGACGACACGAGGATCAGCTTGGCGAGCAGGTTGAGCGGCGTCGACGGCACGAGGTTGTGCGCGGCGAGGATGCCCACCGGCAGCGCCAGCACCAGCGCCAGCAGCGTGCCGAGCGAGGCGATGTGGATCGTCTCGACCAGCGCGTCGTGGACGTCGACCGGGTAGTGCGGCCCAGTCGATCGGCCACATCCGGGTGAGCAGGTCGGCGACCTGCTCGGGCGCGTCGGCCAGGAACTCCGGGATGATCTCGATCGTCTGCGCAGCGACGCACGATCGCCGCGACGATCACCAGGTAGACGACGAAGCGCGCTAGCGCGCTGGCCGGGCGTGAAGCGGCGCCAGATCCGCTCGTCGCGGCAGGCAGGCGACGCGGCGGCCGGTGCGCGCCATCAGTCGTCCTCGAGCCAGCCGTCGCGGCGGGTCGCGCGGTCGCCGCGGAACAGGTCGCCGAGCGTCGCGTTGCCGATGAAGATCGCGCGCACGGCGGTGGCGAGCAGCTCGCCCAGCATGATGAGCGAGATGATCGCGATCAGGATCGCGCAGACGAAGTCGTAGTCGAAGCGCTGGAACGCGGCGAACAGCGTGCCGCCGATGCCGCCCGCGCCGACGATGCCGACCATCGTCGAGTTGCGCAGGTTCGAGTCGAGCTGGTAGGTGGCGAAGCCGATGAAGCGCGAGAACACCTGCGGCACCACGCCGTAACGCGAGCACGGACAAGAACGGCGCGCCCGTCGCGCGCACCGCCTCGACCTGCTTGAGCGAGATCTCCTCGATCGCCTCGGTGAACAGCTTGCCGATGAAGCCGATCGGACGCGACGGTGAGCGCGAGGATGCCGGCGAGCGCGCCGAAGCCCACCGCCTTGACGAACAGGATCGCGACGATCACCGGGTGGAGCGAGCGCGCGCGCGACGACCAGCGCGCGCGCCGGCCAGCTCACCCAGGGCGGCATCAGGTTGCGCGCGCCGAGAAGTCCGATCGGCAGCGCCAGCACGATGCCGAGCGTGGAGGCGAGCACGGCGATCTCCAGGCTCTCGACCAGTCCCTTGACCAGCAGCTCCCAGCGCTCGAAATTGGGCGGGAACAGGCGGCCGAAGAACCGCGACGGCGTTGCTCGAGGCCGGTCTCGACGCGCGCCCACGAGATCTCCATCTGCGCGCACGCGTAGACGACGTAGACGAGCGAGCGCGACGCGGCGAGCCGCGACGCGCGGCCAGGCGCTGCGCGGGAACGTCGCCGTGGCCGGGCCGCTCATGCGCCGGCGCCGCGCGTCGCACGCTCATCGCAGCCAGCCCTCGCCGCCGTAGATCGCTTCAGCGTGTCGTCGGAGAGCTTCGCCGGCGGGCCGTCGAACACGATGCGCCCCCCGGCCATGCCGACGATGCGGTCGGCGAAGCGCTTGGCGAGCTCGACGTCGTGCATGTTGATCAGCACGGGAATCCCGCGCGAGCGCGCGACGCTCGGCGAGCAGCTCCATGATCTCGACCGACGTCTTCGGGTCGAGCGAGGACGTCGGCTCGTCGGCCAGCAGCAGCGTCGGCTCCTGCATCACCGCGCGCGCGATGCCCACGCGCTGGCGCTGGCCGCCGGAGAGCGCGTCGGCGCGGCGATGCGCGAACCCGGCCAGGCCGACGACGTCGAGCAGCTCGAAGGCGCGGTCGGATGTCCTCCGGCGGGAACTTGCGCCGCCACGCCCGCCACGCGCGACGACGTAGCCGAGCCGGCCGGACGAGCAGGTTCTCCATCACCGTCAGGCGCTCGACCAGGTTGTACTCCTGGAACACCATGCCGATGTGCCGGCGCGCGTGGCGCAGCGCCGCGCCGCGCAGCTTCGCGAGGTCCGCGCCCTCGAACAGGATCTCGCCGGCCGTGGGCTCGACCAGCCGGTTGATGCAGCGGATCAGCGTGCTCTTGCCGGTGCCCGACGGCGCCGATGATCGCGGTGATGCCGCGCGCCGCCGACGTCGAGGTTGATGTCGACAGCACCGGCTTGCCGGCACGTACGACTTCGACAGGCGGCGCAGCGTCAGCATCGGGCAATGCGAACGGGGCGCCGCGACGGCGCCCCGCCCGGGCCTGCTCGGCGGCTACTTCTTGCCCTTCTTGGCGGCGGCTTCCGCCTCGCTTTTCGCCAGCTTCGTCGTACGCGCGCCTTGTCGAAGCCCTCGCCCGAGCCCTTGGCCACGTCGCGCACCACCTCCCACGTCGTCTTGTAGTTGATCGGGAAGAACCGGTCGGCGCCGTCGAAGGCCTTCTTCATCTCCGGCGGGAAGCGGTAGTCGTAGAAGCACGACAGCATCTTGTCGGCGAGCTTGGGATCGAGGTCGTGCGCGTAGGCGAACGACGAGGTCGGGAATTTCTGGCTGCGATAGATGACGCGGAAATCCGCTTCCTTGATCTGGCCCGCGGTGCGCCATGCGGATGAACACGTCCGAGGCGACCGGCGCGGCGTCGTAGTCGCCCGAGTTGACGCCCGAGGATCGACTGGTCGTGCTTGCCCGAGAAGATGACCTTGTAGTCCTTGTCCGGGGTCAGTCCCTCCGCCGGGAACAGCGCGAGCGGCGCGAGGTTGCCCGAGTTCGACGACGGCGACGTGTGCGCGACCTTCTTGCCCTTGAGGTCGGACAGCTTCTGGTACGGCGAGTCGGCCTTGACGATCACGATCAGGTTGTAGCCCTGGAACTCCTTCTCGTAGCCCTTCACCGCGAACGGGACCGCGCCGGCGAGGTTCACCGCGAAGGCGGTCGGGCCCGGTCGAGAAGCCGCCGACGTGCAGGCGGCCCGAGCGCATCGCCTCGATCTCGGCGGCGTTGGACTGCACCTGGTAGAACACGACCTTCTTGTCGAGGCACTTGGCGAGGTAGGTCGTGAACGGCTTGAAGATGTTCTCGTAGACGGCGGGATCCTCGACCGGCGTGTAGGTGAAGACGATCGTCGACGGGTTCTTCCACTTCTTCGGATCGGTCGGGACGTCGGCGACCATGTCCTTGTTGGCGTCGCAGTACATGGTGTCGAGCTCGCCGCGGTTGCTGCAGGCGTCGGCGGCGACGGCGGGCGGCACGGCAGCGGCCAGCGCGCCAAGGGTAACCGCCAGCGCGGCGGCGATTCGAACGATCGACATGAGCTCCTCCTCTGAAGTCCGTGTTGTGCGGCGCGTCCCGCGAGCGGGAAGTCGCGCCGGTCGCCCTCTTGCGCGGGCCGCGAGACTCTAGCATTACGCCGTGGCCTTGGCACCCGCGGGCGCGGCGGCGCGGATCATTGCTTGGCGTAACGATCCCCGTTTCACGCCGTCTCCACGTGACAACTCCCCCTCAACGTCGTCGTCCTCGCCGCCGGACAGGGCAAGCGCATGCACTCCGCGCTGCCGAAGGTGCTGCATCCGCTCGCCGGCCGGCCGCTGGTCGCGCACGTGCTCGACGCGGTGCGCGCGCTGTCGCCGCGGGCGGTCGCGGTCGTCGTCGGCCACGGCGCCGAAGCGGTGCGTGCCGCGCTCGCCGCGCCCGACCTCGCGTTCGTCGTCGCAGGACCCGCCGCGCGGCACCGGCGACGCGGCGCGCGTCGCGCTCGCCGCGCTGCCGGGCGACGGCGTGACGCTGGTCGGCCATCGGCGACGTGCCGCTGGTGCCGCCTGCCGCGCTCGCCGCGATCGTCGGGCACGCGCGGCGCGGCGACGCTCGCGACTGCTGACGGCGCGCGTCCCCGATCCCGCCGGGCCTCGGCCGCATCGTGCGCGACGCGGCCGGCGGCGTGCGCGCGATCGTCGAGGAGCGCGACGCCACCGCCGCCGAGCGCGCGATCGACGAGATCAACACCGGCGTGCTGGCCGCGCCCACCGCGCTGCTTGCGCGCGCTGGGTCGGACGGCTGACGCCGACAACGCGCAGGGCGAGTACTACCTGACCGACATCGTCGCGATGGCGGTCGCCGAAGGCGTGCCGGTCGCGGCGCACGTCGCCGCCGACGAGCGCGAGGTGCGCGGCGTCAA
Organism: uncultured beta proteobacterium; assembly: GCA_963793355.1. GTDB lineage: Bacteria > Pseudomonadota > Gammaproteobacteria > Burkholderiales > Casimicrobiaceae > VBCG01. Next base: position 87,959 of record CAWBZT010000006.1, on the reverse strand, counting down.
CGACCGCGCGCAGCTCGCCGCGCTCGAGCGCATCGCTGCAGCGCCGCGCACGCGCGAGGCGCTGCTCGCGGCCGGCACGTGGATCGCCGATCCCGCGCGCATCGACATCCGCGGCACGCTGCGCTGCGGGCGCGACGTGCGCATCGACGTCGGCTGCGTGTTCGAGGGCGACGTCACGCTCGGCGACGGCGTCGCGATCGGCGCCTACTGCGTGCTGCGCGACGTCGCGGTCGGCGCCGGCACCGTCATCGCGCCGTTCTCGCCACCTGGACGACGCCGACGTCGGCGCGCAGCTGCCGCATCGGCCCGTATCGCGCGGCTGCGGCCGGGCGCCGTGCTCGCCGACGACGTCCACGTCGGCAACTTCGTCGAGGTCAAGGCGAGCACGCTCGGCCGCGGCTCGAAGGCCAACCACCTCGCCTACATCGGCGACGCCGCCGTGGGCAGCGGCGTCAACTACGGCGCCGGCTCGATCACCGCCAACTACGACGGCGCCAACAAGCACCGCACCGATCATCGGCGACGACGTCCAGCATCGGCTCGAACTGCGTGCTGGTGGCGCCGGTCACCGTCGGCGCGGGCGCGACGATCGGCGCCGGCAGCATGATCGCGCAGGACGCGCCGGCCGACGCGCTGACGGTGGCGCGGGCGCGGCAGGTGTCGATCGCCGGCTGGAAGCGGCCGGCGAAGAAGCCGAAGGCCGTGAAGTGAGCGCGCGGTCATGACCGCGCAGGCGGCGTCGCGACGCCACGAAGGCAACCGGCGGTCCCGAAGGAGCGCACCATGTGCGGCATCGTCGGCGCGGCCTCCGCGCGCAACGTCGTTCCGATCCTGATCGACGGCATGCGCCGGCTCGAATACCGCGGCTACGACTCGACCGGGCTCGCGGTCATCAACGGCGGCGCGACGCCGCAGCTCTCGAGCGGCTGGTGTCGACGGCGCGCGTGGCCGACCTCGCCGCGCAGGCGGAGGCGCAGCATCTCACGGCGACGACCGGCATCTCGCACACGCGCTGGGCCACGCACGGCGCGCCGACCACCGTCAACGCGCATCCGCACCTGTCGGACGACGAGGTCGCGGTCGTGCACAACGGCATCATCGAGAACTTCGAGGCGCTGCGCGAGCGCCTGATCGCGCAGGGCTACGTGTTCCGCACGCAGACCGACACGCGAAGTCATCGCGCACCTCGTGCACGCGCACTGGCACGGCGCCGGCCACGGCGACCTGCTGCGCGCGGTGCAGCTCGCAGTCGCCGAGTTCCACGGCGCCTACGCGATCGCGGTGATCTCCATGCGCGAGCCGGGACGCGTCGTCGGCGCGCGCCAGGGCAGCCCGCTGGTCGTCGGCATCGGCGAGGACGACCACTTCGTCGCCTCCGACGCGGCGGCGCTGCTGCCGGTCACGCGGCGCGTCGCCTACCTCGAGGAAGGCGACGTCGCCGACGTGCGGCGCGAATCGTACGCGATCTACGACGCCGCCGGCAGCGCGTGTCGCGCGCACGGTCGTCGAGGTGCAGGGCAGCGGCGACGCGGTCGAGCTCGGCCCGTACCGGCACTTCATGCAGAAGGAGATCTTCGAGCAGCCGCGCGCGGTCGCCGACACGCTCGAGGCCGTCGACGGCGATCGTGCCGGCGCTGTTCGGCGCGAAGGCGGCCGAGCTGCTGCCGCAGGTCGATTCCGTGCTGATCCTCGCCTGCGGCACCAGCTACTACTCGAGCCTCGTCGCCAAGCAGTGGATCGAGTCGCTGGCGAGCTTCCCTGCACGGTCGAGATCGCGAGCGAATACCGCTACCGCGACAGCGTGCCGCAGCCAGAGCGCGCTGGTCGTCGTCGTGTCGCAGTCGGGCGAGACGGCCGACACGCTCGCGGCGCTCAAGCATGCGAAGGCGCTCGGCCACGAGCACACGCTCGCGATCTGCAACGTCGCGACGAGCTCGATGGTGCGGCAGACCGAGCTGACGTTCCTCACCCGCGCCGGCACCGAGGTCGGCGTCGCGTCGACCAAGGCGTTCACCACGCAGCTCGTCGCGCAGTTCCTGCTGGCGCTCACGCTCGCGAAGCTGCGCGGCCGGCTGTCGGCGGACGACGAAGCCGCGCACCTGAAGCGCGCTGCGCCACCTGCCCGCGGCGGTGCGCGGCGCGCTCGCGCTCGAGCCGCACCTGATCGCGTGGGCGCAGGCGTTCGCGCGCAAGCAGCATGCGCTGTTCCTCGGCCGCGGCCTGCACTATCCGATCGCGCTCGAAGGCGCGCTGAAGCTGAAGGAGATCTCGTACATCCACGCCGAGGCGTATCCGGCCGGCGAGCTGAAGCACGGCCCGCTGGCGCTGGTCGACGCCGACATGCCGGTCGTCGCGATCGCGCCCAACGACGCGCTGCTGGAAAAGCTCAAGTCCAACCTGCAGGAAGTGCGCGCGCGCGGCGGCGAGCTCTATGTCGTCGCCGATCTCGACAGCCAGCTTTCCGGCGGCGACGGCATCCACGTGATCCGCGTGTCCGAGCACCGCGGACTGCTGTCGCCGGTCGTGCACGTGATCCCGCTGCAGCTGCTCGCGTATCACACCGCGGTCATCCGCGGCACCGACGTCGACAAGCCGCGGAATCTGGCGAAGAGCGTGACGGTGGAATGAGCGGGCGCGGAGGTTGCGGCCTCCTCCACAAGCCGGGTGGAGACGCCTCGCCCGACGCGCGCGCCGGAGCGACAGGGCAATCGAACGGCAAGCGCGCCGCGCTCGAAAATCCCGGGAACCTCGTCTCGGTCTGCGCCGCCACCGCGGTCATCGTGGCGACGACGTTCGTCTACAACCGCTGGCTGCTCGACGCACGCATCTTCTTCTACCTGGATGACTGGCAGTGGCTGTGGCGCGCCGAATTCTTCCCGTGGAGCGACCGGTATTTTTCGCTTTTGCCTTCGGCCGACTACAACGACCGGCCGGTCGGCGCGGCGTTCATAAAGGCGCTATGGAAGCTGTTCGGGCCGGACCGCCGGGCGTTCGGGATCGCTTTGCTGTCCGTCCACGCGGCCAATTGCATGTTGCTGTACGCGATCGCGCGCCGCTGTACCAGCCATGCCGGCGCGCTGACGGCGGCGCTGCTCGCTGCAACATGGTTCTCCGCGAACACGGCGGCCGGCTGGCCCGCCGCGGTCTTCGACCTGCTCGGGGCGACGTTCTGCCTTGCCACCGTCTTGCTGCGGATGATTTCCCGCAGCCGCGGCGACGCACTGCCGTTCGACCTCGCGGGTGCCGCGTGCTATCTGCTCGCCATCCGGACCAAGGAGTTCGCATTGGGTATGGTCGCGGTGCTGTTCCTGATGAACGTGCTCGTCGAGCGCCAAACGTTGCGAGCGACGACCCGCCAGCTGTGGCCCTATCTCGTCGTGTTCGTCGTGTACGCAGCGCGCTACGGCCAACTGCTTGCGACGACGCACGCGCCTCCCGGCTCCCTTTATCACCTCGATCTCTCGCCGACCGGGAGCCTGGCGACGCTGGGATTCTATGTCGCAACGATGTTCTATGCCGCGTCCCCGTTCAAACTCGCGATCGTCGCGGGGATGGTTGCGGCGATGGGAGTCGCGATGATGGTGTCGAAGGAGAGCGTCCAGCGCGTCGCCCTCTGGAGCCTGGCGACGTACCTGATCCTGCTGGGGCCGGTGCTCATGCTGCCATGGCGCAAGGACCCGCTTTACCTCTATGCACCGCATTTCTTCTTTGCCCTCGTCGTCGGCGCGCTGATCGGCGGGAAGCTCGTGACGAACCTGCTGGCGGCGGTCATCGTGGTCGGAATTCTGCTCCCCCCGCTTTGGACTCATTCCCGCCAGGATGTCATCAATTTCTACTTTCAGAAGGGAATGGCGAACCGCGCGTATTACAACTCCGCCATCGTATCGTTGACGCCGCTCCAACGGGGCGCAAGGGTGTTCATTTCGGGCGTCGAGCGCATTTTCAATCCGTTCTGGATGCAGCCCGGCAACTCGCTCAATACCGCATTCAAGGACTTCGATCTCACCGTCGAAGTGGAAAAGCCGGAAGCAGAACTGGTGGCGCATTTCTGCGCGGCCGCGGGCGCAAAGCGCTTTCTCAGATTCGACGGCACGCGCGCGACCGATGTGACCGCCGAGATCACCGCCGGTTGCGTCGGCCGGCAGTAGGGATACGCCGGCGCCTTCCCCGGCCCGGGCTATCTCGACGCTTCTCGCCATTCACAGACTTGGCGTCAAGGCGGCGCCTGCAACGGGGCCCATCGAGAATTGAGAAGCAGACTACGGTCGTGCATCGATAGCAGCAGCCGACGCCGTCGGCAAGCACGCCGGCGTTTGCCTAGCCGCCCTGCTCCTTGCGCTCGTGCCCGCGATTGTCGTGCTGCTCGACGGCTTGTTCCTGTTGCTGTGCCTTCTCCGCCTGATGCTGTTGTGCGCGCTGTGCCTGCTCGGCCTGTCGTTGCTGCGCCTGCTCGTGCCCATGTTTGGCTTGCTCGGCCTGCCGCTGCTGCGCCTGTTGCTGGGCCCGCTGCGCCTGCTGCCCGCTGCTGCGCCTGCTGCTGGGCTGCTGCGCCTGCTCAGCTTGCCGCTGCTGCGCCTGCTGCTGGGCGTGCTGCGCCTGCTCCGCCTGCCGCTGCTGCGCCTGCTGCTGGGCGCGCTGCGCCTGCTCGGCCTGCCGCGCTGCGCCTGCTGAGCTTGCCGCGCTGCGCCTGCTCGGCCTGCCGCTGCTGCGCCTGTTGCTGGGCGTGCTGCGCCTGCTCCGCTTGCCGCTGCTGCGCCTGTTGCTGGGCGGCCCCTGCGCCTGCTCGGCCTGCCGCTGCTGCGCCTGTTGCTGCGGCGCGCTGCGCCTGCTCGGCCTGCCGCTGCTGCGCCTGTTGCTGGGCGTGCTGCGCCTGCTCGGCCTGCCGCTGCTGCGCCTGTTGCTGGGCGTGCTGCGCCTGCTCGGCCTGCCGCTGCTGCGCCTGTTGCTGGGCGCGCTGCGCCTGCTCGGGCTTGCCGCTGCTGCGCCTGTTGCTGGGCGCGCTGCGGCTGCTCGGCTTGACGCTGCTGCGTCTGCTGCTGGGCGCGCTGCGCCTGCTCGGCCTGCCGCTGCTGCGACTGCTGTTGCGCCTGTTGCCGCGCGCGTTGCGCTTCGTCTGCCTGACGTTGCTGTTGTTGGCGCTGCGGCTGTTCACGCTGCGCTTGCGGCGGCGGCGGCGCGGAGGCTGCGTTACGGGAAGGCGGCGTGGACGCCTGGTGCTCATAGTGCTGCCGCGCCACGGCGTCGTGGGGCCGATAGCGATAGTGCTGCTCCCGCAGCGTATCCTGCTGCTGGACGCTCGGATACCGGTTGCCCGCGTACTGACGCTGATAGGTCGGCAATGGCGCCCGCGTCGGCACATCGGCGCGGTTCCAGTGGTCCCAGTCCCGATGGCGTCGTTCCCAATCGTGCCCCCAGTGCTCGCCCCAACGCGGCGGCGCGCTCGCGACCCATGCGCGGAAATACGGCGGCGGGCGCCGGTAGTAGCGCACCGGAACCCGAAGAAGGTAGAGCGGCACCCACGCCGGCTCGACGAGCTGCCAGGGCCCGTTGTACCACTCGCTCGCATACCAGCTGTCGTTGACGAACACCCAGTACAGGCCGTCGTAGAAGAAATAGTTGGCCGGCAGCTGGGGTGCGTAGTACACGGGATAGCCCGGAATCGCGACAAGCTGCGGGTAGTTCGAGATGTTGAAGCCGATGTTCGAGCTCGCGACGCTTATCGAGAAGCTGACTTGCGACGTTGCCGTTGCCGGCAAGGTGAGCAGCACGGGGGCGAACAGCACGATCAGCAGTTTTCTCATGGCATGACCCTATGACGTTGGGGCGGCGACAGGCCTCATGAGTGGCAAGCTACGCGGATCGTCGCGGGAAGGCCGTCGGCGGCGGCGCCGTCGTGGCGTCGGACATCGCCCTATAGCGGGCGAAATGGCGTGGATCGGGAATCGCCGCGCGCCCGTCGTCGCGCGGCGCTACTGCAGGTCGAGCGCGTGCTCCTTGAGCGCGGCCAGCGGCACGACGGCGAGCGCTTCCTCGTGCGTCGCGGCGAGCACCACCGGTGGCGCGACCCCCGCCTCGTACGCCTGCCGCCAGGTGCCCGCGCAGACGCACCAGCGGTCGCCGGGCGTGAGGCCCGGGAAGCCGTACGCCGGCGCCGGCGTGACGAGATCGTTGCCCCGCCCGCGGGCGAAGGCCAGGAATTCGGCCGTCACCTGCGCGCACACGACGTGCAGGCCGTGATCCTCGGGCCCCGTGTTGCAGCAGCCGTCGCGGAAGAAGCCCGTGCGCGGCGACAGCGAGCACGTCTCCAGCGCATCGCCCAGCACGTTCTTGTCGTCGTCGGCCATCGAGTGTGCCTCCGTGTCCGGGTACCGGGAGATGGCGCGCATTGCGAAGCGACGCGCGCCGCAGCGATCATAGCGCGGTCGCGCCTTGTGATCACGCGTTGCGGCTTGCGATCAAGCACGCCATCGCGGCGGCTCGCCGGCGTCGATTCGCCGCGCCGGTAGGGAAGGCGGATAATCGCCCCGAGGCGGCGGACGTGGACGCCATCCCCGACCTCCCGCCGAGCCTTCATGATGTTTACGCGCATCGCCGCATTGCTCGCGCTGTCGCTCGCTGCGACGGGGCCGCTTGCGGCCGCGAGCCCGGCGCCGGCGGCCGTGCGGCTCACCGTCGACGGTGCGATCGGGCCGGTGGCCGCGGACTACGTGCACCGCGGTCTGGCGCGGGCCGAAGCTGAAGGCGCCGCGCTGGTCGTGCTCGAGCTCGACACGCCCGGCGGCCTCGATACGGCGATGCGGCGGATCGTGCAGGACATCCTGCGCTCGCCGGTGCCCGTCGTCGCGTACGTGGCGCCCTCCGGCGCGCGCGCCGCGAGCGCGGGGACGTTCATCCTCTACGCCTGCCACGTGGCCGCGATGGCGCCGGGGACCAATCTCGGCGCGGCGTCGCCGGTGCAGATCGGCATCGGCGGCGGCGGCGGCGGAGCGCCGCCCGCCGCCACGGACGACAAGTCGAAAGCGGCGCCGGCGGCCAAGGACGTGCACGAGCGCAAGGCGTTCGCCGACGCCTCCGCGTACATCCGCAGCCTTGCGCAATTGCGCGGGCGCAACGCCGAATGGGGCGAGAAGGCGGTGGTCGAGGCGGCGAGCCTGTCGGCGCAGGAGGCGCTCGCAGCAGCACGTCGTCGACATCGTCGCCGTGGACGACGCGGACCTGCTGCGCCAGCTCGACGGCCGCCGCGTGACGACGTCCGCCGGCGAGAAAACGCTCGCCACCGCGGGGGCCACGATGATCGATGCGCCGCCGGACTGGCAGGAGCGCTTCCTCGCCGTCATCACCAACCCGACGATCGCGCTTTTGCTGATGACGGTCGGAATCTACGGCCTCGTGTTCGAGTTCAGCAGCCCGGGCTTCGTCTTTCCCGGCGTGGCGGGCGCCGTCTGCCTGCTGCTGGGACTCTATGCGCTGCACCTGCTGCCGGTCAGCTACGCGGGGCTCGCGCTGGTGCTCGTCGGCCTCGCGTTCGTCGTCGCCGAGGCGTTCGTCCCCTCGTACGGCTCGCTCGGCATCGGCGGCACGATCGCTTTCGTCGTGGGCGCGCTGATGCTGGTCGACTCCGCGGCGCCCGGGTTCAGCATCGCGTGGCCGGCGATCGCCTTCCTCGCGGTCATGACGCTCGGCTTCGTGCTCGTCGTCGTCAAGATGGCGCTCGCGGCGCGCCGCCGTCCCATCGTCAGCGGCGTGCAGACGCTGGTCGGCGCGGACGGCGAGATGCTGGTCGACGCCGCCGACCTCGGCTGGGCCAGCATCCGCGGCGAGACATGGCAGGTGAAAGCGTCCGCACCGCTCGTGCGCGGCCAGCGGGTGCGCGTGACCGGGGTCGAAGGACTGCTGTTGCGCGTATCCGCCGTCGAAGGAGCCTGACATGCAATGGATCACCTCGCTCGTCCCGCTCGTCCTGCTGGGCATCCTGGTCGCGTCGTCGCTGCGCATCCTGCGCGAATACCAGCGCGGCGTGGTGTTCCAGCTCGGCCGCTTCTGGAAGGTCAAGGGGCCGGGGCTCGTCATCCTGATCCCGGGCATCCAGCAGATGGTGCGCGTCGAGCTTCGCACCGTCGTGCTCGACGTGCCGAGCCAGGACCTGATCTCGCGCGACAACGTCTCGGTGAAAGTGAACGCCGTCGTGTATTTCCGCGTCGTCGATCCGCAGAAGGCGATCATCGAGGTCGAGAACTACATGGCGGCGACGTCGCAGCTCGCGCAGACGACGCTGCGCTCGGTGCTAGGCAAGCACGAGCTCGACGAGATGCTCGCCGAGCGCGAGAAGCTCAACATCGACATCCAGCAGGCGCTCGATGCGCAGACGCTGTCGTGGGGCATCAAGGTCGCCAACGTCGAGATCAAGCACGTCGACATCAACGAGACGATGGTGCGCGCGATCGCGCGGCAGGCCGAAGCCGAGCGCGAGCGCCGCGCCAAGGTGATCCATGCCGAGGGCGAGCTGCAGGCGGCGTACAAGCTTGCCGAGGCGGCGGGCGTCCTCGCCAAGGAGCCGCAGGCGATTCAGCTTCGCTACCTCGAGACGCTGACGGTCATCGCCGGCGACCGCACTTCGACCATCGTGTTCCCGTTGCCGATGGACATCGTGACGCCCTGGCTGAAGTCGATCGCGCGCACGCCCGGGTCGCCGGGCTGACCGCGCGGCGGGCGCGCCGGCACGCGCCGCCCGCTAGTGCGGCGGCGGGTCGGAGCCGGTCAGCCGGTCGTGCGCGATGTGCGCCGGCTCGAGATGCGGCGCCGCCGCCTCCGCCATCTCCTCGTTGCTCGCTTCGCCGTGCAGCACGGCGTCGCCGTCGTCGTCGTCGCGCAGGAAGCCGCCGCTCTGGTGCGCCCACAGCCGCGCGTAGAGGCCGCCTTGCGCCAGCAGCGTGTCGTGCTAGCCCTCCTCGACGACGCGGCCGCGGTCGAGCACGATCAGCCGGTCCATCGCCGCGATCGTCGACAGCCGGTGCGCGATCGCGACGACCGTCTTGCCTTCCATCAGGCGATACAGGCTCTGCTGGATCGCCGCCTCGACCTCGGAGTCGAGCGCGCTCGTCGCTTCGTCGAGCAGCAGGATCGGCGCATCCTTCAGCATCACGCGGGCGATGGCGATGCGCTGCCGCTGCCCGCCGGAAAGCTTGACGCCGCGCTCGCCGACGTGCGCGTCGTACGCCCTGCGGCCCTTGGCGTCGGCGAGGCCGGCGATGAAATCGTCCGCCTCCGCGCGCCGCGCGGCGGCCGCCATGTCGGCGTCGCTGGCGTCGGGCCGGCCGTACAGGATGTTGTCGCGCACCGAGCGGTGCAGAAGCGACGTGTCCTGCGTGACCATGCCGATCTGCGCGCGCAGGCTCTCCTGCGTGCAGCCGGCGATGTCCTGGCCGTCGATCAGGATGCGGCCGGCCTCGGTGTCGTAGAAGCGCAACAGCAGGTTGACGATCGTCGACTTGCCGGCGCCAGAGCGTCCGACCAGGCCGATCTTCTCGCCGGGACGGATGGTGAGCGACAGCTCGTCGATCACCTTCGCCTTGCCGCCGTACGCAAAGCTGACGCGCTCGAAGCGGATCTCGCCGCGCGTCACCACCAGCGGCTGCGCGTCGGGCCGGTCGACGACCGTGTGCGACGCGCGCGAGCGTGTTGATGCCGTCCTGCACGGTGCCGATGTGCTCGAACAGCGCCGCCATCTCCCACATCACCCAGTGCGAGATGCCGTTGAGGCGCAGCGCCATCGCGGTCGCCGCCGCCACCGCGCCCACGCCGACCTGCCCTCGCGTCCACAGCTAGAGCGTGACGCCGGCGGTGGCCGCGATGAGGCCATCGACAGCGCGTGGTTGACGATCTCGAACGCGGTGACGAGGCGCATCTGCTGATGCACGGTGCCGAGGAACTCCTGCATCGCCGCCTTCGCGAAGCCCGCCTCCCGGCGCGCGTGCGAGAACAGCTTGACCGTCGCGATGTTGGTGTAGGCGTCGGTGATGCGGCCGGTCATCAGCGAGCGCGCGTCGGCCTGCTCGCGCGCGACGCGGCCCAGGCGCGGCACGAAGAAGCGCAGCGTGACGATGTAGAGCACGACCCAGGCGAAGAACGCCGCCAGCAGCCTCATGTCGAAGCCGCCCAGCACCGCCAGCATCGTCACGAAGTAGATGACCACGAACACCAGCAGCTCGGCGACGATCAGCCACACGTCGCGCACGGCGAGCGCCGTCTGCATCACCTTGGTGGCGATGCGCCCGGCGAACTCGTCCTGGTAGAACCCCATGCTCTGCCCGAGCAGCAGCCGGTGGAAGTTCCAGCGCAGCAGCATCGGGAAATTGCCGGCCAGCGCCTGCTGCTTGATCGTCGACTGCAGCGCGACCAGCAGCATGCTCGCGGCGAGCACGGCCGCCAGCAGGAGCAGCGTCGCGCGCTGCGTCGTCCACAGCTCGCGCCGGCTTCACCTCGCCGAGCCAGTCGACGATGTGGCCCATCATGCTGAACAGCAGCGCCTCGAACGCGCCGATCGCCGCGGTGAGCAGCGTCGTCGCGAGCAGGTAGCCGCGCAGCCCGCGCGAGCATTCCCACAGGAACGCGAAGAAGCCGCGCGGCGGCGTCGCCGGCACGGCGTCGGGATACGGCTGGACCAGGCTTTCGAACCAGGCGAACACGGGGTATATGGGGCGGCCGATTTCCGGGGACGCGCATCATCGCACGGCGGCGCGACGCCGGGAACGCGAGCGCCTACCTTGCGTCCGACGCGACCTCCAGCCGCCAGACGGCGCCGCCGCTCGTGCCCACCAGCAGGCGATCGGGCGCCGACGGGTCGACGGCCAGCGTGATCGTGTCCGGATGCGGGGGCTCGCCGCCCACCCGCGTCCACGAGGTGCCGCCGTTGCGGCTGCGATAGATTCCCTGCCGGTACGTGGCGGCGTACAGCGCGCCCTTGCCGTCGAGCAGAAGCGCCTGGACGTTCGCCTTGCCGAGGCCCGCGTTGCTGGCGCTCCAGCTCGCGCCGCCGTCGCCGCTCTTCCACACCCCGTCCAGCTCCGTGCCGGCATACAGCGTGTCGGTCGCGCGGTCGTGCACCAGCGCCTGGATGCGCGCGAGCGGCAGCGACGCGCAGCATTTGGCGAATGTCGTCGCGTTCTGCGCGCTTTCGAACAGCCAGCGATCCGCGGCGACGAAGACCGTTTCCGGCGTGCCGGCGACGACGGCGAGACCGAAGATGCCATTGAGATTCTGGCTGTCGAACTTCGCCTCGACCGGCGTCCACGTGGCGCCGCCGTCGTCGCTGCGGTGGAACTCGTCGAAGCGCGCCTTGGCGAACATCCGGCGCGGATTGCCGGGAGCGAAGGCGAGCGCGACGATGTCCTCGTTGCCGGCAATCCGCACGTGCGTCCAGCGCTTCGCGTCGTCGCCGCTCACGTAGACGCCGTGCGACGTTCCCGCGTAGAGCGCATGCGAGCCCGGCGCGCGGACGAGTGCGTTCACGATGCGATCGTCGAGGCCGTCGCTCGCGAGCGCCCAGGTCGCGCCGCCGTCCTGCGAGCGGAAGACGCCGGTCGGCCGCGTGCCGGCCCAGATCGACTGCGGCGCCGCCGGATCGACGGCGATCGACGTGACGTCCGTGGCGAGGAAGCTCGCGGCGGGCGCCGTCCACGTCCTGCCGCCGTCGCGCGTGGCGATCACGCCGTCGCGCGACGTGCCGGCGGTCACGCCCTCGGGATTCACCGGGTCCAGCACGAGCGCGGTGAACGACATCCATTCGACGCCCGACGTCATCGCGCGCCACGTGCGGCCCGCGTCGTCGCTGCGCATCAGCAGGTTCGGCAGCCCGGCCCACACGACGTCGGGGCGGGTACGGTCGATCGCGAGGCTGCGCACGCGGCGGCCCTTCATCGGCGCCGCCGTCGCCACCTGCCACGAGCCGCCGCCGTCGCTGCTCCTGGCGACGCCGGCGTCGGTGCCCGCATACACGATGTCCGGACGCGCCGGGTCGACGGCGATGACGTCGACGCGGCGCTCGCCGATTTCCGCCCCGGTCGCGGCCCATGTCTTCGCCCCGTCGACGCTCTTCCACACGCCGTGGCTCAGCGTACCGGCATACAGCGTCGACGGCATGCGCGGGTCGATCGCGAGCGCGACGAGGCGCACGTTGGGCGGCAGTCCGGCGACGCTGCGCGTCCACGAGCCGCCGCCGTCGGCGCTGCGATGGACGCCGTCGTTGAAGCCGGTGTCGACGACGGCGTAAACGTTACGCGGATCGCGCGGATCGACGGCGAGACCCGTGACCGCGGCCTGTCGCGGCTCGCCGAACGTCTTCTTCCATGTCGCCCCGCCGTCGACGCTCTTCCACACGCCCGCGTCCCACGTGCCCGCGTAGACGATGCGCGGATTCGCCGGGTCGAGCGCGAGCGCATGCACCGACCACCCGCGCAGCGCAGGCGACGCGACCGACCACGTCGCCCCGGCATCGACGCTCTTGAGCACGCCGCCCGCGTGAACGCCTGCGTAAAGCGTCCGCGGCGCGGTCGGGTCGGCGACCAGGGCGTAGACGACCCCGCCCGGCGGCCCGAGCGGGGTCCATGCCGAACCGGCGGGCGCCGCGCTCGCCGGCAACGCCAGCAGGGCGGCGGTGCAAAGTGCGAGGGCGCGACGGTCCATCCGCTGTCCCCCTCAGCGCGCCTTCGCGCGCGCGGCCTCGTCGATGTCGATGTACATCCACACCTGCGAGCGGATCGGATGCGGCACGTAGTAGCGCACCCAGGGGTGCGCGAACGTGTCCTCGAGGTCGTTGATGCTCATCCGCCAGGGCGCGTAGGCGACGACGAGCTCGGTCATGCGGTCGAACAGCGCGGTGCGCTCGGGCGAGTCCGGGAGTCGCCGCGCCTCGTCGTAGAGCTTGTCGAATTGCGGCAGGTTGAAGCGCGACTGGTTCGACTGGCCGATGTTGGGGCCGTACAGCAGTTGCATGAAGTTCTCGGCGTCGGGATAGTCGGCATTCCAGCCGTCGCCGCGCATCGGGATCTTTCCCTGGCGCGCCAGCTTGCGCAGCTCGGGCAGCTTGTCCTTCTTGAACTCGATGCGCAGGCCGATCGCGTTCATGTTCCGCTGCCACAGCTCGTCGGCCTGCCGCGTCGCCGATCCCGGCGACGACCAGCGCTCGAGCGCCAGTCGCCTGCCGTCGGGCAGCTCGCGGAAGCCGTCGCCGTCGCGGTCCTTGTAGCCATACTTGTCGAGCAGCGCGCGCGCGGCGGCGGGATCGTAGACCTGCGCATGGGTCCGAAGCGCCGGGTCGAAGCCGACGATGTCCGGCGGGATGGGGCCGTTGGCCGGGTGCGCGCGCCCGTAGTACAGGACGCGGATCGCCTCCTCGAGGTGGTAGCCCATGCTGATCGCGCGCCGCAGCGCGATCTTCTCCGGCGTGTAGCCGCCGACCAGCGGATCCTCCATGTTGAAGTACGTGAACGAGACATTGGGGCGGATCAGCAGCTGGTGGAGGATGCCCTTCGCCGCGAGATCGGGCTTCAGCTTGCCGTCGGTGAGCGCCTGCGGCGTGAACTCGGCGGGGAGCAGCTCGAGCAAATCGATCTCGCGGTTGAGGAAGGCGAGCCAGCGGCCCTGGCCCTCCTCGATGATGCGGATGTCGATGCGCGGCGTCAGCGGCAGGCGCCGGCCCTCGAGCGCGGCCGCGACGGCCTGCGACGCCGCGGGCACCGGACCGGCGGGCGCGTACGTGGTGTCGCGAAAGGCGGGATTGGCCAGAAGCTCGATCCGCGAGCTTCGCTCGTAGCGCCCGAGCCGGTACGGCCCGGTGCCGACCGGATGCGCGCCGACGTCGTTGCCGTACGCCTCGACGACTTCGCGCGCCACCGCGCCCGTGTTGGGAATGGCGAGCACGTACAGGAAACGCAGATCAGGCTGCTTGAGGCGGATGCGCAGCGTGTAGCGGTCGACGACTTCGAGGCCGGCGAGCGGCGCATCGTAGTCGAGCCGTCCCGTCCTGGCGGCTGCCGCGGCCAGCGCGTCGGCGCCTTCGAGCTTGCCGTCGAGCAGCCAGTTCCACGGCGAGCGCACGGCCGGGTCGAGGATGCGCTTCAGCGAATAGGCGAAGTCCGCGGCCACGAGCTCGCGCGGCTTGCCCTTGAACGCGGGATCGGGCGTGAAGAAGATGCCCTTCCTGACCTTGAGCGTGTAGACCCCGCCGCCGTCCTGCACGACGGGCATGGCCTCGAGCGCGCGCGGAACGAGCCTGACCGGCCGCGCGAGGTAATCGTAGTCGAGCGCCGCGTCGAACACGTTGGCGATGATGCTGTCGGACGCGGCGTCGGACGCGAACGCGGGATCGAAGCTCGTCTCGGCGATCGCGAACGCGACGCGCAGCGTGCGCGGCTCGCCCGCAGCGTGGCAGGGCGCGGCGACGAGCGCCAGCGCCAGCAGCAGGAGGACTCTCATTCGCCGCCGTCGCGGAACAGTTGATACAAAACTATCGCGCCGAACGTCGCCGTGCCGATGCCGCCCAGCGTGAAGCCGCCGAGGCGAAGCGCGAGGTCGCCGGCCCCGACGGTGAGCGTCACGGCGGCGGTGACGAGGTTGCGCGCGCGGGAGAAATCGACGCCGTTCTGCACCCAGATCCGGCCGCCGGTCGCGGTGATCAGGCCGAACACGACGATCGACAGCCCGCCCAGCACCGGGCCGGGAATGGTCATGATCAGCGCGCCGAACTTCGGCGAGAAGCCCAGCACGATCGCGGCCAGCGCGGCGACGACGAACAGCAGCGTCGAGTAGATCTTCGTCACCGCCATCACGCCGATGTTCTCGGCGTACGTCGTCACGCCGGTCCCGCCGCCGAAGCCGGCAACGACGGTCGCGATGCCGTCGCCCAAAAAGGCGCGGCCGAGGTACGGATCGAGGTTGCGGCCCGTCATCGCCGCGACCGCCTTGACGTGCCCGAGGTTCTCGGCGACCAGGACGATCGCCACCGGGGCGATCAGCGCCATCGCCGGCGCGCTCCACGCCGGCGCGGTGAAGTTCGGCCAGCCGATCCACGCTGCGCCGGCGACGCCGGCGAAGTCGATCGGCTTGCCCAGGCCGAGCACGTTGGCGCACAGCGCGTAGACGAGGTAGCCGGCGAGTCCGCCGAGCAGGATCGGCAGGCGGCGGGCGAGCCCGGGTGCGCGCACGGCGACGAGGCCCACCGCGACGATCGTCGCGATGCCGGTCCACGTGTCGAGCGCGCTGCCGGCGATGCCCTTGACCGCGATCGGCGCGAGGTTCAAGCCGATGACGGCGACGATCGAGCCGGTCACCACCGGCGGCATCAGCTTCTCGATCCACGCGTACCCGACGGCCATCACGACCAGGCCGATCACCGCGTAGAGCGCGCCGGCGGCGACGATGCCCCCCAGCGCGACCCCCAGGTTCGCGTTGCGGCCGCTGCCCGCGTACGCGGTGGCGGCGATCACCACGGCGATGAACGAGAAGCTCGAGCCCAGGTAGCTCGGCACGCGGCCGCCGACGACGACGAAGAAGATCAGCGTGCCGATGCCCGAGAACAGGATCGCCACGTTCGGATCGAACCCCATGAGCAGCGGCGCGAGCACCGTGGCGCCGAACATGGCGACGACATGCTGGAGGCCGAGCGCGATCGTCGCGCCGGCCGGGAGGCGCTCGTCCGGCGCGACGACGCCGTCGGTCCGCACCGTCCACTTCGGAAAGTACGGCGCATCGCCCGGTGCGTTCATCCGATCCCTCCCCAGCCAGCGGCACGCGCGCATTGTGTCCGGGTCGCGGCGTTCGGGCAACGCGCCGCGACGCCGTGCGCTAACATCGCCGGCCATGGCTGCCTTCGACGTCATCGTCGTCGGGCTGGGTGCGACGGGCAGCGCCGCGCTGTACCAGACGGCGAAGCGCGGGCGGCGCGTGCTCGGGCTCGACCGCTTCCACCCGCCGCACGACCACGGGTCGTCGCACGGGGATACGCGGATCACGCGCTGCGCCATCGGCGAAGGTGCGCACTATTCGCCGCTGGCGATCCGCTCGCACGCGATCTGGCGGGAACTGGAGCGCGCGACCGGCGAGCGGCTGCTCGAGGCCTGCGGGCTGCTCGTGCTGTCGGGGAGCGGCGCGACGGCTTTCACGCACGTCCGCGGCTTCTTCGACAACACGCTCGCCGCCGCGCAGCGCCACGGCGTCGCGCACACGATGCTCGATGCGGCCGCCCTTCGCGCGCGCTTCCCGGCGTTTCGCGTGCGCGACGACGAGCGGGCGTATTTCGAGCCGGGCGCAGGCTTCGTGCGTCCCGAGGCCTGCGTGCGCGCGCAGCTTGGCATGGCGCAACGTCATGGGGCGAGCGTCCATGGCGGCGAGACCGTGCTGGCGTTCGACGCCCGCCCCGGCGGCGTGGCCGTCCGCACCGACCGCGCGACGTACGCGGCGGGCACGCTCGTCGTCGCCGCGGGACCGTGGCTGCCGGCGCTGCTCGATGCCGCTCTCGCGCGGCATTTCGCCGTCCATCGGCAGGTGCTGTTCTGGTTCGACGTCGACGGGCCGATCGCGCCGTTCGAGCCGCCGCGCTTCCCGGCGTTCATCTGGGAGCTGACCGGCAAGCCCCACTCGATCTACGGCTTTCCCGCCATCGATGGACCGCGCGGCGGGATCAAGATCGCCACCGAGTCCTTCGCCGCCACGACCACGCCGGACGCCGTCGCGCGCGACGTCGCGCCGGCCGAGATCGCCGCCATGCATGCGGACTACGTGGCGCCGTACTTCCCGGCGGTGGCGCCGCGCTGCGTGCGCGCGGCCACGTGCCTGTACACGGTCACGCCTGACTTCGGCTTCGTCGTCGACCGTCACCCGCAGATGCGCAACGTGATCGTGGCCTCGCCGTGCTCGGGGCACGGCTTCAAGCATTCGGCGGCGCTGGGCGAGGTGCTCGCGGACCTCGCCGACGACCGCGCGCCGTTGTTCGACTCCGCTGCGTTTGCGCTGTCGCGCTTCGCGGCGCCGGCGCCGGCGCCGGCGGCGGGGACCGGACCGGCGCGCGGCGGCACGGTTGCGTGACGTCGCCTGCTTTTGCCGCCGGCCGCAAACCGCCACAATGCGGGACCCTTCTTCCGCGAAAGCACGAATTGGCCGTTGCCCCCGTCATCCAGTTCCGCCTGCGCATCACCAAGGGCGCCGACATCGCCGTCGGCCCCGGCAAGATCGACCTCCTCGAGGCGATCGGGACGACCGGATCGATCACCGCGGCGGCGAAGTCGCTGGGGATGTCGTATCGAAGGGCGTGGCTGCTCGTCGACACGATGAACCGCTGTTTCCGCGCACCGGTCGTGGATGCCGAGGCCGGCGGATCGCGCGGCGGCGGCACGCACCTGACCACGCTCGGCGCCGACGTCGTGCGGCGCTACCGCGCCGTGGAGGCGAAGGCCGCGCGCGCGGGCGCTGCCGACTTGGCCGCCCTGACCCGCCTCCTCGCCGACTGATGCGCGCCGCCGCCGCCGGGGTCGCGCTCGTCCTCGCCTTCGCGGCGGTCCCTGCCCGGGCCGCGGACCTCGTCGTGGCCGCGTCGGAAAGCCTGGCGGTCGCGCTGCAGCCCATTGCGCGCGAGTTCGAGGCCGCGCATCCGGACACCCGCGTGCAGCTGCAGTTCGGCGCCGGCGACGCGGTGATCGACGACATCGTCCGCGGCGCCGCGATCGACGTGTTCATTCCGGCCGACGACGAGCTCATGGATCGCATCGAGCCGCTGATGCTTGCCGGCTCGCGTCGCGACGTCGCGCTCAATCGCCTGGTCGTCATCGTGGCGGCCAAGGCCGCGGCGCCGCCGGCCAGGCTCGCCGACCTGGCGCACCTCGAGCGCGTGGCGCTGGCCAACCCCGCGTCCGTCGCGTCGGGCCGGTACGCCAAAGGCGCGCTCGAGCGGGCCCAGCTCTTTGCGCCGCTGCAGCCGAAGCTCGTCCTGGCGGCCGGCGAGCGCGAGGTGCGGGACCGGGTCATCGGCGGCGAGGCGGACGCCGGCTTCGTCTATGCCACCGACGCGGCGATCGTCGGCGACCGCGTCCGGGTCGCGTTCGCGGTGCCCACCGTGCGGCCCGTGCGCTACCCCGCCGCGATCGTGCGCGCGAGCGCCGACGAGGCCACCGCGCGTGCGTTCATCGAGTTTCTGCGCGGCGCGCCGGCGCAGGAAATGCTGCGCCACTACGGCTTCACCGGGCGCTGACGCCCGGCGCGCTCGCCTGCGCGAATCGGTTAGCATGACGGTCCCGCCGGGACGCCCGCCATGGATTTCGCCTTCATCCTCGACCCGCTGCCGCATCTCAAGGCCTACAAGGACTCGAGCATCGCGATGATGCGCGCGCTGGCGGCGCGCGGCCACGCCGTCTATGCCCTCGGGCAGGCCGACGTCTGGTGGGAGGACGGCGCGACCAAGGCGCGCGCCGTGCGCCTCGCGCTGCACGCCGACGACCATGACTGGTACACGCCGGCGAAGGAGCCCGAGGACCGCGCGCTCAAGGACTTCGCCGCGGTGCTGATGCGCAAGGACCCGCCGTTCGACATGGAGTACGTCTACTCGACGTACGTGCTGGAAGCGGCGCAGCGCGAGGGCGCGCGCGTGTACAACGATCCGCGGGCGATCCGCGACAACAACGAGAAGATGGCGATTTCCCGGTTCACCGACTGGACGCCGCCGACGATCGTCACGCGCGACGCCGGCCGCATCGCGTCGTTCATCGACGAGCAGGAGGACGTGATCGTCAAGCCCCTCGACGGCATGGGGGGCGTGTCGATCTTCCGCGTCCGCGAGGGCGACCCCAACCGCAACGTCATCGTCGAGACCGTGTCGCAGCAGGGCGCGCGCACGGTCATGGCGCAGCGCTACCTGCCGGAGATCGTCGACGGCGACAAGCGCATCCTGCTGATCGCCGGCGAAGTGGTGCCGTTCTGCCTGGCACGCATTCCCAAGCCCGGCGAGACGCGCGGCAACCTGGCCGCCGGCGGCCGCGGCGTGGCGCGGCCGCTGACCGCGCGCGACCGGGCGATCGGCGAAGCGCTGGCGAAGCCGCTGTGGGACGACGGCCTGCTGGTCGTCGGCATCGACGTCATCGGCGATTCGCTCACCGAGATCAACGTGACCAGCCCGACCTGCTTCGTGGAGATCGCCGAGCAGACCGGGTTCGACGTGGGCGGCCTGTTCGCCGACGCGCTGGTGAAGGCGTGCGGCGCGAAGTAATCCCTCACCCGGATGCGCCCGGCCGGCGGTAACCCGCCCTAGGGTGGTCGCGTGCTACCATTTTCGGACCGCGGCTCCGGCGCCGCGGTGCATACCATGATCGGCGTCCTGATCGTCGCGCACGACAGCCTGGGCGACAGCCTGGTCAAGGCCGTCACCCATGTCCTCGGCGCCCGTCCCCCGCAGTTCGAGGTGATGTCCGTCGCCGCCACCGACGATCCGCTGCAGCTGCTGCCGGGCGCGCGGGCGGCGGTCGAGCGACTGGATGCCGGCGACGGTGTCGTCGTGTTCTCGGACATCTTCGGCGCCACGCCGTCGAACCTCGCGGGCAAGCTCGTCAAGCCCGGCCGCGTCGAGCTGATCGCCGGCGTCAACCTGCCGATGCTGGTACGCGCGTTCACGTATCGGACGCGCGGCATGGACACCCTCGTCAAGAAGGCGATCTCGGGGGGCTGCGAGGGTGTCATGCATGTCGAGGTGGATCCCGTGTATGCACCAGCGCGAGGTTGAGATCGTCAACAAGCTGGGGCTGCACGCGCGCGCGTCCGCCAAGCTGACGCAGCTCGCCGCGAAGTTCCAGAGCGACGTCCAGATCTCCCGCAACGGCCGCAAGGTGAACGCCAAGAGCATCATGGGCGTGATGATGCTGGCAGCGGGCAAGGGGTCGAAGGTCACGCTGGAGATCGACGGCCCCGACGAGGCGCAGGCGATGGACGCGATCTGCGCGCTCATCGGCGACTGCTTCGGCGAAGGGGGGTAGCCGTACGGCGACAAAACGGCTACAACGCCTCATTCAAATGTCATAAAACGGGCGGAACCAAACGATGCCGCGGCGGCTCAATACAAGGTCCCGGCCCTGCGGGGACCGCGATTCTTCTTCACCCGACGAGCGCTCCCATGCAAACCCGCCTGATCGAGATTACCTATCACCTGGGCCTGCACGCCCGTGCGTGCGCCCGCGTCGTCGCGCTTGCCTCGCGCTTCCGCTGCAACGTCGCGCTCGTCTACGGCCGCCGCCGGGCGAGCGCGCGCAGCATCGTCTCCGTCATGCTGCTGGCGGTGGGGATGGGCGGCCTCGTGCGCGTGGAGACCGACGGACCGGACGAGTCCGCGGCCATGAGCGCCATGATCGGCCTCCTCACGCGGGGCCTCGCCGCCCCCGCCTGATCCGTTCGTGCCGCCGCGTGTCGCAACGCGGCGACACGCGCCCCGGCCGCGCGCCATGGTGAGCTTCGCGCTCCACGGCGTCGGCGTCTCCAGCGGCATCGCCATCGGGCGCGCGCAGCTCGTCTCGCACGCGACGCTCGAGGTCGCGCACTACGCGATCTCCGCGCGGCAGGTGCCGGCGGAGGTCGAGCGCTTCACCCTCGCCGTACGGGAGGTGCAGCGCGAGCTCGAAGGGCTGCACAACGCGCTCACCTCCGGCGACGTGCCCGGCGAGTTCGGCGCGTTCCTCGACGTGCACTGGATGATCCTCAACGACGCGACGCTGTCCGAGGCGCCGAAGCGGATCATCGCCGAGCAGCTCTGCAACGCCGAGTGGGCGCTCACCCAGCAGATGGGCGTGCTGGTCGAGCAGTTCGACCAGATCGAGGATTCCTATCTGCGCGAGCGCAAGGCGGACGTCGTGCAGGTGGGCGAGCGGGTGCTGAAGCGGCTGATGGGTCGGCCCGGCGCGCTGCCCGCCGCGAAGGCGGAGGAGCAGACGATCCTGGTCGCGCACGACCTGTCGCCGGCCGACGTCATCCAGTTCAAGCATCACCACTACGGCGCGTTCCTGACCGATCTCGGCGGCGTGACGTCGCACACGGCGATCGTCGCGCGCAGCCTGAACGTGCCCGCGGTGGTCGCGACGCACAACGCGCGCGCGCTGATCCGCGACGGCGAGCTCCTGATCGTCGACGGCGGCAACCACGTCGTCATCGTCAATCCCGACCGCGCGGTGCTGGCCGAGTATCGCCTCAAGCAGAACGAGTTCGATCTCGCGCGCCAGAAGCTGAAGCGGCTGCGCACCAAGCCCGCGGAGACGCTCGACGGCGTGCGGGTCGAGCTGATGGCCAACATCGAGCTGCCCGACGACCTCGCGCAGGCGATCGAGAACGGCGCGGCGGGCGTGGGCCTGTTCCGCTCCGAGTTCCTGTTCCTGAACCGCGATGCGCTGCCGACCGAGGAGGAGCAGTTCGAGGCGTACCGCGCCGTCGCGGAAGGCATGGACAAGAAGCCGGTGACCATCCGCACGTTCGA
Organism: uncultured beta proteobacterium; assembly: GCA_963793355.1. Classification (GTDB taxonomy): domain Bacteria; phylum Pseudomonadota; class Gammaproteobacteria; order Burkholderiales; family Casimicrobiaceae; genus VBCG01. Next base: position 66,466 of record CAWBZT010000006.1, on the reverse strand, counting down.
CCTCGGCGCCGACAAGCAGGCCGACAGCCTCGAGGGCCTGTCGCGCGTCGCGCCCAATCCCGCGCTCGGCCTGCGCGCCGTCCGCTTCTGCCTCGCCGAGCCGCGGCTCTTCCTGACACAGCTCCGCGCGATCCTGCGCGCCTCGCACTACGGCAACGTGCAGATACTCGTGCCGATGCTGGCGTCGGCGGGCGAGATCGACCAGACGCTGGCGATGATCGCGCGCGCCAAGGAGAGCCTGCGCGAGCAGGGCACGCCGTTCAACCCGAACGTGCCTGTGGGCGGGATGATCGAGATTCCCGCGGCGGTGCTGGCGATGGGCGCCTTCCTGAAGAAGCTCGATTTCCTGTCGATCGGCACCAACGACCTCATCCAGTACACGCTCGCGGTCGATCGCGCGGACGAGGCCGTGTCGCACCTCTACGACCCGCTGCACCCGGCGATCCTGCGCCTGATCGCGCAGGCGATCGCGCAGGCGGCGAAGGCGAAAAGGCCGATCGCCGTCTGCGGCGAGATGGCGGGCGAGATCGAGCTGACGCGCCTTTTGCTCGGCATGGGCCTAACGCACTTCTCGATGCATCCGGCGCACCTCCTTGCCGTCAAGCAGCGGGTGCTGCAGAGCGACTGCGCGGCCGCGCGGCCGATCGTCGAGCGCATCCGCCGCGCCGACGATCCGCAGAAGCTGCGTGCATTGCTCGATCGGCTGAACGCTTGAACCCGCGCGCGGGAATGCCCGCGGCCGTGCCGCTGTTCCCGCGTTGATGCGCCGCCTCTTCCTCGCGCTGTTCGCCGCGCTGTGCCTCGTCCCCGCGCGGGCCGCCGTCACGGGGGACGCCGCGCCCGCGTTCTCGCTTCCCACCGCCGCGGGCGATGCGGTGAGTCTCGCGGCGCTGCATGGCAAGGTCGTTTACGTGGACTTCTGGGCTTCGTGGTGCGGACCGTGCCGGCGCTCGTTTCCCTGGATGAACGCCATGCAGGGCAAGTACGGCGACCAGGGATTCGCCATCGTCGCGATCAACGTCGACAAGAAGCGCAGCGATGCCGAGCGCTTCCTCTCCGGCACCCCGGCCGCCTTCACCGTGGTCTACGACCCGGGCGGCGCCACGCCCGCCGCCTACGGCGTCAAGGGCATGCCGAGCTCGTACCTGATCGACGCGAACGGCCGGGTGGTCGCCGTCGAGCAGGGCTTCCGCGACGAGCGCGCCGTCGAGCTCGAGGCGCAGGTGCGCGCGATGCTCGGGGCGAAGTAGATGGCCGCCGCGTCGGGGCGCTGCGCGCGGCGCGCGATGCTGCTGCTGTGCGCGACGGCGGCGCTCGGGGGCTGCGCCACGTTCGACCCGCCGAAGCCCTGGGAAAAGGGCGAGCTCGCCAGGCCGGAGATGCAGTTCGAGCCCGACGCCCTCGAGGCGCGGATGAACCAGCACGTCTACACGAGCAAGGAGGGCGCGGCCGGCGGGTACGGCGTCGGCGGCGGCGGCTGTGGCTGCAACTGACCGGCTGCTCTCGGCGGCGCTGGCGCTGCCGGGCATCCTGCCGGGGGTCGCCGCCGCGCAGTCCGCGCCCGATCACACCACGCTGTCGTTGCGCTACTTCGACTACCGCGACTGGCAGCCGGGCGCCGACCGGATGACGGTCAGGAGCCCCTCGCTCTACGTCCAGAAGCCGCTGTCCGAGACGCTCGCGCTCGAAGGAACGGTCGTGTACGACGCGATGTCGGGCGCCTCGCCGGTCGCGTTCAATACGCTGTCCGGCGCGTCGGGGCTCGGCGTCACCGACTACCGCACGGCAGGCGACGTCAAGGTCACGAAGTACTTCGATCGCTACGCGCTCGGCGTCGGCGGCGCGTACTCGCACGAGCGCGACTACATTTCGCGCGCGGGCGCGGTCGAGCTGCGGACGTGGACCGAGGACCGCAATCGCACGTTCGCGTTCAGCGTGGGCTTCGCCGGCGACCGGATCTATCCGACCGATCGGCCGCAGCCGCCCGACAACAAGCGCGACACGCTCGAGTTCCTGCTCGGCATCACGCAGGTGCTCAATGCCGGCGCCATCGTCCAGTCGAACATCACCTACGCGACCGGCCACGGCTACTACGACGATCCCTACAAGCTCGGCGACGAGCGGCCGGACCACCGGCGCACGCTCGCGTGGCTCACCCGGTTCAACCAGTACGTGCCGGTGGCCGACGCAACGCTCAGGCTCGCGTACCGCTACATCGACGATTCGTTCGGCGACGATTCGAACATGGTCGAGGCCGCCTGGTTCCAGCCGCTGCCGGCGCAATTCACGGTGACGCCCCTGCTGCGCTACCACACGCAGTCGCGCCGCTGACTTCTTCTACGGCCCGCCGCTCGGCAACGGCTTCGTGCCCGGGCAGCCGTACACGGCGGACAACCGGCTCGCCGCGTACGGCGCGTTCACGCTGGCGATTAAGCTGGAGCGGCAGTTCGCCGACGGCGTCGTCGCGGACGTCTCGTTCTCGTACTACCAGCAGCGCCCGGAATGGCGCAGCTTCGGCAGCGGCAGCGCCGGCATCCTGCCGTTCTCCGCGCGATGGATCGCCGTCGGCATCACGAAGAGCTTCTGAGCTCTAGCTCGCCCGCGGACCCGGGGTCAGACCGGCTGCAGCGGCGCGTCCTTGAGCGAGGCGGCGAAGCCGTCGATCGCCTCGTTCACTTTCTTCCAGTTCGGCAGCGCCTGCATGCGGCCGAGCCAGCGCTGCACGTTCGGATACGCGGCGAAGTCGCTGCGCACGACGTGCCCGAGCGCCACGAACGGCGCGCCGAAGTAGTCGGCGAGGGTGATCGCGATCGCCGCACAGGTAGGCGTTCCCCGGTCCCAGGATGTGCTCGTCGAGCACCTTGAGCCATGCCTGCGCGCGCTCCTTGCCCCACGCGAGCGTCGCGTCCTGCGCCTCGTCGCTGCGGCGCTTGTGGAACGGAAAGATCTGCGGGTAGACGAAGCCGTACGCGAAGTCGCGGCACACCTGCGTGTTGATCCAGTCCATGCGCTCGTTGACCCGCGCGCGCGCCTGCAGGTCCTTCGGGTACGCCGGCGAGCCGGCCTTGTCGGCCAGGTACTTGAGGATCGCTGAGCTCTCGGTCAGCCGGAAATCGCCGTCCTCGAGGACGGGCACGAGGTGGTTGGGATTGATCGCTTCGTAGGGTTGCTTGTAGTGCTCGCCGGCGAACAGGTCCACGACCTGGAAATCGGCGTCGATGCCGCTGTCCGCGGCGAACAGCATGATCGGGCGGCTGGTCGTCGACGCCGGGTGATAGTAGATCTTCACAAGGTCTCCTCGCGGTTGCGCTGCGGTCGGGAGGAACGGCGGCCGGGCGGCCGGCCGTGGCAGGGGGAAACTGCGTTGCAGCCGCGCCGATTGTACGCCCGGCCCGCCCCGCTAGCGCGGCGAGCACATGACGACGCCGAGCGCGCCGTTGCCCTCCGGCACCCACCCCTGCGCGATCATCTGCGCACGCACGGCGGCGTCGGTCGTGTAGCGGTGGTTCGGCGCCGCGCCCTGGCCGTCGTTGTAGAGGCGGTAGACGGGCACGGTCGCCGGCGGGCACGACCCCTCGGGATTCGCCGGCGGCACGCTGAACACCTCGCCCTCGAACGCCCAGTCCGCGTTCTCTTTGACGATCGCGCACTCCGCCGGCGAGGGCGCGTAGAAGTGCGAGCTCTTCGGCGCGAACGCCGTGCTGAAGAAACGGCACACGGCAGCCGCCCCGGCGGGCGCCTCCGCCGACGCGTACACGTTGAACGATCGTCCGGTCGGCTGCCAGCCCGCGAAGAAGCCGCCCGCGAGTTTCGCGATCTCGTCGGGGTTCGCCGTGATGAAGTAGTGGTCGAACACGGCGTGGTGGAACTCCTGCACCGCGACGGTCTCCGGCTCGTCCGGCGGGCCCGCGGGCGGCGGCGATCCGGGCGCGAAGACCTCGGCCAGGTAGGCGGCGATGTCCGCGATCATGCCGTCCCACGTCGAGGGATTCTGGATGTAGATCGGGTACAGCAGGTCGAACATGTCGGTCTTGCCGTCGGTGTAGGCGCCGGGCGTCGTGATCGCGCCGGCGATGAGGTCGGGCCGGTTCGCGCCCGAGCGCACGCCGCCGGCCGGCGAGCCCGCATACTGATCCTTCTTCGGGTCGTCGCCGTGACAGTCCGAGCACGACGCGGGAAACGACCGGTAGAAGGTCGCGCCGCGCGCGGCGCTCTGCGCCATCGCGAGCGACGCGGTCACGGTGGCGGCGACGATGAGCAGGACGACGAAGAACAGGCGCAGGAGCATGGCGGTTCCGGGTCGGCGTGGGTGCGTCCCGGACCGCAAGTGTAGGAGCTGTCTATGCCATTGGCATAAACAGCCGACGAGCGGCGCGCCCCGGGGCAGGACCGCGCCGGGCGATCCCGGCCCGGTCGCGCCCCCGGCCGCTGCATTTGCGCACGCCAGTTTCCCGCCGGGCCGCCCAAGGCTAGAATCCCCCTTCGCGCCGATTTGACCCAGCTTGCGGGCGCGTAACAAATACGGCTAAAGCGGTGGGGATTCACCGGGAGGCGCCTCCCCCGAAACCCGACCCGGCCGAAAGCGGGGCCGGGATTTTTTTGTCGGGGTCGTGCGTGCCGTCCTTTTCCGCCACCACCGGGGGTTCCGATTCACCGACCGCCGCCGCCGCGCGCAGCGTGGGTGTCGTCACGCCGGCGGTCGAGCGCTTCGACGCCCCGCTGCCGCTTGCCTCGGGCCGGACGCTGGCGGGCTTCGAGCTCGCGTATGAAACCTACGGCACGCTGAACGCCGAGCGCAGCAACGCCGTGCTGGTCGCCCATGCGCTCAACGCATCGCATCATGTCGCGGGCGTGTACGCCGACGAGCCGGACAACGTCGGCTGGTGGGACAACATGATCGGGCCCGGCAAGCCGCTCGACACCGACCGCTTCTTCGTCGTCGGCGTCAACAATCTCGGCAGCTGCTTCGGCTCGACCGGGCCGCTGTCGCCGAACCCGGCGACCGGAGCGCCCTACGGCGCGGACTTCCCGATGGTCACGGTCGAGGACTGGGTCGACGCGCAGGCGCGTCTGGCCGACCGGCTCGGCATCGGGCGCTGGGCGGCGGTCATGGGGGGGAGCCTCGGCGGCATGCAGGCGCTCGCCTGGGCCACCCGCTATCCGGAGCGCATCGGCCACGCGCTGGTGATCGCGGCCGCGCCCAACCTCTCGGCGGAGAACATCGCTTTCAACGAGGTCGCGCGACAGGCGATCCTCACCGACCCGGACTTCTTCGGCGGCCAGTTCGAGGCGCATGGCGTCAAGCCGCGGCGCGGCCTGCGCGTGGCGCGGATGATCGGCCACATCACGTACCTGTCCGACGAGCAGATGGAGGTGAAGTTCGGCCGCCAGCTGCGCGAGGGCAAGAACTTCTCGTTCGCGCCCGAATTCCAGATCGAGTCGTACCTGCGCTACCAGGGCGAGAAATTCGCCGAGTACTACGACGCGAACACCTACCTTCGCATCACCAAGGCGCTCGACTACTTCGATCCCGCCAGCGCGACCGGCGGCGACCTCGCCCGCGCGCTCGCGCCGGCGACGTGCCGCTTCCTGGTCGCGGCGTTCACCACCGACTGGCGCTTCCCGGTGGCGCGCTCGCGCGAGATCGTGAGGGCGCTGGTGCGCAACCGCAGCCGCGTGACCTACGCGGAGATCGTCGCGCCGCACGGTCACGATGCGTTCCTGCTGGACAACCCGCAGTACCACGCGGTCGTGCGCGCGCAGTTCGAGCGGATCGCGGCGGAACTCGCGCCGGCGCCCGGAGCCGCGTCGCCGCGGGCTGGCCCGGCCCCGGCGCGCGCCGCCGACGGCACGCCGGCGCCGCCGCCGCCGGACCTCGCGCCGTCGCGGACCGCGCTGTCGCGCGCCGACTACGCGACGATCGCCGGCTGGATCGAGCCCGGCGCGCGGGTGCTCGACCTGGGCTGCGGCGACGGCGCGCTGATGGCGTCGCTGCGCGCGGCGCGCGACGTGGCCGGCTACGGCGTCGAGATCGACGAGGGGGGGTTTCTCGCCAGCGTGCACAACGGCGTCGACGTCATCCAGGGCGACCTCGAGCGCGGGCTCGCCGGCTTCGACGACGCCTCGTTCGACTGCGTGGTGCTCTCGCAGACGCTGCAGGCGATGCGCCATATCGAGGAGATCGTGGGCGAGATGCTGCGCGTGGGCCGCGAGGCGATCGTCACGTTCCCCAACTTCGGCCATTGGTCGCACCGGCTGCAGATCCTGCGCGGCCGCATGCCGGTGTCGCGGAGCCTGCCCTACCAGTGGTACGACACGCCGAACATCCATCTGTGCACGGTCGCGGACTTCGACCGCTTCCTCGCCGAGCGCGGCTATGGCGTGCTCAATCGCGTCGTGCTCGCGCGCGGCCGGCGCATCGCAGCCGCGCCAAACCTGCGCGGCGAGCTCGCCATCTATCGCTTCCGGCGCGGCTAGCGGTCGCTAGCGCGCGCGCTTCGCGGGCGGCGGATATTCGACGACCTTCGCGGCGCGGCGCTCGAACGCATCGCGCCGCCAGAGGACGGGCGGGCGGCGCGCCGGCACCAGCGGATAGTGCCGCAGCGCGGCGAGCGTGTCGTCGACGTCGGTGCACGCGTCGGCGCGCGTCACCCATCGCCGCGGGTCGATGCCGCGCAGGTCGAGCACGCGCGAGTAGCTGTGCAGCGTGCGTCGCCCGCGCCGGTCGCAGAATTCGTGGAAGTACGACAGCGCGAGCTCGCGCAGCGTGCGATAGACCGGGTCGCGGTAGCGCAGCGCGACGCCGTTCGACTTCGAGATGGCCCCCCAGCCGGCGCGCGTGCGAAACAGCGCGAGCGCATGCGGATCGTCGTGGGGCGCGCAGTCGAGGTGCATGAGCAGCGGCGGCCGGCCGTTGATCCACAGTGCGCACGCGGCGACGAACGCGCCCTCGATGCAATGCGCGCGTCGCTGGCGCAGCACTTCGCGCACCGACAGCACGGTGGCGCCGCCCGTTTCGTGATTGATGGGGATGGCGTTGACGAACGCCTGGATGCGCAGCGGCGTCGACAGGCGCGCGAGCTGGGAGAATTCGCGCACCGAGAGGCCGAGCGCGGCGCGGCGGGAAGGCGTGCAGGCGCGGTGCGGTGGGTGCATGATGCGAACGGCTCCCGGCGTCGCGGTGGACGAAGATGCCATGATGAACTCTCCGCCGCGCAGCTGCGCAACGTTAGAATCGACCGATGAACGACAGTGCGCGTCCTGCCCGGGACCCACCGCCGGCCGCGCCGCTGTCGCCGGCGGGTGCCGCCATGTCGTCTGCGACCGCTCCCGCCGTGCCGCCGCCGCGCGAGACGTGGCGCCAGGCGCTGTTCAACCGGCGGATGCTGATCTGCGTGTTCACCGGCTTCTCGTCCGGGATGCCGCTGTACCTGCTGATCAACCTGCTGCCCGCATGGCTGCGCACCGAAGGCGTCGATCTCAAGACGATCGGCTTCTTCACGCTGATCCAGCTGCCGTACACGTGGAAGTTCCTGTGGTCGCCGCTGATGGATCGCTACACGATGCCGCTGCTCGGCCGGCGCCGCGGCTGGATGCTCGTGACGCAGATCCTGCTGCTCGTCTCGATCCCGCTGTTCGGCCGGCTCCATCCGCAGCAGGACATCTGGGCGATCGTGTACCTGTCGAGCGCCGTCGCCTTCTTCTCCGCGAGCCAGGACATCGTGCTCGACGCGTTCCGGCGCGAGATCCTGCCCGATGCGGAGCTCGGGCTCGGCACGTCGATCCACGTCAACGCCTACCGCATCTCGAGCCTCGTGCCCGGCGCGCTGTCGCTGATCCTCGCCGACCACCTGCCGTGGTCGAGCGTGTACCTGATCACGGCGCTGTTCATGCTGCCCGGTCTCGCGCTGACGCTCGTGGCGCGCGAGCCGCAGGCGCGGCACGGGCGGCCGCGCACGCTGGCCGAGGCCGTCGTCGAGCCGTTTCGCGAGTTCATGACGCGCAACGGCTGGCGGAGCGCGGCGCTGATCCTCGCGTTCATCTTCCTCTACAAGCTCGGGGACAGCATGGCCACGGCGCTGGCGACGCCGTTCTATCTCGACATGGGCTTCACCAAGACCGAGATCGGCGTGGTCGCCAAGAACGCCGGCCTGTGGGCGAGCGTGATCGGCGGCCTGCTCGGCGGCCTGTGGATGGTCAGGATCGGCATCAACCGCGGGCTGTGGCTGTTCGGCGCCGTCCAGCTCGTGTCGATCCTCGGCTTCGCCGGGCTCGCCTTCGTCCACCGGCCGGATACCCTGCTGCTCGCCGGCGTCATCGCGTTCGAGGCGCTCGGCGTCGGCCTCGGCACGGCCGCATTCACCGCCTACATCGCCCGCGCGACCAATCCCCGCTACACGGCGACGCAGTTCGCGCTGTTCACGAGCCTCGCCGTCGTGCCGCGCACGCTGGTCAGCGCGACGACCGGCTGGATCGTCGAGCGCATCGGCTGGTTCGACTTCTTCCTGTTGTGCACAGCGCTGGCGCTGCCGGGCATGGCACTACTCTTGCGTGTCGCGCCCTGGCGCGAAAAACCGACATGAATGCTCCCAGCACGCCCTTGAACCGGCAGAAATTCAGCGCGATCGCGCACCGCGATCACGACTACATGAACCCCGTCTCGGCGGCCAAGGTCGAGCGGCTGCTCGACCTGCTGCCGCTGGAGGAATCCTCGCGCGTGCTCGACCTGGGCTGCGGCCGCGCCGAGCTGGGCCTGCGCGTCATCGAGCGCTTCGGCGCGACGGTCATCGCGGTCGACAATTCGTCCATCATGCTCGACGCGGCACGCGAGCGCGCCGAGTGGACCGGGGCGCTCGCCAAGCTGCACCTGGACGACGTCGACATCCGCGACTTCCAGGCCGACCCGGAGACGTTCCACCTGTCGGTCATGCTCGGCGGCGGAGGCATCGGCGGCGGGATGGCCGGCATCTGCCGGCAGCTGAAGACGTGGACGCGACCCGGCGGCTACGTGCTGGTCGGCGAGGGCTACTGGCGCGCCAAGCCGCCGGCCGAGTATCTCGCGCTGCTGGGTGGCAGCGAGGGCGAGTTCACCGATCACCGCGGCAACGTCCAGGCGGGCATCGAGGCCGGGCTGGTGCCGATGCACGCGACGACCGCGTCGCAGGACGAGTGGGACGAATACGAGTGGAAATACTGCCGCTCGATCGAGCGCTACGCGAGCGAGCAGCCCGACGATGCCGACATCCCGGCGATGCTCGAGCGCATCCGCAAGTGGCGCGACGGGTATCTGCGCTGGGGCCGCGACACCCTGGGCTTCGGCCTGTACCTCTTCTACCGCGCGACCTGACCCCCGAGCGACTCCTCGATCTCCAGCCATTCCGCTTCGAGCCGCGCGAGCGCCCAGGTGATCTCGCCCTGGCGCGCCAGTGCCGTCTTCAGCGCGTCGCGCGCCATCTCCGCGTAGGCGTCGGGGCTCGCGAGCCAGGTATCGAGCGCCGCCTTCTCGGCCGCGAGCGTCTCCATTTCCCGTTCCAGCGCCGCCTGGCGCGCGAGGTACGGTTTGCGCGTGTCGAATTGCCGCTGGCGCGCGGCGGCTTCCGCGCGCTTCTGCGCCTTGCGGTCGCCCGCGCGCGGCGCCTCGGCGTCGCCGGCGCGCGGCTCGTCGCGGGTACGGCGCCGGCGCGTCAGCACGTAGTCGCGGTAATCGTCGAGATCGCCGTCGAACGGCGCCACGGCGCCCTCGGCGACGAGCCACAGCTCGTCGGTCGTCGCGCGCAGCAGGTGGCGGTCGTGCGCGACGACGACGAGCGCCCCGTCGTAATCCTGCAGCGCCTCGGTCAGCGCCTCGCGCATCTCGATGTCGAGGTGGTTGGTCGGCTCGTCGAGCAGCAGCAGGTTGGGCGCCTCGCGCACGATCAGCGCAAGGGTGAGCCGCGCCTTCTCCCCGCCCGACAGGTGGGCGACCGGCGTCGTCGCCATGTCGCCGCGGAAGTCGAAGCCGCCCAGGTAGTCGCGCAGCGCCTGCTCGCGCGTCGCCGGCTCGCGCCACTGCAGATGCTGCAGCGGCGAGGCGTCCTCGCGCAGGTGCTCGACCTGATGCTGGGCGAAATAGCCGAGCCGCAGCTTCTCGGTGGCGAAGCGCTCGCCGCCGCGCAGCGGGAGGAGGCCGGCCAGCGACTTGAGCAGCGTGGACTTGCCGGCGCCGTTGGGACCCAGCAGCCCGATGCGTGCGCCGGCGAGGATGCCCCAGTCGACGCCCTCGAGCACCGGGGGCCGCTGCTCGTAGCCGAGCGTCGCGTCGTCCAGCCGCACCAGCTGGCGCGCCGAGGCGCCGGCCGGCGGGAAGGCGAAGTCGAACGGGCTGTCGACGTGCGCGGCGGCGATCAGCTCCATGCGCTCGAGCGCCTTGATCCGGCTTTGCGCCTGCTTGGCCTTGGTCGCCTTCGCGCGGAAGCGATCGACGAACGACTTCAGGTGCGCGATCTGGCGCTGCTGCCGGGCAAACGCGGCCTGCTGCTGCGCCAGCGCCAGCGCGCGCTCGCGCTCGAACTGGCTGTAGTTCCCTCCGTACGCGCGGAGCTTGCGCTCGTCCACGTGCACGATCGTGTCGACGACGGCATCGAGGAAGTCGCGATCGTGCGTGATGAGCAGCAGGGTGCCGCGATAGCGCGCGAGCCAGTCCTCGAGCCACAGCACGGCGTCGAGGTCGAGATGGTTGGTCGGCTCGTCGAGCAGCAGCAGGTCGGAGCGCGCCATCAGCGCCTGCGCGAGGTTGAGGCGCATCCGCCATCCCCCCGAGAAGCGGGCGACCGGATCGCCCTGCTGCGACTCGTCGAAGCCCAGGCCGGCGAGCAGCGTGGCGGCGCGCGCGCGTGCGCTGTAGCCGTCGATCGCCTCGAAGCGATGATGCAATTCGGCCAGCGCGGCGCCGTGCGTCGTGGCGTCGTCGGCGTGCGCCGCCTTGTGATCGGCGGCCGCGGCGGCCAGCGCGTGCTCGATCGCACGGAGCTCGCGATCGCCGTCCATCACGTACTCGATCGCCGGCGTGTCGACCGCGGGGGTCTCCTGCGCGACGTACGCCAGCGCCCACGCCGCCGGCAGCTCGATCGCACCGGCATCCGGCAGCAGCTCGTCGCGGATCGCGGCGAACAGGCTCGACTTGCCCGCGCCGTTCGCGCCGATCAGGCCCACTTTGTGTCCTGCATGCAGCGCGAGGCTCGCGCCTTCGAGCAGGCGCTTGGTGCCGCGGGCGAGCGTCAGGCCGACGACGCGCAGCATCAGCGGCTGCCGCCTCGCCGGCCTTCGCGGGCCCGCGCGCGGCGGCCGTCGCCGGCCGTCCCGCGGCGGGTGGCGGCAGGAGCGCGAAGTCGTAGTCGACCGTCAGCGGCGCGTGATCGGAGAAGCGGCGGTTCCGGTAGATCGATACCGCGCGCGCCGTCGCGGCAATCTTCGGCGTCGCGATCTGGTAGTCGATCCGCCACCCCACGTTCTTCGCCCAGGCCTGCCCGCGGTTCGACCACCACGTGTACTGGTCCGGCCGCGCGTCGACGCGGCGGAACACGTCGACGAAGCCAAGCTCGTCGAACACGCGCGAGAGCCACGCGCGCTCTTCGGGAAGGAAGCCGGAGTTCTTCCGGTTGGCGCGCCAGTTCCGCAGGTCGATCGGCTGGTGCGCGATGTTCCAGTCGCCGCAGAGGATCACCTCGCGGCCGCGCCTGACGAGCGTCGTCAGATGGGGAAGGAAGGCATCGAGGAAGCGATATTTCGACGCCTGCCGGTGCGGTCCGCTCGAGCCCGACGGCAGGTAGACGCTGATGATCGACAGCGCGCCGAAGTCCGCTTCGAGGAAGCGGCCCTCGCGGTCGAATTCGTCCGTCCCGAAGCCCGCGGCGGAGACGTGCGGCACCTTCGAGTAGATGGCGACGCCGCTGTACCCCTTGCGCGCCGCCGGATGGAACGAGGCGTGCGCGCGGCGCGGCGCGCGCAGCGAGCGCGGCACATCGGCCTCCTGGCACTTGATCTCCTGCACGCACACGACGTCCCAGGGCTCGGCGCGCACGAGCCAGCGCGAGAAGCCCTTGCGCTCGGCGGAGCGCAGGCCGTTGACGTTCAGGGTGATGACGCGCATCGCGTACGGCGGAATTCGTGCGGGAAGCGGGTGCTGCGCGAAAGGAGGATCGACGATCGGCGGCGAGTGTACACGAGCGATGGGCGGCGCCGCGGCGGGAACGAACGGCGCACCGCTATACTCGGCGGCACGATCGACCGGGGTCAGTTGCCATGAGCGATTTCCGCCAGGAGTTCCTTGCGTTTTGCTTGGCACGCGAAGTGCTACGTTTCGGTGAATTCGTGACCAAGGCGGGACGACGCACGCCGTACTTCTTCAACGCCGGGCTTTTCCACGACGGCGAGAGTCTGGGGCGCCTGGGGCGCTTCTACGCGCAGGCTCTCGACGCATCGGGCGTGAAGTGCGACGGATTGTTCGGCCCGGCCTACAAGGGCATCACGCTGGCCGCCGCGACGGCCATTGCGCTCGCCCAAAAGGGTCAGAATTTGCCGTACAGCTTCAACCGCAAGGAGGCGAAGGATCATGGCGAAGGCGGCAGCCTCGTCGGCGCCCCGCTGAAAGGCAGGATCATGATCGTCGACGACGTGATCACGGCGGGAACGTCGGTACGCGAATCGGTGGCGACGATCCGCGCGCAGGGTGCCGTTGCGGCGGGCGTGCTGATCGCGCTCGATCGGATGGAGCGGGGCCAGGGCGAGCGGTCCGCAGTGTCGGAGGTGCGCGAAGCGTTCGACATGCCCGTGATCGCGATCGCCACGCTGGATGACGTGATGGCGTTCATCGCCGACCGGCCCGAGCTCGCGCGCCACGCGGACGCGATCGCGGCCTACAGAACGGAGTATGGCGCCAACTGAGCACTACAAAGCAACGCGTTGGATCGGGGGGGACCGGATCGACGACCGAAGAGGCTTAACGTGGACAGGAACCACCGACAACGCATCTCCCCCCGCCATGCGCGCGCCGCGCGCCTCGAAGGACACCATGCGGCGCCGCGCCGCATGCAGCACACCGCGCTGATCCTGGCCGCGCTCGCGCTGGCCGTGTTCGCGCTGCGCGATGCCCACGCCGCCACCTACAAGTGGACCGACGAGAAGGGCGTCGTTCATTACGCCGACAAGATGCCCGCCGACGCCGTCAACCGCGCGAACTCGCAGCTCAGTTCGCAGGGGATCGTCTACAAGCGCACCGAGGCTGCGCTCACGCGCGAGCAGCTGCATGAAAAGTACGGCGATTCCGAGAAGCAGCGGCAGGCACAGCGCGAGAAGGAAGATGCCAATCGCCGCGACAATGCGCTCGTCGCCTCGTATTCGAAGGAGCAGGACATCGATCTTGCCCGCGGGCGCGCATTGGCGACGATCGACGGCCAGGTGCAGTCGGCGCGGGTCTACGTCGCGCAGCTCACCAAGCGCCAGCAGGAGCTCCTGGAGAAGAAGGTCGCGGCCGGCAACAAGGGCGTGGCGCCGGCGGTGGAGCGCGAGCTCGAGAGCATCGACCGCGAGCTCGCGAAGACCAACGGGTTCATCGCGGACAGGCGCACCGAAAGCGCTTCGGTGAGCGCGAAATACGACGCCGACAAGCAGCGCTGGCGCGAGCTGGTGGCGATGGCGCAGGCCGATGCGGCGCGCGAGAGGCTCAATGCGATCCCCGGCGCGCAGGTCGGCGGCAGCCCGCCCAACGTGATGCCGACCGGCGGCGGCATGCGCTGACGCGTCGCCGGCGGTCGAGGTCAGAAGGGCGGCCCTGCGGCCGCCCTTTTTCATGTCGACGCGAAGCGCTTCGCCGCGCCTGCGATAATCCGCGTCCACCCCACTTTTTCCGCCGGATGCGATATCCCGATGGCGCAATACGTATACACGATGAACCGCGTGGGCAAGATGATTCCGCCCAAGCGCGTGATCCTGAAGGACATCTCGCTGTCCTTCTTCCCGGGCGCGAAGATCGGCGTCCTCGGCCTGAACGGCGCCGGCAAATCGAGCCTCCTCCGCATCATGGCGGGCGAGGACAGGGAGTACGAGGGCGAGGCGGTGCCGATGCCCGACATGCGCATCGGCTTCCTGCCGCAGGAGCCGCGGCTCGATCCGGAGGCGACGGTCCGCGAAGCGGTGATGGAGGGCTTGTCCGACATCACCGAGGCGAAGGCGAAGCTCGAGGCGATCTACGCCGCGTACGCGGAGCCGGACGCCGACTTCGACCAGCTCGCGGCCGAGCAGGCGAAGTACGAGGCGATCATCGCGACGTCAGGCGGCGACACGGACCTGCAGATGGAAATCGCCGCCGACGCGCTGCGGCTGCCGCCGTGGGACGCGAGGATCGCGACCCTCTCCGGCGGCGAGAAGCGGCGCGTGGCGCTGTGCCGGCTGCTGCTGTCGAAGCCCGACATGCTGCTGCTCGACGAGCCGACCAACCACCTCGACGCCGAGAGCGTCGAGTGGCTGGAGCAGTTCCTGCAGAAATTTCCCGGCACCGTCATCGCGGTCACGCACGACCGCTACTTCCTCGACAACGCCGCCGAGTGGATCCTCGAGCTCGACCGCGGCTCGGGCATTCCCTACAAGGGCAACTACAGCGCGTGGCTGGAGCAGAAGGAAGCGCGGCTCGCGATCGAGCAGAAGCAGGAGCAGGCGCGCATCAAGGCGATGCACCGCGAGCTCGAATGGGTGCGGCAGAACGCCAAGGGCCGGCAGGTGAAGAGCAAGGCGCGCCTCGCGCGCTTCGAGGAGCTGTCCTCGTACGAGTACCAGAAGCGCAACGAGACGCAGGAGATCTTCATTCCCGTCGCCGAGCGGCTCGGCGACGCCGTGATCGAATTCAAGGGCGTCAGCAAGGGCTTCGGCGACAAGGTGCTGATCGACGATCTGTCGTTCCGCGTTCCGCCCGGCGCGATCGTCGGCATCATCGGGCCGAACGGCGCCGGCAAGACGACGCTGTTCCGCCTGATCACCGGCAAGGAGAAGCCCGACAAGGGCGAGATCGTCATCGGCCACACGGTGCACCTAGCCGTCGTCGACCAGACGCGCGAGTCGCTTCCGGATGGCAAGACCGCGTGGGAAGCGATCTCGGGCGGCCAGGACATCCTCACCGTCGGCAAGTTCGAGATGCCGTCGCGCGCATACCTCGGCCGCTTCAACTTCAAGGGCCCCGACCAGCAGAAGATCGTCGGGGCGCTGTCGGGCGGGGAGCGTGGCCGGCTGCACCTCGCGGCGACCCTGCTGAAGGGCGGCAACGTGCTGCTTCTCGACGAGCCGTCGAACGACCTCGATGTGGAGACGCTGCGCGCGCTCGAGGATGCGCTGTCGGAATTCGCCGGCTCGGTGCTCGTGATCTCACACGATCGCTGGTTCCTCGATCGAATCGCGACCCACATCCTCGCGGCCGAGGACGATTCGAAGTGGACTTTCTATCCCGGCAACTACCACGAGTACGAGGAAGACAAGCGGCGGCGTCTCGGCGAGGAAGGCGCGCGGCCGCACCGGCCGCGGTACAAGCCGCTGCTGCAGTAGGCTTCGGCGCCCTGCGCTAGAATCGGGCGCATGGCGGGATCTCCTGGTCCGGCGTGTTTCGCGTGCGTGGTCTTCGCGATTGCGCTGGTCCTGCTGACGTTCAATCCAGCGGACGATTCCAGCGCGATGGTCTGGATCGGCCTCGTCATCCTCGGCATCGTGCTCGGCATCGGGCTGTCGTGGTCGCTGGTGCGCGCGCGCACGACGGGGCAGATCGAGACGCAGTAGGCGCGATCTCCCGCCGCGGCGGAGGGGTCAGACGCGCGAAGCCCGCCGCGGCCGCATTGCGCAGCGACGCGTCGTAGCCTTGTGGAGCAGCGGCGACGCCGCGCCGATCAGGCGAGTCCCGCCGCCTTCCCGACTTCGCTGATGAACGCCTTCTCCTTGTCGCTGACGCGCACGCCGCCGAAGCCCAGGAACCCGCCCTCCGTCGAGGCGGCGGCCGCCTTGTCGGCGACGTCGACGAGCATGCGCCGGTAGGCATTCGCCTCCTCGGGCGAGCCCTTTCGCGCGACGAGCTCCGCCGCCGACCTGACCTTGTCCAACACCGCGGCCTTGAAATTCTGCATCTGCTGCTCGCGCGTTCCCTCGCCCAGCAGCGTCCGCGGATCGGGCATTCCCGGGATGCTGCGATCCGCCGCGAGCGCGGAAAACAGCTCGAGGCCGCTGTCCGTCTTGTAGGCGTCGGCCATGCCGCGCGCACCCGCGGCGGCCTCCTTGATGGACGCGAACAGCCCGGACGGGTCCGCGGCGGCGACGCCGCCGGCGACCATCGACGGCGCAAGCCGCAGCAGCGCCCATTCATCGGTGGTGAAAGTGTCCTGCCTGGCCATCGGGACCTCCGTGAAAAAGAATTGACGAGCGTGGGCCGCGCCATGCAACGGGGATTGCGCGCCCGCGGGCGCAGAAAAACAGCGGCGGCGCGACGCTCGAGCGTGACACCGCAGGGCCGATCGCGCAACGGCTGTGCTGCCGTCAGCCGCCGAGCTTGCGCTTCAGGACCGCATTGACCTGCGCCGGGTTGGCCTTGCCCCTGGTGGCGGCCATCGCCTTGCCGACCAGCGCATTGAACGCCTTCTCCTTGCCTGCGCGAAACTCGGCGACGACGGTGGCGTTCGCGGCGATGACGTCGTCGACGATCTCGCCGATCGCGCCCTCGTCGGAGATCTGCGTGAGCCCGCGCGCGGCGATGATCGCGTCGGCGTCGCCTTCCCCCGCCCACATCGCGTCGAACACGTCCTTGGCGATCTTGCCCGAGATCGTCCCGTCCTCGACGCGCTTCAGGAGCGTCGCGAGACGCGCGCCCTGCACCGGCGCTGCGGAGGCATCGATGTCGGCGCGGTTGAGCGCGGCGGCGAGCTCGCCGAGGTGCCAGTTGGCGGCGAGCTTCGGCGCGACGCCGGCTTCCACGGTGGCCTCGAACGAGCGTGCCATCGCGGCGCTCGCGACGAGGTGCGCGGCGTCGGCGTCCGACAGCGCGAAGGCGCCGGCGAAGCGCGCGCGCTTGGCTTCCGGCAACTCCGGCATCTCCGCGCGCACGCGCTCGATCCATGCGTCGTCGATCACCAGCGGCGGCAGATCCGGGTCCGGGAAATAGCGGTAGTCCTGCGCGTCTTCCTTGCTGCGCATCGAGCGCGTCTCGCCGCGATCCGGATCGAACAGCCGGGTCTCCTGCACGACGGTGCCGCCGTCCTCGACGAGCTCGACCTGGCGGCGCACCTCGAAGTCGATCGCCTGCTGCATGAAGCGGAAGCTGTTGAGGTTCTTGATCTCGCAGCGCGTGCCGAGCGTGTGGGAGCCGGCCGGGCGCACGGAGACGTTCGCGTCGCAGCGGAAGCTGCCCTCCTGCATGTTGCCGTCGCAGATGCCGATCCAGCGCACCAGCGCGTGCAGCGTCTTCGCGTACGCGACCGCCTCGTCGCTCGAGCGCATGTCCGGCTCGGACACGATCTCGAGCAGCGGCGTCCCGGCGCGGTTGAGGTCGATGCCGGTCATGCCGTGGAAATCCTCGTGCAGGCTCTTGCCCGCATCCTCCTCGAGGTGCGCACGCGTGAGCCGCACCGTCTTCACGCCATCCTTCGTCGCGATCGTGACGGCGCCGCCATGGACGACCGGGATCTCGTACTGCGAAATCTGGTAGCCCTTCGGCAGGTCGGGGTAGAAGTAGTTCTTCCGCGCGAAGACGCTGTGGGTGTTGATCGTGCCGCCGACCGCCAGCCCGAAGCGGATCGCGCGCTCGACGGCGCCGCGGTTGAGCACCGGCAGCACGCCGGGCAGCGCGATGTCGACGGCGGAGGCCTGGGTGTTCGGCGCCGCGCCGAACGCCGTCGCTGCGCCCGAGAAGATCTTCGAGGCGGTCGACAGCTGCGCGTGCGTCTCGAGCCCGATGACGATTTCCCACCTCATCGGAAACCCTTCGGCGCGCGCCCGTGAGCGCCGCAGGGCCGCCCCAAGGCGCTCACTACACCCCCTCCGGGGGCAGAGAGCCGGCATTTCCGGCGAGCGTGGGGACCCTTTGGTGCCAGTCGCTCGCCTGCTGGTAGCGATGCGCGACGTCGAGCAGCCGCGCCTCGGTGAAGTAGTCGCCCTGCAGCTGGACGCCGATCGGCAGGCCGCCCGAAGTGAACCCGCACGGCATCGAGAGTGCAGGCGCACCGGTCAGGTTCGCCGCGATGGTGAAGATGTCGTTCAGGTACATCTGCACCGGGTCGTCGCTCTTGGCGCCGAGCGCGAACGCGGCCGTCGGCGCCGTCGGCCCGGCGATCACGTCGCACGCGGCGTAGGCGCGCCGGAAATCCTCGGCGATCAGCCGCCGCACTTTCTGTGCCTTCAGGTAGTAGGCGTCGTAGTAGCCGTGCGAGAGCACGTAGGTGCCGACCAGGATGCGCCGCTTCACTTCCGCGCCGAAGCCTTCGGCGCGCGTCCTGCGGTACATGTCGGCGAGATCGGCATACGACGCGGCGCGATGGCCGTAGCGCACGCCGTCGAAGCGCGAGAGGTTCGACGAGGCTTCCGCCGGGGCGATGACGTAGTAGGCCGCCACCGAGTGCTTCACCGCAGGCAGCGACAGCGATACGGTGGTTGCGCCCAGCGCCGCGAGCTGCGCCACGGCGCCGTCGATCGCCGCCGCGACTTCGCGATCGACGCCGGCGCCGAAGTATTCGCGCGGCAGCCCGATGCGCAGCCCGGCGAGCGGCTTGCCGGCGCGCGGCTCGCCCAGCGCGCGCGCGAAATCCTCCGCGGGCCGGTCGAGCGAGGTCGAGTCGCGCGCGTCGTGCCCCGCCATCGGCGACAGGAGCAGCGCGCAGTCCTGCGCCGTGCGCGCGAGCACGCCCGGCGTGTCGAGGCTCGACGCGAAGGCGACGAGGCCGTAGCGCGAGCAGCGCCCGTAGGTCGGCTTGATGCCGGTCACGCCCGACAGCGACGCCGGCTGGCGGATGGACCCGCCGGTGTCGGTGCCCGTCGCGCCGGGAACCAGGCGCGCCGCCACCGCCGCGGCCGAGCCGCCGGAGCTCCCGCCGGGCACGACGTCACGGTTCCACGGATTGCGCGCCGGCCCGAAGAACGACGACTCGTTCGACGAGCCCATCGCGAACTCGTCCATGTTCGTCTTGCCGACGAGCACCGTCCCTGCTGCCTTGAGCGCGGCGACGACGTGCGCGTCGTACGGCGCCACGAAATCGGCGAGCATCCGCGAGCCGCAGGTGGTGCGCAGCCCGGCGGTCATCAGGACGTCCTTGTGCGCGATCGGAATGCCGGTGAGCGGGCCGGCGCCGCCGCGCGCGATCGCGGCGTCCGCCGCGCGTGCGGCCGCGAGCGCGCCGTCGGCGTCGATCGAGATGAAGGCGTTGAGCGTCGGCTGCGCCTGCTGCGCGCGCGCCACCAGCGCGTGCGCCAGCTCGGCGCACGAGAGCCTGCGCGCCGCGAGGTCGCGCGCCAGCTCGGCGATCGTGCCGTCGATCATTCGACCACCCGCGGGACGAGGTACAGTCCGTCCTGCACCGCCGGCGCGATCCTCTGGAACTCGCTGCGCCGGTCGGTCTCGGTGACGACGTCGGCGCGCAGCGGCAGGGCGACGTCCTGCGCGTGCGCCATCGGCGCGACGCCCTCCGTGTCGATCGCGCCGAGGGCGTCGAGCACCCCGAAGATCGCCGTCAGCTTCGCGAGCACGTCGGCGGCTTCGGCGGCGTCGATCTCGATGCGCGCGAGATGGGCGATGCGATAAACGTCGTCCTGGGTCAGTGCCATGGCGGGGGGCGGGGGGGCGGGATCGGCGCCCGTTCCCAAAAGCACAGGCCCGGACGGGGTCGCCGGGCCCGAAAATCGTCATAAAACCGCATCAAATCAGTGCGGAAGCATTGCACAATAGGTTATCATAACCGGCATTCTTCATAGCGGCCGGACCCGTTCTCCGTCGTGGGCGGAGGACGGTTTCGGCCGCAAGCGTGCGGACCTCTGCCTACATGTTTGAGTCTTTCAAGGGTTATTTCTCCAGCGACCTCGCAATCGACCTCGGGACGGCGAATACGCTGATCTATGTCCGCGGCAAGGGCATCGTATTGAACGAGCCGTCGGTCGTCGCGATTCGGCAGGAGGGCGGTCCGAACGGCAAGAAAGTCATCCAGGAAGTCGGCCTCGCGGCGAAGCAGATGCTCGGACGGACGCCGGGCAACATCACCGCGATCCGCCCGATGAAGGACGGCGTCATCGCCGACTTCACGGTGACGGAGCAGATGCTGAAGCAGTTCATCAAGAAGGTCCTGGATTCGCGCCTGTTCTCGCCTTCTCCGCGCATCATCATCTGCGTGCCCTGCGGCTCGACGCAGGTGGAGCGGCGCGCGATCCGCGAGTCGGCACTCGGCGCGGGCGCCTCGAAGGTGTACCTGATCGAGGAGCCGATGGCCGCCGCGATCGGCGCCGACCTTCCGGTGGGCGACGCGACCGGATCGATGGTGGTCGACATCGGCGGCGGCACGACGGAAGTCGGCGTCATCTCGCTGGGCGGGATGGTCTATTCGGGCAGCGTGCGTGTGGGCGGCGACAAGTTCGACGAGGCGATCGTCAACTACATCCGCCGCAACTACGGCATGCTGATCGGCGAGACGACCGCCGAGCTCATCAAGAAGACGATCGGCTCGGCGTTTCCCGGGTCGGAAGTCAAGGAAATGGAAGTGAAGGGCCGCAACCTGGCCGAAGGCATTCCGCGCAGCTTCACGGTGTCGTCGAACGAGATCCTCGAGGCGCTGACGGATCCGCTGAACAGCATCGTGTCGTCGGTCAAGAGCGCGCTGGAGCGCACACCGCCGGAGCTCGGCGCCGACATCGCGGAACGGGGAATGGTGTTGACGGGCGGCGGCGCGCTGTTGCGCGACGTCGATCGTCTGCTGATGGAGGAGACCGGCCTCCCGGTGATCGTCGCCGACGATCCGCTGACCTGCGTGGTGCGCGGCTGCGGCAAGGCGCTCGAGAACATGGAGAAGCTGCAGATCATCTTCACCAGCGATTAGATGACGGCCCCCACGCTCACTGCGTTCGCTGCCCCCGGAGGGGGAGCAAGCCTCCCTTGGGGCGGCCCGGCGGGAGGCATGACGGCCCCCACGCTCACTGCGTTCGCTGCCCCCGGAGGGGGAGCAAGCCTCCCTTGGGGCGGCCCGGCGGGAGGCATGACGGCCCCCACGCTCCCTGCGTTCGCTGCCCCCGGAGGGGGAGCAAGCCTCCCTTGGGGCGGCCCGGCGGGAGGCTAGGGCGTCCTTGCACGCCGTAGGCGGGTCAGGCCCAGATGCGCCACATCCCCGTCGAGCCGCCCGATTTCTTCAACCGCGGGCCGTCCCCGCTGTCGCGGCTCGCGTTCCTCGGCCTGCTCTCCCTCGCGCTGATGTTCGCCGACACGCGCTTTCGCTACCTCGAAGGCGTGCGGCAGGCGGTCGCCATCGTGCTCTATCCGTTCCAGCGGGTCGTGCAGCTGCCCGGTGAAGCCTTCGCGTACGTCACCGACTACTTCGGCAGCAAGCGGGAGCTCGCCGACGACAACGCGAAACTCGAGCGGGAGCTCGTCGCACAGGCGCCGGCCGTGCAGGGCTACGCGCAGCTCAGCGAGGAGAACGCGCGGCTCAAGTCGCTGCTCGAGATGCGGCGCCGCTACGCGGGCGCGGCGATCGCCGTCGAGGTGCTCTACACGGGTCGCGACCCGTTCAGCCAGAAGGTGTTCGTCAACAAGGGCATCGAGGACGGCGTGAAGGCGGGTGACGCGGTCGTCGACGACCAGGGAGTCGTCGGGCAGGTGACCCGCGTGTTTCCCGCGATGGCCGAGGTGACGCTCGTGACCGACCGCGATCACGCGGTGCCCGTGAAGATCGAGCGCAGCGGCGTGCGCACGGTGATGTTCGGCAGCGGCACCGGGCGGGCGCCCGAGTTGCGCTTCACCGCGCCCACCGCGGACATCCGCAGTGGCGACCGCCTCGTCACCTCCGGCATCGACGGCACGTATCCGGCGGGCCTCGCCGTCGCGGAGGTCGTCAACATCGACCGTGACACGGGGCAGATGTTCGCCCGCATCGCATGCCGGCCGCTGGCGGGCTTCGACCGCAGCCGTTACATGCTCGTGCTCGGGCGCGAGGCCGCGCTTCTGCCACGCCCCGAGGAGCCCGTCGATACCGACGCCGCGAAAAAAGGCGGGCGCGCCAAGGGGCGGCGGTGATGGTTGCGCGCCTGACCGTCGCCGGGGGACCGCCATGCGGATGATCCCCAGCGTCTCCGGGCTCACGCCGGCGTCGTCGGACGAGATCCTGCGCCCGGTGAACCCGGCGTTCATCGTGCTCACGCTGTTCCTGGCGCTTATCGCGAACGTCGTGCCCACACCGCCGGCGGTGTCGCTGTGGCGCCCCGATTTCCTTGCGCTCGTCCTGCTCTACTGGTGCATCCAGCAGCCGCGCTACGTCGGCGTCGGCAGCGCGTGGGTCGTCGGG
This sequence comes from uncultured beta proteobacterium, assembly GCA_963793355.1. Classification (GTDB taxonomy): domain Bacteria; phylum Pseudomonadota; class Gammaproteobacteria; order Burkholderiales; family Casimicrobiaceae; genus VBCG01. The sequence continues at coordinate 43,934 of CAWBZT010000006.1, read as the reverse complement.
CTTGTGATGGACGTCGCCGACGCGACGGTGTTCGGCCAGCACGCGCTCGCCTACGCCGTGCTCGCGTTCGCCGCCGATTACTTCCGCCGCCGCGTGCTGCGATTTCCCCTCTGGCAGCAGGCCGTGCAGGTCGCGGCGCTGCTCGCCGTATGCGCGGCGCTGGTGCTCCTCGTTCGCGTCGTCGGCGGCGCGCCGGTGCCGCGCTGGACCTACCTGATGTCGCCCGTCGTCGGCGCGCTGTTCTGGCCGCCGATCTCGGCCCTGCTGCAGTGGCCGCAGCGGCCGACGCGGGGCGCGCGCCGCAAGATCAACGTGCGGGACTGACCGCCATGGCACGCAGGCTCCTGTTCTCGCGCCGCAAGACTTACGGCCGCGGCGGCTTCGGCGCATCCGGCGCCAGCAGCCTCGAGCGCGACCGCTTCCTCTTCCGCCGGCGCCTGGGCGTCGCCGGCATCCTGGCGCTCTTCGCCTTCGGCGGGCTGTTCGCGCGCTTCTTCTACCTGCAGGTCGTCGAGCACGATCACTACCAGACGCTGGCGGAGACCAATCGCATCGCGATCGTGCCGATCGTGCCCAACCGCGGCGTGGTCACCGATCGCAACGGCGTCGTGATGGCGCAAAGCTATTCCGGCTACACGCTCGAGATCATGCCGTCCAGGGTGAAGAACCTGGACGAGACGATCGACGCGATCTCCGAGGTGGTCGAGGTCACGCCGCGCGACCGCAAGCGCTTCCGCAAGCTGCTCGACGAATCGAGGAACTTCGAGAGCCTGCCGATCCGCACGCGGCTCACCGACGAGGAGGTCGCGCGCTTCGCCGTCGAGCGGTATCGCTTCCCCGGCGTCGAGATCAAGGCGCGGCTGTTCCGCCAGTATCCGTTCGGCGAGCTCGCCTCGCATCTCGTCGGCTACATCGGCCGCATCAACGACAAGGACCTCGAACGCATCGCCGAGTGGGACGAGACGGCGAACTACAAGGGCTCCGACTACATCGGCAAGGTCGGCATCGAGCAGTCGTACGAGCGCGAGCTCCACGGCACGACGGGATGGGAGGAGGTGGAGGTCGACGCCAATGGCCGCGGCGTGCGCACGCTGTCGCGCACGCCGCCGGTCTCGGGCAGCAATCTCACGCTGTCGATCGACATCAGGCTGCAGAAGGCCGCCGAAGCCGCGTTCGGCGAGCGCCGCGGCGCGCTGGTCGCGATCGACCCGCGCAACGGCGACGTGCTCGCGTTCGTGTCCAAGCCGGGTTACGACCCGAACCTCTTCGTCGACGGCATCGATTCCGCCAGCTGGCAGGAGCTGAACGAATCCCCGGACAAGCCATTGCTGAACCGCCCGTTGCGCGGCGCCTATCCGCCCGGCTCGACGATCAAGCCGTTCCTCGCGCTCGCCGCACTGACGTCGGGCAAGCGCACGCCGACGCAGACGATCTTCGACCCCGGCTATTTCCAGATCCCCGGGCAGGCGCATCGCTTCCGCGACGACAAGCCCGGCGGCCACGGCACCGTCGACATGTACAAGTCGATCGTGGTGTCCTGCGACACCTACTACTACATGCTCGCCAACGACACCGACATCGACGACACGGCGCGCTTCCTCGGCAGCCTGGGGTTCGGGCACAAGACGGGCATCGACATCGAGGGTGAGCTGACCGGCGTGCTGCCGTCGCGCGAATGGAAGCGGCAGCGATACGCCGGAAAGAATTACCGCGAGGAGCATCGCAAGTGGTATCTCGGCGACTCGATATCGGCCGGCATCGGGCAGGGCTACAACGCGTTCACGCCGATCCAGCTCGCACACGCCATCGCGACGATCGCCAACGACGGCGTCGCCTATAAGCCGCACCTCGTGAAGACCGTGCAGAACCTGAAGGCCAACGAGACGCGCGAGATCGCCCGCGATTCGGCAGTGAATCTCGGATTGAAGCCCGAGCACCTCGCCGTGATCAAGAATGCGCTCGTCGGCGTCGCCCGCGAGGGCACCAGCGCGACGGCATTCCGCGGCACGCCCTATGTCGCGGGCGGCAAGACCGGGACCGCGCAGGTATTCTCGCTCAAGGGCGAGAAGTACAGCGAGCACAAGCTGGACGAGCGCTTGCGCGATCACGCCTGGTACATCGCCTACGCGCCCGCCGAGCGGCCGACGATCGCGCTCGCCGTGCTGGTGGAGAACGGCGGCTTCGGGGCGCAGGCGGCGGCCCCCATCGCGCGCAGGGTGATCGACCATTACCTGCTCGGCAACAGCGCCCCCGGCGCGGCGGCGGAGCAGGAGCGCTCCGGCGATGATGAAAGCGACTGACGGCCCCACGATGGTCGCGTTCCTGTCCCGCGTCTGGGAAGTGCTGACGCGGCGCATCGACAAGATGCTGTTCGCGTGCGCGCTGGCGATCGTCGGCGTCGGCCTGGTCACGCTGTTCTCCGCGGCCGACCAGAGCATCCCGCGCATGACGACGCAGCTCGCGAGCTTCGCATTCGCGATCGCGCTGATGTGGCTGTTCGCCAACATCCCGCCGCAGACGCTCGCCCGCGCCGCGCTGCCGCTGTACGTGGTCGGCGTGCTGATGCTGATCGGCGTCGCGCTGTTCGGCGTCGTCGTCAACGGCTCGCGGCGCTGGCTCAACTTCGGCGTCGCGCGCTTCCAGCCGTCCGAGCTCATGAAGATAGCGCTGCCGGTGATGCTCGCGTGGTACTTCCAGAAGTTCGAGGGCCGCATCGGCTGGAAGGATTTCGTCGTCGCGGGCATCCTGATCGTCGTCCCCGTGTACCTGATCAAGCGCCAGCCCGACCTCGGCACGTCGCTGCTGATTGCCGCGTCGGGACTCTACGTGCTGTATCTCGCCGGCCTGTCGTGGAAGATCATGGTCGGTCTCGCCGCGCTCGGCGCCGCGGCCGGGCCGTTCGTGTGGCAGCACCTGCACGATTACCAGCGCGAGCGCATCCTGACGTTCCTCGACCCGACGCGCGATCCGCTGGGCGCCGGCTATCACTCGTCGCAGGCGTCGATCGCGCTCGGCTCCGGCGGCGTCATCGGCAAGGGATGGCTGAACGGCACGCAGACGCACCTCGACTTCCTGCCGGAGCGCCACACCGACTTCATCTTCGCGGTGTTCGGCGAGGAGTTCGGGCTCATCGGCAACGCCGTGCTGCTCATCCTCTACATCCTGCTGATCACGCGCGGCATGGTGATCGCCGCCAACGCCTCGACGCTGTTCTCGCGCCTGCTGGCGGGCGCCATCACGCTGATGTTCTTCACCTACGCGTTCGTGAACATGGGCATGGTGAGCGGCCTGCTGCCGGTGGTCGGCGTGCCGCTGCCGCTGGTGTCGTACGGCGGCACCGCGATGGTGTCGCTGTTCATCGGCCTTGGCGTGCTGATGAGCGTGCAGGCGCACCGCAAGCTGGTCGCCAGCTGACGCCGCCGCGCGGTCCTGGCGCGTTCGCGGCGCAGCGATCGCGTCAGCGCCGCAGCGCAGGGTCGGTCGCGTCCGCCAGCGCGCGCAGGCCGGCGGCCACATCGTCCTGCGCCACCGGGCGCCCGTCCGAGACGAGCGCGATCAGGCGCGCGGGCGCGGGATCGCCCGTCAGTCGTTGCCAGCCTTGCAGCGCGCGCAGGACCAGGCGCGAATCGGTGATGCGGCCCCCCAGCGCGTAAGCGTAGTAGACATGACGCAGGCGCGTGCCGTGGTCGCGCTCGAAGGTCGCATGGACGTAAGACACGCAGCCCCACGGCGCGCAGCGCTTCACGTCATCGGCCTGCCGTTCGCGCCACGGCGGGCGGTCCTGCGGCGTCATGCCCGCGGTGGAGAGCTTGACCCGTGTCGACAAACCCTGCATCGCCACGAGCGATACCGCGTGCGTGTCGTCGGCGTACGTGGCCCGCAGCGTCTCGATCTGGTGCGCGGCGTCGAGCGACCGCTCGGACGGGGCGCCGTCGCGGACCCAGCGGGCCATCCGGGGCGGGAAGGGCGGCAGCGCCGGCGACGCGGCATCGCTCACCGCCGACGCGGGCGTCGATCCATCGTCGCCTTGCCACTGCGCCACGCATCCGGTCACGAGCAGCCCGGACAGTCCCGCGATGACGGGGGCAATTCGCGCCGCCCTCCCGGCGGCGCCGCGGGCCGGCGCCGCCTCGGGCGCAGGGTCGACGGGGCGCTCGGCTTCGAGCCGCGACAACACGAAGAACAGGACACCCAGGCCGGCCAGCAGCGCCAGCCACTGGTAGACGCCGTGCGCCGCCAGATCCATCTGCGTTCCGCGCAGGCGGTCGACCAGCACGATCGTGCAGACGCGCAGCGTGTTGGACCCGATGCCCACCAGCGCGCCCAGGAGCGCCATCGCCAGGATCTTCGGCAACGACCGGGACACCAGCAGGCCGAACGCGTAGCCGAGAAACGCCGCCAGCGCGACGAAGGTCAGCCCCGCGCACTCGGGCGCGACGAAATAGCGCTGCCCAGCCACGAGCAGGACGTAGCCTTCGGCGCTGTGCGGCAGCCCGGCGAGGGTCGCGAATCCTCCGAGGCAGGCGAACGTCACTGCGCGCAGAGGCGCCTCGAGGATGTCGCCCGAAGGAATCATCAGGAAGAGCAGGGCGAAGGCGGGGAACAGCCTGCGGTACGACGTCCAGCCGAACGTCGACATCGCGACGCCCTGCAGCGCCACGACCAGCGCAAGCTGCCGCCCGACCTCGATGTCGGTCAGCGTCGACGCGACCCAGCACACCGCGCCGGCGGCCACGACGATCGTGCCCGAGAAGTCGGGCCGGACATCGGGCGGCGGCCGCCAGTGCCAGCCGAGGATGTAGACGACCATCGGCACGACCAGCCATGCGTACTGGTAGGCCTCGTGGTCGCGCCAGGCCGCGGCGAGGCTGGCCGCGGCCGGCCCCATGGCCACGACGACGATCAGGGCGCCGAGCGCGCCGGCGAAAAGCGGGCCCTTCGCAGCGCCTGCCCACGCACCGGCAGGCGCCGCATCGTCGGCGACGGCGTCGGTCAGATCGTCGCTGCGATCGGGATCGTCCAGGCCGCGCCGGAAGGCGAACGGTTGCGCCAGCACCTGCAGGACACGCGCTTCGCGGGCGCGGTGAAAATAGGACAGCCCGACGTGCGAGACGCGGGCCTGGGCGGGGTCGACATAGGTGCCGAACAGCCGATCCCAGAGCGTCAGCACGCTGCCGAAGTTGCTGTCGGTCTGGACGCGCAGCGCGGAGTGGTGCACGGCATGGACCGCGGGCGTCACCAGCGCGCGGCGCAGCCACCGGTCGGCGGCGTCCTGGGGGCGCAGGTTGGCGTGCGACGCGAGCGTGACGACGACGGCGACGACCAGATACACGCCCAGCGCCGCCGCCGGCACGCCCAGCAGCGCCACGGCGGATGTCACGAACAGGACGCTGACCGCGACTTCCAGCGGGTGGTGGCGCTGGGACGTCGTGACATCCAGCGCAGTGTCGCTGTGATGCACCAGATGCAGGCGCCAGAGCCATTCCGCGGCGTGGAACAGGCGATGCTCCCAATACTTCAGCAGGTCGAGGAGCAGGAACCCGAGTACCAGCGCCAGCGGCATGCCGAGCGTGTCCCAGGCAGGCGCGAACGGTGACCGGCCGGACAGCGACGCGAAGACCGCCGGCAGGACTGCGGCGGACACCAGCGTGCCGGCGACGAACAGCGTGAGGTTGCTGGTCCAGCGATGGGTGGAGGGTGCCGGCGCGAAGCGGAGGGCAGGAATCCGTTCGACGGCGAACAGGACGAGCGCCGTGGTGACGAAGGCGAACGTGTACAGCCCGTCGAAAGCGGGGCTCATTCGGGGGCAGCCCGGTGGAAGCTCACCGCGGCTTCGACGCGGCAAGGCCCCGGCGTGTCGATCGCCGAGGCGGGCGCGCAGTGTGGCGCCGGCGCGCCGGCGCGCGCACTAGTCCTTGCGCTTGCGCCGCGCGATGCGGATGCCGATCACCAGGCTGGTGGCAGCGACGACCAGCACCGCGCCGCCGGCGATGGGCAACACGCCGCCGAGCGCCACGCCACCGAGGGACAGGCCAAGCGGCGTGCCCAGCGTCACGCTTCCCGCATTCGCCGCGCCCGCCGCGAACATTGCCAGCAGACCTGCATAACGCCGTTTCATCCGGTTCTCCCTGGAATGCGCGCCGCCCGAGGTCGGACGCTCGGACCACGCTCGCCGCAGCAACCGTGCCACATTGCATTTGTCACGCGCAATCAACGACAAGCGAGACGACCCGCCCCGCGCCTGGGTCGCGATCGTCAAGTTATCCGACAGATGGCCCGCGCGTCGCGCGGGCGCCGGATCGCCCCCGCCGCAACGCCAGCGCATAGAAGACCACGTTGACCGCGACGAGCACCGTGCCGATCGCCACCTGGATCGCGGGCGTCAATCCGGCCGGATAGATCAGCGGGATCAGGTAGTGCTCGACGAATCCGCCCGCGTAGCCGGCGTCGCCGGCGCGCCGCCGCAGCGCATTCTCGAGCGGAGTCAGCGGACACAGCGTGCCGCTGAACTCGACGAATGCCGCCCATGCCACGGCGGGAACGTGCAGCCACGCGAAGCGCCGCCGCCATAACACCAGCGCGCCGCCGCAAAGCGCGAACGCGATGAACAGCAGGTGAAAGACGACGACGGCGTCTGCCGCGAGCCGGTCGCTCATCGCGGCAAGCGAGGATTGCGGCTACTTGCGGGGCCGCCGCGAGCGGGCGCCCTTGCGGTTGCTCGCGGGCTTGCGCTTGCCGCCGGCGGTGCCACCGGCGCCGGGTCGCGGCGGCGCCGGCGCGTCGTCGTGCGCGGCGGGCTTGTAGTCGCCGATCACCGACTTGACCGGACACACGGCGAACGCGGGACAGCGTTTGCAGCCGACGGCGAGGGCAATGGGACAGAGCACCATGGGGGCGTCCGTGAGGACTTCGACAGGATACACCACCCTCGCGCCGCGGCGCCGTCGTCGACGCGGCGAGGCCCTCGTCCTAGGCCTGCGGCGGCCAGTACGCGGCGATGGCCGGCGCCACCGCCGGGTCGGCCTCGATGCGCGCGAGCGTCGCGTGAAACGCGGGCCGCGACGTGGCGAGGTGCTGCCGTGCGCCCGACCAGCGCGAGACGACGCACGCCAGCAGGTCCAGCGCGCCGACGCGCGCACCGGCCAGGAACGGCGCCGCGGGGAACGTGTCGGCGAACGTATCCCACAGCGCATGCAGGCGCGCGCGCGTCCCCGCGCGGATGCGCTCGCCGAGCGCTTCATCGGCATCGGGTATGGCGCGCTCCGGGTAATCGATGATGCCGATGCACGCATAGCAGTTCGCGGCGATGTAGACGAGCCCGCGCAGCGACTGCGCGCGCGCCGCGGGCTCGCGCGGCAACAGCCCGCTGTCCGGGTAACGCTCGCCGAGGCAGATCAGGATGGCGGCGCTCTCGCTCAGCACGCCGCCCTCCGGAAGCACCAGCGTGGGCACCTGGACAAGCGGATTCACCGCCCGCAACTCGTCGAGGCCGGGTCCCGGCTGCCACGACGCCGCGTCGACGACGCGATACTCGGCACCCGTCATCCGCAGCGCGGCGTCGATCGCGGCGGCGCCCGAGCCCCGCGTTCCGTAGAGCACCATCATCGGCATGTCTCCCGTCGGACCGGCGTCGATTCTCGCGCGCGCGGCCCGGCGCCGCAAATCATGGCGCGGTCGCCAGCGCCGCCCACAGCATCGCCGCGCCCGATGCCAGCATCAGCCCGTCCATCAGCAGGCGGAAGCGCTCGGCGGGCAGCTTGAGCACGAAGCGCTTCGCGAGCCACGAGCCCGCCATCAGCGACGCGCCGATCGTCAGGCCGCGCGCGATCGCCTCGAGCGGCAGCGCGCCGAAGGTGCGGAACACCGCCGCCTTGGCGAGGTAGACGCCGAGCGATCCGGCGGCCTCGGTCGCGATGAACGCGCCCTTGACCAGGCCGTACGCGAGGAACACGGGGACGCTGAGCGGCCCCGTCGTGACGACGATGCCGGTGAGAAAGCCGATGGGCAGCCCCGCCAGCGCCAGTTGCCAGCGGCGCACGCGCAGCGAACGCGCGGCGAGCGCGCGGCGCAGCGGCACCATCGCGATGAAGAACGCGCCGAGCGTGACCTCGATCACCCGCGGCGGCAGCACGAGCAGCGTGCGCGCGCCGAGCGCCGCAGCGGGAACGGCCGTGACGGCGTAGGCGGCGCACGCGCGCCAATCGACGTCGCGCCACCACACGAGCACGCGCGACAGGTTGGCCATCACCGCGGCGATCGCCATGACCGGCACCGCGGTGATCGGCCCGTAGGCGATCACCAGCACCGGCATGAGCATGATCGACGAGCCGAATCCGACGATGCCGGAAAGCGTGCCCGCCGCGAGACCCACGGCGAGGACGAACGCCAGGTCCAAGGGTCGCCGGCGCGAGCGTCAGCCGTCGGCGAGCGCGATGTCGAACGTCGCGGCGAGGCCGCCGTCGCGCGCGACCGGCGCGAGCATGAGCTCGCGGCCGCCCTGCCGGAAGACGAAATCGCGCGCGTTCACCGTGTCCGGGCGCCCGCGCGCCGCATAGGGCGCCTGCGCGAACACGCGCTGCGTGAACGCGTCGTCGAAATAAAACTGCGAGGTGAAGTCGCGCCGGCCGTCGCGAACCTTGAAGTGGATGTGCACGGCGCGCCCGCCGTACCAGCCGGGGTAGATCGTGACGAAGCGCACGCGCCCGGTGGCGTCGGTCCTCTGGTAGCCGCGCAGGAATCGCGCACCGTCGCGCGTGCCGCTGTAGACGCCCTCGGCGTCGCAGTGCCAGAGATCGACGATGGCGCCGGCGAGCGGTGTGCAGCCGGCGGCCGAGACACCGCGGATCGACAACTCCAGCGTGAGCGGCGTGCCCGCGCGGGGCGCGCCACCGGCAGTATCGCTGCGGATGTCGCTGCGCTCGAGCCGCGCGTCGAGGAAGAACGGCCCCTCGGTCTGCGCGGGCGTCGCGACGCAGGCCGTCGCCGCTCTCGCGCCGCCGGCAAGCGGGACCATTGCGGCGCCACAAAGAAGCGCGAGCGCGTCGCGGCGGCTTCGCACCCGTCCGCGCGGCACGTCGTCTGCGTCGTGCATGACTAGACGCCTTCGACGACGAAGAGGTCGCCGGTCGACGCACGCTGGCGCAGCGCAATCAGTGGCGCGTACTCGGGCGATGCATACCACGCCTTCGCCGCGGCGAGCGATTGGAATTCGACGATGACCAGGCGCTTGGGCGCGAACGCGCCCTCGAGGCGCTCGACCGTCCCGCCGCGTGCGAGGAAGCGACCGCCGTGCTGCGCGATGGTCGCGCCCACACCCTTGCGGTAGTCGTCGTAGCTCACCGGGTCGGTCACTTCGATGTTCGCCACCACGTATGCCGGCATTGCAGTCCTCGTGCGAAGAGTCGAAGCCGGGGACTATACGCCGGGTGCGGACGCGCTCACTTGAGCGCGAAATCGACGCGCGTCGGCGCGCCGGCGTCCTTGATGCCGTCCGCGGAAAGCTTCGACGCGACGAGGAACACGCGATCGGGCGGCACGCCGCCGCGGTCGGACAGCCACGTCTTCACCGTTGTGCGCGCTGGTTGGCGAGCGCGCGCAGCGCGTCGTCGTCGACCGTGGCGCGCGATCGGCGAGCGCGAAGTCGTGGATCGTCGCCTTCAGCCGGAAGGGATCGAACTCCACCTTGCCGATCGTCGCATCGCGATCGAGCGACGACTTCAGCGTCGACACGAGCTTCGACTTCACGATCGCCGGGACCGCGAGGTACCCGAACGCGACGTACGAAGCGAACAGCGCCGCGACGACGAGCAGCGTGTTGCGCAGGCGGCGGACGCGGGAAGTCAGGGGCATGACAGGCCGTCGCGGTCGGGTCGCGCCGGTTGCCGCCCGCAACGGCGCGAGGCTACATGATGCGATTGAACCAGAGCAACGACAAGAGCGCCGACCCGAGCGCCAGGACGGCGGCGGCGGCGGCGAAGAGCGCAGTGACCTCGGTTTCCTTGCGCTCCAGCACCATACGCGAGTTGAGCGTCTCGTAGATTTTCCTGAGCTCGGTCGCCGTGCCGGCGTAAAAATATTCGCCGCGCGTGATGAGCGCGATCTTCTTGAGCGCGTCCTCGTCGAGGCGCACGCGCATCGACCAGCCCTCGGCGCCGATGATCTCGCCGGCGACGGTGCCGATGCCGACCGTATACACGCGCACGCCGCGCTCGGCCGCCATCGACGCGGCCTCGATCGGGTCCGGCCCGGTCGTCGTCTGGCCGTCGGTGAGCAGGATGATCGCCGCCGACGTGTAGGAGCCGGGCGGCGCCTTCTTCGCCTTGTCGTCGCCCGGCCGGTCGGGGGGCCGGTCGCCGGGCGCATTCCTGCCCTTGCCGCTTGCGGCATCGCGTCGCGGATTGCCATGCGCGCAGGTCGAATTCGGCTTCCGGAAAGATCGTCTTCAGCGAGACGAGGATGCCGCTGCCGATCGCCGTGCCGCGCTGGAGCTGGAAGCGGTCGATCGCGGCGATGATGTCCTCGCGCGAGTTCGTCGGCGGCTGCACGACGGACGCGGTGGCCGCGAACGAGACGACGCCGATGCGCGTGGCGCGCGGCTGCTCGTCGACGAAGGCCTTGGCGGCCACCTGCGCGGCCTCGAGGCGGCTCGGCTTGACGTCGGCGGCGCGCATGCTGCCGGACACGTCCATCGCCATGATGATCGTCTCGTGCGCCGAAGGCAGCGTGACCATTGCCGCGGGCCGCGCGATAGCGATCACCATCAGCGTGAAGGCGAGGAGGAACAGCAGCGGAGGCACGTGGCGGCGGAACGCTGCCCCGGGCCGAGCGCCTCCCGGAACATCGCGAGTCCGGCGTAGCGCACCGACGACTTCTGCCGCCGCCGGAGCACGACGAGGTACGCGGCCGCCACCAGCGGCACGAGCACCAGCAGCCACAGCATCTCAGGCCATAGAAACGTCATTGCTCGCTTCCAGGTGCCGCGGCAGGCCGCCGCCGCTCGCCAGCTGGCTGCGCCGCTTGCGCAGGTCGGCGAAGCGCATGATCGCGTCGACCAGGTCGTCGTCGGTGCACAGCTCCAGCGCATCGACGCCCGCATCGCGCAGCCCGAAGCGCAGCTCGCGCTCGCGCCGCTGGGCGGCGTCGGCGAAGCGCTTGCGGAATCCCTTGTCGTGCGTATCGACGAACAGCTGCTCGCCCGTCTCGGCGTCCTCGATCACCAGCATGCCGAGGTCGGGCAGCTCCATCTCCAGGGGATCGTACAGGCGCACGGCGAGGATCTCGTGGCGCTTGGCGAGCTGCGCCAGCGGCTTGCCCCAGCCGGGGGTGCTGATGAAGTCGGAGATGACGAACACCAGCGAGCGCCGCGGCATCACCGCGAATGCCGTCGCGAGGAAATCGGTGAGGTTGGTCGTCTGCGAGCGCTGGAGCGGCGGCCGGTTGAGCAGCGTGTTGAGGATGTGCAGGACATGGCGGCGGCCGCTTCGCGCGGGGATCATCTCCTCGACGCCGTCGCCGTAGAAAAGCGCCCCGACGCGGTTGCCGTGCCGGGTCAGGAGGCGCGCGAGCACCGTGACGAACTCGGCCAGCACCGCGCGCTTGTTGCACCTCCGACGAGCCGAAGTCGACCGACGGGCACAGGTCGAGCAGGAACCACGCGGTGACTTCGCGGTCCTCGTTGTACTCGCGGACGTAGGGCGTGGCCATGCGCGCGGTGACGTTCCAGTCGATGTGGCGGACGTCGTCGTGGGACTGGTACTCGCGCATGTCGGCGAGATCGAGCCCGAAGCCGCGGAACAGCGTCCGGTAGTCGCCCTGCAGCAGGCCGTCGAGCCGACGGATCACCGTCCACTCGAGGCGGCGCAGCAGCGCGTCAGGATTGCGCGGCGACTTTGACATGGGTCTCCAGCGGCTTGTCGGGGGCGCGGACGCCCTGCAGGACGCGCGCGACGATCTGGTCGGCGTCATGGCGTCGGCCAGCGCTTCGTACGACAGCACCAGCCGGTGACGCAGCACGTCGGGCGCCAGATCGGTCACGTCCTCGGGCAGCACGTAATTGCGCCCGCGCAGGAACGCCAGCGCGCGCGCGCCCTCGACCAGGCGATCGACGCGCGCGGGCTGGCGCCGAAGGTCAGGTACTTGCCCAGGCCCTTGATGCCGAAGCGCTCCGGCTGGCGCGTCGCCGCGGCGAGCTTGACCGCGTACTGCATCAGCGACGGATCGACGTAGCCTCGACGGCATTCGCGCTGCAGCGCGTGCAGTTCGACGGTCGTCGCCACGGGTACGACGTCGTGCGCCGGGCCGGTCACGCGCTCGACGATGACGAATTCCTCCTCCTCGCTCGGATAGCCGACCAGCACCTTCATCATGAAGCGGTCGACCTGGGCCTCGGGCAGCGGATAGGTGCCTTCGGTCTCGATCGGGTTCTGCGTCGCCATCACCAGGAACGGGCTCGGGACGCGATGCGTCTCGCCGGCGATCGTCACCTGGTATTCCTGCATCACCTCGAGCAGCGCGCTCTGCACCTTCGCCGGCGCGCGATTGATTTCGTCGGCGAGCAGCAGGTTGGTGAACACCGGCCCGAGCGACGTGGTGAACTCGCCGGTCTTCTGGTTGTAGATGCGCGTGCCGACGAGGTCGGCGGGCACGAGGTCCGGCGTGAACTGGATGCGCCGGAAACTGCCCCGTATCGCGCGCGCCAGCGTCTTCACCGTCAGCGTCTTGGCGAGGCCGGGCACGCCCTCGACCAGCAGGTGGCCCTGCGCGAGGATCGCCACCAGCACGCGCTCGAGGAAATGATCCTGGCCGACGACGATCTTCTTCACCTCGTAGAGGATCCGCTCCATCAGCGTGGCGACTTCGCCGCCGCGGCTTGCGTCCTTCAGTTCCATGATGCTCCCGATGGGTTGCGTGATTGCGTGCAGCAGATTAGCTTCCCGCCGGGCCGTCCCAAGGGCAGCTTGCTCCCCCTCTGGGGGCAGCGAACGAAGTGAGCGTGGGGGTCGTCATCGCTAGAACGGCGACAGCCCCGCCGCCGCGGCGGCGTTCTCGATCGGCACCGCGAAGCCGATGCCGATGAACACGTTCTGCGGTCGGATTGAGGATGCCGGTGACGATGCCGACCACTTCGCCCTCGGCGGTCACCAGTGGCCCGCCCGAGTTGCCGGGGTTGGCGGCGGCGTCGAACTGGATCAGGTTGGTCAGGATTCGCTTTCCTTCGCGGGAGCGGTACTCGCGCTTCAGGCCGGAAACGATGCCGGCGGTGGCCGACGGGCCGATGCCGAACGGAAATCCGACCGCGACGACGTCATCGCCCGGCGCGAGGTCGCTCGTCGAGCGCAACGTCGCCGGCACGAGGTCGTCCGGCATCGTCGCGGCCTTGATCACGGCGAGGTCGTTCTCCGGCTGCAGGCCGACGACCCGCGCCTCGGAGGTGAGCCCGTCGAAGAACTCGACGGTGACGCGTTTGGCTCCGGCGACGACGTGGAGATTGGTGAGGATCGTGCCGTCGTCGACGATCACCACCCCGGTGCCCGAGCCCTGCTCGCGATCGCCGTCCTCGTCCTGGTCGTAGTGCAGGTTCTTCACCCGGACCACCGACGGCATGATCGCGGCGTAGGCCTTCGCGTACACCGACGGCGGGGTCTTCGTCTCCAGCGAATGCGCCACCGCGGCGTCGATGTCGTCCTGCGTGAGCTCCTTCGGCGGCGGGGCGAGCAGCGGACGCGCGAAGTACAGCGTGGCGGCCAACAGCACGCAAAGCGTGAACCACAGCGTCCGCTCGTGGCGCCGCAGGAAGGCAGTCGCCGCGGCGCGACGCTTCGCCGGCGGCGGTGCCGCGGCGGCTGCGGCCTCCGCCGCCTGCTTGCGGGCGCGGTTGGAACGACTGTACAGCGTGACCTTGTTCATGGGGCTTCCCGGCTGAACCGTTTCAGCGCCGGACTATTCCGCGCCGACGAGGAAATCGTCAGACCGGTCCATCGCGGGTTTGTTGCAGGGCACGAGAGACTGGCGCGCGGCGTGGAGGGGGCGGACGGGAAGATTAGCGCGCGCGCCGCGCGCTGGCAAAGGTCGCGGCGGGCTGTGCAAGCTTTTCGTACACCGCCTGGTAGCCGGCGACCATCGCCGGCAGGCTGAAGCGGGCGGCGGCGCGCGCACGCGCGCACTCCCCCTGCGCGGACCGCAGCGCGCCGTCGCCAAGGTAGCGTTCGAGCACGGTGGCCAGCGCCGGGGTGTCGCCGGCCGGAAACAGCGCACCGCCGGCACCGTCGTCGACCAGCTCGACGTTGCCGCCCACCGCCGACGCGATCACGGGGAGGCCCGTGGCCATCGCCTCCAGGATCGTGTTGGAGATCCCTTCGTTGAGCGAAGGCAGGACGAACAGGTCGAAGGCGCGCAGCAGGGCCGGGACGTCGCCGCGGCTGCCCGCGAACCAGGTCGCGGATTCGATGCCCAGCGACGCGGCCAGCGCGCGCAGGTCGGCGAGCGACGGTCCCTCGCCGACGATGACGACGCGTCCCTTCGCGGCCAGCGCGGGCGCCGCGTGCCCGAGCGCCGCGAACGCGCGCAGCAGCGTCCTCTGATCCTTGACCGGCTGCACGCGCCCCACGCTGCCGACGACGAGCGTCCCCGGCGGCGCGAAGCCGGGCCGGCAACGCCGCGCGCGCATGGTCGCCGGCGGGGGCGAACCGCGCGAGGTCGACGCCGTTGTAGATCTGCGTGATCCGCGCGGGCGCGATGCCGACCCGGTCGACGAGATAACGCTCGAGGTGCTTCGAGACCGTGACGTAGCGGTCGACGAGCGGGGCGTGGAGCCGGCGCAGCAGCGCGGGCCGGCGGGCGCTGCCGTCGAGGTCGCCGACGTCCCAGCCATGCTCGCCGTGCACGATCCGCCGCACGCCGGCGGCGCGTGCCGGCAGCAGCGCGTCGAGGCCGGACAGGTTGCGGGTGTGGACGATCGCCGGCCGCAGGCGCCGGCACAGCCGGTAGAGCTCGCGGCGCATCCGCCAGACGCCGATGCGCGAACGATGCAGCGCCACCACGTCCACGTCCGGCCGGGCGATCCGCTCGCGAAACGACGAGTAGTCCTCGACACAGGCGATGACGTGCCGGAACGACGCCGGCGGCATCGCGTTGACCAGGTTGACGAGGCCGTTCTCCAGGCCGCCGGTCGCGAGCTGATGGATGACGTGGAGGACGAGCGGCGGAGGCGGCGTCATGCCGCGGTCGCGCGCGCCCCGTCGTCGCGTACCGCGGTGCGGGGCGCCCGCGCCGCAGGAAGCCGGGCGCAGAACGCGCTTGCGCGGTTGACGTCGTCGACGATGGAGCGGCTCGCCATGGCAATGCCCCTTCTACAGCCCCCCGAGCGCCCGGGCGAGCGCAATGCCGGCGGCCATGACGGCGAACGATAGCACCGTCATCGCGGCCAGCGTTCGCGGGGCGACTTCCGGCGCGTGCGCGTGCGCGCCGGCCATTCCGGCCATCGTCGCGCCCGCCGTCGGCGGCCGCACGGTCATCATCCCGTGCTTGAGATGGCGCGCGACGAGCCACCAGTTCATCGGATACGCGGCCACGAAGCCCGCGAGCAGCGCCATCGACATCACGAACCAGAACGCCGCATGCGCGGGATCGTGCGCGCCGGCGACGTGGCGCATGCCGAACGTCGATACGGGGATCATTCCGCCCATCAGGCAGTTCATCGACAAAAGCTCCGCATGGAACGTCCCGGCGAGCGCCTTGGCGTAGGAGCCGCCGGCCATGTCGCGCATGAACAATGCCTGGAAGATCGTCCAGCCGAAAGCGAAGCCCAGCAGGTACTCCAGTGCGACTTCGATGCCGGGCGCGAGGTGGAAGCGGCTGGAGATCAGCGCCCCCGCCAGGATTCCGACCCCGTCGCCCGCGACGCAGTGCATCGTCGACCCGAGGGCCTGCCGCCAGCGGGCCGCGACGTACCGCTCGTGGAGTCCGGGCAGCGGCTCGCGGCAGCCGAGCACGTACAGGAACGCCCCGATCGGCCCGGTGTAGGCGGTAAGCAGCACGAAGCCCCATTTCATCACCGGGGACTCGGGCGTGCTGCGGATGTCGATCGCGACGAACGCGAGTGCCAGCGCGGTCAGCAGGAACCACAGCAGCATCACGCCGTCCAGCATCTGCGCATCCGGTGACAGGGGAGGCGCGGCGCGTCGCCGCGGGCTAGGAGTGGCGCGAGTGGCGTTGCAGGTGGCCGTGGCCGAACACGACCAGCACGGCGAGCAGCGCGAATGCGAGGGTGAGCGGGGAGACCAGGAAGGTCGCCAGCATCGTCCACTCGCCGGTCGGGTTGAGCGCGGCCAGGCACGCGTACAGGATCGCCGTCGAAACGAGCGCAGCGGCGAGCGACGCGCGGCGCGTGTCGCGGAACGTGACGGCCGCCACGACGCCGACGGCGAGCGGCATGACGACGAGGACGAAGAATGCCTGCATCCGGACCACCCGAGCGAACCTGAGCGCGGAACGCCAGTCAATGGTAGGACGGCGAGGGACGGCCCGCAAGCCGTCCGTCGTCCCTTCGCCGGCGGTTGCGCGGTGGTGCTACAGTGATCGGTCGCGGCGTCGCGGGCGCGCAGCCGGGAGGGCACCCGCGCCTTCGTTCCGCGTCGATGAATTCGCGAGACAGCGTATGACGTTCGTGTGGCCGGGAATGCTGTGGCTGCTGCTGGCGGTGCCCGCACTGGTCGCGCTGTACGTCTGGCTGCAGCGACGCAGGCGCAAGGGCGCGCTGCGCTTCGCGAGCCTCGACCTCGTTCACGCGGCGGTGGGACCGGGCCAGCGGCTGCGCCGCCACCTTCCCCCCTTGCTGTTCCTGCTGGCCATGATCGCCATCATCGTCGCCGTGGCACGGCCCACGGCGGTGGTCACGCTGCCCACCGAGCAGCGGACGATCGTGATGGCGATGGACGTTTCGCTGTCGATGCGCGCCGGCGACGTCGAGCCCACGCGCCTGGCCGCGGCGCAGGCGGCGGCGAAGGCGTTCGTGCAGGAGCTTCCCGCCGACGTCCGCATCGCCATCGTCACCTTCGCGGGCACCGCCACCGTCGTGCAGCCGCCGACGCGCAACAAGGACGAGCTCGTCGCGGCGATCGACCGCTTCCAGCTCCAGTTGCACACGGCGATCGGCAGCGGGCTCATCGTGGCGCTGGGGGCGCTGTTTCCGGACGAGGACATCAGCATCGAGCAGGTGCTGTTCGGTAGCGCGACCGGGCGCGAGCGGCGCCCGCTGCCCGCGGGCCGCATCGGAGGCGACGCCAAGAACGGGAAGGACGGCAAGGACCGGACGAAGCCCCCGCCGGCGCCGGTCGTCCCCGGCTCGTACACGGCGGGCGCGATCATCCTGCTGACCGACGGCCGCCGCACCACCGGGCCGGATCCACTCGACGCCGCGAAGATGGCGGCCGACCACGGCGTTCGCGTCTACACGGTCGGCTTCGGCACGGCCAACGGCGCGATGGTCGGCATCGAGGGCATGTCGATCTACATGCGCTTCGACGAGGAGACGCTGAAGTCGATCGCCGACATCACGCACGGCGAATACTTCTACGCCGGCACCGCCGAGGATCTGCAGAAGATCTACCGCGACCTCAACGCGAAGCTCGTGCTGGAGAAGAAGGGCACCGAGATCACCATGCTGTTCACGGCGCTGGCGGCGTTGTTCGCGCTCGCCGCCGCCGGCCTGTCGCTGCTCTGGTTTCCCCGCCTTCCGTAGCCACGGAATAGCGCGCGCCCCGGCGCTGTTATCTGGCGGTCGCGGGATCGGCGTGTCCGCCGCAAGTCCCCCATCAACCCGTACGAGGAGACCTCCATGAACTGCATTCGGATCGGCGTTGCCGCCGTCGCGCTGCTGGCGAGCGGCGCCGTCCTGGCGCAAGCCGCCGACATGACGTTTTTCGTGACCAGCACCGGGTCGGGGAAGGGCGCGGACTTCGGCGGCCTCGATGGCGCCGACAAGCTCTGCCAGACGCTCGCGGCGGCGGCGGGCGCCGGGGGCAAGACGTGGCGCGCGTACCTCAGCACGCAGGGTGCGGGCGCGGTCAACGCGCGCGATCGCATCGGCACCGGGCCCTGGAAGAACGCCAAGGGCGTAGTGATCGCCCAGAACGTCGCCGAGCTCCACGGCGACAACAATCTCAACAAGCAGAGTGGATTGACCGAGAAGGGCGAAATGGTCAAGGACCGTGATGACCCGCCAAACCAGCACGACATCCTGACGGGCTCGCAGCCCGACGGCACCGCTTTCACGGGCGCCGATGACAAGACCTGCGGCAACTGGACGAAGAGTGGCACCGACGGCAGCGCGATCGTCGGACACGTCAATCGTGCGGGGACCTCGCCGCCGCCATCCGACAAATCGTGGAACTCCTCGCACGGGACGCGCGGCTGCAGCGACCCCGGGCTGGTGTCGACCGGCGGCGCCGGCAAACTGTACTGTTTCGCGGCGAAATAGCCCGTCGTCCGCGCGCGTCCGGCGCTAGGCCGCCGGGGCGGGGGCGAGCGCGACGTCCATCTGGTAGAAGCGGAACACGCCGCCGTCCTCCGGGCGGGCGGCGACGGCGCGCGCGTACCGGTCGAGCGCATCGGCGACGAACGCGTCGCGCTGCGCCTCGGGCAGCCGCTCCGTCCAGGCGACGCAGCCCACGCTGCAGAACGCGTGGAAGGCATCCGGCGTGCCGAAATCCCAGGCCTTGTCGTGCACGGTGCGCTCCAGCACGCGCAGGCCGCTGCGCGCGGCGGCGGCGGCGTATTGCTCCGGGGTGACGTGCAGGTACGGATCGTGAAAGCCGGCGAAGTACGCCGACCACCGCGGCGCGTTGCGGGTTTCCTCGACGACGGTCTCGAGGCTGGGCCGCGGCCCGTCGACGACCAGCCGCAGCTGGGCGCGCGCGGCCTTCTTCATCGCGCGGCGAATCGAGCGCAGCGCGGCATCCTGCTCCGGCACCCAGTGCAGCGCGTTGAACGAGACGACGCGATCGAACGCATCGTGAAACGACAGCGTGCGCGCATCGGCGACCTCGAAGCGCAGGTTCGGGTGCGCTTCGACATCGAAGTGTGCGCTCGCATACTCGACCATCGTCCGCGACGGGTCGACGCCCACCACGCCGCCGCGCGGCACGCGTGCCGCGATCTTGGCGGTGATCGCGCCGTTGCCGCAGCCGACGTCGAGCACCTGCTCGTGGCCGCCCAAGGCGACGAGCGCCAGCACCTCCGCCGCCATCGCCGCCTGCAGGCGGGAGATGCGCGCGTAGGCGGTCGCGTTCCACTCGGTCATGGGGCGTCCGCCGGCGAATCCATGC
Source organism: uncultured beta proteobacterium (assembly GCA_963793355.1). Taxonomy (GTDB): domain Bacteria; phylum Pseudomonadota; class Gammaproteobacteria; order Burkholderiales; family Casimicrobiaceae; genus VBCG01. The sequence continues at coordinate 24,612 of CAWBZT010000006.1, read as the reverse complement.
CCTCGTCCTCGAGCGCGGCGAGCGTCGCGCCGCACCCGGCGCGCTCGTCGGCGGCCACCTGCGCGTGCCACAGGCGGACGAGGCGCCGGCTCTGCTCGAACTCGTCGGCCAGCCCGGCGCTGCGCTGGGCGAGCGCGAGCGCCGCCGCACCGAAGAAATGCTCGAGCGCCGGCGCGTCGTTCACGCGGCAGATCGCGAGGCAGCGCTCGGCATGCCGGATCGCGCCGTCGTAGTCGCCGGCGGCTCGACGCGACGCCGACAGCCGGAACTGCGCGCGCTCCTCCTCGCGCCACGTGCCGGCGCGCCGCCAGTACTCGAGGCCGGCCTGCGCCGCCGCCAGCATGCTGCGCGTCTGCTGGGCGTCGCGTTGCGCCTTCGCTTCCAGGACGACGGCGAGGTTGTTGCCGCCGACCGCAAGGGCGCGCACGGCCGGCGAATCGTCGGCGATCCCGGGCCGCGCGAGGGCCAGCGCAGCGTCGAAGGCCGCGATCGCGCGCGCAAAATCCTTCTGCTCGCCGAACGCCGACGACGCCGTCGACAGGGCGGCGATCCGCTCGTCGCGATCGAGCGCGTCGAGCGCCGTCGCGTCGCCGCCGCAGTAACGCAGCACCGCGGTGCCGCGCGCCACGGCCGCGCGTGCGGCCGGCGCATCGTCCCATGCCGGCAGCGTGCGCAGGCGCTCGAGCAGCTCGGTGCCCTCCGCGTAGCGCGCCAGATGCTCGCCATACACGTGCGTGACGATGCGCGCATACGGCGGGATGTGCGCAGGGAGCAGGATCGCGTCGAGCGCGGCGGCGAGCCTTGCGGCGACGCCGGCCGGGTCGTCGGCATGGCCGTTCCACGCGTCGGCGATGAATTCGTCGAAGGCGCTCGCCACGGCGTCGGTCGTCGGGGGTTACAGCACTTTCATGCGCAGCGCCTGCATCGGCCGCGTCAATCGGTCGCGGCCGGCGCGTGCTGCTGCACCAGGGCGGCCATCGCCGCGCCCGCGTCGTCGCCGCGCGCGCCGAGCCCATCGATCACCCCCGCCCGGTCGGACGCGGGCCGGTTCTGGCTCACCTTCCACTTGCCGGCGAGCTGCGCGATCGGGATCTCGATGCCGACGATCGCGCGCAGCATCGCGTCCACGAAGTCGGGCGGCGCGTCGGCGATCCGCCAGGGCTTCGCCTGCGTCGCCTCGTGCACGGCCACCAGCGCCTCGAGGTGCGTGCGCAGCCAGGCGCGCTCGTCGACGGCGCGCGCCACGCCGTGCGCGTGGACGACGGCGTAGTTCCACGTCGGCACCACCTTGCCGTGCGCGCGCTTGCTCGGATACCACGACGGGGAGATGTAGGCATCCGCGCCCTGGAACACCACGAGCGACGCGGCGGCCGGCAGTGCTCGCCAGACCGGGTTGGCGCGCGCGACGTGTGCGATCAGCGTGCCATGCTCGCCGCGCGCCGGATCGAGCAAAAACGGCACGTGGTTCGCGACGAGGCCGTCCGCGCCCGCGATCACCCACGTCCCGAGCGGATGCACGCGGATCAGCGCGTGCAGGACGGCGGGGTCGGTCTCGGCGAATTGCTCGGGCACGTACATCGCGCGTGGAGGGCGCTCGCCGCCGGTCAGGCGCCGGGGCGGCGGCAGACGGCCTCGACGTTGCGGCCGTCGGGGCAGATCACGCGCGTCGAGGCCGTGGGAGCCGCGGTCATGGCGCCGGTAGCGCACAGGTGCCCATGCGGGATCGTACCTCAACCCAGCGGCGCGAGAAGCACGCGGTCGGTTTGTCGATCCGCACCCACGTGGAACACCGTCTCGCCGACGGCGACGAACCCGCACTTGGCGTAGAACGCGAGCGCGCGCGGGTTGTGCTCCCAGACGGCCAGCCAGAGGTGCCGGCCGCCCAACTCGCGGGCAGCCTCGCGCGCGGCGCCCATCAGCGCCTGCGCGACGCCGCGGCCATGCGCCGGAGCGTCGACGTAGAAGCGCTGCAGCTGGAGCGCGGCGGGCGCCTTCACGCACGGCAGCGGCGCTGCGTTGCGTAACTGCGCATAGGCGACGAGCACGCCATCCGCCTCGGCCAGCAGCGTGACGGTCGCCGGGTCGCGCAGCTCCCGCGTCTGCTGGTGCAACCCATAGGCGTTGGCCAGGTGCGCCGCGAGATTGTCCGGCGTGTTGAACGCGCCGAACGTTTCCGCGAACGTCCGCGCGGCGAACGCAGCGAGTTGCGCCGCGTCGGTCGGCGCGCCGCGCCGGATCTTCAAGACGTCGGCGCGGTGGCGCTCACGCGACGCGCCGCGCGAGCAGCGCCCACACGCCGGCGAGCGACAGCAGCGAGCCGCCGGCGACATGGAAGCGCCGCTGCGCACCGGCGCTCGCGAGCAGGCGCCGTGCGGAGCCCGCGAACACCGCATAGAGCGCGGCGTTGACGGTCGCCATCGCGAGCGCGGTCGAGTCGCCGAGCGCGACAGCGGCGACGAGCGGGACGTTCGCGCGCCCGCCGTGGGCGACCGAGTAGCTGATGACGGTGAGGATCGTCGGGCCGGGAATCACCAGCAGCACGACGACGACGGCGGCGTAGGCAAGCCAGAGCTCGAAGGGCATCGTCGTCGCCGAAGGATCAGCGGATCATCGGGCGAAGCGCAGCGCGGAACGGGCGCGCGCCTTTTCCGCTTCCTCGTCGCGGTTGCGAGGCGGCGCGTGCGTTTCGAGCGACGCGAGGAGACGCGTCGCCACGGCCGCGATGTCGTCCACCGCGACGGCGAACGCCGCTTCGTTGGCCTTCGACGGCCGGGTGAAGCCGGACAGCTTGCGCACGAACTGCACGGCGGCGGCGCGGATCTCCTCCTCCGTCGCCGGCGGCTCGAAGTTGAACAGCATGCGGATGTTGCGGCACATGGCGACGCATTCCTCTAGCGTTGGTGCGGCGGAATCGACTTCAGCGCGGCGGCGAAGCGCGCGTGCGCATCCGGGTCGACGGGCCGGTGGCGGACCGTCGTGCTCGCCGGGTCCTTGCCGAGCCAGTTGTCGCCCTTCCAGTTTTTCGCGGGCCGCACCGGCCGCGGCACGAACCCGCCGCCGCAGTTCGGGCACACGTTCGCGAGCACGCGCTCGACGCAGTCGGCGCAGAACGTACACTCGTACGTGCAGATCCGCGCCTCGGTCGATGCCGGCGGCAGCGGCTTGTTGCAGTTCTCGCAGGTCGGTCGCAGTTCGAGCATCGCGGTCGGGCGAAGGGCTGGCAAAAGTATACGATCCGGGAGCGAGCGCGGGCGCCGCCTTCACGCGATCGTCTTTTCAGGGACGAGCTGCGCCGGGTCGTGGAAGAACTGCTCCTCGGCGATCCGCTCGCCGTCCCGGCGCTGGTAGGCCAGTTGCTCGCCGCGCGCGACGGACGTCGGCAGCTAGGCGGATTTCGCGTGCATGAGGACGTTCGCCGCGAGCACGAACAGTCCGACCAGAACGACCGTCGCGCTGGCCGCCAGCAGCGGCATGAATGTCTCGCTGCCCGACAGCACGGCCGCCAGCCCGACCATGAACAGCGGGAGGCCGAGGTTGTGCAGCCAGAAATGCACGCGCGCCAGCCGCGTCGCCGCCGCCGCCGGGTACAGGTGATACACGACGCCGGCCAGCGCGAGCGATGCCCAGCCGAGCAGCAGCAGGTGCGCGTGCACCGGCGCCAGCGTGAAGCGCTGCGTAATGCCCATCGCGAGCCCGAGGCACGCACCGATGACGAGGTAGACGACGGCGATCTTGAGCAGTCTCAGTCCCATGATGATTGCCTCCCTGGCGTTGGCGGTCGGTGCGAACGGGGACCGCGGCGCGACACTCTACCCGACGCCGCGCTTTTGGCACCGCGGCGGCGCGGGCTGGCCGGGGAGACGCAGGCACGCCGGTAGGACGCCGCCACGATCTCCCTCAGGTACGCGGCAGGAAAGCTCGCCACGTCGACGATGGTGATCCAGCCGAAGCGCCCGCGGTACCGCGCGGGCTTGACGCCCGGCATGTCGGTCAGCTCGACGAAGCGATCAGGAGAAACGCGCACGCTGAACCGCCAGCGTTCGGGCGCGCTGGTCTTGAAATACGCGAATTTCCGGCCTCCGACCGCATACACCAGAAAGTTGTACGGCTCGCCGTGGCTCGTCTCGATGGCGCCGGGAAACGCCCGGCAGTACCGCTTGACGCCGGCGACGTTCATCGCGCCGTCCGCCCGGACGCGCTTCCCGCGCGGCGCCCCGGGCCCAGCGCGTAGAGGACGAAGGCGCCGAAGGCGACCCCCAGCGCCGCCCACGCCCGCATGAACCACGGCGGCTGGCCGGCCCACCACGCCACGAGCGCCGCCAGCCGCTCGACGCCCAGCAACGGCGTCAGCAGGCCCGCCGCGATGATCGCGCCGCCGAGCACGCGCAGCGTGCGCCGCATCCGCGACATCGGCGCCACGGCGATCAGCAGCGCGCCGTAGAGCACGCGGACGGCCGCAACGGCGTAGAGCGCGCCCGGCGCGAGCAGCGGCGACACGAGGGCGAGCAGCAGCGACGGTGACCCGAGACCCACGGCGCCGATGACCATGATGGCCAGCGCGAACGCGGCCGCGAGAAGCTTCACGGGGATCCTGCCTCGGGCGCGAAGATGATCTCCTACCGCGGGATCAGCTTCGCGGCCGTTTCCGCGAATTTTTGCAGCAGCACGGCGGTCAGCGCGAAATTGCCGTGCCGGCGATCGCGCGCGGGAGCCCGGAACCCGTCCACCCGCTCGCCCCCGCCAGACAGACGTTGATCATGGCGGGAGCCGGCACATCGAGCCGCGACAACCGGGCACGCGCGCCGACAGGCGCGGGAGCGTCGTCAGCAGCGCGAGCATGGGAAGTTCACGGCCGGAACCGCTTCATTGGGCGGGCACGGCCGGTGCCTGCGGGCGCGCGACGGGCGATGCCGTGGTCCGTGTGCGGATTCGCGGAATGCAGGGGTTGGGGATTTCCGTGACATCCTCGAGCCGCGTGGCCGGGCCACCGACGCTTCGATACGCCTCCAGCTTCGCGGCCAGCTCCGCGCGCACGGCGTCGGGATCGGTCTTGAGCGTCGCCGTGCGGCTGCTGGTGACGGTCGCGCCCGAATCGGGCTTGGGAGCGGTGCGTGTGTTCTCGTGGATCCTGTCCAGCATCGCCGCGTAGTTGCGTCCGCTCACCAGCTCCTTGGACAGCTCGGACACCTTGATGTCGTTGGCGCGCGACTCGACGCACTGCCGGTACTCGTTTTCCAGCGCGACGGATTTCTGATGCAGTGCCTCCTTGGCCGCCTTGCAGGGATCCTCGGGCGGCTTCACCTGCTCCGGGGAGGCCGCCGTCCCGCCGAGCGACTTGTAGGTCTTCCACTGCTTGTCGAGCAGTTGCTGCTGGTACGTCGCGACGCTCGCCCCGGCGTTGCGCAGCGTGTTGACGGTCGTGACGACTTCCTCCGCCGCGCGGATCAGCGACAGCGTTGCGGCGTTGGCGCTCGTGCAGTTGCGCACCTCGCTCATTTCCTTCGACTGTCGAAGCACGCTGGCCGTGACCGAATGCTGGGGTTTTTCGCGCATGGGCACGGCGCCGGCCCGCGACATGCCCGGCGCGTTGAATGCGCCGCTCGACTGCGCGGCGCAGGCGCCGGCCGCGAAGCAAAGGCCCGCGAACGTCGCGGCGCGTAGCCAGCGAAGGCGCTGCCCGCGCGGTCCGCCGGCGGGAGTTGCGGGGCGTCGATCCTCGTGCATCGGCGTATCGTACGCGGTCCGGTCCGTAGCCGTAATCGGCGGCTTATTCGAGACCGCGCCCGAAGGATCGTCGACGCCGTGCTTGCCGTGCGCAGCGCCGACGGCGTCGCGCAGCGCCGCCGGGCGTCGGGCGATGTTTGGGCGATCGCTCGCCGAAGACCTCATTCGATCGCGCCGGATGTGCGAAGCCTGCGGGAAAGGATCGCGCAGCCATCGCGACGAGGCCCGCATTGCGCACGGTGCGAACGCTCCCGAGTCCGTCATCGCCGTGCCCCGCGCGCCTTCAGGTTCCTGCGGACGTGGAGCTGTCGGCGCCGGCTCGTGCGCCGCGGCCGGAGGCGACGAATCCCGCGACGAAGCCCGCGATCGCGCCGAGCGGCCCGCAGACGAATGCGGCGGTCATCGCTGCCTCCAGCGCGCGGTCGTGCGTGTTCGAGGACAGCGCCGCGATCAGGAAATAGCCTCCCGCCGCGGCCACCGCGTAGCCGGCGATCGCGCTGCACAAGCCGATGAGAATTCGCTTCATCACCGGGGCGGCGCCGCGGCGGCATGCAGCGGATGCGTGACGCCGGTCGCGGCAAGTGACGCGACGTGCGATCCGCGCTCGTATTCGGCGGCGGCTTCGATCAGCATGCGTCGGTCAGCGTGCGGGTCAGGAACACACTGTTGGGATCGTCGGCGTACTCCGCGAACGGCGCGCAGGACGCGAAGCCGAAACTTTCGTAGAGCCGCCGTGCCGCCGCGAACGCCGCGCTGGAGCCGGTCTCCAGGCTCAGGCGCGTGTACGCGCGGCGGCGGGCCTCGACGATGACGTGTTGGAGCATCGCCCGCGCCACCCCCTTGCGCCGATGCGACGGCGCAGTGCGCATCGACTTCACCTCGCCGTGAACTGGGTCCAGCGCCTTCAGGGCGCCGCAGCCCAGAAGCTCGCACCCGGACCAGATCGTCCAGAACGTGATCTCGGAGCGCAGGAGTTCCGTGAGATCGAGCGCATGGACGCTTTCGGGCGGCGAAAGCCGATGCATGTCGCGCAGGTGCTCGGCCAGGAACGCGCGGATTTCGGCGCCGGCGAGGTCGTCGACGCGGATCTGCGTCTCCATCGCGTCAGGCCCCGTGATCGGAGGCTGCGTCGGCTGGCGGTGGTTTTTCCCCGCGCCGTTTCACCGGACCTACGAAGGGGTTTTCTCGCTTGAGCCCGGCTCCGCCGGTGTGGCGGCGGGCGCCGCCTGCTCGGGCTCGGCCTTGCGTTGTCGCTTCGCTTCCTTTTTCTGCTTCTTCGCCAGGTCTCGTTGTCGTTTCGCAAAGGCGTAATTGGGCTTGGCCAAGGATGTGCTCCCCGAACAGTTGAAAGGGGCTAGGGTACGCGAGTTTGGGAAGGGGAGGAAGCCGCGCGATGCTGTCGCGCCGTCGACAGGCCCCGGAGCGTGGCAGGGACGCCTGCTTGCGGTGCGGCCGGCTAGGGGCGCCACGGCGCGAACAGCGCGCGCCAGGAGAGCAGGCGGGAACGCGCGGCGACGCGAAACCAGAGCGCGGCATAGACGATCGCCGCGGCGCCCACGAGGACCAGTACCGGCTGACCACGGGCCCATCCGAGCACCATGCCCGTCGCGCCCGCGCAAAGCCATACCACGGCGAGGACAACGGCGACGCCTCGATCGACTCCGGAGATTTGCCTGCGAATGGCCATGATCGGAAGCCCATCGGCACTCATGCCACGGGCGCGGCGATTTGCCGGGTACCGTCCCGTTCATCCTGGATGCTGCAGCGCCCGTCGCGATGCGGCCTGTCGATCATGCCGCGGCCTCGCGTTCGGTAATCGAGTAGTCCATCCGGTACCCGGCGGCTACCACCGCCGGCACGCCGTGCCGCTCGAATTGCCCGGGAGCAAGGTCCGCCCGCGCCAGGTTCGCGACGACGTGGCGATCGTATCCGGTCACGAGCAAAGCCCATTCGATGCCCGAGTCGGCGCCGCGGATGCGCTGCTCGTTGGTCATCGGGGGTGTCGAGGCGCCCTCCAGGAGATGGGCGCTGCCGATGCCGGGCCGCGCCGGGAGGCGCGGCAGCACGTCGCCGAGCAGCCAATCGCGCGCGGAGCTCCGCGCTTGCGTTGGCGGATCGAAGCGCATCAGCAGCGCCGCGCGTCCCATGCCGGAACCGAAGCTCCCCGTCACGACGCAAAAGCCGCGCGCCATGCCGCGATAGCCCGGCATCATTTTCGCCGTCCACGGGGTCGGGTTGTTCAGGCGCTCGAGATACGGGGCGGACGTCAGGGTGGAGAGCTGTTCGACCTCGTACAGGACGAAATATCTCGGCCGGGCATCGGGGGCCACCCAGCGCGTCCCGCGGATGAAGCCCGGTATGCGCAGCCGTTCCGGCAGATGCTCGTGCGTATGCCACGCGTCGTGTTCGGGAATCGCCTCGGGAACGACATCGAACAACAGGAGCATCGCGGCTTGTCCGGGCAGCGGCATGGTGGCGAATTTCAGCGTGGCGCGCGCAACGCCCGCACGGCCCACGCGCGCGCGGCCAGGTGGATGGAGCCGTCGTCCCGGATCGGCAGGCGGGCGCGCAGCGTGTCCCGGAGCCTGCCGCGCGCCGCTTCGTCGAGCGACATCGCGTAGGAGGGCGCGGGTCCCTGGCCGCCGAGGAACGGCGTCCACAGGTCGTCGAAGCTCGCGAAGGGCGTCGCGATGTCGATCGCCGTCACCTCCGCGCGATCGAATCCGGCGCGCGCGAACTGTGCGCGCAGGGCGTCGGGGCGGCACAGCGGGAACCGCACGCCCTCGTCCAGCTTGGCGGCGGCAGGGTCCTGCGCCACCGCTGCGTCCCAGAAAAGGCGGATGAGCTCCATCCTTTCCGCATAGTCCCAGACATAGGCGGCAACGACGGCATCCGCGGCCGCGACGCGCGCGATCTCCGCGAGGGCAGCGGGGAGGTCGGGGACGAAGTTCAGGACGAGCCCGGAGACGACGACGTCGACCGCAGCGTCGGGCAGCGGAATGCTCTCCGCGGTGCCGGACAGCAGCGTCACCTCGCCCGGCAGTGCCTTGCGTGCGACCTCCAGAAAGCCTTCCGACGGCTCGACGCCGGCAAGGGACGCGGGCGCGCAATGCGCCAGGATCGCCGCGCACAGCGCACCCGTGCCGCACCCGACATCGAGCCACCGTTTGCCGGCGGGCACGCCGAGCCAGGCGAGGAAGGCCGGCGCGAGCGCGCGACTCCAGCGCCCCACGTATCGCTCGTAGGGATTGCCCCGCTGCCAGGTGTCGGATGGGGGCACAGCGGATGGGGGCACAGGCACCGGGTCGCGCGTCATCGCCAAAGCGCCCGCGCGATGAGCAGCCGGGCCACGCGTGGCAGGCGTTTCATGTCTCCTCCGAAACGACGGCGCGGGCGGCAAGAATACACGCCGACGGGGCCGTGCGAAACTTTCCCGATGCGCCCCGCAATCCTGCGGACTACGACGCGCATTTCGCTTCGGATGCCGACGTTCGCCGCGCGATCGCCGGCTCATGCTCCGCTTCGGCCCGTGGAAGTACTGCCACTACGTCGCGTCGGCGCGCCGTCGCAGCTCGTCGATCTCGATGCCGATCCGGACGAGCTGACCGACCTCCCCGGCGACCCACGGTACGCGGCCATTCATCGGTCGCGATCCTTCGCGGCGCCGAGATCGCATTTCCTGCAGTCGAGCAACTGGCCCAGCGCGGATTTCCTCCCCTGCGCGGTGACGACCCACGGACGGTTCACCCACGGCGGGTTGTGCCGCACGTGCCGGTCATGACCGCACTCGAGCTCCGCGACCCAGTGATGCTCGTCGTCCTCATGGAAGCCGGCAATGCGACGGTTCACGAGGCAGCGCAAACGAAGTCAGCCGGCGCGCCCGGTCCCGCCGACGCGCCAGGGCGGGTCGAGGCGGTTCGACCCGGCGTGATAGAGGCAGATGACGTTGCCGGACGGGTCCACGAGCCTGGCCTCCCGCCACAGCCACGGCTCGTCGCGCGGCTCCTGCGCGAACTGCAGGCCTTGCGCCTTGAGCTGCGCCACCTGGCGGTCGAGCGCCGCGCACTCGAAGTACACGACGGTCTTCGACGGCTCCGCCATGGACGCGATGGCGTGGACGGAGAACGTGGCATCGCCAACGGCGGACTTGAACCGTGCGTAGTGAGGGGCGTCGACGATCAGCTCGAAGCCCATCGCGCGGTAGAAGGCGACGGAATCGGCGACATTCAACGCCGGAAGCGTGACCTGGTTGAGTTCCATGAGGCTCGGGCCGCGCGGCTACGCAAGCACCGCCGGCCGCTGCGCAAGTCGCTCCGCGAGCGCACGCAGCAGTGTCGCGCCATCGCCGCGGAACGCGCTGCCGTGCATGCAGGCCAACGTCGTCGGCTGCTCGCGCGCGACGCGCTCGAGGATCTTCGCCGTGTCCGGCGCGTGGGCGTAATAGTCCATGGGCTGACGGAACGCCTCGCTCGGCCCGAGGATATCCGATTCGGTGAGGGGGATCTCGCCCGAGCCGCCCTGCGTGAAGAGATCCCCGCACAGGAAGGTCCGCGTCGAGGCTTCCATCATCAGCCCGCAATCCCAGCCGTGCGGCGTGTGCGGCGTGTCGAGCCAGCGCACGGTGTGGCGACCGAGCACGAGCGTCTCCCCATCCGCAAGCGCGCGGGCGGCGCGGTCCGCGACGTCGTGCACCGAGACCATGGCCGCGATCCGGCCGCATAACGGCTCGGCGTGCGGCGCCGCCGCCAGCCACTCGTTGAGCGCGCCGCACTCGTCGGCCTCGAAATGGGAAAAGCCGACGTGTTGATGATCATGGGTGCCTCCTTCCGCGCCGCGCACTACGCCTCGTCCATCCAGTAGTCGACGCCCTCGCCCGCGCGCGTCATGTGGCGCAGGCCGCCGCCGCCGCCGAACGCGCCGATCTTGTTCGAATCGGGATACTCGCAGACCTCCGCCGGCAGCATGGTGCTGACCGACAGATAGGCAAGTTCGGCGTCGGAATCGTTGATGATCTGGTGCGCGGTTTCCGGGCCACCCGTCGGGCAGCAGATCACGTCCCCCGCGCGGATCTTCCGTGTCTCGCCGCCGTAGCGCAGCGCGCCGCTTCCCTTGACGATGAAGAACATCTCCTCTTCCCCGCGATGGCTGTGAAAGGGGCACGAGCGCTTTCCCGGCGGAACGACGTCGTAGGAGTAGCCGAGTTCCTTGGCGCCGAGGAGCGGGCCGATCCGCAGGAAATCGCTCTCGAACTTGTCGCCCTTCGCGAAATGCTCGAGCTCCAATTCATCGATATTGATCACTCGTTTTTCGATCACGCTCATCGGTGGTGCCTCCGTGCGGGTACCGGGTCAGCCATGCGGCGGCCCCTTGAGCTCGACGACGTTGCCTTCCGGGTCCCAGATGTAGACCGAAGGACCTTCCCCTTCGGCGCCGTTGCGCGTCGCCAATGGCCCCACTTCCACGTTGTGCGCCTGGAGCTGGCTCCGGATGGCAGCTTCGTCGAACGGCTCGATGCGAAAGCAGAAATGATCGAGGTTGCGCGCTTCCTTTGCCGGCGGTGCGCCGCCGGCCTTGCCGAGCGGGCCGTCCACCGGCACCAGGTCGACCAGCGAGCGTCCGGCGCGCAGCTGCACCAACCCGATGGAGTCCTGGCGTCGCTCGATCGTGCACCCCAGCGCGCCGCAGTAGAAGCGCAGCATGCGATCCAGGTCGATGACGCGCAACACCAGGTGGTCGATCTCTCGGATTCGAATCATGGCGGCGCGGGCGGGCAGCAGGTCTAGCGTCTGGCTTTGGACGTGTTCAGGGTCACGGCGGCGCGAACCAGAGCCTTCAGGGCCTCTCCGTCGATCCCATCGCCTTCGCGGAAGTCGATGGCACGCCGTGTGTTCCCGTCGAGACTGGCATTGAAGAGGCGCGAAGGATCCTTCAGCGCCGCGCCTTTGGCGAAGGTCATCTTCACGACGCTCCTGTACGTCTCGCCGGTGCAAATCAAGCCGCCGTGCGACCAGACCGGAACCCCGCGCCACTTCCACTCTTCGACGACTTCGGGATCGGCTTCCTTGATCAGCGCGCGGAGCCTTCCGAGCAGCTCGCCCCGCCAGTCGCCGAGCTCCTTGATTCTCGCATCGATCAGCTGAGACGGGGACCGTTCGTTCTGCAGCTCGCTCTTCTTCATGTCGGTATGGCTTCCTCTCATTGGTCTCCCCAGCGCCATCGCGGGGGCTCACCTTTGATCCAACAGACTCCAATGAGGACGAGGCACAGCAGTGCGGCATAGGCCACGAACACCGCGGCTCCGTAAACGGGCAGCAGAGCGACCGCACCAGCCGCGACCAGCAAGGCGAACGCCACGATGACGAGCCACCCCTGCCATGCGGTGGGCGGGCCCCACCCCCATCCGTATCGCTTGGCCGGAAACCAATAGGTTCGTTTCGCTGGCATGTCACCCTTCCTTCGGTTGGGTTGCGCCTCCGATCGGCAGCCACATGTGCACCTTCGCCTTGTAGCCTTCGGGCGTGGCGATGGCCATGGGCTCGGTGCCGAACGCACGAAAGCCGCACCGCTCGTACAAGCCGATGGCCGCCGCGTTGCCTTCCGTGACCGTGAGCGTGACGAGTCGAACAGCAGGGCGCGCGCGTGCCGTCGCGAGCGCGGCGTGAACAAGCGCGGCACCTGCGCCGAGCCCGCGACAAGACTCCCGGATGAACATGCCGACGAGATGCGCCTTGTGCCGGGTCTTGGGCCTGGCGGAGAACTCGAGCGTGACCGTACCTACGAGGCTGCCGTCGCGGAATGCGCCAAACGCCGTACTCAAGCCTGCGGGATCTGCGAGACGCCTCAGCCACCATGACTCGGGCTCCGCGGCACGCTCCTCCGGCGTCGAGGTGAAGGCATCGGGAGCGGCCGCGTAGGCGTGGAGCATCAGCTCGCGATACGGCGCTGCGTCCGAACTGCTCAGCGCTGCGACGTGCATACGGACGACGGCCCGGCCGTCAAGCTCGCCGGCGCGCAGCCATTCCCGCTCGCGCGACAGAAGGCGCGCATCCGCCAGTTGAACGCGCGTTCAGGTCGCCGAGGTTTCATTCCGCCCGGGCGTCGGCGCCGTGCTCGGAGAGCTGGGCGCCAAACCACCGGTGCAGCGCAGTCAGCAGGTGCAGATCGGTGGTTTCGAAGGTGATCTGCGCACCGGCGGGAAGAGAGGAATACGAGACCTTGATACGCGATGCCCCGCGCTGAAGCTCCTCGAGGCCCGGCATGGCGGCGCCGTGCAGCATTGCCGGGTCCGTGTAGTCGCCGCGCTGAAAGCTCGCCGCTTCATGCCGCAGGTGCTGTCGAATGAGCGTGACTTGATCCGCCGCTGCCGGGTCTTTCGCGACCACGCGCTCGATGCCACCGGTCTCGGTCATCCTGAAGATATGGAGGGTCTTGGAGACATCGAACGGCATCACGTCCGCAGCCCTTTGGTGAACATGCTCCTGCGTGGTCTGTCCGCGGGCGGCAGCAACGTCGAGCAGCACCAGGGCCGCCGCCAGCGTTGCGTAGCGAAGGAGGGCATGCGAGCGCAGCTTCATGGCGTGTCCTCGCTCGCGTCCGTTTGCGGAGAGTACGGTCACGCCGCAATCCAGCTTTCGGCGGCGGACATGTCCTTGTTGGAGAAGACCCTTACCGGACAGGGAATGGCAAACCTGAAGAGGTTCGCCGCGTCGGCGATCCATGTCCGGTCCGTAACCACGGCGATTTTCTCCCAGGCCGCCAGGTGACCGAGTCCCAGCTTCAGGTCATTCCACATCGCCCCGCCGGTGAAACCTTCGAAGTCGTCGCCCAGCTGATAGAGCAGTCGAACCTTCGCGTGCGCCGCGAGCGCCGCATTGACGGCGGGCACCAGCGTTTTCTGATAGTCCGTCGAATCGACGCGCCCGGACGCCGATACCGCGACGACGTTCGCTGCAGGATGCTCGAGGATCTTGATCATTTTCGCCTCCGTGAGCGGCCTAATCCGGCAGCAGATGGCTGACGCCGATCGCACACACATACAGCCCGGCGCCGAAAACGGTGTGCGCCATCAGGCTTCGGAGCCTCGCCTGGCCTGGATCGGGCGCTCTCGATGCCGCAATGCCGAGACCGAACGACGGCTGCATGACGACGAACGGCAGCACTACCGTGACGACACCGAAGAGCACGGCGGGCAGCAGCGTGGGCCGGGCAAGCCAGCCTCCCGAGACGATCGCAACGAGCGCGAGCGCGTACGCCGCCCCGATCAGGTAGTGCGCGAGCCAGCCCGCCACGCACTCGAAACGCTTCCGGGATGCGTCGACGATGCTCGCATGCACGAACGTGCCGTCGGGCATATGGCAAAGCCACCGCCCCACCAGACAATAGTTGGCCGACGGAATGCCGAAGGTACGCTGGAGGAGCAGCGCCCAAAGGTCCATCAGCAGCGTTGCGCCGAGCCCGACGACGGCTGCGCGCAGGAGGTAAGTCGCTTCAATGCTCATGACTGGGGCGCGACAATCTTCCAGTAGGAGTCTTTGCGTATGACCTTTCCGCCCCGGAACTCGTAGTGGTCACAGCCTCGAACTTCCATCTTGTTGCCGTCCCGGGTCGTTCCTGTCAGCAGCCATTCCGACACGCCCATGCTGCCTGCGACCCAGTGGCGATCCTGGCCGAACTGCACGTCGGGAATCGTTTCGAATCGCGTCGCCAAGCCGTTGCGCACGGCGTCGTGCCCGACGAAGCGGGCGCCCCACGGCCTGTCGCCCCTGGGCATGTCCAGCGATGCATCGTCGGCAAAGTGCGCCATGATTCGGTCCAGGTCGTGCGCGTTGAATGCCGCGCACAGATCCAGAAGCACCTGGTGGTTGTGACGCTCCTCCTCAGTCATGGTTGCTCTCCACTTGGCTTCCCTTCCCGCCCCGACCCTTCGTACGCGGTCGGGCATCGCCACGGCTATCCGGGGATTTCAGGCTCGACGAGCGTCGCCAGCTGCGCCAGCGACTCCTGCCAGCCGAGGTAGCACAGCTCGAGCGGAATGGCTTCCGGAATGCCGCTCTGGGTGATGCTCAACTCCGTCCCGCACAGGACGGGCTTCAGCGCGACCGTCACTTCCAGCACGCCGGGCAGCGCGGGATCTTCGAACCTGTCCGTGTAGCGAATCCTCTCGTTCGCCACCAGCTCGAGGTATTCGCCACCGAACGAGTGACCGTTTCCGGTCGAGAAGTTATGGAACGACATGCGGAAGGTGCCTCCGACGCGGGCTTCCATGTGATGGACGGTGCAGGTGAATCCGTACGGCGGGAGCCACTTGGCCATCGCGCCGGCTTCGAGGAAAGCGCGATAGACCTTTTCGGGCTTCGCGCGGAGCACCCGATGGAGGTGGACGGTGCGGTCGGACATGAGCGGTTTCCTTCGCGTTCGGTACCCGGGTCGGGCAACCTGGGCAAGTGATGAATTGTCGCTGGCGACGCTGCGCCGGCCTGCTGGCGCGTTCTACCGCCGCTTCAAATGCCGGTTGAAGAACTCCACGATCCGATCATTCATGATCGCATGAAAGGACTTGCGGTCGAAACCGTCAGGGTCCGAGCAGATCTCGGCCGGCCGCAAAAGGCCGCAAGGAGCGAGGAAGGATGCATGGGCTGCGCCAGGGACCGCATGAAACTCCACCTTCGACCCCAGCGCTTCTCGAATCGGCATGGCGTTCGTGGCGTAGGGAACCTTGTCATCCTTCTCGCCAATCCACAGCTGGATGGGGATTTGCACGCCCGAAAGGCCTGTTGCACTCATGGTGAAACCCAGGCCGGGAGCCGCCAGCACAGCGGCCCCAAGCTGTGTGGTCTGCTCCATTGGCTCACCGGAGGGAGTACCGGCGTCGAGCAAGGGGGACTTGAAATGGCGCAGCACATCGCATGCGAACTCGGGCGCCTGCGCGCAATGCGTCGCGATGCGCCGCATGTCGGGCTGCGCGCCGGCTGCTGCCAGAACGGTAAATCCACCGGCCGAGAAACCGAAGGCGCCGACGCGTTCCGGGTCGATTCGGTCGCGCCCCTGCCAGCGCGCGAGCATGTGCTCGACGGTGGCGCGGAACTGTCGCGTGCGGCCGCTGTACAAAGTCGCCGCCGCCGCCGCACTCTGGTCGGCGAAGTTGTCCCCCGCATGCATTGGGGCGGCGACGACATAGCCCGCACCCGCGAGCGCGAGGGCCAGGTCGGCATGACTCTGCGGGCCACCGCCGTTGCCATGCGAGATCACCACCAGCGGCAGGTCGCGTCCTGCGATCGGCGCATCACGGGCAACGTCCATCAAGGTGATGCCGATGAACGTTGTCGGCCAGGTTCGTGCCGCGGTCGGATACCAAACGCCGATTGCGAACGGCTGCCCCTTGGCATCGGTGGTGCGGGAAAGCTGGAAACCAACGGGTCGTTCGGCGCCCAGCGCCGTCCAGTACGCAATGCCCGCGAGGCCGAGCAGCAGGATTGCGACTGTAGCAAGACCTCGATAGATCCACTTCATGACCCTTCAGACCCTCATGGCAGAAGCGCCCGGAGAAGGCCCTCGACTACCTGCGGGACATGCCTGGGGTTTCTATGGATGACCTCGAGGACCGACTCGATCGATGGTGCCGTTCCTTCGAGCCCCGCCCAGACCGCCATCTGCTGCGGAGTTGCGCTGAGGTAGGCCATCCTCCAGTCCGGGAAGGTTCGGTTGGCTACCTCCCCCTGATGGAACACCGTCACGTCGGTGTGCCTGGCGTCGGCGGCAATGCTTTGCATCAAGCCGCGGAGCACCGCTTCCTCACCCTCGAGAATCTGCATGAAGACGCCGTCGACGTAGACGAGTACGCCGGTGACCTTTCGCTTTTCGTTGCCGGCACGGGCGTCCACCAGGATCTCCTCGAGATCTTTCATCGACAAGGGGGTCCTGGCCTGGGAAGAGTAGATGATCTGATAAGTCACTTGATCGCTCCTCGAGGGAAGGCCTCGCATCGGGCGTGCTGACTCGGGAACAGTACGATCGGTGACATGGGTCGGACGGGACGAGCGAAGAGCCGGGGTCAGAAAGCACTGATCGTGACGTAATACCCATCCGGATCCCGCAGCGAGAATTCCGCGGTTCCGGTGTTCGGGTTCACGTGGGACTCTTCCTCGAACCGCGCGACCAGCGCGCGTGCCCGCGGCAACGCGAGGTCGAAATCATCGACACGGAAGAACAGGAGGAGACCGTTGCCGGGCTCCGCGCGATCGGGGCTCGCCAGGGGGGGATGCTCGTGGGCGCCCCATGCGTGAACGCAGAGCAGGACCGTCCCGTCCACGTCGAGAACTTGACCAAAGTCGTCATGGGCCGGTGCCGTGATCGGCAGGCCAAGCAGGGACTGGTACCACTTGAAGCTGCGCGGAACGTCTGCAACGCCAATGATCGTCCACGTGCGCTTCATGGGTGCCTCCTGCGGTCCGGCAAATTCTAAACCGCGCTGGTTCCACCTGCCACCGCCGAGCCGAGGCCGCGAAGGGACGCGTCCGCTCGGGGACACCAGGATGTGCCCGAGTGCCTCAGGACGCGGTGACGATCGATGGCGAAACACGCGACTACGCGGGACGGTTTTTCCGTCCCCGCTGCGGCTCGTCCGTTTTCGCGCGCAGCGCAGACGAGATCGAGGTGAACCTGGGTTCCCCGGATGCCGCTGACCAACCGATGCCAACCTACGAAAGCTGGATCTTCCGCCGCGAGTCCTGGTTGCCGCCGTTTTCGCTCACGCGGCGATACGATCGCGATCGTGACGCCACGGGTCGCTTCGAGGAGTAAGGGGTCTGCGTACGATCACTTCGTGGCCGCACCGACGAGGCACTCACCCGGCACCTCGAACCCACCCGACGATTCGAAGCCACGCATTGAGCCTTCCACTTCGTTCCACACGGAATCGCGTTCCCCGGAGGGCAGGTGAGCCATCATGGCATTGAATGCACCGAAGGCTTCGCGGGCCAGCCGCAGGTACTCGGCGGTACTGGCCATTTTCAGGGGCACCGGCACGGCGCGAACCTCGGGGTCGGCGAATCCGGCTTCACGGAAGACGGCTTCGAGCACCCCGGGACCGCCAAGGCTGAACGGTCCGGGTTGCCCTGGAAGGGGAGGCGGAAGTTGCGCGCGCCGGCGGATGATGGAAAGCGGCATGGCACCCCAAGGGTTTCGATCGGGTGTGGAAAAGACAACGACTGCGACCCGACCGGCCGCTTTCAGGGCACGGCGCCACTCGCGCAGCGCTGTCACGGGCTGCGGCATATACATCAGGCCAAGCCGACACAGCACCGCATCGAAGGAAGCGTCGGGAAGATCCAATTTCTCGCCGTCCATGGCGCGAGCCTCGATGTGTTCGAGTCCCCGTTCACGGGCGACCTGGAGCGCAAGCTGAACGATCCCTTCCGAGATGTCGGTCGCCAGCACGTAACCACCGGGGCCAACTCGTTCGGCGGCACTGACCGCCGGTTCACCTGCGCCGGCGGCTATGTCCAGGATGCGCTGACCTGGCTGAATCCTGGCCAGGTCGAGCATCTGCCGGGTAACTTCGCCGTACCAGCGATCCAGAGCGGGGTTCCAGCGTCGCCATGCGGCGCCGTCCCTGTTCCACTGCTCTCGCTGCGCGTTCTTGTACTTCGCGGCGTCGAATGAGGGTTGCTGTTCGGGCACGCAGATCCTCCTCTCGCAAAGGTCTCGATGTCGCTCCGCGGCGTGGCACGCGGACTGCCAACAATGTGGCTAGGCTGAATGGCTGTTGCGACCTGAACCCGGAAGCACCACAGCCAGCTGCAGCAAGAAGAAGCCGACGAACCACGCAAGGAATGCTCCAGCATGCCCATATTCCCACCTGGAACGCAGTCGCGCATAGGCGGCTGGAATCGCTTCCTCGGCGCCTTGCAGGGCGGGTGCCCACTCGGTGTTGACCGGCGGGCCGCACCCCAGATGGCCAGCGATAGTCCGAGCGACAGCGCGCCCAGGAGCGTGAAGCGAAAGGCCGCGGTCTTGCGGGAGAGGAAAGCGAGCAGACATGCGCTGAGCATCGCAGAAGGCGTCGCGAATCTGCTCGCTTAGTGGTTGCACGTAAGTCCCGGTACGGTCCAACGCGCCGTCAGGCCTCGGCGATCGCGGCGATTGACACCTTCAGGCCGGGGATCTTGGCCGGGAGCTTTGCCCCCTGGCGTGCCGGCGGGTCCGACGGGAACCACTTCAGCCATTCCTCGTTCATTCCGGCGAAGTCATCTTCGTCGGCAAGAACGATCGTGACGCTGACGATCTTGTCGACGGAACTGCCGGCCGCTTCGAGGATCGCCGAAATGTTCGCGAGACACTGCCCGGTCTGCTCTTGAATGGTCGTGCCGCGTATCGCGCCGGTTTCTGGATCGTGGGGCGCCGTTCCGGAAACGAAAACAAGGCCCGCCGCCTTGACCGCTTGGCTGTAGGTGGCAGGAGGCTTTGCCGCCTTCGGCGTGAAAACAATCTGGCGAGACATGACCATTCTCCTGAATGCGACCGGCGGCGTATCTCCGGTGATCTGAGCTAACGAGGGGCTGGGCGGGAGCGAGGAAACGACTCGGCTAGAGATGGCCAAAGAATTCAGGCGGACTCTGGCTGTCGCTGCGCCCGTCGACGTAGACGATCGGCAGGCGTGAAAGTTCTTCGTCGGTGACGCCGCTGAGGCAGCCCACGTTGACGCCAAACATTTTGCCGAAGGGCGTCTCGGTTCCAACACCGAAAGCGCGCACACCACAGTGCCGGCAGAAGTAGTGCTGGTTCTTCCTGGTGTTGAACAGGTACTGTGTCAGTTCGTTCTCACCCGCGAGCAACCGGAATGCACCTTCTCTTGCCACGGCCGGCCAAAATCGGGTCCTGCGGCAGATCGAGCAGTTGCAGCGATAGGTATTCTGCGCCAGATCGAGGTCAGCTTCGAACCTGACGGCGCCACAGTGACAACTGCCCTCGTATGTCTTCAGCATTCATCTGCTCCGGCGGCGATCTTGGTCGTCGAACGCCGGATTCGGAAACTTCGGGTCGGCGAATGCGCCGACCGCAACTGCGATGGAGCCTTCAATGCCCTCGGCTGTATAGAACACCGTTGCCCCGCATTCCGGACAGAACCCGAAAGTGGTTCGTGTACCTTCGTCTCCGACGCGGACAAATGGAAAGCTTCGACTAGGTGGCGATTTGCGGCCGCGAACGCCAAGTGAAGATGGCCCCTGTCACTTGCCCTTCAATCCATCACGCCAGGCCATCACTTCCAGCTCGCCGCGGACGGCTTCCTCGACCGCGATGACCGGGCGCGCCTCAAATACGAAAGAAGGGAGCATTGAACAGAACTTGTGAACGGTCACGGGATCGTCGCAATCTACCAGCATGTGCCCGCCCCACTCGCCGACCCGCACCACGAAGAATTCGATCTTGAAATTGGCGGGTGCCTTCCATTGACCGAACACTTCGAGAATTCGCTTCTGAGCGTTCTCGTATTCCATAGGCGAACCTTGCGGCCGTTCGAACCAGCTGATCACGTACTTCATTGATATTCTCCTTATTCAGGTTGGTATCGTTCAACGACCGTCGCGCAGAAAGACCAACGGGACGACGTTACAGCAACCGGCTCGCCGTTACCACCGCTGCGCGCCTGTCGAAACAAAAGTGTGGCCTAACAAGACGGACCGGCAAGCCGCTACCGCCGCGCCTGAGCAACGCTGCACGAATCGGCGCATTCGGTCGAACTCCGGGTTAAGCCTCAACGCGCGCACGCGGAGGGCTGCCAAACGCGATTGCGGCAAATAGGACGGCGAAAGCAGTATAGGCAACAGCCCCGATAACCACTTCCCCTGCGCGTTGCCCCGCAAGGATGGATTTTAGGAGGGCCAACGCGGCTATCGTGAAGTGAACGAGGTTGCCGATTGCGACGGGTCGGCTGTAGATGCCCCCAATCATGTTCCCCTGGGCCATCCAGTTCAGCATGGCAAAACCGAGATACAACGCTCCGGCCGTCTGGACAATCTGCACGTTGAAGCCGACTGAGGGTGTGCCGGCATGCGCGAGAATTTCTTGAGGCAGGAAGGTCGCGGCGGCGCCGAGGGCGCCCAGGAAAATAGCGCTCGCGCGCATGAGGAGTCTGGTGTTCATCGATATCTCAGGAGAGCCTTGCTCATCGAGGCCTGACAATACGAAGCGGGAGTGCCAGCCAGAGGGCGCAATTCGATCGGTACGGTGATCGCAGAAACGTTGTCTATGTTGCCTGACAAGACGAAGTAAACCGGCGCGCCACCACCGATACATGCCACTTCAGAAGCCACGCGCCGGCGCGTCCGGTTGGACGCCAGGCTTGGCATGCGATGGATGGATCTACCTTATTTACGCTCACGCTTCATGCTCCGAAGGCGGAGCATTGCGCACCTTCACTTCTTCGATAACTCGGAGCCTGCGAACCACCAGCTCATCAATTTCGAGGCGGCGAATCCGTGCGCGTCCGATCGCTAACCGACCAATAGCCACCGCACCAATCGCCAACGCGCCGATCGCCACAGCGCCCAAGGCAGATGCAGCAATGGCTTGAGCACCTGTGGCAATTGCCCCGACCGGCCCACCATCCATGGGTTGCACGGCATTCGAACCGTCTGACATGCGCGTGGCAACTGAATTACGAAGAGGGATTCGCATTGCTCGATCTCACGAGGTTGACAGTGTCCAGCGCGGCCTAACGTTTGAGTTCACCCGCCCGCGGAAGCGGGCGAAGCCCACTGTAGCAGGTCGGGTGCAACGAAGGGTTAGGCAGCAGCATTGAGGTCGGCGAGGCTAGCGGTACAAGCAATGACGTTTCGTCAGAATGACGGCTTATCGCTCGCCATCCAAGCGTTTGGACGCCGTCCCAAAATTGCCGAGCTGGTACGTTCCGATGGCCTTGGCGTCAAAAGAAAACTTGTCGAATGGCCGCTGTTCCTGTTCCTTCAACCAGCCGAGCGGTGCCACTCCGATCGTCACATGTGGATTGAAGCGCGCTCCGGTCTGGTCTGGCACAAAGGTGTCTACGTACTTGAAGAGGAGCGGGTCAAATGGTGTGCCGGATTTGTCGGCAACAAAAGCGGATTTGCCGCCTCCAGTCCGAGCGTAGACGCTTACGGCCGCGACGATCGCTCGCTGCAGGGCGAGCAACCGCTCGGAAGGCTCGATCACGATCCCGGCCAGCCCGATCTTCCCGGACGGAATGTGGTAGAGGCCGGTCGCCGTCATCTGGATATGGGTGATGTCGAACTTCGAGCTCGCCTTATTCACGGCAGCCAGGACCTTCGGCAGGTCGGATTTGGCGACGAAACGCTGGACCAGCGTGACGTGAGGCGCATGCTCCGCGTCGAGTTTGAATCCCTCAGGGCTCTGCTCGCGCATCCTGGCGTTCCACTTCTCGGCCTCGACCAACATCTTCTGCCCCGGTTGAAGCAGTACGTCGATGGCGATCAGGTCACCTTGGCCGAACGCGGCACGCGCTGACATGGCGAGTGCCACGATAGGAAGCATCCGCAGAACGGTAAGCATGCCGGTGCTCCTCAGAATCGTGGGCTATAAGCGACGTTGCTGCCTAACGCTTGGAGGTAAGCGGCGGCCCGCTTGCGGGACGTCCGCTTGACCGAATAGTTAGCCCGCACTTT
This sequence comes from uncultured beta proteobacterium, assembly GCA_963793355.1. Taxonomy (GTDB): domain Bacteria; phylum Pseudomonadota; class Gammaproteobacteria; order Burkholderiales; family Casimicrobiaceae; genus VBCG01. Next base: position 2,230 of record CAWBZT010000006.1, on the reverse strand, counting down.
GTATTTCACGGTTTGACCCACTTCGAGAATGGCACCAGTGCTGGAACCTGCTGACAGTAGACAGAATACTTCTGTCCAAAATGCTCAACCATCCAGCGTTCTTCGAGCCGAAGCTTGCGCCACAACGCAGCCCAAGCCAGCAGGAAAGCGAGCACACCGCGCCATTCGCCGCGCGCCATGGCCGAGCCGATGAATGCGAGCAACAACCCCGTGTAAATGGGATGGCGCACAAGCGCGTAGGGACCACTGGCAATAAATTCGTGACCCCGCTTTATGGTGACCGCGCCGCTCCAGTTGCGCCCGAGGTGAACACGTGCCCAGACCGTGAACAACAGGCCGGCTGCCGCAATGAGCGCTGCGACCCAGAACTGCCATGGCGCCCAGGCAAACAGCCTCTCGTTGAGGAACGAACTTGGGAGACGATTTGCCCAAATCAACCCAAGGGCCAACAGCAGAGGCAGCACATGGAGCAAGCGCGAGCCCATAGGCTCTCGGCGCTCAGCGGGCTTGGACCCGCGAGAAGCCAGCCACCAATAGGCAGCCCACGATAGCCACATGACCGGAAATAGGTAACGGTAGACGAGTGACATCGATTTTGGTGGTGCGGCCTAACGGTGAGGTAAGCGGCGGCGGCCGGCATGGCCGGACGACGTCCGCTTGACGCCAGGTTAGACCTCACGATGCAGGAACAGCTCGATGGTTCGGACAAAAATGAACCCAAAGACGCAAAGTGCCCACGTTAGAACGACGACGTACGGGCCGGCCGCCGGCGAGAAGGGGATACCTGCGACGTTGAACCAAAGACCCGCAACCGCAACTGTCGAAACCGCATAAATGATAAAGACCCATAGTGGAAATCGGCCCGGCTCGACCGCACGGCGACGGCGGAATTGGATCAAGAGCAGGATGGTAAAGATCGAAGCAGCGGCCGCGCTCGAAAGCGGCCAAGTGACAGTGTTGGGGAGATGAAGCAGGTTTAGAAGTGAGGGAACCAAAGCCAACGCGGTTACCAGAAGGCCGCCCTCAATGTAGAGGCGCACGAGGCGGAGGTGCCGATCGGAAAGCTCGCCTCCCAATGCGCCCCGAAGCGTGACAACCACTGCCGAAAAACCGACGAATGACAATGCGAGGCCTGCGAGGCGCAGAAGGTAGTCAGATTCTGCTGAGGTCACGATGGCAGGTCCATAGTAGTTGTCTAACGTTCGAGCTGAGCGGCCGCCGCCGGGAAGGTGCTCGGCCCGCGCAGCGGATGATGACACTGGCCGTTGCGCGGGCCAAGCGACTTGCCGGTGGAGGTCCGCTCAAGCGAAGGGTTAGGCCTCAGGTTCGTGACAGACCGCTTCGATGTTGTGCCCATCCGGACCAATGACGAACGCTGCGTAGTAGTTTGCATGGTAGTGCGGGCGTAGGCCAGGCGCACCATTGTCTTTGGCGCCTGCCTCCAGGGCTGCCCGATAGAAGGCTTCAACTTGCTGGCGATTCTTGGCTACGAACGCCAAGTGAAGACGCGCCGGCTTCTCCTCGGTCTGAAACAGGCACAGTGAAACCTTACCCTGTGGTTGACCAAGCTCGACGCCGTTCGGCGGCCACTCTGTGACGACAGTTGCGCCGAGCGGTAAGAGCGCCTTGAGGAAGAATGCTTTGCTCTCTGCATAGTTGCTGACGCCGAATTTGACGTGGTCGAACATCGATTCTCCCGAAGTCCATGAGGCTGCCGCTCGAGGCCTCACAAGACGAAGTTAACCGGCTTACCGCCTCCACCGTCGCCGGCGAGGACGAGACGCCCCGATCGGCGGCGCGTCCGGTGAAAACCGGGTTTGGCCGCACTCCTCGAGCACCGAGGAGGCTTGAGGAGGCAACTTCAAGCGCTCGCGGGTTGCCGACTGCCAGATTTGTCACTCCGACTCGACGCGAACGAAGCGCCACAAAGCGAGGCCGAGCACAGTCACACCAACGGCCAGCGCTGGCACCAAAGTCACAATGAGGTTGCCGTCGGGCGTGGCCCACGACACCGCACCAGCTGTTACAAAGGCGGCGATAAGCGCGATGACGATGGCGGCGACAGCCAATTCCGGTTGCCAGCGGTCGCGTTGACGTGCGCTATTCATGGCTTTGCCGTCCAATATTAGAGCTAAGGACCGAAGCAACTCCGAAATTGAACTCGCTCGGTAGATGTGTTGCGTTGGTTGTGCGGCCTAACGATTAAGTTAACCGGTTCATCAATAACTTT
>CAWBZT010000005.1:0-429673 GCA_963793355.1 uncultured beta proteobacterium | reverse complement strand
TGCGCCTGCCGGTGGTCCTTAGTGCGGTCGAGGCCTGCCGATGCTTGCCGAGATCCAGGGCCGCGCCACCGACTTCGTCGTCGCGCACGACAGCACGGTGATGCACGGCCTGGCGTTGATCTACGTGATCAGGGACCTCGCGGGAATCGAATCGTTCAAGATCATCCAGGAAACGATCGACCGGACGCGCGTCTTGATCGTCCCCGGCCCCGGATTCGATCCTGCGATCCGCGGGCACATCGCCGACGGCATCAGGCGTCGCCTCGGGCAGGCGGTCCAGGTGTCGGTGGAACTGGTCGATCGCGTCCCGCAGGAGACTTCCGGCAAGTTCCGCTACGTCGAAAGCCGTGTCGTTTCAACTCCCATCCAGGCGAGCCCGTAAATGGATAGCGCACTCGCAGCCGCCATCGGGATGTCGTCGCCTGCGGGACGCCGCGCGAGGCTGTCGATCCTCATCTTCCATCGTGTGCTGGCCGAGCCCGACCCGCTGTTCCCGGAGGAGCCGGACGCGAACCGCTTCGACGCGATGCTCCATTGGGTTCGCGCGCTGTTCAACGTCCTGTCGCTCGAGGACGCCACCCAACGGCTGACCGCCGGCACGCTTCCCGCGCGGGCGGCGGCAATAACCTTCGACGACGGGTACGCCGACAATTTCGCGGTCGCGATGCCGATCCTGCGCCGGCATGGTCTGACGGCGACCTTTTTCATCTCGACCGGGTACCTCGACGGCGGCCGGATGTGGAACGACACGATCATCGATGCGCTTCGCCGGTGCACGAGCAGCGTGCTGGATCTGAACGACCTCGCGCTCGGCCGGCTCGACCTGGCCACGCTGCAGACGCGCCGCGCCGCGATCGATGCGTTGCTGCGCGCGCTCAAGTACCGTCCCCTCGGCGAGCGAATCGCCGTGTCGGAGCGGATTGCGCGCACCGCCAGCGTCGTCCCCCGGGCCGATCTGATGATGACGATGTCGCAGGTGCGCGGACTGCGCGAGGGCGGCATGGAAATCGGGGCCCACACGGTTTCTCATCCCATCCTTGCCAAGCTCTCCTTGACGGACGCGCGGAACGAGGTGACCGAGAGCCGGCAGCAGCTCGAATCCGGCCTGCAACAGCCGGTGCGGATGTTTGCCTACCCGAACGGCAAGCCAGGGACCGACTACCGGCGCGAGCATGCGGATCTCGCGCGCGAGCTCGGCTTTCTGGGCGCGGTCAGCACTGGCTGGGGCGCGGCCAGCGGCACGACCGATGCGATGCAGCTGCCGCGGTTCACGCCGTGGGACCGCACGCGCGGCAGGTTCGGCTTGCGGCTGTTGCGCAATCTTTGGCGGGCGCCGTTGGCGGCGTGATGCTCGTGGCAGAAATTCGTCGGCCGCGCCAGGCGGCGACGAATGTCCATTCGAACGATTCGGAGGTCGCATGCTGGAGGGACTGTTGCTGGCGCTCGATGTATTCGGGATGCTGGTGTTGATTCGCTGGAGCATGGCGCAGGAAAAGGCCGCGGAGCGGCCGCGCGACACGACACCGGCGGCGCGTCGCTAGCGCGCCCGAATTCCTTTCGCCCCCGAATACTGCGACCGATGCGCGACATCCCCCTCTTGCTAGGCTTCATGGTCATGATCATCGCGACCCTGAGGCGCCCCAGCATCGGGGTGCTGGTGTGGTGCTGGACCGCCCTGCTGGTGCCGAATGTCTACGTGTTCGGCCTGGGGGAGGGCGTCCGGTTCAACTTCTGGATCGCACTGACCACGCTGTTTGCCTGGCTGGTGTCGCACGAGCCCAAGAGACTTACGGGCAGCGGCACCATCTGGCTGCTGGGATCGTTTCTCGTGCTGGCGACGTTGTCGACGATGTTCAGCATCGCATCGTCTTCCGAGGACGCGTGGATCGAGTGGGAGAAGTTCGTCAAGATACTGGCGTTGGCCGTCGTCATCATCGTGCTGATGACGACCGAAGCGCGGATCAGGGCGCTGCTGTTCGCGATTGCGCTTTCTCTGGGCTTTCACGGCGTCGTGGAGGGCAGCAAGTTCATCATGAGCGCCGGCGGGCACAGCATCGTCGGCCCCGGCAGCTCGGTCATCGGCGACAACAACCACTTCGCGCTCGCCGTCGTCATGCTGATTCCCATCCTGATCCACCTGTATGTCCGGACGACCAGCTTGCCGGTGCGCGTCGCGCTTGCGGTGGGCATTTTCCTCCAGGTCGTCACCGTCGTCGGAACCGGGTCCAGGGGCGGTTTCCTTGGAATTCTTGCACTGGCGGCGTGGATCTTGCTCACGACCAAGCGAAAGCTGCGCTTCCTGGTGCTGGCGCTGCCGCTTGCGATCGGTGCGCTCGTCATCGCGCCGGAACGGTGGTACGACCGGATGGCAACGATCGAAAGCGCGAACGAGGATTCATCGTTCATGGGGCGTGTCATCGCCTGGAAGATCAATACGCTGGCCGCGCTGGATCATCCCTTGCTGGGCGCCGGTTTCCGGTCGACACAGGATTTCCCGGTGTGGGCCCGCTATTCCAGTCGTTTCTCGCTGCTGGATTTCGTTCCGACGGCGCCGCCGAGTCCATACAGTGCGCATGCTGCACACAGCATCTACTTCCAGGTGCTCGGCGACATGGGATTTGCAGGTCTGGCCGTCTTCCTCGCGCTGCTTATCGCGGGTTGGCGCAATGCTTCCATCACCATAAGGCGGGCCGCCGATCGACCCGGATTGCAATGGGCGGGCGATCTTGCCCGGACGCTCCAGTACTGTCTCGTGCCGTACATTGTCTCGGGCGCGGCGCTCAACATGGCGTATTTCGACCTGTCGTACATCGTCCTCGCATTGCTGGTCGTGCTCCGCCGGCAAACGGAAACCGTCGTTCCGGCGACGCAGCGTGAAGGCGACATTGCGCTGGCTGCCAGGTAGCCGCGTGAGTACCGGGCGGACTCTTCAGGAGATGCTGCTGCCAAGCCTCGACCCATTCAAGGGGCTGCTCATCCTGATCGTCGTGCTCGACCACAACAACGAGGCGCACGCCCTTGCCCACGACATCATGGCGCCGCTCACCTTCCATGTGATGGGGTTCCTGCTGCTGCCTTTCCTGGTGCGGGAAACCCGGCTGTCGCCGGCATTCATTCGCGACCGTCTGGTGCGCTACTGGATCCCGCAGGCGTTCATCCTCACGCTTGCTTCGGCTCTGTACTGGATACTTCACGCTCGTTCCGCGCCGCTGGCACTCGTCGCTTCCCAGTATGGCGCCGCGCTGGCCATCGGATCGGCTCCGCTGGTGAAGCAATCTACCGGCTTCCTGGCGTACTGGTTCCTGCCGGCACTGCTCGGCGTGGTCATCGTTCTGGCCGCGTACCGCGCGCTGCCGGCCGGCCGCCGCTGGCCGATCGTCGCGCTCTTTGCGCTGGGCCACCTGTTCGTGACGGAGCGCAATTTCCCCGGCTACTACTGGGTGCCGTTCGGCCTGGCGATCGTCGCCAACATCTTCGTTCTCGGACTGCTCCTCGAGGCGATCGCACGCTCCAGGGCCGCCTACGCCTTGCGATGGTCGATTCCCGTGATTTTCGTGGCATCGTACGGGATGCTGGTGGCGCAGCACCGGTGGTTGGAAGTGGCGACGCTGGAATTTGCATCGCTGCCGCAGTTCCGGCTCCTCGTCGAGCAGGACGTGGCGGGCGTGTCCGGTGTGCTCACCGTGCTTCTGCTCGCAGGCGCACTCGCCCGGAGCCGTGTCGCGGCTTCCCTGGGACGGCATTCATTGATGATCTATCTCATTCATCCGCTTGCCTATGCTGCGCTCGCCAGCGCGCAGAATTCGGCGGGTATCGGAGCCATAGGGGATCGTGCAGTCGCGAACGGCATCTTCAGCTATTTTTTCGCCCTTTCGGTATCGTGGGTGGTGGCTGTGCTGCTTGGCCGCTCCACGCTGTTCTGCGCATGGGTCACGCCGCGTGGATGGCATGTCTGGGGGCCTCTGACCACGCTTCGCGCACTGCGCGCAGGTTGACGCGGTGCGAAAACAGCGACATCTTCGCCAGTATCAGGGCATCCAGGCGCCCGTCGGAGTTACCATGTCATCGGAGAGCGATTTTCACACGAGCGAGAGGCCCGTGAAACGCAGGAGGGACGCCAGGAGTCCGCGCAACGCCGCCACGAGCATGCTGTTCGCTCTCGCATTGCTGCTGCCGGGCGCCGGCCGCGCGCAACTGCTGGAACCCGAAGCCAGGGCTACGCCATCCGAGTTGGCGTTGCTTCCGGAGTACTGCCCCGATACCCAGCAGTTCACCAAGTACGGACTCGGGCAATCCCCCAATTCCGCGAAATGGGTCGGGTTGATGGGAGAGACATTCTGGGCGCTCCACCACTATTGCTGGGGAATCCTCAAATTCAACCGGTCCCAGCTGCGCGCCTATCCCGGAGTCATTCGATACGGGCTTCAGACCTCCGCTCTGGGCGAGTTCGCCTTTGTTACGAGGAGCATGCCGGAAGACTACGTGCTGGCGCCCGAGATCTATACGTATATAGGAAGGACGCATCTGCTGCAGCATCATCCGATGGAGGCCGACGCAGCCTTCGCCCAGGCGCGTCGTCTCAAGCCGGATTACTGGCCAGCCTACTCGTGGTGGGCAACCTACCTCGCCAACCACGGCCAGCGGGACAAGGCCCGCGAAATCGTGACCGAAGGGCTCAAGCATTCGCCCAATGCCAAGACGCTCCAGCTGATCCTGAAGGACCTCGATTCGGCCGGCGGGAGCCCCTCGAAGCGAGCCGCTTCCCGTACAAGCGAGAGCAAGTAGCCGACGCCTCGCGATGGCGGTCCAGCAAGGCCGGCGACGGCCCCCGTTTCGATGACAATGCGCAAGCAGGTTCTATCGGGGCTCCGGTGGACGGCGGGCGCGCGCCTTTCCGGACAGATCGTCACCTGGGGCATCACGCTGGTCGTCATGCGACTGCTTGCGCCCGAGGACTACGGGCTGCTGGCGATGGCAACGGTATTCGTCGCATTCCTGCTGATGCTGGCAGAGGTAGGGACTCGGCCCTGCGCTCGTGCAAAAGCGCGAGCTCGATCCGGCGCAGCTTCGCCAGACGTTCGCGATCGTGATCGTCGTGAACCTGGCATTGACCGCCGCAGTCAATCTGTCTGCTCCGGCAATTGCCCGTTTCTTCGGCGACGATCGTCTGGTGCCGATACTGCGGGCGCTGTCACTGCAGTTTCCCATCATCATGCTGAGCTCGATCCCCGGCGCGCTGTTGCAGCGCCGACTGGATTTCAAGCGGCTTTCGCTGGTCGATCTTGCGGCGGCGATTTCGAGCAGCATCATCACGCTGGTGCTGGCTTTCGCGCATTACGGAGTCTGGGCTCTCGTCGTCGGAAGCCTGTTCGCCGTGCTGTTCAAGGCGGTGGCCTACAACGTCATGGCGCCGTTTCGCATGTCGCCAACCTTTTCATGGCGCGGAATGCGCGACCTTCTGTCTTTTGGCGGCAACGTCACGCTGACCCGTCTTCTATGGTTTTACTTCACGCAGATCGACGTGATCATCGTCGGGAAGGTGCTGGGCAAGGAGATGCTCGGCCTGTACTCGGTCGCCATGCACCTCGCCTCCTTGCCGGTGCAGCGGGTTTCGGGAATTCTCAATCAGGTCGCCTTTCCCGTTTTCTCCCGGTCGGAAGAAAGCCACGAAAACCTCGGGCAGTTCGTGATCAAGGCAATCCGGACCTTGAGCTTCGTCGCGTTCCCGCTGTTGTGGGGCATATCCAGCATCGCGAACGAAATCGTGTCCCTCTTCCTGGGCGCGCACTGGGAGGGCGCAGTCATCCCGCTGCAGTTGCTGTCGCTCATAATGCCGTTGCGCATGCTGGTGAATTTCCTGCCCTCCGCAACCGACGCCCTCGGGCGGCCCGAACTTGGATTGAAGAACGTCGCGCTGTCCGCGCTGGTCATGCCGCTTGCCTACCTCGTCGCGACGCGGTGGGGAATTGCGGGTGTCGCGATTTCCTGGATTACCGTGTATCCCGTATTGCTCCTCTTCAACACCCATCGCATGCTTCGCGCGATGGGATCCGGGCTCGGCGAGTTCCTGCGCGGCATCGCCCCGTCGGCAGCCGCCTCGGCGGGCATGTATGCCGCCGTCGCGGCAACCCGCGCGCTGCTCGGTGGTACCGTGGACCTGGCGGGGCTGGCGGTCCTGATCGCGGTGGGCGCCGCAGCGTACGGACTCTTGACGTTGCTCATCAACAGGCAGGGCTGTCGAGACATGCTCGGGCTCATGGGACAGAGCTAGCGCTGCATCTCCCCGGGTTCGGTGTCGAAGTGTTCATCGACGTGTCGAAGATAGCGCGCGCTGACTTCGCCTACGGCCCACGCGAAAGCATGACGGCGAAGGCGGCTGGGCCGATCCAGGGCGTTCTCCGGCGCGAACCGCCACAAAAGCGGCGTTCTGTGCAGGGTTGCCTCGATGGTGGCGCGTGTCGCGCCCGCGAGATACTCGTAAAGCTCGCTGGTCGGCGGCGGCAATCGCCCACGCTTCATCCATTCGATACGGCGTGCTGAGAGCCAGGCGCGATAATCGCGCAGCGCAGCGGGACCGAGGAACTCGCTAAACGCCACCGCGCTGGCCTTCTTTGCCCTGCCGAATGCGTCGCGGGGGACACCGGCCGACTCGACGATGCGTCTCGGTATGGGTCGGCTGTATTCACCGGGAATGTCCCAGGGGCGCATCTCGTCCGCGTTGCTCAACCGGCTGATGTCCGAAATCTGGCGGACGCCCCAGAACGCGAGCGGACAATGTATGAATCCCTCCCAGAGCCGGAATTCGGACAGCGAGAGTCCGGAGGAATCCCCGCGCACGATGTTTGCGCTGAGATCCTTGGTGTCCTTGGCCCAGACCTTGTCGCCGTGATAGCCCGTGAGCAGAACGCGGCCGGCGAGGCTGGCGCCGGCGGACGCGATGGGAACCGCCTCGGACGTGCCGTCGGCAGCCACAAAGAGGATCTCCCGCCCTTCGAGTTCCTTCCACGCGTTACGGACGATCGGGATGCATTGCAGACCGATTGCGGCTGCGACCCGGTCGCCATGCTCCGGCTCTCCGGATCGATCCGTATCGATGCACAGGGACTCCTCGCAGCCCGCTTCATGGGCCAGGGCGGCGACGGCGGGTGAATCGTAGCCGGACGATACCGTGGCCATAAATCGATAGCGGTGCCTTCTGCCGGAGTCGGCGATGTTTCGGGCAAGCGACGAAAGATTCTCGCGCAGGAAAGCCGTATATGCGGCATAGGTGCCGAAATCCCTTTGAACGACGTTTCTGACGCTGTCCGTCGCTTCGCCCCCTTCCCAGGTCAGGAACCCGTACATGGTGATGCGCATGTCGCCCAGCGAGGTTGCCAGCGTGCGCTTGAACGACGTCAACCCTCCGACGATGGTGGCAAAGTCTTCGTAATAGCGGGGATAGGCGGGATCGATGACTGCCCCGGTGACTGCCAGCAGGCACGCAACCGAATTCGATACCCATAGCACGCCGCCAATTCGCAGCGAGACAATCCGATCGACCGTGTTTCCGGGCGCGACAAATATCAACCGGCCTTTCCGCCAACGACCCCCCGTGCCCGCGACGAGATCCGTGGTGTCGAAATCACCTGCGTCGAAGGAACCCGGCCAAACGGCTTCGCAAAACCAGTCGGGCCGCGTCTCCACGCGACGGCCGTGCCAGACCCGCGCGAGTTCGTTGGGACGAACCCGCGCGATCCACGCAAGCGGCGGCCATTCATCGATGCACCGGTAGTCGAAGCGCATTGGCCGGCAAGATTTCCGTTCGGACGATTTGCGCTATTATCGACTGGATCAAGAACAATCGTCCGAGATTCAATGTCGATCTTCGCAGGAGCATTCGCCCGCCGCGCTGGAGGGACGATCCCCAACGAAGCCGTGGAGGCGCTGAGGGCCTCCGTATCCCGTCACCCCGATGACCCGGGCGCGCGCACGGAATTCCGCGACGGTAGATGCTTCGTTGTCAAGGTCGACGTTGGGGCGTTGGGGCAGGCAGGCACGCATCTCGACCACCGCACCGCGGCGTTCGTCGCGGGAGATCCCATTTATCAGCCGGACGCGGCGTTTTCGTACGTGCCCCGGGTGGCGAGTCTTCAAGCACTCGCGGGCGACCTCGCGGCCGGAACTTGCGATGCGTTGCGCGCCTGCCGGGGCACCTATTGCGCGGCGGTCTACGACCGCGAGGCGAGTGCGCTGCATCTTGTGGTCGACAAGGTGGGCGTCAGGCCGCTCTACTGCTGGGTGTCGGACGAATACCTGGTATTCGCCACTGCGTTACGAATCCTCGAGGCGGTCGCATTTTGCCCGACATCGGTCGACCTTCAGGGAGCAGCCGAAATCGCCTGCTTCGGATACGCGCTTTCTGATCGCAGCCCGTATGAAGAGATCTTCGCACTGCTGGCGGGAGAGTCTGTCCGCGTCGACGTCGCAGGCCTCTCCCGCCACCACTATTGGCGCTGGGACGAATTGCCGGCGCCCGCGCCTGGCGGAGACCGTGCGCCGCAGGGGCTTTATAAGATTTTCAGGCAGGCGGTTGGCGCACGCCTGCGCGGACGTCGCGTTGCCGCGGCGTTCCTAAGCGGTGGTCTGGATTCGCGCGCCATCGTGGCTGCGCTGAAAGCGGCGGATGTGGAGGTTTTCACGGCGAATTTCGCTCCGCCTGGCAGCCAGGATGAGGCGTTCGGCCAGCTGGCTGCGGATCGACTGGGTTCGCGGCACGCCCACCTTCCCAAGCAGCTGCTCTATGAGGGTGACGCGTATAGCAAGCAATCGGTCGCCCAATGGCTGAGTTCGCCGGACTACCTTGCGCGCTCCCCCGAGCAACCGAGGGTCGTCTGGTCGGGCGACGGCGGGAGTGTCGGGCTCGGGCATGTCTATCTCAACTCGGACATCGTCGCCGCTACGCGAAGCGGCGATCCTTCAAGGGCGGCCAGGGATTTTCTCGCGTACAACCGATGGGGCCTGGAGTCGAGGCTGCTCAACCGCGAATTGAGAACGGCGCTTGTCGACGTCATTCAAAGTGGGATCGTCGCGGAGCTGGCGTCGGTCCATCCGCCTGATCCGGGACGCAGCATGTACCTGTTTCTGATGTTGAACGATCAGCGCAGGCACATGTTCAACCACTTCGAGAACATCGACCTCGGACGGATCGAGTTCGAGCTGCCTTTTTTCGATGGCGAGTTCATCACGGCGGTGATGCGCGAGCCGATCGATTCGTTCCTCCGGCACTGCTTTTACCTCGAATGGCTCGAGTGCTTTCCCGGCGGCGTGCTGGACACACCATGGCAAGCGTATCCGGGACACGTCCAGTGCACGCTTCCGATGCCTGAAGGACTGTCGCACCAATGGGACAGCGGCTCTCGCCGCACGCCGGATGCGCAGACCCGTCGCGCTGCCGTCGACCAGGCCCGCGTCATGCTGCGTGATCGGGCGTTCGCCGATGCATATCTCGACGCGTGGCGCGTCCGCGCCTTCGCGATGGCGATGCGTTGGGGCAGGGCCGATCGTTCCTATCTGGTTCACGCGCCGTCGGTTCTCTATCGTTTCCGGTCCAGAGCCCGAAGAGGAAACGCATGCAGATAACGGCGGAAGAGCTGGATGCATCCGGAATTCCCGCGCGCGAGGCGGATCGCCTGGAACGGACGTGCGCACTCGTGCCGCCCGACGCTGCAAACGGTCTCGAAATCGGCTTCTATGATCTGCGCCTGACCCGCCTTTTGCGCAAGAGGATGGACCTGACGAGTGTCGATCTTCCCAGGCACGTCGGCGGTACCGACAAGAGGGGGCTCGTTTTCGCCGACATACGTGCGCTTCCCTTTGCCAGTCGCACGTTCGATCTGACGATCTGCACCGAAGTACTCGAGCACCTGTCGACAGACGTCCTCGCCGAAGCTGCCACCGAACTCATGCGGTCGACGAAACGCTACCTGCTGGTTTCCGTGCCATTCGAGCAGAGAATCGAGTTTGACATCTTCAGGTGCGCCCATTGCGGCTGGACCGGAAATACGATGGGCCACGTCCAGTCTTTCGACGAAAGGCGTCTGCGCGGACTCTTCGGGCCGATGCGCTTGTTGCGGACGGAGTTGATGGGTTCGATCGTTGGCAGGGCGCCGGGATGGCTATACGCGCTTGCGCGTCGGATCGGCAATGTCTATTTCGACCATGCGCTGAGGTGTCCGTCCTGCGGGCAGTCCGACCAAGCCGTGCCCGACAACAGTGTCGGATACATCCTGCGCCGCGTGATCTGGCGCCTCGAGCGGCGCGCCGGGCAGAAGCCGGCCTGGATCGCGATGCTCTTCGAGCATGACGATCAGACCAGCGTTTCGACAGCTCCAGGATGACTCAGGAACCGGTGCGGGCTCGCGCTCCAACCGTACGCGCCCGACTGAAACACCACCACGAGATCGCCGGGTTCGGCCCGCGCCAGCTCCATTCGATCGCCGATCAGATCGAGCGGCGTGCATAACGGGCCGACGACCGACGCGATCTCGCGGGCGGTACTGCGCATCCTGTTGCCGATGACCACCGGATAATTCTTGCGGATTACCTGGCCAAAGTTACCGGACGCCGCCAGGTGATGATGGAGCCCGCCGTCGGTGACCAGGAAAACCTGGCCGCGTGAAGGCTTGCGGTCGATGATGCGGCAGACATAGATCCCCGCTTCGCCGACCAGGTAGCGTCCCAGCTCGATCACGAGCTTGGCCTGCGGAAGCGCCGCCTGCGCCCGGCTCACCAACCCCGCGAGATTGTCGCCTACTGCGCGCAGATCGAGCGGCCGTTCGCCGGGGAAATACGGAATGCCGAAGCCGCCCCCGAGGTTGAGGCTTCGAATCGGTTGCGGTGCATCTCCGGCAAGCCGTAGCGCCAGTTCGAGCGACTTCGTCTGCGCCTCGCCGATCGCTTCGGCACGCAGGTTTTGCGAGCCGCTGAATATGTGGAAGCCCTCGAACGCCAGCCCGGCATCGCGGATCTCCGCCAGCGCGGCCGGTACCTGCTCGCTATCGATTCCGAACTGCTTCGGACCGCCTCCCATCTTCATGCCGGATGACTTGAGCTCGAAATCCGGATTGACCCGCACCGCGACACGAGCGGCCCGGCCTAGCCGTGACGAATGCCGCGCCAGCAGCGGTATCTCGCGGAACGACTCGAGATTGACGAGGATTCCGGCGGCGACCGCCAAAGAGAGTTCCGCCTCGGTCTTGCCCGGCCCGGCGAAGCTTATGCTGGCCGGGTCGATACCGGTATCGAGTGCGATGGCGAGTTCGCCGCCTGATGCGACGTCCGAGACCATCGACCCGCTGCGCCATGTGGGCCACCAGGGCCGGCATGGGATTGGCCTTGATGGCGTAATGAAGGTCGATCGCGGAGGGCAGCGCTTTGCGCAACTCGGCTGCGCGCAGGTCCAGGATGCGCCGATCGTAGGCATAGAACGGCGTGCGGCCGACACGTTCGGCCAACCGCGTGATGGGCATGCCGCCAACGATGAGTTCGCCATCCTCGACTGGAAAATGCGTCATGGGCGCGTGTGCGTGGCTGCTCACAACGCTCCCTTTCCCTGTCGACGGGCGAGCCACTGCTCCAGCATCATCAGAATCCAGACGCATCTCGCCGTAATAGGCCGGATGCTGTGGCAGATGTTCTCGTCGACCAGGCGCTGGACGAACGCGGGCCGAACGATCCCGCGCTCGCCTAGCGCGCGCACCGAATCGAACGCGAGCTCGCGAAGGCGGCGATGCGTCGTGCACCATACGCCGAAAGGCAGCCCGAACCCGTGCTTCTTCTTGCGCAGGATCTCGTCGGGAAGAAAGCCGCGCAACGCCTCCTTGAAAAACCAGCGCAGCTTGCAGGCCCCGCAGCCTTGAGATCGCGGTGCGAGACGCAGCGAGAATTCGACCAGCTCGTCGTCGAGCAGCGGAAAGCCCACCGCCATCCCGGCCAGCGCCGCTGCGCCCTCCACCTTGGGCAGGTCGTTGTCGGCCAGCGTGTATCGCCAGTCGAACGCGAGCATGCGATTGACGATCGAGGCGCCCCGGTCGCGTCATACGTCTCGCGCTGCAGGCGGAGCGGCCACGCTCGGATCGACTTGCGCCGAGGAACTCGGGCGTCAGCATCTCGGCGAAGCCGAGGCTCGGCGAGCAGGTTGTACATCTGCATGCGATCCGGCATCGGCACGCGGCCTGCTCCGACGTAGCTGACGGCCTTTCGGACACCGGCGTGTCTGCCTGAGTGCCGGCGATGCGCAGAGCGCGGGCTCGAGCAGCGCGCTGCGCAGCCAGCGCGGAACGTGCCGGTAGGCATCGAAGATGCGCTGCTTCGCGTAGCGGGAATTGCCGCCGAACAGCTCGTCGCCGCCGTCGCCGGCCAGCAGCAGCTCGATCGCCGTCCTCGCGCGCCAGCCTCGCGCAGTAATACGCGGGCACGACCGACGAATTGCCGAAGGGCTGGTCGTAGTGCGCCGCGATGTGCGGAACGCTTGTCGACGATGTCGTCGGGCGTGACGTAGTACTCGTGATGATCGGTACCGAAGTGGCGTGCCGCCATGCGTGCGTATGCCATCTCGTCGTAGCCGTGGCGTCGAAGCCGATCGAGATACGTCGTGCCGGACGACCCGTCACCTCGCCGACCATGCCGGCGACGGTCGAGCTGTCGGTGCCGCCGCTCAGGAAGCAGCCGACGGCGCGCGCGTCGAGCGACGCGCGCGACCGCGCGACGCAGAACCGCCGGAACTCCTCGCGCAGCGCTCGCGAAGTCGGTCGACGCCGTTTCGACGAAATGAGGCGTCCACCAACGCGCCACGGTCAGCCTGCCCTTTTCCACGAGCGCATAGTGGCCCGGCGGCAACCGCCAAACGCCTCGATGGATCGTCCGCGGCGCCGGAATCACGTGGAAGTAGAGGTAGTCGAAGATCGCCTGGGGGTCTGCCGACATACCGGGCGCCGCCAGAACGTCGGCGCGGGGATGAAAGACGATCTCGCCGTCCACGTCCATTCGGTAGCAAAGGGTGCGGATCGAAAATCGATCGACGGCGAGGAGCACCCTTCCCGCTCGGTCGCGGACGGCGACGGCGAAGCTACCGCGGGCCTTGGAAGGCGCCGCCACTCCATGACGATCGAATGCTGCAACCCACGCCGCTTCGTTTCCGCTTCGCGCCGCGAGGTCGGCGAGCTCCGGGTCCGTGAACGTGAACGAGCCTGCGCAATGAGCGCCGGAAGAGTCGGGAAGCCGCAGGGGCTGGCAATCGACACCGTCGCTTTGCAAGGCGGGCCGTCCAACCGCCACGCCAAGGCCCTGCATTGATTGCGATTCGTCCAGCATCGGGATCAACAGGAATTTGCCGCTACATCGTCGGCCAGCAAGCGGCGGTCGATCTTGCCGTTGGGATTGCGCGGAAGTGGACCGCGCAGCACGTGAAAGGCGATCGGAACCATATACGCGGGCAGTTTCGCGCGGCACGCCGCGAGCAACTGGACTTCATCCAGCGTGGTCTCGGCCTTCGGTGTCACGACCGCGACGATCGCCTGACCAAGCGTCGCGTGCGGCATGCCGAGCGCAACGGCCTCGCCGACGAGGCCGGTCGCATACATCACCTCCTCGATTTCCGTCGGACTCACGCGATAGCCGGACGTCTTTATCATTTCGTCGCGCCGCCCGATGAAGTAAAGATAGCCCTCTTCGTCCATCCGCACGGTGTCGCCGGAAAAGACGGCGAGCTCCGGTAACACGAGGCCCGGCTGTGCCTGGAGCGGCTTATACCGCTGCGCCGTCTTGTCGGCATCGTTCCAGTAGCCCATGCCAACCAGCGAGCCGCGATGCACGAGCTCGCCGGGTTCGTTCGGCGCGCAAGGCGTGCCGTCCTCGCGCAGCACCAGAATCTCCGCGTTCGGGATCGCCTTCCCGATCGAATCCGGCCGGCGATCGACCTCTTCCGGCGGGAGATACGTGGAGCGGAACGCCTCGGTCAGGCCGTACATCAGGAACGGCCTGGCGCGGGGGACGTTGCGGCGCAATCGGGTTAGCGTATCGAGCGGCATGCGGCCGCCGGTGTTGGCGAAATAACGAAGATGATCGCCGATGGATTCGGGCCACGGCAGTTGCGCCAACTGTATGTAAAGCGGTGGCACTGCGGTGAGTCCCGTAATGTCGTAGCGGACCATGGCGGTCAGTACGTCACGCGGCAGCAGATAGTTGAGAAGCGCAACTCGCGCCCCGCAATGGAACGCCGTGGTGAGCTGGGAAAAGCCCGCGTCGAACGAGAGCGGCAGCGCGGCCAGGAGCGAATCGTCGTGCGTATTGCCGAGATACGAGGCGACGCTTTTCGCACCGACCACCATGTTGCGGTGAGACAGCACGACGCCCTTCGGCTTACCGGTGCTTCCCGACGTATAGAGAATCGCGGCCATGTCCGCGTCGATGACCCGGTGGCGGTCGTCGCGGTCGCCGCACTCCATTTCGCGCCATTCGTGCAGCGCCGCCCTGAACTTCGCCTTCGTCGGGACGTCGCCGGTGAGCACGACATGGCGCAGGTCCGGGCAATCGCCCAGCACGTCGACGAGGGGGCCGAGGCGTTCCGGCGACGTGATGAGCACGCGCACGTTGCAGTCGCGCAGGATGTAGGCGACCTGTTCCGCCTTGAGGAGTGGGTTCACGGGAACGAAGACGCACCCGGCGGCACTGGTACCGAACGTGGCCACGACGGTTTCCACGCGCTTCTCGAGATAGAGCGCGACGCGCTCCGCCCGCTGGACGCCGAGACCCATCACGCCCGCCGCGAAGCGCTGGACGTCCCGTGCCAGCGTGGCGTAGTCGTGCGATGCGGCGCCGGCGACAAGCGCGGTCGAGTCGGGCCAGCGAACGGCGGACACCGAAATAAGTTCGTGCAGGAGCGTCGCTTCGATCATGGGATTCGGGGTGATCAGGCGTGTCCGCGCCGTTTGGTGTGGGTGGCAATGGATCGCTTCGCAGTGCGAGCGCTTGCTGTCGACCGCGTGGCGACAAGGTGGGAAAGGTCCGGACCAAGCAAATTCCGCACCTCGCTTCGGTTCCCATGATATGACAGCACACTGTAAAGAGGGCAGGGACTTCACCTGGCGGCGACTCGGGCGCGTGGCAATGGCATAATTGTTGCTGGCTTCCAACCTCGCGCGCTGACATTAGGTCGCTACCGCATTTCGCCACCTTCGAGCGATGCGACGGCGATGGACACACCGACAAGATGACCAAATTGGAGACAGGCAAACGGTGGCGAATCGTTCCTGCCGCCGAATTCTCCAGATTTGCCGCGGAATGGGACGTCGTTGCGCAGGCCGGCGGCTACCCGCCGTTCCTTCGCACGGATTTTCTTGCGCCATGCCTGCGCGAATTCGGCTCGGGCAAGGAGGTGCTGGCAATCCAGGGTGACGACGCGGTGCCGGCGGCGATGGCGCTTTTCGTGTCCAAATGGCCAGGCGTATGGGAGACGTTCCAGCCGTCGCAGCTGCCGCTGGGTGCCCTCGTTCGACGGGATACTGTCCCCATCGATCATACCCTTGAACACCTCCTGCCGGCGCTGCCAGGCGCGGCCGCGATGGTCGCTGTCACGCAACAGGATCCGATGATGGTCCCGCGACCGGCGGATTCACCGTTTTTGCGCTCGCTCGACTACGTCGATACCGCGCGCATCGCGATCGACGGCAGCTTTGACGACTACTGGTCGTCACGGGGAAAGAACCTGCGCCATAACGTGAAGCGTCAACGCGCCAAGCTTGTCGAGGCTGGCGTACGGATGCACGTCGATGTCGTCGATACGCCCGAGCGCGTCGCCGCAGCGATCGCGGAATACGGCCGGATGGAGAGCGCCGGGTGGAAGGCGGAGGGGGGCACTGCCATTGCGCCGGACAACGCGCAGGGTCGCTTTTTCGCCCGCATGCTGGAAGTCTTCTGCGCGGCCGGCGGAGGCCGCATCTATCGGTGCCTGTTCGACGACAAGGTCGTCGCCGTGGATCTCTGCATAGAGCGCGACGGCATGCTGGTGGTGCTCAAGACGACGTACGACGAAGCACAAAAGGCCATGTCACCCGCGTCGTTGTTGCGCCACGAGTACTTCAGGCAGATCTTCGAATGCGGAAGCGTCAGGGGGCTGGAGTTCTACGGCAAGGTCATGGAGTGGCATCTACGGTGGACCGATGACGTGCGAACGCTTTATCACGTCAACCGTTATCGCTCGCCGTGGCTGAAGGCGGCGCACGGAATGCTCCGGCGCAGGGCTTTGCCGGAGCAGGCTGCGCCGGTGCAGGCTGCGCCGGTCGGCTGATTCAGCTTTCCATTGCCACGTTTTCACCTCGGGACTCCGTGTGCGTCACGATGCGTCCGAGCGACTCTGCCATCGCGACCAGGTCCTCCGGGCGAAGATCTTGATGACACCCGAGCTGGAAAACGTGCGTCGCCCATGATTTGCCGCTGTCATGGGGGATCGTGGGCAGCGTGGGCCATGCCTCGTCCCAGCGGAACACGGGAATGCCGGCCGCGCGTACCGCCTGATAGGCTGCGTTGGGCCGATCCACCCAGAGTGGAAATACGTAGGGCGCGGCATCGCCCGGCATCGCTGGCTGGATCGGCCTCATGCCCGGAATGCCTGTGGTCAGGCGCACGAGATGCGCATAGTTTCGCCGGCGCAGCGCCACGATGCGTTCGCGATGCACGTGACGCGCGCACCATCGCGTGAAGATCGTCGCGGTGCAGCCGAGCGTCGAATCCGGAATGAAGTCGCGAAGCCAGGCGTTTGCAGACGCGCCTGCCAGGTCTTCGCGCGCATCCCCGTTCTGGTCGTCCGCACGCTCTTTGCGAAGCCTCTGCGCGAGCTCGAATGCGCGTGTCAAGAAGTGGTCGAGGCCGCGTAGCCGATGATGCCGCGCGCCAAGTTCGAGAGCGTTGGCGAGGCTCTTTGCTTGACTGGCCAGCGGCTGTGAACGCAGTGGAGGCACTTGTCCGAGGCCGTTGCGCGAGACCAGACAGCCGCCATCCACGACGGGCAGAAATTTCGTGAGACTGGCGATTGCGTAGTCCCCCCATTCCCCCACGGGCCGGCCGTCCACGGCGCCGAACAGCGAATGCGCGCAATCCTCGATGAGCGCAATGCCACGATCATCGCAATAAGCCCGCAACGCTGCCATCGGTTGCGGAAGGCCGAAATAGTGTGCAGCGATCATCGCGCGAACGCCCGAGGCGTCGATCGCGTCGAGCGCCCTCGATGCCGGTGCGCCCGAGGCATCGATCGGAAAGAATATCGGCGCGGCGCCCGCGGCCACGACGGGCGCGATCATCGTCGGACAGTGATAGGTCGGTACCAGCACCCGATCGCCGCGACCGACGCCCAGAGCGCGAAGTGCCAGCCCGATGGCGGCACGGCCGCTGGTCGTGAACCGCAGGTCGGGAAGGTCGAGGATGCACGGAATCGACGAGCGTCGCGCGCCGGAGAACGAATCCCATCCCAGCACCGGCAGCCGCGGAACGTCCATCGCGACTGCGCTGCGATCCGCGGCTCGCTGCGCCGAAGTATTCGCGCTCATTGACCGGAGGATCGCGTAAATCCACGGTCTTGGCAATGTGTCTCCCCGGGGTGATCGCTATACTTCGGATCCGACATGGCATGAGGAGATCGGGCTTGGAAACGCAGACGGTGGTGCTTCGGATCCTGGACGACGTGCTCTCCCTAAAGGGCGCCGGCGCGACGATGAACGCGCAATCGCAGTTGCTCGGCGCGATTCCGGAACTCGATTCGATGGCAGTCCTTTCGGTCATCACCGCGCTGGAGGAGCGGTTCGGGTTCACCGTCGACGACGACGAGATCGATGGATCGACGTTCGAGACAGTAGGCAGCCTGACCGCCTTTGTGGACGGCAAGCTCCGCACGTAGCTCGCCCGGCATGGAAGCGTTCTTCCTACCGGTCGGAGCGCACCGTCGCTTCTGCCTGCTGCACTCCCCTGAAGAGCCGGCGCGCGGCGGCAACGCAATCGTGTACGTGCACCCGTTCGCAGAGGAGATGAACAAGTCGCGTCGCATGGCCTCCCTGCAGGCGCGCGCATTGGCTGCAGCGGGATGGTCCGTGCTGCAGATGGACCTGGCGGGGTGCGGCGATAGCGGCGGCGAGTTCGCCGACGCGACCTGGCGCGACTGGCGCGACGACGCCTGCGCGGCGTGGGCTTGGCTGCGCGAGCGTACCGGCCGCTCTCCTTGGCTTTGGGGGCTTCGCGCCGGGGGCCTCTTGGTGGCGGACGCAGCCTCCCGGCTCGACGGCGTCCCGGGAGTCCTCTATTGGCAGCCCGTGCTTTCTGGGCGGCAGCATCTGCAGCAGTTCCTGCGCCTTCGGATTGCTGCGCAGGTGTTTGGGAGCAACTCCGCCGACCGCGTCGATACCCGTGCGCTGTGGGCACAGCTACACGGGGGGGAATCGGTCGAGGTTGCGGGGTACACGGTCTCGCCTGGCCTGGCGCTGGACATGGCGACGGCCGAACTCATGCCGCCGCCGGTGGGCGCACGAGTCGAATGGATCGAGGTCGCCGCGAGCGAAGCTGCCGACGTCTCGCCTGCGGCGAGGTTGCGCATCGATGATTGGCGCGCGCGCGGAGTGGCTGTGCAGGCGCGAACGGTTGTCGGGGAGCCTTTCTGGCAGACGCAGGAGATCACGGAGTGCCCGGCGTTGATCGCCCAGACGCTTTCCGCGCTTGAGGCGCACGCCTGATGGACGCGACCGATCGGGGGTTCACGTTCCGCTGCGAGGGCGATGACCTCGTTGGCATCGTGACCGTGCCGTCCGCACCGATGCCGACCGGCGTGCTCATCGTCGTCGGCGGTCCGCAGTACCGCGCGGGCAGCCACCGCCAGTTCCGTCCTGCTCGCGCGTTCGCTCGCGCGAAGCGGCGTGGCCGCGATGCGCTTCGACTACCGGGGCATGGGCGACAGCGGCGGCGCGCCGCGCTCGTTCGAGGATGTGAATCCCGACATCGGCGCGGCGATCGACGCGTTCCTTCTCGAGTGTCCTGCGGTCAGTCGGGTCGTGCTATGGGGGCTGTGCGATGCCGCCTCCGCGGCGCTCATGTACGTGGCGGCGGGCGCCGACGCGAGGGTTGCCGGCCTCGTGTTGCTCAATCCCTGGGTGCGCTCGAACGCGACGCTGGCGCGGGTACGGATCAGGCACTACTACCTTCGGCGCCTCGTCGAGCCCGACTTCTGGCGAAAGGCGTTGCGGGGCCGGCTTGCGGTGGGCTCGGCGATGCGCGATCTCGCAGGAGACGCGCGCAATTCGCTTCGCGTGGGTGGTGACGCGCGCCGTGTCACGTCGCGCTCGTTTCGCGACGTGATGGAGATGGGCTTGCGCCGCTTCGACCGGCCCGTATTGCTCGTGCTCAGCGGACGCGATCTGACGGCGCGTGAATTCGAGGAGCATGCGCGGACCGGGGGCCGCTGGAAGGAGTTGCTCGCGCGACCGACCGTCGAGGTTCGTCGCCTTAACGACGCGGACCACACGTTCTCGTCGGCGAGCTGGCGTTCGGACGTCGAGCAGGCAACGCTCGACTGGTTGCGCCGCCGTTTCGTTGGCCCATGAAGCGGAGGCGCGTACTGCTCGTCGCGTTCCACTTCCCGCCGCTGGCGGGCAGCAGCGGCATCCAGCGGACGCTGCGCTTCGTCCGTCATCTGCCGGAGTTCGGCTGGGAACCGGCGGTTCTGACCGCTCGCACCCTTGCGTACGAGCGGACGAGCGATGACCTGATGAGCGAAGTGCCCGACGGCGTCATCGTCAAGCGGGCGATCGCGTTCGACGCCGCGCGCCAGCTGTCGTTGCTGGGGCGGTATCCGGGATTTCTCGCGCGCCCCGACCGCTGGATGACGTGGCAATACGACGCGATCCGTGTCGGACTGGAGCTGATTCGATCGTGGCGTCCGGATGTCATCTGGTCCTCCTACCCCATCGCGACCGCGCACAAGATCGGGCATGCATTGCATCGGCGCACGGGGGTGCGCTGGGTCGCCGATTTCCGCGATCCGATGGCACAGGACGGCTATCCGGCGGATCCGCGCGTCTGGCGAAGCTTCAAGCGCATCGAGGAGGGCGCGATCGCTCAGGCGCGCCGGTGCATTTTCACGACGCCCGGCGCGGCCCGGGTCTATCGCGAGCGCTATCCGCAGGCGGCCGGCCGGATCGAGGTCGTCGAGAACGGCTACGACGAGGAGAGCTTCACCGAACTGGCGGCGCGGGGCGGGGCTTCGCGCGAGCCACTTGCCGCCGGCGCCCATACGCTCCTGCACAGCGGAATCGTCTATCCGTCCGAGCGCGACCCGACCCAGTTCTTCATGGCATTGCGCAAGCTCAAGGACCGGGGGATTCTGTCTGCAGCCACACTGAAAGTGCGTTTCCGTGCGGCGGCGCACGAGCCGATGCTCGCGGCGCTCGCCGCGCAGCACGGCATCGAAGGAATGATCGAACTGATGCCGCCCATCGCCTATCGTGCCGCGCTCGACGAGATGCTGCGCGCCGACGCGCTGCTCGTCCTCCAGGCGTCGAACTGCAACGACCAGATTCCGGCGAAGCTCTACGAATACCTGCGTGCCGGGCGGCCCGTCATCGCGCTGACGGATCCTGCTGGAGATACGGCCGGCGTCGTGCGCGGCGCCGGGCTCGACACCATCGCTCCGCTGGATTCGGTCGACCGGATCGCCGAACTCATCGAACGGGTGGTTTGCAATCTCGGGGCCGATGGAGCTTTCCGGCCGGATGCGGATTTTGTCGCCGAAGCTTCACGCCGTGGCCGCACGCGCATGCTGGCGGGCCTGCTGGACCAGGTCGTGAACAGCGGTTAGTCGGCCCAGCGGTGTGCGGCGAGACGCTCGGGGGTGGTGCGTCGTGTCACCGCCCGCGCGACCGCATGAGCGGCGTCATCGCGAGGGGTTCCCGCATCGGGACGGTCGGAACGGCGCGCTCGTCATATGCTAGGATTCGTCCAGTCGTTCGTGCGGCTCGAGTTTGCAGCCTCGACGCTGGATTCCGCCACGGCGGCCATGCTCCTGCAGGCGGAAAACGCCGAGCGCCATCCCGTTGACCGATTGATGCCCCCGCAACACCCGACGAGGCCGATTCGCTGCGCTCGTCCAGATCGCCGTCGTGAGTCTCGACGCGGCCGGCGCGCCGCACGGCGACGACACGCCGAGTTCGATCCCGGAAGCGAGCGCGACGGGGCCCTGACATCGGCCCATGCGCGTCAGCTCGACGACCATGAAACAGTCCGCGCCGGGGAGGCGCGTCGATGATCTCTTTCCTGCCGTGGCGGGTGCGTTACCTGTTTCGTTGCGCGAGCGAAGTCGGCGACGTAGGCGCCGCGGTGCGCTTCCTCTCGCGCAGCGACTTGTCGATGGAGCGTTCGGCACGCGTTGCGCTGTTGCGCGATTTCTACCGGATCGGCTATCACGTGTGGTGTGCACATACGCAGGCCGAGATGATTGCCGTCGCCACCGCGATCCTCAAGGTGCCGCGCAGTGTCGACGGCGTGATCGTCGAAGCCGGGTGCTACAAGGGCGGCAGCACGGCCAAAATCAGCAAGATTGCGAAGCTCACCGGACGCAAATTCGAGGCGTACGATTCGTTCGAGGGACTGCCGGACAACGACGAGAGCGGTCAGCGAACGCGCAAGGGCGAGACGGCGGATTTCGCCCGCGGACGATACCGCGGTGCCTACGAGGAGGTCGAGTCCAACCTGCGGCGCTTTGGCGACTTGCCCTCGTGCGAGCTCATCAAGGGATGGTTCGACGACTCCATGCCGGCTCGGACGACGCCCATCGTGGCTGCGTTCATCGACGTCGACCTCGTGAGTTCGACGCGCACGTGCCTGCGCTGTCTCTACCCGAGATTGCAACCCGGTTGCAGCCTGTTCTCGCAGGACGGGCATCTGCCGCTCATCGTCGAGTTGCTCGACGACGACCGCTTCTGGGAGGTGGAAGTCGGCTGTGCGAAACCACGAATGGTGGGCCTCAACGAAGCCAAGCTGGTCGAGATCGTCAAACCGCTCTAGCGAAAAGGCGCCGCGCGGAAATGAAGCGATGAGGCTCGACCTCAAACCGTGTGCCGCGCTGCCGCGGCTTGCGTGGTGCGCGGTCGTGAGGCCCGCGGAGGGTGTGTGCCACGTGCAGCACGGCCCATGGGTGGAGACCTCTGCGCAGGCGTTCGTCGAGGGCGTCTGGGACGGCGCATTCAACGGCTGGGCGCTGCGCGACTCGGCATACGTGTTCGGCTCCGGCGGCGCGGTCGATGATGACAGCGTCACCTTCGTCTCGAGCGCGAGCACGACCGACCCGCTCTACTGGGCGCCCGAGGGCGCGCGGTATCACGTGTCGAACTCGCTTCCGCTTCTGCTGGCACGGCTCGGCGACGAGCTCGATCCCGCGTGCGGAGAGTACGACGTCATCAACGCGTCCGTCGCGCTCGGCATCGCGAGCTATCGCCGCGACATTCCGACACGCCGCGGCACGGTGTCGAGGCTTCTGCACCGAAACCTCGTGATCACGCGCGACGGCGCCACCGAGCAGGACAAGCCCGCCGACCCCGCGCTTCATGCGCTACGACGACTACTACGCTTTCCTCACCGCCACTTACGCGGAGCTCGTGGCGAACGCCCGCAGTCGCGACCGCGCGCGGCCGATGGCGCTGTTTTCGACGCAGTCCAGAGGGTACGACTCCACGGCGATGAACGCCGTCGCGGCGAAGCACGGCCTCGACAAGGTGTTCACCGTGTCGCACGGCAAGGCGAAAGGCTACTTCGGCGACGAGGATCGAGGCCGCGAGACCGACGACGATGGCAGCGAGATCTGCGCGCTGTTCGGCGTGCCGTGCGTGGCCATCGACCGGCGCGCTGCCGAACGCGATTCCGTCGGCGAACCCCTCGTCTACGCGACGATGCACGAGAGCAGCGATCTCAATCTTCAGGAGATCGCCGCTTATGTCGAGCGACCGACAGTGCTCCTCACCGGCTGTCTTGGCGAACTCTGGTACACGGCCGACTATTATCGCGACCGGCCCGGCTACATCAATCCACACTATGTGCGGGCCGACCTCGGCAACCACGGCATGGTCGAGATGCGGCTGGCCGCCGGCTACGTTCAGTTAGCCTTTCCGTTCATCGGCGCAGGCAGTCGCGAGGATATTTTCCGCATCACGCTCTCCGGGGAGATGGCGCCCTGGCGTCTCGACACTGCCTACGATCGGCCGATCCCGCGCCGAATGGCTGAGGAGGCGGGTGTGCCACGCAAGATGTTCGGACAAACGAAGATGGCGAGCGTTTTCGAGTTGCCACCGCCGCTGATCCCCATCGATAGTTCGCTGCGCCGCGAATACTTCGACTTCCTCGTGCGCGAGCGCGTGCGCCCGCGCTGGGCGCTGCCGATCCTGCCGGCGGTGCGGCGATGGAACGCGATCGTGAGCACGACGTCGCCGTCGCGTCATCGTTGGAACTACTACCTGCAGCGGGCGATATCGAAGGCCATGCGGCGACCGTTCGTGTTCAAGCCGGTGTGGGCGGACCTCAATGGCCGGATCTTCTGCTTCGGCGTCAACCGCCGCATGAGGGACTATCGCGACTCGCTCGACCTTGAGCGCGACGGGTCCGCATCTTTGTAGGTGCGCGGAGCCGCCGCCGTTAGGTGCGGAGCCGCCGCTATCTCGCGCCGGCGCTCGGTGCCGTTGTCGACCATGCCAGCGACGGCAGGGTCGACGTTCGACGACAAGCGCAAATCACGGTCGACAGGCGGGTCCGTCCGCCGCTAGAGCGGCCGGTACGCGTAGGTCCTGCCGTCGGTTGCGATAAAAATGTAGCACCTTGAATCAGGATCGAAATCGATGTTGTAGTAGACCTGTGACATCCCCGCATTGCTGCCGTCATCGAGCTTCATTTGCTGCGTCGACCACACTCGAGTCGCGGGATTGTAGGTGTAGAACACGCCGCTGGAAACAAACCCGCCGAGACGCGTGCCATCCCATCCCGTGGCGTTGCCCTGAGCGCTGCTCGGCGGCGGCGTTCCCGTCGTCGCGGCGCGGGCGAACGTGCTCAACGTCGGATTGACACGGTTGAATGCGATCTCGGTGACCCGACCGCCCATCTCCGTGGCGATGAACTGGTTGTTGCCGACGTAGTGGAGGTCGAAGCTGAAGCCGGTGAGCGAAGTGGGCGTCGGTACGTCCGCAATGATTGCATCCGCGACGGGATCGTAGACCCAAAGATGGAGCCAGTTGGAGGCACCGGCGTCCGTGCCGTAAACAACGACCTTGCCACTCACTGGATCGAACGCAGCACCGCTCGCGTAGTACCAGGGGGCGGTCACGATCTTGCTATAACTCCATGTCTTGGTCGAGAGGTCGTACCAGGAGATACGTCCCGGCCCGCTGCCGATGAAATCCGAGTACGCGCCCATCATGTAGAAGCGGGTGCCGATCATCAGCGACGTGTTGAAGCTGTGGCGGACCAGCGGCTGGTTCGTGGAGATCCAGCGACCGAAGGATTTGTCCTGGTTCGACGCGACCATCGCCGAAACGGGGGTGGACGGATACAGACTCGTCCACGGCGAGGGCCGCGACGCGAGCGGGAACGCGCGAATGTCGGTGTCGACGGCGGGACCGTGGCCGCCGCCGAACAGCAGCATCTGCTTGCCCGAAGGGTCGTAGACGAAGCCGGAATAATCCGTACGCGCACGCTGCGGATCGCTGCCGTCCGAGAACGCCCCCAGGTTTCGCACGATTCCCGCCGGTATGGTCGAAAGCGCTGCGGTGCTGGGCGGCGGGACATTGGCGGGCGGGGACTCTACGACAGGCGGAGTGACCACCGTCGTTGTGCTTCCCGGCTGCGAGGTGGTGGTGGAAGCGGATTCCGGAGGCAAGGTGCCGACGACCGGATCGGCGATGGGCGTGCGAGAGACTATGAACTCGTCGTACCAGGTTTGCAGAAGCGCGTGCGCCTGCGTCGCGTCCTTGTTGGTCATGTAGGGGCCGAAAAATATCTTGCCGTATTTCTGGTTGTCGGCAGTCGTGCCGGCGATGATGTCCCACGGCATGTCAACCAGCAGGACGGAAGGCTTGCCCTCGCGTGCGCCCCACAGACGAACCCGCGATCCGACCCACTTGAGGGCCGTGCCGCCGCCCAGGGGCGCGTACTGCTTCGCCCCGAGCTTCACGCCGACCTGGAACGTCATCCACTCGTTTGCGACCCAGCCGAAGCACGAAGGCGGCACGCCGGTCGGGCCGAGCGCGTTGGCCTGCGTCGTCGTGCAGTAGGGCATCGGCATCGCGTTTTGCAAACGGTGGGTGTTGCCGCCGTCGATCGAATCGATCAGCGGGATGGACCATCCGCACGCCTGGTACAGCTCCGGCAGCTTGTGCATGCTGTAGGACGTCAGGACGAGCTCCAGCTCGGTACAGGAATTGAACGTACGCCCGGGGACGTCGCCGGTCGTGATGATTGCCTGCTTGATTGCGGTCAGCCCGACGACCTGTTTCGTGTCCGGATCGACGAGGTTGATGACGGCGTCGATCATCGCCTGATTGAAGCGCTGCCTCCATTGCACGTAGAACTCGTCGCCCGCGGCACCGAACTGCGTCGCCAGGTCGTTGGAGAAGTTGACGTAGAACGATCCCGAACCGCCCTGGCTAAACCCCGGCACGTCGAAGCGCATAGATCCGGCACCGCTCGCCCTGATGGCCGTGTCGACGACCGGGTTCCCCGACGCTCCGGGGAAGTAGCCCATGTTCGGATAATTGTTGTACGTGTATTTGCTGACGTCGCCGCCCCCCAGCGATTCGAAGTCGAACGAGCGCACGACGCCCGTCGCGTTGCGGCGCCTCGCGAAGTCGGAGTCGGGCACCGGATCGGAAACCGGCGGCGTCGAAGTGCCGGCCGTGACGGTCCGGCTGGCCCTGCCGACCGCACCCTTCGTGTCCGTGACGATCAGCACCACCGGATAGGTCCCGGACAGCGCGAAGCGGTGCGATGTCACCGGGCCGCTTCCGAAGTTCCCGTCGCCGAAGTCCCACGCGTACGCAACGATGGCGGCGCCGCCCGACCCGGTGGCGGTGCTGCCGAAATCGAAGTTATCCGGCGCTGTCTGCGTCACAAATATGCTCGCGGTGGGTAAGGCGGTCGTCGGGTCGCCTGACGGAACGCTCCCGACGGTCGTTACGGAAACGGTCGCTGTCGCAGACGCGTTCCGGCTGTCGAGGACCGATACCAGGACCGAGTACGTGCCCGCCGCCGCATATTTGTGAGTGGCCGTCGCGCCATTGGCGATCGAGCCGTCCCCGAAGTTCCAAGTGTACGAAACTATAGTCGCATTGCTCGACGCCGTGGCGGTTGAGGAGAACGCATACGTATCGGCCGCCGTCTTGGTCGCTACGATCCGGACGGTCGGGGAGGTCGCGTTGCCCGACGGAACCGACGACGATTGCGTCGCGCAAAAGGCCACGCCGCTGACACCATATCCCTCCGAGACGTATCCGAGCCCCACCATGATGCTTTTGGTGTTCGCGTCCGTCGTGTACCGATGGTTCGCGTCCGTGCGCTGGTTGAAAAGTCGGTACACCGCTACGGTGCCCACGGGGCACTCGCCGGTAGCGGTGTTCGGCATTTGCACCTTGAACACGTTGCCCGACTCGAACTGCCACGCCCCCGCAAACTTCCGCACAACATCGGCGCACTCCGTCGGCGAGCCCGAGTAGAAGTGAGAATCGAGCCCGGCCGATGGCCGACCGTAGAAGCGGCACATCGGACTCGCGCCGGGAGCGGTCGCAGTGGAGGCGTAGGTGCCGAAGGTGCTGCCGGTACGCGCCCAGCCGCGCGTCGCGCCGGAGTCCAGCGCGTCGATCTCGGCCGGGTCCCCGGTCATGAAATAGTGGTCGAGCGACGCGTTGTAGTACTCGACCACTTGAATTTCGGTCGTGTTGGCTGCCCCGGGGGTCGAAATCGAGCCGGCGTGGGCGCCGGACATCGGACCGGCCAGGGGAAGAACGCAGACGAGTGAGCGGAGGAGGAGAGCGCCAAGGCGCGCGAGCGGCTTCGGACGAGAACTGTAGAGTTGCATCGATGATCGCTTCGACAAAAAGAAACCGGGGTTGCGACGGCATGGGGGCCGGCCCGAAAATGCCAATGGCATAGACTCGCCGCGATCATAAATGCATTTGTCATAACTGGTCAATCAAATAAAGATGAATTTTTTTATCGCCCTGTGACTTGTAGTTAATGTGCCGGCGGAGCCACTGGAACGACAGAGATCTTGTCTATCACAGTTCGGGAACGAGGCGTTGAATGCCGTCGGACGGGGCGACTGGCGGGAAATCGATTGTCACGTACCGCCTTTTTTCCGCGCGATCCGAAACGAACGCGGCGTGTGCAAGCTGCTTGCCGGATCTCCGGCGCAGAGCGGCGGGGCGAGCTGCCGCGGAAAGCGGCGAAGCGCCTTGTAATGCACAGAAAAGACCGACTTGTCGATCCGATCGGCGGTCATGCAGTTCCGCCTGTCGGATGGCGCTAATATTCATTTGCATTGATGCGCTTGTCATGACATTTTCGCTGGGAGCGCCGGCGCGTTCGGGCCCCCGTCATCCGCGTCGGCGCGAGCCGCGCTTCCGGCCGACGCTTTGACGCGAAGATGCTCCTTCGAAAAAAATGTCGCGCTCGCATCCCTGATCCGCGATGAACCTGATGCTCACAGATAAACCCGGGCGATTCGTCACACAGATTTTCGAGTTGCTCCACGATCCTCTCGACTGCTGCCGCGAAAAACCTCGTGAATTCAATCTCCTCCGGGCGGCTCGCGGCGCCATTCCGGCGTCCGGACCGCCGCGGCCCGCGGTGTGTGCGGGCAAACGGCGCCCGCGGCAATTCACTGCAGCTTCATCATTCCGTGAAAGCATTGGCGTCGTGAACGCCGGGAATCTTGTCGTAGCGGGGCTTGCGTGAATTCGATATTCCGGCTCGGCGTGTCGACGGCGACGATGCTTCAGCTCGTCGCGGATCTGTCCTGGCTTTTCATCGCGGGCGTTGTTGCCATCCGCTTCAACGAGCAGCTTGCGATCCCGATGCAAAGCGTCGTGGCCCCTGCGCTGGTGTTCGCGGTCGTCATCGTGCTGCTCAACATCGCGTTCGGGATGTATCGCCGCGCCGACAAGCTGACGTCGTCGACGTATCTCGTGCGGTTGCTGCTTGTCCCGGCGATCGGCGTGCCGCTTGCATACCTGATTGTCTCGGTGCTTCCCTCCGGAAAGCTGTTGCAGGACAACCTCGGCATGGCGGTTCTGGTGGCGATCGGAGGTCTTCTGCTGATCCGGCACGTGTTCGTTCTTCCGCTCGTCGCCAACTTCGCTCCGCATCGCGTGCTCGTGCTTGGAACAGGGCCGGAGGCGCGACTCGTGGAAGCCTCGCTGTCCGCCGCCAACCTGCCCGGCATGAGCCTCGTCGGCTTCTACGCGCTCGACAAGGTGCACGACATGGCGGTGTCGCCGCAGCGCGTGATCGCGCGGGGCGACGCGCTCGCGCAGATCGCGCGCCAGCTGCGGATCAACGAGATCATCGTCGCGGTGCGCCAGCAGCGCGGCGGCGTCCTCCCGCTGCGCTCGCTGCTGGACTGCCGCCTGGACGGCGTGCGCGTGACCGACCTGTCGCGCTTCTTCGAGCGCGTCCATGGCCAGGTGCCGATCGAGTCGCTCAAGGTGAGCTGGCTCATCTACGGCAACGGGTATCGCCAGAACTGGCGACGCACGATGATGAAGCGCGTCTTCGACGTTCTCGTTGCCGCCCTGCTGCTCGTGCTGTCGCTACCGATTATGCTGATGGCGGCGCTCCTGGTCTTGCTAGAGGACGGCGGCCCGATAATCTATCGCCAGGAGCGTGTCGGTGCGCGCGGCGGGACGTTCACGCTGCTCAAGTTCCGCAGCATGCGCAAGAATGCGGAGAAAGACGGCAAGGCGAGCTGGGCGGTGATGAACGACGCCCGGGTCACGCAGGTCGGCAAGTTCCTGCGCCGGACCCGGATCGACGAGCTGCCGCAGCTCCTCAATGTCCTGCGCGGCGAGATGAGCTTCGTGGGCCCCCGCCCCGAGCGCCCCGAGTTCGTCGCGATGCTCACC
Source organism: uncultured beta proteobacterium (assembly GCA_963793355.1). Lineage (GTDB taxonomy): Bacteria > Pseudomonadota > Gammaproteobacteria > Burkholderiales > Casimicrobiaceae > VBCG01. The sequence continues at coordinate 400,508 of CAWBZT010000005.1, read as the reverse complement.
GAGCAGATCCCGTTCTACGCGGTCCGGCACAGCGTCAAGCCCGGCCTCACCGGATGGGCGCAGGTGAGGTACTCTTACGGCGCGACGGTCGAGCAATCGGTGAAGAAGCTGGAATACGATCTCTATTACGTCAAAAATCACACGCTCGTCCTCGATCTCGTCATTCTTCTCGAGACCGTCCGTGTCGTCCTGCTCGGGGAGGGTGCGCGGTAGCGGGGCCGCCGCATCGCTCGCCGTCCTTTCGATTCGTTCCCCCAGGGTCGTCGCGGCCGCTGTTTTCCTCGACTGTTCCCTACGGCCTCCTGCCGGAAGGGCCGCGCTCCGTTCTCTCAACGCCCACCGGCCGCCGCGGTGACTTCCGCCACCCTCCCCATCGCGTCGTCGTGGAGCTATGGCATCGCGCTCGCGTTCTACGCGGCCTTCGCCGTACGGATTGCGCTCGGCTGGTCGCAAAGCGCGCGGGCGGTTCGTCTCGCCGGGGCCGTCGTCGCGACGATCGTGTGGGCCGCCGCGTGCATCTACACGTCGAATGCGCCTTCCGGAAAGGCGTTCTTTCTCGTCAACCTCGCCGATGCGCTGCGCTACTGGGCGTGGTTCGGGTTCGTGGCCGTGTTGCTGGCGGGGGGCGACCCGCGCGCGAGCGCGCGATGGCCGCTTCGCGCTGCTGCGGGGGCGCTCGTCGTCGGCGTCGGCCTCTCCGAAGGGTTGCCGTTCGCGGCGGCGCTGGGCGTTCCCGTGCGCGCCGAATTCGCGCTGCGGCTCGGACTCGCGGTCTTCGGGCTGGCGCAAGTGGAGCAGCTGTATCGCCGTGCGCACGAGCAGGCGCGCTGGGCGATCAAGCCGCTGGCGCTCGCGCTCGCGGCGACGTTCGGCTACGAGATCTTCTTCTACGCCGACGCGATGCTGTTCGGCGGCATCGACCCGGACATCTGGGTGGCGCGCGGCGTCGCCGTGGCGCTGGTGGTTCCCTTCCTCGCGATCGCGACCGCGCGCAACGCCGGATGGACGATCGAGATGCACCTGTCCCGCGGCGCCGTCGTCCATTCGACGGCGATCCTCGTGTCCGGGCTGTTCCTGCTGGCGCTGGCCGTGTCGGGATATGTCGTCCGATACGTTGGGGGCGACTGGGGCCGCGCGCTCGCCATCGAGCTGGTTTTCGGGGGCGCGCTCCTGGGACTGCTGGTCGCGACGTCGGGTCGCTTCCGGTCGCGCCTCAGGGTTTTCGTCAGCAAGCATTTCTTTTCGTACCGGTATGATTACCGTGAGGAGTGGTTGAGGATCACCCGGACGCTCGCCAACGAGGCGCTGTCCCCGAACGTGGGCGAGCGCACGCTGATCGCGCTTGCCAATCTCGTCGAAAGCCCGGGCGGCGCGCTCTGGCTCAGGGACGAGGAGGGCCGGTACGCCCCTGCTGCGCGGTGGAACATGCCGGCATTCGAGGCGGTCGAAGCCGCGGACGGATCGCTGCCCCGCTTCCTGGCTCGCGAGGGATGGATCGTCAACCTCCGGGAGGCGCGGGCCGAGCCGGCACGGTACCCGGGTCTGGTGATTCCGGATTGGCTTGCCCAGCCGCAGACCGCCTGGCTCGTCGCCCCGCTGGTGGCGGGGACCGACCTGATCGGATTTGTCGTGCTCCCGCCGTCGCTCGCCGCGATCGACGTCGATTGGGAGGTTCGGGACCTGTTGAAGACCGCCAGCCGGCAGGCGGCGAGCTATCTGGGGCAGATCCGGGCGACCGAGGCCCTGCTGGAGGCCCGCAAGTTCGACGCCTTCAACCGGATGTCTGCCTTCGTGGTGCACGACCTGAAGAACCTCGTGGCACAGCTTTCGCTCATGCTCCGTAATGCCGAACGACATCGCGACAACCCCGAGTTCCAGCGCGACATGCTGACCACCGTCGAACACGTCGTCGGCCGGATGAACGGCCTCATGCTGCAATTGCGCACCGGCCAGGCCGCCGGCGAGAAGCGCCGGCTGGTCGAGCTCGAAGGCCTGGTGCGGCGGGTCTGCGCGGCGAAGGCTGGCGACCGGACGCAGATCGCGGTCGATTCGACGCCCCTCCACGCCCTCGGCCACGAGGACCGCCTGGAGCACGTCATCGGTCATCTGGTCCAGAACGCGCTCGACGCAACCGCCGGCGGCGGGACGGTCGAAGCGCGGGTCGGCCGGGACGGAGCGTTCGCCGTCATCGAAGTACGCGATACCGGGCAGGGAATGACATCGGAATTCGTACGCGAACGACTGTTCAAGCCGTTCGAGACGACCAAGGCGTCCGGGATGGGGATCGGCGTCTACGAGAGCCTGCAGTACGTGAAGTCCATCGGCGGCGAGATCCGTGTCGAGAGTGCGCCGGGGGCGGGCACTTCGGTGCGCGTGGTCCTGCCGACGGCCGACGTCGGCGGCGGGGTCGCCGCGGCGCAGAGCGGCGCCACGGCGCCGGCGGCCAGCGCGGGAACCCTGCAATGAGTGACACCCGAAGGCCCCTGCTGATCGTCGAGGACGACCCGGCGCTCCAGAAGCAGATGCGCTGGGCGTTCGAGCAATACGAGGCCGTGGTCGCGAGCGACCGCGCCTCCGCGATCGCGCAACTGCGGCGCTATGAGCCCGCCGTCGTCACCATGGACCTCGGCCTGCCCCCCGCCCCCGACGATCCCACCGAGGGTCTGCGGCTGCTCGAGGAGATCCACGGGCTCTCGCCCGACACCAAGGTCATCGTGCTGACGGGCCAGAACGATCGCGTGAACGCCCTGAAGGCGATCGGCCTCGGCGCGCACGATTTCGTTACCAAGCCTTTCGAACCCGAGCTCTTGACCTGGACGATCGACCGCGCGTTCCGCGTCCACGAGTTGCAGGAGGAGAACCGGCGCCTCCAGCTCGCGACGCAGTCGCCGTCGATGGCCGGAATCCTCACCCGCGACCCGGAGATGCAGCGGATCTGCCGGACGATCGAGAAAGTGGCCCCCACGTCGGCCACCGTGCTGATCCTGGGCGAGTCCGGCACGGGGAAGGAGCTGCTGGCGCGCGCGCTTCACGACCTCTCGCCGCGGCGCGCGAACCGCTTCGTTGCGATCAATTGCGCGGCGATTCCCGAGACGCTGCTCGAAAGCGAGCTGTTCGGCTACGAGAAGGGCGCCTTCACGGGGGCCGCGAAGCAGACGTTGGGGAAGATCGAGAGCGCCCACAACGGCACGCTGTTCCTCGACGAGATCGGCGATCTCCCCTTTTCCCTGCAGGCGAAGCTGCTGCGCTTCCTGCAGGAGCGCGTGATCGAGCGGATCGGCGGCCGGCAGGAGATTCCCGTCGATGTGCGGATCGTCTGTGCGACGCACCAGAGCCTCAAGGAGCAGATCGTCACCGGCAAGTTTCGCGAGGACCTCTACTACCGCCTCGCGGAGATCGTGGTCGAGGTTCCCCCGCTTCGTGCGCGCAAGGCGGATGCGACGCTTCTTGCGCACAGCTTCGTGCGCCGCTTCGCCGGCGAGCAACGCCGCGGCGCGATGACGCTCCTTCCCGAGGCGATCGACGCCGTCGAGGCGCATGCGTGGCCCGGCAACGTGCGGGAGCTCGAAAACGTGATGAAGCGTGCGGTGATCATGGCCGACGGCGCCAAGATCGGTGCGGAGGACGTGGGCCTCGCCGCGAAGGACGCGGAGGCCGGCGTGCTGAACCTCCGCCAGGTCCGCGACGAGGCGGAGCGCGCCGCGGTGGTTCGTGTGCTGGCGCGCGTCAACGGCAATCTGAGCAAGGCGGCGGAGCTCCTTGGGGTCAGCCGTCCGACGCTGTACGATCTGATGGATCGCTTCGGGCTTCGCTGAGCCCGGCGGTCAGAACCCACCGGAGAAAACGATGAACCGGCCCATGAACCATGTCGCCGTCGGCGCGCTCGCGCTGGCCGCGCTGCTCGCGGTCGCTGGATGCAGCAAGGACGATCCCGCGTCGTACATCGCTTCCGCCAAGTCGTTCGCCGAGAAGAACGACTACAAGGCGGCGATCATCCAGCTCAAGAACGCCATCCAGGGGGCGCCGAACAACGCCGAGGCCCGCTATCTCTACGCGAAGGCGCTGCTGGAGACCCGCGACGGCGTCGGCGCCGAAGCGGAGGTTCGCAAGGCGATCGACTACAACTACGACGCCGACGCGACCGTTCCGCTGCTGGCGCGCGCGCTCCTGGCGCAGACGAAATACGATGCCGTCGTCAAAGAGTTGGGGCAGAAGAAGCTCACGACGACGCAGGCCCGCGCCGACCTGGGTACCACGCTTGCGCTCGCGGATGCGGCGATCGGCGACAGGAAGGCAGCCCTCGACCAGATCGACGCGGTGCTGCGCGAAGTCCCGACCGATCCCCGCGCGCTGGTGACCAAAGCGCAGCTCGTCGTCCAGGGCGGTGACGTTGCCGAGGCCACCGATCTGCTGGACAAGGCACTCGCCGCCTCTCCCACGGACCAGGAGGCGCTGTTCGCGAGAGCGCAGCTCTCCCTCGCGCAAAACGACAGGGTGGCGGCAGCGGCGACGCTGGAAAAGCTTGTCCAGTCGCACCCGGATTCGCGGCAAGCCAGGATCGCGCTCATCTCGATCTACGTGTCGGCGAAGAACGTCGCCGCCGCGCAGACGCAGCTCGACGGTCTCAAGAAGGCCGCACCCGGCGAGTTCGGCACCGTCTATTCCGAGGCGCTGGTCCAGATGGCGCTGGGCGAGACGAAGAAGGCTAAGCAACTGATCCAGCAGGTCCTCGCGGCGGCGCCGGATCATCTTCCGACGCTCTATCTGTCGGCGATCATCGACATGCAGCTCGGCGCGAATGCCTCCGCCGAGGAATCGCTGCGCAAGATCATCACGCGAGCGCCCGACAACCCCAGTGTCCGGCGCCTTCTGGCCGCCACGCAGCTGCGCAGCGGCCAGCCGGCGGCGGCACGCGAGACGCTCGATCCGATCATTCGCCGCGGCACCGACGATCCGGCGCTGCTCCGGCTCGCGGCGGAGGTATACCTCGCCAATGGAGATCTCGCGAAGGGCGGCGAGTACTACGAGCGTGCGAACAAGATGGACAAGGGCGACGTAGCGACCAGGGTGCGTCTAGCCCAGGTCCGGCTTGCCGCGGGCGAGACCGATCGCGCATTCAAGGACCTGGAGACACTTTCGCAGACGGATACCGATCAGTACGCATCCGACCTCGCACTCGTGGTCGCGCACATACAGCGGCGCGAGTACGACAAGGCGCTCGCCGCGGTGAACGCGCTCGAGAAGAAACAACCGGACAATCCGATCACCCGGAACCTCAAAGGCGCCGTGTACATGGCGAAGCGCGATTTCAAGAACGCGCGCGCCACGTTCGACCGCGCCCTGGCGCTCAAGCCCGACGACGCGTCGGCCGCCTATTCGCTCGCGATGCTCGACGTCCAGGATGGCAAGGCCGAAGATGCGCGCAAGCGCTACGAGGCGATGCTCGCGAAGGATCCCGAAGAACGAACAGTTGCTGCTGGCGCTGGCGCAGATCACGGCGCTGACCAGCGAGAGTCCGGAAGAGACCAAGGCGATCATCGACAGGGCGATCGCCGCGAACCCCGGCTCGCCGCGCGCGCAGGTCGCGCTCGTCGGCTACTACACACGGGTCAACGACAAGCGCGCGGCGCTCAATGCAGCGCAGCGGGCGCAGACGGCGTTTCCCGACGATCCGCAGGTCCTCGAGGTGCTGGCGTCCGCGCAGCTCGCGTCCGGTGACAACAACCAGGCGATCGCCACGATGCGGCGCATCACCCAGCTGCAGCCGGGCTCGGCGTTGGCGCTCGTGCGCCTCGCCGTGGTCCAGTTCGGCGCGCGCGACTACACGGCGGCGATCGAGAGCGCGCGCAAGGCGATCGCGCTGCAGCCGGACCTGCCTCCGGCCTGGGGCGTGCTGGTCAAGTCGCAGATCGTGTCGGGGCAGGCGGAGGTCGGCGCTCGCCGATGCCCGGAAGATACAGAAGGAGCAGCCGAACCGCGCGCGCGGCTATGCAATGGAAGGAGAGATCCTCGCATCCGAGAAGAAATGGTCGGAAGCTTCGGCCGCGCTGTCGGAGGCGCTCAAGCGTCAGCCAATTCCGGCGCTCGCCGCCAGCACGTATGTTGCGCTCGTCAACGCCGGCAAGACCAGCGAGGCGAAGGCGCTGGCGGACCGGTGGGCGCGCGAGCACCCGGCGGATACCGCGGTCGCCGACGTGATTGCACAGCAGGCGATGGCGCGCAAGGACTACACGGCGGCGATTGCGCAATACCGCGCCATCCTCGCGATCAACCCGGAGAACGCCGTGGCGCTCAACAATCTGGCATGGATGATGTCGGAGGCGGGCGATCCGAAGGGTCGTGAATTCGCGGAGCGCGCCTACCATCTGGCGCCGTTCAACGCGAGCGTGGTCGACACGCTGGGCTGGACGCTGTTCAAGACGGGGGACGCCGCGCGCGGCACGCAGCTGTTGCGGCTCGCGACCAACCTGGCGCCGAACGACCCGGAGATCCGGCTCCACTACGCGGAGGCGCTCACCAAGGGCGGCGACAAGGAGGGCGCGAAGCGCGTGCTTGCGACGCTGCTGTCGCAGCCGCTCGGCTCGCTGTCGCGCGTCCAGGCCGAGAAAATCGTGAATGCCAAGTGATGAATCCATGCGTCGCGCGCAGCCGCCCGGACGCTTTCGGTATGGGCGATTGAGCGCACAACGACAATGATCCTGCAAGACACCACTGTAGCCGTCGTCGGACTCGGTTACGTCGGGCTCCCGCTCGCCGTCGAGTTCGGCAAGCACTACCGGACCATCGGCTTCGACCTTTCGGAGGCCAAGGTCGCTGCCTACCGGCGTTTCGAGGATCCGACCGGCGAAGTCGCGCCGGCCGAACTGCGTGCGTCCAAGGGACTCGAAGTAACGTCCGATGCCGCGCGCCTCAAGGAGGCGGATTTCGTGGTCGTCGCCGTCCCGACGCCGATCGACGATGCGCATCAGCCGGATTTCGGTCCGCTGCTCGGGGCGAGCGAGTCGGTCGGCCGCAACCTGAAGCGCGGCGCGATCGTCGTGTTCGAGTCGACCGTCTATCCCGGGGCGACCGAGGAAATCTGCGTCCCGGTGATCGAGCGCCATGCGAAGCATGACATGGAAGCAGGATTTCTTCGTCGGCTATTCGCCCGAGCGCATCAATCCGGGCGACAGGGAGCACACGCTGACCGCGGATCACCAAGGTCGTGTCCGGCGGACACCGCCGAGACGCTCGAGCGCGTCGCCGCGATCTACGGGAGCATCGTGGCCGCCGGCGTGTTCACAGCGCATCGTCGATCAAGGTCGCCGAGGCGGCGAAAGTGATCGAGAACACCCAGCGCGACCTCAACATCGCGCTGATGAACGAGCTGGCGCTGATCTTCCACAAGATCGGCATCGACACGCTGGAGGTGCTCGAGGCCGCGGGAACCAAGTGGAACTTCCTGCCGTTCCGCCCGGGGCTGGTCGGCGGTCACTGCATCGGCGTCGACCCGTATTACCTGACGCACAAGGCGGACAAGCTCGGCTATCACCCGCAGGTGATTCTTGCCGGCCGGCGCATCAACGACGGCATGGGCAAGTACGTCGCCGAGCAGACGGTCAAGGAGATGATCCAGCGCCGGATTTCCCGGTCAAGGGCGCGCGACGTCAACGTGCTCGGGCTGACGTTCAAGGAGAACTGCCCGGATCTGCGCAACTCGCGCGTGATCGACGTCATCCGCGAGCTCGCATTCGTATGGCGCCGACGTCCACGTGCACGATCCGGTCGCCGATGCCGCGGAGGCGCTGCACGAGTACGGCGTGCGGCTGACGCCGTGGAGCGAGCTGCCGCGCGCGCACGCGATCGTCGCTGCCGTCGCGCATCGCCGAATTCGAGAAGCGCCCGATCGACGACTTCGTCGGCGCAAGCTCGAGCCCGGGCGGACTGTACGTCGACGTCAAGTGCCAGGCGGACGCAGCGCCGCCCTGCGCGCGCGTGGCGTGGACGTGTGGAGACTGTGAATGGACGAGCGCACTCCCCTCGCGCTCGGCCGCTGCCGCGCAAGTCGCTGCGGGCGCGTCCGCAGCGCTGGCTCGTGACCGGCAGCGCCGGCTTCATCGGCTCGCATCTGCGTCGAAGCCCTGCTGAAGCCTCGACCAGCACGTCGTCGGCCTCGACAATTTCGCCACCGGCTACCGGCGCAACCTCGACGAGGTCCGCGCGGCGGTCGGCGACCGTGCCTGGCGACGGCATCGCTTCATCGAGGCGGACATCGCCGACCCCGACGCGTGCCGCGACGCCTGCGAGGGCGTCGACGTCGTGCTCCACGAGGCCGCGCTGGGCTCGGTCCCGCGGTCGATCGAAGACCCGCTCGTCACGCACGCGGCCAACGCCACCGGCTTCCTCAACCTGCTGGTCGCCGCGCGCGACGCCAAGGTGAAGCGCTTCGTCTATGCCGCGTCGAGCTCGACCTACGGCGACCATCCGGGCCTGCCCAAGGTCGAGGACGCAGATCGGCAGGCCGCTGTCGCCCTACGCAGTGACGAAATACGTGAACGAGCTCTACGCCGACGTGTTCGGGCGCTCCTACGGCATGCCGACCGTCGGCCTGCGCTATTTCAACGTCTTCGGGCCGCGCCAGGACCCGGAGGGCGCCTACGCGGCGGTGATCCCGCGCTGGGCCGCGGCGATGCTGCGCGGAGCGTCCGATCACGATCTTCGGTGATGGCGAGACGACGCGCGACTTCTGCTACGTGGCCAACGTCGTGCAGGCCAACCTGCTTGCCGCAGCGACGTCGGACGCCGCGGCGATCGGCCAGGTCTATAACGTCGCGGCCGGCGGGCGCATGTCGCTCAACACCCTCTACGGCATCCTGCGCGACCTGACGCAGCAACGCCACCCGGGCCTGCGCGTTCCTCCGCCGGCCTACGCCGATTTCCGCGCCGGCGACGTTCGCCACTCGCAGGCCGACATCTCCAAGGCGCAGCGCCTTCTCGGCTACGTCGCCACCTACGATGCGGGGGCGGGGCTCGCCGAATCGCTGCCCTGGTACGAGGCGCGCAGCCGTGCGGCGACGTCGCCCCGCACGCGGCTCCATGAGGTCGGCTGAAGCTCGTCGCGCCGGTGCCCGGCGTTGCCGCCGTGTACGGTGGCTGTTGATCGGCGTGCCGCTCGTCCTGTCGTCGGCCCACGCGCAGCCCGCGCCGGACGACGGCGCCGCGACGCTGCTCGCCCGTGCGCTCGCCTACGAGCACGGCGAAGGCGTGCCGCGCGATGCGCAGAAGGCCGTCGATCTCTACTGCCTCGCGGCGCGCGACGGCAATGCCGAGGCCCAGTACAACCTGGGATGGATCTATGCCAACGGCCGCGGCGTCGCGCACGACGACGCCGTTGCCGCGTCGTTCTTCGCGCTGGCGGCCGCGTCTGGGCACGCGTACGCGCGGAAGATGCTGGCGCGGCTCGGTGATGCGCGCGGGGAATTGCCCGACTGCATGAAGCCGCCGGAAGTGCCGCCGGCAATGCCTGCGCTCGAGGAGCCCGATCCCTTCGTGGCGCTGTCGCCGCAGAAGCAGAAGATCGCGGACGCAGTGCAGCGCGTTGCACCGCGCTTCGGCATCGAGCCAAGGCTCGCGCTCTCGCTGATCGCCGTCGAATCCAACTTCGTTCCCACCGCGCGCTCGGTGAAGGACGCCCGCGGCCTGATGCAGCTGATCCCCGCGACGGCCGAGCGGTTCAACGTGCGCAATCCCTACAACGTCGACGAGAACGTGCGCGGCGGCCTGACGTATCTGCGCTGGCTGCTCGCGTACTACCAGGGGCGTGTCGCGCTCGCCGCGGCCGCGTACAATTCCGGCGAGGCGACCGTCGATCGCTATCGGGGCGTGCCGCCGTACCCCGAGACGCGCGAGTACGTGAAGCGCGTGCTCGCGCTGTTCCGCAAGGATTCGCACCCGTACGACCCGCGGATCGTGGCGCCTTCGCCCATGCTCGCGCTGCCCGGCGGGCCCACGCCGCTCGCGTTCTAGGAGATGGCCATCGACGCACGTCCGGTTGTTCGCTCGAAGGCGCGGTCGACGGGCGTGATCGTTGCGATCGTGGCCTGCGCGCTCGCGGGTCCCGGTGCGCGTGCCGCCGATCGCATCGCCACCATCGAGAAGGTGCGGGCGTCGGTCGTCGCGATCGGCACGTTCGATCGCACGCGCACGCCGCAGTTCCAGTTCCTCGGCACGGGCTTCGCCGTCGGCGACGGCACGACGGTCGCCACCAATGCCCACGTGCTTCCGGCGATCCTCGATCCGGCGCACCGCGAGACGCTTGCCGTGGTGCTGCCCGGAAAGGACCATGCCGCCGCCAGGGACGGCCTCGAGGTGCAGGCGCGCGATGCGCGGCGGATCGCCGTCGATCCCAATGCCGACCTCGCGCTGCTGAAGGTCGGCGGCGCACCGCTGCCCGCGCTTACGATGGGCAACTCCGACGCCGTCCGCGAAGGACGGGAGGTCTATTTCACGGGCTTCCCGATCGGCGCGGTGCTGGGGCCTTTTCCGGCGACGCATCGCGGCATGGTGTCGGTGGTCACGCCCATCGCGATACCGCAGGGCAAGGCGTCCGAGCTCGAGGCCGCGACCGTGCGGCGCCTCGCGACCGGTTCCTTCCCGGTGTTCCAGCTCGACGCGACCGCGTACCCGGGCAACAGCGGCAGTCCGGTGTACGACCCCGACACCGGTGAAGTCGTCGCCATCGTGAACATGGTGCTGGTGAAGGCCACCAAGGAGTCGGTGCTGTCGCAGCCCTCGGGCATCACCTATGCGGTGCCGTCGAAGCATCTGAAGGAACTGATCCGGAAGGCACGCTGACGCCTGCGTCGCGCTGCCGGCGAGCTGCGCCTCGATGGACGACCCGTTTCGCTGGAAGCTGCTCCTCAAGGCGCTGATCCTGCCGCCGGTGGCGCCGCTGTTGCTCGCGCTCGCCGGACTCTTGCTCCTGCGCCGGCATCCACGCGCCGGCCGCGCGCTCGCCGCCACCGGCATGCTTGCGCTCGCCGCGCTGTCGACGCCCATCGTCGCGGGCATGCTCATCCGCGCGGTGGACAGCACTCCGGTGTTCGAGGCGTCGCTCGCGCGCAATGCACAGGCGATCGTGATACTCGGCGGCGGCATCCGCCGGCGCGCCCCCGAGTACGCCGGCGACACGATGAACGGCCTCACGCTGGAACGGGTCCGCTACGGCGCGATCGTCGCGCGGATGACGCGGCTCCCCGTGCTGGTGTCCGGCGGACGCTTCGCCGCCGAGGATGCCACCGAGGCGGCGATCATGAAGAAGGCGCTGGAGCAGGAGTTCGGCGTTGCCGTCAGGTGGGCCGAGGACCATTCGCAGAACACGCACGAGAACGCCCGCATGTCGGCGGCCCTGCTGCACGCGGACGGGATTTCGCGCGTAGTCCTCGTTGCCCACGGGTTCGACATGCCGCGTGCGACCGCCGAGTTCGCCGCGGCGGGGATTTCGACGATTCCGGCCCCCACCGGAATCCCCGCGAAGGAACGCGGCGCAGTGGCCCTCGACTTCGTCCCGACCGCCGGGGCGCTGGTGCAGAGCTATTACGCGTTGTACGAGCTCTATGCCAACGCCTGGCGAAAGGCGGCGGGCTGAAGAGGCCGACCGGCCGGCGCGGCAAGCCTAGTCGAAAGCGCGCCGGTAGACCAGCCCGACCCCGCTCACGGTGCCCGCCTCGGCCCGTATCGTCAGCGTGCGGGACAGCGCGTACTCGATGCGAAGCGCATTGGCGGCGATCGACAGTCCCTGCTCGTAGCCGACGCTCAGCTTGTCGGTCAGTCGCTTGCCGAACACGATCACCTGGCTGCTGGTCGACGACGACGACGGTCCGACCGTGCCCGCTCCGATTCCCCCGCCGCGCAGCGAGATGTCGTCCAGCCCCATGCTCTGTGCGATCTGCGTCGTGAGCGGCTTCCCGTTGCTCGACAGGAGCGCCGCGGAAGCCGCGGACAGCGCGGCGAAGTCGCTGCGGCCGCTTTGCGGCGCTTCTCCGGTGATGAGCCACGCGAGCGCCTCGCTCTCCGGCACCGGCGGATTCGACGTGATCCGCACGCGCGGCACCCTTGCCGTGCCGGTCAGCTCGACGCCGGCCTCGACGGCGAGGTTCTTGCGCAGCGCGACGACGTCGAGCGCCGGATTGTCGAGCGGCCCGTCGAAGATGAGGCGGCCGCGATCGATCGTCAGGGACTGGCCGAAGGCGAAATAGGTGCCGTTGCTGGCGACGATCGTGCCCTTGCCGATCAGGTTGCCGCGCTCGGAGGTCGTCACGCGCACGCGCCCGCCGAGCTCAGTCTCCAGGCCGGCCCCCTTGAACGTGAGGTTGTTGCCGAGGTCGACGTCGACGTCGAGTGCGAGCGGAAGATCCGCGATGCTGTTGTCGCGCTCCTGCCTGCGCGGCCGGCCCACCACGACCACGTCGGGCCCCAGCCGCCCCGGCGGCGAGCGCTCCCATTCGATGTGGCCGTCGACGACGGCGACATTGCCCCGCACATCGAGGCGCTTGTCGACCACCGCCAGCGTGCCTTCGCCTTGCACGACCAGCCGCAGGTCGGGTCGGTTGGTGACGCGGAAGTCTTCGGCATGCCACTCGATCCGCGTGCGCGGCGCGTCCGGATTGGCGCGGCGCGACACGATCGTCCCCGACGCGGTGAAGCGACCCTCGCCGCCGGCGATCGAGATTTCGTCGACGTTGATCCCGCCGTCGGCGAGGTGCGCGCGCACGCGCCCGTCGCGCAGGGCAACGCCGTACGGCGGCGCGTCGATGCGCAGCCCGTCGCCGGCGATCGTTCCCGCGAGGATCGGCTCGGCGAGCGTGCCGCGCCCGGTGAGAGCGATCTTCACGGCGCCGTTCACCACGGCGGTCGTGCCGAGCCACGGCTGCAGCGGGGTGAGCGAATTGAGCTCGGCGTCGAGGGAGAACGTGAGGGGCGCGCTGCGCGCAATCTCCTTCGGCGCGCCGGCGACGTTGCCGAGCGTGAGGCTGCCCTGCGCATTGCCGACGCGCGCCGAACGGAAATCGAGGCCGGCCGCGAGCGCGTCGTCGGTCAGCGTGCCATCGAGGCGCAGCGTCTCCAGCCCGAATGCCAGTTCCTGCGACGTCGCGCCTCCTGCCTGCACGCCGAAGATGTCGCCCGATGCGCGTCGCAGCGTGAAGGTCCCGTTCATCCGCGGGCTGGCGGAGATCGCCCAGTTGCCGGAGAGGGCGAGCGTGGACACGAGCGGGAGCGTGCGGCCGGCCAGGCGCGCCACCGACGCGAGCGGGACATCGTCGAAGCTGCCATGGGTCGTGATCCGTCCGTCGTCGAACGCGAGCTCGCCTACATTCGCTTTGCCGTCGGCGATCGCGAGCCTTGCGTCCGCGATGCGCAGGTGCGCCGCGGCGAGCGACAGCGTCATCGGCGATTGCAATGCGAAGGGCGCGTCGCCGCGATTGACGAGCTCGGTGACGCGCCCCTCCCAGCGCAGCGACGCAGGCGTCGTGAAATCGGCATGCGGAGCGAATCCGCCCTCGAGCGCCGCGTGCGCATCGAAGCCCGTCCCGGCCGCGGCCAGCGCGCCGGTGTGCCGTGCCAGCGTTCCGCGCGCGCGCGCGCTCGCCTGCGCGAGCACGACGTTGCGCATGGACAGCCCGGTCGCGGTCACGGCGAGCACGAGCGTGCGCGCTTCGAGCGGCGTCGCGTCGCGCGCGCCGCCGCCGGGTGCGAGCGACGCCTTGAGCGCGAGCGTCGATGCGGCGGCGCCGCTGCCGTAGGCGAGGTCCCGCCCGTGCGCGTCGACGTCGCCGCCGATGCCACCGGGCTCGATGCGCAGCGTTCCCGCGACATCGACGCTTCCCCGCAGGGTCTGCGCCGCACCGGGCAGGAGCGGGGCCAGATCGGCGAGGTGCGGGGCCGCGAACGTGAACTGCAATCGATCTCCCACCGCGCCCGCGTCGCCGTGCGCATCGAGCTTCGCCGTCCCCGCCCTCAAGTCGACCTTCGCGTTGGCGAGCGCGCGCGCGCTCAGCGTGCCGCTCGCGCGGCCGGCGAGCGCGATGCCCTTGAGCTCGCTGCCTTGCGCGAGCGTGAGGGATGCGGTGCCCTTCCAGTCGGGGCGGAGCACGCCCTCCGCCTTCAGCGTCCCGGAGAGCGCTCCTGCGGGGAAGGCGCCGAAGCGCGACGGATCGAAGCGCTCGGCCTGCAGCGTTGCATCGAACGGTCGCGCTCCGTCGAGCGTGAGGCGGCCCGCGCCGCTCAATACGCCGCCCATTGCCTCCGCGCGCAAGCGCGAGACCTCGAGGCGGGGCGCCTGGTAGGTCGCCGCGAATGCCACGCGCATGGCCTCCTGTGCGAGATCGGCCTGGATCGATTGCCGGTCGCCGTCGACATCGGCCGACAGCGTTCCCGACAAGCGGGTCGCGACGAGCGCCGTCGACAACCGCGCCAGATCGAGATTCGTCACCGACAGGCGCCAGCGGCTCGGAAAATCGCGTCCGGCCAGGTCGATCGAGCCCTCGCCGCGCGCGCTGCCGCCGCCGTCCGCTTCCGCGACGAGGCCGGAGAGCGCTAGCCGATCGCCCGCGTAGACGTATCGGGCCTCGAGCGAGGCGAGGGGGAGGCGACGGTCGTCGAGGGGTCCCGGTGCCGCATTGCGGGCGCGAAACGCGCCGGCGAAGCCGCCATCCGCCGGATGGACGTCGGCGTCGAGCGTCAGCTGCGTGCGCGGCAGCGCGTCGGCGAACGTCGCGAGATCGACGCCGGCGAGCGCCGCGCTCGCCTGCTCGAACGGTGCCGAAGCGAAGGGAGTGAGGATCGCGCGTGCCTTCATCGTGGCCTCGCGCAGCGTGCCGTCGGCGTCGACGCCGATGCGCGCGAGCGCGCCGGACAGCGTGGCGCCCAGGCGGGCACCGGCCAGCGGGCCGTCGCCGGCGACGGTGACCCGGCCGCGGAGCGCAAAGGGCGCCGATGCGCCGAGCGTCACGTCGCCTGCGAGCGCTCCGTAGTCGCTCACGAGCTTGAGCCCGCGCACGCGATGCCCGTCCGCATCGCCTTCGTACCCGAGCTCGACGCCGGTGATGCTGCCGCGCCTGGGCCGGCCTCCCAGGCAAGCTCGCTGATCGCGGCGTGCCCGATCGAGACGCCGATCGGAAGCGCCAGGTCGTCGGGCGGCGCCGTGGCGCCGGTCGACGGCTGCACGACGATGGATACCCGGCTGGCGCCGAGGCCGGCGATCTCGAGCCGCCAGGAGAACAGCGCCAGCGGGCTCCATTCGACGACGACGTCGGTCGCGGTCACGGTGACGTCGCGACCGCGCCATTCGAGACGGCGAAAACGCATCGCGTGGGCGAGCGATCCCGACGGCGCGTCCACGCGCAGCTGCCCGTCCGTCCGCTCGACCGCGCGTTCGACGACGAACGGGAGTCCTGCGGGAGACAGCAGGAACGCGATGCCGCCCGCCACCGCGAGCACGGCCAGCACCGCGACGGCCAGCGACGCGTAGCCGACGCGCGCGCGCGCCCGGCTTCGCAGCGGGGGCACGGCCGCGGGCGACGGATCGGAATTCGGGGACGCCGTCATCGTTCTAGAACGCGAGGCCGACCGAGAAGTGGATGCGCACCTGGCGGGAGTCCTGGCCATAGGCGACGTCGAATCGGAACGGTCCGATCGGCGTGCGCACGCGCGCGCCTACGCCGTACCCCAGCGCCACCGTGAAGTCGTGCACGTCGTCGAACGCATTGCCTGCATCGAGGAAGGTCGCGATGCCCCATGTCGCGTTGATCCATCGCGTCACTTCTGCGCTGGCGAGGACGTAGTAGCGTCCCGGCACGGTGGCGAGCCCATCCTTCACGCCCAGGCTCTCGTACGCGTAGCCGCGGACCGTGGTATCGCCGCCGGTGCGGAACAACAGCGTCGGCGGCACTTCCTGCCGCGACGCGCCGAGCACCGCGCCGGCTTCGGCCTTGCCCGACAGTTGCCAGTCGTTGTTCGGCGGATACCACGCGGCGAGGCGGGCGACGAAGCGGCCGAAGCCGCGCGTCGAGATGCCCGGCACGCCGGCCCCGGCGGACAGGTCGAGAATCCATCCCTTGGTCGGCGCGACGAGATCGTCGATGCGACGCCAGATGTGCTGGGCATCGACATACAAGGCATGCGCCGAGCTCGGCTCGGCGCCTTCCGGCTCCTGCCGGCCGTCGATATACGCGCCGCCGAACTGCCACTGGTTGAGATCCTCGATCGATGCGCGGCGGACCGAAGCGCTGGTCGTCTTGGTCACCAGGTTGTTGAGGTCGGTGCGATCGTACTGCAGCCCCGCGGAGTCGATCCAGCCGCTCGAGTTCGGCGGACGCACGAAACGCAATACCGCGCCCTGCTGGTCGGTCTCGATGCGCCCGCTGACGAAGAATCTGCGTCGCGCGGCCGTCGACATTGACGTCGCGATAGCTCGCATTGACGCGAAAGCGGGTGTCGGTCGAAAAGCCGATTCCGGCCTCCAGCTTCTTGGTCGGCGCCTCGATCACCGCCGTGCGGATCGTCGCGTCGTCGGCCTGCGCGACGTCGGTGTCGATCACCGCCTGCACGCTCGCGAAGTAGCCGGAACCGGTCAACCGGCGGACGAACTGGTTGAGCTCCGCGGCGGAGTACAGCTCGCCGCGCTTTTGCGTGCTGAAGTTGCGGACGAGGTCCGGGCTGTAGCGCGAAAGCCCGGCGACTTCGATGTCGCCCACGTGGAACGGCGGGCCGCTGGTCAGTGCCACCGCCAGATCCGCTTCGCGCGCCTCGGGGTCGATGCGCGCTTCGCTCGAGGCGAGCGCCGCTGCTGCGTACGGGCTGTCGGCGAGCGCCTGCACCGCCTGAACCTTCGCCCGGTCCCAGACGGTCTGACTGAAGATGGCGCCCTGCGGCAGACCCCAGTCGCGGCGCAGTCTCGCGATCGCCTCGGCGCCCGCGGCGGGGTCGTCGGCCGCGGGACCGGTGACGTCGATGCGCACGTCGTGAATGCGCGTCGGCGGCCCCAGCGCCACGCGCAGCGTGACCGTGATCGGCTGCGTCGCGCGATCGATCGCGACGTCGACGTCCGGCGAGAAGTAGCCGACGGTCGAGACGGCTTCCCTTGTTTCGCCATCCGCCTCGCGCGCCAGGCGCTCGAGGAGGTCGTCGGTCATGTCCGCAAACGCCTGCCAGCGGATGAGACCGACGCTCTGGCGCAGGAGCTCTACGACCTCGCGCGGGGCGTC
Source organism: uncultured beta proteobacterium (assembly GCA_963793355.1). Taxonomy (GTDB): domain Bacteria; phylum Pseudomonadota; class Gammaproteobacteria; order Burkholderiales; family Casimicrobiaceae; genus VBCG01. The sequence continues at coordinate 383,265 of CAWBZT010000005.1, read as the reverse complement.
GATGACGACGCGATAGTGGATCGCGTCGGGATCGGAGGCCGGCGTGGCGCCGGCGGTGGAACGATTCGGAGCGTCAGCGGGACGGAGCGAGCTGCACGCCGCCGTCGCGCAGGCCAGCATCAGCACCAGCGCGCGGCGCCAGGGGAGCATCGGGCACTGCAGCGCAGTCGCCGTCGCACGCCACGGCCGCCTCATGCGGCCCCGCGGACGGCGCGCGGGGTGCGTCCGTTATCGGCGTCTGGTTGCTCCAGGGCATCGGATTGCCGTTCGCCCACGGCACGCCGACCGCCGGCCGCCACGGCTGCAGCGGTTCGGGCGGCAGCAGCGGTCCCTGGCTGGTCGCGGTGGGGAAGTTCCAATCGAGGATCGACTCGTCGTAGGCGGAGAACGGCAGCCCATTGCGCGAGTAATCGTAGCGCGTGTCCTGCAACGCGCAACCCGAAGCCAGCACCGTCAAGGTACCGAGGGCCAACCAGCGGAGCATACGACTCATGCGACCTCCTGACAGGATCGCCGCAGCGCGACGCGCGCAGGCGGTGCCGCGGGCTGCCACGCCAGTGCGCCAGAGCGCCGCACTGCCGTCGAAGCCGACGTTCGGCCAAGTCTACCGTCGGCGGTCGATCTTGCGCAGGGAAGCACGCGAAGGAGGGCCTGGCGGCGGGGGGAATGTTGCGCAAAACATCCAGAATCGCGCGCCGGCGGCGGTTTTGGCGTCTACAACGCAGGATGACGCGGTTTCGTCCGCCCGCGGCAATGCCGCCTCGCGGCCGCCGCAGCGGACCGCCCATGCCATCACCTGCGGGGGTCCCGGGACCGCAAAGCGCTTTCATGTCAATGGCATCAACGTTCCCCGTTCGCCAGGCCAGTCGTCGACGGCACGCCGTGTCGATCCGACGAACGGTCTGGCTCGCCATGCGTTCTATCGAACGTTCGTGCGGGAAAACACTGCAAGTCGATCCGCGACTTATGAATTCACATGGGATTGCTGACGTAAGTCCATCATTTTTAGGGTAAATAAGGCATGTTGTAATTGCGGTGCTAAGTCGTTGTTCCGCCAGAAGAAAGCGATTGACCTTGCGTTCGAACGCCGCGTATAGTGGCGGCAAGTGGCAAAAAGTGGGGTAAAGTGGGTGCGAAAGACGTGATTTGGCGGTCGCGGGCCGTCGAACTGTCGTCATGTGAATAAGCACTTACTTCGGTTCCAGGGAGGAGCTTCAGGTGGCGGACGCGTCGGCAGGCGAAGCGGGCAACGGCAGCGGCGATTTGCCCGCCCGCGCGGCGTTCCGCGGCGTCACCGAACTGGTTCTTGACGCCAAGGGACGGCTCGCAGTTCCCGCCCGTCACCGCGAAACGCTCACGGCCGCAGGGGATTCGCGTCTCGTCGTGACCGCCGATCCCAGCAAGTGCCTGCTCCTTTACCCCCGCCGCGCCTGGGAGCCGATCCAGGCGCGCCTGATGGGCCTCTCGGCGTTCAACGAGCGGAACCGGCAGCTACAGCGCCTGCTGGTGGGCCATGCCGACGACGTAGAGATCGATGCGTCGGGTCGCATCCTGGTATCGCCCGCGCTTCGCACTTTCGCACACCTCGAGCGCGATGTCGTGCTCGTCGGACAGGGACATCGCTTCGAGCTGTGGGATGCGCCGCAGTGGCACGCGCAGACCGCTCGAGCGATCGCGCTCGATGGCGGCCTGCCGCCGGAGCTCGACGGCTTCAGCCTTTGATGGCCGATGGCGCGCACGTTCCCGTCCTCCTTGCCGAAGCCGTCGAAGCCCTGGCCATCGCGCCCGCCGGCGTCTACGTCGACGCGACATTTGGTCGCGGCGGCCACGCGCGCGCGATTCTCGCCGCACTCGGCCCGCAGGGTCGTCTTGTCGCCGTCGACCGTGATCCTGCCGTCGCCGCGTCCGCCGCGGCGCTCGACGACCCGCGCTTCGTGTTCCGCCACGCGTGGTTCTCCGAGCTGCCCGACGTCCTCGCGGCGCTTCGCATCGTCACGGTCGACGGCGTGCTTCTCGATCTCGGGGTCTCCTCGCCGCAGCTGGACGACGCGGCGCGCGGCTTCTCGTTCCGCTTCGACGGTCCGCTCGACATGCGCATGGATCCCACGCGCGGCGAGAGCGCGGCCGGGTTCATCGCGCGCGCCGATGTGCGCGAACTGACGGAGGTCATCCGCGACTATGGTGAGGAACGGTTTGCTCAATCGGTTGCAAGAGCAATTGCGGCGGCGCGCGCGATCGCACCCGTCGTCTCCACGGCGCAGCTCGCCGCGATCGTCCGCCAAGCCGTCGGCGCGCGCACGCGGGGTGATTGGGGTCAGGATCCGGCCGCGCGGACATTCCAGGCCCTTCGGATTGCTGTGAACCGCGAGCTCTCCGAAGTGTCGATCGCCTTGCCGCGGATCGTCGCGCTGCTCGCCGCGCGCGGCCGCATGGCCGTGATCAGCTTCCACTCGCTCGAGGATCGGATCGTCAAGCGCTTTCTCGCCGGGGCGAGCCGCCCGTGGGGCGGCGACCCGCGCCTCGCCCGCCTCGCGGTGAAGACCGCGGCGTTGCCGCGCGCGCCGATGGTGCTCGTCGGCCGCGCCCGGCGGGCGGGCGCGGCGGAGATCGCTGCCAACCCGCGCGCGCGAAGCGCGATCCTGCGCGTCGGCGAGCGCACCGACGCACCGCTTCCCGCCGACTGGCCGCGGGGCTTCGACGCCGGCTGAGACCATGTTTCGCGTCAACCTGGTCCTGCTCGGCGTGCTGGTCCTCTGCGCGCTGTCGCTCGTGACGTCGCGGCACGATGCGCGCCGGCTGTTCGTCGAGCTGGAGCGCGAGCAGGCGCGGGCGCGGCAGTTCGAGACCGAATACGGGCAACTCCAGCTCGAGCAATCGACCTGGGGCATGCCGGCGCGGGTCGAGAAGATCGCCCGCGAGAACCTGCGGATGCAGCTGCCGTCGCCCGGGCGTGTCGAGATCGTCGAGACCGCCGTGAAGGGGGCGGCGCGTTGAGCGCGCGGCGGCCCGGGATCAAGCGTGCGGACGCGGCGCCGTTTCCGCTGCCGCGCGCGCGGGCGCTCGTCGTGTTCGGCGTTCTCGGCGTGGTGTTCGCCGGGCTGCTGGGCCGCGCGCTGTGGCTGCAATGGATCGACAACGACTTCCTGCAGGAGAAAGGCGCCGCCCGCTTCGCCCGCGAAATCGAGCTGCCGGCGCACCGCGGCCGCGTCGTCGACCGCTACGGCGAGGTTCTGGCCATTTCCACGCCCGTGAAATCGCTCTGGACCTTCCCTTCGCAGTTCGAGGCGACGCCGGCGGAGCTCGCGGCGCTGGCGCGCGTGCTCGAGACCACGCCGCAAAAGCTCGCCGCGCGCGTGTCGGCCAAGGAGGACTACACGGTCGTCGCGCGGCAGATTCCGCCCGAGCAGGCGGCGCGCGCGATGGCGCTCAAGATCCGCGGCCTCAACGAGCAGAACGAGTACCGGCGCTACTACCCCGGCGGCGAAGTATCGGCGCAGATCGTCGGCTTCACCGGCGACAAGGACGCAGGACAGGAGGGCATCGAGCTCGCGCAGCAGGCGTGGCTGGCCGGCCAGACCGGGAGCCGCCGCGTCATCATCAACCGGCGCGGCGACGCGGTCGAGGACATCGCCGCGATCCGCGCGCCGCAGGCCGGCCGCGACCTCGCGCTGTCGATCGATTCGCGCCTGCAATACCTCGCCTACCGGGAGATCAAGGCGGCGGTCGACAAGTTCGGCGCGCGCGCCGGCGGCATCGTCGTGCTCGACGTGAAGAGCGGCGAGATCCTGGCGCTCGCGAACCTGCCGACGTACAACCCGAACGCGCGCAACAAGGTCGCGCGCGAACGCATGCGCAATCGCGCGCTCACCGACGTCTTCGAGCCCGGCTCCACGATGAAGCCGTTCACGATCGCGACGGCGCTCGAGACGGGCAAGGTGCGTCCCGACACGCTGATCCACACCGAAGGGGGGACGCTCACCATCGGTCCGAACACCATTCACGACGCGCACGCCGCGGGTCCGCTCACCGTCGAGCAGGTGATCCAGAAGTCGTCGAACGTGGGTGCGGCGAAGATCGCGCTGTCGCTGCCGGCCGAACGGCTGTGGCACACGTTCTCCGACGCCGGTTTCGGTACGCCGCCGCGCACCGGCTTCCCGGGCGAGGTCGCCGGACGACTGCGCCCGGCGAAGACGTGGAAGCCGATCGAACAGGCGACGATGGCCTACGGCCACGGGCTGTCGGTCAACCTGGTGCAGCTCGCGCGTGCGTACACGATCTTCGCCACCGACGGCGAGCTGAAGCCGGTCACGCTGTTCAAGACCGACGGGCCGGTCGCGGGCCGGCCCGTGATTTCCCCCGGGACCGCACTGGCCGTGCGCAAGATGCTGGAGATGGCGACCAAGCCCGGCGGCACGGCGCCGAAGGCGCAGGTTCCGGGTTATCGCGTCGCCGGCAAGACCGGCACCGCGCGCAAGCTCGAAGGCCGCGTGTACACGTCGAAGTACGTCGCGTCGTTCGTCGGCTTCGCGCCCGCATCGAATCCGCGCATCGTGGTGGCGGTGATGATCGACGAGCCGACGACCGGGGCGTACTACGGCGGCGACGTCGCCGGACCGGTGTTCTCGAGCGTGACCGGCGCGGCGCTGCGGATGCTCAGCGTGCCGACCGATGCGCCGGTGGACAACGTGATCCTGCCGCCGCCGGGCAGCGAGATCCACGAGGAGACCTGACGTGAGCGCCCCGGCTCCGCACGACGACGCGCGTGGCACGCCGCTCGGGCGGGATGCCGCGCGCCGGGGCGCCGCGGCGGTGGAGTTCGCAGGAGACTTCGACCCGACCGCGCTTTTCGCCGCCATCGGCGCCTCGCCCCGACGCATCACCAGCGACAGCCGCAGCGTCGACACCGGCTGCGCGTTCGCCGCGTATCCGGGGGCGCGCACCGACGGCCGCAAGTTCATTCCCGACGCGATCGCCAACGGCGCGACGGCCGTGCTGTGGGAGCAGCGCGGCTTCGCGTGGCCGGCGGATTGGCGCGTGCCGCAGAAGGGGCTCGAACGCCTGCACGACAAGCTCGGCGCGATCGCCAACGTCGTGTACGGCTTTCCCTCGCGCGACCTGTGGATGGTCGGCGTCACCGGTACCAACGGCAAGACGTCGTGCTCGCACTGGATCGCGCAGGCGGCGGAGACCTGCGGCCGGCGGACGGCGCTCATCGGCACGCTTGGCGCGGGGCGCCTGCCCACGCTCGCTCCCGTCGCCAACACGACGCCGGACGTCTGCGTGCTGCACGAGACGCTCGCGCAGTTCCGCCGTGCGGGCGTCTCGCTGGTGGCGATGGAGGTCTCCTCGCACGGACTCGACCAGGGGCGCGTCAACGGCGTGGCGTTCGACGTCGCGCTGTTCACCAACCTCACGCGCGATCATCTCGACTATCACGGGACGATGGCCGCCTACGGCCAGGCGAAGGCCAGGCTGTTCGCGTGGCCCGGGCTCGCCGCCGCCGTGATCAACGCGGACGACGCGTTCGGGCAGGGACTGATCGATGCCGCGCGCGCGCGCGGCCAGCGCGTGCTGAGCTACGGCTTCACGGGCGCCGACATCGTGGCGACGAACGTCGAAATGGCCGACGGCGTCCTGCGCCTCACGGTCGCGACCGCCTGGGGACGCGGACGCGTCCAGACCCGTGTCGTCGGCGGCTTCAATGCGCACAACCTGCTCGGCGTCCTCGGGGTGCTGCTCGCGAGCGACGTCCCGCTCGACGATGCGCTGGATGCGCTCGCGCTGCTGACGGCGCCGCCGGGCCGCATGCAGCGTGCCGGCGGCGGTCTGCTTCCGCTCGTCGTCGTCGACTATGCCCACTCGCCCGACGCGCTCGAGAAGGCGTTGACGGCGTTGCGTCCCGCGGTGGCGCAGGGCCGCGAGCTCGTGTGCGTGTTCGGCTGCGGCGGCGACCGCGACAAGGGCAAGCGCCCGGAAATGGGTCGCGTCGCGGCGACGCTCGCCGACCGTGTCGTCGTGACCAGCGACAACCCGCGCGGCGAGGACGCCCGCGGAGATCGCGGCAGCCGTCGTGCACGGCATACGGCAGGCCGGCATGCGCCGCTACCGCATCGAGCTCGACCGCGGTGTGGCCATCGGCGAGGCCATCGCCGACGCGGCGCGCGGCGACGTCGTGTTGATCGCCGGCAAGGGTCACGAGACCTACCAGGAATCCGGTGGCGTCCGCACGCCGTTCTCCGACGCGACCGCGGCCGCGGCGGCGCTCGCCGCATGGGAGCGGAGGGTCCGGCGTGATGGATACGCTCGCCGCCGCACGTGCCGTCGGGGGTCGCGCGCTCGGCGCGCCCGCCACGTTCACGCGCGTGACGACCGACAGCCGTGCGACTGCGCCCGGCGACCTGTTCGTGGCGCTCGCGGGCGAGCGGTTCGACGGGCACGATTTCGTCGCGGCCGCGCTGCGCGCGCGGCGCCGCGGCCGCGCTGGTGGCCGACGCGCGCGCCGCGGCGCTCGGCGGCGGGAGCCTGATCACGGTGGCCGACCCGCAGGCGGCGCTCGGCGCGCTCGCACGCCACTGGCGGTCGCGGTTCGACCTTCCGCTGGTCGCCGTCGTGGGCAGCAACGGCAAGACGACGACGAAGGAAATGCTCGCGGCGATCTTCCGCGAGGCGGTGCGGGCGGCGAGCGTCCTGGCGACCGCGGGCAATTTCAACAATGCGATCGGCCTGCCGCTCACGCTGCTCGGATTGCGCGATGCGCATCGCCTCGCCGTCGTCGAGATCGGCATGAACCATCGCGGCGAGACGGCCGAGCTTGCCGCGATCGCGCTGCCCACGATCGTCGCGGTGACCAACGCGCAGCGCGAGCACCAGGAGTTCATGCGCTCGGTGGAAGACGTGGCGCGCGAGCACGCGGACGCGATCCTGGCGCTGCCGCCGTCCGGCCTCGCCGTCGTGAACGCCGACGACGAGCACGCGGACATCTGGCGCGACGCCGCGCGTTCGGCGGGTGCGGCGGTGTCCGAGTTCGCGCTGCTGCGCCGCGCCGACGTCGCGGCCCGCTACACGCCGCGCATCGACGGCGGCGACGCTCGCGCTCGCAACGCCGCAGGGCGACGTCGCCATCGCGCTCGCCGTGCCCGGCCGTCACATGGCGATCGATGCGCTGGCGGCGGCCGCCGCGGCGCTGGGCGCGGGCGTCGCGCTCGACGCCGTCGCGCGCGGACTGGCCGCGTTCCGCGCCGTGCGCGGGCGGCTGGCGGTGCGCGAGCTCGCCAACGGCGTGCGTCTCATCGACGACACGTACAACGCCAATCCGGACTCGGTGCGCGCCGCAATCGACGTGCTGCGCGCCGCGCCGGGAGCGCGCTGGCTCGTGCTGGGCGACATGGGAGAAGTGGGTGACGAAGGGGCCCGCGTTCCATCGCGAGATCGGCGCGTACGCGCGCGCGGCCGGCGTGACGAGCCTATACGCGGTCGGCGAGGCGGCCGCGGAAGCCGCCGCGTGCGTTCGGGCAGGGGGCGCGCCACTACGACGACGCCGAGGCGCTCGCCGCGCAGCTGCGCGACGACTGCCGGCGCGGCGACACGGTGCTCGTCAAGGGCTCGCGCTTCATGCGGATGGAGCGCGTCGTCGCCGCGCTCGCCGGCGACGCCGCCCCGGGGACGCACTGATGCTGCTGTACCTGACCGAGTTGCTGTCGCGCAACGTGCGCACGTTCAACGTGTTCAGCTACATCACGCTGCGCGCCGTGCTCGCCACGATGACGGCGCTGGTGATCTCGTTCGTCATCGGCCCGAAGATGATCGAGTGGCTCACGCGGATGAAGATCGGCCAGTCGGTGCGCGACGACGGTCCGCAGACGCACCTTTCCAAGGCCGGCACGCCGACGATGGGCGGGGCGCTGATCCTGGTGTCGATCGTCGATCACCACGCTGCTCTGGGGCGACCTCGACAACCGCTTCATCTGGATCGTCGCTGCTCGTGACGCTCGGCTTCGGCGCGGTGGGCTGGGTCGACGACTGGCGCAAGGTCGTGCACCGGAATCCGAAGGGACTGTCGGCGCGCGCGAAGCTCGCATGGCAGTCGCTGATCGCATTCGTCGCCGCCGTGTACATCGCGTTCTCGGTCGCGGCGCCGGACAACGCGCGCTTCGTGCAGATGGTGTCGACGTGGGTGCACGGCGCGAACATCGTGCTGCCCGCGCGCGCCGACCTGATCGTGCCGTTCTTCAAGCAGGTCTCGTATCCGCTCGGGGTGTTCGGCTTCATCGCGCTGTCGTTCTTCGTCATCGTCGGCACCAGCAATGCGGTCAACCTGACCGACGGGCTCGACGGACTCGCGATCATGCCGACGGTGATGATCGGCGGGGCGCTGGGCATCTTCGCCTATGTGATGGGCAACGCCATCTTCTCGCGCTATCTCGGCTTCCCCTACATCCCGGGGCGGGCGAGCTCGCCGTCATCTGCGGCGCGATCGCCGGCGCCGGCCTCGGCTTCCTGTGGTTCAACGCCTATCCGGCGGATGTGTTCATGGGCGACGTCGGCGCGCTCGCGCTCGGCGCTGCGCTCGGCGCGATCGCGATCATCGTGCGCCAGGAGATCGTGCTGTTCATCATGGGCGGCGTGTTCGTCGTCGAGACGCTGTCGGTGATGATCCAGGTCGCCTCGTTCAAGCTGACCGGGCGCCGCGTGTTCCGCATGGCGCCGCTGCATCACCACTACGAGCTCAAGGGCTGGAAGGAGAACCAGGTCGTCGTCCGCTTCTGGATCATCACGATGCTGCTCGTCCTGTTCGGCCTGTCGACGCTGAAGCTGCGCTGATGGCAGGCGACTATCGCGGTCGCATTGCCGTCGTGCTGGGCCTCGGGGCTGACGGGTCTCTCGCTCGCACGCCACCTCGCGCGGCACGGCGCGCGCGTGCGTGTCGCGGACACGCGCGCGAAGCCGCCCAATCGCGGACGCGCTCGCGGCGGCGCTGCCGGCCGTGCCGCTCGAAACCGGGCCAGTTCTCGGACGCGACGTTCGACGGCGCCGACCTGATCGCCATCAGCCCCGGCGTGGCGCAGGATCAGCGCGCGATCGCGCGACGCCGTCGCGCAGGGCGCCGAACTCGTCGGCGACATCGAGCTCTTCGCGCGGGCGCTGCCCGCCGGCCAGAAGGTGCTCGCCATCACCGGCACCAACGGCAAGTCGACGGTGACCTCGCTCACCGGCGCGCTGACCGCGGCCGCGGGACTGTCGACGGTCGTCGCCGGCAACATCGGCGCATCCGGTGCTCGATGCGCTCGACGCGATCGAGCGCGGCGCGCCGTGGCCGGCCGTGTTCGTGCTCGAGCTGTCGAGCTATCAGCTCGAGACGACCTCAAGCCTGCGACCCGGTCGCTGCGGCCGTGCTGAACGTCTCGGCGAACCACATGGACCGCTATGCGGGACTCGCCGACTACGCCGCCGCGAAAGCGCGGATCTTCGCCCAGGCGACCGTGCAGATCCTCAATCGCGACGATCCGATCGTGCGGCTGATGCGGCTTGCCGGGCCGCACGGCGCAGACGTTCGGCGCCGGCGTGCCGCTGTCCGAGGAGGAATGGGGCGTCGTCGCGCGCGACGGCGAGCCGTGGCTCGCGCGCGGCGGCGAGCTCCTCCTGCAGGCGTCGCGCCTCGCGCTCGCCGGCCGCCACAACACGCAGAACGCGCTGGCGGCGCTGGCGCTGTCGGCGGCGGTCGCCAAGCTCGAGCGCCCGATGCTCGACGCGCTGGCCCGCTTCCGCGGGCTTGCCGCACCGGATGCAGCGCCGATCGCCGAGGACGCGCGCGGCGTGCTGTTCGTCGACGATTCCAAGGGCACGACCGTCGCGGCGACGCAGGCCGCGCTCGAAGGCATCGGGCGTCCGGTCGTGCTGATCGCCGGCGGCGACGGCAAGGGCCAGAGCTTCGCGCCAGTTGCGAGCCGGCGGTCGATCGCGCGTGCCGCGCCGTGCTGCTGATCGGTCGCGATGCGCCGCAGATCGCGCGCGCGCTGGAGGGCACCCGCGTGCCGGTGGAGAACGCCGGCACGCTGCAGCGCGCCGTGGCACGCGCGCCATCGACCTCGCGCGCGCCGGCGACGCCGTGCTCCTGTCGCCGGCGTGCGCGAGCCTCGACCAGTTCCGCGATTACGTCGAGCGCGGCGAGCGCTTCGCCGAACTCGTACGCGCGCCGTGACGGCGGACGTCGATGCGTAAGCGGCTGACTGCAGCGGCGACCGCGTCGGCGCCCGCGCCGCGCCGCCGCGCGCTGCCGCGCGCGATGCTCCCGGCTTCGACGTTTCGCTCGCGTGGTGCGCGCTGCTGCTGCTCGCGTTCGGACTCGTCATGGTCTATTCGGCGTCGATCGCGATGGCCGAGGCCTACGCGCATACCGGATACCGCGCCTGGTATTTCCTCGCCCGCCATGCGACTTTCCTCGCCTTCGGGCTGGCGGCGGCCTTCTTCGCGTTCCAGATCCCGGTCAAGGTCTGGCAGCGCGCCGCGCCGCTGGCTGTTCATCGTCGGCGCGCCTCTGCTCGTCGCCGTGCTCGATCCCGGGCATCGGCAAGATCGGTGAACGGCTCGAAGCGCTGGCTCTCGTTCGTGGTCTTCAACATCCAGCCGTCCGAGTTCATGAAGCTCGCCGCCGTGCTCTATGCCGCGAGCTACGCGGTGCGCAAGGCGGAGTTCCTGCACGCCGAGCAGCCGCTTCGCACAGACGCTGCTGCGCGGCTTCGCGCCGCTGTTCGCGGTGATGGTGCTGATCGGCGGCCTGCTGCTGCTCGAGCCGGATTTCGGTGCGTTCGTCGTGATCGTCGCGATCGCGTTCGGCATCCTGTTCGTCGGCGGCCTCGACTGGCGCCTGTTCCTCGGGCTCGCGTTGCTGCTCCCCGTCGCGCTGGCCGCCGATCCTGATCGCCGCGCCGTACCGCGTGCAGCGGCTGACGAATTTCCTCGATCCGTGGTCGGATCCGCTGCACAAGGGCTATCAGCTGTCGCATTCGCTGATCGCGTTCGGTCGCGGCGAATGGTTCGGCGTCGGACTCGGGGTCGAGCGTCGAGAAGCTGCTCTACCTGCCCGAGGCGCACACCGATTTCCTGCTCGCGGTCATCGCCGAGGAGCTCGGCTTCGTCGGCGTCGCGACCGTCATCGCGCTGTTCGCGTGGCTGCTGTTTCGCGCCTATGCGATCGGACGCCAGGCGGCGCGACTTTCGCGGCCGTTCGCCGCGCTGGTCGCGCACGGCATCGGCGTCTGGATCGGCGTCCAGACGTTCATCAACATGGGCGTCAACATGGGCATGCTGCCCACCAAGGGCCTGACGCTGCCGCTGCTTTCGTTCGGCGGCAGCGGCATCGTCGCGAACTGCGTCGCGGTCGCGATCCTGCTGCGCATCGACGTCGAGAATCGCCAGATGCTGCGGGGATTCGCCGTATGAGCGCGCCCCGCCAACGCGCGCGTGGCTCGCAGCGTGAAGCGCGGCGGGCACTCCGATGAGCGCCGCCAACGTCATGATCACGACCGGCGGCACCGGCGGCCACGTGTTCCCGGGGATCGCGGTCGCGGCGAAGCTCGTCGCGCGCGGCTGTCGCGTGTTCTGGCTCGGCACGCGCGAAGGCATGGAAGCGCGGCTCGTGCCCGCAGCATGGCGTCGACTTCGAGAGCGTCTCGTTCCGCGGCATGCGCGGCAAGGGCCTGCGCACGCTGCTGACCGGTCCGTTGACCCTCGTCCGCGCGTCGATCGACAGCCTGCGCATCATCCGCCGCCGCCGGCCGAACGTGGTGCTCGGCCTCGGCGGCTTCGCATCGTTTCCCGGGCGCGCTGATGGGCGTCGCCAGCTGGAACGCCGCTCGTCGCTCACGACGCCAACGCCGTGGCCGGCCTCGCGAACCGCATCCTCGCCTTGGCGGCCGACCGCGTGCTGCTCGGATTTCCCGCGATCGATACGGACGCGCCGGCAGCCGACAGTCCGACGTGGGTCGGCAATCCGCTGCGCGACGACATCGTCGCGCTGCCGCCGCCGGCGGTCCGCTTCGCGGCGCGCGACCGGGCCGCTGCGGTTGCTCGTCGTCGGCGGAAGCCTCGGCGCGCAGGCGCTGAACGCGCGCGTTGCCCGTCGCGCTCGCGCGCATTCGACGCGGCGCGACGACCGCAGGTCGTGCATCAGACCGGCGAGCGCGCACCTCGAGGACGCTGCGCGCCGCGTACGCCGAGCGCGGCGTCGCGGCGGAATGCGTGCCGTTCATCGACGACATGGCGGCGCGCTACGCGTGGGCCGACCTCGTCGTCTGCCGCGGCGGCGCGTTGACGATCGCCGAGCTCGCCGCGGTCGGCCTCGGCGCGATCGTCGTGCCGCTGCCTGGGCGCCATCGCCGACGAGCAGAGCGCGAATGCGCGATTCCTCCTCGATGCCGGCGGCGCGATCGTGATGCGCAGTCCGAGCTGTCGCCGCCGAGCGGCCGCTCGCCGGCGTGCTCGACGCGACTGACGCGGGCCGATGCGCTGACGACTGGCGCCCGCCGCGCATCGCGTCGGGCAAGCGCGACGCCGCCGACCGCGTCGCCGACGCGTGCATCGAATTCGGCGCGGCGAAAAGGGCGCGCGCATGAGACACAAGGTCAAGCGCGTGCACTTCGTCGGCATCGGCGGCGCCGGCATGAGCGGCATCGCCGAAGTCCTGGCGACGCAGCGCTATCGGCGTGTCGGGCTCCGATCTGTCACGAGAGTCCGCGGCGACGCGGCGTCTCGCCGCGCTCGGCATCGAGATCGCCGATCGGGCATGCCGCGCCAAACGTCGAAGGCGCGGATGCCGTCGTCGTCTCGACGGCGGTCGGCGAAGACAACCCCGAGGTCGTCGCCGCCCGCGAGCGCGGCGTGCCGGTCGTGCCGCGTGCGCTGATGCTGGCCGAGCTCATGCGCCTCAAGCAGGGCATCGCCGTCGCGGGCACGCACGGCAAGACGACGACGACGAGCCTCATCGCGTCGATGCTCGCCGAGGGCGGACTCGATCCGACGTTCGTCATCGGCGGGCGGCTGCTCGTCCGCCGACGCCAACGCGCGGCTCGGCCACGGCGAATTCCTCGTGGCCGAGGCCGACGAATCGGACGCGTCCTTCCTGTACCTGACGCCGGTGCTCGCCGTCGTGACGAACATCGACGCCGATCACATGGAGACGTACGGCCACGATTTCGCCAAGCTCGAACCGCGCGTTCGTCGATTTCGTGCAGCGCCTGCCGTTCTACGGCGTGGCCGTGCTGTGCGTCGACGACGCCAACGTGCGCGCGATCCTGGCCGACATCGCGAAGCCGGTCGTGACCTACGGCCTCGCCCGGACGCGCAATTGCGCGCCGTCGATGTCGACAACGTCGAGGGGCGGATGCGCTTCGTCGCGCATAGCGCCGGATTGGCGGCGCTCGCGATCGACCTCGCGCTCGCCGGCGTTCACAACGTGCGAAACGCGCTGGCGGCGATCGCCGTCGGTCGCGAGGCCGGCGTCGCCGACGCTGCCATCGCCACGTGCGCTGGCCGAGTTCAAGGGCGTCGGACGCCGCTTCGAGCGCTACGGCGACGTGGCGCTGGCCGGCGGCGGCGCGTTCACGCTGATCGACGACTACGGGCATCACCCGGTCGAGATGGCGGCCACGATCGATGCCGCGCGCGGGAGCTTCCCGGGCCGCCGCATCGTGCTCGCGTTCCAGCCGCACCGCTACACGCGTACGCGCGACCTGTTCGAGGACTTCGTGCAAGTGCTGTCGAGCGTCGACGCGCTCGTGCTCGCCGAGGTGTATCCGGCGGGCGAAGCCCCGATCGTCGCCGCGGACGGACGCTCGCTCGCGCGTGCGATGCGCGTCGCCGGCCACGTCGAGCCGGTGTTCGTCGAGTGCGTCGCGGAGATCGCCGACGCGATCCGCGACGTCGCGCGCGACGGCGACGTCGTGCTCACGATGGGCGCGGGATCGATCGGCCAGGTGGCGGCGCAGCTGACCCAATGATGATGCTCGAGCCACGCGCTTCTCCGAGCTTCGCGGCACGCTGGCGCGCGGGCGTGCTCGCGGGATTCACGACCTGGCGCGCCGGCGGCACGGCCGAGCTGCTCTACCCGCCCGCCGACCGCGACGACCTCGCGCATTTCGTCGCGGCAGCTGCCCCCGGCGACGCCGGTCACGACGCTGGGCCTCGGCAGCAATACGCTGGTGCGCGACGGCGGCATTCGCGGCGCGGTGATCGTCATGCACGACCCGGGCGCCGCGCTCGCGGTCGCCGACGGACTGGTCTACGTCGACGCCGGCGTCGCGAGCCCGAAGCTCGCGCGTTTCGCCGCGCTGCATGGCTGTGCCGACGCGGAGTTCCTCGCCGGCATTCCCGGCACGGTCGGCGGGGCGCTGGCCATGAACGCCGGGTGCTACGGCGGCGAGACGTGGCGCTACGTCGCGCGCGTCGAGGTGCTCGGTCGCGACGGCCGCTTCGACGTGCGCATGCCGGCCGACTACGCGATCGGCTATCGCAGCGTGCGGCGCTTTGACGGCGCGCCGGCCGACGGCATCTTCACCGCCGCCTGGTTCCGCTTCCCTCCGGGCGACGGCGTGAAGGCGCGCGCGCGGATCAGGGCGCTGCTCGCCCGGCGCATCGCGACGCAACCGCTCGGACTCCCCAATGCGGGCAGCGTATTTCGCAATCCCGCAGGCGATCACGCGGCGCGGCTCATCGAGGCGTGCGGCCTCAAGGGCTTCGCGATCGGCGGTGCCCGGGTGTCGGAGAAGCACGCGAACTTCATCGTCAACCCCGACCGCCGCGCACGCGCCGCCGACATCGAGGCGCTGATCGGCCACGTGCGCACGAGCGTGAAAGCCGCCACCGGCGTCGACCTCGAGCCCGAGGTCCGCATCATCGGGGAGCCGGGGTGAGCGCAGCGGGATGCGGCGCGACTGCCCCGGACCGCCACGCGCGGAGGGTGACCGCATGAGCGCCAACGCCTTCGGCAAGGTCGCCGTGCTGCTGGGCGGGCCGTCGTCGGAGCGCGAGATCTCCTTCCTCTCCGGCAACGCGGTGCTGAAGGCGCTGCGGGAAAAGGGTGTCGACGCGCATCCGTTCGATCCGGCCGAGCGCGACCTCCTTGCGCTGAAGCGCGAAGGCTTCGCGCGCGTCTTCATCGCGCTGCACGGGCGCTTCGGCGAGGACGGCACCGTGCAGGGCGCGCTCGAGACGCTGAAGATCCCCTACACCGGCAGCGGCGTGATGGCGTCCGCGCTCGCGATGGACAAGTGGCGCACGAAGATGGTCTGGCAGGCGGGCGGCGTGCCGACCCCGCGCTATCCGCGTCGTCGACGCCGCGTCCGACTGGATGAAGGTCGTCGCCGAGCTCGGACTGCCGCTGATCGTGAAGCCCGCGCGGGAAGGCTCGACGATCGGCATCACGAAAGTCGCGAGCGTCGACCACGGCGAGCTGGCGGACGCCTACACCGCGGCGGCGCGGCACGACGAGCTCGTGCTGGCCGAGGAGTTCGTCGCGGGCACGGAGCTCACGGCGTCGATCCTCGGCCGGCGTGCGCTGCCGCTGATCCGCATCGAGGCGCCCCAGGGCAACTACGACTATCACAACAAGTATTTCTCCGACGACACGAAGTACTTCTGCCCGGCGGGGCTGCCGGCGTCGCAGGAGGCCGCCATCCGCGCGGACTGCGCTGCGTGCGTTCGACCTCGTCGGCTGCGCGGGATGGGGCCGCCTCGACCTGATCCTGCGCGCCGACGGCACGTATTCGTTCCTCGAGGTCAACACGTCGCCGGGCATGACCGGTCACAGCCTCGTGCCGATGGCGGCGAAGCAGGCGGGCATACCGTTCGCCGATCTTTGCATCGAGATCCTGCGGGGCGCGCATGTGGGATGACGCGCGCGCGTTGAACGCGATGGCGCTCGCGCTGTCGGGCGTCGCGCTGGCGTTCCTCGCCTGGGCGCTCGTCGCGTGGCTCGTGCGCCAGCCGGCCTTCGCGATCCGCAACGTCGTCGTCACGACACCCCTCGCGCGCGCGAGCGGGCCGCACCTCGAGTCGATCGTCCGCGAGGAGCTGGCAGGGACGTTCTTCACGCTCGACATCGAGCGCGCGCGACGCGCCCTCGCCGAGGTGCCGTGGGTGCGCAGCGTCGCCTTGCGACGCCAGTGGCCGGACCGGCTGGAAATCGCCGTCGAGGAGCACGATGCCGTTCGCGCGGTGGAACGACGCCGCGCTCGTCGACGCCGAGCGGCGAGGTGTTCGTCGCCGACTGGAACGGCGAGCTGCCCCAGTTCACCGGCCCGGACGGCCAGTCGCAGATGATCGCGCGGCGCTATCGCGAGTTCGCGGCCGCGCTGGCGCCGCTTGCGCTGCCCTTGCGGGGCTTGACGCTGTCGCCGCGAGGCGGCTGGCAGATCGCGGCGCAGGGAGCGGCCGGCCCGCTGACGCTCGATCTCGGCCGCGACGATCCCTCGGCGCGGCTCGCGCGCTTCGTCGGCGCCTACGACCGCACGGTCGGCGCGCTCGCGCGCGCCGGCAAGCGCATCGAGCACGTCGATCTTCGCTACCGCAACGGCTTTGCGGCCCGCGTGCCGGGCTTCCGCGAAAAGCCGGCGAAAAAATCGTAATCGAGGCTCCGGAGAAAACGATGCCTAGGGACGGTGCACGGATGGTGAAGGAAAAGAACCTGATCGTCGGCCTCGACATCGGGACGTCGAAGATCGTCGCGATCGTCGCCGAGGTGAAGCCCGACGGCACGCTCGACATCGTCGGCATGGGCACGCAGCCGTCGCGCGGTCTGAGGAAGGGCGTCGTCGTCAACATCGAGGCGACGATGGCGTCGATCCAGCGCGTGCTCGAGGAGGCCGAGCTGATGGCCGACTGCCGGATCTCCGAGGTGTACACCGGGATCGCCGGCAGCCACATCCGCAGCCTCAACTCCAGCGGGATGGTGGCGATCAAGGAGAAGGAAGTCACGCAAGCTCGACGTCGACCGCGTCGTGGACACCGCGAAGGCGATCGCGATCCCCAACGACCAGCAGGTGCTGCACATCCTGCCGCAGGAATTCATCATCGACGGCCAGGAGGACGTGCGCGAGCCGCATCGGCATGAGCGGCGTGCGGCTCGAGGTCAAGGTCCACATCGTCACGGGCGCGGTGTCGGCGGTCGAGAACATCACCAAGTGCGTGCGCCGCTGCGGCCTCGAGGTCCGCGACGTGATCCTGCAGCCGCTCGCATCCGCCAGGTCGGTGCTCAGCGACGACGAGAAGGACCTCGGCGTGTGCCTGATGGACATCGGCGGCGGCACGACCGACATCGCCGTGTTCACCGGCGGCGCCATCCGGCATACGGCGGTGATTCCGATCGCCGGCGACCAGGTCACCAACGACATCGCGATGACGCTGCGCACGCCGACCAAGGAAGCCGAGGAGCTCAAGGTGCGCTACGGCTGCGCGCTGCGCCAGCTCGCCGACCCCAACGACATCATCGAAGTGCCGGGCGTCGGCGATCGGGGCCCGCGCAAGCTCTCGCGCCCGATGCTCGCCGAGGTCATCGAGCCGCAGGATCGAGGAACTCTACTCGCTGGTCCAGGCCGAGCTTCGCCGCAGCGGATTCGAGGAGCTGCTTTCGTCCGGCATCGTGCTGACCGGGGGCTCGGCGCTGCTGCAGGGAATGACCGAGCTGGGCGAAGAGGTCTTCCACCTTCCGGTGCGCGTCGGCGTGCCGTCGTATTCGGGCGGCCTCGCCGACGTCGTGAAGAACCCTCGCTACGCGACGGCGGTCGGCCTGCTGCTCGAGGGCAAGGAGCAGTTCCTGCAGGCACGAGGCGGCGCGCGCGCAGATCGCCGGCATCTCGGGCATCGCGGACGCGGATGAAGCAATGGTTCAAGGCGAATTTCTAGGCCGACGAAAGTGAACCCCTATTTCGTCGGGACGAGTCACCTCGAAATCGCTGGCGAAGCCAGTCGATTCGACGGCAAGAGCTACGAAAAAACGAGAGTGACGATAGGCGACAGCGAGCAACGCGGGATCGGATAGAGCGGAAAGGGAATCACCGAACGCACCGCAAGGGCCGCAACACGGAACATCAACGACAGGAGACAGGAAATCACATGTTCGAAATCATCGACCAGGCACCGCACGGACGGCGCCGTCATCAAGGTCATCGGCGTGGGCGGATGCGGCGGCAACGCCGTGGAGCACATGATCGAGAAGGGGCTGACGGGCGTGGAATTCGTCTGCGCCAACACCGACGCGCAGGCGCTCAAGCGCTCGACCGCGCGCATGCAGCTGCAGCTCGGCGCGACGCTCACGCGCGGACTCGGCGCGGGCGCCAAGCCCGAGATCGGCCGCGATTCGGCGATGGAGGATCGCGATCGCATCGCGGAGACGATCGAAGGCGCCGACATGTTGTTCATCACCGCCGGCATGGGCGGCGGCACCGGAACGGGCGCGGCGCCGGTCATCGCCGACATCGCGAAGAGCCTCGGCGTCCTGACCGTCGCCGTCGTGACGCGGCCGTTCAATTTCGAGGGCAAGCGGCAGCGCGTCGCGAGCGCCGGCATCGAGGAATTGACCAAGCGCGTCGACTCGCTGATCGTCATCCCCAACGAAAAGCTGATGCAGGTGCTGGGCGAGGAGACGTCGATGCTCGACGCGTTCGCGGCGGCCAACGACGTGCTCCACGGCGCCGTGTCGGGAATCGCCGAAGTCATCAACAACCCGGGGCTCGTCAACGTCGACTTCGCCGACGTGCGCACGGTGATGGGCGAGGTCGGGATGGCGATGATGGGGTCCGCGACGGCGGCGGGCGCCGACCGCTCGCGGCAGGCGGCGCAGGCAGCGGTGCGCAGCCCGCTCCTCGAGGAAGTGAATCTCGCGGGCGCACGCGGCGTGCTCGTGAACATCACCGCGTCGTCCGGCTTCAAGATGAAGGAATATCACGAGGTGATGAACACGATAAAGGAGTTCACCGCCGAGGACGCGATGGTGATCGTGGGCACGGTGATCGACGACACGATGGACGACAGGCTGCGGGTGACGATGATCGCGACGGGGCTTGGCGGCGTCGTGACGGCGGCAAAGCGTCCGCCGAAGATCGAGATGGTGCCGACCGCGACGCTGCGCACGGGCACGGACGACGCCATCGCGCCGCGCACCGGGGAGATCGACTACGAGAAGTTCGAGCAGCCCGCGGTGACCCGCACGGGACGCACGCGCGCCGCCGGCGGGGGCTTCGGGGCGTTCGATCCGGCGGAGATCCCCGCCTTCCTGCGCAAGCAGGCGGACTAGGGAGGGCAGCCTCCTGCGGCAATCAGCCTAAGGTGCTTTCCCGGCGCGCGCGCCGTCGCGCCGGGATCGCGCCGCCGCACCATGGGGGCGGGCGGGTTGGGACGGCGGTCGGGGAGCATGCTAGAATGCACGATAAGCCTTTGAAGCGACGACCAAATGTCGGCGCGCCGCGCGAGTCGTACGCGGCGGCGGCGCCGAACCAGAGCATGCTGATGCAGCGCACATTGCGGAGCGTGACACGCACGACGGGTGTGGGCCTGCATACCGGCGCGCGCGTCGAGCTCACGTTGCGCCCGGCGGCGCCCGACACGGGCATCGTGTTCCATCGCGTCGATCTTCCGACGCCGGTGACGATTCCCGCGCGCGCGGAAAACGTCGGCGACACGCGGCTCTCGTCCACGCTGAAGCGCGAGGGCGCCGCCATTTCCACGGTCGAGCACCTGATGTCGGCGCTCGCCGGCCTCGGCATCGACAACCTGCACGTCGACGTCGCCGGTCCCGAGCTGCCGATCATGGACGGCAGCGCCGGCCCCTTCGTGTTCCTGCTGCAATCGGCGGGCGTGCTCGAGCAGAACGTGCCCAAGAAGTACCTGCGCATTCGCCTGCCGGTCGAGGTGCGCGATGGCGACAAGTGGGCGCGCTTCGAGCCTCACGACGGATTTCGCCTCGACTTCACGATCGACTTCCCGCATCCGGTGTTCGGTTCGGAGAACCGTCACGTGGTGATCGACTTCGCCGAGCATTCGTACGTCAAGGAGGTGGCGCGGGCGCGCACGTTCGGTTTCATGCAGGACGTCGAGGCGCTGCGCTCGGCCGGGCTCGCGCTGGGCGGCAGCCTGCAGAATGCCGTCGTGCTGGACGAGACGCGGGTGCTGAACCGCGAAGGCCTGCGCTACGACAACGAGTTCGTCAAGCACAAGGTGCTCGACGCCATCGGCGATCTCTACCTGCTCGGTCACCCGCTGGTCGGCCAGTACACGGCCTTCAAGTCCGGCCATGGACTCAACAACGCGCTCGCGCGCGCGCTGCTCGCCCGCCCGGACGCGTTCGAGATCACCACGTTCGCGGCCGACGCCGACGTTCCGACGGCGTTTCGGGGCTGGACACCCGCCGTCGCCTGATGTCGCGGTCGCGACCGGCATCCGCCGGCGCGACGACGTAGGCGGCGTCCCCGGTCGCGATGGTCATCGTCCGCCTGCTGCTGTTTCTCGCGCTGTCGACGGTCGCGGTCGCGCTCCTTCTCTACTGGATCAAGGGCGATCGGCGCTACCTGCGCTTCATCTGGCTGGTGATCAAGTTCACGCTGATCGTGCTGGTCGCCGTACTGCTTCTTTTTGCGGCGGAGCGGGTCTTCGGACCCTTCCTCGCGCCGCTTCTCTGACCGTTTCCCGGGAAACCCGACCTTCCCGGCCGCGCGCCCGGCGCCCTGAGGAGGATCAGCCCGAGGATCGGCCGCGCGCCCCCCGCCTCGGCAGGAGGATCAGCCCGAGGATCGGCCGCGCGCCCGGCGCGACCAGCGATCGAGTGCCTGCTTGAGCGGCCCGTCGCGCAGGCGCGACGCCAGATCGAAAACGGCTGAGGCGGCCGTATCCATATGACGTGAAACAGGTTTTTGGGCAGGGGCCGCCATGCCTCGAACTTGCACGCGTACCCGTATTTCAGTAAAGTCGCATCCTTCGCGCCGCAGGGCAGCGATCAGGTCCGGGGACCGCTGCCTGACGGCGGCGGCAACGGCCCCGGCCGAAGTCGCGAGTTCCAGCGTGCCATCCCGGATGCCGGTCACGCGAACGCGGTCGGCCAAAGGGCGCGGCAGCTCGCGGCGGATCCTGGCAGTCAGCAGCGCTTCTTCCTTCAAGCGAGCCGTCCAGGCGGCGAAGCGGGCGTCGGTCGCGAAGATGCGGGCGAGAGGAGCGACCGGCGGCGGTTTCGGTGGGATCTTTCCGGGATTCGACATGGGGCGGCAGGTCGGACAGAGTGCGTCAACGGCGGTCGGAGGTTACCGGATTTGAACATCATCCTCGTCACCGGCGCGAGCGCCCGCGCCCGCACCATCACCGTGGAAGCGCGTCACTGGGCATTCGGCTCGCTCGCGCTGCTCGTGCTCTTCGTGCTTTTCACCTTCGCCTTCAACTTCCTGACGCTGAAGTGGGCGGCGGCGGTCCAGCATCCCTGGTTGCAGGCGATCGTGCTCGCCGACCAGCGCGAGCAGGCGCAGCGGACGCAGGAGCGCCTCCAGGGGCACCTGAACGCGATGGCGATCAGGCTCGGCGAGCTCCAGGCCAAGATGCTGCTGCTGGACGGCATCGGCGAACGGCTGGCGAAAATCGCCGGCCTCAAGCCGTCCGAGCTGACGTCCCTCGCTCCCGGCAAGATCCCCGGCCGCGGTGGCGCCGAATCGACGACCTTGCCGTCGACGTCGATCTCGGTCAACGAATTCACGCACATGATCGACTCGCTCGCCCGGCAGGTCGATTTGCGGACGGACCAGCTCGGCGTGCTCGAGGCGCTGCTGGTCGCCAACTCCGCGAACCGCAAATTCCTGCCGACGCTGCAGCCGATCGTCGACGGGTGGTATTCGTCGAACTTCGGCTACCGGATCGATCCGTTCACCGGCCAGAACTCGTTCCATGAGGGGATCGACTTTCCCGCGGAGGTGGGGACGTCCGTCGTCGCGGCAGCCAGCGGCAAGGTCGTCTTCGCGGACGTCCACCCCCAATATGGTAAAATGGTCGAGATCGACCACGGCAACGGTCTCGTGACGCGCTACGCGCACGCGTCGCGGCTGTTCGTGAAAGAAGGCGACCTCGTCGTCCGCGGCCAGCGGGTTGCCGCGGTGGGGTCGACAGGACGCTCCACCGGCCCCCACCTGCACTTCGAGGTGCGCCTGAACGGAGCGCCGCAAAACCCGGCACGTTTTCTGCAGCCCACGGGCTAGCGCAGCGGCGGACGCAGCATGGCACGAGGGGTGAGGCGGTCCTCACCCCTTGTTATTTGTGCCGCCGCCGCCAGCTTCCCGAGGCACTCGACCCACGGCGATGATCTCGAACATCCTGACCCGCATCTTCGGCAGCCGCAACGAGCGCCTGCTGAAGCAGTACACCGAATCCGTCCGCGCGATCAACGCGCTCGAGCCCGCGATGGTGGCGCTGTCCGACGACGAGTTGCGGGCCAGGACCGCCGAGCTCAAGGCCAAGGTGGCCGGCGGCGTGACGCTCGACGACGTGCTGGTCGAGGCCTTCGCGGTCGTGCGCGAGGCCGGCAAGCGGACCCTCGGCATGCGTCATTTCGACGTCCAGCTGATCGGCGGCATTGCGCTCCACAACGGGAAGATCGCCGAGATGCGCACCGGCGAGGGCAAGACGCTGGTGGCGACGCTGCCCGCCTACCTCAACGCGCTGTCCGGCAACGGCGTGCACATCGTCACGGTCAACGACTACCTCGCCCAGCGCGACGCCGACTGGATGGGCCGGATCTACCGTTTCCTGGGCTTGACCGTCGGCATCAATCTCTCGCAGCTTCCGCACGCGGAGAAGCAGGCGGCGTACGCGGCGGACATCACGTACGGCACGAACAACGAGTTCGGCTTCGATTACCTGCGCGACAACATGGTGTTCGCGCCCGGCGAGCGCGTGCAGCGCGGCCAGAACTACGCGATCGTCGACGAGGTCGACTCGATCCTCATCGACGAGGCGCGCACGCCGCTCATCATCTCCGGGCAGGCGGACGACAACGTCGAGATGTACTACCGGCTGAACGAGCTGGCGCCCAGGCTCGCCCGCCAGGCCGACGAGAAGGGCTCCGGCGATTACTGGGTCGACGAGAAGGCGCATCAGGTGCTGCTGTCGGAGGAAGGCCACGAGCACGCCGAGGCGCTGCTCGGCAACGCCGGCCTCATTCCCGCCGGGTCGAGCCTCTACGACGCGCACAACATCGGCCTCATGCATCACCTGTACGCCGCGCTGCGCGCGCATTCGCTGTTCCATCGCGACCAGCAGTACGTCGTGCAGAACGGCGAGGTCGTCATCGTCGACGAGTTCACCGGCCGCCTGATGTCCGGGCGCCGCTGGTCCGACGGCCTGCATCAGGCGGTCGAGGCGAAGGAGGGCGTGCCGATCCAGCGCGAGAACCAGACGCTGGCGTCGATCACCTTCCAGAACTACTTCCGCATGTACGGCAAGCTCGCCGGCATGACCGGCACCGCGGACACCGAGGCGTTCGAGTTCCAGCAGATCTATCACCTCGAGACGGTGGTGATCCCGACGCACCAGCCGATGATCCGCAGGGACGAGAACGACCTCATCTTCCGCACGTTCCAGGAAAAGGTCGACGCGATCGTCGCCGACATCAAGGATTGCCATGCGCGCGGGCAGCCGGTGCTCGTCGGCACGACGTCCATCGAGAATTCCGAGGTGCTCGTCGAAGGCGCTGGAAAAGGAGAAGCTGCCGCACAACGTGCTCAACGCCAAGCAGCATGCGCGCGAGGCAGAGATCGTCGCGCAGGCGGGCCGGCCGGGCGTCATCACCATCGCCACGAACATGGCCGGCCGCGGCACCGACATCGTGCTCGGCGGCACCATCGAGCCGACGCTGCTCAAGATGCGCGAGGACCCGGCGCTTCCCGCCGAGGAGAAGGAGCGCGAGATCGCGCGCCTGCGCGGCGAGTGGCAGGGGCGCCACGACGCCGTGATCAAGGCGGGCGGGCTGCACATCGTCGGCACCGAGCGCCACGAATCGCGGCGGATCGACAACCAGCTGCGCGGCCGCTCGGGCCGCCAGGGCGATCCCGGCAGCTCGCGCTTCTACCTGTCGCTCGAGGATCCGCTGCTGCGCATCTTCGGCGGCGAACGGCTCGGCGTGATCATGCAGAAGCTCAAGATGCCCGACGGCGAGCCGATCGAGCATCCGATCGTCAACCGCTCGATCGCCAAGGCGCAGAACCGCGTCGAGGCGCGCAACTTCGACATTCGCAAGCAGCTGCTCGAATACGACGACGTGGCGAACGACCAGCGCCGGGTCATCTACCAGCAGCGCAACGACCTGCTCGAGGGCGACGACGTCGCGGAGACGATCCGCAACATGATCCGCGGCGAGATCGACGGACACGGTGAAGCGCTACGTCCCGCCCGAGTCGGTCGAGGAGCAGTGGGACGTGCCCGGGCTCGAAACGACGCTCGCCGCCGACTACCAGCTGCAGGTGCCGGTCGGCGAGTGGCTGAAGGACGAGCACGAGATCGAGGAGGAGGCGCTGCGCGATCGCGTCGCCGAGACGGCCGAGAAGGCGTGGAAGCTGCGCGAAGAGCAGGTCGGCGCCGACCTCATGCGGCAGTTCGAGCGCAGCCTCATGCTGCAGACGCTCGACCATCACTGGCGCGAGCACCTGTCCTCGCTCGATTACCTGCGCCAGGGCATCCACCTGCGCGGCTACGCGCAGAAGAACCCGAAGCAGGAGTACAAGCGCGAGGCGTTCGAGCTGTTCTCGGACATGCTCGACCGGATCAAGCAGGACGTGGTCAAGGTCGATCCTGACCGTGCAGGTGCGCACGCAGGAGGACGTGCAGGCGGTCGAGGAAGCGCCGCCGGTCAACGTGCAGTACCAGCACGCTGCCTACGACGAGGCGCTGGCCACGGCGGCCACCGGCGCCGAGGCGAACGGCGACGTCGCGCTCGCACCGCCGCCGCCGTTCGTCCGTGCCGGCCAGAAGGTCGGCCGCAACGATCCGTGTCCGTGCGGCTCGGGCAAGAAGTACAAGCACTGCCACGGCCGGCTCGGATGAGCGCCACCGCGCCGGCGCAAAACGGCGCGCCGTAAGGGCCGCAACGACGCGCGCCCGACGCCGATGCCGGTCAACTACACGCCACCGACGAGCGATTCGCTGCTGGCCGTTGCGGGGATCACGCTCGGGGCGACTGCGGCGAAGATCAAGAACTGGGCGCGCGACGACGTGCTCGTCGTGCTCGCCGACCCGGGGGCCGTGGCGGCGGGCGTGTTCACCAGGAATCGCTTTTGCGCCGCACCGGTCCTCGTGTGCCGCTCGCATCTTGCCTCGCAGCATGCGCGCGGACTGGGCTTTCGCGGCCTCGTCGTCAATGCCGGCAATGCCAACGCCGGCACGGGGGATGCGGGACTCGCCGCCGCGCGCGAAGTCTGCGCGCGGGCCGCGCAACTGATCGGCTGCGCGCCGGAGGAAGTACTGCCCTACTCTACCGGCGTGATCATGGAGCCGCTGCCGGTCGCGCGCATCGTCGCCGCGCTGCCCGCCGCGGTGTCGGCGGCCGACGCCGGCGGATGGCTGACGGCGGCGCGCGCGATCATGACGACCGACACGGTGCCCAAGGGCGCGTCGCGCCGCATCACGCTCGACGGCGTGCCGATCACCGTCACCGGGATCGCCAAGGGCTCGGGCATGATTCATCCCGACATGGCGACGATGCTCGCGTTCGTCGCCACCGACGCGCCGCTTTCGGCCGCGCTTCTGGGCGAGATCGCGCGCGACGTCGCCGACGTGTCGTTCAACGGCGCGACCGTCGACGGCGACACGTCCACCAACGACAGCTTCGTCATCGTCGCCACCGGCAAGGCCGAGCTGCCGCCCATCCGCAGCGCGAACGACACGCGCCTCAATGCCGTGCGCGCGGCGATCGAGGACGTCGCGGTCGAGCTCGCGCAGGCGATCGTCCGCGACGGCGAGGGCGCGACCAAGTTCATCGCGATCCGCGTCGAGGGCGGCCGCGACGTGGAGGAATGCCGCCGCGTGGCGTTCGCCATTGCGCACTCGCCGCTCGTCAAGACCGCATTCTTCGCGTCCGACCCGAACCTCGGCCGCATCGTGTGCGCGATCGGCAACGCCGGCCCGCCCGACATGGATCCCGCGCAGGTGTCGTTCTGGCTCGACGACGTCCTGGTCGTCGATCGCGGCGCGCGCGCCCCGTCCTATCGCGAGGAGGACGGGCAGCGCGTCATGCAGCAGGCCGAGATAGGCATCCGTGTCGACCTGGGACGCGCGCAGGGCAGGGCCGCGCGCGCGACGGTCTGGACGTGCGACTTCTCGCACGGCTACGTGTCGATCAATGCCGACTACCGCTCCTGACGTGGCCGCGCTGATCGCGCGCGCGGAAGGCGTCCTCGCGCGCGTCGAGGCGCTGCTCCCGCCGCCGTCGCCCGACCCCGACTGGCGCCACGTGACCGCGGCGCGCTGGCGCAAGCGCGGCGGGCGCGGCTTTCTCCAGCCGGTGCTCCATCCCCAGACGATCGCGCTCGACGACCTCGTCGCGATCGATGCGCAGAAGAAGACGATCGACCAGAACACGCGCCAGTTCGTCGCCGGCCTGCCGGCGAACAACGTCCTGCTGACCGGCTCGCGCGGCACCGGCAAGTCGTCGCTGGTGAAGGCGATGCTCGGCAGGCACGCGCGCAGGGGCCTGCGGGTCATCGAGGTCGACAAGGGCGATCTCGTGGACCTGCCCGACATCGCCGAGCGCATCGCCGCGCGGCCGGAGCGCTTCATCGTGTTCTGCGACGATCTCACGTTCGACGCCGGCGAAGCCGGCTACAAGGCGCTCAAGGTCATGCTCGACGGCTCGATCGCCGGCGCGGCCGCCAACGTGCTGATCTACGCGACGTCGAATCGGCGCCATCTGCTGCCGGAGTATTTCGCCGAGAACCTCGAGACGAAGCACGTCGGCGAGGAAGTGCATCCGGGCGAATCGGTCGAGGAGAAGATCTCGCTGTCCGAGCGCTTCGGGCTGTGGATCTCGTTCTATCCGTTCGCGCAGGACGACTATCTTGCCGCGGTCTCCGGATGGCTGGCGCATTTCGGCGTCCGCGCGCCGGGCAACGCGCGCGACGCCGAGGCGCGCACGCGCGAGGCGCTGCAGTTCGCGCTGCAGCGCGGGTCGCGCAGCGGGCGCGTGGCGTGGCAGTTCGCGAAGGCCTACGCCGGCGCGCGCGCGTTGCGCGCCAGGTGAGCGCGCCGGTGGCGTCGCCGTCACCGCGCCGCGATGCCGGGGTCGACGCAACCGGCGCGAATGCGCCGGCGCACGCCGCGATCACGCGTGTCGCCGCCGCCGTCATCGTCCACCGCGATGGCCGCGTGCTGCTCGCGCAGCGCCCGGCGGGCAAGCCTTATGCCGGCTACTGGGAATTCCCCGGCGGCAAGCTCGAGCCGGGCGAGATGCCGGCGCATGCGCTCGTGCGCGAGATCCGCGAAGAGCTCGGCATCGAGATCACGCGCGCCGCGCCGTGGCTGGTGCAGACCTTCGTCTACCCGCACGCGCACGTCGAGCTCAATTTCTTCCGCGTGTTCGCCTGGCGCGGCGACCCCGCGGGCCACGACGGCCAGGCGTTCGCGTGGCAGACCCCCGGCGCGTTCGACGTCGCGCCGCTGCTGCCTGCGAACACGCGCGTGCTCGCGGCGCTCGGCCTGCCGCCGGTCTGCGGCGTCACGTGCGCCGAGGACATCGGCGAGGACGCGTTCCTCGAGGGCGCCGCGCGCGCGATGGCCGCCGGGATGCGGCTCGTCCAGCTGCGCGAGAAGCAATGGCCGCCGGCGCGGCGCGACGCGTTCGGACGCCGCCTGCTCGCGCTCGCCGCGCGGTACGGCGCGCGCGTCCTGCTGAACGGCACCGAGGCCGAGGCGCGGCGCGGCGGCTACGCCGGCGTTCACTGGAGCGCAGCGGCGCTCGCCGCCGCGCGGGAGCGCCCGCGCGATCTCCTCGTGGGCGCGTCGTGCCATTCGCGCGAGGAGCTTGCGTCGGCCGGCGCGCTGGGCGTCGACTTCGCGCTGGTCGGGCCGGTCGGCGCCACGCCTACCCATCCGGACGCGGTGCCGCTGGGCTGGTCCGGGTTCGCGGTGATGATCGGCGGGACGCGCGTCCCCGTCTACGCCATCGGCGGACTGGCGCCCACGGACCTCGATGTCGCCATCGATCATGGCGCGCACGGCGTCGCGCTGCGCCGGCACGCGTGGCGCCAGGCGCTTTAGCGCTCGTCGTCGCCTGCGTCGTCCTTCGCTTCGTCCGGCTGCGTCGCCGGCACCCGGTACGCTTCGGCCGCCCACGCGCCGAGATCGAGCGTGCGGCAGCGCTCCGAGCAGAACGGCCGCCACGTCGATGCCGCGGTCCACGGCACCGTGGCGCCGCATTGCGGGCACTTGACGGTGCGCGGCGTCGTCACGGGGCCGCGCCGCTGCGCTTCATCGTGAGCTTGAACATCGGCGCCCAGGCATCCTTGTTCTGCATCTCGGCCACGGCCTCGTAGGTTGCATCGTCGACGCGCGTCCAGCGCGACCGGTACGTCATCGTGTTCCCGCCCTCGACGTACTGCGTCGGCGGGAAGACCAGCGCGGGCGGCGCGCTCTCCATCGTACCGCGGCTGACGCCGCCGAGGTTCTCGACGTA
The DNA here is from genome assembly GCA_963793355.1 of uncultured beta proteobacterium. GTDB lineage: Bacteria > Pseudomonadota > Gammaproteobacteria > Burkholderiales > Casimicrobiaceae > VBCG01. The sequence continues at coordinate 354,584 of CAWBZT010000005.1, read as the reverse complement.
GAGGTATTCGACGCGCCGCGCGGCGGAGTCGAAGTAGTACGTCGTCTCGCCGACGTAGTCGGGCCGGCCGGCCGCGCGGACGGTATGCGTGTCACGCAGCGCCTTGCCGTCGAACAGCCAGCGGAAGCAGTGCTCGTCGGTCTGCTTGCCATCGGGAAACGTACCCGTCCAGCAGGAACCGGCGAGGAAGGCCATCGGCTTCAGGGGATCGATCGGCTCGGCGGCCGTGCCGCCGCAGGCGAACGTCAGTGTCAGCAGCATTCCGGTGCGCACGTGCATGATGTCCTCGTGAAGGATTGAGAGGCGAAGGTTCGGGCGTCCGCCGTCGCCGGAGGGAGCGGGCACGGGCGGGTCATCGTCGCGTGCGCCGGGAACGGCCGGTGGCGGATGCGCCGGAGCGCCCTGCCATGCCCAGGCAGGCGAAGTAGTTGCGCAACTGCGCGACGGCGCGATCGAAATACGCGACGTCGCGGTGCGTGCGGCTCTGCATGACGCCGCCTTCCATCGTCGTCAGGACGAATTCGGCGAGGGCGCGCCGGTCGGTGTCCTCGGCAAAGCGCGCGCCGGCCGCGTCGAGGCAGCGTTCAACCGCATCCACCCAGGCATCGAAATTGGCGGCGAGCGCCGCGCGGACGGACGGATCGGGCTCGTGGATCTCCAGTGCCAGGGATCCGATCGGACAGCCGTAGACGCACTCGGTCTCGACGATGCTTCTGCGATAGCGATCGAGGAGCGCGAAGACGCGCTCGACGGGGTCGTCGACGCCTGCCCAGGCCGGCGCGAGCAGCATGGGCCCGATGCCGTCGCGGTAGGCCGCGAGCACGGCGAGCAGCAGGTCCTGCTTGCCGGGGAAGAAGTGATAGAGGCTGCCGCTGTTGGCGCCGGCCGCCTTCAGCAGATCGGCGACGCTCGTCGCCCCGTACCCCTTTTCCCAGAAAAGCTGCATGGCGGTGAAGATGAGTCGCTCGCGGGTGGTGGGCGCAGGGTCGGTCATTGCTCTTGGTTGATCGTTCAATCAAGTCTAGCGAAGCGGATCGGCGGCGTCAAGCGAAGCCCCGGGCCGATGGCGCTCATGAAGAGGCGCCGCAAAGGCGCCGTGCCTTTTCAGCCGACAGCCGTCAGAGGTTGCAGAACGTCAGCTCGAAGGGCACGTCACCGGCGTAGACCGCCCCCCGGTCCATGCCGCTGACGCCCAGGTAGCGGATGTTGAGGGCGTACTTGTTGGCGCTGATCTCCGGAACACAGGGAAGGTCCCGCTGCAGCGTGAGGCGCAGGAGTTGCGCGACCTTCGTCGTCGTCAGCATCAGCTGGAACACGCCGTGATAAGCGGTGTGCCGGCTCGACCGGCCGTTCTCGCGCAGCAGGCGGAGCACGATCGCGCCGCCGGCGCGGATCGGCTCGAACGGCTCGATCCACGCGGTGAGGTCGCTGCGCCTGGCCTTCGCGTCCTGGTGCAGCCAGTAGTGATAGGCCGGCAGGTCGAATTCGCAGACGCCGCCGGGGATCGCCGAGCGCTGCTTGATGGCCATCAGCCAGTCGTTTTCGCGCAGGTGCTGCCCGATCTTGCCGGTCTGGGCGAGCAGCTGCGTCGTCACGGCGTCGATCTCCGCCAGCAGGCTGTCGAGCGCCGCCGGATCGACCTGCTGGCTCGCCCGCAACGGCGCGAGCGTCTGCCTTTGCCGTTCGAGCTCCTGCAGCAGGTCCGTCTTGAGGTCCGCGCGCGCCGCGACGTCCGTGATTTCGAACAACGACAGCAGCGCGCAATGATGATCGGGCGCCGCCTCCTGGGCCGCGAAGTGCCGCGTACGCGTGAACAGATCTTCGAGCCGCATCAGCGTGCGGACACGTTCGTTCAGCGGATGCTCATAGCGAATCACGGCGGGGAGGGTTGCGGATGGCGCATGCAGCGATCGCGCGTCATTGTGCCCCAATCCCGGCCGGGGGTTGCGCGCAGTCTGCCGCAAGACCCCGATATTTCGCGTCGAGCCGGGCGATCTGCGGCCCGAGCGCCTCCGGCGGACCGGAATTGTCGATCACGTCATCGGCTTGCGCGACGCGCTCCGCGCGCGGCAGCTGCGTGGCCATGATCGCGCGCACCATGGCCTCGTCGAGGCCGCTCCTGCGGACGACGCGGCGCACCTGCTCGTCTTCCGGGCAGTCGACGACCGCGACCCGCGCGACGCGATTGCGCAGGCCGCCCTTCTCGAGCAGCAGCGGGACGACCAGCACGCCGTACGGCCCGCGCCACCCGCGCAGCATCGCATCGATGCGCGCGCCGATCACCGGGTGGAGCGTGCGCTCCAGAGTCGCCCGGAACGCGGGATCGACGAAGGCGCGCTCGCGCAGCCAGTCGCGGTCGAGCTCGCCGTCGGCACGCAGCGACTGCGGCCCGAACGCATCCACGACGGCCCGGTGTCCCGCTTCGCCGCAGGCCGACACCTGGTGAGCGACCGCGTCGGCGTCGGCGATGTCCGCGCCGAGCGCAGCGAAGTGTCCCGCGGCGGCCGACTTGCCGCTGCCGATGCCGCCCGTCAGCCCCACCACGAACATCAGCGCAGGTACATCTTCACGAGCGCCGGGCCGAAGAACAGCGCGATCGCGCCGGCAATGGCGAGATACGGCCCGAAGGCGAGCGGCACGTTGTGATCGCGGCCCTTGAACACGATGAGCAGAAGACCGATCGCGGCACCGACGACCGACGACAGGAGGACGATCAGCGGCAGCATCTGCCAGCCGAGCCAGGCGCCCAGCGCGGCGAGCAGCTTGAAGTCGCCGTAGCCCATGCCTTCCTTGCCGCGGATCAGCTTGAACAGCCAGTACACGCTCCACAGAGAAAGGTAACCGGCCACGGCGCCGATGACGGCCGTTTTGAGCGGCACGAACAGCTCGAACATGTTGGCGATGAGGCCGGCCCAGACCAGGGGCAGCGTCAGGCTGTCGGGAAGGTACTGCGTGTCGAAGTCGATGAACGTGAGCGCGGTGAGCGTCCAAAGAAGGACGCAGGCGGCCAGCGCCTGCCAGGTCACGCCGAAGCGCCAGAAGGCGGCGAGCGCGAGCAATGCGCCCAGCACTTCGACGAACGGATAGCGCGACGAGATGGGCGCGCCGCAGGCCGAGCACTTGCCCCTGAGCAGGAGCCACGACACCACCGGGACGTTCTCGAGCGCGCCGATCCGGTGGCCGCACGCCGGGCAGGCCGAGCGCGGGACGACGAGGTTGTACGCAGGGTGCGTCGGGGGCGTCTCGCCGCGCTGCTCCGCCGCCTGCGCCTCCCAGCCCCGCTCGAGCATCCTGGGCAGGCGGTGGATGACGACGTTGAGGAAGCTGCCGACGCACAGGCCGACCAGCGCGACGAGCGCCGCCGCCCCCCAGGGACCGAGTCCCGTCAGGCCGGGAATCACGCGCCGCTCCGCCCGGCCGCGCGCAGCGCATCGTCGACAGGCGGCATCGCGATGCGCCTTTGCAAATGCCGGATCAGATCACCGCGCCGAGCTTGAAGATCGGCAGGTACATGGCGATGACCAGGCCGCCGATTACCACGCCCAGGAAGACGATGATCACGGGCTCGAGCAGGCTCGACAGCGCCGCGACGGCGTCGTCGACTTCGCGCTCGTAGAACTCGGCGACCTTGCCCAGCATGTTGTCGAGCGAGCCCGACTCCTCGCCGATCTGCGTCATCTGCAGCACCATCGTCGGGAAGAGCCGTGTGTTGGTCATCGCATTGGTGAGGCTCGAGCCTGTGCTGACCTCGGTCTGGATGCGCTTGGTCGCCTGCGCGTAGACGATGTTGCCCGCGGCGCCGCCGACCGCATCCAGCGACTCGACCAGCGGGACGCCGGCCGCGAACATCGTCTGCAGCGTGCGCGTCCATCGGGCGATCGTGGCCTTCTCGACGATCTGGCCGACGATCGGGAGCTTGAGGAGCAGGCGGTCGACCGTGTAGCGCATCGAATCGGAGCGCTTGTACATCATGCCGACGCCGATGACGGTACCGGCGATTGCCAGGAAGATCAGCCACCACCACTTGACGAAAAAGTCCGAGATGGCGATGACGATGAGCGTCGGCATCGGCAGCTCGGCGCCGAAATTGTGGAAGACATCCTTGAACGCCGGGATGACGAACACCATGATCACCCAGATCACGACGATCGCGACGACCATCACCGAGATCGGGTAGAACAGCGCCGACTTGATCTTGCTCTTGATCGCGAGGATTTTTTCCTGGTACGTCGCGAGCCGGTCGAGCACTGCGTCGAGCATGCCGGAGGACTCGCCCGCCTGCACGAGGTTGCAGAACAGCGCATTGAAATGCACCGGATACTCGCGGAACGCCTGCGACAGCGACGACCCCGTCTCGACCTTGTTCTTGATGTCGAGCATCAGGCGCGAGAAGCGAGCGTTGCTGTGGCCGCGCGCGACGATGTCGAACGACTGCAGCAGCGGCACGCCGGCCTTCAGCATCGTCGCGAGCTGCCGCGTGAAGAACGTCATGTCCTTGTCGGTGATCCGGCGCCCGCCGCGGAACGTCTGCCGCTTGATCTTGCTGATCCGGATGCCCTGGCGGCGCAGGTTCGTCGTGACGACCGTTTCGGACACGCCGCGCGTCTCTCCGCGGACCGGCTTGTTGTTGCGGTCGGTGCCCTCCCAGATGAACAGGAATTCCTTGGGGCGGTTGTCGACGCGGGGAGCGACGGCGGTAGCCATGGTGTGCCTCGTTTCGGGTGCGCTTGCGGGTTGGGGTCGGGTGCGGAAGGGAGCGCGGCGCTAGTCGTTGGTGACCGCCTCGATTTCCTCGAGGGACGTCATGCCGGACTTGACCTTGAGCAGGCCGGACTTGCGCAGCGTACGCACGCCTTCGCTCGCCGCCTGGTCGGCGATGTCGAGGGCGTTGCCGTTGCGCATGATGAGCTGGCGCATGTCGTCGCTGATCGGCATGACCTCGTAGATGCCCACGCGGCCCTTGTAGCCGGTGCCCTTGCAGTGGTCGCAGCCCACCGCGCCGTACGGCTGCCAGCTGCCGTCCAGGTCTTCGTCGGTGAAGCCGGCGCGCAACAGCGCCTGGGGCGGGATGTCCGCGGGCTTCTTGCAATTCGGGCACAGGCGCCGCGCCAGGCGTTGCGCCGTGATCAGGATCACCGACGACGCCACGTTGAACGGCGCCACGCCCATGTTGAGCAGCCGCGTCAGCGTCGTGGCCGCGTCGTTCGTGTGCACGGACGAGAAGACCAGGTGGCCCGTCTGCGCCGCCTTGATCGCGATCTCGGCGGTCTCGAGGTCGCGGATTTCGCCGACCATGATGATGTCCGGATCCTGCCGCAGGAACGAGCGCAGCGCGGAGGCGAACGTCAGGCCGGCCTTCTCGTTCACGTTGACCTGGTTGACGCCCGCCAGCTGGATTTCCGCCGGGTCCTCGGCGGTCGAGATGTTGATGCCCGGCTGGTTCAGGATGTTGAGGCAGCTGTACATCGACACGGTCTTGCCCGAGCCCGTGGGACCGGTGACCAGGATCATGCCGTACGGGCGGCCGATCGCGTGGAGCATCGCCTCCTGCTGGTCGGGCTCATAGCCGAGCGCCTCGATGCCGAGCTTGATGCCGGCCGAGTCGAGGATCCGCAGCACGATCTTCTCGCCCCATAGCGTGGGCAGCGACGACACGCGGAAGTCGATGGCGCGGGTCTTGGACAGCACGAGCTTCATCCGCCCGTCCTGCGGCACGCGCCGCTCGGCGATGTCGAGCTTGGAGATGACCTTGATCCGCGACGCGACCTTGTCCTTGATCGCGAGCGGCGGCTGCGCGATCTCCATCAGCACGCCGTCGATGCGGTAGCGGACGCGGAAGAACTTCTCGTACGGCTCGAAGTGGATGTCCGAGGCGCCGGCGGCGATCGCATCCAGCATGAGCTTCTGGATGTACTTGACGACCGGCGCGTCCTCGACCTCGCTGTCATCGACCGCGGCATCCTGCTGCGCGCCGCCCTCTTCCAGCGCGACCTCGATGTCCTCGAGCGAGGCGAGCTCCTGCAGCGTCGTGCCGGTCGCCTCGACGACCTTGACGATCGCCTGGCCGAGCTTGTCGTCTTCGACGACGACGGGCTCGACCGGAAGGTTGGTGCGGAAGCGGACCTCCTCCAGGGCCTGGAGGTTGGCCGGGTCCGACGTCGCCACGTAAAGCCGGTTGCCGCGCTTGTACAGCGGCAGAACCCGCCGTGTTTGGGCGATCTTGGCGTCGAAGTACGTCTTGTCGAGCTGGTCGAGGTCGAACGCGTTGAGGTCGAACAGCGGGATGCCGAACGCGCGGGATCCGAAAACGGCAAGCTGCTGCGCCGTCATCCGCTTGCCCGTCAGCACCTGCTCGACGAACGTCATGCCGGCCGATTGCGCCTGCGTCTGCAGCGCCTCGGCGTCGTGCTCGGACATGACGCCGTGCTGGGCGAGCGCCCGGGCTAGGCCGCTGATGTTGCGGGTGGCGACGTGGGTGGCCATGGTGCGTCGGTCGATGCCTCGAAAAGTCCTGTTTTCGTCCCGGCCCGGCGCGGGGTGCCGGGGGATCCGGCGATCAGGATCCCACGGGCCCGAACGCGGCCAGAAACCCGAGGACAGCAAGTTTTGTGCCGTACATCGGATTTTCGAGCCGAAACGGACACTTATTCCATTTGCATGAAACTTAGCTTGAAGATGATGCCCGCTCGGGTTGGGTTTGTAAAGGCGGGGAAACGCGACCTACCGGGGGTAGCAGCCTCACCACCCTCACGGCTCGATCGAGCGTCTGGACGATCTCGACCCCCTGCCCGTAAAGCCTGAAGCTGACCCCGGCGTCCGGAATGTCGCCGAGATGCTCGACGATCAGCCCGTTGAGCGTTTTCGGTCCGTCCAGCGGGAACTGCGTTCCCAGGCGGCGGTTCAACGCGCGCAGAAGGGTCATCCCGTCGACGATGACGCTGCCGTCCGCCTCGCGGCGGAAGGTGTCGCTCCCCCCGGGCGCCTGGGTCGTGAACTCGCCGATGATTTCCTCGACGATATCCTCGATCGTGACGAGGCCCTGCAGCTCGCCGTATTCGTCGACGACCAGGCCGAGGCGCTGCCGGTCGGCCTGGAACTGCTGCAGCTGGGTGAGCAGCGGCGTGCCGGCCGGCACGAAATAGGGTGGACGCAGCAGCGGCCGCAGGCGCTCGGCATCGACTTCGCCGGTCTGCTGCAGGTGCACGACGCTCTTGAGCGGGAGGACACCGATGATGTTGTCGAGCGTGTCTTCGTACACGGGCACCCGGGAGTGATAGGAGGTCGCCAGCTGCTGGCGCAGCAGCGCCGGCTTCTCCAGCAGGTCGATGGCGTGGATCTGGCTGCGCGGCGTCATGACGTCGTCGACCGAGATCGCTTCGAGGTCCATCAGGTTGGCGAGCATCGTGCGGTGCTTGCCGCGGAAGTACTGGCTCCCTTCGAGGACGAGCGAGCGCAGCTCTTCCTGCGTCAGCGTCGCGCCGGACTCCGACTTCGTGTCGACGCGGAAGAGCTTGAGCAGGCCCTGCACGAAAATGTTGACGAATGCCACGATCCAGACGAACGGGGGCTTCAGCAGCGGCGTGAGTGCGTACGCCGCCAGGGGCGCGATGCGATCGGCGTGCGCTGCGCCGATCACCTTCGGCGTGATCTCCGAAATCACGAGGATCAGGAACGTGACGATGACCGTTCCGGCCGCCAGCGCCAGCTTGCCCACGCCGAACAGCCGCACGGCGAGCACCGCGGCCAGCGTGGCGGCGGCGGCGTTGATCAGGTTGTTGCCGAGCAGGATGACGCCGAGCAGCTTGTCCGTCTGCGCGAGCAGCGCCAGGGCGAGCTTCGCGCCGCGGTTGCCGCGCTGTGCGCGGTGCTTCAGGCGGTAGCGGTTGACGGCCATCATGGCCGTCTCCGCGATCGAGAACAGTCCCGACACGATCAGCAGCGCGGCGAGCGCGATGGCGAGCGACTCGGACGAGATCTCATCCACGGACGTGCGAGGTTCGGGCCGGTGCGTTGAGTATTGGAGCGATGCCGCGTGGAGTCAATTCGGCCTTCCTACCGATTGAGCAGGATCTCGGACACGAACTTGCTGCCGAGGTACCCGAGGACGAGCAGCACGGTGCCGCCGACGATGAAGCGCAGCGCGGTGCGGCCGCGCCAGCCATAGCGCGCGCGCCCGAACAGCAGGACGGCGAATGCGAGCCAGCCGGCGACGGAGAAGACGTTCTTGTGCGTGAAGGTGACCGGCTTGCCGAAGAGCTCCTCCGAGAACAGGAAGCCGCTGGCGAGCGCGAGCGTCAGCAGCACGAATCCCGCCCACACGAGCCGGAACAGGTAGCGTTCCAGCGTCAGCAGCGGCGGGGTCTCGCCGGCGGCATCCACCCCTCCGCGCAGTCGGCGCTCGAGCCCCGTCAGGATCACCGCCTGCAGCGCCGCGACGACGAAGAGCGCATAGGCGATCAGCGCGATCGCGATGTGCGCGATCGCCCACGGGGAGTCGCCATACTGGAACCGGTGCGGACTGGCGCCGAACGTGTGGACCAGCACGCCGGCCGCCGCCATAGCCAGCACGACGGTCGCCACTTGCGGCAGCAAGTGGAACAGCCCGGACGCCCACGCGACGAGCACCGCGAGCCCCGCGACGAGCGAGAGCGCGTTGACGAACGAGACGTCGAGGCCGTCGGGCCGGAAGATGGCACGCGCGATGACGAACGCGTGCAGCGCGAGTGCGAGCGGAACGAGCCACGCGCCGCCCGGGACGCGCGCCGCAGCGCCGCCGCGCGGCCAGCGCATCCATGCGGCGATCCCGTAGAGGGCGGCGGCGGCGAGGTGAAGTAGAATCATCGCGTGTCCGTGGCGCTCCGGCTGCCGCGGTGGCGTAAGTTTACAGGCAGGCGCCTCGCGCGGACCTCGCGCGGCCGCGCCGGAAAACCCGTCATGCTCGACAATCTCACTGCGCGTCTGTCGCGCGTCGTCAAGACGTTGCGCGGCGAAGCGCGCCTCACCGAAGACAACATCCAGGACGCGCTGCGCGAGGTACGCCTCGCGCTGCTCGAGGCGGACGTCGCGCTGCCGGTCGTGAAGGACTTCGTCGCGGCGATTCGCGAGAAGGCCCTGGGCGCCGAGGTCGTCGGGTCGCTGACCCCCGGCCAGGCGCTGATCGGCATCGTCCAGCGCGAGCTCGCCTCGCTCATGGGCGGCAGCGCGCAGGGGCTCGACTTCGCGACGCAGCCGCCGGCAGTCATCCTTCTCGCGGGCCTCCAGGGCGCGGGCAAGACCACCACGGCAGCGAAGCTCGCGCGCCTGCTCGCCAGGGAACAGAAGAAGAAGGTGCTCGTCGTGTCCGCCGACGTCTACCGACCCGCCGCGATCGACCAGCTGAAGACGCTGGCCGCGCAGGTCGGCGTCGACTTCCATCCTTCGACCGCCGCGCAGGCCCCGGTTGCGATCGTGCAGGGCGCGCTCGACTGGGCCCGCAAGCACTTCCACGACGTGCTGATCGTCGACACTGCCGGCCGCCTCGCGATCGACCAGGCCATGATGCAGGAGATCGCTGCGCTGCACGCCGCCGTGCGCCCGATCGAGACGCTGTTCGTCGTCGACGCGATGCAGGGCCAGGACGCGGTCAACACCGCGCGGGCCTTCCGCGATGCGCTGCCGCTCACCGGCGTGATACTCACCAAGCTCGACGGTGACGCGCGCGGTGGCGCTGCGCTTTCCGTGCGCCATGTCACCGGGGCTCCCATCAAGTTCGTAGGCGTCGCCGAGAAGATCGACGGCCTCGAGGTCTTCCATCCGGAGCGGATGGCCTCGCGCATCCTCGGGATGGGCGATGTGCTGTCGCTGATCGAGGAGGCGCACAAGAGCGTCGACATCGAGGAGGCGAAGAAGCTCGCCAGGAAGGTCAAGACAGGCAAGGGCTTCGATCTCGAAGACTACAAGCAGCAGATCGGCCAGATGCGCAAGATGGGGGGCATCGCCGGGATGCTCGACAAGCTGCCCGCCGAGCTGGCGCAGATGGCACAAACGCAGGCGGTGGACGAGCGGAAGATCGCGCGCGTCGAAGGCATCATCAACTCCATGACCCGCGGCGAGCGCGCCCGGCCGGAGATCATCAAGGCTTCGCGGAAGCGGCGCATCGCGGCAGGGGCGGGAGTGACCGTGCAGGAAGTGAACCAGTTGCTGAACCAGTTCGAGCAGACGCAGAAGATGATGAAAATGGTGGCCAAGGGCGGGATGCAGAAGTTCATGCGCGGAATGAAGGGCATGATGCCCGGCCGTTGATGCGCGCCCGGCGCGAGCCGGCGAAAAGGGCCCGCCCGCCCACGTTTGTTGTGAGTTAGCCACTGTTTACTACTAGTTCGCCTGCGTTGACGGCTTGTTAGCCGCCGTTGGCTGCACTTGGCCGACGTTGGCGCCGGGTTGGCGCAAGGACGGCACTGCATCGAAATGGGCGGAGCCCGTCCGGTAACTTTTCCCTGCCCTTCAGGCGTGCCGTAGGCACTGCGGCGCGCCTGGGGCTCGGCGCGGCAAGCCGCGGAACGCCGATGGCTCCCCGCCGGAGGCCGCAGCGACCCATAAAAACTCGACAAATCAATATCCTTACCGTATGATCTTGGGCTTTTCTCCGCTCGAACCCGGATAACAGCAATGGTCGTCATCAGACTTGCCCGCGGCGGCGCCAAGAAGCGCCCGTTCTACAACGTCGTCGTCGCCGATTCGCGCAGCCGCCGCGATGGCCGCTTCATCGAGCGCGTGGGGTTCTACAACCCGGTCGCCGCCGAGCGCGAAGAGGGCCTGCGCATCGCGCAGGACCGCGTCGCCTATTGGACCGGTCGCGGTGCCAGGCTGTCGGACACCGTCGCGATGCTCGTGAAGCGGGCCGCGATGCCGAAGCCCGTCGAGGCGACGGCGCCCGCGCAACCCGCGAGCTGATCCGGGCGGAGGCGACGCAGACGCCGCGCGAAGGCAGCGCGCGTCGCGCCCGGGAAGTCGAGCCGATGGCCGGCGCGGACCTTCTGGTGATGGGGCGTTTTGCCGCGCCGTTCGGCGTGCGCGGATGGGTGCGTGTGACGCCATGGTCGCAGGACCCGACGGCGCTGCTCGAGCACCCCGTGTGGGAGATGCGGCGCACGGACCGCGAACCCTGGCGTCGTGTCGACGTGGCGGAGGCAAAAAGCCAGCCGCCCGGGCTGCTGGCCAAGCTCCGCGGCGTCGATTCGCGCGAGGACGCCGAGGCGCTGCGGGGCGCGCAGATCGGCATCGGTCGCGACATTGCGCGACCTCCGGAACGCGGCGAGGTGTACTGGGCCGACCTGGTCGGCCTGGACGTGGTGAACCGGGAGGGGATCGAGCTCGGTCGGGTGGCGGACGTGGCGGGCTACGGAGCGCACCCGGTGCTGCACGTGGCGGCGCCCGGCGCCGCAGCGGTGCGCCTCATACCGTTCGTGCCGGTATACGTCGAGAGCGTGGATCTCGCGGCACGGCGGATCGCGGTGGACTGGCAGCCGGACTACTGACGAATCGCCGCGGCTCAGGAGCGCTCGTGCGGATCGATGTGGTGACGCTGTTCCCCGAGATGATCGTCCACGCGGCGTCTTTCGGCGTGACGGGTCGGGCACAGGAACGGCGCCTGTGGCATCTGGCAACGTGGAACCCGCGCGACTATGCGACGGACAATCACCGGACGGTCGATGACCGGCCGTACGGCGGCGGACCGGGAATGGTCATGGTGCCCGGGCCGCTGACGGCGGCGATACGCGCCGCGCGCGCTGCGCAGCAGGCGGCGGGGGTGCAGGCGACGCGGACGCTGCACCTTTCCCCCGCCGGTGCGCCGCTGACGCACGCGAGGGTCGTCGAGCTCGCGGGTGCGGCGGCCGCGGGTTATGTCCTCGTGGCGGGGCGGTACGAAGGGATCGACGAGCGTGTCGTCGACAGCGACATCGACGAGGAAATCGCCATCGGCGATTTCGTCGTCTCCGGCGGCGAGCTTCCGGCGCTGATGCTGATCGATGCCATTGCGCGGCAATTGCCGGGTGCGCTGAACGACGCGGAATCGGTGGTGCAGGAGTCGTTCGCGGACGGCCTGCTGGACTGCCCGCACTACACGCGGCCCGACGTCTTCGAGGGCCGCGCGGTGCCGGCGGTGCTGACGTCCGGCGACCACGCGCAGATCAGGCGCTGGCGGCTCGCGCAGTCGCTGGCGCGAACGGCGGCCCGGCGACCGGGGTTGCTCGCCGGCCGCAGGCTCACGCGGGAAGAGCAGCAGTTGCTGGCGCAGGTGCAGAATCGCTCCTGAGGCGTAACCTGCAGGGCGGGCACGCCACGGCAGGTTGCAGCGAGGCGGTCGCGGATGCCACGCGACCCGACAACGAACGACGCGCATCAGGGGGCGCCCTGCGCTGCGCGGAACGGGTGACGTAACCCAAGTCCTTGGAGAACACGCGATGAACATCATCGAGCAGCTCGAGCAGGAAGAAATCGCACGCCTGAACAAGTCGATCCCGGACTTCTCGCCGGGCGACACCGTCGTGGTCAACGTGAACGTCGTCGAAGGCGAGCGCAAGCGGGTGCAGGCCTACGAAGGCGTCGTGATCGCGAAGCGCAACCGCGGCCTCAACTCCGCGTTCACGGTACGGAAGATCTCGAGCGGCGAAGGTGTCGAGCGCACGTTCCAGACGTACTCGCCGCTGCTCGCGTCCATCGAGGTGAAGCGCAGGGGCGCCGTGCGGCGCGCGAAGCTCTATTACCTGCGCGGCCGTTCGGGCAAGTCGGCCCGCATCCGCGAGAAGCTGGCCGTGCGCGATACGGCGAAGCCGGAATAGTCCGCGGCCGGCACCCGTGGACGGCGAGGCCGCCGCGGGTGCCCCAATCCGTCATTCGCGGCCGCTTCGCAGCGGCCGGCGGCGGCCGGGCGCGCCGCTGCGCGGGGGCTGCCCGGGACTACGCGGGACGGCCCGGATTTTGCTCGTTTGCAGCCCATCCCGGCGCCGATTTGCTGTGGACTACGAAGCGCATCATCCGACCTCTCCCGCCTAACCGATGAAGGCGACGCTCTACGAAGCGCTCGGCGTCCAGCCCGGATCCTCCGGCGAGGAAGTCCGGGCCGCGCTGCGCCGCCTGATCCGCAAGTATTACGCCAAGACGCGCGACGGGCAGGGCAACGTCGAGGAGGCGCTGCGCTTCATCAACCACGCGAGCCGCATCCTCACCGACGACGAACGCCGCCAGCGCTACGACGAGGAGCTGGCGCTCTCGAGCGGCACGGCCGAGCAGAAGATCGCGCACGTCGTCAGCAACGCGGTCGCGGCTGCCGGCGAGCAGACCGACGTCCACAGCGCGCCGCTTCCCGCCGTTCCGCAGCTCGACGATTTCCTGGATTCGCAGCCGCAATCGCGGGCGCCGGCGGAAGCGCTGCATCATCACCCCGGACTCACCGAGCGTGTCGCGACGTCGATGCGCTCGCCCTTCGTCGCGCTCGGCCTCGCGCTTTTGTTCGGCGCGTTCCTCGTGGGGGCGATCGTCTACGTCACCCCGCCCGACGTCGTCGCGGTCACCAAGCAGGCGATCGTGTGGATCACGCTCGCGCTGCTCCTGCTCACGGTCGTCTACGGCATCGTCCACGGCATCGCCCACAACCGGCCGCGCTCGACGCCGTCGCAGATCGGCCTCACGCCGCAGACCGACCTGGCGATCCTCAACTGGCGCCGCGAGAAGAGCGTCTTCATGGGCGCGAGCCAGCCGGCGGAGGACGCGTCGTGGATCTTCCAGTTGCGGATGGCCGAGCTCGAGCGCGAGAAAACGGGCCGGACCAGCGAGCCGCGGCCGTGGTCCCGTCTCGCTGCCCGCCTGTTCGACTACGCGTTGTGGGGCCTCGTGCTCGCGCTGCCGCTGTCCGAGCTTCGCGCGAGCGGCCTCCTCGGTCCGGCGCTGTCCTACTGGCTGCCGCACCCGTTCGTCGCCCCGATCCTGATCACCGCCACCTGGGTGCCACTGGAGGCGCTGCTGATCGCTGCGCTGGGAACGACGCCCGGCAAGTGGCTGTTCGGCGTGTACCTGCAATTCTCGATCTCCGACGCCTACGCGCAGCGCGATGCGCGCGCGCAGGTGCGCCGCGGGCTCGCGCGCGCGCTTCGCGTCTGGTGGAAGGGCGTCGCCTGCGGCGTCCCGCCGCTCGCGCCGATCGCCGTCGCGCTGGCCTACGAAAAGCTCGCGCGCGAACAGGAGACCGACTGGGACTTCGCCGAGGACTGCCTCGTCACCCACGGCCCCGCCGGGGTGGTCAATCTCGGCACCGGTCTGCTGGGACTCGCGGCCATGCTGTGGCTGTACGCGGTTGCGTGGAATTCGCCGATGGCCGAGGCGCTGGATTTCGTTCGCACGGCGGTCGCACGGGCATTGCCCGCGTCCGCTCCCCCCCGGGCGTGTCCGGCGGCGGCAGGATCGGCGTCGCCGGCGGCACGGCCGCGGGGTCGGCCGCGCCGCGCTCCGCCGGGGCAGTGCCGGCGCTGCCGCAGCCGTCGACGGTGGCCATACCCGCCGTGGCGCCGCCGGCGCTGCACGCCCCGGCGCCGGCCGCGGACGGAAGCATCGATCCCGAAGTCGATGCGCTGCTCGCCGCGCACCGCGCGCGCGTCGAGCGGCTGAAGCTGGAGGGACCGCGGATGCTGCGGGCCGGCAACTGGAAGCGCGCGGCGGACCTGTGCCGCGAATGGACCGACGTCGATCTCGACAATCCCGAGGCGTGGATGTGCCTCGGCGACGCGCAGCAGGCGCTCGGCAGCCACAAGGACGCGCTCGCCGCGTACCGCCGCGCCAAGCAGTACGACCCGAACAACCGCGCCATCGACGGCGCGATCGAACGCGCGCAGCGCGGGATCATCACCGACTTCCTCGCGCGCTACCGCCGCTAGCGCGCCCGCCGGTCAGGCGCCGCCCGCCAGCGCGATCCACAGCGGCAGTGTGAACGCCGCGATCAGCGTGCCGCTGGAGATGAGGAGCGCCGCGGCAGCGCCGTTGGCGTTCATCTGGACCGCGAGGATGAATGCCGACGGCGCCGCCGAGACCGCGGCGAGCGCCACGGCGACCTCGCGTTCCAGCGGCGAGAGGCCGAGCGCGCGCGACAGCACGAACGCCACGGCCGGCACCCCGGCAAGCTTCACGCCGTGCCACCAGGCGAGCGCCGGCAGCGGCAGCGTCGTGCGCGACAGCCGCAGACCCGCCCCCACGGCGAGCAGCCCGAGCGGAAGTGCCGCGGCGGCGAGGAGCTCGAGGATCCGCCCGGCGATCGCGGGGACAGGCAAACCGAGCCCCTTCCACGCGATGCCGGCGAGGCATGCGAGCACCAGCGGATTGCGCGCGAGCGTGCCGGCCACGCGCCAGCCTTCGCCGCGCGCCAGGGTGGCGACCGCGACGACGTTGACGAGCGGCACCAGCAGGCCGAGCAGCAGGCTCATCGTCGCGACGCCGTCGGCGCCGCCGATGCGCGCTGCGGCGGCGAGGGCGACATACGTGTTGAACCGGAATCCGCATTGGAAGCAAGCGGCGAACGTGGCGTGCGGCAGCCGGAACAGCGGATGAGCCAGCGCGGAGAGCAGCATTCCCGCGACGGTGAAGCCGATGCCGGCGACCGCGAGCGCGCCGGCATCCGCAAAGTCCCGCGGCGAGGTCGCCAGCGAACGGAACAGCAGCGCCGGAAACAGCACGAAGTAGACGAGCCGCTCGACGCCCGACCAGAGGCCCGCGTCGAACTGACGCGATCGCGACAGCGCCGCGCCCAGCGCGATCAGCAGGAAATCGGGAAGGAGCAGAAGCGCCGCGGTCATGGCGGCCCCGCGGACGTCGACCGGGAGCGCCCGGTCAGCGCCGGCGCATCACGAACCAGAAGGCGCCGTCCGCTTCGCCGTGCTCGACGAGTTCGTTGCCCGTCTGCCGCGCAAATGCCTGGAAGTCGCGCACGCTCGCGGGATCGGTGGCGGTCACGCGGACGACCTGCCCCGAGCGCATGTCGTTCAGCGCCTTCTTCGCCCGGAGGATCGGCAGCGGGCAGTTCAAGCCGCGCGCATCGACTTCACGATCAGCCTGCAGCATCGTCGTCTTGCGGAGAGGGACGGGTGCGAATTATAGCAACCGCCCCGACCGCGGCCGGGCGTCAGCCGCGAATCCGGTCGACCAGCGCCGTGGTCGACCGCGCATGGCGGAACGGGATCGCGACGAACCGCCCGCCCGCCGCGATCACCTCGGCGGCGCCGGCCGTGGTGTCGGCCGTGTAGTCGCCGCCCTTGACGATGATCTCCGGGAGGGACGCAGCGACGAGATCGCGCGGCGTGTCGGTGTCGAAGGGCACGACGAGATCGACGGCGCCCAGCGCGGCGACCACTGCCATCCGGTCCTCGAGCGGGTTGAGCGGGCGGTTCGCGCCCTTGCCGAGGCGGCGCGCCGAGGCGTCGGAGTTGATCGCCACCACCAGCGAGGCGCCGAGCGCGCGGGCCTGCTCGAGGTACGTCACGTGGCCGCGATGCAGGATGTCGAACACGCCATTCGTGAACACGCGCGGTCGCGGCAACGCAGCGATGCGCCCGGGCGCGTCCTCGGCGCCGCAGATCTTGGCCGGATAGCGCGGATCGGGTATCACTTCGGCGCGGCGGGCGCCGGCGACGCCTCCGGCGGCGGCGGCGGCGCGGCGATGTACTCGAACACCTTCACCACGCGCACGACGCCCGTCGTCGTGCTGGCGATCCGCGCGGCGGCGTCGCCCTCCGCGTGCGTGACGATCCCCATCAGGTACACGATGCCGCGCTGGGTCACGACCTTGACGTGCGTGGCCGAGAACTGCTTGTTCGCCTCGAGGAAGCGCGTCTTGACCTTCGACGTGATGTAGGTGTCGTTCGAGCGGACGGACAGGTCGGCGTTGGGGCCGACGGCGAGCTCGTTGTGGACGGCGCGGACCTTCGGCGTGGTCTTCGCCAGGTTGCCGATCGACGCCCAGATTTCCTGCGTCGGGACCTCGCCCGACAGGAGCACGATGCCGTTGTAGCTGGTGGCGATCGCGTGGACGCTCTCGCCGTACTGCGCGTTGATCGCGTTGGAGAGCTTGAGCTCGATCGCCTCGTCGTCGGCTTGCGCGCCCACGGAGCGGCGGTCGGTGGCGACGAGCGCCGTTCCGGCGACGGCGCCGCCGACGACCAGCGGCACGCAGCCGCCGAGCAGCGTGGCCGGAACGACGACGGCCAGTGCGACGGCGGCCAGTGCAACGGCGGATCGAATCTGCAGCATGCGGACCTCCTGATTGACGCTTCGCTGCGCCGCAATCCGCGGCACGTTATTCCTCGTCGCCCAGCAGCGTCGCATCGATCGCGTCGCACAGGCAGTGGATGACGAGGAGGTGGACTTCCTGGATGCGCATCGTGCGCGGGTGCGGCACGCAGATGTGGACGTCCTCGGGCGCGAGAAGTTCACCCAGCCGGCCACCGCCCTTGCCGGACAGCGCGACGACGCGCATCTCGCGCTCGTGCGCGGCGGCCGTCGCCGCGAGGACGTTCGGCGAGTTTCCCGACGTGGAGATCGCGAGCAGGACGTCGCCCTTCGTGCCCAGCGCCCGCACCTGCTTCGCGAAGACCTGCTCGAATGCGTAATCGTTGGCGATGGCGGTAAGAAGCGACGTGTCGGTCGCCAGCGATATCGCGGGCAGCTCGGGCCGCTCGCGCTCGAAGCGCCCGACGAGCTCCGCCGCGAAATGCTGCGCATCGGAGGCCGACCCGCCGTTGCCGCAGGCGAGGATGCGGCCGTCGGCGAACAGGCATTCGGTCATCAGCGCTGCGGCGCGTGCGATCGCGGGCGCAAGCGGCTCGGCGGCATCCTGCTTCAGCCTGGCGCTGTCGGCGAAGTGGCCGCGAATGCGCTTGACGTGATCGACCATTGGGTCGGGATTCTAGCAGTGTCATTCCACCGCGATCACGTCGCGCCGCCAGTCGATCGCCGGCGGATCGGGACCGTCGAGGAGCACGGCGTCGAAGCGGCACGGCGGCGGCGTTGCGAAGCGCGCGAGGTAGGCGCGCGCCGCGAGCGTCCAGCGCGCCTGCTTTGCGGCCGTGATGCTCGCCGCGGCGCCGCCGTAGCCAGCGGAAGCGCGCCGCCGCACCTCCACGAACACCAGCGTCGCCCCGTCGCGCGCGATCAGGTCGATCTCGCCGTGGCGCGTGCGGAAGTTGCGCGCGACGATCGTCAGGCCGCGTGCGGCGAGGAAGCGCGCCGCCTGCGCCTCGGCGGCCGCACCCGCTGCCGCGCGGTCAGGGCGTCGCGTCGAGCGGAACGAGGCGTCCGTCACGGTAGACGCCGAAGCGGCCCTCGCGCAGGAAGTTGCGGCCCTCGCCGAGCGTTACGTGCCCGGTCGCGCCCTCGAGGTCGAAGCGCTCGGGCGCATCGTCGCCGAACGCCTGCGACACCGCGAAGGCGTCGAGGCCCAGCGCATACAGGCGGTCGAGCGCCGCGCTGCCCATGTCGCGCCGCGGGAACTTGGCAAGCTCCGGCGCATCGGGCGTCACCAGCCACGGCACTTCGACGATGCGCACGTTGTCGAGATCGCGCACGACCGCCTGGTCGGGACGCTCGAACAGGAGTCCGCTTGCATACGCGGGCAGCGCGCCGATGAACGGCTTCGCCAGCGCCGCATCGTTGCCGTCCATCGCGAGCACGACCGCGTCCGGAACCGCCCGCGAGAGATTGCGCCGCATCAGCGTCAGCGCCTCGGGCGAGGGGTCGAAGCGCAGCGCCGCCGGTGCCGCGCCGCCATCGTCGACCCACTCCCGCGTGAACGCCATCGCCATGCGTTTCATCAGCGGCGGATCGCTCGCGACGACGTCGATCGCCTGTACGCCGTCCGCCTTCGCGCGTCGGGCGATCACCCGCGCGTCGGACTCGACGGCCAGCGGAAACGAATAGACGACGTCGGGAAGCGCGGTGCCGTCCTCGACGCGGTTGAGCGCGATCGTCCAGGGCACGTCGCCATCGGCGATCGCCAGCGTCTTCAGATCGTCGCGCAGAAGCGGGCCCACGATCACCCGCACGCCGCGGCGACGGGCCTCGTCGAACGCGGCGAGCACGCCGCCATCCTTGTGCCCGATGACGACGCACTTGTCACGCGCGCCTGCGGCGTCGGCGGCTGCCAGAAAGCCTGCCCGTACGGCGTCGGCCGCGCGCGCGAAGGCGGGCACCTCGAGGGGCAGGATCAGGGCGACGAGATCGGTCGCCGCCGGAGGCGGCCGCGCCGGCCGCGCCTGCTGCGCTTCCGGCGGGGTCTGCGCCTCGGGCGCCGCGGCCGCCGCCGAATCGGTCAGCGGCGTCGTGAAGACGGCGGGCGGTGACGGCGGCGCCGGCGCGGTCGTTGCGGGCGCGGGCGGGGCCGGCATGCGCGCCAGTTCCGCGGCCGAGGGCGTGGAGGGGCGCGTCGCCGCGCGCTCGTCGATCGGCGCAGGTCGGGTTGCCGTCCCTTGCTGTGCACAGGACAATGCGCAAAGCGACACCAGCACGGCCATCGCGCAGCGACTCGCGCATCGCGTCAGCGGATGCGGAGTCGATTCGCGGCGGCGCGGGCGCATGGAGAGATAGGATGTCGGACGGGCGGGAGGACGCGGCGGGGGAAAGCGCAGGCGCGGCAGGCTTTCGCGCCATGCCGGGGTCATTATATGTGGTGGCCACCCCGCTGGGGAACGCGCGCGACTTGACATTGCGGGCCATCGACGTGCTGCGCAGCGCGGACCTGGTCGCCGCCGAGGACACGCGCGTCACCGCGCCGCTGCTTGCGCGGAACGGCATCGCCGCCCGCCTTACGTCCCTGCATGCGCACAACGAGGCGCGCCGCAGCGCCGACATCGTCGCGGCGCTTTGCGCCGGCAGGAGCGTCGCGCTCGTCAGCGATGCGGGAACGCCGGCGATCAGCGACCCCGGCGCACGCGTCGTGCGCGCCGTGCGCGAGGCGGGATTTCCCGTGGTGCCGATCCCCGGACCGTCCGCGCTCACCGCCGCGCTCTGCGCCGCGGGACTCGTCGCCGAGCGCTTCGTGTTCCTCGGCTTCCTGCCGGCGCAGGCGAAAGCGAGGCATGCGCTGCTGGCGTCGGTGGCGGTGCTGCCGATGGCGCTGGTCGTCTACGAGGCGCCGCATCGCGTTCGCGACACCGTGGCGGAGCTGGCGGACATCCTCCCGCCCGAGCGCACGCTCATCGTGGCCCGCGAGATCACCAAGATGTTCGAAACGATCGCGTGCGTCCCGCTGGGCGCGGCCGCGGCATGGCTCGATGCGGACGCGAACCGCGTGCGCGGAGAATTCGTGCTCGTCGTGGACCAGGCGTCGAACCCGCGAGCGGCCGGTGGCGGAGATGCCGCGGAGGTCACGCGCATGCTGACACTGCTCGTTGCGGAAATTTCGCCGTCGCATGCGGCCCGCGTCGTGGCGAAGTGGTTCGGAATCCCGCGCAATGCCGTCTACCGCGAGGCGCTCGAGATCGCCGCAAGGGACGATCGCTGACGGATACAGCATGGTTGCATCACGCGATCGGCCGGCCGACGCACGGCCAGCCCCGGCTGCGCAATAGCCGCTATACTGGAAATCCTCTCCACCGACATGCGACGCCAATAGCGACATAGACGCGTGGCGAAGGATCCGACAACTGCTGCGCCCTCCGCCCCCGATGCGTCCGGACGCATCGGCCTCGTGGCGCTGGCGGCGATCCTCGTGCAGCTCGGTTTGCTCACGATCGCGATGCGCCAGTTCCAGATCGAGAGCGCCGCATTCCTGCAACTTTGGCTGCTCGCGCTGGCAGGCTTCGTGGTGCACGCCCTGCTGCCGCTTCGCCACCGCCTGCCGTTCTTCCTCGCGCTTTCCATCGCCGGCATCGTGCTCGTCCTGGGGACGGCGAACGCGCTGTGGCTCATCGCGCTCGGGCTGATGCTGATCGGAATCTGCCATCTGCCGATCCGCTACGGCTGGCGCGTCGTGCTCCTGCTGATGGCGGGAGGATTCCTCGCGTTGCAGCGCGCCGAGGTGCTGCCGTTTCCCTGGTCGGGAGCCATCTGGCCGATTCTCGGCGCGATGTTCATGTTTCGCATGATCATCTACGCGTACGATCTGCGCTTCGAGAAGTCCCCGCCGGGATTCGTCCGGACGACGTGCTACTTCTTCATGCTGCCGAACGCGTGCTTTCCGTTGTTCCCGGTCATCGACTTCAAGACCTTCCGGCGCAACTACTTCGACGCCGACGCGTTCCAGATCTACCAGACCGGCGTCGACTGGATCCTGCGCGGCGTGATCCACCTGGTGCTGTACCGCTTCGTCTACTATTACCTTACGCTGGCTCCGTCCGAGGTTCACAACGCCGCGGATCTCGGCCAGTTCCTGATCTCCAACTTCCTGCTGTACCTGCGCGTCTCGGGATTGTTCCACCTCGTGGTGGGGATGCTCTACCTGTTCGGTTTCCGGCTGCCGGAAACGCATCATCACTACGTGCTCGCGTCGAGCTTCACCGACTTCTGGCGCCGGATCAACATCTACTGGAAGGACTTCATGCTGAAGATCTTCTACTATCCGGCGTACTTCCGCTTGCGCAAGCGCAATCCCGTGCGCGCGCTCGTTCTCGCGACGTTGTTCGTGTTCGTGATGACGTGGTTCCTGCACGCCTACCAATGGTTCTGGCTGCGCGGCACCGCGCTGTTCGTGTGGCAGGACGTGCTGTTCTGGACGATTCTCGGCGGCCTCGTCGTCGCCAACGCGATTCGCGAGGAGCGGCGCGGGCGGCAGGGTGGTTACGGTCGGCAGGTCCCGTCGGGAGGCGCACTGTTCCGCCTGACCTTGCAGACGTTCGCGACGTTCTGTGCGATCTGCGTGCTGTGGTCATTCTGGACGAGCGAGTCGATCGGCGAGTGGCTCGGGCTCTGGGCGACCCTCGGCGGCAGGATCAGGCTGGAGGCCGGGCATGCGCTGATCGCGGTCATCGCGCTGGTCATCGTCGTCGGCGTGCTCCGCGAGAATTCGCGGAAGGCGGGGCCCAACGTCGCCGGTGGGGTCGCCAGGGGCGCGCAGCGGGCGGTGTCGCCGGTGCGGGTGGCGCTTACGACCACGGCCGCGCTCGTGATCCTCGTCCCGGTGATGACCGAACAGGTCTACTCCAGATTCCCGAGCAACGTCGCGACGATACTGCTTTCGCTGCGTTCCGGCCACCTGAGCCGTCTCGACAACGCGAAACTGGAGCGCGGCTACTACGAGAACCTGCTGCAGGTCGATCGCTTCAATTCCCAGCTCTGGGAGGTCTACATGAAGCGCGATGCGGCGGCGAACTGGCTGGTCGGCGAGGGCAGCGCCGTCATGAAGCGCTACACCGGCGATTTTGCGTACGACGAGCTCAAGCCATCGTTTCAGTATTCGTCGACGCTTGGAACGATGTCCACCAACCGATGGGGGATGCGTGATCGGGACTACGAGCTCGTGGCGCCGCCGGGGACGTTCCGCATTGCGCTGCTTGGTCCGTCGACGGTCATGGGATGGGGCGTCACGGACGGAGCCACGTTCGAAGCCGAAGTCGAGCGCCGGCTGAATGCCTCGGCGGGCGAGGGCGCGCTGAAGAGCTATGAGATCCTCAACTTCGGGGTGCCTGGCTATCAACCGCCGCAGGAAATGGTCATGTTGGAAAAGGCGTTGCGCTTTGCGCCGAACGCCGTGTTCTATACGGCGACCGGGCGCGAGGTGACGCAGGCGAATCGCTACCTGATCGAGGCGGTCAACCGGCGAATCGCGAACCCGTATCCCGAGCTGAGAGCGCTGGTGGAGAAAGCGGGTCTCACCCCCGGGATGGAGGAGTCCGCGGCGCTGCGCCGCCTCGAGCCCTACCGCGCCGAGGCGCTGCAAATCGTCTATCGTTACATCGTCGCGCAGTCACGGTCGCATCACGCGGTGCCCGTCTGGATCTTCCTGCCCCAGGTCACCGAGGGCGCGTGGCAGGAGGAAACGCCCGAGTTCGTCGAGATTGCCAGGAACGCCGGTTTCGTCATGATCGATCTTGGCGATGTCTACAAGAGGTACAACGTGGCCGACATCCGCATCGCCGAGTGGGACGATCATCCGAACGCGCTCGGCCACAAGGTGATCGCCGCGCAGCTCTTCGAGCGGCTGCAGCAGCATCGCGAGGAGATTTTCGGGGCGGCGAGCCGCCAGGTCGTCGCTCGATGAGAGATTAGGAGAGGCTATCGCATGACGGACGTTGGCGCTGAAGTCAAGAAATTCATCCTCGCCCAGTTCCTGCCGAACGAGGACCCGGCCGAGCTCACACAGAGCACGCCTTTGATCACCGGCGGCATTCTCGATTCCCTGGCCACCATGAAGCTCGTCACGTTCCTGGAGGAGCGCTACGGGATCACCATGGAGGCGCACGAGACCGATCCCGAGCACCTCGACACGATCGCACTGATCGTGCAACTGGTGAGGTCCAAGGCGCCCGCCGCGTGATGGCGGCGCTGCACGACGCGTTCAGCCGGGCGGCCGCGCGGCAGCCCGATTCGACCGCCGTGGTTGAGCCCGGAGCCGGCGCGATTTCCTACCGGGATCTGGACACGCTCTCCGACGCGTTGCGCGATCGTCTGCGTGTCCTCGGCGTAGCCCGCGGCGCCCGGGTGGGCATCTATGCGCGGAAGTCGATCGACGGCGTCGCGTCGATCTACGGGATTCTCAAGGCCGGGGCCGCGTACGTGCCCGTCGACCCGACGGCCCCGGTGGCGCGCAACGCCTTTATCATGCACAACTGCGCGGTCGCTGCAGTGATCGTCGAGGAGCGTTTTGTCGAGCGGTTCGGCGCCGAACTCGATGCCCTCGGGACGCCGCGGCCGCCCATGATCGTCATCGAGCGCGCCGGAGGAGGCGCCGGGCTGCGGCGCGCGCTCGAGCATTCCGGGCCGGCGGCATCTGCGGGCGAGTCCGTCGCCTCCGCTGGCTCGGACCTCGCCTATATCCTCTATACGTCGGGCTCCACCGGCAAGCCCAAGGGGGTCATGCTTTCGCACGAGAACGCAGTCAGCTTCGTCGACTGGTGCTCCGAGGTCTTCGAGCCCGGCCCGGGCGACCGCTTTTCCTCGCACGCGCCGTTCCACTTCGATCTTTCCATCCTCGACATCCATGTGTCGCTCAAGCACGGCGCCACGCTCGTGCTCATCGCCGAGGATATCGGCAAGGATCCGGAACGGCTGGCCGCGCTGATCGCGCAGGAGCGCATCTCGATCTGGTATTCGGCCCCCTCGATCCTTGCGCTGCTCACGCAGCACGGCAGGCTCGAGCGGCACGCGTTCACGTCGCTGCGCCACGTGCTCTTCGCCGGCGAGGTGTTCCCGGTCAAGCATCTGCGCGCGCTCGCCGCATCGTGGCCGGACCGCCGCTACTTCAATCTCTACGGGCCGACCGAGACGAACGTCTGCACCTACCATGAGGTCGCGCTGCCGGTTCCCGCCGAGCGTACGAAGCCCTATCCGATCGGCAAGGCGTGCTCGCATCTGCGCTGCCGCGCCGTCGATGCCGACGGCGCGACGGTGGCGACGGGCGGCGAAGGCGAGCTCGTCGTGAGCGGTCGCGGCGTCATGCAGGGATACTGGGCGCTGCCCGAGCTGACGGCGCGCGCGTTCATTGTCGATGCCGACGGCACGCGATGGTACCGGACGGGCGACGTCGTCGTGGCGTCTCCGGATGGCGACTATACGTATCTCGGGCGGCGTGATCGGATGGTGAAGCGCCGCGGCTATCGCGTCGAGCTGGGCGAGATCGAGGCGGGCCTCTACAAGCATGCCGACGTGCGTGAAGCCGCGGTCGTCGCCGTTGCCGACGAGGAAGCGGGCGTGAAGGTCAAGGCGTTCCTGAGCTGCAGGGCGGCCGCGAAGCCGTCCCTGATCGCGCTGAAGCGCTTCTGCGCCGAGAATCTGCCGCTCTACATGATTCCCGACACGTTCACCTGGCTCGACGCGCTTCCGAAGACGTCCACCGACAAGATCGACTACCAGCGCCTCAAGGACATGGCCTGATGGATTTCTCGCTGTCGGACGACCAGCGGCTCCTGCGCGAGACGATCGTCCGCTTCTCCCAGGAAGTGCTGTCGGACGGCGCGGCCGAGCGCGATCGTGCCCAGACTTTCGCGCGCGACCTCTGGAAGAGGTGCGGGGCGGTGGGCATCCAGGGATTGCCCGTGCCGGAGGAGTACGGGGGCACGGGCGTCGATGCATTGACATGCGCCGTCGGGCTCGAGGCGCTCGGCTATGGCTGCCGCGATGGCGGGCTGGTGTTCTCGCTGTGCGCGCACCTGCTTTCGTGCGTCGTTCCGATGTGGAAGTTCGGCGACGATGCGCAGAAGCGGCGCTATCTCCCCGGCCTGTGCGACGGCACGCTGGTCGGAGTGCATGCCATGACCGAGCCGGGAACCGGTTCCGACGCATTCGCCATGCGAACGCGCGCCGTCCGGGAGGGTGACGGCTACCGGATCAACGGCACGAAGATCTTCATTTCCAATGCCCCCGAGGCGGACGTCGTCATCGTTTTTGCGCTGACCGACGCGTCCAAGGGCTTTCACGGCGGTGTCACCGCGTTCATCGTCGAGCGTGGCACGCCCGGATTCTCGTCGGGCGGCAAGTTCGAGAAGATGGGCCTGCGCTCCGCCCCGCTCGGCGAGCTCGTGTTCGACGACGTGCGCGTCGGGCCGGAAGCGGTGCTCGCGGGCGTCGGCGGCGGTGCGCGCGTGTTCACGACGGCAATGGACTGGGAGCGCACCTGCCTGGGCGCGAGCCACGTCGGCACGATGGATCGCCTGCTCGAAACCGCCGTCGCCTACACCCGGACGCGCACCCAGTTCGGGCAGGCCATCGGGAAATTCCAGGCGGTATCCCACAGGATCGCCGATCTCAAGGTGCAGCTCGAGGCCGCACGCCTGCTGACCTATCGCGCGGCATGGCGGCTCGATCACGCGCGGAGCGTGTCGATGGACGCCTCGATCGCCAAGCTTTTCGTGAGCGAGTCGCTGGTCGAGGCGGCGTTGGCAACCGTCCAGGTGCACGGCGGCTACGGCTTCATGACGGAGTACGAGGTGGAGCGCACGCTTCGCGACGCGATCGCCAGCACCATCTACTCGGGCACGTCGGAGATGCAGCGCAACATCATCGCGCGCTGGCTCGGCCTATGACGCGGCGAGGTCGAACAGGCTCGTCGCCTCGAGGTCGAGCACGACGGCCGCGATCTGGTTGCGCACGCGCCAGCGCCAGCGGACGATGCCGAGCGTCGGCTTCGACGCCGCCACGCGGCGCTCCTTCACGTCGACCGTGACGTAGAGCATGTCACCCGGGCGCACAGGGTGCTCCCACTTGAGATAGGCGAGTCCCGGCGAGCCGAACGATTCCGAGCCGGCGAGGATCTGCGTCACGACCAGGCGCATCGCGACGCCGCAGGTCTGCCATCCGCTCGCGATCAGGCCTTTCCACGTCCCCGCCCTCGCGCGCTCGGCGTCGACGTGGAACCATTGCGGGTCGTACTCGCGCGCGAACGCGAGGATCTCCTCCTCGGTGATCGTCGCCGGTCCCACGGTGATCGAGCGGCCCGGCGCCAGGTCGGCGAATTTCATCGTTGATCCGGGACCCTCGGCCCGGCGCGCGCGGCATCGGGCAGCGGGGCCGCGTTGCGCGGTGGTTCAGTACGTCTCGAGATGATACCGGCCTTGTTCGCGCAGCGCAGGCCGGAGCGCATCCCAGTCCATGCCGTGTGCGCGGCAGACGCGACAGTCGCCGTCGCGGCCATGATGCCGGCTTCCTAGCCGAAGCGGACGTAGGCGAATTCGACAGGCTGGTTGTCGACGCCGCGCGCGGGCGGCGCGATCCAGTTCGCGAACTTGCCGGGCTCGACGACACGCCCCATCAGCGACGCGACGAACGCGCGGTCCGCACCCGTCGGCAGCCACTGCGACACGCGCGCTTTCCACTCGGCCTCGCCGATCACGCTGCCGTCCAGGTCGATGCGCGCGCCGGACAGCGGTCCGATCTTCCGGTTGAACGCCTTGTGCGGGGTCACTAGCCGCATCGGGAGGCTGGCCTTCTCGATGATCCTGTTCCAGCGCCCGACCCCTGCCCTGGAGTCCTTGACAAAATCGTCGCGCAGCTTCTCGTTGAGCGCGTTGAGCGCCGGCGCCTCGACGGCGACGAGCTTGCCGTCCCGCAGCTCCAGGACCGGGTAGGTGGAGCCCGTCAGCGCGTGATCGTCGGCGATCCTGGTCTCCCCGAAGCGGCCCTTGAGGCCCGTCGTGTAGAACGTCGCGGCGTTGGACGAGACGTCGGAGCCGAACAGGTCCATCGTCACGCTGAAGTGGAAGTTGAGGTAACGCTGGATCGTGGGCAGATCGATCACGCCCTCGGCGCGCAGCATCGCTGGGTCGTCCGTCTTGAGGCGGTTGATGGTGTCGCAGGTCCGCCGGATGATCCGTCCCACGCCGGATTCGCCCACGAACATGTGGTGGGCTTCCTCGGTGAGCATGAAGCGTGTCGTGCGCGCGAGCGGATCGAAGCCGGATTCGGCGAGCGAGCAGAGCTGGAACTTGCCGTCGCGGTCGGTGAAGTACGTGAACATGAAGAACGCGAGCCAGTCCGGCGTGCGCTCGTTGAACGCGCCGAGGATGCGCGGATTGTCGGCGTCGCCGGAGCGGCGCTCGAGCAGCGCCTCCGCCTCCTCGCGGCCGTCGCGGCCGAAGTACGCGTGCAGCAGGTACACCATCGCCCACAGGTGGCGACCTTCCTCGACGTTCACCTGGAACAGGTTGCGCAGGTCGTAGAGCGAGGGTGCGGTCAGGCCGAGGTGCCGCTGCTGCTCGACCGACGCGGGCTCGGTGTCGCCTTGCGTCACGATGAGCCGGCGCAGGTTCGCGCGGTATTCGCCCGGCACGTCCTGCCACGCGGGCTCGCCCTTGTGCGCGCCGAAGTTCACCTTGCGATCGGCGTCGCGCGGATTGAGGAAGATGCCCCAGCGGTAGTCCGGCATCCTCACGTAGTCGAAGTGCGACCAGCCGCCCGGCTCGACGGATATCGCGGTGCGCAGGTAGACGTCGGTGTCGCGCGTCCCCTCGGGTCCCATGTCGCCCCACCAGTCGAGGAACGCCGGCTGCCAGTGCTCGAGCGCGCGCTGCAGCGCGCGATTCCCGGCCAGCCCGACGTTGTTCGGGATCTTTTCCGCGTAATCGATGGTCATGGCGGCCGTCCTAGATCCTGTCCCAGTCGAAGCGGGCCTTGTTGCCGGTCCCGAAGACCTTGAGCGCGCCGGCCTCACCCACGGCGTTCGGGCGCTGGAAGATCCAGTTCTGCCATGCCGACAGCCGCGCGAACACGCGGGTCTCCAGCGTTTCGCCGGGGCCGAAGCGCAGGTTCGCTTCCATGCCGCTCAGGGCGTCGGGCGAGAGGCTCGCGCGCTCCTCGATCGCCATGCGCACCTCGTCGTCCCAGTCGAGGTCGTCGGGCGCCAGGGTGACCAGACCGAGCGCCAGCGCCGCGTCGGCGTCGAGCGTGCTGCCGATGGTCGCCCGCGCCGCCGCGAGCGGCTCCTCCTCGGCGTAGAAGCGGGCGGCGATCCGCGATTTGCGGTGGACGGCCGGGTACGCGCCGAAGTTCATCTCCGACAAAGCGATGCGCGGCGGCGCCGTGGCGTCGGGCGACGCGAGCATGTACTGCCGGTCCGCGGCGAGCGCGAGCTCGAGCAGCGTGCCGGCGAAGCAGCTCTCGCGATCGATCAGCGCGAACAGCGTGCGCGACGTGACGTCCAGGCGCGCGAGCGTCCGCCGCAGCATGCCGATGGTCTCGCGGACGAACCACTGCGACGACAGCCGCGCCAGCACGGCGTCGCACGCGAGGACGTGGTCAGCGCTGCCGCGGGTGCGCAGCACCCACGTGCCGATGTCGAGATGGTTGGTGCGCAGCATCAGGATCGCGTCGTCGAGCTCGCGCGCCATCGCCAGCGGCCACCACGCCGCGCCGCGCGCCATGATCGCGTCCTCCCATTCCGGCTCCGCCCGGGCGGGCGCGCACACCGTGAGCGTCGCCGTGCGCCTCGCGCGATCCAGCTCGACGCTCACGTGGTCGTATGCAAAGCCGTCGGCGCGGATCCTCCGCGCGAGCGGTGGCAGCGCGACGCCCCGCGCGCCTTCGCCCGGCCGGTCGCTGCGCGCCGCCAGCACCGCCGCCCGCGCCTTCACCTTCTCGGCGAATTGCTGCGGCTTGGCGGCATCGTCGATCAGGCGCCACTCCTTCGCGCGCGGCGCGCGCACGCCCTCGGTGAGCGTGCAGAACAGGTCGGCGAGGTCCCGCCGCACGCGGCGCTTGTCGGTCACGCGGGTGAGGCCGCCGGTGCCGGGCAGGACGCCGAGGAGCGGAACCTCGGGCAGGCTGACCGCCGACGAGCGGTCGTCGACCAGCAGGATCTCGTCGCAGGCGAGCGCGAGCTCGTAGCCGCCCCCCGCGGTGGTGCCGTTGCACGCGGCGAGGAACTTGAGGCCCGAATGGCGGCTCGCATCCTCGATGCTGTTGCGCGTTTCGTTGGTGAACTTGCAGAAGTTGACTTTCCACGCGTGCGACGAAAGGCCCAGCATGAAGATGTTGGCGCCGGAACAGAAGATGCGCTCGCGCGCGCTCGTGATCACCACTGTCTTCACTTCGGGGTGCTCGAAGCGGATCCGCTGCAGCGCGTCGTGGAGCTCGATGTCGACGCCGAGGTCGTACGAGTTCAGCTTGAGCTTGTAGCCGGGCCGGATGCCGCCCTCCTCGTCGACGGCCAGGGTGAGCGTCGCGACGGGGCCGTCGAACGTGAGCTTCCAGTGGCGATAGGAATCGGGGTGCGCATCGTAGACGACCGGCGGCGGCGCCTGCGTGTCGAGCCGGACGGCGGGCTGTCCCATGGTTCCTCCTTCGGATGCGGTCAGTCGCGCATCAGCGCCGCGACCGCGGTCTTGAGTTGCGCGAGGCTGGCAGCGAAGCGCTCGCCGGCGGTGTCGACGGTCGCGTCGGCCCGCGCGTAGAGCGGATCGCGCGCGGCGAGGATGCGGCGCAGGTCGTCCATCGCCGCGACGTTCCCGTCCATCGGGCGGAAGTCGCCCTGCGCGATCACGCGGGCCATGTGCTCCTCCGGCCTCGCGCGTATCCACACGGTGACGCACTGCGTGAGCAGCAGGTTGTACGTTTCGGTGTCGGAGACGATCCCGCCGCCCGTCGCAAGCACGATCGGCTCGCCGCGTCCGAGAATGCGCTCGAGGCATCGCCGCTCGATGCGCCGGAATCCGGCCTGGCCGTAGAGCATGAACACTTCCGACAGCGGCAGCGCCGCGTCCTGCTCGATCTCGCGGTCGAGCTCGACGAACGCGCAGCGCAGGTGCCTGGCCAGCGCCGTGCCGAGCGTCGACTTGCCCGCGCCGCGAAGACCGGTGAGCGCAATGCGCGTTCGGCGCGCCGCCTCGTTGCGGCCGAAGTCGCGCAGCAGCCGGAAGATCGCGTCTTCGCGACGGTGCACCGGCAGCTGCTCGAGAAAGCGCCTGATCAGGCGATGCTCGACCGGCGTTTCGCTCTCGCCGACGAGATCGGTCAGCGGGACGCCGAGCGCCGCGGCCACCCGGCGCAGCAGGACGACCGAGGCATTGCCCTCACCGCCTTCGAGCTGCGCGAGATAGCGCTCCGAGACTTCGGCCGCTTCCGATACGGCGCGGCGGGAGAGCGCCCGGCGCTCGCGGGCGTCACGGACCCGGCGACCCATGACGCGCAGGAACATCGCGTCGTCCGGATGAGCAGTGCCGGCGGCGAGGGCGAGCGCGGGCTTGACGGCGGATTTCATCGGCGAAAGCGGCAGCGGATCGATCGTGAATTATATTGCCTGACCGCGTTGCGTCAAGAACTGTATCGCGCAATGGCCGGCGACGCAAACAGCAAAGACGGGTGACGGATGCCCTCGTCGCCTCGTGGAATTGAGCAGGAGCTATAGTGCTTGACACGTCGAAATCCTCGCACGATAGTTATGTGGACGTCCCGCCGAGGACGCTTCGGTGGAGGATCCGCATGCATCCCTTGCTCGCGTCCCCGGTGACGCTTGTCCGGCCCGCGTCATGAAGCGCACGGCCGGACTGTCGACGACCGATCGCCGGGCGGACCCGCCTGAAATCGCTTTTCCGGAGGTCTACAACGCCGCGCACGATCTCATCGAGCGCAATCTGGACGCAGGACGCGCCGCCAAGACCGCGTACATCGACGACCGCGGCGAATACACGTACGCGGAGCTCGCCGCCCGCGTGAATCGCTTCGCAGGCGCGCTGGCAAGCCTCGGCCTGCGCATCGAGGACCGGGTCCTGCTCTGCCTCACGGACACGATCGATTTCCCGACGGCATTCCTGGGCAGCATCAAGGCCGGCGTCATTCCGATCGCCGCGAACACGCTGCTGACGGCCAACGACTACCGCTACATGCTGGCCGACAGCCGGGCGCGCGCCCTGGTCGTGTCGGCCCACCTGCTGCCGGCGATGGCATCGGTACTGACGGCGCTGCCGCATCTCGCCCACGTCGTCGTCTCCGGCGGCGATGCCGCGGGGCACCTCGCGTTCGACGCGCTGCTCGGGCGCGGTACGGATCGCTTCGACGCGGCGGCGACGTCACCCGACGACGTGTGCTTCTGGCTGTACTCGTCCGGATCGACCGGCATGCCGAAGGGCACGATGCACGTCCACTCCAGCATGATCCAGACCGCCGAGCTGTACGGTTGCGCGGTCCTGGGCATCCGCGAGGACGACATCGTGTTCTCCGCGGCCAAGCTCTTCTTCGCCTACGGACTCGGCAACGCGCTCACGTTTCCGCTGGCCGTCGGGGCGACCGCCGTGCTCATGGCCGAGCGGCCGACGCCCGCCGCGGTCGCCGGGCGCCTGGTCGCGCATCGCCCCACGATCTTCTATGGCGTGCCCACGCTCTACGCCGCGATGCTCGCCTCGCCGGAGCTGCCGGCGCGGCAGGACACGGCCTTGCGCGTGTGCGTGTCGGCCGGCGAGGCGCTGCCGGAGAACATCGGCAGGCGCTGGACGGAGCACTTCGGCGTCGAGATCCTGGACGGCATCGGCTCCACCGAGATGCTGCACATCTTCCTGTCGAACCGTCCGGGCGCCGTTCGCTACGGCTCCACCGGGGTTCCGGTCCCCGGCTATGCATTGAAGATCGTCGACGACCGGTTGCAGCCGCTGCCGCCCGGCGCGGTGGGCGACCTGTACATCAGCGGTCCGACGGCGGCGAACGGCTACTGGAACAACCGTGAGAAGAGC
Organism: uncultured beta proteobacterium; assembly: GCA_963793355.1. Taxonomy (GTDB): domain Bacteria; phylum Pseudomonadota; class Gammaproteobacteria; order Burkholderiales; family Casimicrobiaceae; genus VBCG01. The sequence goes on along the minus strand of CAWBZT010000005.1, from coordinate 322,260 downwards.
CGCGCGACGTTCCAGGGCCGCTGGACGAAGAGCGGCGACAAGTACGTCGTCGACGCGGAAGGGATCTATACGTACGCCGGGCGCAGCGACGACATGCTGAAGGTCTCCGGCATCTATGTTTCGCCGGTGGAAGTCGAGGCGGCGCTGATCACGCACGCGGCGGTGCTCGAGGCGGCCGTCGTGGGGCGCGAGGACGAGGAGCAGCTCGTGAAGCCCGCCGCGTACGTGGTGCTCAAGCCCGGCCGCGAAGCCTCGCCGGCGCTCGCGGACGAGTTGCGCGCCCACGTCTCGTCGATCGTGGCGCCGTACAAGTACAAGTGTCCGCGCTGGATCGAGTTCCTCGACGAGCTGCCGAAGACCGCGACAGGCAAGATCCAGCGCTTCAAGCTCCGGCAGGCCCGCGCCCGCGCGTGAAGCGCGTCCGCCGTCGCCATGGCGGCAACGGACGATCGCCCCTCTAGGCTAGCCGCGGCCTGCTGGCGATCCATGAAGCGCCGTTCGAGCTGCCCGTCTTCGTGCCGCCCGGCCCGATCGCCGACGTGGCGAACCGCCTGTCGAAGTGACGCTCACACGCCGGCGTCGCGCTCGATTCCGCGCAGCGGCCGACGGCGGGGAATCAGCATGCCCACCTGCTCGCGGTAGCGGCGGTATCGGTCACCGAATTGGTGGACGAGATCGCGTTCCTCGAACCAGATGCCGACCAGGATGTACCCAGTCGTCGCGCTGGCGAACAGGAGATGGCCGGCCGTCATGACGGGCGTCGCCCAGAAGCCGAGGAGAAAGCCGAGGTAGATCGGGTGGCGGACGTAGCGATAGAAGGCGGGCGTGCGAAACGTCGGGTCGGGCAGCCGCCGGTGGGAAAAGGACTGCCGCAGCCCGAACAGCTCGAAGTGATTGATGAGAAACGTGCTGGCGAGCAGCAGCGCCCACCCCAGCCAGAACACGCCCCATGCCACGCCGGACGCGAGCGCGCCGTCGAACCGCCAGACGACCGGCTCGGGGATCGGGCGCCACTGCCACAGCAGCAGTGCGAGCGCCAGCGTCGCGGCCAGCACGTACGTGCTGCGCTCGATCGCGGGCGGCACGATGCGCGACCACCACGCCTTGAAGCCGCGGCGCGCCATCACGCTGTGCTGGAGCGCGAACACCGCGAGCAGGGCGAAGTTGATGGCGATCGCCTGCGGCAGCGGCGTCGTCGCGCCCGCGTCGATCGACTTCGGCACGGCGACGTTCGCCGCGAACAGGATCGCGTAGACGAACGTCGCCAGGAACAAGCCGTAGCTGGCCAGGCCGTAGATGCGAGAAAGGATCGTGTTCATTCCAGGCTCCCGGGAAATTGCTGCGGTGCGGGCCGCCGTCGCGGCGGGCTTGCGCTCATGAATCTAGCGGCCGAAGCCAGCACGAATGTTTCGCCGGGCGCGCCGATTTGTTTCGGCTGTTGCGCCGCCGGAACCGGGCACGGCGCCGACGTGCGAGCGCCAGCCGGGTTCGCCGGATGGCCTCTAGCGGGCAGCACCGACAGTTTGGTGTTGAGGCCCGCCTCCCCTGCACGAGCGCCGGCCCTCCGGCGCTCTTTTTTCGGCGCGCGTCAGACGCCGACGTACTGGTGCAGCACCTCGGGCGCGGCGGCCAGCGCCGCCGAATCGCCCTGCCATGCGATGCGCCCCTTCTCGACGATGAAGTGACGGTCGGCGAGGCGCGTCAGCGGGCCGATGTTCTTGTCGATGACGATCAGCGTGAGGCCCTCGCCCTTGAGTGCCGCGAGGCAGTTCCAGATTTCCGCGCGCACGAGCGGCGCCAGGCCCTCCGTCGCCTCGTCCAGGATCAGCAGCCGCGGATTGGTCATCAGCGCGCGGCCGATCGCGAGCATCTGCTGCTCGCCGCCGGAGAGCTGCCCGCCCATGTTCGTCGCGCGCTCGGCGAGCCGGGGAAACAGCGCGTGCACGCGTTCGAGCGTCCACGGCGCGCCGCCGCCGTGGCGCGGCGCGCGGGCCGTCGCCACGAGGTTTTCGCGCACCGAGAGGGTGGGAAATATCTGCCGCATTTCCGGCACCAGCCCGATCCCCGCCTGCGCGATCCGGTACGACGGCCATTGCGCGATGTCCCGCCCGTCGAAGAACACGCGGCCGCGGCGCCCCGCGAGCATCCCGACGATGCTCTTGACGGTCGTCGTCTTTCCCATGCCGTTGCGCCCGAGCAGGGTGACGCACTCGCCGGCGTTGGCGGCGAACGACATGCCGAAGAGCACCTGGCTCGTGCCGTAGGACGCGACCAGGTCATCGACATCGAGGAGCGCCATCGCCGTCCTCAGGCCAGAAGATCCTGCTCGCCGAGATAGGCGGCGCGAACGTCGGCATTCGCGCGGATCGCGGCGGGGTCGCCGCAGGCGATCACTCTCCCGTAGACGAGCACCGATATCCGGTCGGCAAGCCTGAACACCGCATCCATGTCGTGCTCGACCAGCAGGATCCCGTACCGGCCTTTCAGGCCCGACAGCAGCCCGACCAGCCGCTCGGATTCCGCGCGGCTCATGCCTGCCATCGGCTCGTCGAGGAGCAGCAGGCGCGGGGCCGGCGCCAGCGTCATCGCCATCTCGAGCTGTCGCCGCTCGCCGTGCGCGAGCGCGGCCGCGGCCACGTCGGAGCGCGCCGACAGGCCCACCTGCGCCATCGCCTCGCGCGCCTTTTCGACCAGCGCCGCTTCGGCGGCGAGCGGGCGCCAGAACGAAAAGCTGTGGCCGGCCTGCGCCTGCACGGCGAGCATCACGTTGACGAGCACGCTGAACTCGGGGAACACCGACGTGATCTGGTACGAGCGGCCGACGCCCATCAGCGCGCGGCGGTGCACCGGCGCACGCGTGATGTCGCGGCCGTCGACGCGTATCGTGCCCGCGTCGGGCGCCAGCTCGCCGGAGAGCTGATTGATCAACGTGGTCTTGCCGGCGCCGTTGGGACCGATGACGGCGTGCAGCTCGCCCGGCGCGACCGTCAGGTCGACGCCGTCGGTCGCCACGAGGCCGCCGAAGCGCTTGACGAGTCCGGAGACGGCGAGCAGCGTCATCACCGCGCCTTTGCCGGACGTGCGCGCCGGCCGTCGCGCTCGACCAGGATGCCGTAGAGGCCCGTCTTCGCGGCGAGGACGATGAGCACGATGAGCGGGCCGAGCACGATCATCCAGTGCGTGGTGAACCCGGACAGCAGCTCCTCGAGCATCAGCAGCGCCACCGCGCCCGCCGCGGGGCCGACGATCGTGCCCATGCCGCCCAGCACGACCATCACGATGAGGTCGCCGGAGGATTGCCACGCCATGTACGACGGCGCGGCGAACCGGGCGAGGTTGGCGAGCAGCACGCCCGCGACCACGCAGACCAGCGCGGAGATCACGTATGCGACCAGCCGGTAGCGCAGCGTGGGGAATCCCAGCGCCGCCATCCGGCGCTCGTTGCTGCGGCAACCGCGCAGCACCATGCCGAAGCGCGAGTGGACCAGGCGCTCGAACACCAGCAGCAGCGCCACGAGGACGCCGAACGCGACGTAGTACAGCACCGTGTTGCTCTCGAGCGAGAAGGCGCCGAAGTTGCTGCGGCTGGCGATCGCCAGACCGTCGTCGCCGCCGTACTCCTTGAGGCCGACGGCGAGGAAGTACAGCATCTGTGCGAAGGCGAGCGTGATCATGATGAATGCGACGCCGCTGGTGCGAAGGCACACGAGGCCCACGACGAACGAGAGCAGCGCGCCGGCCGCGAGCGCCGCGGCGAGCTGCGCCCAGCCGTTGGCCGATGCCGTGGAACGACAGGATGCCGACGGCGTAGGCGCCGACGCCGATGTACATCGCATGGCCGAAGCTCACCATGGCCCCGTAGCCGAGGATCAGGTTGAGCCCCGTCGCGGCGATCGCGAAGATCACGATGCGCGTGAACAGCGTGACGTAGTAGGGCTCGCCGATCATCGTCGCGATGACCGGCACGAGTCCCAGCGCGGCCAGCAGCAGCGCCGCGACGACCCGGCTCATGGTCGCGCGCCCCACGGCCGCGTCATCCCCGACGCACCGGGAACAGTCCGTGCGGGCGGATCGCCAGCACGACGGCCATCAGCACGTAGATCAGCATCGACGCCAGTGCCGGCCCCGCCGCCTGTGCGAGCGAGCGCTCGAGGAACTCGCGCAGGATCGCCGGCAGGAACGCGCGCCCGATCGTGTCCACGATCCCGACGATGAGCGCGCCGTAGAACGCGCCGCGGATGCTGCCGATGCCCCCGGTCACGATCACGACCAGCGTCAGGATCAGGATGGGCTCGCCCATGCCGGGCTGGACCGAGACGATCGGTCCGGCCATGAGGCCGGCGAGCCCGGCCAGCGCGGCGCCGAGGCCGAAGACCATCGTGTTCAGGCGGCGGACGTTGACGCCGAGCGCGGCGACGATTTCCGGATGCGTGGCGCCCGCGCGGATCAGCATCCCCACGCGCGTGCGGTGGATCAGGTAGTAGAGTCCCGCGCCCACCAAAAGGCCGGTCGCGATGATCGCGAAGCGGTACGACGGGTAAGGCAGGCCGAACAGGCTCACCGTGCCGGACAGCGCAGCCGGGGCGTTCATGTAGATCGACGCCGGGCCCCAGACGATGCGCACGAGCTCGTTGAAGAACAGGATCAGGCCGAACGTCGCCAGCACCTGGTCCAGATGGTCGCGGCGATACAGCCGCATCAGCGCGAGACGCTCGACGATCACGCCGAGCAGCATCGTGGCTGGCACGGCGACGAGTCCCGCGAGCAGGAACGATCCGGTCTTCCCGAATACGGTGGCCGCGAAGTACGCGCCCATCATGTACAGCGAGCCGTGCGCGAGATTCACGAAGTTCATGATCCCGAACACGAGCGTGAGTCCCGCCGCGAGCAGGAACAGCAGGATGCCGAGCTGGAGCCCGTTGAGCGCCTGCGTGAGGAAGAGACCGAGCGTCATCGGAGGCGGGCGTCGCGGCGCTGCGCGACGCCCCCGGGCGCGCCGCTACTTAAGCGCGCATTGCGCGTGATACGCGTCCTGGTGATCCTTGAGCGGCGCGCCGAGAGTCTTGAGGCTGACCCGGCCCTTCGCGTCCTTCGCCACTTCGAACACGTACATGTCCTGGATCGGGAAATGGTTGTTGTTGAACTTGAAGTCGCCGCGCACGCTCCTGAAGTCCGCCGCCTTCAGCGCCGCCATGAACGCTGCCTTGTCGGCGACGTTGCCCTTCACCTTCGCGATCGCGGAGTCCAGCAGGAGCGCAGCGTCGTAGGACTGCGCCGCGTACTGGGACGGGATGCGGTTGTACTTCTTCTCGAACTCCTCGACGAACTGCCGGTTCGCCGGGTTGTTGAAGTCCGGGCCCCAGAACGTCCCCGAAATGACGCCGAGCGCGTCCTCCTTCTGCGCCGGCAGCGTCGAGCCGTCGGTCGTCGACGCCGACAGCAGCGGCACCTTGCCGAGGAGCCCGGCCTGCTTGTACTGGCGCACGAAGTTGACGCCGAGCCCGCCCGGATAGAACACGAACACCGCGTCGGGGTTCTTCGCCGCCACCTGCGCGAGCTCGGCGGAGAAATCCGGCTGATTGAGCGGCGTGTAGATCTCGTCGATCATCTCGCCCTTGTAGTAGCGCTTGAAACCGGCGATGAAGTCCTTGCCGGCCTGGTAGTTGGGCGCCATGCCGATCATCTTCCTGTAGCCCTTGTCGCTCGCGTACTTCCCGACGACTTCCGACTGATTGTCGTTCTGCCAGGAGACGATGAACGCATACGGGGAGCATTGCGCGCCGGCGATGGGGGCGGGGCCTGCGTTGGAGCCGATCAGGAACACCTCCTTGTCGGTGATCTTCTTGTGCACCGCCATCATCACGTTCGAGAACGTGATGCCCGTGATGATCGGCACCTTCTCCTTGTCGATCAGCTTGTCGACGATCTGCGTCGCGACTTCCGGCTTGAGCTGACTGTCCTCCTTGATGACCTCGACCGGCACGCCGCCGAGCTTGCCGCCGTTGCGCTCGACGACGAGCATGAAGGCGTCGTACTGGTCGCCGCCGAGCGCGCCCTGCGGGCCGGACAGCTCGCCCATGAAGCCGATCTTGAGCGGCGCCTGCGCGAGCGCCAGCGTGGCGGCGCCCGCCAGTGCGACGGCGAGCAGGCTTTGTGCGGTTCTCATCTTTCCTCCTGATGTGGCAAGCATGGGCGCGCGAATTCTACGGGATCGGCGCGGCGCGAGCGATGCCGGCACGCAATCGGCGGGCCGGCGCGGCTGCCCCGCAGCTATACTCGCTCCCGTGTGCCGCGCCGCGCAATGAACTTTAGTTCCTGCACGAGACTCGATCCCGCCGCCCCAGGAGATCTCCCGTGTCGATGACCCGCCCCGGCCGCGTCGTTTCCGGCCTCGCCAAGCCGCGCGGCGCGTACCCGCACTTTCGCCGTGCCGGCGATTTCATCTTCGTGTCCGGCAGCGGCGCGCGCCGTCCGGACAACACGATCGCCGGCGCCGCTGCGGACGCGATGGGAACGGTCGCCGTCGACATCCGCATGCAGACCCGCGCGGTGCTCGAGAACGTCGCCGCGGTGCTCGCCGCCGCCGGCGCATCGCTTGCCGACGTCGTCGACCTCACGGCCTTCCTCGTCGACATGGGCGACTTCGGCGGCTACAACGAGGTCTACGCCGAGTTCTTCGACGAGAGCGGGCCGGCGCGCACGACGATCGCCGTTCATCAGCTCCCGCATCCGCACATGCGCATCGAGATCAAGGCGACCGCCTTCAAGCCGGTCCGCGGGGCGTGATGCGCGCGCCGCTCAACCTCGCGCGCTGGATCGACGCGCATCGGGAGCGCCTGCAGCCGCCGGTCGGCAACGCGCAGATCTGGGAGGAGGGCGACTTCATCGTGACGGTCGTCGGCGGTCCGAACCAGCGCACCGACTACCACGACGACCCGCTCGAGGAGTTCTTTTTCCAGCTCGAGGGCGACATGGTGCTGCGGCTGATGGAAGACGGCCGGCCGCGCGACATGCCGATCCGCGCGGGCGAGGTGTTCCTGCTGCCGCCGCACGTGCGCCATTCCCCCCAGCGACCGGAGCCCGGCAGCGTCGGGCTCGTGATCGAGTATCGCCGGCCGCCCGGGACGATCGACGCGTTCGAATGGTATTGCCTCGATTGCCACGCGCGCCTCTATCGCGTCGAGGTGCAGCTCGAGAGCATCGTCCGCGATCTGCCGCCGCTGTTCGCCCGGTTCTACGACGATGCCGTGCTGCGCCGCTGCGCCGCCTGTGGCGCCGTCCATCCGGGCCGGGCCGCGGCGCCCGCGCGCCCATGAGCGGCCGGCGGATCGACATCCACGCCCACTTCTTCCCGCGCATCGGGCGCGAGGAGGCCGCGGCGGCCGATCCGCGCGCACCGTGGCTCGCCGATCACGGCGGCGGCAGCGGGCACATCATGATCGGCGACGAGCGTTTTCGCCCGGTCGATGCGACGCTCTGGGACGCGCGCGCGCGGCTGGCGTGGATGGACGCGACCGGGGTGGAGATCCAGTTCGTGTGCGCGACGCCGGCGATGTTCGGCTACGCGTGGGACGCGGCGCGCGCCGCGGCATGGTCGGCCCGGATGAACGATCGTGCGCTCGAGTTCTGCGCGGCCGATGCGCGGCGGCTCAAGGCGCTGGCGCAGGTGCCGCTGCAGGACGTCGACGCGGCGTGCCGCGAGGTCACGCGCGCACGCGAAGCCGGGCATGTCGGCGTCCAGATCGGCAATCACGTCGGACCGAAGGCGCTCGACGACCCCGGCATCCTGGCATTCCTTCGCCACTGCGCGCGCGAGCGCATGCCGGTGCTGGTGCATCCGTGGGACATGATGGGCGGCGACCGGATGCAGCGGTGGATGCTGCCGTGGCTCGTCGCCATGCCCGCGGAGACGCAGCTCGGCATGCTGTCGCTGATCCTCTCCGGCGCGTTCGAGCGCCTGCCGCGCGAGCTCGACCTGGTGTTCGCGCACGGCGGCGGCAGCTTCGCATGGCTGCTGGGCCGGGTCGACAACGCGTGGCGCAGGCGCGACATCGTCCGCGCCGACTGCCCGCAGCTCCCGTCCTCGTACTGCGACCGCTTCTGCGTCGACTCCGCGGTCTTCGACGTCGCTGCGCTGCGCCTGCTCGTCGATCGCATGGGGGCCAGGCGCGTGCTGCTCGGCACCGACGCGCCGTTTCCGCTCGGCGAGGAGCGTCCTGGCGAGCTCGTGGACGCCGCCTATCCGGACGACGCTGCCGTGCGCGAGCGCATCCTCGCCGACAACGCGCGGCGGCTGTTCGCGCTGGCCTGAGCGCGCCGAAGTCCGCATGCCGTTCGTCCGCGCCGGGGGCCACCGCCTCGAGTACGAGAGCATCGACGCCGGCGGCAGCGGCCGGCCGACGCTGGTGCTGCTGCACGAGGGGCTGGGATCGGTCGCGATGTGGCGCGACTTTCCCCACCGCCTCGCCCACGCGGCCGCCGCCCGCGTCGTCGTGTATTCGCGCCATGGCTACGGCCATTCCGACCCGCTTGCCGCGCCGCGCAGCGTGCGCTACATGCACGACGAGGCACAGATCGTGCTGCCGGAGCTCCTGGACGCGCTGGCGATCGTGCGGCCGATCCTCGTCGGCCACAGCGACGGCGGGTCGATCGCGCTGATCCATGCCGGTGGCGTGCGCGGCGACGTCGCCGCTGTCGCCGCGATGGCGCCGCACGTGCATGTCGAGGACGTGGCGACCGCGAGCATCGCCAAGGCGCGCGAAGCCTTCGGACGCACCCGGATGCGCGCCCGCCTGGCGCGCTTCCATCGGGACGTGGACGGGGCGTTCCGCGGCTGGAACGACATCTGGCTGGCCGACGACTTTCGCGCGTGGAACATCGAGGCGTGCCTGCCGCGCATCGCCTGTCCGGTGCTGGCCATCCAGGGCGAGGACGACGAATACGGAACGATGGACCAGCTCGACCGGATCGCGCGGAGCGCGCCCGACGTGCGGCAATTGCGCCTCGCCGATTGCCGCCACTCGCCGCACCGCGATCAGCCGCAGGCGGTGCTCGACGCGCTCGCCCGGTTCGTCGATCGCGTCACCGGCGCGCGCTGACGGGACCGGGATGCTCGTCGACCTTCCCGGTCTCGTGCAGGCCTACGGGTATCCGGCCGCGTTCATCGGGTCGATGCTCGAAGGCGAGACCGTGCTCCTGCTCGCTGGTCTCGCCGCGCATCGCGGCCACCTCTCCCTGCTGACCGTGTGGCTCCTCGCCGCCGCCGGCGGCGCCCTCGGCGACGCGTTCTATTTCATGCTCGGACGGCGTTACGGCGAAGGCGTGATCGCGCGCTTTCCGCGCTTCGCGCCCGCGATCGCGCGGGTCCATCGGGTGGTCGCGTGGGGACCCATCCTTTCCGTGGTCGCCGTGCGCTTCCTCTACGGCCTGCGCATCGCGGGGCCGCTGGTGATCGGCTCGAGCCGGATGTCGTGGCCGCACTTCCTCCTCTGGAACGCCTGCGGCGCGCTCGTGTGGTCCGCGACGTGGCTCGCCCTGGGCTATACGCTCGGCGAAGTGGCACAGCGGCTGCTCGGCAACCTGGCGCACATCGAGCGCGCGCTGTTCGCAGGCGTGCTGCTCGCTGCGATCGCCGTGGCCGTCCTCGTGCGAGCGCGCATGCACAAGCCGCGCTGAGCGCAGCGCATCACCGCCGCCGCCGCCTCCAAAGCGGTGCAGAGCGGTAGCGCGTGCACCGCTTTGGTAAGGCCGTCGATCGTCGTCGTGCCCGCGCAGCGCGCGCGAACAGGGTGGATTTGGTCGTCGAATCCGGGCGTTACCGGCATCCGTCCCCGCGTGGCATGCCTTGTGCAATGCATCAAGCCAGCACCATCGCGACGCAATCCGGTTCACCAATCCGGCGCGCGCGATTGGGCGGACCGGACGTTCACCTCAATCTCTCATCATCTCGGGGGCTATTCATGCAACGCAGAGGCTTTATCAAACGCGTCGCGCTGTCGGCGGCGCTGGCGGCCGCGGGTCTGTCGGCCGGAACGGGCGCGATCGCCGCGGACACGATCAAGGTCGGCGTGCTGCATTCGCTGTCGGGAACGATGGCGATCAGCGAAACGGTGCTGAAGGACGTCGCGCTGATGACCTTCGAGGAGATCAACGCCAAGGGCGGCGTCATGGGCAAGAAGATCGAGCCGGTGGTCGTCGACCCGGCGTCGAACTGGCCGCTGTTCGCCGAGAAGGCGCGCCAGCTCATCACGCAGGACAAGGTCGCGGCGGTGTTCGGCTGCTGGACGTCCGTGTCGCGCAAGTCGGTGCTGCCGGTCTTCGAGGAGACCAACGGCCTGCTGTTCTATCCGGTCCAGTACGAGGGCGAAGAGCTCTCCAAGAACGTGTTCTACACGGGTGCCGCCCCGAACCAGCAGGCGATCCCGGCCGTCGAGTACCTGATGAGCAAGGACGGCGGCGGCGCGAAGCGCTGGGTGCTCCTCGGCACGGACTACGTCTATCCGCGCACGACCAACAAGATCCTGCGCGCATTCCTGAAGTCGAAGGGCGTCGCCGACAAGGACATCGACGAGAAGTACACGCCGTTCGGGCACTCCGACTACCAGACGATCGTCGCGGACATCAAGAAGTTCGCCGCCGGCGGCAAGACCGCGGTGGTGTCGACGATCAACGGTGACTCGAACGTGCCGTTCTACAAGGAGCTCGGCAACCAGGGGCTCAAGGCCACCGACGTCCCGGTCGTCGCTTTCTCGGTCGGCGAGGAAGAGCTGCGCGGCGTGGACACCAAGCCGCTGGTCGGCCACCTCGCGGCGTGGAACTACTTCATGTCGGTGAAGAACCCCGCGAACGAGGAGTTCAAGAAGAAGTGGGCGGCGTACGCCAAGGCGAAGAACCTCCCGGGCGCCGACAAGCCGCTCACCAACGACCCGATGGAAGCCACGTACATCGGCATCCACATGTGGAAGCAGGCGGTCGAGAAGGCCAAGAGCTTCGACACCGACAAGGTCATCGTGGCGATGAGCGGGCAGAAGTTCAACGCGCCGGACGGCTTCGACATCAAGATGGACGAGAAGAACCACCATCTGTGGAAGCCCGTGTTCATCGGCGAGATCCAGCCGAACGGCCAGTTCAACGTCGTGTGGAAGACCAAGGGCCCGGTCCGCGCGCAGCCGTGGAGCCAGTACATCGAAGGCAACGACAAGAAGAAGGACGAGCCGGAAAAGAAGTGACGTAGCCGCACGACCGAACCTGCCGCCCTTCGCACGCGAGCGCGAAGGGCGGCAGGCGCGGGAGGCAGTCCAACGCATCGCTCACGTCACGATGACTCTCCGAACGCTGGTCCTGCGCCTTATATGCGCTCTGTCCGCGCCGCTTTTGCTCCTCGCGTCCGCATCAGCCGCCATCGCGCCCGGGACGATTCGCGATCTCGCGCTCGGCGAGGGCGATGCACGCGTCAAGGCGATCGCCGCGATCGTCGCCAGCGGCGACGCGCAGGCCTTGCCGCTCTTGCAGGCGGTGCTGGACGGCGACGTCAAGACCGCGGGCGACGATCGCGTTTTTCTGATCAAGGGTGAATCCGCCACCGATCTTTTGACCGGCACGCCGGTCGCGCCGGTCCCGGCCGCGCTCGACGATCTCGTGGTCAACAACCGCCTGCGCCGGGAGCTCGGCACGGGCATCGCGGCGCTGAAGCTCGCCACGCCCGATCGCGCGGTCCGCCTGGCGGCTGCAAAGGAACTGCAGGGAAGCGCCGACGAGGACACGCTGCCGCTCATCTCGACCGCGATCGGCAAGGAGTCCGATCCGGAGATCAAGGACCTCCTCACGCTGACGCAGGCCTCCATCCAGCTGTCGAGCAAGGATCCGGCGACACGGCTCGCTGCCGTCAAGGCGCTCGCGGGCAGTGACGCCGGCAACACCAAGACGCTTCTGCTCGGGTTGCTGGAGCGCAGGAACGGACAGTACGTCGAGCCCGACGGCGAGCTTCGCGCCGCGGCGGAGCTGTCGCTTCGCGCGGTGGAGAGCCGGCTCGCCAAGGGCGAGCTGGCGGCGCGCATCTTCAGCGGCATATCGCTCGGCACGATCCTGCTGCTCGCCGCCCTCGGCCTCGCGATCACCTACGGCCTGATGGGCGTCATCAACATGGCGCACGGCGAGCTCATCATGATCGGCGCGTACGCGACGTACGTCGTGCAGAACCTGTTCCGCAGGTATCTGCCGGGGTCGTTCGACGCCTACCTGGTCTGCGCGATTCCGGTGGCGTTCGCCGCCTCCGCCGTCGTCGGCATGATCCTGGAGCGCACGGTCATCCGGTGGCTGTACGGGCGCCCGCTCGAGACGCTGCTCGCGACGTGGGGACTGTCGCTGATCCTGATCCAGGCGGTGCGAACGGCCTTCGGCGCGCAGAACGTGCAGGTGGAGAACCCGTCGTGGATGTCGGGCGGCGTCGAGATCATGACCGACGTCGTGCTGCCGTGGAGCCGGATCGCCATCATCGCGTTCTCGGCGATCGTCCTGACGCTGATGTGGCTGCTGCTGACGCGCACGCGCCTCGGCCTGTTCGTGCGCGCGGTCACGCAGAACCGCGCGATGGCGAGCTCGCTCGGCGTCCCCACGGCGCGCGTGGACATGCTCGCGTTCGGCCTGGGATCGGGCATCGCCGGCCTGGCCGGCTGCGCGCTGTCGCAGATCGGCAACGTCGGTCCGGACCTCGGCCAGAGCTACATCGTCGATTCGTTCATGGTCGTCGTGCTGGGCGGCGTCGGCCAGCTCGCCGGCACCGTCTACGCAGCACTCGGCCTCGGCATCGTCAACAAGTTCCTCGAGGCGTGGCAGGGCGCCGTGCTGGCGAAGATCGCGGTGCTGGTGTTCATCATCATCTTCATCCAGAAGCGTCCGCAGGGCATGTTCGCGCTCAAGGGCCGCACGGTGGAGGCCTAGCGCGATGGCCGTGGGCTTCATGCCGCTCAGGACGGGCACCGGGGTGCCGCATTTCGCGCGCCTGCCGGCACGCATCGGCTGGACTGCGATGGTCGTCGCGGCGATCGTCCTGCTGGTCGTCATCCCGGTCTGCAACCTCGTCGTGCCGACGGGAAGCGCGTTCCACCTGTCCGAATACTGGGTGACGCTCGGCGGCAAGATCATGTGCTATGCGATCGTCGCGCTGGCGATGGACCTGATCTGGGGCTACACGGGAATCCTGTCGCTCGGCCACGGGCTGTTCTTCGCACTCGGCGGCTACGCGATGGGCATGTACCTGATGCGCTCGATCGGCCACGACGGCGTCTACCAGAGCGATCTGCCGGACTTCATGGTCTTCCTCGACTGGAAGGCCTACCCGTGGTACTGGAACTTCACCGGGCACTTCCTTTACGCCGCGCTGCTGGTCGTCCTCGTGCCGGGGCTGCTGGCGTTCGTGTTCGGGTACTTCGCGTTCCGCTCGCGGATCAGGGGCGTGTACTTCTCGATCATCACGCAGGCGCTCACCTACGCCGCGATGCTGCTGTTCTTCCGCAACGACACGGGCTTCGGCGGCAACAACGGCTTCACGGACTTCAAGCGCATCCTCGGCTTCCCCATCACGGCGCCGGCGACGCGGATGGCGCTGTTCGTCATCACCGGCCTCGTGCTGCTCGGGTTCCTGCTGCTGGGGCGCCTGATCGTGCGCTCCAAGCTCGGACGGGTGCTCACCGCGATCCGCGATGCCGAGTCGCGCGTGATGTTCTCCGGCTACAACCCGCTGTGGTTCAAGCTGTTCATCTGGACGCTGTCGGCGGTCATCTGCGGCATCGCCGGCGCGCTGTACGTGCCGCAGGTGGGGATCATCAATCCGAGCGAGATGTCGCCCGCCAACTCGATCGAGATCGCGATCTGGACGGCAGTCGGCGGCCGCGGCACGCTGGTGGGCCCGGTCATCGGCGCCGCGGTCGTCAATCTCGGCAAGAGCTGGTTCACGCAGACGCTGCCCGAATACTGGCTGTTCGCGCTCGGCCTGGTGTTCATCCTGGTCACGCTGTTCCTCCCGCGCGGCATCGCGGGCCTGTGGAAGCGCAGGCCGTCATGAGCGGCGCCGGCCCCATCCAGAGCAGCGTCTCCGACCGCGGCAGCGCGATCGCCGGGCGCGTGGCCGGCGAAGGCGTCGACGTCAGCCATCGCGGCATCCTGTACCTCGAATCGATCTCGGTGAGCTTCGACGGCTTCAAGGCGCTGAACGACCTCAACCTGACCATCGACGCCGGCGAGCTTCGCTGCGTCATCGGGCCCAATGGCGCGGGCAAGACGACGATGATGGACGTCGTGACGGGAAAGACCCGGCCGGATCTGGGGACCGCCTTCTTCGGGCAGACGATCGACCTGACGCGGCTGTCGGAGCCCGAGATCGCCGATCGCGGCATCGGCCGCAAGTTCCAGAAGCCCACGGTATTCGAGAACCACACGGTGTTCGAGAACCTCGAGCTCGCGCGCAAGACCGACAAGCGCGTGTGGCCGACGCTCGCCGCCCGGCTCGATTCGGCGGCGCACGGCCGCATCATGGCGATCCTCGAGACGATCAAGCTGACGGCGGAGGCCGGCCGCACGGCGGGGCTCCTGTCGCACGGCCAGAAGCAGTGGCTGGAGATCGGCATGCTGCTCATGCAGGAGCCGCAGCTCCTGCTGCTCGACGAGCCGGTGGCCGGCATGACCGACGACGAGACGATGCGCAGCGCCGAGCTGTTTCGCTCGCTCGCCGGCGACTACACGCTGGTCGTCGTCGAGCACGACATGGACTTCGTCGCGCGCATCGCCGATCGCGTCACCGTGCTGCACGAAGGCCACGTGCTGGCGGAGGGCTCGATGCAGCAGGTACAGGAGAACGAGCAGGTGATCGAAGTGTTCCTCGGTAGATGACGACCCCCACGCTCACTTGCCCGGCGGGAGGCATGACGACCCCCGCGCTCACTGCGTTCGCTGCCCCCGGAGGGGGAGCAAGCCTCCCTTGGGGCTGCCCGGCGGGAGGCATGACGACCCCCGCGCCGCCATTGCCACCATCGAGAGACTGACCCGATCCATGCTTTCCGTCGCGAGGCTCAACCAGTACTACGGCGGCAGCCACATCCTGCGCAACGTCGAGTTCGACGTGCCGGACGGCAAGTGCACGACGCTGCTCGGCCGCAACGGCGTCGGCAAGACGACGCTGCTCAAGTGCCTGATGGGGCTGCTGCCCATCCGCTCCGGCGATATCAGGCTGCACGACCGGAGCATCGCGGCGATGCGGCCGTATCAGCGCGCCGCGCTGGGGATCGGCTACGTTCCGCAGGGCCGCGAGATCTTTCCCCGGCTTACCGTGGGCGAGAACCTGCAGATGGGCCTCGCGACGCAGAAGCGGGGCGCCGGCGTGCCGTCGTTCATCTTCGAGATGTTCCCGGTGCTGAAGGACATGCTGAGCCGCCGCGGCGGCGATCTGTCGGGCGGCCAGCAGCAGCAGCTCGCGATCGGCCGCGCACTGTCGCTGCGGCCGAAGCTCCTGATCCTGGACGAGCCCACCGAGGGCATCCAGCCCTCCATCATCAAGGACATCGAGCGGGCGATCCGCAAGCTCACCGGCAGCGGAGAGATGGCGATCCTGCTGGTCGAGCAGTACTACGACTTCGCGAAGTCGCTCGCCGACCGTTACGTCGTCCTCTCGCGCGGCGAAGTCGTGGCGCGCGGCGACGGCGCGAACATGGACGCGGACAACGTCCGCGCGCACCTCGCCGTCTAGGCCCCGGGGCGAGCGCGGGCTCCGGGCCCGGGAATCGATCTGTCACGGCGACCGACACCGCCGTTACGGCGGTTACGGGCGCGAGACGGCAGCGCTTCGCACCACGGCCGCGACGCCGATGGTGGCGCGCTGCGGGTGAATTGCGCATAATCGCGCACGATCGACACGCCGCCAGCGAGGACCCATGTCGCGCCGCAAGGCTTTCGTGATTGCCGTCCTCGTCCTCTCCGCGTGGACCGGTGTCGCGCAGGCCCAGTGGGTGTTCCTCGCGCGCCACGCGGTCGGGCGCATCGAGCAGATGTCGCAGACCTCGCCGAAAGGCGATACGGCGTACGACACGGCGACCGTCATCGTCGACGTCCCCCTGGAGCGCGTGTTCGAGACCGTGCAGCGCTCGATCCGCACCGCGCAGGGCGTCACGGTCACGCGCGACGATGCGGCGTCGCATCGCGTCGAATTCACCGATGGGCGGCGCAACGCCGGCATCCAGGCCATCGGCCTCGGCGACAACCTCACCCAGCTGATGGTGTCGTCGGCGCACGAAATCGGGCCCGACTCGCCTACGTCGCAGATCGTCGAACGCATCATCGCCGTGTGCAGACAGATGGGCGTGGAGTGCTCGCGCGGATCGTGAGCCTGCTCCGCGGCGGACTTGCCCGCCCTGCGACGCAGTCAATCTGTTCGCGCCTGCACACATGCATTGGATCGAGATAGGGGCGGCGAAGTTGATCGCCCCGAAGCACCGCGCCGCTGCCGACGATGCATATGCTGGCGGGCGCGACGCCGCGGTCCGTCACAGCCCGCCGCCCCACCGGTACTGCCGCACGAGCCCGATGAGCTTGTAGTCGGCGCCGGTGCGCGTCGAAATTCCGTCGCTCGCATATCCCTTGATCGAACTGAAGCGATCGACCGGCAGCGTCAGCGTTGCTCCGTAGCGCCAGTCGCCGAGCTCGTCGCGATTGCGATCTCCATCGATGGAGACCCTGCCACCCCAGTAGTAGGTCGCGTCGACCGAAGCCCAGATACCCGCTTGGAAGTTGCGTATGACATGGGCCTGCACGGCATAGATCGGGTCCTGCGTCCGCGTATGGCCGTTGAAGAAGTCGCGGTTGTCGGTGAAAAATGTCGCTGCAACCGCTGCTTCGAAGAACCAGGGGCCCCGCGCCTTGGATGCGCCGATCTCGGGCTTCACCGACCAGCGATGCGTGCCGACGTTGACGAGGCGCGCAGGGTCGTACTGGCTTGCCGGTGCAGTGACCCGTACGCTGCCGCCGATGATCAAGTCCTGGCGGTAGCTCGCGAATTCGGGGAGCCTGAGGGCGGGCGCGCCATAGAAATTGACCGAGTAGCGAACTGCCGGGTCACCGAAGCCGTCGACGACGCGATCGACGGGCTCGCCGTTGTACGTCGCCGAACCGGACAACCAGGTGTAGGGCACCACGACGTCGACCTTGCCCGACATTCCGAAGATGTCGAGCGCTCGCGCGTAGGCAACGACAGCATTCGACGTTTGCAGATGAGCGTCTGCAATCGGCAGTGCCGGATCGAGGGCGAGGCCGCCGCGAGTATAGACGTAGCCGGCGAGCAGGAAGTTGACGCCGACGGGCGCGTTCGAGAACATGCGCGGCTCGATGTCCTGTGCACCCGTCGCGAGCGGCCATGCGAGCAAAGCCGCCCCAAGCGTTCGCGTGAACGACATCGTTCGTGTTCAGCGCGACCGGGGCGAGCGCGTCATGTTCATTTGCCTGAGTCGCTTCGCTACCGCAGAAGAAGCCGAGTGGGATCTGGGTGGGCCCGCCTGGGATCGAACCAGGGACCAAACGATTATGAGTCGTCTGCTCTGACCGACTGAGCTACGGGCCCGTGCGGATCGCGCTGCACGCAGCCCCGGCGCCCGCGGCGGCGCCGCGACGGTCGCAGCGGCCGGATTATAGCCCGCGCACCCGACGGCGCCCCGCGCGCTCAATACGCCGCTAGAATCGGGCATGCACCACTACCTGCGTCCGCTGCTCGCACCGCGTTCGGTCGCGCTCGTAGGTGCATCGCAACGGCCGGGGTCGCTCGGCCGCATCGTTTTCGAGAACCTGCTCGGCGGGGAATACAAGGGGACGCTGCATGCCGTCAATCCGAGCCATGCGCGGGTCCTGGCGCAGCCGACATACGCATCGCTGGCGGCCATCGGGCAGCCGGTCGATCTCGCGGTCATCGCGACACCGGCGGATACGGTGCCGGACATCCTGGAGGGCGTACGCAAAGGTACGCTCGGCGCCGCGGTATTGATGAGTGCTCCGCTGCGCGCGGATCGCACGGCCGCAAGCGCGTGGTCGCGCACGGTGGCGGGGCTGGCGCGCAAGCGCGGAATCCGGCTCGTCGGCCCGGGGGCGCTCGGCGTGATCCGCACCGACATCGGCCTGAACGCGACGTTCTGCGCGCCCGCGGCACTGCCCGGGCGCCTCGCCATCGTCGCGCAATCGGGTGCGGTGAGCGCCGCGATGCTCGACTTCGCCGCGCCGCTGGGTATCGGTTTCTCGACGGTGATCACGCTCGGTGGCGGCATCGACGTCGGCTTCGGCGAGCTGCTCGATGCGCTGGTCGTCGATCCGGTCACCGACGGCATCCTTCTGTACGTCGAGCGGATCGGCGACGCGCGCACCTTCCTGTCGGCGCTCCGCGCGGCGGCGCGTACCAAGCCGGTGATCGTGCTCAAGGCGGGCCGCTCGCTGGAAGCGCGGCGCGTGCCGGCGCGGGATGTCGTCTTCGACGCTGCGCTGATGCGCGCGGGCACCGTTCGCGTCGGAACCTATACGCAGCTCTTCGCGGCGGCGCGCATCCTGGCGCACGGCCGCGTCCCGCGCGGCGACCGTTTGGGCATCGTCTCGAACGGACGCGGGCCGGCGATCCTCGCCGCCGACGACGCCTGCGAGCGGCGCGTGTCGATCGCCAAGCTCGCGCCGGCGACGCTCGCGGCGCTCGACGCCATCCTGCCGCCGGCGAGCGAGCGCGCCAATCCGGTGGACGTGCGCGGCGGCGCATCCGCCGTGCTCTTTGCCGAGGCCGTGCGCGTCACGCTCGCGGATCCGGGGGTCGACGCGGTCGTGGCGCTGCACGTCGCGCGACCGGCGATCGGCGCGACCGATTCGGCGCGCGCAGTCGCTGCCGTCGCCCGCGAGTCGCCGAAGCCCGTGCTGGGCGCCTGGCTGGGGGCGGTCAACCGGCGCGAAGTCGACGACGCGCTGGACGCCGGCGGCATCGCCAACTTCTTCACGCCGGAGAACGCTGTCGACGCATTCTCCTTCCTCGCCGCGTACCGCCGCAACCAGGCGTGGCTGCTGGAAGTGCCGCCGCCGCAGCCGGCGCCCGAGCTCCCCGACACCGGCCTCGCCGAGCGCCTGCGCGTGGCGGCGGAACGCGAAGGGCGCGCGCGCCTTTCGACCGGCGACCTGTGGGCGCTCCTCGCCGCGTTCGGCGTCGCCGTGCAGCCGCACGGCGTCGCCGAGACCCTCGCGGAAGCGGAGAGCGCGGCGCGGCGCCTGCGCTTTCCCGTGCGCATGATGCTGGAGACCGACGACGCTTCGCCGGCGGCATGGCGCGATGCGCGCACGCGCACCGCGCTGGCGCGCGCCTGGGGCGAGCTTCACACGACACGCCGCGGCGAGCTGCGGGGCCGTTACACCGGACGGGTGATCGTGCTGCGACCGGTGACCGTCTCCGCGCCGCCGGCGGCGATCGGCGTCGCGACAGATCCGGTGTTCGGCCCGGTCATCATGTTCGATGACGCGACGCGCGAGGCGGGCGCGCGTTTCGCGCTGATGCTCCCGCCGCTCAATCGCCGCCTGGCGCAGGACCTCCTCGGCGAGGTCCTCGCGCCGACGCCGCGCGCGGGCGCGACTGCTGCGCCCGCCGCCGCGAAGCGCGATGCGCTGACCGACGCCCTCATCGGCGTGTCTACCCTGGTGTGCGCGCTGCCCTGGATGCGCACGCTGGAGCTGCGCCCGGTGGTCGTCGCCGACGGTCGCGCGATCGTGACGGGCGCGCGCGCGGTGATCGATCCGCGACGCCGCCCGCAACCCGGCTACCGCCACATGGCGATTCATCCGTACCCGGTCGAGCTTGTCGGGGACGCGTCGCTGGCCGACGGCACGCGGCTGACCGTGCGTCCGATACGGCCCGAGGATGCCGCGCTCGAGCGCGCGTTCGTCCAGGGCCTGTCGGACCAGACCCGCTACTTCCGCTTCTTCTATCAGCTCCACGAGCTCACGCCGGCGATGATCGCGCGGTTCACGCAGGTCGACTACGACCGCGAGCTCGCGCTCGTGGCGATCGCCAGGGACGCTCGGGACCGCGAGGCGTTCGTCGGCGTCGCGCGCTACATCGCGAACTTCGACGGCGAAAGCGCCGAGTTCGCGGTCGTCGTCGCCGACGCATGGCAGGGGCGCGGCATCGCGCGGATGCTGATGGAACGCCTGCTCGCGGCGGCGCGCCGCCGCGGGCTGGTGCGCCTCGAGGGCACCGTGCTGCGCGCCAACTCGAACATGCTGAAGTTCACGGCCGCGCTCGGCTTTCGCGTGCGCGACGATCCGGACGACGCCGAGCAGGTCATCGTCGAGCGCGACTTGCAGGGAGTGCCCGGCAATCGGGTAACATTGACGACATGAAAATTCTCTTCGCCACCGACGGCTCCGAGCCCGCGCTTGCGGCGCTGAAGAGCCTCGCCGAGCGCCGGGCGCTCTTCGCGCCGCCGTTCGAGCTGACGGTCGTCACCGTCCATTACACGATGCCGTTCAAGCGCGCCGCCGCGTGGGCCGGTCACGACGCGCTCCAGCGCTACTACGACGAGGAATGCGACGCCGCGCTCGCCCCGGCGATCGCCGAGCTGACCGCACGGGGAATCCCGTTCGAGACGCAGAAGCGCGTCGGCGAGCCGGCGCCGGCGATCATCGCCGCGGCCACCGAGGGCGGACATGACCTGATCGCGCTCGGCGCGCAGGGCCATACGGCTTTCGCGCACCTGATGCTCGGCTCCGTCGCCGCGAAGGTCGTCGCGGCGTCGCCCCTTCCGGTGCTCCTGCTGCGTTGACGGCGCCACTCCCACCCCGGCGCGCCGTGGCCGCGCGTCTCTCCGACTCGCTGACCGCGGCGTCCTGCGCCGAACGGGGCGCGTCGATGGCGACGCTGTCGTTCCTGCGCGCGTGGCTCGCGAATCCCCTGCAGGTCGGGGCGGTGTCGCCGTCGAGCGAGTCGCTCGCGGCGGCGATGACCGCGGAGATCACGCCGGCATGCGCGCCGGTCATCGAGCTCGGTCCGGGCACCGGCGTGTTCACGCGTTCGCTGCTGCGGCGCGGGATTCCCGAAGACCGGCTGGCGCTGATCGAGCGTGGCCGGGTCTTCGCCCGCCGTCTCGAGCGCAGCTTTCCGCAGGCCCGCGTGCTGCTCATGGACGCGACGCGCCTGCGCGACGTCGAGCTGTTCGGCGGCGAGCCGGCCGGCGCGGTGGTGAGCGGACTTCCGCTGCTGCTCATGTCGCCGGCGAGAGTGGGGGCGCTGCTGGAGGCTGCGTTCGAACGCCTGCGCGGCGATGCGTGCTTCTACCAGTTCACCTACGGACTGGAGCCGCCGGTCGCGCGGGCGATCCTCGATCGGCTCGGGCTAGAAGTCGCGTGCGTCGGCAAGGCATTCGCGAACATGCCGCCGGCCTTCGTGTACCGTTTCCGTCGCAGCGCGCGCGTGCGCTCGACGATGCGCGGCTGACCGGATCTACCGACGTACGTTGCCGGCGGCGCGGCCGGGTTGCCGCTTCGCTGCCGCGCCGCGGCGACGCGCATGCCACCGACCCGCTCCGACATTCCCGCCCGCCTCGACCGTCTCGCCTGGGGACGCTTCCACTGGCTCGTCGTGCTTGCGCTCGGCGCGAGCTGGGCGATCGACGGTCTCGAGGTCACGCTGACGGGTGCCGTGGGGGCCGTCCTGCAGGATCCGCGCACGCTCGGCCTCGACGGCGCGCAGATCGGCGGGCTGGGCTCGTTCTATCTCGCCGGCGCCGTCGCGGGCGCGCTGGTGTTCGGCCACCTGACCGACCGGTACGGTCGCGCCAGGCTGTTCTTCGTCACGCTCGGCATCTATCTCGCCGGCACGCTGCTCACCGCGTTCGCGTGGGACTTCCCCAGCATGGCCGTATGCCGCGTGATCACTGGCGCGGGCATCGGCGGCGAATACGCGGCGATCAACTCGGCGATCGACGAGCTCATTCCCGCCCGCGTCCGCGGCCACGTCAGCCTGTCGATCAACGGCAGCTACTGGATCGGCGCAGCCGTGGGCGCGCTCGCCACGCTGGTGCTGCTCGACCCCGCGCGGCTGCCGATCGACACCGGCTGGCGCGTCGGATTCTTTACCGGCGCGATACTCGGCTTCGCGGTCCTGCTCGCACGCCGGTTCATCCCCGAGAGTCCGCGCTGGCTGATGATCCACGGCCGCCACGACGAGGCCGGGCAAATCGTGGCGGCGATCGAGGCGCGCACGCCGCGCCATGCGGAGGCGTCCGCCGCCCCGCCGGACGGCGGGCTCGCCGTGCACGCGCACGTCCGCGTGGGTCTGCGCATCGTCGCGCGCACGCTGCTGCGCGACTATCCGCGGCGGACCGTGCTCTGCTTCGTGCTGATCGCGTCGCAGGCGTTCCTGTACAACGCGATCTTCTTCACCTATGCGCTGGTCCTGACGCGCTTCTACGACGTACCCGCGGCGCGCACCGGGCTGTACCTGCTGCCATTCGCGCTCGGCAACTTCGCCGGCCCGCTCCTGCTCGGGCGCCTGTTCGACCGCGTCGGCCGCCGCACGATGATCGCGGCCACGTATGCGCTCAGCGCGATCCTGCTGTGGATCACCGGCGCGCTGTTCGCCGCCGGGATGCTGTCGGCGGTCGCGCAGACGCTGCTCTGGTGCGTGATCTTCTTCTTCGCGTCGGCGGCGGCGAGCGCCGCCTACCTGACGATCAGCGAAGTGTTCCCGCTCGAGCTGCGCGCGCTCGCCATCGCGATCTTTTACGCCGCCGGCACGGCGATCGGCGGCATCGCCGCGCCTTGGCTCTTCGGCGCGCTCATCGGCACCGGCGCGCGCGACTCGGTGTACTACGGCTACGTGCTGGGCGCGGTGCTGATGCTCGTCGCGGCTGCGGTCGAGGCGGGGCTGGGGGTGGACGCCGAGCGCAAGCCGCTCGAGCTGATCGCCATGCCGCTGTCGTCGCGCGATCGAAGCTGAAGGGCAGGCGGCCCCGCGAGGGACGTCGCCCGAAAGGGTCAGCGCACGCGAAGGACGGCGGCGCCGGCGATCGCTCCACGCCGGAGATCGGCGAGCGCATCGTTGGCCGCAGCCAGCGGATACTCGACGACACGCGTCTGTAGGGTCGCGGCCTGCGCACGGGCGATGAAATCGATGCCGTCCTGCCGGGTCAGGTTGGCGACGGAGACGATCCGGCGCTCGCCCCAGAGGATCGAATAGGGGAAGGCCGGGATGTCGCTCATGTGGATCCCGGCGCAGACGACGATGCCGCCTTTGCGGACGGCCGCGAGCGCCACGGGAACGAGCGCCCCGACCGGCGCGAAGATGAGGGCCGCGTCGAGCTCGGCCGGCGCGCGCTCGTCGCTGCCGCCCGCCCACGCGGCGCCGAGCTCGCGCGCGAGCCGCTGCGCCGCAGCGTCGCCGGGCCGCGTGAACGCGAAGATCTCCCGGCCTTCGTGGCGTGCGAGCTGCGCGACGATGTGCGCGGCGGCGCCGAAGCCGTAGAGGCCGACGCGCGCGGCGTCGCCGGCCATGCGCAGCGCGCGGTGGCCGATCAGTCCGGCGCACATCCATGGCGCGAGGGCGGCGTCGCCCGCGCCCTCGGGCAAGGCGAACGCGTAGCGCGCGTCCGCGACTGCGTACTCGGCGTAGCCGCCGTCGCGCGTGTAGCCGGTGAATTGCGGCGCGTCACAAAGATTCTCGCGGTGCGCGAGGCAGTACGGACAGGTGCCGCAGGTATGGCCGAGCCACGGCACGCCGACGCGCTCGCCGACGCGAAACGAGGTCACGGCGGGCCCGAGCGCTGCGACCGTCCCGACGATCTCGTGCCCCGGGACGAGCGGCAGCTTCGGGTTTTCGAGTTCGCCGTCGACGACGTGGAGGTCGGTGCGGCAGACGCCGCAGGCATGGACCTCGACGAGGATTTCATCCGGACCGGGGACGGGCATCGGGAGCGCCGAGAGTTCGAGCGGCGTCCCGGCCGAGCGAAGGATCATCGCGCGCATCGGGTTCTGGCGTCCGGTTCTCGAACTATGCAGCTCGCGGGGCGGTTCCGTCTCGACAACTTCGCGGCCCGGAACCGCTCGTCCTCATTTTCTGGCCCTCGTCGGCGTATCTTCGCCTTCGTCAGATGGCCGTTGCCCGTCGTCATTGGGCCTGCTCGAATGAGCTCCGTCAAAACCTGCTCACCCTGGGATACGGGCTCATGAAAGTCATCGCCAGAGCAATCGTGATTCTTTCGTTTATCGTGCTCGCGAATGTCGCAGAGCCGTCGCGTGCCGACACGTACGCGACGATCGATTTTCCCGGCGCGGTCTCGACCGAGGCAACCGGCATCAGCGCGTCGGGCGAGGTCGTCGGCTTCTACACCGACGGCATCGGTACGATACACGGATTCCGTTTGCGCGACGGCGTCTTCTCGCCGATCGACTACCCGGGCGCGCTCCAGACCTTCGCCCTTTCCATTGACGCCTCCGGCGATGCCGCCGGCTTTTTCCTGGATCCGGCAATCAATGGCATGGCTTTGTCCAGTCCGGCGCTGACTACTTCGTTCAGGACTATCCGGGGGCGACGACCGGGAGCTTTACGCTCGGCATCAGCGCGAATGGAACGCTGGTCGGCGAATTCAAGCTCGGGCAAGCGTTCGGCCAGCTCGGATTCGCGTGGATCTTGCGCCACGGCCAGTATGCGCAGCTGACGCCGCCGGGCTCCGCGCATGCGTTCGCGACATCGGTCAACTCGCGCGGCGACGTCGTCGGGCGGCTGATCGACACGGCCGGCCGGCAACTCGCCTGGGCGCTGGACAAGCATGGCACCTACACGGTGTTCCAGATTCCAGGCGCGACGCTGACCAACGCGCGCGGCATCAATGCGCAGGGTGACGTCGTCGGTGTCTACCTTCTCGCCGGCGTGAACCACGGTTTCTTCCTGCACGACAGCGACTTCACCCGCTTCAGCACCATCGACGTTCCCGGCGCCGCTTCGACGCGCGCGCTGGGAATCAATTCGCGTGCCGACATCGTGGGTACGTACGACGTCGCCGGCGTAAGGCACGGTTTCCTGCTGACGCCATGACGGGATTCATGACCAGGCAAGACTCTATCGCGCCGCCAGAACGACCGCCGCGCTCGCCGTTGGCCTGGCGGCAGCCAGCGCCGCGTGTCCCGGAGCGATCGCTGCGGCTTATCGCATCGAGGCGCTTTACTCGGACCAGGGCGGATATTTTCAGTACATCCAGCTGGTCGAAGACTCGCCCGATGCGAAGGTCACGCCGCTCGCCGGTTCGGTCATCACCGTGAGACACGGCGATGTTGTCAAGCGCTACGTGATTCCGAACGACCCGCCCGCCGGCTTTGCGGCAGGCGGATCGTTGCTCGTGTCCTCAGTCGCCGATTGGTCGTCGGACGATTTCGGGCCGGCACCGCCACTGCCTCCCGACTACGTCATGCCCGTGCGCTTCCTGCCGACCGACGGCGGGACGATCGATCTCGACGGGCGCGATCCGTGGACGTTCGCCGCGCTGCCCACCGACGGCTCGACCGCGTTGCTCCGCTCCGGAGCGACGGCAAGTGCCAGCGGGCGCTCCTACGCGTTGAGCAATTTTTCGGAGCACGTCGACTTCGTCAACGCCACCGAGTATTACAACGCGGCGCTCGATCACTATTTCATCACAGCTTCGGAGCCCGACATCGACGCGATCGAATCAGGGCGGATCAAGGGATGGCAACCTACCGGATATTCGTTAGGGGGGTTCTCCGTGCCCTTACCGTTTCACTGTTGCTCCACGTACGGGCAGGTCGCGGTGCCCGTCTGCCGGTATTACATTCCACCTGCGCGCGGAGACTCGCATTTTTTCTCCGCGTTCGCCGAGGAATGTGAGGAGGTGGCGCTGAAGTTTCCGTCGTTCGTGCTCGAGAGCAAAGTGGCGTTCTACGTGATTCTGCCAGACCGGGACACCGGCGCTTGCCCGGTCCCGTCCAGGCCGGTATACCGGTTGTGGAACCGGCGCGCAGACTCCGGCCATCGCTATATCTACGACAGCCTTCCCCGGCGCATTCCGATGCTGGCACAGGGTTGGATACCCGAAGGTTATGGGCCAGCGGGAGTCGCGTGGTGCATCTAGGCGCTGTCGCACAGACGGAGTCATGATGTAGAAGCGGATTGCGCGAGCTTGGCGCGGGAAAGGGGTTATCGTCGGCACACGCAGGCTGTTTCGGTGCAGCGGGCTGTGCTGGGTGTCGCACTGCCGGCTTTCGCGCAGCAGGAATCCACCGAAGTGCGCGAAGATCGAGAAGGTCGATCGTCACCGGCTCGCACATTCGCGTCCCGACGCGGAAACCGCGCTACCTATCCAGATCATCACGCGCGAGGACATCGCGCGAAGCGGCGCGATCACGGCAGCGGAGGTCATGAGCCAGGTCTCCGCGAACCTCGTCGGCAGAACCGACACGCCGTTCAACACGGCCGCCGGGTATACCCAGGCGGGGCTGTCGAGCGCGAACCTGCGAGGCCTGGGCGACGGGTCGACGCTGGTGCTGCTGAACGGACGGCGCGTGGCCAATTACGCCGCCAACGGCGGCACGGTGAATCTCAATTTCATCCCAGTCGCGGCCATCGAGCGCATCGAGGTTCTGAAGGATGGCGCGTCGGCGATCTACGGCGCCGATGCGATGGCCGGGGTCGTCAACTTCATTCTTCGCCAGCAATACAGCGGCGCACAGCTCTCGGCCTACGGCACGCATAGCGCAGCACGGCGGAGCGTCGCAATGGCAAGCCACGTTGGCTGCCGGCTACGGCGATCTCGCGGCCGACCGCTTCAATGCCTTTGTCGTCGCCAGCTATCAAAAAGATGAACCGCTGCACGCGCGCGACCGGTCCTTCTCGCGCACCAGCTATCGACCGGCAGAAGGCGCAAACATCATCCTGTCCGAAACGTTTCCCGCTAACATCCGCGCCTCGGGATTGACGCTGATCAACCCCTCGTTTGCGTCGGGTTGCGCGCCGCCGGTGGCTATTCCGCTTCCCGGGACCCGGCAGTGCGTGCACGACACGCTTGCCGTCGTCAACCTCATTCCCGACATCGAGCGCACCAACGTGCTCGGCGGGCCACCTGGCAGTGGGCCCCCGGACATCAACTCTTCGCCGAGTATCTCTATGCCTACAACCGCTACGTGGTGACGCGCAATCCGGCGCCGAGCTCGGAGAATTTCAACCCTGCCCGCCGCCCGCTCGTCTATCCGGCGGGTGGTCCGTTTTATCCGACCGAATTCGCCGCCGCCAATGGCTTGACTGGCGATCTGACGTTGCTCTATCGCGCCGTGGACCTCGGACCGATCACCGACAATGTGCAGACCGACGCGCAACATCTGGTCCTCGGCGCCAGGGGTCGGCGGCGAACTGGAACTACGACGCTACGTGGATCTACAGTGCGAACACGCAGAAGCTGTTCGGCACGGGCGGCCGCGTCTCCGCTTCGCGCCTGATCGCAGCGATGGCATCCGGCCTCGTCAATCCGTTCGGTCCCTCGGGACCCGACGGCGATGCGCTGCTCGCGAGCACCGAGGTCAACGGAGAGGTCTTCCACGACCATGCCACCACGAGCTCGTTCGAGCTTCGAGCCTCGAAAGAGATCCACGACCTGCCCGCGGGACCGCTCGCGCTCGCGCTGGGCGCGGAAGCGCGGCGAGAGCGGCTCGATATCACCTATTCTCCGGAACAATCCTCCGGCGATATCATCGGCTCCATCGTCGTGAAGTCGTCAAGCGGCGCGCGGTCGGCGCAGGCGGTATTCGCCGAGCTGAACGTGCCGATTGCGCGGGAGCTGGAAGCGCAACTGGCTCTGCGTTACGATTGCTACGACGATTTCGGCGGGACGACGAATCCGAAAATCGCCCTCCGGTGGCAGCCGGTGCAATCGCTTCTTCTTCGGTCCTCGTGGGGGACCGGATTTCGCGCGCCCACCGTTCCTGACTTGCACTTCCCGGTGTCCGCGAATTTCACGCGGAACCGCTACAGCGACCCCCTGCGGTGTCCCACGACGCACGCCGTCGCCGATTGCAACACGTCGTTCGCCATCCTGAACGGCGGCAATCCCGGGCTTCGGGGCCGAGACATCCGAACAGTTCAATGCCGGCGTCGTCTGGGAGCCCGCACCAGGGCTCTCGGTCGGTGTCGACTACTGGAAGATCGACAAGTCCGACAGCATCGGCGCGCTCAGCGACGTCACGCTGTTCAACAACTTCGATCGGTTCAGCGAGACGAATTTCATCCGCGGTCCGGTGGACGCGGCGTTTCCGGCCCTGCCCGGCCCCATCGAGTACGTGGTTGGAACGCAGCAGAACCTCGGGAACTTGCGCACGTCGGGTGTGGACGTCAACCTCGCGTATCGCGCGATCGACACCGGCGCCGGCCGCTTCGGCGTCAAGATGAACGGCACCTACGTCGCGGGCTGGCAGCAGCAACTCGACGGCGTGAACTACACGTCCGGTGTCGGACGCAGCGTGGTCGGAGGCGCCGTCCCGCGCTGGCGGCACTACCTCGCGCTCGACTGGACCTATGGACCGTGGGGCGCGACGCTGGCGCAGACCTTTTCGTCGGCCTACACCGACGAAAAGCCCGACGGCCTCAACAACCAGCGCACGGTCGGCACCAACGATGTCTGGGACGCGCAGGGAATCTACTCCGGATTCAGTCGCACGACGCTTGCGCTCGGGATCCGGAATCTTTTCGATCGCGCGCCGCCCTTCAGCAATCAGAGCAACTTCGGTCAGGTGATGTACGACCCGCGCTACGCCGATCCGCGCGGTCGCGTGTTCTACGCGAGGGTGTCGCTCGCCTTCGACTGAAGGCCGCGGGCATCCAGGCGCCCTTTTGGCGGCGGCGCCCATCGCCTTTTTCCGGCCTTCGTCGCAGTTGTTTCGGTTTCGTCGGATCGTCCTTGGCGCGCTCCGGGTACGGTGCTCGAATGCCGCTGGAGGCGCTGGTCGAAGCGTATCGACGCGGCGCCGGCAATCTTCCACGCGAGGCGATGACGATGGACATCCTAGAGTTGCGCCAAGCTGCGCGGGCATGGTTCGCCGCGGTCGTCCTTGGCTTGTCGATGAGTGGCGCTGCCGTCGGCCAGACACCCTTCTTTGCGATCGACGAGCTGTTTTCCAACGCCGACGGATCCGTGCAGTTCGTCCTGATGAACAACGTCGATTCGAACCGGCTCGCCGGGCAAACGCTCGTTTCCAGCAGCGGAACGCTGACGCACTCGTACACTTTCCCCGGCGACCTCCCCGGCGGTGCGATCAACCGTACGTTCCTGGTCGCGACCCAGGGTTTCGCCGATCTCGGCCTGGTCACACCCGACTATGTGATCCCGAACGGGTTCCTCTTCGTCCCGGTTGGTTCCATCAGGGTAGGCGTCAACAGCGCTTCCTACGACATGCCGGCCGACGGGGTGCGTGGACTCTGGTTCGACGGGGACGGCGGGCCCAATGGTGTGGCCAACGCCGTGGCGACCAACTTCGCGGGCCGGACATACACCTTTCGCGGAGCGATCGCTTCGGACAATTCGTTCCGCATCACGCAGGTCTATTCCAACCGCGACGGCAGCATTCAATACATCCAGCTCAAGGAGAGCGCGGGCCTGAACGGCCAGCATCATTTGGCCGGCCGCGCATTGCGCATCGACCATTGGGGGACGATCAGGGAATTCGTCTTTCCCGCGGACCTTCCCAGCAGCGCGACGGCCAACGAGACCGTGCTCATCGCGACCCGGGCGGGAATCCCATATTACGGCGCTATCTGCTGCGCGGCGGCCGGCGACTGGAACCTGCTCGCGCCCGATTTCGTCATGCCCGATCGCTTCCTGTCCGTCGAATGCGGGACGCTCGACTTTGCCGGGATCGACTACGTGCCGTTCCATAACCTGCCGACCGACGGGATCTCGGCGATCGACCGGGACAGCCGCAGCCTGCCGGCGCGCGCGCGCTCCTTCCAGAAGCCGCAGGCCGGACCTGGGACCTCGGGCGGGTCGATCGTCGTCGCGGAAACCCCGATCAATGCGGTGGAGTTCTACAACACGGCGCTCGACCACTATTTCGTCACGCCGTGGGCGCCGGACCTGGACGCGATTGAATCGGGCAGGGCGCCCGGGTGGGCCGCCACCGGACAGACCATCTCGGTCTGGGCCGCGCCGTCGAAGGACGTGCCGGACTTCAACGTGCCCGTCTGCCGCTTCTACATTCCGCCAGAGAAGGGCGACTCGCACTTCTTCTCCGCTTCTGCGGACGAGTGCGCGACCGTCGAGTCGCGCTTCCCCGAGTTTTATCTGGAAACGATGTCCGCCTTCGTCGTCGCGCCGGTCGACGAGGCGTACGGCGACGCGGTGTGCGCCAGGTATCCGCGGTCGGGCTTCAGTACCCCCGTTTACCGGGTCTGGAACGGGCGCGCCGACTCCAACCACCGCTACACGACCGATCGCGCGACGCGCGACGCCATGGTCGCCAACGGCTGGATCGCCGAAGGCGAGGGTCCCGATCGGATCGCGTTCTGCGCAAGCTGGTAGGGCACGCGACGGGGTCGGCGCTGTCGGCCCCGGAATCTGGCGAATGAGCCACGATCGGAATAGGCTTCCGCCTTTGTCGTATCCGGAAACGTCCGAGAACTGTCGTGACCCCGGGTTGCCGCTGACGAGGCGCCATGCACGAACTTCCCCCCATCGCCGCCACGCGCTTGCCTTCGGCCCGGCGCCAGTTGGGGCGGCGTGGCACCGGCGCTTATCGCGTGCCGCATGCGAATGGCTATCTGCACGGTTTGACAATGGGCCGGGTGGGTTTCGTGTTGCTGATTTGCGCCGTTCTCACCACCCGACAGCAGAGCCAGTGCATCTCCCAGATCGGTTGCGGCATGCCGGATGGCGGAACGGTGGCGGGGTTCGCTCTTTTCCTCGCGAGGCAGTTCCTCTTCGCGCTGCCGATGCTGTTCGCGGTGACCGTTGCCGACAATGCGACGACAAACCGTGGACGACGCGTGCGAGTCCTCGCCTTGTCGCTGGCCGTCGTCCTCGGCGCGCTGGTCTACGGGCTGGCGTTTTTCTATACGCAGCCCGCGAACGTGCTCAAGGCGGCGGCGGGCCGGCAGGGTGTGTTCATCGTCACGTATACCGCCAGGGCGCTCCTCTACGGAGGCATGGCGACGGCGCTGCTGTACCTGTTCAAGCGGGAACGCGAAGACTCGCGCGCGCTGCACGCGACCCGTTTGGACAAGCTGTCGCTCGACCGCCAGACGATCGAGGCGCATCTGCAGGCGCTGCAGGCGCAAATCGAGCCGCACTTCCTGTTCAACACGCTGGCGAACGTCAAGCTGCTCTACGAGACCGAGCCGGCGCGTGCCAGGCCGCTGATTCACGACCTTGCCGCCTACCTGCGGACGGCGCTGCCGCAGATGCGCGAGCAGCGTTCGACGCTCGCTCGCGAGCTCGAGCTGGCGCAGGCCTACCTGCGAGTGCTGAAAGTGCGGATGGGTGAACGTCTCGACGTGGTTGTCGACGTTCCGGACGAGCTGCTGGACATGACGTTTCCCCCGATGATGCTGCTCACGCTGGTGGAAAACGCGATCAAGCACGGGCTGGGCTCGTTGCCGCAGGGAGGGACGATCACCCTGCGGGCCGAACGCGCGGCCGGGCGTCTTCGCGTCCTGGTGATCGACGATGGCGTGGGATTCCCGAAGGGCTTCGGCAGCGGCGTCGGATTGGCCAACACCCGCGCCCGGCTGACGGCGCTCTACGGCGCGGCGGGCAGGCTGACGCTCGACGCGAATCCCGGTGGCGGCATCGCGGCGAAGATCGAGCTGCCTATCGAAAGCGCCTCGACGGAACGCGCGGCGGCATGAGACCGGGAATCGCCATGCCGGGTGCTGCAACAGCGTCCCTCGGAGAGATCTCGCGCTTCCCGTACGCCGTTCTTCAGGCATGGCGGGGAATCACGCTGCAGCAGTGGACGTGGACTACCGTCATCGCGCTGATGCTCTTGTTGGCCAACTCCATCGGTTTGCTGTCTCCATTGCTGAAAGCCGTGCCGAATTTGACTGGCAAGGGACACAGCGAATTCACTCTCACAATGTACCTGGGTGGCGCCGCGGTCTTCCTTGCGGGCGCCTATGCCTTTCTCCTTGCGGTCAGCATTGCGGAGCACGGTGCTTCGCACCACCCCGTCGGGTTGCACCGCTATGTTGCGGCGGGCCTCGCAGCGCTGTGCGCAGCGGTCGCAATCGAGATTGCAAGCTACGTGTTGATACCGGGTCTTTCGCCGAGCCAGGGCGGCTTCGAGCTGCTGCTCGATTCCCGCCAACTGCTCGGCCGGGTCATGTGGTCCGTGACGCACATCGGACTGAGCGGTGGCCTGGCGCTTGCAGTCTACGTGCGATTTCGCTCGGCGCGCCTGGCCCGCGAAGCGTTCAACGCGGCGGAGGTCGAACGCGTCGCCGCCCGCCGCGAGGTGCTTGCTTCGCGACTGGCGATGATGCAGGCGCGGATCGAGCCACGGTTCCTGCTGGGAACGCTGGGGCAGGTCGAAGCGCTCTACGAACACGAGCCGCGGGCCGGCGACCGCATGCTCGACAGCCTGATCGCCTATTTGCACGCGGCGCTTCCCCACCTGCGGGGCAAGCGGTCGACGGTGGCGCAGGAGCTGCAGCTTGCCGAAAGCTATCTGCGGATCATGCAGATCCGGATGGGAAGCCGGCTCGATTTCACGGTCGACGCGCGCCCCGAGCTCGGCGATCATGACTTCCCGCCGATGGTGCTGTTGCCGCTCGTCGATGACGCACTTCGCAACGGTCTCGAGCCGCTACCGCACGGCGGAACGATCACGATCGCCGCGGACGTTTTCGGCGACCGGCTGCGCGTGCGGATATGCGACGACGGAATGCCGCGCGCGACGACCACGGTGGCGGGTGACTCGACCGCTATGCTTAGGGAACGGCTGCTAGGCCTCTACGGCTCGCCCGCGGGCCTGGAGCTTACCGCCAACACACCGCAGGGCGTCGTCGCCGTCATCGAGGTTCCGGTTGCCGCCGCGGGCGATCCTCGCTGAAGACGAGCCGGTCCTGCGGACCGGCCTCAGGAAGCTGCTGGCGGCGGTCTGGCCGGAGCTCGACATCGTGGCGGTGGCAACGGATGGACTGCAGGCGACGCAACTGCTGGAGCGGCACCGTCCCGACGTGGTGTTCCTCGACATCCAGATGCCGGGGCGCTCGGGACTCGACGTGGCGAAAGCCGCCAGCGGCCGTTGCCATGTCGTCTTCGTGACCGGATACGACCAGCATGCGGTGGCGGCATTCGAGCATGGCGCCGTCGACTATCTGATGAAGCCCGTCACCGCCGCGCGACTTTTAGTCGCCTGTACCCGCGTGCGCGAGCGGCTGGCCGCCAAGCCCGCGAATCTCGACGCCCTGGTGGCCAAGCTGGCGAACGTGGCGGAGAGCAGGCGCGCGTACCTGCGCTGGATCAACGTGGAGTCGGGCCCCAACGTTCGGCTGGTCACCGTCGAGGAGATCTGTTACTTCCAGGCCGACACGAAATACACGCGGCTGGTCACCGCCGACCGCGAGTCGCTCATTCGCCTGTCGCTCAAGGAACTGCTCGAAGTGCTGGACCCCGCGGATTCTGGCAAATCCATCGATCCGCCATAGTGAACGTTTGTGCCATCGCAGAGGTGTCGAGAGACGCGCGGGGCCATCCGCTGCTGCACTTGAAGCATCGTGACGAAAAACTCCAGGTCAGCCAGCCATTCGCGCATCTGTTCCGACAGATGTGACCTGACGCGCGTCGCGGCGATTCGCCTCGTCTCGTCGTATTTGTTTCGTCTTCGTCGGCCTTTAATCGTCTTCGTCGGATCGCGCTTGCCGAGAGCCGTTCGCGGTGCTCGAATGCTTTCGACTGCGCGTCTGCAATTGAAGTCGGAGCAGTGCCGTCGTTCGCGGCGAGGTGCTTGCACGCGGATGCATACGGGGGCGCTATGACACCGACAGCTTGTCGATGTGGGTAGGTAGAAGCCGTTGATCTTGTTTCCGGAGGCCACTGGGGAAGCGCATCACATGCCCAACCACCGCTACACGACCGATTTTTCCGTGCGTGCGCAGACGATCGCGCAGGGAAGGGTACCGGAGGGTTTCGGCCGGAATGGCGTGGAAATGTGTTCGCCGCTCTGACGCGCTCGGGACAGCGTTAGGGACGGTTAAGACCGTGACTTGGCGAGTCACGGTTGGATCGCATCGCAGGTCCCTAGTCAAAGCGCGAAAGCGAGTCGGAAATTGCGAGGCGGCGTTCCGATTCGGGGCAGGCACCTGCCGCCAGGAGACAACCATGCGTATTGCCATTGGTACTGGAGATAGGGCATGGCTTCAATGCCGAGCCGCGGAGATGGCGGTGAAGCGATTGGTCACAATCGTGTTGGCGATGACAACAGCCTTGGTATCCAACATTTGCAGTGCGGCCGACAGCTCGTTTCGCATGACCGCGATGTTTTCGGACAAGGCCGGGCTGATTCAGTACATACAGCTGCAGGAAGCGTCGGGTTTGGATGGCCAGGAGCATTTCACGGGCCTTACCCTCGTGGTGACGTCACGCCACGGGATCGTAAAGAGCGTCACGCTCCCCAACGATCTTCCCGGACCGTCGACCGCCAACCGCTTTGCTCTCGTCGGAACGCGTCAGTATCCCCACGATCTGGTCGATTTTGATTTGCCGCAGGGCTTTCTTCCGACCGATGGCGGAACGCTGGTTTTTGCAGGAGTCGACGTATGGGATTACGACGAGTTGCCCGCCAATGGGTATACCGTCCTGACCCGCGCGTATGGACCGACGACAAACCCCGCAGGAACCTCGGGCTTCTTCGTTCACAGCTTCACTGATCGTATGGTCGGCCTGCTCGCCATTGCCGATCCCGTGATCGAGTACTACAACAAGGCGCTGGACCACTATTTCATCAGCGCGTCACAGCCTGATATTGATGCGCTCGACTCCGGGCGCATCCCCGGCTGGAAGCGGACTGGAGAACTCTTCACCGCATGGACCGCGCCGCTCGTCTTTGTACCTCCGTGGGGTGCCCAATCGCCGCCCGGCATGGGACGCGTCTGTCGCCTTTACATACCACCCAGCCAAGGCGACTCGCATTTTTTTTCCGCGTCACCGGCGGAATGCAGCGCCGCCCAAACGGCGCATCCTGACTATCTGCTCGAAACCGACAATGCGTTCTATGCGTCGGTTCCGGACCCCGTGACCGGGGCGTGCGGCTACGATCAACTCGCGGTTTACCGGCTTTGGAACCAGCGCATCGACTCCAACCATCGCTACACCGTGTCGCCCGCGATACGCGATTTCATGTTGACCCAAGGCTATCTCGCGGAGGGCTCCGGGCCGGATCGAGTGGCCATGTGCGTAGGCGGCGGTATCTATTCGGATTGATCGCGTTCGCGATTTCCGCCAACGCCCACGAGCGCGCACAGCGCCAATGAAAAACGCCCCGGAGATCCGGGGCGTTTTGACCGTCCAGCGCAGCAGATAGGTTTACTCGCCTTCGAGAAAGCTCCGCAGCTTCTCCGACCGCGACGGGTGCCGCAGCTTGCGCAGCGCCTTCGCCTCGATCTGGCGGATGCGCTCGCGCGTGACGTCGAACTGCTTGCCGACCTCTTCGAGCGTGTGGTCGGTGTTCATCTCGATGCCGAAGCGCATGCGCAGCACCTTCGCCTCGCGCGGCGTCAGCGTGTCGAGGATGTCCTTGCAGACGTCGCGCAGCGACGCGTTGACCGCGGCCTCGGACGGCGCCACCGTCGACTGGTCCTCGATGAAGTCGCCGAGGTGCGAGTCGTCGTCGTCGCCGATCGGCGTCTCCATCGAGATCGGCTCCTTGGAGATCTTGAGGATCTTGCGGATCTTCTCCTCGGGCATCTCCATCTTCTCGGCGAGCGTCTGCGGGTCGGGCTCCAGTCCCGTCTCCTGCAGGATCTGGCGGCTGATCCGGTTCATCTTGTTGATCGTCTCGATCATGTGCACCGGGATGCGGATCGTGCGCGCCTGGTCGGCGATCGAGCGCGTGATCGCCTGGCGGATCCACCACGTGGCGTACGTCGAGAACTTGTAGCCGCGGCGGTATTCGAACTTGTCGACGGCCTTCATCAGGCCGATGTTGCCTTCCTGGATCAGGTCGAGGAACTGCAGGCCGCGGTTGGTGTACTTCTTGGCGATCGAGATCACGAGGCGCAGGTTCGCCTCGGTCATTTCGCGCTTGGCCTTGCGGGCGCGCGCTTCGCCGGTCGACATCTGCTTGTTGATCTCCTTCAGGTCGCGCAGCGGGATCATCACGCGCTGCTGGAGGGCGATCAGCTTCTGCTGCTGCTCGACGATGGCCTGGCGGTACTTGGCGAGCTGCTCGCTGTAGGGATGGTGCGCCGACACCTCACGGTCGATCCAGCGCAGCGACGTCTCGTTGTCCGGGAACTTCTTGATGAACTCGGGCCGCGGCATGCCGGCCTTGTGGACGACGAGGTCCTGGATCTTGCGCTCGATCTGGCGGATATTGTCGACCTCGGTGCGCACGCTGTCGCACAGCTTCTCGACCATGCGCGCTGAGAAGCGGATCTGCATGAGCTCCGCCGAGATCTTCTTCTGCAGGTCGAGGTACTTCGGCGCCTTGTGGCCTTCCTTCTGCAGGACGGCGAGCATGCGCGCGAAGAACTTGCGGATCGTGTTGAAGCGCTCGAGCGCCGCGACCTTGAGGCGTTCGAGGTTCTCGCTCTCGATCGCGCCGGGATCGGCCTCGTCCTCCTCGTCCGCCTCGGTCTCGCTCTCGCTCTCCTCGCCGATCGCGGTCAGCTCCTCGTTGAAGTCGAGCAGGCCGTCGACGACGTCGTCGATCTTGAGCTCGTCCTTGCCGATCTTGTCGGCGAGGTCGAGGATCTGCTGCACGGTCATCGGGCAGGCGGAGATCGCGAGGATCATGTGCTTCAGACCCTCCTCGATCCGCTTCGCGATCTCGATCTCGCCTTCGCGCGTCAGCAGTTCGACCGAGCCCATCTCGCGCATGTACATGCGCACCGGGTCGGTCGTGCGGCCGAACTCGGAGTCGAGCGTCGACGCCGCGGCTTCCGCTTCTTCCTCGACGTCCTCCGCCGGCACGGTCGCCGGGGTCTCGGACATCAGCAGCGTCTCGGCGTCGGGGGTCTCGTCGTAGACCTGGATCCCCATGTCGCCGATCATCGAGATGATGCCCTCGATCTGCTCGGCGTCGAGGATGTCCTCGGGCAGGTGGTCGTTGATCTCGGCGTAGGTGAGGTAGCCGCGCTCCTTGCCGAGCACGATCAGGTTCTTCAGGCGGCGCTTGCGCGCCTCGACGTCCTGCGGCGTGAGCTCGCGCGGGGCGGCCTCGGCGTGGCGCCCGTTCTTGCCCTTCTTGTGCGTGGCGTCTTCGGCGCGCTTGCTGGCGATGCGCGCGGCGATCTCGCCGGCGGACGGCTTGTGACCGGTCGCGGCCGCGGCGGCGGCGGCGGGCTTGGCGCCGGCTGCGGACTTGCCGGCTGCGGACTTGCCGGCCGGCGCGGGCTTGCCGACCGGCACAGGCTTGCCGGCCGGCGCAGGTTTGCCGACCAGCGCAGGCTTGCCGACCGGCGCAGGCTTGCCGACCGGCGCAGGCTTGCCGGCCGGCACAGGCTTGCCAGCCAGCGCGGGCTTGCCGGCCAGCGCAGGCTTGCCGACCGGCGCGGGCTTGCCCACCACCACCAGCCTGGCGGCCGCGGCCGTCTTCAGGGGCGCGACGGCGACAGGCTTGCCCGCCTTGGATGCAACGGCGCCGGCCTTCGGCGCGACGGCCGGCGTCGGCCGGGCCCCGGTTTTCGTCGTCGCGGCCGGCTTGGCCGCATGCTTGGCGTGGGTGACGGTCTTTTTCTTCACAGGCGGTTTCTTGGCAACGACGGCGGGCTTTTTCGCCGCCGGCTTTCGGCCCCCGGGCTTGACGGACGGCTTGCGCGCGGCCCGGCGTGCCGCCCGGGCCACGGGCTTCGCCTTGCCCTTGCGGGTCCTGGACTGCGGCTTGCGCGCGCTTTTGGAAGGCTTTTTGGCCATGGTCACACCTAGGTGGGGTCGGCGCGGAAAAACCACAAATTATAGCATCCGGCGACGGCTTTGCAGTAGCTCATCCTGTCCCTGAACCGCCGGCGGGACCGGACGAACGTTCGCCGGGAAGAGCCTTCCGGATCCATTCGATCTGCCGCAGGCGCTCCGCTTCCTCGGCCGACGGGGGCGCGGCTGCGGGCTCGATCGCCTTGCCGGCGCGCCGCGCGTACATCCACCAGCGGTCGGCGCCCTCGCGCAGACGGGCCTCGGCGTCGTCGGCGGTAAGGGCATGGTCCTCGGCCGTGGCGAGCGCTTCCGCCAGGACGGGCTCGTGGAGGCTGTCCGCGAACTGCTGCATGACGGCCGGAGTCGACGCCGGAGCGCCGGGGGCGCGGCAGGCGTCGACCAGCGCGGCCAGCGCATTGCCCTCGGGGGTCCCGTCGGCAGGGCGCGGAAGCGCCATCGTCGCCGCAAGCTCCGGCCGAAGCAGGATCGCCGCGATGAGCTCGCGGGCAAGCGACGGCGCGCGCCGCACCGGCAGCCGCGCGGAACGCCCGCGGCGGTCCACGGTCGCCGTCGCGGCGGCCGAACGCTCGGCCTGGGGAAGAAAGCCACGCACCTCCTCGTCGGACAGTTCGGCGAGCGCGGATATCCGGCGGCGGATCAGCGTCGCCAGGACGGGCGCGCCGATCTGCGCAACCAGGGGCTTCGCGGCGTTGACCAGCGCCGCGCGCCCCTCGGCCGAAGTTGGCGGATGCTGCGCGGACAGTGCACCGACCAGGTATTCGGACAGCGGCGTCGCCCCGGCGACCGCCTGCTCGAACGCGGCGCGGCCGCGCGCGCGGACGAAATCGTCGGGATCCTCGCCGTCGGGCAGGAACATGAACCGGGCGTTCTTGCCGTCCGACAGCACCGGCAGCGTGTTCTCCAGCGCACGCCATGCCGCCTTGCGCCCGGCGGCGTCGCCGTCGAAGCAGAACACCACCGTATCGGTCAGCCGGAACAGCTTCTGCGCATGCACCGGCGTGGTGGCGGTTCCCAACGTCGCCACCGCGTTCTCGACGCCGTGCTGCGCCAGCGCGACGACGTCCATGTAGCCTTCGACGACCACCACGCAGCCGGCATCCCGGATCGCGTCGCGGGCGAGGAACAGGCCGTACAGCTCGCGGCCCTTCGAGAACACCGCGGTCTCGGGGGAATTGAGGTATTTCGGCTCCCCGGTGCCCAGCACCCGGCCGCCGAAGCCGATCACGCGCCCGCGGCTGTCGTGGATGGGGAACATGACGCGGTCGCGGAACCGGTCGTAACGCTTGCCGCCGTCCCCCGCGACCACGAGGCCGGCGGCGTCGAGCGCGGCGTCGGCGTAGTCGGCGAACACCGCGGCGAGCGATTGCCAGCCGTCCGGAGCGTAGCCGACGCCGAACCGCGCGGCGATCTCGCCGGTGAGCCCGCGGCCCTTCAGGTAGTCGATGGCGCGGGGCGAATCCTTCAACTGGGCGCGGTAGAAGCGCGCGGCGGCAAGCAGCGTGACCGTGGCATCGGCCGCTTCCTCGCGGCGCTCCTTCTCCCCCGCGCGCTCGACGTGGGGCACCTCGAGGCCGGCGTCGCGCGCAAGTTCCTCGACCGCGTCGGGAAACGACTTGCCGGCGTACTCCATCAGGAAGCCGATCGCCGTTCCGTGGGCGCCGCAGCCGAAGCAGTGGTAGAACTGCTTGGTCGGGCTCACGGTGAACGACGGCGTCTTCTCGCTGTGGAACGGGCAGCACGCCTGATAATTCGCGCCGGACTTCTTGAGCGGGACGTGGCGATCGACCACGTCGACGATGTCGACGCGTCCGAGAAGCGTCGAGATGAAATCGTTCGGAATCATCGGCTTGTGGATGCGGAACGCGTGTTGCGTCCGCGGGTCTCAGCGTGCGCCGTGGAACCGCCGCGCATAAAGCCGTTGCCGACCCCGGGCAGCGCCAAGTGCGGCCGGACGTTACGGATGTCCGACCGCACGGGACGCGCCACACGGCAGGGAACGTCTTGATTATAGGCGCCCCGCGGCAAGCGAACAGGGGGCGGGCGCGGCATTTTGGGCGCCGCGCGTCGGCGTGCGGAGCCTCTCCCGCGACGCCGCCGCAGGCAGGGGACCGACGCCGACGCAGCGTGCCCGCGGCGGTCAGCGCGCGAGCCTTGCCTTGGTCCGGGCGCTCACGAGCGCCATGTCGGCGCGCCCGGCGAGTTGCGGCTTCAGCTCCGCCATCACCTTGCCCATCCCGGCGGGGCCGATCGCCCCGGTCTTCGCGATC
The DNA here is from genome assembly GCA_963793355.1 of uncultured beta proteobacterium. GTDB lineage: Bacteria > Pseudomonadota > Gammaproteobacteria > Burkholderiales > Casimicrobiaceae > VBCG01. Next base: position 281,861 of record CAWBZT010000005.1, on the reverse strand, counting down.
GCCGCGTCGATGGCGGCGTCGATTTCGGCGTCGGCCAGCGCGGCCGGCTGGTAGGCGGACAGCACCGCGATTTCGGCGCGCTCGGCGTCGGCGAGATCCTTGCGGTTCCCCGCGTCGAACTGCGTGATCGAGTCCTTCCGCTGCTTGATCATCTTGTCGATGATGGCCAGCACGTCGGCGTCGGTCAGCTCCTTGCGCTCGTCGACCTCGCGCTGCTTGATGGCGGCCAGCAGAAGGCGGATCGTCGACAGACGCGCCGCGTCGCGGGCACGCATGGCGGCCTTCATGTCGTCGGTGATCGTCTGCTTGAGGGGCATGGGTCGGGCGAATCCACGATACGCGCATGCAAATGGGGGCCGCGCGCGCAAAAAGCAAAAGGGGCGAATCGCATCGCCCCTTGGTCATTCAACGCGGCGCGCGCGAGCGCCCCCTGAAGCGCCGGCCGCTCAATAGAGCTTGGGCGGCAGCTGCTGGCTGCGCAGCCGCTTGTAGTGACGCTTGATCGCCGCGGCCTTTTTGCGCTTGCGTTCGGACGTGGGCTTCTCGTAGAACTCCCGGGCGCGGAGCTCGGTCAGCAGGCCGGTCTTTTCGATCGTGCGCTTGAAGCGGCGCAGCGCGGCCTCGAAGGGCTCGTTTTCACGGACGCGAACGCTGGGCATGGGGGTGCGGGGCCTTTTTCCGTTTCAGTTCAAAGGGTAGCCTGCAAGTATAGCAATCCGCGGGCGGGCAGGCAACCCCATCGGTAGAATCCGGTTGTGGGTTCATAGACCTCCACCTAGAAATCCGGTGCTGGTTCGAGACCTCCACCTGGAATCCCGCCGTGCGCGTCCTCGGCCTCGAAACTTCCTGCGACGAAACCGGCGCCGCGGTGTACGACACCGAGCGCGGCCTGGTCGCCCATGCGCTGCATACGCAGGGGGCGATGCACGCCGCCTACGGCGGGGTCGTCCCCGAGCTGGCGTCGCGCGACCACGTCCGCCGCGTCCTTCCGCTGGTCCGCCAGGTGCTCGCGGAGGCCGGCATCGCCCTCGCCGACCTCGATGCGATCGCCTACACGCAAGGCCCCGGCCTGGCCGGCGCGCTGCTCGTCGGCGCGGGCGTGGCGAACGCGCTCGGTTACGCGCTCGGCAAGCCCGCCCTCGGGATCCACCATCTCGAAGGCCATCTGCTGTCGCCGCTGCTGGCCGATCCGCGGCCGGCCTTTCCGTTCGTGGCGCTGCTGGTCTCGGGCGGCCACACGCAGCTCTTCGACGTGACCGGCGTCGGCGCCTACCGTCTGCTGGGGGATACGCAGGACGACGCTGCGGGCGAGGCGTTCGACAAGACGGCGAAGCTTCTGGGACTGCCCTACCCGGGCGGACCCGCGCTCGCGCGGCTCGCCGGGGCGGGCCGCCCCGGCGCGGTCACGCTGCCGCGGCCGATGCTCGCCTCCGGCGACCTCGATTTCAGCTTCTCCGGCCTCAAGACCGCGGTGCTGACCCTGGTGCGGCGGATCGAGGCCGCGGCGCCGCCTTCGGAAGCGCAGAAGGCGGACATCGCATGCGAGTTCCAGGCGGCGGTCGTCGACGTGCTCGCCGCGAAATCGCTTGCGGCACTCGCCGCGACCGGTCGGCAGCGGCTCGTCGTGGCGGGCGGCGTCGGCGCGAACCAGGCGTTGCGCGCCCGCCTGTCGGCCGAGACCGCGCGCCGGGGCATCGCCGTGTTCTATCCCGAGCTCGCGTTCTGCACCGACAACGGCGCGATGATCGCGCTCGCGGGCGCGCTGCGGCTGGCGCAGGCGACGCGGGGCGACTACGCGTTCACCGTGCGCCCGCGCTGGAGCCTCGCCGACATCGATCGCGAGGCGGCGGCATAGCCGCGGTCACCGGCCGATCGTCCGCTCGCGTCCTTCGAGCATCTGGCGGATGTTCGCGCGATGGCGCCAGAACAGCAGCGCGGCGAGCGGCAGCATCGCCCAGGCGACCATCGCGTTGCCGAACACGTAAAACATGCCGAGCGGCATCAGCGCGGCGACGACCAGCGCGGCGAGCGAGCTGATCTTGAAGCCGAAGGCCATCGCGAGCCACACGACGGTCAGCGCGAGGCCGAGCGGCCAGTGCAGCGCGAAGACGATGCCGGCCGCCGTCGCCACGCCCTTGCCGCCCGCGAAGCGGTGGAACACCGGGTACAGATGGCCGACGAATACCGCCAGCGCCGCGGCCGGCACGACCCACGCCGGAAGCGCCAGCGCGAGCGCGATCTTCTGCGCGGCGAAGACGGCGACGAAGCCCTTCAGCCCGTCGCCCAGCAGCGTCAGCAGCGCGGCCTTCCGGTGGCCGGTGCGCAGCACGTTGGTCGCGCCGGGATTGCCGGAGCCGTACGCGTGCGGGTCCGGAAGCGCGAACGCGCGGCTCACGACGACGGCGAACGAGACCGAGCCGATCAGGTAGGCGGCGGCAACGACGAGCAGGGCGGTCAGCGGCAAGCTGTCCGTGGGGGTCGGGTAGAATCGACGACGATTCTAGAACAAGTCGGCGATTTCCACGCGCGAGCGCGGCATGAATTCCATTTTCATCCACGACCTGCGCGTGCGCACGCGCATCGGCGTCTACGAATGGGAGCGCCATCTGCCGCAGACGCTCCGCATCGACGTCGACATCGGGCTGCCTTCCGCGCGGCCGTTCACGACGGGCGAGTTCGCCGACGCCGTCGACTACGCGAAGGTGGTCGAGCGCATCAATGCGCTCGCGGCGGACAACCGCCACCTGCTGCTCGAGCCGTTCGCCGAGGACGTCGCGCAGACGATCATCCGCGAATTCGGCGCGCCGTCGGTTAAGGTCCGCGTCGCGAAGCTCGCGCCGCTCGCCGGCGTGCGCGAGATGGGCGTGATGATCGAGCGCACGGCGTAGCCTTCGCCGCGGGCCGCTCGTTCCTTCGCCGCAATTCCTGCGCGGCGCTAGCCTTCGCCGTGCGCGAGCAGCGTCGCGTTGCCGCCGGCCGCCGCGGTATTGACGGTGAGCGTGCGCTCGACGGCGAAGCGGAACAGGTAGTGCGGCCCGCCGGCCTTCGGCCCCGTTCCCGACATCCCTTCGCCGCCGAACGGCTGCACGCCGACGACGGCGCCGATCATGTTGCGGTTGACGTACAGGTTCCCGACGCGCGCGCGCCGGACGATCCGCTCGACGGTCGCGTCGATGCGGCTGTGGACGCCCAGCGTGAGGCCGTACCCCAGCGCATTGATCGCGTCGACGAGCGCGTCGAGCTCGTGCGCGCGGAACGTCACGACGTGCAGGACCGGCCCGAAGATCTCCCGCGTGAGCCGATCGAGGCGGTCGAGCACGAGCAGGGTCGGCGCGACGAAGGTGCCGCGGTCACAGGCGGCCGGGAGCGCCGTCCGATGGCGCAGCAGGCCGGCGGCCTTCGCGGCATCGACGTAGGCCTCGAGGGCGTCGCGCGCCTCGGCGTCGATGACCGGCCCGACGTCCGTCGCGGCCTCGGCCGGATCGCCGACCACCAGCTCGTCCATGGCGCCGGCGATCATCGCGATGACGCGGGGCGCGATCTCCTGCTGCACGCACAGCACGCGCAGCGCCGAGCAGCGCTGCCCCGCGCTGTTGAACGCCGAGAACACCGCGTCGCCGACGACCTGCTCCGGCAGCGCCGAGCTGTCGACGATCATCGCGTTCTGGCCGCCGGTTTCCGCGATCAGCGGCACGATGGGCGTGCGCGCCGCGAGCGCGCGGGCGATCACGCCCGCGACGCCGGTGGACCCGGTGAATGCGACGCCCGCGATGCGGCCATCGCCGGCGAGCGCCGCGCCGACGGTCTCGCCGGGGCCGGGCAGCAGCGCGGCCACGCCGGTCGGCACGCCGCCTTCGAACAGGCAGCGCATGGCGAGCGCGGCGGTGAGCGGCGTCTGCTCGGCGGGCTTGGCGGCGACGGCGTTGCCTGCGGCGAGCGCGGCCGCGACCTGCCCGGTGAAAATCGCCAGCGGAAAATTCCACGGGCGGATGCACGCGAACACGCCGCGGCCGTGCAGCGCGAGCTGTTCGATTCGCCGGTCGGCGAGGGCAGCGCGGCCGCGGCCGCTCGAAATGCCGCAGCGCCTCGAGCGGCGTAGTAGCGGCAGAAGTCCGCGGCCTCGCGCACTTCGGCGATCGCATCGCCGCGGGCCTTGCCGGCTTCGCGGGCAAGCAGTGCGACGAACGCTTCCCGCTCGCGTCTCGATGCACGTCGGCGGCGCGCTGCAGGATGCCGGCGCGCGCCGCGCCGCCGCGCTCGTCCCACGCTGGCTGCGCGCGCACGAGCGCCCCGCGAGTGCCGCGTCGACGGTCGCGACGTCGGCGTCGATGACCGTGCCGATCCTGCGCGTGCGGTCGGCGGGGTCGAAGGCATCGCGCGCGCGTGCCCGTGGCGCTGCCGCGCGGGAGCAGGGGCAGCGCGACGGCATCGTCCGCCGTGGCGGCGGACAGCGCGCCGTCGAGCGCGGCCATCGCCGCCTGGTCGGCGAGGGAAACGCCGCGCGGAGTTGCGCCGCTCGCCGCCGAACAGATCCGCCGGGCAGCGGCAGCGACGTCGCCGGCGCGAAGTCCCATGCGCGCGCACCTTGCGCGACGGGTCCGCGACGATCTCGTCGATCGCGACGGCGGTGTCGCCGATGCGGTTGACGAACGACGTGTTCGCGCCGTTTTCGAGCAGCCGGCGCACGAGGTACGGCAGCAGGTCCTGGTGGCTGCCGACCGGCGCGTACACGCGGCAGGCGCGCCGAGCGTCGGCGGGCGCGGTCACCTCGCGTACAGCGCTTCGCCCATGCCGTGCAGCCGCTGGAACTCGTAGCGTCGTTGCCAACCGGCGCGCGCAGGCCTCGATCCACGCGATCGCTGTGCGCGTTGTGGGTCGCGAACATCGGACAGCACGCCGTCCTGCCGGCCTCGAGCATGGCGCGCGCGCAGGCCAGATAGGAGACGTCGGTGTGCGCCTTGCGCGTGAACACCGGATAGCAGGCGAGACCCTGCACCTGCGCGCGCTTGATCTCGGTGTCCCAGTACGCCCCCTTGACCAGGCGCACCGGAATCCGCCGGCGGCCTCCGCGAGCCAGCGCCGACCAGCCCACTCGACGACCGGTAGCCGCGCGCTTCTGATACGCCTGCACGGCGAGGCCCAGTCCCTGCCAGCCTTCGAGCGCGGGATCGCGGCGCAGCCGTGCGAACACTTCGAGCGAGAGCTCCAGCCGCTCGGCTCTCCTCGGCATCGATCGTCATGCCGATGCCGTGGTCCGGCGGCGATTTGCGGCCGAGCGCGCCAGCGACGGCACCAGTTCGGCCAGCACGCGCCGCGCTGCGGGTATTCGTAGCGCGGATGCAGCGCCGACAGCTTGACCGAGATCGCTCGGCTGCGCGAAGACCGGTCGCTTCGCGCCGCGCGACGCCCGCCCGATCGCCGCGATCGCGTCGGCGTAGGCGGCATGATAGCGCGCCGCGTCGGCCGCCGTCAGCGCCGCCTCGCCGAGCATGTCGAACGAATAGCGGTAAGCGCGCGTTCTCCGCCGGCCTGCGCGCGCGAGCGCCTCGCCGATCGTGCGGCCCATGACGAACTGCTCGGCCATCACCCTCATCGCCTGCCGCAGCGCGACCCGCACGACCGGCTCGCCTGCGCGCGCGACGATCGCGTTCGTACCAGCGGCCGGGTCGCTGCGCATTCTCCTGCTCGATGCGGGTGAGCCTGCCGGTCAGCATCAGGCCCCAGGTCGACGCGTTGACGAGCAGCGACCGGACGCGCCAAGGTGCTTCTCCCAGTCGCCGCGCGCGAGCTTGTCGCGGATCAACCGGTCCGCGGTCTCCGCATCGGGGATGCGCAGCAGCGCCTCGGCGACGCACATCAGCAGCACGCCTTCCTGCGTCGACAGGTCGTACTGGTGCAGGAACGATTCGACGCCCGCGCTCGCCTTCTGCCCGGTGCGCACGCCCTCGACCCATCGGCGCGCCTGCGTCACGATCGCCGCGGTCGTGGCGTCGTCGAGCGCCGCGTGCTGCGCCAGGCGCATGACGGACATGCGCTCGTCGGCGAGGAACGCGGCGCGGATCGCCGCGCCGTCGGGGCGCTCGGGGAGCCAGCGCGGAACGTCCATGCTCTGTGCCCCTCCGGTGACTCCCGCCATGCCGTGTCAGCGCAGGTGGTTGAGGATGTCGAGCGTGGTGAGACGCAGGCGCTGGATCTCGTCGGTGATGTGGATCATCGCGTCGCTGCTGTCCTCGAGCTGCTCGACGTTCTCGCGCCACGCGGTGCGCAGCAGGTCGGCGTCCTCGGGCCCGGGGGCGGGCAGCACCTGCGCGAGGTCGTGGATCAGCGTGATGCGGCCCCAGCCGAGCCGCGCGTCGCCGCGGACGCGGTCCTTCTTGAAGTGCAGGTAATCGACGATGATCTGCACTTCGCCCAGGTTCTTGAGCGTCTCGAAGGCCGCGGCGCGCACGTTGTGGTTGATCTCGGTCTTCTCGTTGCGATACGTGTTGTACGCGAGGCCGGTAAGCGCGACCGCCATGCTGCAGATCGCGACGATGTTCGCGCGGAGCTGCGCGAGGATCCATTGCCGGTTGAGCTGCATCGCCACGTCAGCGGTACGCGACCATCGGCACCGACCACGGCTCCGGCCAGTGGATGCCGAACGGCAGGCAGGCCTCGTCGGCGATCCGCACGCGCGCGAAGCCCGCGCGCTCGAACTCGCGCAAAAGCGCCGCCTGCGAGAACAGGCGCATTTCGAGCGTGGCGCCCGGTCCGCCGTGGAAGACCAGGTTCTCGTGCACGACCGAGCGTCCGTCCGCGGTCCGGTTCACCAGGCGGAAGCGGCCGTCTTCCTGCACGATCGACCAGTCGTGCAGCTCGGGGAAGTGCTCGACCGTGTCGTCGTCGAGCGTGAACGGCACGGTGAAGATGAACTTGCCGCCGTCGCGCAGCAGCGCGCGCGCGTTGGCGAAGGCGCGGCCGACCGGCGGCGTCACGTGCTCGAACACGTCGCTCGCCACGAGGAAGTCGCAGCCGCCATAGCGGGCGACATCGGCATTCGCGATGTCGAGCCTGGGCTCGATGTGGAAGAACGTGTTGAGGTAGTCGAACCGGTCGGCGAAGGGCGCCGCATAGGCGTTGGCGTCGGACAGGCCGATCCCGCGCCATTGCTTCGACCGCGGCAGGTCCGGCAGCGCGCAATCGCGGCCGGTCAGCTCGCGCACGACGAGGCGGCCGACCGCGCGGAAGCGCACGTTGGAGCCGCAGCTGCGGCACGACGGGCGCTCGCGGTCGAGCGCGCGCTGCGCGACGCCGTTCGCCGTCCCGCAGAGGTTGCAGCGGAAGCTCACGAGGGCGTCGTCCGGCGTCACGGTCGCGGTGAGAGCGTCGGAAATGGTGGGGTTCGTTGGGGCGGCGCCGGCGCGCGCCCGCGAAGGACGCGCAAGGGCGCGGCGGCGCACATTCTACCCGCGCGGATGATGCTCGGCGTGCAGGCGCTTCAACCGCTCGCGCGCGACGTGCGTGTAGATCGTGGTGGTCGTAATGTCGGCATGGCCGAGCAGGAGCTGGACGACGCGAAGGTCGGCGCCGTGGTTGAGGAGGTGGGTCGCGAACGCGTGGCGCAGCACGTGCGGCGAGAGGCGCTCGCGCGCGATGCCGGCGCGCACCGCATAGCGCTTGATCAGCGCCCAGAACGCCTGTCGCGTCGGCGGGCCATGACGGGCGGTGAGGAAGACGTGCTGCGACTTCGAGCCGCCGGCCAGCGCCGGCCGGGCGTTGGCGATGTAGCGCTTGAGCCATGCGACCGCCTCGTCGCCCAGCGGCACCAGGCGCTCCTTGTTGCCCTTGCCGATCACGCGCACGACCCCGGCGTCCAGCCCCACCTGCGACAGCGTGAGACCGACGAGCTCGGAGGCGCGCAGTCCGGTGGCGTACAGCGTCTCGAGCATCGCGCGGTCACGCAGGCCGAGCGGGGCCGCGAGGTCGGGCGCGGCGAGCAGCGCCTCGACCTGCGCCTCGGAGAGCGACTTTGGCAGCAGCCGGGGCTTGCGCGGCGCGCGCACGCGCAGCGTCGGATCGTCACCGACCGCCCCGCGCTCGCGCTGGAGCCGGTAGAAGCGCCGCAGCGTCGACAGCCGGCGCGCGACCGAGGTCGCCTTCGCCTTGGCCTCGAACTGGTCGGCGAGCCAGCGCTCGACGTCCGCGCGCGCCGCGTGCAACAGCGGCGTGCCGCGCGCGGCGAGCCACGCGCTCCACGCGACGAGGTCGCGCCGGTAACTGGCGAGCGACGCGGGCGCGAGCCCGTCCTGCAGCCACACCTGGTCGCAGAACGCATCGATCAGCGCGGCGCTGCTCTCGGTCTGCATCGGTGCCGCGGCTCCCGCTGGCGTGCGCGCCCTGGCGTCACGCGCCGAAACGGTAGCCCTCGTGACGGAGGAGCCAGCGCTTGACGGCCAGCGGGTCGCCGGCGTCCGCATTCATGAACCCGCCGAGGGCGCCGCGGCTGCCGACGACGCGATGGCACGGAATGATCAGCGCGATGCGGTTCGCGCCGCAGGCCTGGCCGATCGCACGCGGCGCGCTGCGCACGGCGCGCGCGATCTCGCCGTACGTGCGCGATTCGCGCAGCGGGATGGCGCGGATCGCGTCCCACACGCGCCGCTGGAACGGCGTGCCGCCCGGCGCCACGGGAACGGTGAAGGCGAACGCGGGGTCGTCCAGGTAGCGCTCGAGCTCGCGCACGGCGCGCTCGGCGATGCGGTCGTGCGGCGCCTTCTCGTCGATGCCTTCCGGCAGGTAGGCGAGGCGCGTGACCGACCGCGCGTCGGTGCCGATGCCGAGCGCCGCGAACGGCGCCCGCAGGATCGCCGCATAGCCATCGACCACACCGGGTGCGGGGGACGGGCGGCTTCGCAGCGGCGCGCCGCCGCGTGCTGCAGGGGTTCGCATCAGCCCACCTTCATGTGCCGCGGGAGCAGCGTCACGAGGTCCGGCACGAACCAGATCAGCAGGATCGCCACGCACATCAGGTAGAACATGGGCATCGTGTGGCGCGCGATCCACGTGATCTGCCGGCGGGTCATTCCCTGCAGGACGAACAGGTTGAACCCGACCGGGGGCGTGATCTGCGCCATCTCGACGACGAGGACGACGAAGATGCCGAACCACAGGAGGTCGATGCCGGCCTTCTCGACCGTCGGCAGGATGACGCCCATCGTCAGCACGACCATCGAGATCCCGTCGAGAAAGCAACCGAGGACGACGTAGAACGCGGCGAGGGCGACGATCAGCATGAACGGCGAGAGGCCGAGCGTGCCGATCCACTCGGCGAGATCGCGCGGCAGCCCGATGTAGCCCATAGAAAGCGTGAGGAAGGCCGCGCCCGAGAGGATCAGCGCGATCATGCAGTAAAGGCGCGTCGCCCCCATGATGCTGTCGCGGAAGGAGGCGAAGGTCAGCGACCGCTGCGCAGCCGAGATGACGAGCGCGCCGACGACGCCGAATGCCGCCGCTTCGGTGGCCGTCGCGACGCCGGTGTAGATCGAGCCCAGCACGACGCCGATCAGCAGGATCACGGGCACCAGATGCCGCGACGCGTGGATCTTCTGCCGCAGCGTGGTCCGCTGCGTCGCCGCCGGTATGAGCGCGGGGTTCAGCAATGCCCAGGCCACGATGTAGCCGGAGAACAGCATCGCCAGGAGGATGCCGGGGATCATCCCCGCGACGAACAGCTTGGCGATCGAGACGTTCGCCGTGACGCCGTACACGATCATGATGATCGACGGCGGTATCAGCAGGCCCAGCGTGCCGGCCCCGGCGAGCGACCCCACGGTGATGCCTTCCGGATAGCCGCGCGACTTCAGCTCCGGCAGCGTCATCTTGCCGATCGTCGCGCAGGTCGCGGCCGACGAGCCGGACACCGCGGCGAAGATCGTGCAGCCGATGATGTTCGTGTGCAAAAGCCGCCCCGGCACGCGCTCGAGCCAGGGCGCCAGGCCCTTGAACATGTCTTCGGAAAGGCGCGTGCGGAAAAGGATCTCCCCCATCCAGCAGAACAGCGGCAGCGCCGTCAGCGTCCACGAGGACGCCGAGCCCCAGATGGTGACCGCCATGGCGTCGCCGGCGGGACGCGCGCTGAACAGCTGCATGCCGATCCACGCCACGCCCGCCAGCGCCAGGCCGATCCACACGCCGGTGCCGAGCAGCGCGAACAGCGAGACGACGAGCAGCGTCGTGACCAGCGTCTCGTCCATCATTCGCTGTGCAGCGCTTCGCCGGGCATGACGGGCCGCCGTTCGCCGCGCAGCTCGAGCACCAGCTCGTCGACGAAGGCGATGAAGAGCACGCAGGTGCCCGCCGCCATGCCGATCTGGGGGATCCACAGCGGCGTCGCATCGTTGCCGGTGGAGATGTCGTTGAAGGCCCACGACTGGTAGGCGAGGCGCACGCTGTAATAGGCGAGCGCGCCGGCGAGGACGACGGCGACCGCGAGCGCGAACAGCTCCATGCCGCGGCGCACGCGGCCGCCGACGTGCCCGAGGAGCAGCGTCACGCGGATGTGCTCGCCGCGCTTCAGCGTGTGCGCGAGCGCCAGGAAGCCCGCGGCCGCCATGCAGTAGCCGGCGTAGGCGTCGGTGCCGGGCACGAACGCGCTCGAAAGGCGGCTGCCGATTCCGATCAGGACGAAGAGCAGCGTTCCCGCCAAAAACAACGCCGCCAGACAGGCGGCGGCGTTGTAGAGGTGATCGAGCGCGGCGCGCACGCGGGCGGGCGCGGGTCGGCTACTGCAGCGCGCGATAGGCTTCGATCACCTTCTTGCCTTCCTCGCCCGCTTTCTTCTGCCAGTCGGCCAGCATGTGGTTGCCGACCCTGCGCAGGTCCGCAGTGAGCTCCTCGGAGGGCTTCAGGATCTTCATGCCCTTGGCCTTGAGCTGGTCCAGGTACCAGCCGTTCTTTTCCTCGGAGAGCTTCCAGCCGCGCGTTTCGGCCGCAGCGGCGGCCTTCAGCACGGCCTGCTGCGTCGGCTTGTCGAGCGCTTCGAATGCCTTCCGGTTGACGATGACCGCGTTCTTGGGCAGCCACGCCTGCGTGTCGTACCAGTTCTTGATCGTCTCGTAGGTCTTGGAATCGTAGCCGGTGGCCCCCGAGGACATGTACGAGTCGATGACGCCCGTGGCGAGCGCCTGCGACACTTCGGCGGCCTGCACCGTCACCGGCTGCGCGCCGACGAGCTCGGCGATCTTCGACGTCGCGGGGCTGTACGCGCGCCACTTCAGGCCCTTCATGTCGGCGACGCCGTTGAGCGTCCGGTTCGTGTAGATGCCCTGCGGCGGCCACGGCACCGTGTACAGCAGCATCATTCCCTGCTTCTCCAGCTTGGCGTCGAGCGCCTTCTTCGATGCCTTGTAGAGCTTCATCGCGTCGGCGTAGGAGGTCGCGAGGAACGGAACGCCGTCGATGCCGTACAGCGGGTCCTCGTTCTCGAAATTGACCAGCAGGATCTCGCCCGCCTGCGCCTGGCCGCCCTGCACGGCGCGCTTGATCTCGGGCGCCTTGAACAGCGATGCGTTGGGATGGAGCTGGATCCTGAGCTTGCCGCCGCTCGCCTTGTCGACGTCGCTGGCGAACTGCTGCAGGTTCTCGGTGTGGAAATTGTTCGCCGGGTAGGCGGACGGCAAGTCCCACTTCGTTTGCGCGTGGACGGGGAGCGCGGTGGCGAGGCCGAGCGCTGCGGCGAGGACGAACAGACGATTCATCGGGAGATCTCCAGGGGAGGGCGGCGCACGGAGGCGACGCGAAACGCGGGTCGTCCGGTTTTTACCACAATTCGGCGCGATCGTAACCGGCGAGGGACGCGTGGAACCAGGCGAATGCCTGGGCTGCATCGACGACCGGAACGCCGACGGCGCTGCGGACCGCCGCCGCGTACGGCGGCATGTTCGCACACTCGAGCACGAGGGCGCCCACCTCCGGGTGCGCGGCGACCAGGCCCCGGGCGGCGGCGACCGTGTCGCCGGCCATGCGTGCCCGGTCGAGCGTGGCCGCACCGCCGCCGATCGTGCGCGCGAAGTAGCCGCAAGGATCGACGCCGGCGATCGGCGTGTCGCGCGGGACGCCCGCGCCGTCGAGCACGTCCGGCGCGAGCTCGGCGGCCGCGTACGTGACGATGCCGACGCGGCGTCCGTGCGGCAGCGTGCGCGCGACCACCGGGACGAGCAGCAGCGCCGAGGTCATCACGGGGACCGGCAGCGCATCGGCGAGCGCCCGCTGCCACCGCGCGAGGAAGCCGCAGGTCGTCACGATCCCGGCGCATCCGCCGGCGGCGAGCTCCCGGCCGGCGGCGACGAAATCGTGCAGCAGCGCAGCGCGCGGCCGATGCACGACCGCGTCGACGGAGGCGCCCCGCACCGTCGCGATGCGCACCGGAAACGCGAAGGTCGCCGGCGCGCCGACGTCGCCAGTCACGCGCGGGAACGACGTTTCCAGGGCAAGGATACCGAGCATCGGAAGTCCGGCAGGGGCCCGCAGGGGATGGAACGCGCGATGGACAATGCGCAGCGGCGACGGCGGGAAGGCCCGCGCGGCGTGGCTGTCTCGCGTTACCTATAATAGCCGCGGCGCGCCGTTTTCGGCGGCGCCCGGTCGCCGCCGCTGCGGCCCCGAACCCCTCAGGCTCCCCCGACCTCTCTCTGCCGCATGTGGCAGTTCTGGATCGACCGCGGCGGCACGTTCACCGACATCGTCGCGCGCCGGCCCGGACGGCACGCTGGTCACGCACAAGCTGCTGTCCGACAATCCCGAGCGCTACCGCGACGCCGCCGTGCAGGGCATCCGCGCACTGCTCGGCTCGCGCCGGGCGACGCGATCCCCGCCGGCGCGATCGACGCGGTCAAGATGGGGACCACCGTCGCGACCAACGCGCTGCTCGAGCGCAAGGGCGAGCGCACGGCGCTCGTCATCACGCGCGGCTTCGGCGACGCGCTGCGCATCGGCTACCAGAACCGGCCGAAGCTGTTCGTGCGCCGCATCGAGCTGCCGGCGCTGCTGTACGAGCGCGTGATCGAGGTCGACGAGCGCATCGGCGCGCAGGGCGAGATCGTGCGCGCCGCTCGACCACGCCGCGGCGCGCGCCGCGCTCGAGCGCGGCGCACGCCGACGGGCATCCGCGCGGTCGCGATCGTGCTGATGCACGGCTATCGCTATCCCGCAGCACGAGCGCGCGCTCGGCGGCGCTCGCGCGCGACGTCGGCTTCACGCAGGTGTCGGTGTCGCACGAGGTGAGCCCGCTGATGAAGCTCGTCTCGCGCGGCGACACGACGGTCGTCGACGCCTACCTGTCGCCGATCCTGCGCCGCTACGTGCGGCGAGGTCGAGGCGACGCTCGCGCGGCGCGGCGCGGGCTGCGACCGCGGCATCGCGCGCTGCAGTTCATGCAAGTCGACGGCGGGCTGACCGACGCGCACCGCTTCCAGGGCAAGGACGCGATCCTGTCGGGTCCCGCCGGCGGCATCGTCGGCGCGGTGCGAGGTGTCGCGGCTGGCCGGCTTCGACCGCATCATCGGCTTCGACATGGGCGGCACGTCGACCGACGTCACGCACTGGGCCGGCGAGTACGAGCGCGCGTTCGTCACCGAGGTCGCCGGCGTGCGGCTGCGCGCGCCGATGATGAGCATCCACACCGTCGCGGCCGGCGGCGGCTCGATCTGCACGTTCGACGGCGCGCGCTTTCGCGTCGGACCCGAGTCGGCGGGCGCCAACCCGGGACCCGCCGCGTACCGCCGCGGCGGGCCGCTGACGGTCACCGACTGCAACGTGATGGTCGGCAAGATCGACCCGGACCTGTTTCCCGCGCGTGTTCGGCCCGGGCGGCGACGCGCCGCTCGACGCCGACGTCGTGCGGCGCGAAGTTCGCGGCGCTGGCGGCGGCGGTGCGGCGAGGCCACGGGCCGCGCGCACACGCCCGAGGAGGTCGCCGAGGGCTTCCTGCGCATCGCGGTCGAGAACATGGCGAACGCGATCAAGCACATCTCGGTGCAGCGCGGCTACGACGTCACCGAGTACACGCTGTGCTGCTTCGGCGGCGCCGCGGGCCAGCATGCGTGCCTCGTCGCCGACGCGCTCGGCATGACGCGGGTGTTCATCCATCCGCTCGCGGGCGTGCTGTCGGCGTACGGCATGGGGCTCGCCGACGTGCGCGCGCTGCGGCAGCAGGCGGTCGAGGCGCTGCTGTCGGCGGCGGCGCTGGCCGCGGTCGCGGCGGTGTTCGCGCGCTGGAGGACGCCGCCGCGCGGCGAGGTCGCGCGCGCAGGGCATCGCACGCGGCGCGCATCGCCTGCCATCGCACGCTGCACCTCAAGTACGAGGGCACCGACACGACGCTGGCGGTGCCGCGCGTCCGCCGACGCGGCGCGCGATCGTGGCGCGACTTCGAGCGCGCTACTCGCACGCAGTACGGCTTCCTGATGCCGGGCAAGCGCGCTGGTGATCGAGGCGGTCGCGGTCGAGGCGATCGGCAGGACGCAGGCGGCGGCGGACGGAGGCGCCGGCGTTCGCGCCGCGCGCCGGGCCGCTCGCGCCGATCACGCGTCAATCGCATCTATACCGACGGGCGCGCTGCCACGAGGCGCCGGTGTTCGACGCGCGACGACCTGCGCCCCGGCGACGCGATCGCCGGGCCGGCGATCATCCGCGAGCGCAACGCGACGACGGTGATCGAGCCGGGCTGGCGCGCGACGCTGACCGCCGCGCGATCACCTCGTGCTCGACGCGCGTGCGAGCCGGCGCAGCGCGCGCACGCGATCGGCACCACCGCCGATCCGGTGCTGCTCGAGGTGTTCAACAACCTGTTCATGGCGATCGCCGAGCAGATGGGCGTGACGCTCGCCAACACCGCGTACTCGGTCAACATCAAGGAGCGGCTCGATTTCTCCTGCGCGCTCTTCGACGCGCGACGGCAACCTGATCGCCAACGCGCCGCACATGCCGGTGCACCTGGGCTCGATGGGCGAGAGCGTGAAGACGATCATCGACCGCCGCGCGGGCACGATGCGGCCGCGGCGACGTGTTCGTGCTCAACGCGCCGTACAACGGCGGCACGCACCTGCCGGACGTGACGGTGATCGCGCCGGTGTTCCTCGCCGCCGCGCCGGCGGCGAGGCCGGGCGGAGGCGCGGCGCCGGAGTTCTACGTCGCCTCGCGCGGCCATCACGCGGACATCGGCGGCATCACGCCCGGGCTCGATGCCGCCCGATTCGACGCACGTCGACGAGGAGGGCGTGCTGCTCGACAACGTGCAGCTCGTCGCCGAGGGCCGCTTCCTCGAGGCCGAGCTGCGCGCGATCCTCGCGCGGCGGCCGCTACCCGGCGCGCAACGTCGAGCAGAACCTCGCCGACCTGCGGGCGCAGGTCGCCGCCTGCGCGAAGGGCGCGGCAGGAGCTCGCGAAGATGGTCGCGCACTTCGGCCTGCCGGTGGTGCGCGCCTACATGCGGCACGTGCAGGACAACGCCGAGGAGGCGGTGCGCCGCGTGCTCGGCGTGCTGACGGACGGGCGCTTCGAGTACGAGATGGACAGCGGCGCGCGCATCGCGGTGCGCCATCGCGCATCGACCGCGCGAAGCGGGAGGCGACGATCGACTTCACCGGCACCAGCGCCGCAGCAGCCGACCAACTTCAACGCGCCGTCCGCCGTGTGCAAGGCGGCGGTGCTCTACGTGTTCCGCACGCTGGTCGACGACGACATCCCGATGAACGCCGGCTGCCTGAAGCCGCTCCACATCGTCATTCCCGAGGGCTCGATGCTCGCGCCCGCGCTATCCGGCGGCGGTGGTCGCGGGCAACGTCGAGACGTCGCAGGCCGTCACCGACACGCTGTACGGCGCGCTCGGCGTGCTCGCCGGCGTCGCAGGGCACGATGAACAACTTCACCTTCGGCAACGACGACCTACCAGTACTACGAGACGATCGCCGGCGGCGCGGGCGCGGGTCCGGACTTCGACGGCGCCAGCGCGGTGCAGACGCACATGACCAACTCGCGGCTGACCGATCCCGAGGTGCTCGAATGGCGCTTTCCCGGTGCGGCTCGAGGCGTTCGCGATCCGCCGCGGCAGCGGCGGCGCGCGGCCGCCACCGCGGCGGCGACGGCGCGCGTGCGCCGCGTGCGCTTCCTCGAGCCGATGACCGCGGTGATGCTCGCCAACCACCGCGCGCGTCGCGCCGTTCGGCGTGGCCGGCGGCGCGCCGGGCGCGGTCGGGCGCAACTGGGTCGAGCGCGCGCGACGGCACGCGCGAGACGTTCGGCGCGACCTGCGAGGTCGACGATGCGCGCGGGCGACGTGTTCGTGATCGAGACGCCGGGCGGCGGCGGCTTCGGCGCGCCGCCGGCCTGATCCACGCGCGCGCCGCCGCCGGCGCGGGCAGCTTGCGCCGGCGCAAAGCCCGGCCCTAGTCGACCGTCGCGCCGGATGCCTTCACCGCGCGCGACCACTTCGCGCGCTCGTTGGCGAGGAACGCGCCGAACTGCTCGGGCGTTCCCGCACGGACGTCGACGCCGCGCTGCGCGAGCGCCGCGCGCATGTCGGGCGTGGCGAGCGCGCGGTCGATCTCGGCGTTGAGCCGCGTCACGATGTCCGCCGGCGTTCCCGCCGGCACGACGACGCCGTAGAACACGTGGTAATCGAAGTCGGGGTAGCCGGACTCGATCAGCGTCGGGACGTCCGGCAGCGACGCCAGCCGCTGCGTCGACGTGACCGCCAGCGCCCGCAGCTTGCCGCCCTTGACCAGCGCCAGCGCGGCGGGAAGCGAAGCGAAATGCAGATCGACCTGGCCGCCGAGGAGATCGGTCATCACCGGCCCGGCGCCCCTGTACGGCACGTGCAGCAAGTCGAGACCCGCCGCGCGCTTCCACGTCTCGCCGACGAGATGGCCGACGGTGCCGTTGCCCGACGACGCCAGCGTCAGCTGCTTCTGCTTCGCCGCGGCGACCAGCGATGCCAGCGAGGTCCACGGCCGGTCGGCGGCGACGACGAGGACCAGCGGCACGGTGCCGACGAGCGCGACCGGCGCGACGTCCTTCGCGGGGTCGAACGGCATCGACTTGTACAGGTACGGGTTGATCGACAGATTCGACGACTCGCCCATCGCCATCGTGTACCCGTCGGGCGGTGCCTTGGCGGCGAGGTCGAGACCGAGGTTGCCACCCGCGCCCGGGCGGTTGTCGACGACCACCTGCCACTGCGCGAGGTCGGCGAGCTTGGTCGACAACAGCCGCGACAGCGCGTCGGTGCCGCCGCCCGGGGGGCTCGGCACGACGAGGCGGATCGGCTTGTCGGGATAGGCCTGCGCGAGCGCCGGGGAGGTGGCGGCGAGCGCGACGGCGGCGAGCGCGACGGCGAGGCGGCGCTTCGACCCGCGGCGCGCGGCGCGAGGCGCGTGCGATGCGGTGAACATGGACATCGATCCGTAGGCGCGTGCGTGACGGCACCCATGCTAGATCGCGCGGCAATTGCGGAAAAGCGAATTGTTCTTAGGCGAGAGGTGAGGATCGCTTACCGTTCGCCGGCGCGGCGTTCGCCGCGGCTAATCGGCGCGGCGGTAGCTTTCGTTCCACTCGCACGCGAGGCGCAGGCCGGCGAACTCGTGCGGATTGATCGACCACACCTTGGTGATGACGGCGTCGCTGGTCTCGCTCGGCAGGCTGATGAACTCCGCGCCGGGCTCCTCCTGGCGGATGCGCGCGCGCGCTTCCTGCCAGCTCGCCGCGATCGTCACGTAGGTGCGGACGACGTGTTCCTCGGCGCGGCCCGAGGACGGCAGCACTGCGTGGCACTTGTAGAGTCTCATGGCGTGCGCGTCCGGGACGGCCGGGCGGCGGCGCAGGGGAGATCGGCGGCTTTGACGTGCATCGAATAGATGAGCGAGCGTCCCGTTCCCGGATGCACGACCAGCTCGATGTCGCGTCCGCACGACTCGCAGCGTATCTTGGTCGCCGCCCGGACCGGCCCGCCGCCGAAGCCCAATGCCTCGCGCTCGTCGCGGGTCAGCACGTGGCCCGAACGAGGACAAAGCTTTCGATAATCGATTAGGGACATTCGATGGCGGGCCGCCCGGCCGCGGCCTCGGCCGGCGTCGTGTGCCGGCTATTGCACGGTCGAGAAGGTCGGCGCTTGGTATCGCGCGAAGGCCGGCATCGTAACCGCGACCCGTCATTGACACTACTGAATATTGGGCATATGAAATATGCACCGTGCTGAACCTACGCGGCGTCGATCTCAATCTCCTGCCCGTCTTCGAGGCGGTCTACGAGGAGTTGAGCCTGTCGCGCGCGTCGGCGCGGCTCGCGATGACGCAGCCCGCAGTGAGCCACGCGCTCGCAAGGCTGCGTGCGGTGTTCGAGGACGAGCTGTTCATGCGCCGCGCGCGCGGCGTAGCGCCCACGCCGGTCGCCGACCAGATCCACGCCAAGCTGCGCGGCGCGCTGTCGGCGGTGCGCGACACGATCACGCAGACGCGCGGGTTCGACGCGGCGAGCTCGCGGCGCGAGTTCTTCGTCGCGATCCCGCATCCGCTCGGACCGCTCGTCGCCGTGCGCCTGCGGCAGCGCCTCGCCCGCACGGCGCCCGGGGTCGAGGTCCGGTTCAGCACGCGCTCGCGGCCGATCGAGCTGGAGCGCGGGCTGCAGGATGGCCGCTTCGACTGCGCGCTGGACTGGCTGACGCCTGCGGGTGGGCATTTCAGCCACGTGCTCGCGTTCGAGGACGGCCTGGTCGCCATGGCGCGCGGGACCCACCCGGCGCACCGGCAGCGCTCGCTGCCGCGCCTTTTGCAGTCGGTCGAGTTCGTGAGCCTGCGCCGCCGCGTCGAGGACGAATACGCGATGCCCGCGCTGCACGAGTGGCAGAAGCTCGCCCTCAGGGTCGTTCTCGAGGTGTCGGAGTTCGTCGAGATCCTGTTCGTCACGCACGCCTCCGACCTGGTCGGCCCGGTTCCGCGGAGCATGGAACGCATGGCGAAGGCGCTGTTCGGTCTCAAGGTGCTGAAGCTCGTGCCGCCGACGGCGCCGATCCCCATCAAGCTGATCTGGCACGAGCGCCGCGATGCCGATCCGGCGCATGCGTTCCTGCGCGACGCGCTCCTCGCGGCCGCCCGGGCCGCGGCTAGCGATCGGGCGGCGGCCAGCGATCGGGCCGTGGCCAGCGATCGGGCAGCGGCTAGCGATCGGGCCGTGGCCAGCGATCGGGCAGGGCTAGCGATCGGGCAGGGGAATGAACTCGGTCTCGCCCGGGACCTGACCGAACCGCTGCGCCTGCCACGTCGCTTTCGCGGCCTCGATCCGCTCGCGCGAGCTCGCCACGAAGTTCCACCAGATCAGGCGCTCCCCGTCCGGGCGCGCGCCGCCCACCAGCATGACCCGGGCGGCGGTGCGCGCGTGCACGGCGAACGTCGCGGCGGCGTCCACGACGGCCATGTGCGCGGCGTCGAGCGGCGCGCCGTCGACGTCGATGTCGCCCTCCACCGCATAGACGGCGCGCTCGTCGTGCTCGGCGGGGACGGCGAGCGTCGTGCCGGCAGGCATGTCGACGGCCGCGTACAGCGTGTCCGAATGGGTGGGTGTCGGCGCGCTGCGGCCGAACGCGTGGCCGGCGACGACGGTGACCTGCGCGCCGTCGACGTCGAAGCGCGGCAGCAGGGCGCCCGGCACATGCCGGAACGCCGGCGCCGTCTCCTCGAGCGCCGCGGGCAGCGCGACCCACGTCTGCAGCCCGTGCATCCGCATGCCGCGTGCGCGGTCCTCCGGCGTGCTGCGCTCCGAATGCACGATGCCGCGTCCGGCGGTCATCCAGTTGACGTCGCCCGGGACGATCTTCTGCACGCTGCCGAGGCTGTCGCGGTGCAGGATCGCCCCCGCGAACAGGTAGGTGACGGTGGCGAGGCCGATGTGCGGATGGGGGCGCACGTCGATGCCTTCGCCGGGCGGGAAGTCGACCGGCCCGAAATGGTCGAAGAAGATGAAGGGCCCGACCGTGCGGTGCGTCGCTGCGGGCAGGACGCGGCGCACGGCAAAGCCGCCCAGGTCGCGGACATGCGGGCGGAGCAGGGAGAAGGAGACAGGCATCGGTGCCACCCATGGCGCGGACGGTCCTCCAATGTACCGCAGCCCGCGCTACCGGCGCCGCGGCGCGCGGGCGATAATCCGCCGATGCGCCCGGCCACGCCGCAGCGACGGCGCCGCCGCCGGGCCGATCCGTCATGAACCCGAAGGAACGCCCATGAGCACGCTCTACGATTTCACCGTCGACGACATCCACGGCAAGGCGGTCAAGCTCGACAAGTACAAGGGCAAGGTCGTGCTCGTCGTCAACACCGCGAGCAAGTGCGGCTTCACGCCGCAGTACAAGGGGCTCGAGGCGCTGTACCGGAAGTTCCACGGCCAGGGACTCGAGATCCTCGGCTTCCCCTGCAACCAGTTCGGCGCGCAGGAGCCCGGGAGCGAGGCGGAGATCGAGCAGTTCTGCGAGCTGAACTACGGCGTCACGTTTCCGATGTTCGCGAAGATCGACGTCAACGGCAAGAACACGGCGCCGCTGTACGACTACCTGAAGTCGGCCAAGCCGGGCCTGCTCGGCAGCGAGGCGATCAAGTGGAACTTCACCAAGTTCCTCGTCGGCCGCGACGGCAAGGTCGTCGCGCGCTTCGCGCCGAACGACACGCCGGAGTCGCTCGAAGGCGACGTCGAAAAAGCGCTGTGAAGCGCGGCGCGCGCCTCGCCGCCGCGGCGCTGTTCCTCGCGGCGGCTGCGCTCGCGCACGCGCAGCCCGATCCGGCGAAGGTGCTGCGCGTCGCGTTCCCGATCGCGGAGACCGGCTTCGACCCGCAGGCGGCCGGCGATGCGTATTCGAACTACGTCAATCGCGCGATCTTCGATCCGCTCTACCGGTACGACTACCTCGCGCGGCCGTACAAGCTCGTGCCGAACACGGCGGCCGCGCTGCCCGAGATCTCGCCCGACGGCCTCACGTGGACGATCCGCGTGCGGCCCGGCATCTACTTCGCCGACGATCCGGCGTTCGGCGGCCGGCGGCGCGAGCTGACCGCGTACGACTACGTGTACTCGATCAAGCGCATCCTCGACCCGCGGATGCGCTCGAACGCGCTCACCATCGTCCAGGGGCGTTTCGTCGGCGGCGAGCAGGCGACGGCGCGGGCGGCGGAGACCGGCAGATTCGACTACGACGCGCCCATCGAGGGCCTGCAGGCGCTCGACCGGTTCACGCTCCGCTTCAAGCTCAACTTCCCCGACTACGAGCTCCTCGCCAACCTGACGGCCACCAATCTGGCGGCGGTCGCGCGCGAGGTCATCGACAAGTACGGCGACGCAAGCGGCTGGGCGATGGCCAATCCGGTCGGCACGGGGCCCTATCGGCTGAAGGACTGGCGGCGGGGCCAGCGGATCGTGCTCGAGCCGAACCCGGGCTTTCGCGACGAACGCTTTCCGACGGCCACCGACCCCGCCGATCGCGCGCTGGCGGCGGGGCTCGCGGGTCGCCGGCTGCCGCTGATCGGACAGATCGAGATCAGCATCATCGAGGAGTCGAACCCGCGCCTGCTCGCGTTCCAGAAAGGCAGCCTCGATTTCGTCGCCGTGCCCATCGACCTCGTGCCCAAGGTGCTCGAGCCCGACAACACGCTGCGTCCCGAGTTCGCGCGCCGCGGCGTCACGCTCTATCGCGACGTGCAGCCGGCGATCAGCTACCTCTACTTCAACATGGAGGATCCGGTCGTGGGCGGCTATGCGCCCGAACGGATCGCGCTGCGGCGGTCGATCGCGATGGCCTACAACATCGACGACGACATCCGCGTGCTGCGCCAGGGCCAGGGAGCGATCGCCACGCAGATCGTGCCGCCGGGGATGTCCGGCCACGATCCCGCGTTCGACGCGCGCACGAAGTACGACGTCGCCGGCGCGCGGGCGCTGCTCGACAAGTTCGGCTACAAGGACCGCGACGGCGACGGCTTGCGCGAGGCGCCCGACGGCAAGCGGCTGACGATCAGCCTCGCCTCGCCGCCCAGCACGCAGGACCGGCAGGGCGACGAGCTGTGGCAGCGCAGTCTCGACGCCATCGGCCTGCGCGTCGAGTTCGTCAAGCAGAAGTGGCCCGACCTCCTCAAGATGGCCCGGCTCGGCCAGCTGCAGGCCTGGCGCCTCGGCAACATCAACACGACGCCGGAGGGGTTCGGCTTCTACGGCCTGCTGTACAGCAAGAACGCCGGCTTCTCCAACCTCGCGCGCTTCAAGCTGCCGGAATACGACCGCGTGTACGAGAAGACGCGGTCGATGCCCGACAGCGCGCAGCGCACGCACGAGCTGCGGCGCCTGTCCGAGCTCGTCAGCGCCTACTCGCCGTGGGTGATGCTCGCGTTCCGCATCGAGAACGTGATCGTGCAGCCGTGGCTTCGCGGCTACAAGAACAATCCGACCTACCAGTATCCGTTTCCCTACCTCGACATCGACGCCGCCCGCCGCGGCGCGGCCCGATAGGCCGGCTGCCGCCGCGCGCCGGCGGCCGCGTGGGGCATTGGCGCGAAAGACGGCGGCCGCGTGGCATTGCCGCGACAGACGGCGCGCGCGGGCGACCCGCCGGCGGAGCCGGCGCTTCCCGGCGCGGCTCGCCGTACGTAGAATGACCGACACGCCCTACCTTTCCGCCACGCGCCCATGACCCGACTTCGAATTTCGCAGCTGCCGACGCCGTCGGCGCGCGTGCGCGGTTCGCTCGCCCCGGGTGACAGGGGCGCGGGCCGCAGCGGGTCTTATCCGCGCCGGCGCGTCGTCGTCGTCGTACCGCATTAGCCGGCGGGATCTCCGCCGGCGGTTTGCGGCGGGATCCGGCCCACGGCGCAGCACCCCCTGCACGATCCGTCCCCGGCTCCCGCCGAATTGGCAGTTCGGTGGTCGTTTCATTTGCGGCGCACCGGCGCTCACGAGGGGCCGGCGGCGCGATAGGTGTACCCATGGATCCGCTGCAACGCCTGCTGCGCCGGATGCTCGGAGGACTCTGGCGCTCGCCGGACTTCCGCCGCCTCTGGACGTCCCTTACGATCACCGCGTTCGGCGCGCAGATCACCAATCTCGCGCTGCCGCTCACCGCAGCGCTCATGCTGCACGCGACGCCGCTGCAGATGGGCGTGCTGGTGGCGCTCGAGACGCTGCCGTTCGCGCTCGTGTCGCTGCACGCGGGCGTGCTGCTCGATCGCGTGCGCAAGCTGCCGATCGTCATCGCCGCCGACCTCGGGCGCGGCGTTGCGCTGCTCGTCATCCCGGTCGCGGCGTTCATGCACGCGCTGTCGATGGAGATCCTCTACGTCGTGGGCTTCCTCTGCGGCGTGCAGAACGTCATCGGCGGCGCGGCCTACCAGGTGCTGCTCGCGCAGATGGCCGGCCGCGAGCGGCTGGTGGAGGCGAACGCCAAGGTCGTGCTCGGCGAAACGTCGTCGGCGCTGGTGGGGCCCGGCCTCGCGGGGCTGCTGGTCCAGGCCGTCACGGCGCCGTTCGCGATCGCGCTCGACGCAGTCACGTTCCTGTTTTCGGCGCTGCTGCTGCGCGGGATCCGCGCGCCGCACGACACGGCGCGCGCGGCCGCGCGCCGCTCGGTCTGGGCGGAGATCCACGAGGGCCTGCTGCTGGTCTGGCGCACCCGCACGCTGCTGGCGCTCGCCGTGCTCGCCGGGCTGTGGCAGGTCCTGCATCACATGCAGGTGGCCGTGCTGATCCTGTTCGCCACGCGCGACCTCGGCCTGTCGGCGGGGTCGATCGGCGTTGCGTACATGTGCGGCGGCATCGGCTGCGTGCTCGCGGCCGCGTCGGCCGAGCGGCTGTCGGCGCGCGTGGGCATCGGCCCGATCATCGTGTACGGGCTGGTGACGACGGCGTTCGGCTGGCAGGCCTTCGGCATGATCGGCGGGCCGCCGTGGGTCGCGACGCTCGCGCTCGGCGTCGCGATGCTGGTGTTCGACTTCGGCGCGGTGCTCTTCGGGATCAACTACGTCGCGCTGCGCCAGGCGATCACGCCGGATCGGCTGATGGGGCGGATGACCGCGACGATGCGTTTCTGCACGATCGCCGCGGCGCCGCTCGGCTCGCTGGCCGGCGGCGCGCTGGCGTCGGTCATCGGGCTGCGCCAGACGCTCTGGGTGATCGGCGTGCTGGGCCTCGTCCTCGCGGTGTGCGCGATGCGCTGGTCGCCGGTGCGCGGGCATCGCTCGCTGCCCGCGTCGGCCGTCGATTGACTGCAAACCGATCAGGGATCCGGCGCTGGGGCCAGGAATGGTAATCATTCGCGATGAATGGGTCAGGCGCCTGCGATTTCGGTCCGGGTCGTGCCCCTTGAGGAGGGGCACCCGCCGATTTGCGCATTGCCGCTCATTGCCGCACCATCTTCCCGGCACATCCTTGTCAAGCGACCAGCCGCTTCGCATCTATCGACGCTCGAGGCCTCATGCGGATCCTCCTGGCCGAAGACGAACGCGAGCTTGCCAACTGGCTCGTGCGCGCGCTGCAGCAAAGCGGCTTCCAGGTGGATTGGGTCGACGACGGCCACATGGTCCGCCGCTGCCTGAAGGCGACGCGCTACGACGCCCTGGTGCTTGACCTCGGGTTGCCGGGCATTGGCGGCCACGACGTGCTGGCCGACCTGCGCGAAGCCGACGAACGCCTGCCCGTTTTGATCCTGACCGCGCGCGACTCGCTGATCGAGCGCGTGAGCACGCTGAACGAGGGCGCTGACGACTTTCTCGCCAAGCCGTTCGAGCTCGCGGAACTGGAGGCGCGGCTCACCGCGCTGGTCCGCCGCGCCCGCGGAAGCGAGCACCCCAGGCTCGCTTGCGGGCCGCTGGCGTACAACCCGGCGAGCAAGCAGTTCACGCTCGGCAACGAGCCGCTGATGCTGACCCCGCGCGAGCACGCCGCGATGCGCGCGCTGATCCAGCGCAGCGGCGAGCCGATGTCCAAGCAGGAAATCCTCGACCGGGTGTTTTCTGACGAGCAGGACGTGAACCCCGAAGCTGTCGAAGTGTTGGTGCACCGGTTGCGCAAGCGCCTGGGTCAAGGCGGGGTGCAGATCGCAACGCTGCGCGGGCTGGGCTACGTGCTCCTCAGCGCGCCTGAAAGCGGCACTTGAACCTCGACGCGTGGCGCGCGCTCAGCCTGCGTCGGACGCTGCTGCTGGTGCTGTTTCCCGGCCTGCTGCTGGCCCTTGGCGCCGAGCTCTGGTCGACCTGGCGCACGGCGGTCGACGCGGCCAACGCCGCCTACGATCGTTCGCTGCTCGGCGCCATCAAGGCCATGGACGCCAACATCTCCACCGCGAGCGGCGGCCTCGGCGTGGAGCTGCCGTATCGCATGCTCGAGTTCTTCGAACTCACCGCCAGCGGGCACGTGTTCTATCGCGTCGCCTCCGAGGACGGGCTGGTCGAGGTGGGCAATGCCGACCTGCCGCCGCCGCCGCGACCGCTGGTGACCGGGCGACCGCAATTCAGCGACGCGAGCTACTTCGGCGAGCCGGTCCGCGTCGGCTCCTACGCGCGCACCCTCGACCGGCCGCTGGCAGGTCGCGGCGCGCCTCAGCGTATCGTCATCCAGGTTGCCGAAACGCTGCAGTCGCGCCAGGCGTTCACCCGCACGATGTTGTGGCAGGCGCTCGTACGCGATCTTGCGCTGGTGATCGTGGCCACCGGCCTGCTGGTTCTCGCAGTCGGCTGGGCGCTGCGGCCCCTGTCGCGGCTGCGCGCGGAAGTGCGGGCGCGACCGGCACAAGACCTGACACCGATCTCGCCAAAGGGAATCCCGGCCGACGTCCGGCCGCTGGTCGAGGCGATCAACCACCACGTCGATCGCAACCGGCAGCAGGCCGAGGCGCGGCGGCGCTTCGTCGACGACGCGTCACACCAGCTGCGCACGCCGCTGACCACGCTCGCCACGCAGGTCGGCTTCGCGCTGCGCGAGACCGATCCGGCGGTGCAGCGACAGGCGCTGACCGCGATCAAGTCGCAGCTCGACGAAACCATGCGCCAGACCAACCAGATGCTGGCGCTGGCGCGCACGGACAGCGCCGAGGTCGTGCTGGAGGCGGTCGACCTCGATGCGTTCGCCCAGACGGTGACGCGCGAGTGGTGGGCCGAGGCGCGCGCCGGCGGCATTGATCTCGGGCTGGACGATGCGCGCAGCGCTGCCCGCGTGCTGGCGCAGCCGACGCTGCTCAAGGAGGCGCTATCCAACCTGCTGCACAACGCGATCCGGTATACGCCGCGCGGCGGTCGGGTGACGGTGAAGGTCCGCTCGGCAGGAGCGCGCGCCTGGATCGAAATCGTCGACGACGGCGCCGGCATCCCGCCGGAAGAGCTCGCGCGCGCCGGCGAGCGCTTCTTCCGCGGCAGCAACGTCCGGCAGCCCGGCACCGGCCTGGGCCTGGCGATCGTGAAATCGATCGCCGAGCGGTTGGGCGGCGAGCTGCGGCTGACTCCTGGGCCTGGCGCGCGCGGGCTGCAGGCGGCGATAGTCCTCCCGGCCCTCGCCAGTGGTGGCCCGACTCCCGGCTGACCCGGCTCGGCTGAAAGCTATCTGAAAGCATCGCCTGGTTAGAGTGGAGCCATCCCTCGACCACATCGCATGGTCTGGGCCCCGATTCCGAACCCAAGGAGACGCGACGATGAACCGCTACGCCCCCCTCTCGACCCTCGTCCTCGCCTGCGCTGCCGCCGTTGCGGTCGCCGGGCCGCTCGACAAGACCGAGTGCATCGCACCCGCCAAGCCCGGCGGTGGTTTCGACCTGACCTGCAAGCTGGCGCAATCCGCGCTGATGGAGGGCAAGTTCATCGCCGACCCGATGCGCATCACCTACATGCCCGGCGGCATCGGCGCGGTGGCGTACAACGCCATCGTTGCCCAGCGCCCGGGCGAAGCGAACACCATCGTCGCCTTCTCGGGCGGCTCGCTGCTCAACCTGGCGCAAGGCAAGTTCGGTCGCTACAACGAGAACGACGTCCGTTGGCTGGCCGCCGTGGGCAGCGACTTCGGTGCGGTGATCGTCGCCGAAACCTCGCCGTTCAAGTCGATGAAGGACCTGGTCGCCGCGGTCAAGGCCGATCCGACCAAGGTCGTCTTCGGCGCCGGTGGCACCGTCGGCAGCCAGGACTGGATGAAGGCGGCGCTGACCGCGCGCGCCGCCGGGTTGAACCCGAAGTCGATGCGTTTCGTGGCCTTCGAAGGCGGCGGCGAGGCCATCACTGCGCTGCAGGGCGGTCACGTGCAGGTCTACTCCGGCGACGCGTCGGAGGCCGAGGAGCAGATCAAGGCGGGCGCCAAGATCCGCGTGCTGGCGGTGATGTCCGACAAGCGACTGGAAGGCAGCCTGGCCGCCGTTCCCACGGCGAAGGAACAAGGCTTCGATATCGAGTGGCCGATCATCCGCGGCTTCTACCTCGGACCGAAGGTCAGCGACGCCGACTACAAGGTATGGGTCGACACCTTCAACAAGATGATGGCCACGCCGGCGTTCAACAAGCTGCGCGCCGAGCGCGGGCTGTTCCCGTTCGCGAAGACCGGTGCCGATGTCGACGCCTACGTCAAGCAGCGTGTCGCCACGTACCGCAAGCTCGCCGCAGAGTTCGGCCTCAACGTCGCCGTCGCCAAGTAGCCGGCAGTTCACACACGAGCGTGCGGGCTTTGATCCCGCACGCCACCCAAGGAGGCATCCGATGAGCGACCGCATTCTCGGTGCGGTGTGCCTGTGCGCGAGTGCTGGCATGGCCTGGGCCGCGCACGACTACGCTGCCCCCATCTCGTACGAACCCGTCGGCCCGCGCGCCTTTCCGCTGCTGCTGGCCGGGCTGATGGCGCTGGCCGGCGGCTGGCTGATCGCGCGACCCGGGCCGCACGGCTTTGGACTGGGCCGCGAGCACTTCAAGCGGATCACATGGGCGGTGGTGGCGGTGGTCGTCTACGCCGCGCTGTTCCAGACCCTCGGCTTCCCGCTCGCGACGGCGGCGATGGCGGTGCCCGTCGGCATGGCCTTCGGCGGCAGCTGGAAGCAGTCGCTGGCCGGGGGCGTTGCGATGGGGCTCCTGCTCTACCTGATGTTCGACAAGCTGCTCGACGTCGTGTTGCCCACCGGGCTGTTGTCGTTCGTCCTGGGAGGACGCTGATGGACACGCTGCAATTCCTGCTCGGTGGCTTCGCCGTCGCATTGACGCCCACGAACCTGATGGTGGCCGCGATCGGCGCGTTCATCGGCACGATCGTCGGCATGCTGCCCGGACTGGGTCCGATCAACGGCGTGGCGATCCTGATGCCGCTCGCCTTCGCGCTCAAGCTGCCGCCCGAGACGGCGCTGATTCTTCTGGCCGCCGTCTACATGGGCTGCGAATACGGCGGGCGCATCTCGTCGATCCTGCTCAACGTGCCCGGCGATGCCGGCGCGATCATGACCGCGCTCGACGGCCACCCGATGGCCAAGAAGGGCCTCGGCGGGCGTGGCGCTGTCGATCTCGGCCTGGAGCTCGTTCATCGGCTCGCTGATCGCCACCATCGGCATCGTGCTGTTCGCACCGCTGCTGGCGCGCTGGGCGCTGGCGTTCGGCCCGGCCGAGTATTTCGCGCTGATGTGCTTCGCCTTCGCCTGCATCACCGGGTTGATGGGCGACGCGCCGGTGAAAGCGGCGCTGGCCGCGGTGATCGGCCTGTCGCTGTCGACCGTGGGGCTCGACTCGAACTCGGGCGTCTACCGCTTCACCGGCGGCGACGTCCATCTGTCCGACGGCATCCAGTTCATCGTCGTCGTGATCGGCGTGTTCTCGGTGAGCGAGATCCTGCTCATGCTCGAGCAGCACCACAGCAGCGAGGGCCTGATCCAGGTCAGCGGCCGCAAGCTGTTCAACCTCAAGGAGATGGCGCTGACCGGATGGGGCACGCTGCGCTCTTCCGTGGTCGGATTCGTCGTCGGCGTGCTGCCGGGTGCCGGCGCGACGATCGCCAGCGCGATGACCTATGCGATGGAAAAGCGCATGGCGGGCCCCGACGGCCATTTTGGCGAGGGCGATATCCGTGGCGTGGCGGCGCCGGAGGCGGCCAACAACGCTTCGGCGGCGGGCTCGTTCGTGCCGATGCTGACGCTGGGCGTTCCCGGCTCGGGAACGACCGCGGTGATGGTGGGCGCGCTCTCGCTCTACAACATCACGCCGGGTCCGGCGCTGTTCACGCAGAACCCGACGCTGGTCTGGGGCCTGATCGCGTCGCTGTTCATCGCCAATGTCATGCTGCTCATCATCAACATCCCGATGGTCGGCGTGTTCACCAAGGTGCTGCGGCTGCCCAACTGGGCGCTGGTGCCGGGCATCCTGGCCGTCAGTGCGGTCGGCGTCTATTCGGTGCACGCCACCACCTTCGACCTCTTGCTGATGTCGGGCCTGGGGGTGGCCGGCTACCTGCTGCGCAAGCAGGGCATGCCGATGGCGCCGCTGATCCTGGGGTTCGTGCTCGGCGACCTGATGGAGCAGAACCTGCGCCGCGCGCTGTCGATCACCAACGGCGAGCTCGGCATCCTGATCGAAAGCCCGATATCGATCGGCCTGTGGATCGCCGCTGCGGCGATGGTCGTCGTGCCGCCGCTCATGCGGCTGCGCGCCCGCCGCCATCCGGCCGCCGCGGCGGCCTGAAAGGAGAACCTCGATGCAACTCACCGGACTGCTGCACGGCGCGCCCTTGCTCGAGCACGTCGACTTTCCGACCGCCGAGGTGCTCGGCCCCGACGCCTCGGAGGACCAGATCCGGGCGCTGATCAAGCGCCACGGGCAGGTCTTCATCAAGCCGCTGTTCAAGGGCGGCGTCGGCAAGAAGGGCAAGTCGGGCCTGATCGGTCGCGCCACCGACCTGGCGCAGGCGCTGGCCGAGAAGGAGCGCCTGTACTTCGCCGAGCACCGCCACGGCAACGTCACCGCCAAGGCGAACGGCGTGACCTTCGAGGGCGGCGTGCCGGCCGAGCACGAGGTGTATTTCTCGATCACCGACGACACCCGCTATCGCGCGCCGGCGATGACCATCACGCACCGCGGCGGGGTCGACATCGAGGAGCTCGACAAGTCCGAGATCGTCACCGTGCCCTTCGATGCGCTGACCGGCCTGAAGGCCTTCGTCGTCGCCAATGCGCTGGCCGACATCGGCGCGCCGCGCGAGATCGTGTCGCCGCTGGTGCAGCAGCTGCCCAAGCTGTGGGAGCTGCTGCATCACTACGGCATGACCACGCTCGAGCTCAACCCGATCCGCATGCGTCCCGACGGCAAGGGCCGGCTGACGCCGGTGGCCTGCGACTTCAAATGCGGCTTCGATCGCGACGATCCGCGCGTGGCGCGGCTCGGGCTGCCGGCGCACCTGTTCGCATCCGACGTCGGTGCGTTCGAGCAGGAGGTGAACGAGCTGCGCACGCACCAGGGCCAGTCCGACGTGTTCGTCATCAACGACAAGGGCACGATCCTGGCGCCGACGTTCGGTGGCGGCGCCAACAGCCTGGTGACCGAGGTGCTGGGTGAGGCCGCCAGCATCAGCTCCGACTTCGGCGGCAACCCGCCGTACGAGAAGATGAAGGAAGTGGCGCGCATCTGCTACCGCCACTTCCTCGCGCAGTCCAACGTGCTGTTCATCATCGGCGGCAAGTCGAACAACACCGACATCCACGAAACGCTGCGCGCGATGGGCGACGCGCTGCGCGAGTACTTCTCGACGCGGGGCGCGACGCCGCTGTACGTGGTCGTCGGACGCGGCGGCCCCAACCTTATCCGCGGCTTCGGCGCGCTGGCCGACACCTGCGACGCGCTCGGCCTGCCGTATCGCTTCTTCGGCTTCGACAGCGCGATCTCCGAGGTCGTGAACTACGCCAAGAAGATCGACGACTGGATGAAAGCCGGCGGCCGCGAGGCCATCGCACGCCGGCTCGGCCTGCCCACCGGCGCCTGAGGAGACTCCATCATGCATTCCCAAGGACTGCCCGGCTTCCCGTACTACCTCGGCATCGATTCGCTGTCCAACCTGGCGAGCCGTGGCGACCGCGTCTGCGTGCTCAACATCCTGGGCGGCGAATCGCGCCAGGTCACGCCCACGAGCCATGTCTTCTCCGGGGGCAACGTCGTCTTCGGCACTTCGCCGGGGCGCGGGGGCCAGGTGCTGGCGACCGCAGCCGGCGACATCCCGGTGTTCAACAACGTGCGCGAGGGGCTGAACGCCGGCCACGCGTTCAACACCGGCGTCGTCTACCTGCCGCCTTCGGGGGTGCGCGACGGCGTGGCCGAGCTCGTCCGCGTCAACCCTGGCCTGAAGAAGATCGTCATCGTGACCGAGAAGATCGCGGTGCACGACGCGCGCGAGATCCGCGCCATGGCGCAGGGTGCAGGGGTCGACATCATCGGCGGCAACTGCCTCGGCGTGGCCGACTCGTGGAGCCGCGTGCGCATCGGCGGCGCGCTCGGCGGCGACCACCCGGACGAGACGCTGATCCAGGGCACGGTGGCGATCTTCTCGAACTCGGGCGGCTTCACCACGACCATCGCCCAATACCTGGCCACCGAGGGCTGGGGCACGACGACGCTTGGTCTCGTCGGGCAAGGACGTCTACATCCACTACGCCGCGCGCGACTTCGCGCACGCGCTGCGTAACGACGGGCGCTCGCGCGCCGCGGTGTTGTATTCCGAGCCCGGCGGCTACTACGAGAAGGATGTCGACTTCGGCAAGCCGGTGGTCGCCTGCGTGGTCGGCCGCTGGAAGAGCAAGCTCACGCGCGCCGTCGGGCACGCGGGCGCGATGGCGGGCAGCGGCGACAGCGCGCAGGACAAGGAGCGTTGGTTCATGCAGGCCTTCGGCGTCGAGGGAATCTACACGCCCGAGAACCCGGTGGTGTCGAAGAAGGGCGCGGTGGTCACCAACATCGCGCACATTCCGGCAGCGCTGACCGCGGTGATGGCCGCGAGCGGCGCCAAGCCCGACTTCGCGCCGCGCGGCAGCCTGTCGCTCAAGCCCTGGATGGCCAACGACCAGGGCATCGAACTGCCTCCATCGCTGGCGCTGAAGCCGGTGACCGCGCCCGAGCCCTATGCCGGACAACTCGCCGGGCTCGCCGCGCAGGTGGGTGCCGTGATCGCGCGCCAGAACATGAAGGACCGCTCGGGTGCGTCGCAGATGGACCCGAAGACGCAGGTCACGTCGGTGCACGGACACTCGGTGCTCGAGCTCGCGCTGCAGCCGCTGCAGGCCAACTTCGCGCTGCCGCTGGTGCACGAGGCGGCGGGCCCGAACGACCGCGCGATGCTCGACATCGCAGTGGCGGCCGAGGTCAACCTCGTCGGCGACCCGATCCTGGTGGCGGTGGATGCCGCGCGCCAGGCCGGCAATTCACCGAACACCGTGATGGCCGCCGCCGCGGCGATCGTCGGCCCCAAGCGCGTCGAGCGCGCGCTGGCCTGCACGCGGGCGCTGATCGACGCGTTCGCCGGTTCGGGCTTGCAGGAAGGACACCACGTCGAGTTCGACCACTCGGGCATCCGCATCGACGACGCGACGCGCGCGCTGTTCACGGCGCGCGACGACGAGGCCGGCGACACGCACCCCGATGCGATGCTGAAAGCGGTGCAAGGCGCGCGGAGCGAAGTCGGTGTTCCTCGATTTCCTGCAGCGCATGGACATCCGCCTGTCGCGCGACGCCATCCTCGCCGCCATCGCCACGACGATCGCCTGGGGCCCGCTGGCGCGCAAGCGCATCAGTCGCCTGACGGCGGAGACCTTGCCCTGGTACTTGCGGCTGTACGGCGTGATGGTGGGCGCCACGATCCCTGCCGAACGCCACCAGTGGGGCATGCTCGCCGGCATCTCGCAGGCCGAACGCTACGGTTCGTGGACCATGGCCGACCTGTGCTACCTGGCGATGACGGGCAAGAAGCCGAGCACCGAACAGGCGCTGCCGTTGCAGATCCTGATCGGTCTGTTGATCTCGAACGGGCCGGGGTCGATTTCCGCGCAGGGCGCCAAGGGCGCGGTCTCGGCCGACGGCCCGCAGACGCCCGCGCGGGTGCAGATCAACAAGGCGATGGTCGGCTTCCTCACGCACACCGGCTACAGCCACGGCGGCAACGGCTTCGAAGGCATGGCCTTCCTGCTGCAGCAGTTCAAGGGCCATGCACTGAAGGATCCGACCGATCCACGGCACGGGCTCGACCTGAAGGCGATGGCCGCGGCCTTCGCCGAGTCCTACAAGGCCGAGAAGCTCGCGGCGAAGGAAGCGGGGCTGGAACTGCGCGCCTTGCCGGGCGTGCACCATCCGGTATTCAAGGGCAAGCCGGTCAATCACGACCCGCGCGAGCGCTTCATCGCCGCCTTCATGGCCGAGCGCGGGCAGTACAACGTGTTCCACGCGTTCTATCGCGAGCTCGCGCAGGCCTTGTACGACGCGGGCGCGACGCCGTACGTGTTCTGCGTGAACATCGACGCCGTGATCGCCGCGCTGCTATTGGCGCTGCTGTGGCCCGACTACACGTCCGGCGCGCTGACCGAGCGCGACCTGGAGACGGCGGCGTTCACCGTCTTCCTCTACGGCCGCATGATCGGCGCCGCCGCCGAGATCGACGACCACCTGAACCGTGGCCGCAACATGGATACGCGCACGCCCGAGTCGCAGCTGGCGTTCGTCGCCTGAGATTTCCGCCGACGACCACGCAGACATCGAGGACGGGCTCTGACCACGTCTTTCGCCGGCGGAACCGCTTCATTCCGGCCATGCGGCACGATGTGTCCCGAGCGGCATCGAAGGGCGCGTCCATCGCGCCGGGGTCTCCGAAAGTCGCGCCGCATGCCGGACTGCCGTCAGGCGCCCGAATCCCGAGTCCTGCTCCTCCAGCAGGTCCTGAACATCGTCGAAGCCTGGATCGTCACAGGAAAAGCCCTGTTCGATTCGGCCGAGCTGGCGCAGCCACTTGCCCACTTGCGCGAGCGACACCCGCACATGCCAGCTGCCGCCCTCGGTGCAACGGCGGAGAAGCGCGGTCATGGCGCCGAAGGCCATCAGGTAGCCCGCCGCGTGATCGAGCGCCTGGGCCGGCAACGGCTTGGGTCGATCCGTTCCGGCTGCCTGCGCCTCGGCCACGTTGAAGCCGCTCGCGGTCTGAACGAGCGAATCGAAACCGCGTCGACCGGCCCAGGGTCCGACGTGGCCATACGCGGATAGCGATACGTAGACGATGCCCGGACGAAGCTGCGCCATCTGCTCCGGACCGAAACCCAACGATTGGAGTGCGCCGGGTCGATAGCCCTGGACGAAGACATCGGTGTCGCGCGCAAGAGCGCGCAGCGTGGCCTGTCCGGCGGCGTCGCGCAAATCGATCCGGCACGAAAGCTTGCCGCGTCCCGTGTCGATCACCAGCGGTTCGATCGCGGGCAAATGCGGCGCGGTGACCAGCAGCACGTCCGCTCCATGCGCCGCGAGCGTGCGGCCGCACACCGGGCCCGCGATGATTCGCGTGAGATCGACGACACGCACGCCTTCCAGCGGGCGAGCAGCTTGGGGAAGCGGCCGAGGCGGCGCGTCGCCGATGCGCTCGATCGAGAATACCGGCAGCGCGGCCACGGCCATGCCCTGCGGGTGGCGGTCCCATTCCTCGAACGATCGCTGCGCGGTGACTACGAGTCCCGCCTGGGCTGCCGCCTCTTCGAACGCCTCGGCGCGCCAGTCGAGCAGCGCCCGCTGCACCGAAGCCCTGTCGTAGTCACTGGCGAGCAGTGCCAGCACCCCGTCGCGGTGATGCGGGAAGTTGGTGTGCAGGCGAACCCATCGGCCGTCGCCGCAGCGGTAGGTCCCTGCGATCTTGTCCCAGAACTCCGCGGACGCCTTTCCATCGACGCGAAAATAGCGCTCGCTGCGGAATTCGATGGCGGCATGACGCATATCGACCGTGACGACCTGCTGCCGTCCGCCGCGCAGGCGCCACAATTCGGCTGCGGCCAAAGCGGACGCCGCGATGCTCGCTTGCGCTGCCGTGCCGATCGCGAATGAAGAGGGCAGCACGGGGTCTGCGCCCGTAAGCCGCACATTCGACAGGGCTTCGGCGGATTGAGTCGCCGCCTGCCATAGGTGAGTCAAAGCTGCGGACATCGTCGCGGACGTCAGTGCTGGAACGGATAGACGCTGCCGATCCGCAAGAGTTGCGTCAGCTCGTCGAGCGCGCGGCGCGATTCGTCGAGCAGCGCGGGATCGCCGAGGTCGGCCGGCTGCAGCCGGTCGCGGTAGTTGCGGCGGATCCAGGCGTCGAGCGCGGCGGCGAGCGCCGGGGTGAGGAACACGTTGGCGCCGATCGCGGACCGCTCGGCGTCCGTCAGCGCGACGCGCAGCCGCAGGCACGCCGGGCCGCCGCCGTTGCGCATGCTCTGGCGCAGGTCGAAGGTGAGGACCTCGGCGATCGGCCAGCCCTGCGCCACCAGCCTGTCGAGCACGGCGTTTGCGCCGGCGTGCTCGCGCGCCTCGAGCGGCGCCACGAGCAGGTACTTGCCGTCGGCGCGCGCGATCAGCTGGCTGTTGAACAGGTACGTGGCGACGGCGTCGGCCACCGGCAGCTCGCGCTCGGCGACGACCAGCGGAACGAACGCGGGTCCGACCGCGCGGGCGAGCGCGTCGAGCACGCGCGGCTGGTCGACGTATGCGCGCTCGTGGCACAGCAGCACGTTGCCGGCGCCTACGGCGATGACGTCGTTGTGGAAGACGCCGGCGTCGATCGCCGCCGGGTCCTGCTGCGCGAAGACGACGCGCGCGGGCAGGAGCCCGTGGCGGCGCGCGATCGCCTCGCTCGCCTCGTACGCCTGGCGCGCCGGGAACTGCGCCGGCGCGGGGCCGCCGCCGAAGCCGTGCCGGCCGTAGACGAAGAACTCCACGCCACCGGCGGCGCCGGCCAGCCGCGTGTGATTGGCGGCGCCTTCGTCGCCGAACTGCGGCGCGGCGGGCAGCGGGTCGTGGACGACGAAGTGTGCGCGCTCGGCGAAGATCGCGCGCAGCACGCGCGTGGTCGTCGCCGCCTCGAGCGCGCGATGGAAATGCGATACCAGGTTCGCCGGCGTGAAGTGCACGAGGCCGTCGGCGGTGTCCGCGGACGGACTCACCGTCGCTGCGTTCGCCACCCACATCGCGGCCGCCGACGAGCACGCGGCCAGCAGCTGCGGCGCGCTGCGCGCGGCGCGCGCCACCACGTCGCCATCGTCGCCGTCGTCCCGCCGAAGCCCAGCTGCCGCAGCGCCGGGACCAGCGGCCGCTCGTGCGGCGGCAGCACCGCCTGGGCGAAGCCGCGCTGCGCCAGCGCGCGCATCTTCGCGAGACCCTGCAGCGCGGCCTCGCGCGGATTGGCGGCCTGCTGCGCGTTGCGCTCGGCGGCGAGGTTGCCGCGCGCGAGCCCCGCGTAGTTGTGCGTCGGCCCCGGGATGCCGTCGAAATTGATCTCGATCATCGCGTCGGGACGCATGGCGATGCGCGCCGCGAGCTCGTCGACGGGCACGGCGCCGGCATCGTTCGGCCGCTCAGCGGTCGCGCGGCGCGAGCGGCACGGCGCGCACGCGTGTCGCCCTCGACGACGCCCAGCGCGGACGCGGCGTACGGCAGCAGCGGGAAGCGGTCGACGCGCGCGGGCGCAGCGGTGATGAGCGCGCGATAGCCGTCGAACTTGCGGTTCGACACGAGCCACATGACGTCGTCGGTCAGGCTGTCGGGCACCGGATCCTCCTCGCCCAGCACCACCGGCAGCACCTGCGAGCGGCGCACCGCGTCGATGTTCTCGCGAAAGCATTCGACGGTGGGGCCGGCGTCGAAGATGTCGACGTAGCCTTCGTAGCGAAAGCCCTCCTGCTCGAGCATCGCGCGCGCCGGCGCCGTGTCGACGTGCACGGCCGCGATCGCGTCGCGCGCGGCGTCGGCGAGCAGGTTCACGTACACCGGGTGCTTCGGCATCAGCTCGGCGACGAACGCCTTCTGGCCGATGCCGGTGAGGTAGTCCGCCGCCGAATACTCCATCGCGAAGAAGTGCCGCCCCAGGCCCTCCCAGAACGGACTGCGCCCGTCGGGCTCGAGCCTGCCGCGCAGCTCGGCGATGACCTTCGGCGCGAAGCGCTCGGCGAACTCCGCGATGAACAGCAGCCGGCTCTTCGCCAGCAGCGCGCCGTTGCTGCCGTGGCGGAACGCCTGGTCGAGGAACAGCGAGCACAGCTCCGAGTTGCCCGTGTGGTCGTTGGACAGGAACAGCGTCGGCGTCGACGTGTAGACGCCGAGCGCGCGCGATGCGTGCACGAGCGTGCCCACGTGGTAGTTGTACCAGGGCTCCTTCAGTCCCACCGCCGCCTCGATGGCCGCGATGCCGACGACGCGGCCGCTGCCGCCGTCCGCGAGCACGAACACGTAGCACGCGTCGGCGCGAGCGGCGGCGCCGGCGAACGACGCCAGCGCGCGCTCGATGCGCTCGGACAGCCGCTCCCGGTTGGCGGGCAGCGTCGTGAGGCCGGTGCCCGTGCGCTCCGACAGCGCCAGCACCGCGGGAAGGTCCTCGCGGGCGATGGGCCGGACGAAGAACATCGTGCCGGCGTCGCTATCCGCTCAGGCGAGCGCCCGTTCGAGCGCGGCTTCGAGGCGGGCGAGGCCTTCCAGGATTTCGTCGAGCGAGATGATCAACGACGGCGCGATGCGGATCACGTCCGGCCCGGCGACCAGCAGCAGG
The DNA here is from genome assembly GCA_963793355.1 of uncultured beta proteobacterium. Lineage (GTDB taxonomy): Bacteria > Pseudomonadota > Gammaproteobacteria > Burkholderiales > Casimicrobiaceae > VBCG01. Next base: position 244,109 of record CAWBZT010000005.1, on the reverse strand, counting down.
AGGCCGGATTCGCCGGCGGCGCGGAGCACGTCCATCGACTTGCCGCGCCAGGGCTCGGCGAGCTCGCAGCCCAGCCACACGCCTTCCCCGCGCAGATCCGCGAAGACCGGGCGCCGCACGTTGATCGCCTTCAGTCCTTCCATGAACAGCGCGTGCCGCGCCTTCACGCCGTCGAGCACCTCGGTCGTGTTGACGATGTCGAGCACGGCGATCGCCACCGCGCAGGCGAGCGGGTTGCCGCCGTAGGTCGTGCCGTGCACGCCGACGGTGAACGCGCTCGCGACGTCGGTCGTCGTCAGCATGGCGCCGACCGGAAAGCCGCCGCCCAGGCCCTTCGCGCTGGTCAGGATGTCCGGCACGATGCCCTTCTGCATGTACGAGTACAGGGCACCGGTGCGGCCCATGCCGCTCTGGATCTCGTCGAGGACGAGCAGCGCGTCGTGCTGCGTGCAAAGGTGCCGTGCGGCCTGGAGGAACGCCGGCGTGCCGGGCGTCATGCCGCCTTCGCCCTGCATCGGCTCGACGATCATCGCGCAGATGTCCGCGCCGTGCGCGGCGAACTCCGCCTCGAGGCCCGCGACGTCGTTGTAGCCGACGTGGGTGATGCCCTCGGGGTTGGGTCCGAACCCGCTGGCGTACTTGGCCTGGCCGCCGGCCGTGACCGTGAACAGCGTGCGGCCGTGGAACGCGTTGTGCGTCGACACGATGCGCGCCTTCTGCGCGCCGAAGCGGTCGTGCGCATAGCGGCGCGCGAGCTTGAGCGCGGCCTCGTTCGCCTCGGCGCCCGAATTGCAGAAGAAGACGCGCTGCGCGAACGTCGCGTCGACCAGCTTCTGCGCAAGGCGCAGCGCCGGCTCGTTGGTGAACCAGTTCGAGACGTGCCAGAGCTTTTTCGCCTGCTCGTCGAGCGCGCGCACCAGCGCCGGATGCGCGTGGCCGAGCGCCGTGACGGCGACCCCGCTCGCGAAGTCGATGTACATGCGCCCGTCCTGGTCCCACACGCGCGAGCCTTCGCCGCGCACCGGGATGAAAGGTGCTGGCGCGTAGCAGCCGACCATGATGCGGTCGAACAGCTCGCGCGTGACCGGCAGCAGCGGCGCGCCGCCCGGTCCGCGCGCGACTTCGCGGCCCATGACGGAATCACTGGTCAACAGCGCGGCGCGCTCGGCGGAGGCGGACATGGCGTCCTCGAAGGGAGCGACGTGACGTCAGCCGGCGGCGGCGACGACCTGGATCTCGATCCGGTAGTCGGGATTCGCGAGCTTCGCCTCGACGGTCGCGCGCGCGGGCGTGTCGCCCTGCGGCACCCACGCGTCCCATACGGCGTTCATCTCGCCGTAGTCGGCCATGCTCGCGAGATAGATCGTCGCGGAGAGGATGCTGCGCTTGTCGGTGCCCGCCTGCGCGAGGAGACGGTCGATCTGGTCGAGCACCGACTGCGCCTGCGCGGGCAAGTCCGCCTTGCCGTTCTCCGGCACCTGTCCGGCGAGGTACACGATTCGCTGTCCGGGGGCCGGCGCGAAGATCACCAGGTCGGAAAGTCGCTTGCCGACGTGATGGCGTTCGATGGTCATGGTGCTATCCTGATCCGGCGCGCCGACGTGGCCCGCGAGACGCGCATTGTAGACGTTTTGCCACCCCGACTCTCCGCTCCGCCATCCCGATGACCGCCCGCGTCGCGCTGGTGACCGGCGCGCTGTTCGCCTTCGCCGCCGTGGCGCTCGGCGCCTTCGGCGCGCACGCGCTCAAGGCGCGGCTGGCGACCGATGCGCTGGCCGTCTGGCAGACCGCGGTGCTCTATCACGGCTGGCATGCGCTGGCGCTGGTGGCGGTCGGCGCGGTGATGCTGCACAAGCCGGACGCGGCGGGCTTCGCCTGGGCCGCAGGGCTGTTCGCCGCCGGCATCGTGCTGTTCTGCGGCAGCCTGTACGTGCTCGCGCTGGGCGGCGCGAAGGCGCTCGGCGCCGTCACGCCCGTCGGGGGCCTCGCGTTTCTTGCCGGCTGGCTCGCGTTCGCGCTCGCCGCGTGGCGCGCGTTCTGACGCGTCGATGCGGCGTCGGTCGGGTTGCCGCGCTCCGGTGTCGACCGCGCCGGTGACGCGCAGGCGCGTCAGTTCGGCGGCGGCGGTCCGGTGTCGACCGCGACGTTGACGCGCAGGCGGATGCGCTCGCCCGGATCGTACGGCAGGCGCGTCACGTATTCGCGCCCGCTGTACTGGTAGCGCACGTCGAAGCCCTGGATCACGTCGGCATAGCCCTGCACGGTGCGGCAGCGCTGGACGTCGCGGGTGACGGGCGTCACCGTCGTCGTGCGATTGTTCTGGTCGAGGTTGTTGCCCACCACTGTGCCGCCGATCGCGCCCGCGACGGTGGCGACGTCGTTGCCGCGACCGCTGCCGATCTGGTGGCCGAGCACGCCGCCGACGATGCCGCCGACGATCGCGCCGACCGGAACGTCCGGACTGCGGCGCACCTCGTTCGTGGCCACCTGCTCGGTCCAGCACTCCTGCCGCGGCTGGCTGACGCGCTGGTACACCGGCGTGCTGGAGAGCACCGGCGCCCAATCGATGAAGCGCTCCGCTCCGGCCGGACCCGCACCGAGCGCGAGCGCGCACGCGCCGACGGCGATGCGACCGAGATGTTTCGACATGTTGCTCATCCACTGCCTCCGAACAGGTTGATCCGTGCCGACGCCGATGCCGCCGCGGTCCCGCCCATCAACGGGCGCCCGCGGTGCCGCGTTGACGTACGGCCGACGTTGACGTGCCGCTGACGTTGACGTACGGCTGATGTTGACGTACGGCTCACTCAAGACCGCGCGCCGCTCCGCGGGTTCCCGCGCCGCGAATCTTCCGCGCTAATCGGGCTTCGCGCCGGCATGCTTCACCCCGTGCGCCCACTTCGCGGACTCCGCCCCGATCTGGCGCGCGAAATCCTCCGGCGCGCCGCCGGCGGCGGCGGCGCCCTGCGCCGCGAGCTTGTCTCTCGCGTCCGCCGACGCCAGCCAGCGCGCGGTGTCGGCATTGATCTTCGCCACGACGTCGCGCGGCGTGCCCGCCGGCGCCAGCAGGCCGAACCACGCGTCGGCCTCGCCGGGCACGCCGCTCCGGGCGACGGTCGGGATGTCGGGGAGCGACGACATCCGCGGCGCGCTCGTCACGTTCGGGACGGTGGCGACGAGGATCACCGGCGCGAAATCCTTCGCCGGGTCGTACGGCGGCCGCGGCGACAGGCTGGGGTTGATCGCGAGCGTGTCGAGCGTGCCCAGCAGCAGCGTGTAGCCGTCGGGCACGGCGTGCGCCACGAGCGCGCTGCCGATGCTGCCCCTCGCCCCGGGCCGGTTGTCGACCAGCACCGGCTGGCCCCACGCTTGCGCCAGCGCCTGCGCGGCCGCGCGCGCGATGAGGTCGGTCGTGCCGCCTGCGGGGAACGGCACGACGATGCGCACCGGCTTGACGGGAAACACCTGCGCGGGCGACGGCGCGGGGGCCAGCGCCGCGCACAGCGACAACGCGAACGCCGCCCTTCGCATCCGCGGTCGCCGGCAAGCGCGCGCCGCGAACAGCGATAACGCGAACGCCGCCCTTCGCATCCCGCCGGCCCGCGGGCGCGTGCGCGTGGCTGCCGCGGCCATGCGCGCCTGCCTCAATCCACCTTCGCGCCGGACGCCTTGACGATGCGCGCGTATTTGGCGAGCTCGCGACCGATGAAGGCGGAGAACTCCGGCGGCGTCATCGGTGCCGGTTCGGCGCCCAGAGCGGTGAGCTTGCTCGCGCATTTCCGGCGAGGACAGGATCTTCACGACGTCGGCATTCCACTTCGCGATGACCTCCGGCGGCGTGCCGGCGGGCGCGAGCAGCCCGAACCAGGTGGAGATGTCGAAGCCAGGGACGCCGGATTCGGCCATCGTCGGCAGCTCGGGCACGAGCGGAGAGCGCTTGGCGGTCGTGACGGCGAGCGCCTTCAGCTTGCCGGCCTTCACCTGCTGCATCGAGCTCGCGAGGTTGTCGAACATGAGCTGGGTGTCGCCGGCCAGCAGCGCCTGCATCGCCGGCGCGGCGCCCTTGAACGGGATGTGGACCATGTCCGCGCCGGTGTCGGCCTTGAAGAGCTCGCCGGCCAGGTGGCCCGCGCTGCCGTTGCTGCCGGAGCCGAACGACAGCTTGCCCGGATGGGCCTTGGCGTAGGCGATCAGCTCCTTCACCGAGTTGACCGGAAGCTGCGGGTTGACCACCAGCACGTTCGGCGTGATGGCGACGAGCGTGATCGGCGCGAAGTCCTTCGCGGCGTCGTACGGCATCTTCGAATAGAGGCTCGGATTGACCGCATGCGTCGACAGCGCGCCCATGACCATCGTGTAGCCGTCCGGCGCCGACTTGGCGACGTAGTCGGCGCCGATGTTGCCGCCGGCGCCCGGCTTGTTCTCGACGACCACGCTCTGGCCCCAGGCCTGCGTCAGCTTGTGCGGCGATGGCGCGCCCGACCGCGTCGAGCGGACCGCCCGGCGGGAACGGCACGACGAGCTTCGCGGGCTTGGAAGGGAAGGCTCCCGGCTCGCGCCGCCATCGCGACCGCGGCCTGCGGCGCACAGACCCGCCGCGAGGCTCGCCAGCACGGCGACGCGGAACGCTTTCGAAACATTTCGTTGCAAATTCATCGCGCGGCTCCGTTTTCTGGATATCTCGGGGAAGTTTAGCAGGGGCACCGCCGCCGCCTGCCGCACGTCGGGCGCGGGTTTGCCGTGCGAGGGGCCGCCGGGCATAATGGAATGTTCGCCGGGGCGCACGGTCGCAAGACGCACAACCGGCGCAAAACGCCAAGATTCCCGCCGCCCAGCCTGCGGCCGGAAGAAAGTCAATGAACGGATGAGCAAGCCCATCGTCACCGCGGTCGTCGTCGTCGCACTCGCCTGCGCCGGCATCGCCGGCTACTGGTTCGGCACGCGCAACGGTCCGCCCGGCGCGGCCGGCAGCGCCGACGCCGCGCCCCAGACGGCGGCCGGCAAATCCGCGGCGGCTGGCGGGCAGCAGGCCGTGGCCGTCGAGGCCGCCAAGGTGGGCAAGCAGCCGATGCCGCAGACGATCACCGCCGTCGGCAGCCTGCGCTCCGACGAGTCGGTCACGTGCGGCCCGAGGTCGCCGGCCGCATCAGCGCGATCCTGTTCCAGGAAGGCCAGCGCGTCGCCAAGGGCGCGACGCTGGTGCGCCTCGATCGCCGCGATCAACGAGGCCGAGGTCCAGCAGAGCGCGCGCGAATCTCAAGCTGGCGCAGAGCAAGTACGACCGCGCCGTCGATCTCGCCAAGAGCAACTTCATCTCCGGACAGGCGAAGGACGAGGCCGAGAACAACCTGCGCGTCGCCGAGGCGGCGCTGCGGCTCGTCGAGGCGCGCCTCGCCAAGACGGAGATCCACGCGCCGTTCTCCGGCATCATCGGGCTGCGCGTCGTCTCCGTGGGCGACTACGTGAAGGAGGGCGCCGACATCGTCAACCTCGAATCGATCGATCCGCTCAAGGTCGACTTCCGCGTGCCCGAGATCTACCTGCGCCAGGTCAAGGTCGGGCAGTCGCTGGAGGTGCAGCTCGACGCGCTTCCCGGCAGGACGTTCGAGGGCAAGGTGTTCGCGCTGAACCCGCTCGTCGACGCCGCGGGGCGCTCGATCGTCATCCGCGCCATCGTGCGCAACCCCGACACCAGCCTGCGCCCGGGGATGTTCGCGCGCGTGCGGCTCATCACCAAGGACGAGCAGAACGCGCTGGTGGTCCCCGAGCAGGCGATCGTGCCGCAGGGCGACGATCAGTTCGTCTACCGCGTCGCCGACGGCAGCGCCAACCGCGTCAAGATCGACGTCGGCCAGCGGCGCGACGGCATGGTGGAGGTCGTGCGCGGGCTCGACGCGAACGACATGATCGTCACCGCGGGGCAGCTCAAGATCCGCGACGGCGCGGCGGTGACGATCGCCAACACGGCGACGCCGCCGAAGGCCGAGAACGGCTCGGCGCCGGCCCCGAAGTCCTGACGCGTCGCGCCGCGAAGGAGCGGCGATGCAACTGCCCGAGATCTGCATCAAGCGGCCCGGTCTTCGCGACGGTGCTGTCGCTGATCATCCTGCTCGTCGGGGCGATCTCGTACACGCGGCTCTCCGTGCGCGAGTACCCGCGCATCGACGAGCCGGTGGTCAGCGTGTCGACGCAGTACCGCGGCGCCTCCGCCGAGGTCGTCGAGTCGCAGATCACCAAGGTGCTCGAGGATTCGCTCGCCGGCATCGAAGGCGTCGAGATCATGACGTCGCAGAGCCGCTCGGAGCGCAGCCAGATCAACGTCCGCTTCTCGCTCAAGCGCGACCCGGACTCGGCCGCCGCCGACGTGCGCGACAAGGTGTCGCGCGTGCGCGCCAAGATGCCCGACACCGTCGACGAGCCGGTGATCGCCAAGGTCGAGGCCGACTCGTTCCCGGTCATCTACATCGCCGTGCAGTCGGGCGGCGCGCTCGGTGCTCGAGGCGACCGACTTCGTCAAGCGCTACATCCAGCCGCGCCTGTCGGTGCTGCCCGGCGCGGCCGACGTGCGCATCTTCGGCGAGCGCCAGGTGTCGATGCGCGTCGACCTCGACCGCACGCGGCTCGCCGCGTACCGGCTCACCGTGCAGGACGTCGAGGACGCGATCCGCCGGCAGAACGCGGAGATCCCCGCCGGGCGCATCGAGGGCGCGGCGCGCGAGTTCACCGTCGTCGCCGAGACCGACCTGCGCACGCCGGAGCAGTTCAACGACATCATCGTCGCCAACGTCGGCGGCTATCCGGTGCGCGTCCGCGACGTCGGCAACGTCCTACGTCGGCGCCGTCGACGAGCGGGTGATCTCGCGCTACAACGGCAAGCCGTCGCTCAACATCGGCGTCATCAAGCAGGCGGTCGCCAATCCGCTCGAGCTGTCCAAGGCGGTGCGCGCCGAGGTCGACGCGATCAACGAGAACCTGCCCGCGGGCATGAAGCTGATCGTCGCCTACGACACGTCGGTGTTCATCGACCGCTCGATCAAGTCGGTGTTCGAGACCATCGCCGAGGCGATCGGCCTGGTCGTGCTGGTGATCTTCTTCTTCCTGCGCAGCCTGCGCGCGACGGTCATCCCGATCGTCACCATTCCCGTGTCGCTGATCGGCGCGTTCGGCCTGATGTACGTCGTTCGGCTTCACGATCAACACGCTGACGCTGCTGGCGATGGTGCTCGCGATCGGCCTCGTCGTCGACGATGCGATCGTGATGCTGGAGAACATCTGCCGCCACATCGAGGAGGGGCATGCCGCGCCGGCAGGCGGCGATCATGGGCGCGCGCGAGATCGGCTTCGCGATCGTCGCCATGACGCTCACGCTGGCCGCGGTGTTCGCGCCGCTCGCCTTCGCCACCGGCCGCACCGGCCGCCTGTTCATCGAGTTCGCGCTGACGCTCGCCGGCGCGGTGCTGGTGTCGGGCTTCATCGCGCTGACGCTGTCGCCGATGATGTGCTCGCTGCTGCTCAAGCACGAGAAGAAGCACTCGTGGATCTACAACCTGATCGAGGGCTGGATCCGAGGGCGCTCACCAACGGCTACAAGCGCGCGCTCGACCTGGCTGCTGCAGCACCGCTGGATCGTCGTCGGCGCGTGGGTCGGCGTGCTCGCGGCCGGCGCGGTCCTGTTCACGCAGCTCAAGAGCGAGCTGGCGCCGCTCGAGGACCGCGGCGTGGTGTTCGGCCTCGTCACCGGCGCCGCAGGGCTCGACGCCGCAGTACACCGCGGACATGCTGAAGCCGATCGAGGACGCTCTACGCGCAGCTGCCCGAGTCCGGCGCCTATACGGCGATCTCGGGCTTTCCGACGGTCGTCGACGGCAACGCGGTGCTGCGGCTCAAGCCCTGGGAGGAGCGCACGCGCAACGCAGCAGCAGATCGCCGACGCCGCTGCGCCCGAAGTTCGATGGCGATCCCGGGCGCGCATCGCCTTCCCGATCAACCCGCCGTCGCTCGGCCAGCGCTTCCGCTCGCACGCCGATCGAGTACGTCGTGATGTCGCAGATTCCGTATCCCGAGCTGCAGCAGCTGGTCGACCGCTTCCTCGACGAGGTGCGCAAGATACCCCGGCATCCAGAACCTGCAGATCGACCTGCGCCTCAACACGCCCGAGGTCCGCGTGCGGATCAACCGCGACAAGATCTCCGACGTCGGCGTCGCAGGTCGAGACCGTCGGCCGGACGCTCGAGACGATGCTGGGCGGCCGCCAGGTGACGCGCTTCAAGCGCGAGGGCGAGCAGTACGACGTGATCGTGCAGGTCGCGCCGGCGGACCGCACCACGCCCGCCGACATCAGCGACACCTACGTGCGCGGCCGCGACGGCGGCATGGTGCAGCTCTCCAACCTGGTCGACGTGCGCGAGGGCGTCGCACCGCAGTCGCTCAACCACTTCAACCGCCTGCGCGCGGTCAAGATCACCGGCACGCTCGCGCCCGGCTACGCCATCGGCGAGGCGCTGAAGGCGATGGACGACGCCGCGAAGCGCGTGCTCCCGCCGACCGCCCAGACGCAGCGTCGACGGCCAGTCGCGCGAGTTCCGCGTGTCCGGCGGCGAGATCTACTTCACCTTCGTGCTCGCGCTCGCTGTTCATCTACCTCGTGCTGTCGGCGCAGTTCGAGAGCTTCGTCGACCCGTTCGTGATCATGCTGTCGGTGCCGCTGTCGATGACCGGCGCGCTGCTCGACGCTCTGCTGTTCGGCGGGACGCTCAACATCTACAGCCAGGTCGGGCTGGTGACGCTGGTCGGCCTCATCACCAAGCACGGCATCCTGATCGTCGAGTTCTCGCAACCAGCTGCGCGCCAAGGGCGAGGCGCTGATCGCAGGCGGTGGTCGACGCCGCCGCGCAGCGGCTGCGGCCGATCCTGATGACCACCGGGGCGATGGTGCTGGGCGCGCTGCCGCTCGCGCGCGCCGTCGGCGCGGGCGCGGAGTCGCGCACGCAGATCGGGCTCGTGATCGTCGGCGGCCTGCTGTTCGGCACGCTGCTCACGCTGTTCGTCGTCCCCACCGCCTACACGCTGCTGGCGCGCCGGCACCGCGCCGACGAGCCGGAGGTTGCGCCGGCGGTGCACCGCCCAACTCGCCCCGGCGACGAGCATCGGCGCCGCGGCGCGGACGCTCCCGCGCCGCACTGCGCACGCCGGTGCGCCGGCGCGCACGCCGCCCCGGCGCGCCACCTTAGCGAGCCCCGCCGCATTCGAATTGCAATAGAATCGTCACGCCAACGAGGCATCCTGGCCCATTCGATCAAACGAGGAGGAACCATGTCCCAGCGCATTTCGCGTCTCGCGCAGCTCGCCGCGGCCCTTGCCGTCGCGGGCATGGCGACCGGCGCGCAGGCGGTCACCGAGATCCAGTGGTGGCACGCGATGACCGGCGCGAACAACGAGCGCGTCAACGACCTCGCCAAGCGCTTCAACGAGAGCCAGAGCGAGTACAAGGTCAACGCCGTCTACAAGGGCAGCTATCCGGAAGCGATGGCGGCGGCGATCGCCGCGTACCGCGCCGGCAACGCGCCGCACCTTTTGCAGGTGTTCGAAGTGGGCACGGCGACGATGATGGCCGCCAAGGGCGCGATCAAGCCCGTGTACGAGGTGATGAGCGAGGCGGGCGAGAAATTCGACCCGAAGGCGTACGTTCCCGCCGTCGCCGGCTACTACACGAATACCAAGGGGCCAGATGCTGTCGTTCCCGTTCAACAGCTCGACGACGGTGTTCTGGTACAACAAGGACGCATTCGAGAAGGCCGGGCTCGATCCCGAACAGGCCGCCGAAGACCTGGCCGGAGGTCGTCGCCGCGATGGCGAAGCTCAAGGCGTCGGGCGTCGCCTGTCCGTTCACCACCGGCTGGCAGGTGTGGACGCAGCTGGAGAGCTTCTCGGCGTGGCACAACCTGCCGTACCTCACCAAGGAGAACGGCTTCGCCAGCCTCGACGCGAAGCTCGTCTTCAACGGCCCGGTGCAGACGCGCCATATCCAGAACCTGCAGGACTGGCTCGACAAGGGCTACTTCGTCTACGGCGGCCGCAAGAACGAGCCGGAGGCGAAGTTCTACAGCGGCGAGTGCGCGATGATGACGACGTCGTCCGCGGCCTACGGCACGATCAAGCAGAACGCCAAGTTCAAGTTCGGCGAATCGACGCTGCCGTACTACGCCGACGTGCCCGGCGCCCCGCAGAACACGATCATCGGCGGGGCGAGCCTGTGGATCATGGGCGGCAAGAAGAAGGACGAGTACAAGGGCGTCGCGAAGTTCCTGACGTTCCTGTCGCAGCCGGAGATCCAGTCGCAGTTCTCGCAGGAAACGGGCTACCTGCCGATCACCATGGCGGCGTACGAGCTCACCAAGAAGTCGGGCTTCTACGACAAGAACCCGGGCACCGACGTCGCCGTCCAGCAGATGATCGTCAAGACGACGAACAACTCGCGCGGCGTGCGCGCCGGCAACATGTCGCAGATCCGCGACGCGACGGACGAGGAGCTCGAGGCCGTGTGGGCCGGCAAGAAGACGGCCAAGCAGGCGCTCGACGACGCGGTCAAGCGCGGCAACGAGATCATCCAGCGCTTCAACAAGGCCAACAAGGGCTGACGTCGGCGTCGCATCTGAGTCGATCGAACCGGCGCGGCCGGTGCGCTCCCGAGGGCTCCATTACCCCAGTCGCCCTCGGAAGCGCCCCGGCCGCTGCCATCGAGTTGTCGAACCGGCGCGGCCGGTGCGCTCCCGAGGACTCCATTACCCCAGTCGCCCTCGGAAGCGCCCCGGCCGCGCCGGTTCGATTTCGGGACGCCTTTCGTACGTTGCGGCGCGGATTGCGCGTCGCGTAAACTCCGCGCAGCCCGCCCATGGAAAAACGCGCCCGCTTCGAGTCGCGCTGGCTGCCGTATGCGCTGATCGCGCCGCAGCTCGCGATCACGCTCGTCTTCTTCTTCCTGCCGGCATCGCAGGCGCTGTACCAGTCGCTGCTGGTGCAGGACGCCTTCGGCACCAACACGCAGTTCGTCTGGTTCGACAACTTCGTCGACCTGTTCCACGACGAGGACTACCTCGCGTCGTTCAGGGTCACCGCGGTGTTCTCCGCGCTGGTGGCCGGCCTGGGCCTGTCCATCTCGCTGGTGCTCGCCGTGCTCGCCGACCGGACGATCCGCGGCGCCACCGTCTACAAGACGCTGCTGATCTGGCCCTACGCCGTCGCCCCCGCCGTCGCGGCGATCCTGTGGCTGTTCCTGTTCAACCCGACGCTCGGCGTCGTCGCGCACTGGCTGAAGGACCTCGGCGTCGCGTGGGACCCGCTGCTCAACGGCACCGACGCGCTGACCATGGTCGTGGTCGCGGCCGTGTGGAAGCAGATCAGCTACAACTTCCTGTTCTTCCTGGCCGGCCTGCAGTCGATCCCGAAATCGCTGATCGAGGCGGCGGCGATCGACGGCGCCGGACCGGTCAGGCGCTTCGTCACCATCGTGTTCCCGCTGCTGTCGCCGACGACCTTCTTCCTGCTGGTCGTCAACATCGTCTACGCCTTCTTCGACACGTTCGGGATCATCGACGCGTCCACCAGCGGCGGTCCGGCGCGGGCGACCGAGATCCTCGTCTACAAGGTCTACGCCGACGGCTTCAAGGGCCTCGACCTCGGCGGATCGGCAGCGCAGTCGGTGGTGCTGATGGCGATCGTCATCACGCTGACGGTGGTCCAGTTCCGCTACGTCGAGCGCAAGGTCCAGTACTGATGAGCGCGCCGTCGCCCGAGCGCAGGGGTCGCATGTGGTTCCCCGTGCTGGTGCTGATGAACCTGCTTCCGCGCACGTGGCGGGCGGGCAGCCGCGACGGCATGGTCGAGAACCGGCCGCTGCTGACGGTCTTCTCGCACCTCGTCCTCGCGCTCGGCATCGCGATCGTCGCGCTGCCCGTCTACGTCACGTTCGTCGCCTCCACGCTGCGCGTGGACGAGGTGCTGCAGTCGCCGATGCCGCTGGTGCCGGGGTCGCACCTGGTCGAGAACTACGCGACGGTGCTGGGCGAGGGCTCGTCCGCGAACGTCACCACGGCGCCGGTCGGCCGGATGATGTGGAACAGCCTGGTCACGGCGCTGGTCATCGCGATCGGCAAGATCGCGATCTCGCTGTTGTCGGCGTTCGCGATCGTCTATTTCCGCTTTCCGCTGCGCGGACTCGCGTTCTGGATGATCTTCGTCACGCTGATGCTGCCGGTGGAGGTGCGCATCCTGCCGACCTACAAGGTCGTGTCCGACCTCGGCATGCTCGACACGTACGCCGGCCTCACCGTGCCGCTGATCGCGTCGGCGACGGCGACGTTCCTGTTCCGCCAGTTCTTCCTGACCATCCCCGACGAGCTCGCCGAGGCGGCGCGCATCGACGGCGCCGGCCCGCTGCGCTTCTTCTGGGACGTCGTCGTGCCGCTGTCGCGGCCCAACATCGCCGCGCTGTTCGTCATCCTGTTCATCTACGGCTGGAACCAGTACCTGTGGCCGCTGCTGGTCACCACGGACGAGTCGATGTACACGGTGGTGATCGGCATCAAGCGGATGATCGCCGGCGGCGACGCGGCCACCGAGTGGAACCTCGTCATGGCGACGGCGATGCTCGCCATGCTGCCGCCGGCGCTGGTGGTGCTGCTGATGCAGAAATGGTTCGTCAAGGGCCTGGTGGACACGGAAAAATAGCGATGGCCAACGTCGAATTCCGCGCCGTCACCAAGCGCTACGGCCAGCTCGAGGTCATCCACGGCATCGACATGCAGGTGGCCGACGGCGAGTTCATCGTGATCGTCGGCCCGTCGGGCTGCGGCAAGTCGACGCTGCTGCGCATGGTCGCCGGCCTCGAGGCGATCACCGGCGGCGAGATCGTCATCGGCGATCGCGTCGTCAACGCGCTCGAGCCCAAGGAGCGCGACATCGCGATGGTGTTCCAGAACTACGCGCTCTATCCGCACATGAGCGTGTTCGACAACATGGCGTACGGCCTGCGCATCCGCGGCCTCGCCAGGGACGACATCCGCGAGCGCGTGGGCCGCGCCGCCGACATCCTCGAGCTCGAGCCGCTGCTCGAGCGCAAGCCGCGCCAGCTCTCCGGCGGCCAGCGCCAGCGCGTCGCGATGGGCCGCGCGATCGTCCGCGAGCCCGCGGTGTTCCTCTTCGACGAGCCGCTGTCGAACCTCGACGCCAAGCTGCGCGTCCAGATGCGCTTCGAGATCCAGAAGCTGCACCGGCGGCTGTCGACGACCAGCCTGTACGTCACGCACGACCAGGTCGAGGCGATGACGCTCGCCCACCGGATGGTGGTGATGAACGCCGGCCGCGCCGAGCAGATCGGCACGCCGATGCAGGTCTACGAGGACCCGCAGACGCTGTTCGTCGCCGCGTTCATCGGCTCGCCGGCGATGAACCTGCTGCCCGGCAAGGCGACCGCGGAGGGCACGATCGCGCTCGACCACGGCGGCACCGCGCACGCGAGCGCGCAGGTCGAGCCGGGGCGCGCCGTGCAGGTCGGGCTGCGGCCCGAGCACCTGCGGGCCGCGGACCCTGCCCACGCGATCGCGTCGGGGCAGGTGGAAATGGTCGAGCAGCTCGGCGCCGACACGCTGGTGCATCTCGCGCACGGCAAGACGACGCTGATCGCGCGCATGCCGCATGGCACGTCGCCGGCAGTCGGGAGTACGATGGGTGTTACCGCCGATCCCGCGCGCGTGTTCCTGTTCGACGCCGCGACCGGCGCGCGAATCCGATAGGCGAGGCGTGCGATGTGCGGACTTCCCGCGTGGCCCTATCCGAAGCTCGCCGCGCATCGCGGCGCCGGCAAGCGCGCGCCGGAGAACACGCTGGCGGCGCTGCGGCTCGGCCATGCGCACGGCTACCGGATGGCCGAGATCGACGTCAAGCTCTCCGCCGACGGCGTCGCCTTCCTGCTCCACGACTCCACGCTCGAGCGCACGACCAGCGGCACCGGCCGCGCCGATGCGCTGCCGTGGCGCGACCTCGCGCTGCTCGACGCCGGCAGCTGGCACTCGCCCGCCTACGCGGGCGAGCCGCTGCCGACGCTGGCATCGGTCGCGCGCTGGGCGCGGGCCAACGACGTCGCCGTGAACATCGAGATCAAGCCCACGCCCGGCCGCGAGCGCGAGACGGGCGCCGCGGTGGCGCTCGACGCCAAGGCGCTGTGGGCGGGCGCCGACGTGAAGCCGCTGCTGTCGTCCTTCGCGGACGCTGCGCTCGACGCCGCGCGCGAGGCCGTCCCGGAGCTGCCGCGCGCCTGGCTCATCGAACAGATCCCGGACGACTGGCGCAGCACCATCGTGCGCCTGGGCTGCATCGCGCTCGACGCCAAGCACACGCTGCTCACGCGCGAGCTCGTCGCGGAAGTGCGCGGCGCCGGACTGCGCGTGGCGACGTGGACGGTGAACGATGCCGCGCGCGCCGCCGAGCTGGCGGGCTTCGGCGTCGACACGATCATCACCGATGCCATCGACGCGATCGCGCCGGACTCGCTCAAATAGGCGCGGCCGGATGGGGATCCGATGAAATCGCAGATCCGCAAGTGGGGAAACAGCGCCGCGGTCCGCATTCCGGCGCCAATCCTCGACGGGGCCGGCCTGCGCCTCGATCAGGCGGTCGAGATACGCCAGTCGGGCGGGTGCGTCGTGATTGCGCCGGCGCGTGTCGCAGGCATCGACATCGACGATCTCGTCCGGCGCATCACGCCTCGCAACCGACATGAATTCGTCGACATCGGAGGACCGGTGGGCCTGGAGGTCGATTGATGCACGCGCCTACTAGGCCTTGGCCGGCACGAAGCCCGGCCGCCTGATCTCGCGCTCGTCGATCGGGAGATTCAGGATGCCGGCGACGATGCCCAGCGCGATGGTCATGTACCAGACGACGTCGTAGCTGCCCGTGGTGTCGTAGAGCTTTCCGCCGAGCCACGCGCCGAGGAAGCTGCCGATCTGGTGCGAGAGGAACGTGAAGCCCGACAGCATCGCCAGATAGCGGACCCCGAAGATCTGCGCGACGATCCCGTTGGTCGGCGGCACCGTCGACAGCCACAGCGCGCCCATCACGCAGGAGAACACGTAGACGCTCGCGACCGACAGCGGCGTGAACACGAACAGCGCGATGGTGACGGCGCGCGCGAAGTAGATGAACGACAGGATGTAGCGCTTGGGCATCCGGCTGCCCAAAAGCCCCGTCGTATAGGTCCCGACGATGTTGAACAGGCCGACGAGCGCGAGCGCGGTCACCGCCACGTGCGGGGGCATGCCCTTGTCGGCGAGGTAGGCGGGGAGGTGGACGCCGATGAACACCACCTGGAAGCCGCACACGAAGAAGCCGATCGTGAGCAGCAGGTAGCCGCGGTGGCCGAACGCCTCGCCCACCGCCTGGCGCGCCGATTGCTGGAACGCGTGCGCGTGGGTCTCCCCCCGTTCGACGAGCGCGGCGGCCAGCGGCGCCATCAGCAGCGCGGCTCCGCCCAGCGCAAGCAATGCCCCGACCCATCCGAGGTGCGTGAGCAGCCACTGCGTGAAGGGCAGCAGCGCGAACTGTCCGAACGAGCCGGCCGCCGCCGACAGGCCGAGCGCCATGCTGCGCTTCTCGGGCGGAAACCGGCGCCCGAGCACGCCCGACACCACGCTGTAGGTGACGCCCGACTGGCCGGTGCCGATCAGCACGCCCGCGGTCAGGATGAACAGCAGCGGCGACGTCGAGACCGCCATCGTCGCGAGGCCGAGCGCGTACAGCACGGCCCCGGCGATCACGATGCGCGCCGAGCCGAAGCGATCGGCGAGCATGCCCACGAACGGCTGCGTCATGCCCCAGGTCAGGTTCTGCACGGCCAGCGCGAGCGCGAACGTCGCGCGGTCCCAGCCGAGGTCCTGCGTCACCGGTTGCAGGAACAGGCCGAAGCCCGCGCGGATGCCCATGCTGAGCGACAGGATCACCCCGCTCGCGACGAGGACCACGGCGGGGGTGCGCCAGTCGGCGCGGCTCGAGGCGGACATGGAAGGCTCCGAGATAAGGACTGGCGGCGTCGCGCTAGCTGCGCGACCCCGCGTGATCGGGATGCAGCGACTCGAGCTCGCCCAGCGTGGCGATCAGCGCGTCGAGCCTGGCCCGGCCGACGCGCTCGGCGACCGAGGCCTGCGCGCGGGTCCAGCAGGGCTCCGCGCGCTTGAGTGCCGCGCGACCCTTCGCGGTGACCGCGGCTTCGCGCGTGCGCGCGTCGCGGCCCGCCAGGACCTGCACCAGCCCGCGCTCGACCAGCGGATCGAGGTTGCGCGACAGCGCCGTGCGGTCGAGCAGCTGGCGCTCGGCCAGCTCGGTGATGCGCATCGGCCCCTGCGCGGCGAGCGTTCGCAGCAGCGAGAACTGGGTCACGCGCACGCCCGACGGCTCCATCGCGTCGTCGTAGAGCTGCGTCAGCGCGCGCGCCGCGCGGCGCAGGCGGCCGCAGGCGCAGGCGGGCGAGGGGGCAGCAACATACGGCGGCGGTGCCGGGCTGCTCATCGCCGCCGGTCCGGTCGGACGGATAAAGTGCATATGCACATAAAAGCGAGCATATGCACCTTTTTGGCGGAAGTCAATCCGGCCCGGTTAGCGCTTGATCACGATGCCCTGCCCCGTCGGCAGCGGCATGACGCGATAGCGCCGCGCATCGAACCAGGCGTCCTCCGCCAGCTTCTGGTTCCGATAGACGCCGGACCATTCGTAGTCGTCGAGGATCACGATTCCGCCGGGGACGATGCGCTCGAACAGGTGGTCGAGCGCCGCGATCTCCGCCGGCGCCTGGTTCAGGTCGATATGAAGGTAGGCGATGCGCTGCGGGCAGCCCTCGGCGAAGACGTCCGGGATCATCCCCTTCAGGATGCGGACGTTCGGATAGGCGGCGAACTTTGCGCGCACGCGCTCGTAGAGGTCGGGACCATGCTCCGGCATCCGATGATTGAGCATCGAGGCATCGTGCTCGAAGAGGTCGTATCCCCAGAAGGTCTTGGGGAATGCCGGGCCCCCAAGGTAGTCGACGACCGTCTTCATGCCCACGCCCGTGTAGGCGCCGCACTCGACGAAGTCCCCGTCGAGCTGGGCGCAGTGATAGGCGGCGCAAGCGAGGACGTAGCGCCGCCAGACGATGGCCTTGTCCGACGTCGCTCTCGGCGTTGCCGTGCCAGGCGGCAACGAAGGGCCGGTCGTCGAGCATCGAGAGATTGCGCTGCCACGTCAGCAGGTTGTCCGCGAAGTGCAGGCCGCCGCCGAGCATCGCGCGTGATCGAGTTGATGGTGTCGGCGACGCGTTGCGCGTCGGTCGTGCCCCAGAAGGTGGGAACGAAGAAATCCTGCACGAGCAGCGGGTCCGGCTCGAGAACGCGCCGGCAACTGGAGTGCCGCGCCGTCACGCGTCGGTCCGGAAGTCGCCTGCCGCGCGGGACGGCGAAAGAAGTCGCGAAGCACGCTGATGAGCATCATGCCGATGACCCCTGGCCGTTTAGCGATGACGAGTTGCCGTGCGGATGCGCATGTCGATGCGCGAGGCACGGCGCGGCGCCGGTGCGACCGGGCGCACGGTCATCGATGCCTCGCGCCCCGCGGCTCCGCGCACCATTGCTGCCACATCCACCGGTAGCCCGCCTCGAGGTCCGCGATGAACGCGGGCAGGTCCATCAGCGGCGAAGCCAGCATGCGCTGCCGCAGCCCGCGCCGCAGTGCTTCGCGCCAGTCGCGGTCGAGCGCCAGCCGCAGGTTGATGTCGACGTAGTCTTCCGGCGTCTTTGCCACGAGCTCGGGATGGCCGAGCGTGCGCAGGATGCTCACGCCGCCGCGGGAGATGCTGCGCTCGCCCGCGAGGGCGACCACGGGCACGCCCATCCACAGCGTGTCGAGCGTCGTCGTCGCGCCGTTGTACGGAAAGGTGTCGAGGGCGATGTCGGTATTGCCGACGGCCTCGTAGAAGGCCGCCAGGCTCTCGCGCCCGCGCGTCGCGACGCGCGCAGGGTCGATGCCGTTGCGCGCGAACCGGTCGCGTACGCGCTGGCGCAGCGGCTCGTCGCGAAGATCGAACACTACGATCCGCGCCTGCGGCAGCCGCTTCAGTATCCGCGACCACAGGTCGATGCAGGCATTCGACAGCTTCGGATACTGGTTGAACGAGCCGAACACGAGGGCATCGGGGTTCTCGGGGTGCGGGTGGTCGATCGGCGCGACGTCGCCCCAGGGCTGGTAGCACCATTGACTGTGCGGGAGGCGATACAGCGTCTCCGTATGCCGCGACTGCGACTGCGCGTCGGGGTCCGTATGCCAGTCGCAGATACGATAATCCATCGCGGTAAGGCCGGTCGTGTTGAGATAGCCCAGCCAGGTCGCCTGGACGGGCGCCGGATGGCGGGCGAATGCGAAGAGCCGGTTGCGGTTGGTATGGCCGGCCAGGTCGACGAGAATGTCGATGCGGTCGTCGCGCACGAGCCGCGCGAGGCTCCCGTCATCCATGTCCGCGACTTCGCGCCAGGACAGCGCCGCTTGACGCATGCGGCGTCCCATCGAATCCGGCTTCTTCGCGCTCGAATAGCAGTAGACGTCGAAGCGGGCGCGGTCGTGCCCTGCGATGATCGGATCGACGAACAGGCCGACGGCGTGCAATTCGAAATCGCCGGAGACGTAGCCGATGCGCAGACGACGGTCGGGGTCGACCGGATTGTCCCAGGTCACGAACGGCGGACCCGCGGCGCGCGCCATCTCCGCGCCGACGATGCGATGCGCGCGCGCCACCGCATCCGCGTCGAGGTCCGCGCGCAGGTTGAGGGAGAACAGCATGACGCTCTCGACGTTGTCGAGGTCAGGATCGATCTCCCTGGCGCGCAGCATGGCGGCGATCGCCGCCTCAAAGCGGCTCTCCTGCAGGTGTATCAGTCCGAGGTTGAACGTCGCACCGGCGTGGTCGGGATCGATCGTCGAGCGCCCGCTCGAGCTCGCGCTGCGCGTCGGCGAAGCGCTCGACCGATTCGTAGACGCCTGCCAGCGCGATCGGCGCGTCGACCATGTCGGGAGCGAGCGCGAGCGCCGCGCGTAACTCCCGCTCGGCGCCGGCCACGTCACCCTGGGCGCCGAGCAGGGCGCCCAGGTTGAAATGCGCCTGCGCGTAGTCGGGGGCGTGCCGGAGAGCTTCGGCGAACGCGGCTGCAGCGTCATCGCGCCGGCCCAGCCTGCGCAGCGCGTTGCCGATGTTGAGGTGGGCGCGTGGGTACGCCGGCGCCATCGCCGCGGCTGCGCGGTACTGTTCCAGCGCTCCGGCCGGGTCGCCGTCATCCTCCAGCGCATGACCCCGCGAGATGCGGTCGTCGGCCGCGGCCGCACCGCGGTCGGGGTCGTCGTCGCGAGGCGGCGCCGGAGACCTATCCACGGCTCAGGAGGACCCGAGGCACCAGTCCGTCCACATGCGGCGAAAGGCGGACTCGAGGTCGCGCACGAACGCGCGCGTGTCGAGCAGCGGACTTGCGCGCAGCCGCTCGCGCAGCGTACGCCGGAGCTCGGCGCGGCGGCCCGCATCCAGCGCGAGGCGCACGTTGGCCGCCACGTATTCGTCTTCGGATCGGGCGATCAGGTCATCGACGCGAAGCTGCGAGAGGATGCTGTACCCGCCGCGGGCGATCGCACGGTCACCCCGCAGGGCGATCATCGGCGTGCCCATCCAGAGCGTATCGAGCGTCGTCGTCGCGCCATTGTAGGGAAAGGTATCGAGCGCGATGTCGACGGTCGTGATGCGCCGGAAATAGTCGCGAAGCGACTCGCGCTCCAGCAGCCGGACGCGCCCCGCTTCGACGCCGCGATCGGCGAGTCGCGCGAGCAGGGCGCGACGCGACCAGCCCTCGCGCGTGTCCATCACGGCGAGCTCCGCGTGCGGCAGTTCGCGGAGGATCCTCGACCAGAGGTCGAGCGTGGCGTCGGTGACCTTGACCAGCTGGTTGAACGAGCCGAACAGCACGCGGTCCTCCTCCGCCTCGTCGGGTGCCGCCGACTCGGGAACGTCGACGAACGGTTGGTAACACCATTGCGCATGCGGGAGGCGCACCAGGCGTTCGGTATACAGGGGATCGGCTTCCCCCTCGGGGTCCGTCCACGGGTCGCAGATCCGGTAGCCCATGGCCGTCAACCCCGTGGTGTTGAGATAGCCGAGCCACGTGGCCTGCACCGGGGCGGGGCGCTGCGCGAAGACCTTCAGCCGATGACCCGTCGTGTGCCCCGACAGGTCGACCAGGATATCCACCCCGAGCGCATGGATGCGGCGCGCGACCGTCGCATCGTCGTCCTGCGCAATGTCGTGCCAGTTCGGCGCATAGCGCCGCAGCGCGCGCGCCACGTCGTCGGTGTCCGCGCCGCCGTTGGAAAAGCAATGCACTTCGAAGCGATGGCGATCGTGATGCGCGAGGACGGGAACCATGAAGCGGCCGACCGGATGCTTGCTGAAATCGCCGGAGACGTAACCGATGCGCAGGCGCCGCTGCGCGATTCCCGCGACCTTCCAGGACGTGAAGGCCGGCCCGGCGGCGCCTTCGAGCATCGCGCCGATGCGGGCATGCTCGCGAAACACCTCCTGTGGCGCAACGCCGGCGCAGAAATTCAGCGCGAACAGCAGGCCGCTGCCGACGTCGAGCTTGGCCGGATCCTCATGCATCGCCCTCGAGAACTGCTCCCGCGCGAGGGCATGGCGGCCCATGGCGAGATAGAGCTCGCCGAGCGCGCTCGCGACCTCTCCTGCCGGAAGCGCATGCGGGTCCACGGCGAGGAGGAGGCGCTCCGCTTCGTCGCAGCGGTCACGGCGCAGGTGGAGCACGCCGAGCTGGAAGCGAACGGCGTCGGCGCCCGGATTCTGCAGCAGCGTCGCTGCCAGCAGCTCTTCCGCCTCGACAGGCCGCGCCGCTTCCTCCAGCAGATGCGCCAGCGCGATCGCGGCTTCGACCATCGCCGGATCGGCGCGAAGCGCTGCGCGGAACGCGGTCTCGGCGGCGTCGCGCTGCGCCAGGTGAAGGTACAGCGCGGCGAGATTGAAATGGACGCGCGCATGATCGGGCCGCGCGACGAGCGCATTCTGCAGGGTCGCAACCGCCTCGTCGACGCGGCCCAGATCGCGCAGCGCATTCGCGATGTTCAGCGGCACGCGCGGGTGCCCGGGGCATGCGGCCAGCGCCGCCTGGTAGCAGGCGAGGGCGGCGGCGGGGTCGCCGCCGTCCTCGAGGGCGTTGCCTTCCTGCAGGAGCGTGTCCGCGCGCGCTGCCGACGCGTCGCCGCCTACGCCCCCACGCCTTCGCCCGCGACACCGCCTACGCCCACGCCTTCGCCCGCGACACCGCCTTGTCCCAGCCCGCGCGCAACTCGGCGACGCGCTCGCGCGGCATCGCCGGCTCGAAGCGGCGGTCGACCTGCCAGTTGGCGCGCGACGTCGTCGTCGTTCGTCCAGTAACCCGACCGCCAGGCCGGCCAGGTAGGCGGCGCCGAGCGCCGTGGTCTCGGTCACCTTCGGCCGCACCACCGGCACGCCGAGCAGGTCGGCCTGGAACTGCATCAGCAGGTCGTTGGCGGTCGCGCCGCCGTCGACGCGCAGTTCGCGCGAGCGTGATGCCGGCGTCCTTCTGCATCGCGTCGAGCACGTCGGCGCTCTGGAAGGCGATCGCCTCCAGCGCGGCGCGCGCGATGTGCGCGCCGCGTGGTGCCGCGCGTGAGGCCGAAGATCGTCGCCGCGCGCGTAGGCGTCCCAGTGCGGCGCGCCCAGCCCGGCGAACGCCGGCACGAGGTACACGCCGCCGTTGTCGGGCACCGATGCGCGCGAGCGCCTCGACCTCGGCCGCGCGTGCGGATGATGCCGCAGCCCGTCGCGCAGCCACTGCACGACCGCGCCGGCGATGAACACGCTGCCCTCGAGCGCGTACTCGAGCGCGCCCGTCGCGCTGCCAGGCGACGGTGGTCAGCAGCTTGTTGCGCGAGGCGACCGGCGTCGTGCCGGTGTTCATCAGCATGAAGCAGCCGGTGCCGTAGGTGTTCTTGGCCAGGCCCGGCGTCGAGGCACGCCTGGCCGAACAGCGCCGCCTGCTGGTCGCCGGCGATGCCGGCGATCGGCACCGCGACGCCGTCGAGCATGCGTCTCGCCGTACACGCCCGACGACGGCACGACGTCCGGCAGCACCGCGCGCGGCACGTCGAGCAGCTGCGAGCAGCTCGTCGTCCCAGTCGCCGCGTGTGGATGTCGAACAGCAGCGTGCGGCAGGCGTTGTGGCGTCGGTCACGTGCACGCGGCCGCCGGTCAGGTGCCAGACCAGCCAGGAGTCGATCGTGCCGAACGCGAGCTCGCCGCGCGGCGCGCGCGCGCGGGCGCCCGGCACGTTGTCGAGCAGCCACTCGAGCTTGGTGCCGGAGAAATAGGCGTCGAGCACCAGCCCGGTCTTCGCCGCGATCGTCGCCGCCTTGCCCGCGGCGCGCAGCGCGTCGCACATCGGCGCCGTGCGGCGGTCCTGCCAGACGATGGCGTTGGCGATCGGCCGCCCGGTCGCGCGCTCCCACAGCAGCGTCGTCTCGCGCTGGTTGGTGATGCCGATGGCGGCGACGTCGCGCGGCGTGATGCCGGCCTTGGCGAGCGCCTCGTGCATCGACGCCCGACTGCGTCGCCCAGATCTCCTCGGCGTCGTGCTCGACCCAGCCCGGCTGCGGGAAGATCTGGCGGAACTCCTGCTGCGCCGACGCCGCGCACGCTGCCCGCCGCGATCGAACACGATCGCGCGCGAGCTGGTGGTGCCCTGGTCGAGCGCGAGGATGTACGGCATCTGCGGTGCTCCGTCGGTTGCGGCCGGCGGCTGCCGCCGCTTAGAATCGACGTTTGCGGCCGCATTTTAGCGCGCTGCCGCGTCAGCGGGCCGCGCCGGGCAGTCGCCCTGGCCCCCGCGTGTGCCCGCGAACGCCGCCCGATGCCGCTGCCCGCACCCGCCGTCCCGCGCAGCGCCTGCACTCGCGCCGCGTCAGCTACGAAGGCTATCGTCGCGACGACGGCCTCTTCGACATCGAGGCCCACCTCACCGACATCAAGGACCACGATTTCGCGCTGCTCACCGGCGTGCGCCCGGCGGGCGAGCCCGGTGCACGACATGTGGGTGCGCGTGACGATCGACCGCGACGTTCACCATCCGTCGCCATCGAGGCGCGCACCGACGCGGATGCCGTATCCCGGCGGTGCGACCGCATCGCGCCGGATTACCGCGAAGCTCGTCGGCGCCGAACCTGGTCAGCGGATTCCGCAAGCGGCTGCACGACACGATGGGCGGCGTGCACGGCTGCACGCACCTGACCGAGCTGCTCGGCTCCCTGCCGACGGCCGCCGTGCAGACGTTCGCCGGGCTGCGCGCGCGAGGACGAAGGCAACGGCAAAGCCGTTCCAGCTCGACCGCTGCCACGCGCTCGAGACGACGACCGACACCGTGCGCGCGTACTACCCGACGTGGTATCGCGGCGCGGCCTGACAGCGAACACGCGAACCGGAGCGACCACGTGAAGATCCACGAATACCAGGGCAAGGAAATCTTCCGCAAGTTCGGCATGCCGTGCCGCGCGGCATTCCCGCGTTCTCCGTCGACGAGGCGGTCGACGGCCGCCGAAGCGCTCGGCGGCCCGGTGTGGGTCGTCAAGGCGCAGATCCACGCCGGCGGCCGCGGCAAGGGCGGCGGCGTCAAGCTCGCGCGCTCGATCGACGAAGTGCGCGACGCTCGCCGGGCAGATCCTCGGCATGCAGCTCGTCACGCACCAGACCGGCCCCGGCGGGCCAGAAGGTGCGCCGCCTGCTGATCGAGGAGGGCGCCGACATCAGGAAGGAGCTCTACGTCGCGCATGGTCGTCGACCGCGCGACGCAGCGCGTCGTGCTGATGGCGAGCTCCGAGGGCGGCATGGACATCGAGGAAGTCGCGGCGAAGACGCCGGAGAAGATCCACAAGGTGGCGATCGATCCCGGCGACCGGCCTGACCGACGCGCAGGCCGACGACGTCGCGCGCAAGATCGGCATTCCCGACGCGCAGCCTGCCGCAGGCGCGCGCGATGCTGCAGGGGCTGTACCGCGCGTTCGACGAGACCGACGCGTCGCTCGCCGAGATCAATCCGCTGATCCTCACCGGCGACGGCAAGGTGATCGCGCTCGACGCCAAGCTCAACTTCGACGCCAACGCGCTGTTCCGCCATCCGGACATCGTCGCGATGCGCGACCTCGACGAGGAGGATCCCGCCGAGATCGAGGCGTCGAAGTTCGACCTGTCGTACATCTCGCTCGACGGCGACATCGGCTGCCTCGTCAACGGCGCCGGCCTCGCGATGGCGACGATGGACGTGATCAAGCTCTACGGCGGCGAGCCGGCCAACTTCCTCGACGTCGGCGGCGGCGCGACCGCCGAGAAGGTGACCGAGGCGTTCAAGATCATGCTGCGCAACCCGCACCTGAAGGCGATCCTGGTCAACATCTTCGGCGGCATCATGCGCTGCGACATCATCGCCGAAGGCGTCATCGCGGCGTCGCAAGGCGGTCGTCGCTCAAGGTGCCGCTGGTGGTGCGGATGAAGGGCACCAACGAGGAGCTGGGCGGAAGATGCTCGCGCGAGTCGGGCCTGCCGATCATCACGGCGAACAACATGGCCGAGGCGGCGCAGAAGGTGGTCAAGCCGCCGCGGGAGGCTAGTGAGCGTGCTCCGCCGCCTGGCGCTTTGGCGCGGTGGCGGTCGGGCGTCGCAGCCTGCCGGCCCCTTGCCGGCGGCAGGCATCCCGGCGCCGACACCGGCGGCGGACGAAGCGCTCGCGTTGCGCTCGATCCGGCAGCGCGCGGCCGAAGGCCGGCTCGCCGACGCGCTCGCGCTGACGCGCGATGCGCTGGTCGCCACCCCCGGCGATCCCGAGCTGATCGCTTCGCGTGGCTCGATCCTGTTCGAGTGGGGGCGCTATCGCGAGGCGGCCCGCGATCTTGCCGAGGCGTCCGCGGCCGGCATCGAGCGGCCGGCGCTGCTGATCCAGCAGGGATGGGCGTCGCTGTGGTCGGGCGACCTCGCGGCCGCCGAGCGTTCGATGCGCCAAGCCGTCGCCGTCGACGGCGGCAACTGGCAGGCGCACTTCGGGCTGGGCGGGGCGCTTCGCGCGCAGCGCGCCACCGACGCCGCGCTCGCCGCCTATGACCGTGCGCTGGCCTTGTCGCCGGGCAGCGCCGACGTGCTCGCGGAGATGGTCGGATGTCACGTGGACGCGCGGCGCTTCGACGAAGCGCTGGCCGTCGCCGAGCGCTTTCGTGAAGCGCATCCGGACGATCCCGTTGCGCTCGGCGCGTACGCCGCCGTCCTGATCTGGCACGACCGCTTTGCCGACGCGAATGCGGTCTACGCGCGGATCGCCGCCATGGAGGCCGTCCGCGCCGATCCGCGACGCATGCCGCTCGACGCGGGCTTTGCGCTTCGCGAGGGCGGGCGCGTCGCCGACGCGCTCGCGTTCTACGAGGCGCAGCTGCCGACGCGGCCCGAGCCCAACGCGCACGCGCATTACGCGTTCACGCTGCTCAAGGCGGGACGCACGCGCGAGGGGTTCGCGCAGTACGAGTTCCGCTGGATGATCGAGCCGCTGATCGCGCAGCGTGCGCAATTCGGCCAGCCGCAGTGGCGCGGCCAGCCGCTCGAAGGCAGGACGCTGCTGGTGATCGGGGAGCAGGGCTTCGGCGATGTCATCCAGTTCCTGCGCTACCTGCCGCTGGTCAAGGCGCGGGGCGCGCGTGTCGTGCTGCTGCTGCGCAAGCCGATGGCCGAGCTCATCGACGCCAGGGTGGGCGTCGACCAGGTCGTGCAGCCCGGCGATGCGCTGCCGCCGTTCGACTACCACGCGCATCTGCTCGGCCTCCCGCACGTCCTCGGGACCGATACCGGCACGATTCCGCGCGACGTGCCTTACGTCTTCGCGCCGGAGGCGCGGATCGCGCGGTGGCGCGCGCGCATTCCCCGTGGCGGCGCGCTCAACGTCGGCCTCGTCTGGGCCGGCGATCCGCTCGGCGGCCGGGGCCGCCAGAAATCGCTCCCGCTGGCGGCGCTCGCGCCGTGGGGCCGCATTCCCGGCATGCGTTTCTTTTCGCTGCAGAAAGGCGACGCGGCCGCGGAGGCCGCGCGGCCCCCGGCCGGCCTGCCGCTCGAGAATCTGTCGCCGGACATCCGCGATTTCGGCGACACCGCGGCGATCATCGCATCGCTCGACCTGGTGATCAGCGTATGCACGTCCGTCACGCATCTCGCCGGCGCGATGGGCGTGCGCACGTGGACGATGCTTCCCGAGCCCGCCGACTGGCGATGGATGGAAGCGCGCGACGACACGCCGTGGTACCCCACGATGCGGCTGTTCCGCCAGCCGCGGCAGGGGGACTGGGCCTCGGTGGTCGCACGGGTGGGCGATGCGCTCGCCGCGTTCGCTCGCGCGCCGGCGGCGACGTCGTCATGCGGCTCGGCCGCGCCCGCCGCGTCGTCGCCGACGGTCGACGCTGCATCGCCCTCGGGCGCAGCGGTCACGCCGGCGCCGCGACTGTGCGCCGTCGTCGAGGCGCGTCACGGCCTGTTCCAGCATCACGCCGACGGCACGCCGGAGGAGCGCTCGCTCGCGCATTATGGCGAGTACCTCGAGGCGCAACTCGACCTCCTGCGCGCGCGCATTGCGCCGGGTTCCACGATGCTCGAGGCCGGCAGCGGCGTCGGCGCGCACGCCGTCGCGCTGGCCGCGCACCTGGGCGCTGGAGGCCACCTGCTCGTCTGCGACCCGCGCGCCGAATGCGCGCAGCTCCTGCATCACAACCTCCGCGCGAACGCGGCGGCAGCCACGACGCTTCGCACCTCGCTGCTGGGCCCGGCGGCCGCCGACGCCGACGCGCAGGCCACGATCGATCGTCTCGGCCTCGCCCGCCTCGACTGGCTGAAGATCGGCGAGGGCGTCGATGCGGACGCCATCCTTGCCGGTGCCGCCGATACGCTCTGGGCGCATCGTCCCGGCGTGTTCGTCGCCGTGGCGGACGAGCCGGGCGCCGCGCATGTCGCGGGGCACCTGCGCGATTTCGGCTACCATTGCTGGCGCGTCGACACGCCGCGATTCCGCGCCGGCAATTTCAATCGGCGCGATGACGACATCTTCGCGGGTACCGTCGCGCACGCGGTCCTCGCCGTTCCCGAGGAATCGACCGTCGTCCCGCCTGCCGGCTTGCAGGCACTGGACTGATCCGCAGCACCACCGCCACAAGGGCATCGCATGAGCATCCTCGTCGACCGCAACACCAAGGTGATCACGCAGGGCATCACCGGCAAGACCGGCCAGTTCCACACGCGCGCCTGCCGCGACTACGCCAACGGCAAGGCGTGCTTCGTCGCGGGCGTGAATCCGAAGAAGCCGGGCGAGGATTTCGAGGGCATCCCGATCTACGCCACGGTGAAGGAGGCGAGGCAGGCCACCGGCGCCACGGTCAGCGTCATCTACGTGCCGCCGCCGTTCGCCGCGGCCGCGATCGACGAGGCGGTCGACGCCGACCTCGACCTCGTCATCTGCATCACCGAGGGCATACCCGTGCGCGACATGATCCGCACGCGCGATCGCATGCGCGGCCGCCGCACGCTGCTGCTAGGCCCGAACTGCCCCGGCGTGATCACGCCTGACGAGATCAAGATCGGCATCATGCCGGGCCACATCCATCGCAAGGGGCGCATCGGCGTGGTGTCGCGCTCGGGCACGCTCACCTACGAGGCGGTGGGCCAGCTCTCCGAGCTCGGCCTCGGCCAGTCGACGGCCGTGGGCATCGGCGGCGACCCGGTCAACGGCCTCAAGCACATCGACGTGCTGCGGCTGTTCAACGACGACCCGCAGACCGACGCCGTGGTCATGATCGGCGAGATCGGCGGCACCGACGAGGAAGCCGCGGCGCTCTGGGCCAAGGACAACATGAAAAAGCCGGTCGTCGGGTTCATCGCCGGCGTCACGGCGCCGCCGGGCAAGCGGATGGGGCATGCGGGCGCGATCATCTCCGGCGGCAAGGGCACGGCGCAGGAGAAGCTCGCGGTGATGGAGGCCTCCGGCATCCGCGTGACCCGCAACCCGGCCGAGATGGGCAAGCTGCTGCAGTCGGTCCTTTGATCTAAACGCGCCGGACGACGGGCCGGACCGGCGCCGCCGCGCGCCCGTCCCGGCGGGGGGAGTTTGCATCGTGGAGTTCGCATCGCCGCAGTTCTGGGTCGCGGCGCTCGAGATCGTCGTCATCAACATCCTGTTGTCGGGCGACAACGCGGTGGTGATCGCGCTCGCCTGCCGCAACCTCCCGCCGCAGCAGCGCAAGTGGGGTGTCGTCTGGGGCGCGGCGGGCGCGGTGATCCTGCGGATCATCCTCACGTTCTTCGCGGTGAGCCTGCTCAAGCTGCCGTTCCTCAACCTCGTCGGTGGCGTGCTGCTGGTGTGGATCGGCATCAAGCTCATCACCGACGACGAGGGCGGTGACGGGCACGCGGTCCAGGCGGCGGACAAGCTCGGCGTCGCCATCCGGACGATCATCGTCGCCGACCTCGTGATGAGCCTCGACAACGTGATCGGCGTCGCCGGGGCGGCCAGGGGCAGCATCGTGCTGATCGTGTTCGGGCTCATCGTCAGCATTCCGCTGGTGGTGGTCGGCGCGCAGGTGTTCATGAAGCTGATCGAGCGCTTCCCCGTCCTGGTCGTCGCCGGCGGCGGCCTGCTCGGCTTCGTCGCCGGCGAGATGATGGTGGCCGATCACGCCGTCGCCGGCTGGGTCGACGCCCATGCCCAATGGCTCCACTGGGCGGCGCCGGTGGCCGGCATCGTCGTCGTGATCGCGCTGGCGAAGCTCATGCAGCGCTCGCGGCTGGCGCAATGACTGCGGCCTCGCTGGTCAGGCTGTTGATCTGCGGCGCCGCGCGCCGCCATAATGTGTATAATTATCTGAATCCTATACACATCATGCGCACCAATATCGACATCGACGACAAGCTGATGGCGGACACGCTTCGGGCGACGGGATTGCGGACCAAGCGAGAGGCCGTGGAGCTGGGCCTGCGCACCCTGCTGCGGCTGCGCCGGCAGTCCGCGCTGAAGCGCCTGCGCGGCAAGGTCGCATGGCACGGCGACCTCGAAGCCATGCGGCGCGATCGATGATCCTCGTGGATACGAGTGTGTGGGTCGACTATTTCCGCGGGACTGCCGCCCGCCACACCGATCAGCTCGATGCGCTGCTCGGCGCCGAGCCGCTCGCCATCGGCGATCTCATCCTGACCGAGGTGCTGCAGGGGTTCACCACGGAGCGCGATTTCGACACCGCGAACGCGCTGTTTGCGCCGCTCGAATTCGTGGTGATGGGCGGTGCCGACGTCGCGGTCGAGGCCGCGAGGAACCACCGGCGGCTGCGTGCGCAGGGAATCACCGCGCGCAAGACGATCGACACGATCATCGCCACCCGTTGCATCGTCAGCGGCTACGAGCTGTTGCACAACGATCGGGACTTCGACGCGTTCGAAAGACATTTGGGGTTGCGATGTGCGTGACAGCTGCCGGAGCGCCTTTCGATGAGTAGTCCACCCGGAGTGCAACCCATGGCATCGCAGGAAAGGGCGCCCCTCGACGTCGCGATGCTCTCGCATCCGGGGATGGTCCGCCCGCACAACGAGGACACGGTCTTCGCCGACAGCGGCGCCGGCCTCGCCGTGCTCGCCGACGGCATGGGCGGCTACAACGCCGGCGAGGTGGCGAGCGGCATCGCGGTGAGCGTGGTGGCGGACGGGCTGCTGCCCGAGCTCGCCTCCGGCCGCGAGCTGTCGAAGGTCGACATCCAGAGCGGGCTGACGCACGCGGCGCTGCTGCTGCAGCAGCAGATCGCCGTGGCCAACAAGAACATCTACGAGGCCGCGCAGACGCGCCCCGAGTGCGCCGGCATGGGCACGACGATCGTCGCCACGGTGTTCCACGGCAACCGCGTGTCGATCGGCCACATCGGCGATTCGCGCTGCTACCGGCTGCGCGGCGAGAAGCTCGAGCAGCTCACGCACGACCACTCGCTGCTGCAGGAGCAGATCGACGCCGGGCAGCTCACGCCCGAGCAGGCGAAGTACTCGCTCAACAAGAACCTCGTCACGCGCGCGCTCGGCATCGAGGCGATCGTGCCGCCGGACATCACCGAATACCGCCTCGAGGCGGACGACCTCTACCTGCTCTGCTCGGACGGGCTCACCGACATGGTCGAGCCCGATGTACTCCACAGCCTGCTCGATCGCCACCGCGGCAACCTGACGCGCGCCGCCGCCGATCTGGTCGATCTCGCCAACGAGAACGGCGGACGTGACAATATCTCGGTGATCCTGGTGCACGTGCCGCCGGATTACCTGCCGTCGGCCAACTGGACACAGCGCTGGCTGGCGAAGAAGAAGGCGAGCTGACGACGCCGCCACCACGCGACCAGGGAGCGTACGGGTGGGCAAGCTGGTGCTGTACTTTCCCGACGGATCGACGCGCGACATCCTGCTTGCGAAGGAGCGCATGACGATCGGCCGGCGGCCCGACAACGACGTGCCGCTGCCCTCGGCGGCGGTGTCGGCCGAGCACGCCGCGGTGATCACCGTGCTCGACGACTCCTTCCTCGAGGATCTGGGCAGCACCAACGGCACGTTCGTCAACGAGAAGCCCGTCACCAAGCATTTCCTGCGCGACCGCGACCGCATCGACGTCGGCCGCGAGGTGCTGGTTTACTACACCGACGACGACGCGGCGCCGGATGTCCTGCCCCCCGACGTCTTCCATCACGACACGGCCAATCTCCTCGGCCCGCTCGACGAGCACCTGGCCGCGCTCGAGGACCTCACGCGCGGCCGGCGCACCGAGACCTCGACGGCGCCGCGCCCGGTCGTCGCCGAGTTCGATCCGCAGTCGATCGGGCCGATGACGGGGCAGGTGACCACCGAGTTCGATCCGGTGGCGGCAGGCGATCCCAGGGCGTCCGAATCCACCCGGCCGGTCCGCGCGTGGCGATCGGCGGCGGCGCAGGATGGCGTCGACGAAGCGCGGGACGCGACTCGGCGAAGGCACCAGACGACTCGACTGATGCGCGGGAGCGCGTGACCGGGAGCGAGAGCGCATGGCGAGGCCATCCTCCGCCGTCGAAGAAAGCGGACCTGCCTTTTCGCTGCGCGTGCTCGACGGCCCCAGCGAGGGCCGCGTCGTGCCGCTGGCCAAGGCGGAGACGCTGGTGGGGCGCGTGGGCGTCGGCGTGGCAGCCGTGCGCCTCGAGGGCGGGCGCGCGCGCCTGGTGCCGCTCGAAGGCACGCAGGCGATCGGTTGCAACGGAGTTGCGGTGCCCCCCGAAGGCGTCCTGCTCCAGGCGGGCGATCGGCTCGATATCGCCGGCGCGACGCTGATCGTCGACGCAAGCTAGGCAGGACCCACTGCCGTTTTTCGTCGCATGTGACGCGCAGCGTCACGCGAGCGTCGGCCTCTGTCGCCGACAATCTTCGCAAATCGACCGTTCGTCGCCGTTGGCGAACAGGGGAAGCCTGCAGGGGCTCCCCGGTCGTGCGGCAATTGGCCCATTGAATCAATCGGTTGAAATGCGCGGGCCAACCCATTGTGAACACTGCATTTTCGGGGGCACGCCGCTTGCGACGATTCCGCCAGCATCGCTGGATGCCGCGTGGCTTGCTTCCCCCAAACCAAGGAGATTTCATGAAACGGATTCAACAAGGCTTCACGCTCATCGAACTGATGATCGTGGTGGCGATCGTCGGCATCCTGGCCGCCATCGCGCTGCCCGCCTATCAGGACTACGTGGTGCGTTCGAAGGTGTCGGAACTGGAAGCGGCGATGGCCGCGTGCAAGACGTCGGTGTCGGAGTACGCGTCGTCGCACGGCAGCTCGCCCGCGACGGTGGACGCCGCCGGCTGCAATACGGCCGCGTCGCAGTACGTCGCTATCGCTGGACGTTTCCAACGGCATGATCACCGGCACGACGCAGAGCATCGGCTCGACCGACGTGACGCTGTCGCTGACGCCGGACAACTCGACCTCGGCGACGATCACCAAGTGGACCGGCACGTACCTGGGCAGCTCGCCCGCCAAGTACGTCCCGTCGAGCTTCCGCTAACCGCAACACGCTCCCCCTCGGCGGCCGGCGCCGCGGCGAACGCGGCGCCGGCCGTCGGGCTCTGGTGGCATGGGGTTTGCACTTACGGGGCATGAGCATCGCTGGATGCCGATGTGAGCTCCGTATTCCTCTCGACGGAGATCCAATGAAACGGATTCAACAAGGCTTCACGCTCATCGAACTGATGATCGTGGTGGCGATCGTCGGCATCCTGGCCGCCATCGCGCTGCCTGCCTATCAGGATTACGTGGTGCGTTCGAAGGTGTCGGAACTGGAAGCGGCGATGGCCGCGTGCAAGACGTCGGTGTCGGAGTACGCGTCGTCGCACGGCAGCTCTCCGCCGACGCCGCTGCGCGGGCTGCAACACCGGCGCGACGCAGTACGTCGCTTCGTCTGGACGTTGTCCAACGGCACGATCACCGGCACGACGCAGAGCATCGGCTCGACCGACGTGACGCTGTCGCTGACGCCGGACAACTCGAGCTCGGCGACGATCACCAAGTGGACCGGCACGTACCTGGGCAGCTCGCCCGCGAAGTACGTCCCGTCGAGCTTCCGCTAAGCCGCCTACGCAACGAAACGCCGGCTGCGCGTCGTCGCGCAGCCGGCTTTTTTTTGCAGCCGCGGCCGTCGACGTTCCGCTCCCTTAGAACTTGCGCATGTCGCTCCTCGGAACGGCTCCTGGGCAGGAAGGATCGCGCGTCGTCGACGCGGGTGACTCCGGATACCCGCCCGGTTCGAGCGCAGCCTCGACGTCGCAGCCGTCCTGCGCGAAGTCCTGCGCCCTGTCGGGCCAGCGCCGCTTCGCCGAAGTCCACCATCTCGTCGCCGGCGCGCTGGCGACAGGCGCCCGGGCCACCCGGACCTCCTGTTCGCCAAGGGCAGCGCGCTGCTCGACATGGGGCGCGCTTCGCGGAAGCGCGGAGCGTGTACGAGTCGTCTGGTGCGCAGCGGCCATGCGACGACGCCCGTGATGGTGCAGCTCGCCGCCGCGTTGCACCGCTTCGGCGACGTCGTCGCCGCGGAGGACGCGCTGCAGCGCGCGATCGCCGCCGATCCCGGCGCGTACCGGCCGCGCTATGCGCTCGGCACGCTGCTGCTGCTGCAAGACCGCTTCGACGCGGCGCTGCCGCAGCTCGAAGCGGCGATCGCAGCCGATCCGCGCACGCGGACGCGCAGCTCGCGTACGGCAATGCGCTGATGGAAGTGAAGCGCCACGCCGAGGCGGAAGCGGCGTACCGGCGCGCGACCGAACTCGACCCGCAGAGCCCCGCCGCGTGGACGAACGTGGGCTTCGCGCTGCTGCGCCAGGACCGCTACGAGGACGCCATCCCGGCGTTCGAGCGCGCGTATCGACCTGGAGCGCGCCAACGGCGGCGACGTGGACGCGTTCATCAATTTCGCCGCGGCGCTCGGCGACGCGGGGCGCGACGCGGAGGCGATCGACGTGTTCGAGCGCAGCCTCCCCTCGCGACCGGCGCCGAAGGCGCACTTCAACTACGCCGTCTCGCTGCTGCGCAGCGGGCGGCTCGCCGAGGGTTGGTGCCAGCAGGAGCATCGCTGGCTGTTCGAGCCCTTCCGCTCGCTGCGTCCGCCTACGGCGTGCCCACGTGGACGGGACAATCGCTCGAGGGCAAGACGCTGCTCGTCCGCGCCGAGCAGGGACTGGGGGACACGATACAGATGCTGCGCTATGTGCCGGCGCTCGCGGCGACTCGGCGCACGCGTCCTCCTGCGCTCGCCGCCGGGCTTGCAGCGACTCGGCTATGCGGTCGAAGGCATGGCGGAGGTGCTCGAGCAGGGCGCCGTCAATCCGCCCTTCGACTTCTACGCGCACGCGATGAGCCTGCCCGGCGTATTCGGCACGACGCTCGACTCGGTGCCGGCCGACGTGCCCTACATGAGCGTGGAGCCCGAACGCCGCGCTCGCTGGTCGGCGCGCCTCGGCGCGAGGACGAAGCCGCGCGTCGGCCTCGTCTGGGCGGGGAGCCCCACCCATCTCAAGGATCAGTACCGATCCGTGCGGCTCGATGCACTCGCGCCGCTTTCGCGGCAGCGCGACGTCGAATTCGTCTCGCTGCAGAAGGGGCCTGCGGCGGAACAGCTCGCGAGCTTCGAGCGCTCGCGGCGAAATCCTCGACCTCGGCCCCGAGCTGGACGACCTCGCGGACACCGCCGCCGTGCTCGAGCAGCTCGACCTCGTCATCGGCGTCGACACCGCGGTGATGCATCTGGCGGGCGCCCTCGGGGTGCCGGCATGGATGATGGTGCCCGCGCCGTGCGACTGGCGCTGGCTCGACGACCGCGCCGACAGCCCGTGGTACCCGACGCTGCGCATCTATCGCCAGGCCGAGCGCAATCGGTGGGACGACGTGATCGGGCGGGTGGCGGAGGATCTCGCTGCATGGGCCGGGGACGCTTCGCCCCGCGCGCGGCGAAGTCGCGCCCCTGCCGCGCGCCAACGTCGCGCGGCTGCTGGCAGGCCGCCGCGCACCGCCGCGCGCCGTCGCCGTGCCCGGCATGGGGGCCGTCGCCGAGACGCGCTGGGGCATCGTCCAGTACCCCGAGGACGGCGCGGATCTCGCGTCGTCGCTGGCGCTCCTGGGCGAATGGCTCGAGCCGCAGGTTCGCGTCGCCCTGGGCCTGCTGACGCCGGAATCCGTCGTGCTCGAGGTGGGGGCGGGCGTGGGCGTCCACGCGCTGGCCTTCGCGACGCTGCTCAAGACCGGGCGGGTCTACGCGTTCGAGACGCGCTCCCCGCATCGGCGGCTGCTGCAGCAGAACATCGAAGCCAACGGTCACACGAACGCCGTCGTCGCCGGCAACGATCCCGTCCCGCGCCGCCGAGGCCCCCGCCGAATCCGTCGACGCCATGGCGCTCGACCGACTCCACCTGATCAAGGTGAACCTGCCCGAGCAATCGCTGCCGGTGCTGGCGGGAAGCCCGGAAACGTTGTGGCGAACGCGACCCGCACTGCTGCTGGCGGCCGCGGATGCGCGCGACGTAGCCGCGCTCGCGGAACATGTGAAACAATTCGGCTATCGCTCCTGGCGCATGGACGTGCCGCTGTTCACTCGGGAAAACTTCAACCAGCGTGACGAGTCGCCGTTCGGCGAGAGGACGGTCACCGCACTGCTGGCGGTCCCCGAGGAGATCGAACTCGCGATGGCCCTGCCTCATTGCACGCTCCTGCGACTAGCGGACCTTCGGCTTCCGAACCGGACCCTGCCCATGGCACTCACTGCACTGTTCAATACCAAGGAAATCGAGGATTTCGCCTCGACGCTCGCGTCGGACCTCGGCCGGCGCTTTCCCCCCGCCTCCGAGAAGCGCACCGATCCGGGCGCACAGCACCAGATCAAGGTGATCCTCGAAGGCCTCGGCGCGCGGGCCGTGCGCTTCCAGAAGGAACAGAAGCTCGGCATCTACAAGAAGGCCAAGCTCGGCAACGTGTTCAAGTGGAAGCTCAAGGAACTCGGCTACAGCGACGAATTCGCCGAGCGGGCGACGAAGGAAATCGTCACCCGGCTTGCCGTCAATTGACGGCGCTCCTTGGGCCTTCGGGAATCAGCGCTTACCGCTGCTGCCGAAGCCGCCTGCGCCGCGCGCGCTTGTTTCGAAGGACTGGACTTCGCGGAATATTGCCTGCACGACCGGCACGATCACCAGCTGCGCCAGCCGATCCAGCGGCTGCAGCACGAACGCCGCGCTGCCGCGATTCCAGCAACTCACCATCAGCGGCCCCTGGTAATCGGAGTCGATCAGCCCGACGAGGTTGCCGAGCACGATGCCATGCTTATGGCCCAGCCCCGAGCGCGGCAGGATCACCGCCGCCAGCCCGGGTCGCCGATGTGGATCGCGATGCCGGTGGGAATCAGCACGGTCTCGCCCGGCGCGATCGTCATGCGGCGCATCGATGCAGGCGCGCAGGTCCAGCCCGGCGGAGCCCGGCGTCGCGTAGGCGGGCAGGTGCGGACGGATCCGCTCGTCGAGGATCGCGAATCGTCGATGAGCAATCGTAGCGACGATCAGCGCTTGGTTCACGCTCGGCAATGCGCGCCGCGATCTCGCCGACCAGCCGTCGCGCCAGCGCCAGCTTGTCCATCCGCGGCAACGGATGCGCGCCCGCGTCGTCGAGCAGCGTCACCTCGTTGTCGTCGCTGCCCAGCGCGTCCTGCGCCCGGTTGGCGACGATCAGCGGCAGCTTCTTGCGCCGGCGCTTCTCCTCGGCCACGCCGCTCGACGTCGTGGCTCTCGGCGGCGAAGCCGACGCAGAACGGCGGTTTCGGCCGCGCCGCGACGGTCGCCAGGATGTCGACGGTCGGCTTGAGCGTGAGCGTGAGCGGCCTTGCCGTCCTTCTTGATCTTGTGCGTTGCGACGGCTTGGCCGGCGTGTAGTCGGCGACCGCGGCGACCGCGATGAAGACGTCGCAGCGCCGATCGCGCGCGAGCGACCGCCTCGGCCATCTCCGCCGCGCTCTGCACGTCGACGCGCGTGACGCCGGCCGGCGTGGCGAGGCGCGTCGGCCCGCCACCATCGTCACCTCGGCGCCGGCCTCGGCCGCCGCCTGCGCCAGCGCGAAGCCCATCTTGCCCGAGCTCGAGTTGGTGATGCCGCGCACCGGGTCGATCGCCTCGAACGTCGGGCCCGCGGTCAGCAGCACGCGCTTGCCCGCGAGCACCTTCGGCTGCGCGAAGCGCACGACCGCGGCGAAGATCTCCTCGGCTTCCAGCATGCGGCCTTCGCCGTTCTCGCCGCACGCCAGCTCGCCCGATGTCCGGGCCGAGGATCGCGACGCCGTCGGCGCGAGTTGCGCGACGTTGCGCTGCGTCGCGGCGTTCGCCCACATCTGCCGGTTCATCGCCGGCGCGACGAGCAGCGGGCATTCGCGCGCGAGGCACAGCGTCGACAGCAGGTCGTCGGCCGTGCCGTGCGCGAGCTTCGCCAGGAAGTCGGCCGAGGCCGGCGCGACGACGATCGCGTCGGCGCCGCGCGACAGCGTCGATGTGCCCCATGGCGTTGTTCGGCGCCGGAGTGCCCAGAGGTCGGTCAGCACCGGCCGGCCCGACAGCGCCTGGAACGTCGTCGCGCGTGACGAACTGCGCGCGCGGCGGCGGTCATGCACGACGTCGACGCCGACGCCGGCCTTGACCAGCAGGCGCGTGAGCTCGGCCGCCTTGTAGGCGGCGATGCCGCCCGTCACGCCGAGCACGATGCGACGAGCCGGTCGACGGGGTAGTGCGTCCGCATGTCAACTGGTCGTCCCTGTGGCAAATTACCTGCTGTCGTGACGCGCGCAGTTTACGCAGTTCGCTCTCATGGACGTGCGCTCCCTCGCGCGGTCGCCGTCCGAGACCTTTCGATCCCTTTCGCCGACGCCTCGCGGAGGCCTCCCGATGCTGAACGCCCTCCCTCGCAGCCCGCAGCGACCGCCCGCCGTCAGCGCCGCTGCACGCAGGCCGTCACCCTCCACCAGCAGGGACGCCTGGACGACGCGGAGCCGCTGTACCGGGCCGTGCTCAACGCGCAGCCCGAGCACTTCGACGCCCGCCATCTGCTCGGGGTGCTGCGCTTCGAGCAGGGGCGCTACGACGAGGCGCTGGCGCTGATCTCGGGCGCTGCGCAGCCAGCCGGCCGCGCCGTCCGCGCCGGACGCGCTGTTCGACTGCGCGCAACGCGCTCGGCTCGCTCGGGCGCTACGAGGAGGCGCTCGCGACACTACGACCAGCGCTCGCGATGCGCCCGGACGGTTCGCGGCAATGCGCTCGCGCAACCGCGGCAACGTGCCTGCAGATCCTGGGCCGGTCGCGCGACGACGGCGCTCGCGAGCTACGACGCGGTGCTCGCGCTGCGCCCCGGCGATGCGCAGACGCTACGCCAACCGCGGCAACGCGGCGCGCGCCCTGCGCCGCTTCGACGAGGCGCTGGCCGACTTCGGCCGCGCGCTCGCGCTGCGGCCCGATTATCCCGAGGCGCTGTCCAATCGCGGCAACGCGCTTCGGACCAGGGACGCCATGCGAGCGCGATCGCCGACTACAACCGGGCGCTGGCGCTCAACCCCGGCTATGCCGATGCGCTCACCGGCCGCGGCCAGCCGTTCCACGCGCTGGGCCGCGACCAGGCGGCTATCGCCGACTACGCTCGCGCGCTCGACCGCGCGCTGGCCGACCCGATCACGCCGAGGCGCTGTACAACCGCGGCCTCTCGCTGCATGCCCTCGCGGCGCACGACGAGGCGATCGCCGACTACGACCCCGTGCTCGCGATCCGGCCCGACCACGCCGACGCCCTGCACAACCGCGGCATCGCGCTCGCCGAGTGCAACGCGGCACGTCGAGGGCGAGTGCGAGCTTCGAGCGGGCCCTGGCGATCGATCCGGACGCCAAGCGCCTGCTGGGCGACGCTGTGCACGCCCGGTCCCACCTGTGCGACTGGCGCGACTACGACCGCATCGCGCGAGCGCCTCGTCGACGGCGTGAGGGCAGGAAGCTGGTGAACGTGCCGTTCCCGTTTCTCAACGCCTGCGAGGATCCCGCGCTCGCAGCGCGGCCTGCGCCGCGCCGTTCGCCGACGACGCCTACCCGCCGGCCCCGCGAGCCGCTGTGGACGCGGCGAGCGCTACGCGCACGAGCGGATCCGCGTCGCCTACCTGTCGGCGTACTTTCACGATCATCCGACGCCTACCTGATGGCCGAGCTGTTCGAGCGTCACGATCGCGTCGCGCTTCGAGATCTACCGGGATCTCGTTCGGCCCGGACCGCGGCGCGGCGATGCGCGCGCGGCTCGTCGCCGGCTTCGACCGGCTTCGTCGACGTGCGCGGCAAGAGCGACGGCGAAGTCGCGCGGCTGCTGCGCGAGCTGGAGATCGACATCGCCGTCGACCTGATGGGGCTACACCATGGGCGCGCGCCGCGGCATTCTCGCGCACCGCGCCGGCGCCGATTCAGGTCAACTACCTCGGCTATCCCGGGACGATGGGCGCGCGCTTCATCGACTACATCGTCGCCGACCGCTTCGTGATCCCGGCCGGCGACGAGGCGCACTACACCGAGCGCGTGGTCGCGCTGCCCGACTGCTACCAGGCCAACGACGCCACGCGCGCGATCGCCGAGCGCACGTCCGAGCCGCGCGAGGCGGGCCTGCCGGACGACGGCTTCGTGTTCTGCTGCTTCAACAACAAGCTACAAGATCACGCCGCCGGATGTTCGACGTCTGGATGCGGCTGCTGCGGCGCGCGTCGACGGCAGCGTGCTGTGGCTGCTCGCCGGCAACCCAGCGGCCGAGCGCAATCTGCGGCCGAGGCGCGGCGCGCGGCGTCGACGCCGCGCGCGCTGGTGTTCGCGCCGCAGCGTGCCGCTCGCGGCCCATCTTGCGCGGCATCGCCTCGCCGATCTCTTCCTCGACACGCTGCCGTACAACGCGCATACGACGGCGAGCGACGCGCTGTGGGCGGGTCTGCCGCTCGTGACCTGCGCCGGCAGGACGTTCGCCGGCCGCGTAGCCGGCAGCCTGCTGCGCGCGGTCGGGCTGCCGGAGCTCGTCACCGACAGCCTCGACGCGTACGAGGCGCTCGCGCAGGAGCTCGCGCGCTCGCCCGCGTGCTGCACGGCCTGCGCGACCGGTTGCTTGGCGACGGACATCGATCGGCGTTGTTCGACATTGGGCGCTTCGGCAGTCACATTGAAAGCGCCTATTCAGCAATGTGGGAAATCTATCGACGTGGCGACACGCCGCGGGCCTTCGACGTGCCGGCCGTCAGCTTTCCGAAGGCGAGATAGCGCACTGATGGCCGCTTTGCGGTGGCGCTATCGGGGGAGTGGCGTTCGCGGGGGTAGCGTCAGCGCAAGCGCCGGGCGTACATTGCGCTCAGATTGAGGCCGCAGGCATGTATCTTGCAGGCGATCAATTCTCCGTAGTGAAGGCGTGAGCGCCCTCGGGCTATCCCTACGCACTGAACACTACTTTCGGACTTTCGCAATGATTGACTGTCAGCCGACCGGACGGGCCTCATGAACGTAATGGTGGTGATGCCCTTCGCGCTGTGGACCCCTCATTTCGAAACCGATCTCGAAATCGTCCAGCGCCATCTGGATGCGGGAGACCGCGTCGTCCTGCTGACGTGCGCGGCAGAACTCCCCATCTGCCACACCAACCCGGACCATCGATTCGACTTCTGCATGACATGCATCGGGCGGCGGAAGACCGGACTTCACCGGTTGTCCGGATCATTCGAGGAACTTCCACTTATCAATCTGACCGCCGCGGATGAATCGGAGTGCCGCAATTACACGTTCGACGCATCGACTTTCGAAAGCGTAACCAAATCACGGGTCGACAACTTCGATCTGGGGTGGGCCGCGCTTTCCTCGCTAATATCTCTGACTCGTGATGGAGACATAGAGCTCGCGCACGCGTGGGTACAAAAGGCGCTCCGCAACTTCATGGTCATCCTGCCCTTGCAATATATCGATCGGTTCCAGAACCATCTGCGACAGCTCGGTATTGACCAGGGTATACGTTTTCAACACCCGCTTTGCCACCACGCGCCCGATATTCCGGGCATGCCGAGACAGAATCAGTTCCCTGCATAACGCACGACCGCGGCTGTGATTTCAATCATTTCTCGTGCTATGAAGATATCCTTCCGCATGACATCGCTGCGTACGAAACCGCAATGCACAAGGCATGGAACCTCGCTGACCCCACCACACGAGAGTCCGTGGCGGACAAATTCTTCGAGGATCGCATCAACAAGGTAAAGCAGAGTTGGTTCTCCTTTGTCGAGAACCAGCGAGCGGGATTGCTCCCAGACAGTTGGAATGCGATGTTCGCAACGTCGCGATCTTCTTGAGCTCGGAAGACGAGTTCGCGGCCATCGGAGACGAGTGGAGAAATCCAATTTACTGCAGCCAACTTGAGTGCCTGCGACGGCTTGCAACGGACACGTGCAACTTGAAGGGTATCCGGCTGTTCGTCAGGGCCCATCCCAATCTGAGTGGAATAACGAACACTCCACTGTCACGTTGCGTCGTCTAAGGGCGCCCAATCTGGAAGTGATAATGCCCGAGAGCAGCATCAGCACCTATGCGATGATGAAGCACTGCGATCGCGTTGTCAGCTTCGGATCGACAGCAGGCCTCGAAGCAGCGTATTGGGGCAAGCCTTCGATCCTCGCGGGCACGAGCTTTTATCGGAACCTCGGCGCCACATACAATCCACGGACGCACGAGGACCTCGTCGCGTTGATCATGGCGGAGCGGCTGCCTCCAAAGAGAGGGTGGGCGCGCTGATGTACGGATACTATGAGCAGACCCGGGGTGAGCGGTTCAAATACTTCGAGGGGACGGATGTTCGCGATGGCTTGTTCAAGGGAGAGCGGATAGAGCCCGCGTGCGCCCTATGACAAATTGGCGATAATTGCCAAGCCTGGACGTCGAGCGGCGTGGGCCAATAGAGGGATCTCCGCGTGGAGCAGACGCAAGATCGGCCTGTCGCGCTCGGATTCCCTTGACCCATGACGATTGCGGAGATCATCGAAGTGCCGGTGCTCCGATGCTGACGGGCTCCTCCATCCTCCTGACCGGCGGCACGGGATCCTTTGGGCACGCGTTCGTGCCGATGACCCTCGAAGCGGTACAACCCGCGGCGGCTCGTGATCTACTCCCGTGGCGAGATGACGCAGTGGGAGATGGCGAAGACTCTATGGCCAGGATCCCCGCGTGCGCTTCTTCATCGGCGATGTCAGTGACCGGGATCGTCTCGACCGGGCGCTCGATGGCGTCGACTTTGTCGTGCATGCCGCGGCCGCGAAGATCGTGCCGACCGCCGAATACAACCCTTTCGAGTGCGTCAAGACAAACGTCACTGGGCGCGATGAATCTTATCGACGCCTGCATCGATCAGAGGGTCAAGCGCGTCGTGGCGCTTTCGACCGACAAGGCCAGCAGCCCGGTCAACCTGTATGGTGCGACCAAGCTCGTTTCCGACAAGTTGTTCGTGGCCGGAAACTCCTATGTCGGCGTTCACCAAACGCGCTTCGCCGTGGTCAGGTACGGCAATGT
Source organism: uncultured beta proteobacterium (assembly GCA_963793355.1). GTDB lineage: Bacteria > Pseudomonadota > Gammaproteobacteria > Burkholderiales > Casimicrobiaceae > VBCG01. The sequence goes on along the minus strand of CAWBZT010000005.1, from coordinate 201,845 downwards.
CATGGGCTCGCGAGGATCGTTGATCCCCTACCTGTCGTCTCTTGGGCGATCGGGGCGAGCTGCCCATTACCGACGCGCGGATGACCCGCTTCATGATCTCCCTGGAGCAGGGGGTGGAACTCGTCTGGCGCGCGTTCGAGGACATGGAGGGTGGCGAGATCTACGTCAAGAAAATTCCGTCGATGAAGGTGACGGACATCGCACTGCGCGATCGCGCCCGGTGCGCAGCAAGAGATCGTGGCATCCGCCCCGGCGAGAAGCTGCATGAGCAGATGATCGGCGTCGAAGACGCCAACCATACGTTCGAATACGACGGCTATTTCAAGATTCTGCCGGCGATCAACAACTGGAGCACCGATCCGAAGCGGATCAAGAACGGCCGCAAGGTTCCCGAAGGGTTTGTCTAGCCTCGGACACCAACAGCGATGGATGTCCATGGACGAGCTGCGCGCCTGGATCGAGGCAAATCGAGAGAAGATAGGCCGGCATTGACCGCCCGCTACATTCCTTATGGCCGCCAGGACATCCGCGACGCCGATGTCGACGCAGTCACCGAAGTATTGCGGTCGGATTGGTTGACGCAGGGGCCGGCCGTCCCCCGCTTCGAGACCGCGGTCGCGGGATACTGCGGCGCCGAACATGCGGTTGCGGTAAACAGCGCGACATCGGCGCTGCACGTAGCCTGCCTGGCCCTGGGACTGGGACCAGGCGACCGATTTGGACGAGTCCCAACACGTTCCTCGCCTCAGCCAACTGCGCACGCTATTGCGGTGCCGACGTCGACTTCGTCGATATCGATCCGCGCACTTACAACATGAGTCTCGCCTGCCCTGAGACGCAAGCTCGAAGCGGCGGCAGCGGTCGGCGCGCTCCCCAAAATCGTGGTGCCGGTCCATTTTGCGGGGCAGTCATGCGACATGCGCGGAATCCATGCGCTCGCTCAGCAATACGGGTTTCACATCATCGAGGACGCATCGCACGCCATCGGCGGCAGATATCTCGGGGATCCGGTCGGCAGCTGCCGGTTCAGCGACATCTGTGTCCTAAGCTTTCACCCCGTGAAGATCATCACCACGGCCGAGGGCGGGATGGCCCTGACCAACAACGCCGAGCTCGCCTCCCGAATGGCGCGGTTGCGTAGCCATGGCATGACCCGCGATCCCGCGCTGATGGATTGCGCGACGGAAGGGCCGTGGTTCTATCAGCAGATCGATCTCGGCTTCAATTACCGGATGACCGACATACACGCGGCGCTCGGGTGCAGCCAGCTGAGGCGTATCGAGAGCTATGTTGCCCGCAGGCGTGACATTGCTGCCCGTTATCACACGTTGCTGTCGGATCTGCCGCTGCGTCTGCCGTGGCAATCCACCGACGCGCTGTCGGCTTGGCATCTCTATGTTGTCCAACTACCCCCGGACCACGACCGGCGTCATGTGTTCGAGCATCTGCGTTCCGTCGGGATTGGCGTCAACGTCCATTACATACCGGTACATACGCAACCCTATTATCGGGAGCTGGGCTTCCGGTCGGGGCGATTATCCCGAAGCCGAAAGCTACTATCGCCAGGCGCTGTCGCTGCCGATGTTCGCGACGTTTTCCGAGGCCCAGCAGGAATTTGTCGCGACGGAACTGCGGCTGGCGATGGGCGAATGAGCGCGAGCATTATCATCATCGTGCGGGCCCGGATGACGTCGGAGCATCCGTCATCACAACCGCCGCCGACCCGTTCGCTATCGATGCAAGCAATCGTCGACACGGACATCGGTGTGTCTGTTGCATTGCATTGGCGGGTCAGAACTCGCGCTAGCAGATCAAGTTGATCGCGGAAGCGTAAACTGCAACCGCACTGGAATCCACGTGAAGCGATCCATCACCCTGCGCGAACTGATTCACCTGGATGTGGAGCGGCAGCTTGCAGTCCGCGAGCTGCGAAATGAGCCGAGCGTTCGAACCAACATGTACACAAACCATGAGATCGATGTCAATGAACACTTGGGGTGGATCGCCGGGCTGAAGACCGACCGGAGGCAGATCGTGTTTGCCGTACTCGAGGAAGACCAACCGGTGGGCGTGGCGAGCGTGAATGCGATTGACCGGATCCACAGAAAAGCTGATTGGGCCTTCTATCTGACTCCAACGGCGCGGGGTGGGCTTGGCGCAGCAATAGAGATGGCAATGATCACTTTCGTCTTCGATACGCTCGGACTCGAGAAGTTGAACTGCGAAGTTATCGAGCGCAACGAACCCGTGGTGAAGTTGCACGAAAAGTTCGGCTTCCAGCGCGAGGGCTTTCGCGAGGCGAACGTCATTCAGAGTGGTTATCGGATCGGTGTGCACTTCCTGGGTCTTCGCAAGGATCAATGGGACCGCGAGACTGTTCGCGCCAGATACGAGAGCTTGCTGGACCGATTTACCGTGCAAATTGACTGGCAGGAGCCGATAGTAGGTACGCCGCTGGATCGCATCGAAGCTGCACGAGCGCGGAACAACGTCAATTGGATGACGATCCTGCGCCTTGCTTTGGAGAAGTCACCCGAGGCGGCCGTGCCGGTAGTGGCCGAAATCCAAAAGCTAGATCGGGGAGATAAACGATCTCACGCACGCACTGATGGCCCGAATTCAGGCCAATGACGACGAGCATGACGGGGCCGCGCGCGGCGGCACGAATCTGGAATGAGGGTAGCGGTCATCCCGGCCCGCTCCGGCAGCAGGCGCATACCTCAGAAGAACATCCGCGAGTTTCACGGCAAGCCGATGCTGGCGTGGCCGATCTTGAAGGCGCTAGAAAGCGGTTGTTTCGACAGGGTGATCGTTTCTATGACGACGAGGTAATCGCTTGTGTCGCGCGTAAGTATGGTGCCGAGGTTCCGTTCATGCGCTCCGCGGACCTCGCCGACGATCACGCCACCATTGCCGATGTCATGCACCACGCCGCCTCCTGGATGGGCGGCGAGGGGTATGCTTGCTGCCTATATGCGACCGCCGCATTCGTGAGCGCAGACGATTTGCGCCGCGGCGCCGCGATGCTCCTCGAGCGCGCGTGCGACTATGTCCTTTCGGTGGCTGCTTACCCTACCCGAGTGCAGAAGGCAATCAGGGTAAGGGACGGCCGAGTCAGTGCGTTCTACCCCGACCAGATGAACAGGCGCACGCAAGATTTGGAACCCGCCTATTTCGATGCGGCGCAGTTTTGCTGGGGCGCCGCTCGCAGTTGGCTGAGACGCCGACCGGTCTTCTCATCCGATACCATTGCCTTGGTGATCCCGGCCTACCGTGCTCAGGACATCGACACAGAAGAGGATTGGCAACAAGCGGAAATGATGTTCCCAGTGCTGCACGGAAAGGACTAGCGTGGCGATGGGGAGCGGCCGCGGCAAGCAGCACTTTAACAGCACTTCTGGAGATGCTGGGGCGTCCGTCACGATGTGGATTCCGCAGACCGAGCGCAGCGCTTTCGCCTTCGGGCACCCCATTCATTGAACGGCTAAGCAACGCTATGCCCACGATATCGATTGCGGGACGCGAAATCGGGCCTGGTCTCCCGACGTACGTGATCGCGGAAGTCTCGGCTAATCACAATCAGGACTTCGGGCAGGCAGTAAGCATAGTGCACGCGGCAAAGGATTGCGGAGCGGATGCGGTTAAGCTGCAAACGTATACGCCAGATACCATCACCATGGACTCGGATGCGGAACAATTCCGAATCGGCACAAATACCGTTTGGAGCGGACGCAAGCTGTATGACCTATATGGCGAGGCCTACATGCCTTGGGACTGGCAGCCAAAGTTGAAGGCCATCGCCAACGATCTTGGAATGGCGTGCTTTTCGTCACCATTCGACGCCACTGCAGTGGCATTTTTGGAAAGCATGGACGTCCCCGCGTACAAGATTGCGTCGTTTGAGGTAGTGGACCTGCCGTTGATCGAGTGCGTCGCGCGAACCGGCAAGCCAGTGATCATCTCCACTGGTATGGCCACCATTCAGGAGATTGGCGAAGCGGTAGCGTGCGTGCGAGCTGCTGCCAACTCGCAGGTCGCCCTACTCAAATGCACCAGTGCCTATCCGGCGCCACCAGGTGAAATGAATTTGCGAGCAATTCCCGACATCGCGAAACGCTTCAAGACGCCCGTGGGCTTATCCGACCACACGTTAGGCATTACCGTGCCGATCGCGGCTGTATCGCTTGGCGCCTGTATCGTCGAGAAGCATTTCACCCTCTCCCGGGATACTCCGGGACCCGACAGCAGTTTTTCCCTTGAGCCGTCAGAATTTAAAGAAATGGTCACAGCGATCCGGACTGCGGAGGCCGCCCTAGGTAGTGTGGTTTACCAGATTAGCGAACGGGAGGAGGCCAGCAGAGTGTTCCGGCGTTCGTTATTCGTCGTCAAAGACGTCAGCGCGGGCGAGACGTTCACGCCAGAGAACGTGCGCTCCATTCGTCCCGGATATGGCCTGGCTCCAAAGCACCTGAGTGTGGTCCTTGGCCAGCGCGCCACGACCGATCTCAAACGGGGAACGCCACTTGACTGGAGCCATGTGCAGCTCGGGTGAGGGATCTGTGGGCCCGTGATCAGTGACCGCCTCTGCCGTTGTGACTGGCCCGGCGTAGCCGCCTGGTTCGCGATGGGCGTCACGTCGACGAAGGCGGCGATCTCGCGGTGGATTAAGCGCCCGAGTTCATGGAGGGCGGCGAGCAGGTTGGCGCTGGAAATGGGATCCAAAGGCACCAGACCTTCGGACAGTTCCCTTCGCCGCGCCTGACCTGAAAGACGGCTACTCAGTCCTTGACAAAGTAGCCCCCCGGCGCCGAAGCCCAGCCGAATTTTCGGATCCTCGGCGGCCGCCCCTCGAAGTACGCTTCCAACGCCTTCGTCTCGCCAGGCCAGGCCGTGATGCCGTATTCGTCCAGCAGCACCACGCCGCCGGTGACGATGCGGGGCCAGAACGCTCTAAGCGCGGCGAGAGTGGGTTCGTACAGGTCCATGTCCAAATGCAGGAGGCTGATCCGGGCGCCAGGATTCGACTCGACGTAGTGCGGTGCAGACTCTCGTATGTCGCCATCGACGATCTCAACGCGCCGGCGCCCCGGCACGAAGCTGTCCGCGTTGAAAGCATCGACGAGGGCGAACAACGTGTCCCGAAACGAGGCCGGATTCCAGCCTTGTGCAGTGTTGCCGACCGCGGAATCGAAGCCGTCGACGGCCTCGCGCGACTCGAGGCCGCGAAAGCGGTCGAAGCCCAACACCTTGCGCGTACGGTCGCCGCTGGCGAAAGCCTCGAGCATGCGGGCGAAGCCCAGCAGCGACGCGCCCTTGTAGACGCCGCACTCCACGATGTCGCCGGGCAGATCGGCGACGAGCTTGAACACCTCGTAGTGAGCCAGCGATTTCGTCCAGTGCATGCGGCGCGCGAAAGATCCGAGGTTGGGGATCAGATCGTCGTCATCGATGTGTCTGCGCAGCAGTGTCCGCAACGTCTCGTCCCTGTCGTTCATTCGGCTTCCTCCCACTCCACAAGCTCCGGGTGCAGCCGCTTGAATGTCTCGAAACCGTCCGCGCGTCGATTCGCCCAGCGCCGCTCCACGACCTCAGGATCGAATAGATCGCCGAAACGGACTTGTACGGAGATGCGCACGGAGGGTCCTGGATTGTGGCCGGACCGATGCACGAGTTTAGGAGCAAACAGCACGAAGTCGCCGACGTCGAGCTTCAGCTTCTCGGCAGCCGCATCGAACTCGGGTCCGTAGCGCTCTACAATGAACGCATCCCGCCCCCCCAGGCGTTCGCCGTTCGCTCCGCGTTTCCATGCGATGCGAACGGGATAGAGGCGGTCCGATGCGGTTACGCAGTAGTCGACCGAGCCGTTCGCGGAGTCCGCTCGGACGATCGGTATCCATGCCGTCGCCGCGCGCCGGGAAAGCATGTTGTAAGGGAAGTCCTGGTGCCAGGCAAAAGCACGGAACGATTCCGAGGGCAGGTCCATGCGGAACACAGAGTGCCGGAAGGGGACGTGCAGGTGCGGGCTGCCGACAAAGGCCTGCGCCGCCTCGATTAACGGCGGCGCAAGGATCAAGGATTGAAAGCATTGCGATTCGCGGATGGCGTCGTAGACGCTCGACAAGGCACCTCGATCACGACCTGCGAGGTCGGTGATGCACGCCAGCAGATCGTCGCCAACCGCACCGCAGGCGCGCATCATGCGCACCAGCTCGTCCCGCAACATGAGCACGGGCGTGAGCAACCGGGCCTGGTACGTTTGCAGGAGCGCAGGCGTCGGCGTGGATGATTCGGTGTTCACGATTCGCGATCCTCACGCGTCAGCATCTTGCCGCGGATGGCGGAGGAGCCATCGCTCGAAAGGTCGCGCCGGGTGCTGGTCAGGGACGAGGCGCCCTGCAGGCGTTCGTTGACCTCGTCAGTCCGCAGCGTTCGACCGCTGGATCGCGCGCCAGCAGCAGGCGCAGCGAGAGGCGCGGCAGGTCGCTCACACTCGGTCGCGTGCCGTGCAGCGTCGCCGCGTGCCACCAGGCGATGCTGCCGGCGGGGCCGGTGAGACGGACGACCTCGCAAGTCCGGCTGAGGCCCTGATCCGACTCGTATTCGAAGCGGTCGCCGTCGCCCAGCGGGGTCAACCGATGCGGAAACACCGTAGCGCCGAAGGCATGGCTGCCCTTGAGCACGAACAAAGGCGCTTCGGCCGCGCTCACATCGTGCAGATAGACGTAAATCGTCAGGAAGTCAGTCGCCCGCTCCTTCCAGTCGATGATGTCCTGATGGTAGTCGATTCCGTGGAAGTACGTGATGTCGCGGTACTCGGACCGTACGTAAGGCCCCAGGTTATTCACCGGGACGTCCGCGATGCGTTCGCGCAGCCAGGCGGGAATCCATTGCTCGGGCACGCCGCACACAATCTTCGCGTTCAGACACTGGTACGCGGGGCCTAGCAGTTCGTGCATAGCGGCCGAGAGAGCGGCGTCGCGAGGCACAAAATCGAGTTCAGACCTGAGGGTGTCGTACAGGTTGCGTCCGGGCGTGGGATTGACGCCGACATATTGCGGATTCCGAACGAATTCCGCCGCGCTCAGGAACAATCCAGGGCCGAACGGGCGCGTGGCGCGGATGGCTGTGACCGCGCGCGCGCAGGCCCGCGCGGACAGCACGAAGCCGGGACGGAACAGGCCGTCGTCGATCAGCGATTGCACGAGCACGTTCACGCAGCGCGCCTCGCCAGCCAAGCTTCGCGAGCCCTCCACCATTTGTCGATCAGCAATACCAGCAACACGCCATCCTTGCGCGACCCGATCCTGATCACGTTCTGTGGACTCCGCGCTGGTGGGGAAGCTCTTTTGGCTCTTCCGCTGCGTTTCTTGTTGTATTGCCTGTAAGACCATTCTCTCCCCAGAAATGCAGCCGATATGAGGGTACATGGGCAACCCTGCAGAAGCAAGAAATGGTCCCGGATGGTGGGGCACGAGGGTAGGTGGAAGCCTTGCTCTAAAGGGCGATATTGCCGCCAGGTACCGGTGCTCCCGTATCCTGCTGTGTGGAGTCGCCCATCGACCGGCCAACCAGGTCTGGGCGATGGCTACGACCTACATCCCGATGCGGCGGGACCTGTGTATCTGATCGTGGTGCTCGACTGGGCCAGCCGGCCGAGTGCTGGCGTGACGACTGTCGATCAGTGTGACGGCAACGCCGAGAACCACTGGTTTCACAGTCGAACCGAGGCGCGTGTCCTCATTGAAATCTGGCGCCGCCATTACAATTACGTGCGGGCGCAAGACTCGACTACTGCACGCCGCACGAAATCCGTCGCCTTCAAGAGTCGAGGCCTAGAGTAGCGAGCTGGTCCGAGTCCCGGGGCAGGTCATGTCCCCCGGCGTCGACAACAAGAGCTATATGTCGGGATCCGTCTTGCTCAGGCCGGGTCCGGACGCAGATCCAGGGATGCCATCGTGTTAAAACAAGTACTTGCCGACGTTTTCCGGGCCTACAGGCAACGACGGCAACATCGGAAGGTTCAAGAGTCGTCGCATTCCACCGAGCTGTCGGCGTCTGACGATGCGTCCGGTCGACTCGAGCAATGTTGGCGCGTCTTCGGGGGGCAACAGGACCCGGCGCGTCCGTTCGATGTCGCGGTGGTAATGCCCACCGTGGGGCGTTCCACGACGCTGGATGCGGTAGCGTCGGTCTTTGCGCAGGAAGGAGCGCTCAGGATCCAACTGCTCATCGGTGTCGACGCACCGTTGGGTTCCTTCAGCGATCTTATCGCGTGGTTGAAAAGCGGGCCCCCGAATGTAACGACATGCCTCTTCTATCCCGGCTATTCGACTTCCGTCCGACATGGCGGTTTGCACCCAGCGCGCGACGGAGGCGTGTTGCGCAGCGTTCTCACTTACCTGGCCGACGCGCGATACGTCGCCTACCTTGACGATGATAACTGGTGGGCTCCCAACCACCTGCAATCGCTTAGCGGCGCAATGACCGGCAAGAGCTGGGCGTTCTCTCACCGGTGGTTTGTACATCCCTGACTCGACAAGTCGTCTGCGAGGACAGTTGGGAATCGGTGGGCCCTGGGAAGGGCATCTTTCGCGAAAGATTTGGCGGCTGGGTAGATCCGAACTGCCTGATGTTCGACAAGCTGTCCTGCGAACCGGCAATCCGCTGGTGGAGCATTCCGCTTCCGGGGGATCAGAAGGCGATGAGTGCCGATCGCAACGTTTATGATTTCCTTCAAAAGCAGGGTCCACCGGGCGAGGTTCCAGAACCCACCGTCTACTACGCAATGCAATCCGACGACATGATCCACCCGCAACGCCTAAGCATCATGGGCGAGCTCTACGAAAAGGCAGGCGGAGGTGTCATCTCCGAAAATGGCATCGAGAACACCTGAGATGGTCCAGCAAGAAAGTTCGCGACGGGAGCGGGACGAATGAGCACCGAGGAAAAAGTCGATCACATCAACAATTTGCTGGCGCGAAGCGCGAGTCAAGTGTTTTCGGATCAGGTGGCCTCCAATTCTAAACTGCTGATGAAGATCCCGGCCTTCCGCAAGGGCCTGGCGCGCAGCAGCCTAGAAAACGCGATGACCACCGGGGCCGGCTTGCGCACGCTGGAAGGAGCGGCGCGGTACGCACCGGCACGGTGCAATACAACGTGGACATGTTGAACGCGGCCTTTTTGGATCGCGGCGGCAAGCTGGTGGATATTCTGTCGTCGGTGGGCCTGCTCGGCCAGGACGATTCGGGCAACGCCTGGTCGCACCACGTCGTCGCCCCGCGTGCTGTGCATCGGGCCGCGCAACGAAGTGGAATTGTTCGCGCTGGTCGGCTGCGGCGTGCCGGTCGGCCACATCGAGGGGCTGGATTTGATTTCCTACTCGCCGTCGTGACCATCGGCGACATGCATGAGATCCCGTTCCCCGAGAACAGCTTTGACATCGTCATCGTCGGTTGGGTGCTGGCCTACTTCCAAGACCCCGAAAGCGGCGGTCGACGAAATCATCCGCGTGTGCCGCGACCGCGCGGTGGTGATGATCGGATGGGATTTTTCCGGCTATGAATCCCGCGGCGAGAACAAGACGCTTGTGACGTCGGAAACATGGCGCTGTCAATTCGTCATACGACATTGAAAAGCTGTTCGGCGACAAGGTCGCCAACACCATCATCCGGCGCGAGGCGCGCTATCCGTTCGGCGATGAAGACCGAAAGATCATGTACGCCTGCACGCTCGACAAGGACGGCACCGGCGAGCCGCGTCGCCTGCGCAATCTGGAAGCGGTCTATGTGGAGGATCTGGCCCGCCAGTATCGAGAAAGGATCTGTTGAACGAGGAAAACGCCGCGCGCTTTGGCGATCACATCGATTTTACCCGCAATTTCCGAGGCGCGCGCGGGAACTGAAGGCGTGGGCTATCGTGTGTTGCGTTCGCAGTTTTTTAACAACAATGAAAGTGTGGATCGGCATTTGAGCGAAGTTTTCGCATTTGCCTTCCCTCCCATTCACAACGCGCTCGACGCGCGCCCGTCGGCGTTGATCGAGACGACTGATCCACGCGCCGCGAATGCGCTGGAATCGCTGAAGAGAGACGGCTACTGGGTGGCGCCGGTGCGTGTACCCGAGGCCATTCTTGTCAACGCATGCCGCCATTCGAGCAGACGGCTCACCAGGCTCCGGGCCGCGAGATGGTCGATGAAGCTTTGCTGATGCAAAACCGACAGATCATGGATCTATGGATCGACCCGTTCCTCCTGAAGGTCGCTGAACGATTCCTGGAATCGGCCCCCATCCTCGACTTCGTGGTCGGCATGATCACCAACGCGGGCGACACCAACGAAGTCAAGATGTCGAAGACGCGATGTACTATCACTCGGACAAGGATCGGGTGCGCTGGCTGAAAGCCTTCATCTATCTGGACGACGTCGGGCCCGAAAACGGCCCGCACACGTACGTCGCCGGATCGCATCACCACCGTCGATCACTCGCGACGGCCGTTACAGCGATGCGGAGGTCCGTTCGGTCTCGCAGCCGGGTCGGAAAGTGATCACAGGCCCGCGTGGCACCTTTTTCTTGCCGATACTTCGTGCCTGCACAAGGGTTCGATCGTGCGCGCCGGCCTGCGCCGGGTACTTCAATTCGAATGGACGAATTCGTTGTTTGGCGCGGCCCTGCCCAAGGTCCCGATGGCGGTCTATCGCCAGCATGGCCTGTCGACGGCCTTCATCGAGAAGTATCCGCGCCTATTCGAGCGCTTCGTTTAACGGCCTATGGCCGTTGCGAACGTTCCGGTCGTGCCATCGACATCGGGCCGTCGCTGGTCAACGGCGCCGTTGGCGGCGTCACAAGTGCAACGTCGTGCGTTGACTGTCAGATGGCTCACTCCTGAACGCATACGCACGTATTTCAAAGCCCTCATCCCAATGTCCAACGAACACGTGGAGGGAATCCCGCGTGCGATAGAGTGGCGTAGAGCGATGCGGGCGTGAATCCCGTCTTGTGGGCATAGAAATCGACCCCAGAGCGTTCGATCTGCGCGCTGAATCCGTAGATCACGTCCCGCACCGTGATCGGTCCGCTCGGTGAGATGTACAGATCGTCCTCGATATCCAGCCCGCCGCAACGACCCGCCGCATTACGCTATCGAGGTCCGGCACGCGAATCTCGGCAAAGCCATTGGGCTTCAAGACGTGCAGAAAGCCCTTGAGCACTTTTGCTACGTCATGCTTGTAGTAGTGTTCCAGGTTATGCGAGCAGTAAACCGCATCGAATTGGCCCGGTTCGAGTCCCGATAGCTGACGCGCATCGCACAAGATGTCCGGGTTGCAGGTGGCGTCAATGTCAAGAAGCAAATGGTGCCAGCCATCGAAATACTCGGGGATCGGAGTCTCCTTGCTGTTGCCGCCGACGTTGAGCACGCTCGGCATGGCACGTTGGACAGAATTCACGTGCGCTGTCGGCCGGCGGCTCGGTCGCTGAATCAGGGGCTGCAAGAGATCACGGATGACGCGCTTCAGGATCATCGGTCGCCCTTCGTTTGGAGACCCTGCGTAGATCGGCGAGCGGCTGCTAGCTCGCCGAAGGCCATATCTTATACGAGACTATGTACCAGACCGCCTTCGGGCGAACGGTACAATCGCCGGCGTGAAATTCAACCTCGTCCACATCGCCCCTGAGGCCGCCAGCGGCCTCGCGCACGGCCTGCTGGGCTACCGCGAAGTCGTCGAAACCATGCAGTGGGGCTTCGGCGTCATCGGCGTTGACGCTACGATGACGATGAATCGGTTTGTGCCGGACCGCACGAACATCGTGTTGGGTTCTCAGGTATTGGGCGACTCTGAGCTGCGACGGCTTCCGGCGGACACCATTGTCTATAACTTCGAGCAGATCGCGCGCATGCCAGCCGACCGGCTCAAGCCGCAGATCCAGACAGTCGCGCAGCGATTCCGGGTGTGGGATTACAGCGAGGGGAACATCGAGACATGGCGCGCCATGGGGACGCGCTATCCGGTGACGCTGGTGCCCGTGGGCTGGGCGCCGATCCTGGACCGGATCGATTCGAGCGTGGCACAGGACATCGATGTGCTGATCTACGGAACCCCGGGTCAGACGCGTCTGGAGGTCTTCTATGACCTCTGCCTGCGCGGCTTGAAGTGCGTGTTCCTCTGCGGGCTGTACGGCAAGGAGCGCGACGAGTTTATCGCGCGGTCAAAGCTGGTGCTGAACGTGAACCTGCTCGAGTCCCGCGTCTTCGAGATCGTGCGAGTGTCGTACCTGCTCGCGAACGCGAAGGCCGTTGTCGCGGACTCGCATCCGGACATGGTCGTCGAACCCGACATGCAATGCGCCGTCGCCTTCGCGGAACCTCGTCACTTTGCCGATCGCTGCCAGGAATTGCTTGGCGATGACGCCGCGCGTCGCGCCTTGGAATTGCGAGGTCGCGACGCCATTCAGAGGCGACCGATCGCGCCGATCCTGCGCGCAGCCATCGATCGGCTGCCGGCTCTCTGAGTTGCCGTTCCAGCCGTTCTCTGGATCTGGACCGAAGACGCGATCCGACTGACTCCAGCGTGTGCGATATTCGGAATGTTGCGGGCCGGAGAGCGCCGGGCGATGGGTAACAGAGTACTCGTATGCGGTGGCGCTGGTTACCTCGGCTCCCATATCTGCGAACGGCTCGCGTCGGAGGGCATCGAGGTCGTCGCATTTGACAGCCTGATCGGCGGCCGGCGGGCGAACGTGCGGTGGGGCGAACTCGTGGTCGGGGACCTGCGCAGCCCCCAAGATCTGAAGAAACTCTTCGCATCGCGTGAGTTCGATGCGGTGATGCAACTCGCAGGACTGATTGTCGCAAGCGAGTCGGCGCGCAGCCCGGCGCCCTATTACGAACACAACGTAACCGGGATGCTCAATCTGCTCGATGCGATACGGCATCACGGCACGCCGCCGGTGGTGTTCTCGTCGAGCGCCGCGGTCTATGGCGACCCGCTCCAATCGCCGATCGACGAAACGCACGCATGCGCGCCGATCACTCCCTACGGGCGCACGAAGCTCATCGGCGAGCAGATGCTCGTCGATTTTCGCGCTGCCTACGGCGTGCGCAGTGTCTCGCTTCGCTACTTCAACGCCGCCGGCGCTTCGGAACGCGGGACTGTCGGCGAAGCACACGAACCTGAAACGCATCTGATTCCGAACGCGCTGCGTGCCGCCCGCGCGGGGTCGCCGATGGAGATCTTCGGCGACAACTACCCCACGTCCGACGGTACCTGTGTGCGTGATTACGTTCACGTCGTGGACCTGTGTCGCGCGCACCTGGCTGCGCTCCAGTATCTGTGGTCCGGCGGTGAAAGCGTTGCGGTCAATATCGGCGGTGGCAAAGGGCATAGCGTCCTCGAGGTTATCGCCGCCGCCGAGCACGTGACCGGCCGTGCGATCGAGCGCCGTGTGTCCGCCTGCCGTCCCGGCGATTCCCCCGTCCTGGTGGCGAACATCGAGCGGGCCCGGGCGCTGTTCGGCTGGCAGCCTGCACAAAGCAGCTTGAGGGAGATTCTCGAGAGCGCCTGGCGCTGGGAGCAGCATCGTCCGAGTGGCTGATTGGGGCGGGCATGTGTAGCGCCTAAAGTGGCTGCGCCATGACAACGTGGATCGCGCACCCAGAACGCCCCCGCGAACGCCTCCTCACCCGCGGCGCCGCCGCGCTGACCGACGCCGAGCTGCTCGCCGGGTGCTCGCGCTACCGGCACGCGCGGCGCGCCCGGCGGTCGATGTTGCGCGCGAGATCTGCTTGCCCGCTACGCGGTCGCTTGCGGCCATTTTCGACGCGCCCGTCGAGGCGCTCGTGTCGTTCGCGGCCTCGGCCCCGGCAAGGCCGCCCAGCTCAAGGCCGGCGTCGAGCTCTCGCGCCGCGCGCTGGCCGAGGAGATGCGCCGCGGCGCGGCGCTCACGTCCCCGCAAACGGTTCGCGACTACCTGAAGTCGCTGATCGCCCACCTGCCGCACGAAACCTTCGTCGTGCTGTTCCTCGACAGCCAGCACCGGCTGCTCGCCGCCGACGAGCTCTTCCGCGGCACGCTGGCACAGACGTCCGTCTACCCGCGCGAGGTCGTCAAGGCCGCGCTGGCGCACAATGCGGCGGCGGCGATCTTCGCGCACAACCACCCGTCCGGCGTGGCCGAGCCCTCGCGCGCCGACGAGCTCCTCACGCAGTCGCTCAAGCAGGCGCTCGCCCTGGTCGACATCCGCACCCTCGACCACTTCGTGGTCGCGGGCAGCCGCGTCATGTCGTTCGCCGAGCGGGGGCTGCTGTGACGCTCCGCCGCACGGCAGCGGTTCGGGCCGCCTGCCAAAAGGCCTTGATCCCCACCCCGAAAACGGCGATAATTCATGGCTTTGCTGCGCACCGGCGTCCCGGGGAGCTTCCGGGAACATTTCACCCGCGCGGCGACACCAATAGTCGAAGGAGCGAGCGATGGCTCGAGTCTGTGAAATCACCGGCAAGAAGCCCATGGTGGGCAACAACGTTTCGCACGCGAACAACCGCACCAAGCGGCGCTTCCTGCCCAACCTGCAGCGCCGCCGCTTCTGGGTCGAGAGCGAGAACCGCTGGATCAGCCTGCGGCTCACGACGAACGCGCTGCGCACCATCGACAAGAACGGCATCGACGAAGTCCTGGCGCAGCTGCGCGCCAAGGGCGAGCACGCCTGACGTTCGGCTTTCGGAGACCATTTCATGCGCGAAAAGATCAAGCTGGAATCGACGGCCGGCACGGGCCACTTCTACACGACGGACAAGAACAAGAAGAACATGCCCGACAAGATGGAAATCATGAAATTCGACCCCGTCGCGCGGAAGCATGTGAAGTACAAGGAAGCGAAACTGAAGTAGGGTGCGGACGGGCGCAGCGCCGCGCTCGGCCTTCGGTTGTCAGGTGCGGTTGTCGACTTCAACGGATGGGCGGCAAAAGCGAATGTCGGCAATATTTACAACGGCCGGTTTTTGCGGCCTTTTCTGTCGGAGCGGAACGCCGAACCTATTGGTTTAAGGGGGGAATCGGTCCCTGATTATTCGGGGCACGACATTTGCTGCTTAGCTGTCCGAGAGGCCAAAGTGTCAGAAGATTCGCCGCGACCTGACCTTCCCGTAAGCGCACTACAAGTTGTCGACGACAAACGCTTGGAGATTCCGAGCGCGGCACGGCGGCGACTGTTGCGTGCGGGCGCGATCGTGCCCAGCGTTCTGACGCTTTCGAGCGGCGCCGCGCTCGCGGCGGCCAGCGGCACGTCCTGCCTGACCAACACCAGCACCACGCCGCCGCAGCGCTTTTCCACGACCAAGGATCAATGGCTGCGCAAGCCGGTGTTCAACGGCGAGATGAAGACCGGCCCGTACAGCGGCCAGCCGGCCTACTGCGTTTCCGGCGACACGTCGAAGTCGGCGTCCTGCGTCGACTTCCAGAAGGGTGGCGGGGCTGACGGCAGCGTATGGGTCCGCAGCGACGGCGCCCGTTTCACCGCGGGAGCCGGCCAGAAGGTGGACAACGTCGAGAACACGCCATACTACGGCCTGGTCTACGTCGACAAGGACGGCCAGGTGATGACGCTCGACCCCAACGGCAGCCCGACGCTGTACGCCGCGACTTACGGCTGCGCGGTTTCCACCGGACTCATCGTCAATTCCAAGCTGCTCGGTTGACGCCGCGGCCCCGGCTCGGCCATCCTGAAAAGCGCGGACCTTTCCGCGCTTTTTCGCTTTCATGACCGCCCCACCGGCCGCCACGCCCCCGGATCGAGACGCCGCGGACCCGACGCTGCGCTGGCGGCTGCCGGCCGGCCAGCGCCTCGTCTTCGAGGATTTCGACGACGGCATCGTGATGTTCGACGCGCTGGTCGGCTCGACGCATCTGATGAGCGTCACCGCCGCCGAGGCGCTGGCGGCGATCACGGACTCGCCGGGCCTGACCAGCGCCGAGCTCTACCACGCGCTGCTCGCGCGCACGGGCATTCGCGCCGACGCGCTCGCCCTGGACGACGTCGTCGAGCTTTTGCAGCAGCTCGAGAACCTCGACCTGGTGACGGCCGCGCGATGACCTCGGCGCTGCACGCGGCCCCCGTCGCGCTTGCGCGCGCCGCCCGGTGTCGACGCCGCGGGCACGATGGCCGCGCTGCGTGCCCCCGAGGTGCGCGACCGGCTGGCGGCCGACGGCCTGTCGCTCGTCATCCCGCCGTTCGTCGTGCGCGTGCGCTCGACGCTGCCGTTTTTCGCCGACCAGCTCCACGCGCTGTACCGCGACTTCCGCCTCGCCCCGACCGCCGGCTACGCCGACGTCGACGCGCGCCTCGTGCGCGTGCCCGGCTGGCGCGCGCGGCTGCGCCCGGAAGTGCAGTTCGTCGTCGACGGCGTCACGCCGTTCGAGCCGTTTCCGCTCGCGCACGCGCTGCCGATGTTCGAGTGGGGCGTCAACTGGGTGTTCAGCCACCGGATGCACGAGCGCCTGCTGCTGCACGCGGCGGTGGTCGAGCGCGGCGGCCGCGCGGTGCTGCTGCCGGCATGGCCGGGGTCGGGCAAGAGCACGCTCGCGGTCTCGCTGATGATGCGCGGCTGGCGCTTCCTGTCGGACGAATTCGGCGTCGCGACGCTGGGCGAGGCCCGCGTGCATCCGTTCGTCCGTCCGGCTGCGCTCAAGAATGCGTCGATCGACGTCATGCGCGCGTTCGCCCCCGACGGCTACATCGGTCCCGTGTTCCGCGGCACGCGCAAGGGCGACGTCGCGCACGTGCGCCCGAGCGCGGACAGCGTGGCGCGGGCGCACGAGTCCGCCGCGATCGCGGCCATCGTGTTTCCCGATTTCCAGGCGGGCGCGCCGGCGACGCTGCAGGCGCTCGAGCCGGCGACCGCCTTTCTCAAGCTCGCCGGCAACTCGTTCAACTACGAGATCGTCGGCGAGCGGGCCTTTCGCACCGTCGCCGCGATCGTGCGCCGCGCCCCGTGCCGGATGCTCCGCTACGGCGACCTCGATGCGGCGCACGCGGCGCTCGACGCGCTGCTGCAGGACGCCGCGACGCCATGACGCCGCAGCAGCGCCTCGTCGAGGCGATCCTCGCGCCGGCGGCGCTGCGCGAGGTCGCGCCGGCCGAGTGGGAATCGCTGCTCGCCTGCGCGCGCCGCAACACGGTGCTGGCCTACCTCGCGCATCGCTGCGCGACGGCGGGCGTCATCGACGACGTGCCCGAGGCGGTGCGCGAAGCGATGCTGTCCGCGCAGACGGCGGCCGGCCGGCTCGCGCAGCTCGCGCGCTTCGAGCTCGACCGCACGCGGCGCGTGCTCGAGCCCGCCGGCATTCCCGTGATCGCGCTCAAGGGGGCCGCGTACCTGCTGCGCGGACTTCCGCACGCGGCGACGCGCCTGCTGTCGGACGTCGACATCATGGTGCCGGCCGGGCGCATCGACGACGCCGAGCGCCTGCTGCTCGCCGGTGGCTGGAAGCACACGAAGCTCGATCCCTACGACCAGGCGTACTACCGGCGCTGGTCGCACGAGATCCCGCCGCTGCAGTTTCCCAACCGGCTGCTGTCGGTAGACGTCCACCACACGATCTGCCCGCCGGTCAGCCGGCTGCGGCCCGACCCCGCGCGCTTCTGGGCCGGTGCGGTCGCGAGCCCGATCGCCGGCATCCGCGTGCTGTCGCCCGTCGACAGCGTGCTGCACGCGGCGGTGCACCTGTTCTTCGATTCCGATTTCGACACGCGCTTTCGCGATCTCGTCGACCTGAACGAGATGTTCGTGACGTTCGGCGCGGCGGAAGGCTTCTGGACGGAGCTGGAGGACGTCGCGCGCGCGCAGGGGCTCACGCGCCCGCTTCACTACGCCGTCGCCACCTGCGCGCGCGTCCTGCGCACGCCCGTGCCCTCCAGCCTGGCCGCGCGGCTGGACCGCGAGGGACCCCCCTGGCCGGTCGACCGGTGGATGAAGTGGGCGCTGGCGACGCTGCTGGCGCCGGTCGACGCGCGCCGCTGGCCGCGCGCCAACCGGGGGCTGGTCTGGCTGATGTACGTACGGTCACACTGGCTGCGGATGCCGCCGCACCTGCTGGTGCCGCATCTGATGCGCAAGGCGTGGCGCCGCGGCGGCGCCGCGCCGATCACCGCGGAGCAACAGCGCTAGCGGGGCAGAAACGAGCGGGGTGCGCCGGGTCCTGCTACGGGCGCTGCCGGATGTCGGGCGGCGCCCCGTGTCGAGGCGCCGCGTCGTCTCAGGCGTAGCGCCGCAGCTTGAGCGAGAACTGCGCGAGCGGCGGAATCCCCGACGCCTCGGCGCGGTGGCACCAGTCCTGCAGCCGGGCGAGCAGCTGCTCGGACGATTCGGTGGAGCGCTCCCACAGCGCCGCCAGCTCGAGGCGCATCGCGTACACCTGCGACAGCACCTTGCTGTGCGCGAGCACCTCGTCGAGCTGCGCGCGGTCGGCGGCGGAAAGAGTCGCGGGGTCGGCGAGCAGCCAGCCCTTGATCGTGCGCAGGCTCGGCGTGCGGCCGCTGCGGTCGCGGCGATGGCGCTCGCGCAGCTTGACGAGCTCCTCGGCGCACGCGACCTTGAGCGAGTGCGCGTAGTTCGTCACCACCGCATAGCGATGCGTGATCACCGCCTGCAGCGTCGCCAGGTCCGGCATGGTCTTGGCGCGGTCGAGCTTGAGCTGCGGCGCCACCTTGCGCACCGTCGCCAGCCGGAACGCCGCCAGCGTGCGGATGTACAGCCAGCCGATGTCGAACTCGTACCAGCGCGACGAGAGCTTGGCCGACGTCCCGTACGCGTGGTGGTTGTTGTGCAGCTCCTCGCCGCCGATCAGGATGCCCCAGGGCACGATGTTGGTCGACGCGTCGCGGCACGCGAAATTGCGGTAGCCCCAGTAGTGGCCGATGCCGTTGATGACGCCGGCGGCGGTCACCGGGATCCACATCATCTGCACCGCCCAGATCGTGGCGCCGATCGGTCCGAACAGGAACAGGTTGACGGCGAGCATCAGGCCCACGCCCTGCCAGCCGAAGCGCGAATAGACGTTGCGCTCGACCCAGTCGTCCGGCGTGCCGTGGCCGTACTTGGCCAGCGTCTCGGCGTTCACGGACTCGGCGCGGTACAGCTCGGTCCCGCGCAGGAGCACCGTCGAGATGCCGCGCGTCTGCGGGCTGTGCGGGTCGTCCGGCGTCTCGACCTTCGCGTGGTGCTTGCGATGGATGGCCACCCACTCCTTGGTGATCATGCCGGTGGTGAGCCAGAGCCAGAAACGGAAGAAATGGCTGACGACCGGGTGCAGGTCGAGCCCGCGATGGGCCTGCGACCGGTGCAGGAAGATCGTGACCGCGGCGATCGTGATGTGCGTCACGACCAGGGCGAACACGACATAGCCCCACCAGGGCATGGGAACCAGGCCGTTGGAGAGGAAGGACAGCAAGTCGTAAGTCATTGAGTTTCCGTAGTTATAGCCTAAGGCCATGCCGGCATCAGGCTTATTCGAGCGAACCTTGGATTGTACGCGATCGTACGTTCTACCGATATGGCGCTTCCCCTTACCGATTGCCAGCCTGGGCGCCCGCCTCCGGGGGCACCCGAAGCCCCGGCGGGACCCCGACGATCCGCACGTCGCGCTGCGGGTAGGGCAGGCGGATGCCGTTTTCGCCGAACGCCTTCAGGAGCGCGCGGTTGATCTCGCTGCGCAGGTTCCCCTGACCGTTCTCGGGGTCGTTGATCCACAGGCCCAGTTCGAGGTTGATGCCGTTGTCGCCGAAGCTCGCCAGGAACGCTGCGGGCGGGTGCGGCTCGAGCAGGACGCGCGGGGTCGCGCGCGCGATCCCCTCCATCAGCGCCAGCGCCTTCTCGACGTCGCTGTCGTAGGACACCTGCACCGGCATCGCGAGGCGGATGTTGCGCGTCGAATACGAGTGGTTGAGCACGGTCGTCGTCACCAGCGTCTCGTTGGGCACGATCGCCTCGACGCCGTCGAGGCTGCGCACCACCACGTAGCGCGACGTGACCCGGGATACCGAGCCCATCCGCCCGTCGACGGTGACCATGTCGCCCAGGCGGATCGAGCGGTCGAGCAGGATCGTGAAGCCGGCGATGTAGTTCGACGCGAGTTTCTGCAGCCCGAGGCCGATGCCGACGCCGAGCGCGCCGCCGAACACCGACAGCAGCGTGAGGTCGAAGCCGATCGCCGACAGCGCGATCAGCACGGCGACGAGCAGCAGCATCGCGCGCACGAACTTGGCGAGCACCACGCGAACGTTCACGTCGAGCTGCGTCGCGTGGGTCAGGCGCTGCTCGATCAGGCCGGAGATCCACAGCGTGACGATCAGCGTGAAGACGACGACGATGCACGCGCTGCCGATCGCCATCAGCGAGATGCGCGAGCTGCCGACCGGCAGCTGGACGTCGTTGAGCGCCGTCGCGATCTCCGGCAGCACGCCGAGGAAATACAGCACGACGAGCGCCCAGACGGCGAAGCCGATGGCGCGCTCCGACGTCGGCAGCCAGGTCTGCGCGCGGAAGAGCCGCCGCAGTCCGTAGAAGATCATCCGGATCGCCGCCAGCGCGATCAGCAGCGGCGCGGCGACCGCGAGGAAGAACGGCGGGCCGACATGGCGGCGGTAGAGCGCGGTGGCGAGCAGCACCAGCGCCAGCGCCGTGGCCGGAAACACGACCCGCGCGAAGCTCGCGTGCAGCCGGTGCCGCTGCGCGGCGTCCGCGACGGCAGGCCCGCGCGCCGCGATCGCGCGCCGCTCGGCGAGCCACGCGACGCCGAGGCAGACGGCGAGGAGCCCGAGCTCGATCCAGCCCGGCGGCGCCGCGAGCGCCTGTTCGATGCGGCCGAAGTCCACGGGGGCGAGCATGGCGCGAGAGTTTACCGTCCCGTGGCGGCGCGCTAGCCGCCGCCGTCGTAGCGTTGCGCCTTGTCGCGCAGCCGTCGCATGTTGTCGCGGTACTGCGCGGCGAGCGCCGGATGGTTGCGCACGATCAGCACGTTCTCGGCATTGCGGAACTGCGCGGCGGACGTGAAGTTGTAGCTGCCCGTGACCAGCGTCGCGTTCGCGGCGTCGGCGTCGATGACGATGACCTTGTTGTGCGCGGCGATGAAGTTGGCATCGAGCCACACGGGCACACCGTCGCGCGCCAGTCCCGGCACTGCGCTGGCGGCGAGCTCGAGGGTCTGCGCGCGGTCGGCGAGGATCTCGACGCGCACGCCGCGCTGGTGGGCGGCGAGCAGCGCCCGCGCGATCTTCTTGCTGGTGAAGCTGAAGGCCTGCACCAGCACCTCGTCCTTCGCGCCGTCGACGAGCGCGACGATCCGCGCATCGATCGCGTCGCCGGGCGTGTACAGCGCCTCGAGCGTCGCCTTCGCCGGCGGACGCGTCTCGCGCGCGAAGGCCGGCGGCGCCCCGGCCGCCACGACGAGCGCCGCCACGAGCGCGACGACGACACCGCGCGTCCGGCGCGCGCCGGCCGGCGCACCGCGGCGCGCGCGGGCCGGCGCACCGCGGCGCAGCGTGCGGCTCACCGGCGGCGCTCCAGGACGGCCGCGAAAAAGCCGTCGCAGCCGTGCCGATGCGGCAACAGCCGCAGCCGCGCGCCGGTATCGAGCGCGATCTCCGCGCGGGCGAGCTCGGCCGCGGCGTCCTGCTCCGCGAACTGCGGATGCGCGGCCAGGAACGCGTCGACGACGGCGTCGTTCTCCTCCGGCAGCACGCTGCACGTCGCGTAGACGAGGCGGCCGCCCGGCTTCAGCAGCGCGGCCGCGCCGGCGAGGATCCGCGCCTGCTTCTGCGCGAGCTCCGTCACGTCGCCGGGCTGCTGGCGCCACTTGAGATCGGGATTGCGGCGCAGCGTCCCGAAGCCGGTGCAGGGGGCGTCGACGAGCACGCGGTCGATCTTGCCGGCGAGGCGCTTGATGCGCGCGTCGCGCTCGTGCGCGATCGCCTGCGGATGCACGTTCGACAGGCCCGAGCGGCGCAGCCGCGGCGCGAAGTGCGCGAGGCGCTTCGCCGACACGTCGAACGCGTAGAGACGCCCCTGCGAGCGCATCAGCGCGCCGAGCAAAAGCGTCTTGCCGCCGGCGCCGGCGCAGAAATCCACGACCATGTCGGTGCGCCGCGGCGCGACCAGGTAGCCGATGAGCTGGCTGCCTTCGTCCTGCACTTCGAGGCGCCCGTCGACGAGCCAGGCATGCCCGGAGAGCGACGGCCGGCCGTGCACGCGCAGCCCGAGCGGCGCGTACGGCGTGTCCTCGGCAACGACGCCCGTCGCGGCGAGGGCGGCGCGGGCCTCGGCGCGCGTCGTCTTGAGCGGATTGACGCGCAGGTCGAACGGCGCGCCGGTGTGCCACGCGCGCGTCAGCGCCGCGCGCTCTTCGGCGCCGTAGACCTCGCCCAGCCGCTGCCACAGCCAGTCGGGAACGTCGGCGGCGACGGCGTCGTCCTGCGCCGCGGGCGCGCGGCGCTTGTACTCGGCCAGCCAGGCGCTCTCGTCGCGCCGCAACGCGCCGTCGAGCTCGCGCAGCGACCGTCCGAGCTCGCGCGACAGGACCAGCAGCGCGAGTCGCCGCGGCTCGGCGGGCCCGGCGATGGCCTCGAGCGATCGCTTGCGGCGCAGATAGGCGAACGCGCCTTCGGCGACGAGCGCGCGGTCGCGCTGTCCCATCGCCTTGTGCTCGCGGAAGAACGCCGCCAGCGCGACGTCGGCCGGCGCATCGAGCCTTGCGACGCGCGCGATCGCTTCCGCCAGGCCCGCGATCTGGTTCGCGCGCACGCCGGACGCCGGCGCGCGGGCGTCGTCGTCGTTCGCGGCTTTCATTCGGTGCGCGGCTCGTCGACGCGGATCGCGTCCAGCACGGCCTCGAGCGTGCCGCGGGCGGTCTGCGACACGCGCATCTTCACGAGCGCGTAGTGCATCGTCGGCGCGAGCCAGAAGTAGGCGTTGATGCGGCCGTCGTCGCTCTGCCGGTGCCAGCGCTCGGTCTCGATCGCGCCGTGCGTCCACTCGATCGTCTCGGTCGCCTCGCGCTCGACCGTGTAGCTGACGACGCGCCGCGTCGTCACCAGGTTGAGCTGCTGCCGCCCGCCGGTGGGCGGCGTGAAATACGCCTGCCACATCACCGTCATCGGGTCGAACGAGCCCGGCGTCAGCGGCTCCACCTTGTCGTCGTGGAGCGTCACGGTCCCGGCGTCCCAGTCGAAGGTCGCCACCTCGCGGCGGTCGCTGCTCCCGCGCTCGACCGCGAACTCGTCGGGGACCAGGCCGTGCGGCGTGATGCGCCCGCGGCTCTCGACCTTGCCGCGGCCGTGGATGAACAGCGCGGCGAGGCCGCGCGCCTGCGCGACGGTCGCGATGTGATAGCGGTCGCCCTCGTGCTCGAAGCGGTAGGTCGCATCGCCGATCCAGAAGCCCTGCGTGCCGAGGAATACCTTGTACGCGAGATCGACGCGCGGCGGCAGCGTCTTGTCGAGCGTGGGCGGCGGCGGCGGCGTGTACAGCGGCGGCGCCGGGGGCGGCGGTTCCGGCGGCGCAGCCTCGGCGACGGCGGGGGCGGGTTCGGGTGCGAGTGCGGGCGCCGGCGGCGCCGGCTCGGGCGCCGCCGCCTCGATCGGCGGTGGCGGCGGCGGGCGCGGCGCGCGCGCGCGCCGGGGCTTGGGCTTCGGCTTGGGCGCGACGGGCGCCGCCTGCGGCACCGGGGGCGGGGGCAGCTCCATCAGCGTGGCGGTGAGGGGGCGCTCCTCCGGCGTCTCGGGCACGGCGACAGGCCACAGCGACCACACTAGGTGGACGACGATGGACAGCGCGAGCGCCGCCCACAGCGACGGCCGCACGCGCCAGCGCGGCGTGTCGCGGCGCGGCGGCGCGATGGAAACGGGCGCGGGCGATGCCATGGCGAAGGTGTGACCCGGGCGGCGCCGGCGCGTTCGCTACGGCGGCGAGGGCCCGTTCACCGCAGGGGCCAGCAACGCGTCGTCCGGTCGCTCCGGCGCGCCGGCGACGCGCACGCGGCCCGCTTCGACGGACAGCCGGCCCGCGCAATGCCAGCCGACCGCGGCCGGCAGCAGCCGGTGCTCGACCGCGAGCACGCGCGCGGCGAGGGCCGACTCGTCGTCGGCGGGCAGCACGGGCACGGCGCCCTGCGCGATGATCGGCCCGCGATCGACGTCCGCCGACACGTAGTGGACGGTGCAGCCGTGGACGCGCACGCCGTCCGCGAGTGCGCGCCGGTGCGTGTGCAGGCCCGGATAGAGCGGCAGCAGCGATGGATGGATGTTGATCATCCGGCCTTCGTAGCGGCGCACGAACGCCGGACCCAGCACGCGCATGAACCCGGCGAGCACCACGACGTCGGGCTCGCCGGCGTCGACGGCGTCGGCGAGCGCGGCGTCGAACGCGTCGCGCGCCGCGTGCGCCGTGTGGTCGACGAGCGCGGTCGCGATGCCCTGCTCGCGCGCGAACGCGAGGCCGGCGGCCTCCGGTCGGTTCGACACGACCGCGGTGACCGCGCCGTCGATGCCGCCGCTGCGCGCGGCGCGCACCAGCGCCACGAGATTCGAGCCGCGTCCCGAGATCAGGACGGTGATGCGCGAAAGCGCCACATCGACCGTCGCGGCGTCAGGCCACGAGCGTCGGCGCTTCGCCGGCGGGTCGGG
Source organism: uncultured beta proteobacterium (assembly GCA_963793355.1). GTDB lineage: Bacteria > Pseudomonadota > Gammaproteobacteria > Burkholderiales > Casimicrobiaceae > VBCG01. The sequence continues at coordinate 177,180 of CAWBZT010000005.1, read as the reverse complement.
CGACGATCGTGCCGATGCGATGCACGCGCTCGCCGGCGGCGTCGAGCGCGGTCATCGCGCGCTGCGCGTCGCCCGCCGCGACGACCACCGCCATGCCGATCCCGCAGTTGAACACGCGGTGCATCTCGTGGTCGGCGACGCTGCCGTGCTGCTGCAGCCAGTCGAAGATCGGCGGCCGGGGCCAGCGCGAGCGCTCGAGGCGCGCCTGCAGGCCCTCGGGAAGCATGCGCGGCACGTTCTCGATGAGCCCGCCGCCGGTGATGTGCGCCATGCCCTTGACGCGCAGCGTGCGCATCAGCGCCAGCAGCGGCTTCACGTAGATGCGCGTGGGAGCGAGCAGCGTCTCGCCGAGCGTCGTCGCGCCGAAGGGCGCGCGCAGGTCGGCGCCGGCGTCGGCGACGATGCGGCGGATCAGCGAAAAGCCGTTCGAGTGCGGCCCGCTCGACGCGAGGCCCAGCACCGCGTCGCCGGGCGCGATCGCGCTGCCGTCGATGATCGCGTCCTTCTCGACGACGCCGACGGCGAAGCCGGCGAGATCGTACTCGCCTTGCGCGTACATGCCGGGCATCTCGGCGGTCTCGCCGCCGATCAGCGCGCAGTTCGCCTGCTCGCAGCCCGCGGCGATGCCCCCGATCACGGCGGCCGCGACGTCGACGTCGAGCTTGCCGGTGGCGAAATAGTCGAGGAAGAACAGCGGCTCCGCGCCCTGCACCAGGATGTCGTTGACGCTCATCGCGACCAGGTCGACGCCGACGGTGTCGTGGCGGTTCAGCGCGAAGGCGAGCTTGAGCTTGGTGCCCACGCCGTCGGTGCCCGCGACGAGGACCGGGCTGCGGAAGCGCTTGCCGATCTCGACCAGCGCGCCGAAGCCGCCGATGCCGGTCAGCACCTCGGGGCGCAGCGTGCGCCGGGCGAGCGGCTTGATGCGCTCGACCAGCGCGTCGCCGGCGGCGATGTCGACGCCGGCGTCGGCGTAGGAAAGCGGCGTGCGGGGGGCGGAATCGGCAGGCGACATCGGCGGCGGGCGCGTAGGGGACGAAGGGTGGCCGTGCACGCGCCGTGGGCGGCGACGGCGGGCGCCGGTCGCACGCGGCCGTTTGAGAACGGTCCGCGGCACGGTACAGTGCGGCGTTTTGTGCCGCGATTCTACTGGAAATGACCGGTACCGATCCTCCTCCTGTCGCCTGACGTGGTCGTGGTGCCCGTGGCCGCCGAGCCGCCGTCGCCGCCCAAGCCGCTGGCGGCGCGGCAGTACGTGTGGATCGTCGCCGCCGCGGTGGTGGTGATCGCCGCGCTGCACTGGCTGGGGCCGGTGCTGACGCCGTTCCTCGTCGGCGCGATCCTCGCCTACCTCGGCACGCCGCTCGTCGACCGCGCGCAGGAGCGCGGCGTGCCGCGCGCGTGGTCGACGCTGGTGGTCGTGCTGCTGTTCGGCCTGGTCATCGTCGGCGTGTTCTTCGTCCTCGCGCCGCTGGTGCAAAGCGAGGTCACGCTGGCGGCGAAGCGGCTGCCCGAGCTCCTCGAGCAGTCGATGCAGCGTGTCACGCCGTGGCTGCAGGAGCACTTCGACTTCACGCCGTCGTTCGACGTGGCCGCGATCCGCGACCTGGTCTCGCAGAACGCCGAGAGCGCGCAGGAGATTTCGCTCAAGCTGCTGTCGGGAGTGAAGGCCGGGGGCCTGATCGTTCTTTCGATCCTCGTCAACCTCGCGCTGATCCCCGTGGTGATGTTCTACCTGCTGCGCGACTGGCGGATGATCATCGAGCGCATCGACGATCTCACGCCGGGCCGCTGGCGGGCGAAGGTGCGCACGATCGCCCGCGACATCGACGCCGTGCTCGCCGAGTTCCTGCGCGGCCAGGGCATGGTGATGGTCGTGCTGGCGGCGTACTACGCGATCGGGCTGTGGATCGCTGGGCTCGATCGCGCATTCTCGATCGGCATCCTCACCGGCCTGCTGGTGTTCATTCCCTACGTGGGCTTCGGGCTCGGCCTCGTGCTCGGCGTGGTCGCCGCGGCGCTGCAGTGGCACGGCTGGCCCGGCTTCGTCGCGGTGCTCGCCGTGTACGGCGTCGGCCAGCTGCTGGAGAACTACGTGCTGCTGCCGTTTCTGGTCGGCGACCGCATCGGCCTGCATCCGCTGGCGGTGATCTTCGCGCTTTTGGCCTTCGGGCAACTGTTCGGCTTTGCCGGCGTGCTGCTCGCGCTGCCGGTGTCGGCGGCGCTGCTGGTCGGGCTGCGGCACCTGCGCGCGGCCTACGTGAGCTCCCCGCTGTACGACCGCGACTATGGGGGCAAGTAGCGGTGCGACGGCCGATCTTCGAGCGCAAGCAGCGGTGCGACAGCTGATCTTCGAGCTCGCGCCGTCCGCGCCGCCGTCGTTCGCCAATTTCGTCGCGGGACCCAACCGCGAAGCCGTCGCCGCGCTCGCCGATCTTGCCGCGGGCGTCCTGCGGGAGACGGGCATCGTGATCTGGGGCGCGGCCGGCGTGGGCAAGACCCATCTGCTGCGCGCGAGCGTCGCCGCGGCGGCCGCGGCGGGCCGCGCGGCGCATTACGCGGCTGATCCGGGCGGGGTTCCGGACGATGCGGCGGCGGCGGCGCTGATGGCGGTCGATCGTGTCGACACCGCCGACGAGGTGGCGCAGGGGCGGCTGTTCACCCTCTACAACGCGCTCGCCGCGACAGGCGGCCAGCTCCTCGCCGCGAGCTCGCGCGCGCCGTCGCGGCTCGCGCTGCGCGACGACCTGCGCACGCGGCTCGGCTACGGGCTCGTCTACGAGGTCGTCGCGCTTGCCGACGCGGACAAGGCGGCGGCGCTCGCCGGCTACGCGAAAGCGCGGGGCTTTCAACTGGCCGACGACGTGATCGCCTACCTGCTGGCGCACGGACGTCGTGACATGGCGACACTCGTCGACACGCTGGCGGCGCTCGATCGCCATTCGCTGGCGTCGCGGCGTCCGATCACGGTGCCGCTGCTGCGCGACTGGCTGCAGCGCAGCCTTGCCGATGGCGACGGGACCTGAGGCTGCCGGTGCCGCACGGCGCAGGCGCGTTCGGTTCATCCGCCGGTGGCGTTGCTCGTCCGCGCTTGCGACGGGCCTGCCGGGTACGCGCCCCGCGCCTGTCAACCGCGCCGCGGACGCAGGCGTTATGGGCGGCGACACGGAATTCCGCTGTCGCACCCACTTTCCCTTAGGATGAAACCCCTATGAGCAAGCTCCTGACCGCCCTTTGTGCCATCGCGTTGGCGACCTCCGCGTACGCGCAGGGCGCAGCCCCGACGACCCCGGCCAAGCCGGCCGAGCCGATGAAGGCGGAGGCGCCGAAGACGGACAAGGTCGCTCCGGTGAAGGCCGAATCGGCCAAGCCGGTCGCCAACGAAGCCGCCAAGCCGGTGGCGGGCGAAGCCGCCAAGCCCGCGACGGGCAAGAAGCACAAGTCGAAGAAGAAGTCGAAGACGACCAAGGCGAAGGCTGCGCCGACACCGGCCGACAAGCCCGCGAAGTAATCGTCGCGGCAGCGCGCGGCGCTGGTTTAGCGCCGCGTTGCCAACCGCCTTGCCATGCCGTATCCTTTCAAGGGTTTGCACGCAGGCCTAAGGCGACGCCACGCCCGTGTGAAGCAATTGCAGGACGGCGAACCGCGTCACTCACGAACTACTCGAGGAGATCATTAGATGAACAAGCTGCTCGCAACGCTGGTCGCCGGCACGTTTGCCGTCGTCGCCTCGTCGGCCTTCGCGCAAGGCACGACCGGCATGCAGAAGGAAGAGAAGAAGGACCCGAAGGGCTCCGCCGCGGCCTACGACAACCCCGCAGCCGAGAAGACGCAGGCGGAGAAGTCGAAGGCCGGCGCTGCCGAGGTCGCGAAGACCAAGCAGGATCCGAAGATGCGCCCCGGATACAACGAGAAGTCCGCGCAGGAGCTGTCCAACAACAGCGCGACCAATCCGGCCCAGGCGAGAGCCAACGTCGAGGCGTCGAAGGCGCAGAGCGCGCACCGCGAAAAGATGCCCAACATCAAGAACATGACCAAGGAGCAGCGCGCCGAGCTGCTGCGCCAGCTGCAGAAGGAATCGACGCCTTAACGCGGCGGGCTTGGGTTCGAGAGGGCAGGGGCGCCGAGCTCCTGCCCTTTTGTTTGGGCGCTCGGGACGGCCACCACTCACCATGCGAGAGATTGAAACACCGCGTCCGGCAGTGACGGTCGCCGCGGTGATCGAGCGCGACGGACGCTTCCTGCTCGTCGAGGAGGAAACACGCCATGGCCCGCGGCTCAACCAGCCCGCCGGCCATCTCGAATCGGGCGAGACGCTGCCGGCGGGCGCGATCCGCGAGACGCTCGAGGAGACGGGCTGGCAGGTGACGCTGTCGGCGCTCGTCGGCGCGTACCGCTGGGAAGCCGCCGACAACGGCGCGACGTTCATCCGCTTCGCGTTCTGCGGCGATCCGGTGCGCCACGACGCGCAGCGTCCGCTCGACGTCGGCATCCTTCGCGCCGTGTGGATGAGCGCCGACGAGATCGCCGCGCGGCGCGCGCTGCATCGCAGTCCGCTGGTGATGCGCTGCATCGACGACTATCGGACCGGCCGGCGCTGGCCGCTCGCCTTCGTCGCCGAGCTCGCCTGACATGCGGCGCGAGCGCGTGGTGGTCGGGCTGTCGGGCGGTGTCGACTCGGCGGTCGCCGCGTGGCTCTTGAAGCAGCAGGGCTTCGACGTCGTCGGCGTCTTCATGAAGAACTGGGAGGACGACGACACCGACCTGCACTGCACGTCGCGCGAGGACCTGGTCGATGCTGCCGCGGTCGCCGACGTCGTCGGCATCGAGATCGAGGCGGTCAACTTCGCCGCGGAGTATCGCGAGCGCGTGTTCGCGCAGTTCCTGCGCGAGTACGAGGCAGGGCGCACGCCCAATCCCGACGTTCTCTGCAACAGCGAGATCAAGTTCCGCGCCTTCCTCGACCACGCGCTGGCGCGAGGCGCCGACCGCATCGCCACCGGCCACTACGCGCGCGTGCGGCGCGCGGCGTCGGCGCCCGGCCGCGTCGAGCTGCTGAAGGCGGCCGACGCCACCAAGGACCAGAGCTATTTCCTGCATCGGCTCACGCAGGCGCAGCTCGCGCCGGTAATCTTTCCGCTGGGCGAAATGCACAAGCGCGACGTGCGCGTGCTCGCCCGGCGCGAGGGCATCCCGACGTGGGCGAAGAAGGACTCGACGGGCATCTGCTTCATCGGCGAGCGGCCGTTCCGCGAATTCCTCGCGCGCTACCTGCCGCGCGTGCCGGGGCCTATCGTCACGCCGGAAGGACGCACGGTCGGGCGCCACCAGGGGCTCGCGTACTACACGCTGGGGCAGCGGCAGGGGCTCGGCGTTGGCGGCACGCGCGATGCGCGGGCCGCGCCGTGGTTTGTCGCCGACAAGGACCGTGCGCGCAATGCGCTGATCGCGGTGCAGGGCCACGACAATCCGCAGCTCTATCGCCGTGCCGTCGTTGCGATCGACATGCACTGGATCTCGGGTCGCGCACCGGCGCTGCCGATGCGCCTGGCGGCGAAGACGCGCTATCGCATGGCCGACGCGGCATGCACAGTCGAGTCGCGCGGGCGCGACTCCGTTCACGCAGCGTTCGACCTGCCGCAATGGGCACCGACGCCCGGTCAGTACGCCGTGCTCTACGAGGGCGACGTGTGCCTCGGCGGCGGAGTGATCGCCGCGCCCGCGAGTCCGGTGGAGTGCGAACTCGCGCCCGTGCACACGCCGCTGCGAACGGCTGCGCGCGGGAGACGGCACGGTCCGTCAGCCGGATAGATCGCCGGTGCGGGAGTGGCCGTTACGCCGGCTGCACGTCAGAAGCGATAACGAATGCCGACGCCGTAAACCCAGGGGTCGATATCCAGAGAACTGGGAGTCCCGCCAGTCGCCTTGAAGTGCACGTCATTGCTGATCCAGAGGTACTTGACGTCCATGTTGAAGTTCCAGTTCCGCTGGAACTGGTAGTCGAAGCCCGCCTGCAGCGCGCCGCCCCAGCTGTCACGGTTGACGTCGGCCCCGGAATTGCCGCCCAGATCGGTCTCGTAGAAATACGTGTAGTTGAAACCGCCGCCGATGTACGGCTTGAAGTGCGCGAAGGCAGGATTGTAGTTGCCGACATCGAAGAAGTGGTATTGGGCCGTGAATATCACCGGCATCATCTTGAGGCTGCCGAGGCCCGTGCCATTGAAGTTGACGTCCTGCTTGGCCCAGGTGATGCTGCCCTCGATCGCGACGTTCGGGGTGAAGAAATAGGTGGTGTCGAACTCGCCGGTCCATTGGTCCTTGACTTCGAAGCCCGATACCGACGAGCTGACGTCTGGGTTGATGTTGACGACGCGGGCGCCGACCATCCATCTTCCCCAGGGAGGGACTGCGGGCGCCATCACGGGTGCCGGCGCCGGCGGCGCAGCTGTCGGAGTGATGGAAAGCGCGACGGCCTCGACGTAGGTGGCCTGCACCTGATCACCCACCGCGATCCGCCTGAACTGTTCCGGATCCTTGACCGGCAGGTCGAGGACCTTGCCCCCAACGCCGCGCAGCGAAACCGTCTGCCTGGTCGGATCGACGGCGATGACGTCGGCAACGATCACCCGCTCGCGTGTCGCGATTCCGCCCGGCCGCTGGCCGAGTTCGGCGCGCGATCCGGCCAGGGCATCGCTGCGGCTTGCCGGTGCGCCGGTGCCGCCCTTCTTGAGCTCGAGCGTCAGCGCGTCGTAGAAGTCGATGGTCACGGTGTCGCCGACGCGCAGTTGCGGAAGGTTGCGCGCATCGGGACCGGCGACGACGGTGAACGTAGTGCCATTGGCGCGCCGCAGCGTCACCTCGCGCGTGGCCAAGTCGATCGCGGTGACGGTCGCGGACGCGGTTTCCACGCGCGCGGCGGCCGCCATGCCGGGCGCGCTGATCACGCCCGTCGTTTGTCCGAGGGCAGGAACCGCGAGGGTCGCGGCGACGAGCGCGGCGACGAGAGGCCGAAGGGTCATGACGGCGGGGCGAAGGGTAATGAATCGGGTGTGCATGGCGGCACCTTTCTGCAATCTGACGTAAGGGAAACTCGCTATTTTTTGTACGCTACGAGTCTACTCTCCTTGTCGCCTGCCCGCTCCCGCCCGCCAACGGGTCTTTGTCCCGCCCGGCGCTTCAGAACGGGATGTCGTCGTCGAAGTCCTCGGTGGACTTCTTGCCGCCCTCGTTGCGCTTGCTCCCGCCGCCGCCGCCGCTGCCGCTGCTGCCGCCGCTGCTGCCGCCGCCGCTGCTCTCGCGGCGGGCGCCCGTGCCGCCTGCCGGCGCGGCGAAATCGACGTCCCCGCCGCTTCCGCCGCCGGGGCCGTCGCGGCCGCCCAGGAGCTGCATGCGATCGGCGACGATTTCCGTCGAGTATTTCTCGACCCCGTCCTTGTCCGTGTACTTGCGCGTCTGCAGCCGGCCCTCGATGTACACGGAGCGGCCCTTCTTCAGGTATTCGCTGGCGATCTCCGCCTGGCGGCCGAACAGCACCACGCGGTGCCACTCGGTGCGCTCCTGCTTCTCGCCGCTCTTGTCCTTCCACTGCTCGGACGTCGCGATGTTGAGATTGGTGACCGCGTCGCCACCCGTCGTGTAGCGCGTTTCGGGATCGCGCCCGAGGTTGCCGAGCAGGATGACTTTGTTGACCGAGGCCATTTACGTTTCTCCCAGGGAATAGTTGGACGGATACGCGGGGGGCGCCGCCATCGTCAGGCCGACGACCAGCCACACGGCCGTGAGGACGACGCCGAAGCCGAATACGGCGGCGGGACCGGCATGCTGGGCCAGCCAGCCGCCGGCCGTCGCCCCCACGAACGCGCCGAGGAACTGCACGCTCGCGTACACGCCGACCGCCGAGCCCTTGAGATCGGCGGGCGCGTAGCGCGACACCAGCGCCGGCAGCGTCGCCTCGAGCAGGTTGAACGCGGCGAAGAACAGCAGCAGGCCAGCGAGGATGGCCGGCAGCGAATGCAGCCCCAGCGCCAGCGCGACCTGTGCGACGAGCAGCACCGCGACCGCGCCGACGAACACCGGCTTGCCGCGCCGCGGGCGGTCGGCGGTGCGCGCGAACGGCCACATCAGCGCCACCGAAAGAACGACCACCGGCAGGTATACCTCCCACTGGCGGGTGGCGGCGACGCCGTTGTCGCGCAGGGCGAACGGCATCTCGACGAACATGGCCATCAGCAGCGCGTGCAGCGCGAAGATGCCGTAGTTGAGCCGCAGCAGGTTGGCGTCGGCGAGCACGCGTCCGAAGGCGACGCGCAGCGGCGCGGCGCGCGACGGCGCCGCAAGCGGCGGGATGCCGTAGCGTACGACCGCGAGCGCGGCCAGGGCCAGCACGCCGGTCAAGGCGAAAATCCCCGGCACACCGATCGCGGCGTCGAGCAGCGGACCGGCGACCAGCGACAGCGCGAACGTCGTGCCGATCGTGATGCCGATCGTCGCCATCGCACGCGTGCGCACGCTCTCGCGCGTCAGGTCGGCGCACAGCGCGATGACGGCGGCGGACACCGCGCCCGCGCCCTGCAGCGCGCGGCCGGCGATCGTCCAGCCGATCGTCGGGGCGAGGGCCGCGACGAAGCTTCCGCCGGCGAACAGCGCGAGCCCGCTGTAAATCACCGGCTTGCGTCCCCATCTGTCCGAGGCCCAGCCGAAGGGGATCTGCAGGGCCGCCTGCGTGAGACCGTAGATGCCGAGGGCGATGCCCACCAGCGTGCGGTCGTGCCCGCCCGGAAGATGCTCGGCGAACAGCGCGAACACCGGCAGCACGATGAACATGCCGAGCATGCGCAGCCCCGAGACGCTCGCGAGCGCGATCGTGGCGCGACGCTCCGTGGCGGTCATGCGCACGGTCGTAGTGCGCGTCGCGGCGGCAGTGGTCATGCGATGCGTTTGGGCGGGCGCGGAACTGCGCGCAATCGACGCGATGCGGAGCCGGCGGGTCGCCGATCGCGGCGTCGAAGCGTGCGCGGTGATCTCGAACACGAAACGCAATATACTAACAGGTTGCCTCGCGCGCCTTCGGCCTTACGTCTGAGCCTGAGGGGCCCGAACCCGAGGGGACTGAACCCGAAGGACTTGACCCGAGGGAATGAACCCGAGGGACCGAGCCCGAGGGGTCCGAGCCTGCGGGCCCGGACGGGCGGGGTGCGCATGCCGGACAGGGCGGTTCCGGCGTCGCGAGGCACGGCGCGAGTCGCTCGCGCGAACAGGAGCCCATGGAATCCATTCGAATCCGCGGTGCGCGGACGCACAACCTCAAGAACCTCAACCTCGACCTGCCGCGGCACCGGCTGATCGTCATCACCGGCCTGTCGGGCTCGGGCAAGAGCTCGCTCGCGTTCGACACGCTCTACGCCGAGGGCCAGCGCCGCTACGTCGAGTCGCTGTCGGCGTACGCGCGGCAGTTCCTCCAGCTGATGGAGAAGCCGGACGTCGACCTGATCGAGGGCCTGTCGCCGGCGATCTCCATCGAGCAGAAGGCGACGTCGCACAACCCGCGCTCCACCGTGGGCACGGTCACCGAGATCCACGACTACCTCCGCCTGCTGTACGCGCGGGTCGGCGACCCGTATTGCCCCGACCATCCGGAGCAGAAGCTCACCGCGATGACGATCTCGCAGATGGTCGATGCGACGCTCGCCCTCCCCGAGGACACCAAGCTGATGATCCTCGCCCCGGCGGTGGTCAACCGCAAGGGCGAGCAGATCGAGCTGCTGGTCGAGCTTCGCGCCAAGGGCTTCGTCCGCGTGCGCGTCGACGGCAAGGTGTACGAGATCGACGCCGTGCCGAAGCTCGCCAAAAGCACGAAGCACACCGTCGAGGTCGTCGTCGACCGGCTCAAGGTGAAGGCCGACATGAAGCAGCGGCTCGCCGAGTCGTACGAGACCGCGCTGCGCAACGGCGACGGCCGCGCGATCGCGGTCGAGATGGACAAGGAAAACGAGCGGCCGCGAGAGCACCTGTTCTCCGCGAAGTTCGCCTGCCCGATCTGCAACTACTCGCTGTCCGAGCTCGAGCCGCGCCTGTTCTCGTTCAACAACCCGATCGGCGCGTGCCCGCGCTGCGACGGCCTGGGCTCGATCAGCTTCTTCGATCCGAAGCGCGTCGTCGCGTTCCCGCAGCTCTCGCTCGCGTCGGGGGCGATCAAGGGCTGGGACCGCCGCAACCAGTTCTACTTCCAGCTTCTGCAGAGCCTGGCGAAGCACGTGGGCTTCGACGTCGACCGGCCGTTCGGCCGGCTGCCCGAGCGCGTGCAGAACGTGATCCTGTACGGCTCCGGCGACGAGAAGATACCGTTCACGTACCTCTCCGAGCGCGGCAGGCCGATGACGCGCGAGCATGCGTTCGAGGGCATCGTCCCCAATCTCGAGCGGCGCTATCGCGAGACCGACTCGGTGATGGTGCGCGAGGAGCTCGCGAAGTACCTCAACAACAAGCCGTGCCCCGAGTGCCACGGCACGCGGCTGCGGCGCGAGGCGCGGCACGTGAAGGTGGGCGAGGGCGACGACGCGCGCGCCATCTTCGAGGTCTCGGCATGGCCGCTCAAGACCACCTCGGCCTATTTCGCGCGGATGAAGCTCGACGGCCAGAAGGCGGCGATCGCCGACAAGATCGTGAAGGAGATCGTGTCGCGGCTCGCGTTCCTCAACAATGTCGGGCTCGACTACCTGTCGCTCGACCGGTCGGCGGAGACGCTCTCGGGCGGCGAGGCGCAGCGCATCCGCCTCGCCTCGCAGATCGGCTCCGGCCTGACGGGCGTGATGTACGTTCTCGACGAGCCGTCGATCGGCCTGCACCAGCGCGACAACGACCGCCTGCTCGACACGCTCAAGCACCTGCGCGACCTCGGCAACAGCGTCATCGTCGTCGAGCACGACCAGGACGCGATCCTGTCCGCCGACCACGTCGTCGACATGGGCCCGGGCGCCGGCGAGCACGGCGGGCAGGTCGTCGCGCAGGGCACGCCGGACGACATCCGCCGCGCCACGCATTCGCTGACCGGCCAGTATCTCGCCGGGCGGCGGCAGATCCCGATCCCCGCCACGCGCCACCGCGCCGACCCCGCGCGGCGGCTCGAGGTGCGTGGCGCGACCGGCAACAACCTGAAGAGCGTCACGGCGTCGTTGCCGGTCGGCCTGTTCATCTGCGTGACGGGCGTGTCGGGATCGGGCAAGTCGACGCTCATCAACGACACGCTCTATCACGCCGTCGCGCGGCATCTGTACGACAGCGCGGAGGAGCCGGCGCCGTATGCCGAGATCGACGGCCTCGAGCACTTCGACAAGGTGATCAGCGTCGACCAGAGCCCGATCGGCCGCACGCCGCGGTCGAACCCCGCGACCTACACCGGCCTGTTCACGCCGATACGCGAGCTGTTCGCGCAGGTGAAGGAGGCGCGCGAGCGCGGCTACGGTCCCGGCCGCTTCTCCTTCAACGTGAAGGGCGGGCGCTGCGAGGCCTGCCAGGGCGACGGCCTCATCAAGGTCGAGATGCACTTCCTGCCCGACGTCTACGTCTCCTGCGACGTCTGCCACGGCCAGCGCTACAACCGCGAGACGCTCGAGGTCCGCTACAAGGACAGGAACATCCACGAAGTGCTGGCGATGACCGTCGAGCAGGCGTTCGCGTTCTTCGAGCCGGTGCCCGCCGTGGCGCGCAAGCTGTCGACGCTGCTCGACGTGGGGCTGGGCTACATCACGCTCGGCCAGTCGGCGACGACGCTCTCCGGCGGCGAGGCGCAGCGCGTCAAGCTCGCGCTCGAGCTGTCGAAGCGCGATACCGGGCGCACCCTCTACATCCTCGACGAGCCGACCACCGGGCTGCATTTCCACGACATCGAGCTTTTGCTCACCGTGCTGCACCGGCTGCGCGACCATGGCAACACGGTCGTCGTCATCGAGCACAACCTCGACGTGATCAAGACGGCCGACTGGATCATCGACCTCGGCCCCGAGGGCGGCGCCGGCGGCGGCGAGATCATCGCGGCCGGACCCCCGGAGGAGATCGTCAAGAGCGCGGCCAGCTACACGGGACGCTATCTCGCGCCGGTGCTCGACGCCGACGCGCGGCGGCGCGGCGCCGCGCCGGCGGCGCCGCCGGCGCGCGCGACGCGCGGCCGCAAGGTCTCGGGAGACCTGCTGGGATGACGCCGGCGCCGCAGCTCGTCATCCGCCGGCCCGACCCGGTGCACTTCGCGCAGGAAACCGCCAGTGTCGCCGAGCTCTTCATCGCGTCGCGGGCAACCACCCTGCCGCGGGTGAAGCGCGTGCACACGAACGACGAGATCCACGCGTGGATGCGCGAAGTGGTGTTCCCGCGCCGGTCGATCCGCATCGCGCAGATCGGCGAGGAGATCGTCGGCTTCGCGGCGCGCGACGGCGCGTGGCTCGAGCATCTCTATCTGCGGCCCGGCTGGACCGGCAAGGGCATCGGCCGCGAGCTCCTCGACATCATCGTCGTCGAGGCCCGGATGGTGACGCCGGTCCTGCGCTTGTACACGTTCCAGTGCAACACCGGTGCCCGGCGCTTCTACGAGCGCCACGGGTTCACCGCCGTCGAGTTCGGCGACGGCAGCACCAACGAGGAAGGCGAGCCGGACGTCCGCTACGAGCGGCCGATCCGCTGAACCTCGGGGCCCGGACGCCCTCCCGCGAACGGCACCGGACTTCCGCGGCCCGCCGCTCCGCTTCGCCGTTCAGCTCCTGACCGCGTAGACGTCGACCGGCTGCGCCTTGCCGCGTATCGGCACCGGACCGAGCGCGTCCGTGCCGATGTCCTCGCGCAGGCCGGCCCGGGTGGCCGCGTCGATGAGGATCGCGCGCTGCGCCTCTTTCGTGTGCGCTTCCAGCCGCGCGGCCAGGTTGACCGTGTCGCCGATGCACGTGTACGTCGCGCGCTGCTGTGTGCCCGTATAGCCGGCGACCATGTCCCCCGTGGCGATGCCGATGCCGATGCGGATGGCCGGGCGGCCGGCCGCCGATTGCTCGGCGTTGAACAGGCCGATCATCTCGATCATGTCGAGCGCGCTGCGCACGGCGGCGTCGGCGTGATCGGGCAGCGGGAGCGGGGCGCCGAAGATCGCCATCAGGCCGTCGCCGGCAATCTGGCTGACGATTCCGCCGTGGCCCCCGATCGCGTCGAACATCAGCGTGTAGTAGGTGTTGAGGAGCTCGATCGTCTCCTCGGGCGACTGCGTTTCCGCCAGCGACGTGAAGCCGCGGATGTCGGTGAACATCACCGTGCCCGTCACGCGCTTGCCGCCGAGCTCGAAGCCGGACTCCTGCAGTGCATCGGCGACCTCCGGTGCGGCGAAGCGGCGCACCAGCTCCTTCTGCGCGTCGCGCAGCCGCTTCTTTTCCAGGCTCGCGCCGACACGCGCTTTCAGCAGCACCGGATTGACCGGCTTCGGCAGATAGTCCTCGGCGCCGAGCTCGATGCAGCGCACGACGTTCTCGATGCCCTCGAGCGACGACGTCACGACCACCGGCAGGTCGCGCAGCGCGAGGTCCGCCTTCAGCTGCTCGAGCACCTGGAAGCCGTTCATCTCCGGCATCTCCATGTCGAGCAGCAGCAGGTCGAACGCTTCGCGCCGGAGCACCTCGAGCGCCACCCGGCCGTTCTCGGCGGATGCGACGCTGTGTCCCTGCAGCTCGAGGCTGCGCGTGAGCAGCAGCCGGTTGACCTTGTTGTCGTCGACGACGAGAAGTCGCGCGCCGCCTCGTCCGCGCTCACGCACGCTTGAGCTCCGTCAAGGTCCGGACGACACGGCCGTATTCCTCGTCGAGCTCGGCGAGCGGCGCGCCGGAGGCGGCCTGCACCGGCGCCATGCCGCCCAGCTCCAGCGTCTTCGCCATCGTCGCGAACGTGCGCGCGCCGAACGTGTTGCCGTTCGACTTCAGCGAATGCGCGGCGCGCCGGAAGGCGTCCGCGTCGCCCGCCGCATAGGCGCGGCGCAATTCGGCGAGCATCGACGGCGCCTCGGTCAGGAACGTGTCGACGAGCTCGACGGCGAACTCCGCGCCGGCGGTCTCCTTCAGCTCGTCGAACGTCGCGAGGTCGATCGTGGGTTGCGTCATGTCATCCTTCTCCGCGGCTTTGCACGAGGTTGAGCGCGTCGACGAGCTGGTCGACGCGGATCGGCTTGGTCAGATAGTCGTCCATGCCGGCCGCGAGGCACATCTCGCGGTCGCCCTGCATGGCGTTGGCGGTCATCGCGACGATGCGCGGACGCTCGCCGGCGCGCCAGCGCGACGTGATCGCCCTCGCGGCTTCGAGCCCGTCCATCTCCGGCATCTGGACGTCCATCAGCACCACGTCGTACGTCTGCCGCTGCACGCTCTCGACCGCCTCGACGCCGTTCGACGCGAGATCGGCGCGATAGCCCATCTGCTGCAGCACGCGCAGCGCGAGCTTCTGGTTGACGACGTTGTCCTCGGCCAGCAGGATGCGCAGCGGATGGCGCTTCGCCATTCCGCCGTCGAGCTTGGGCCTGGCGGGGGCCGGCGCCCTGGGCGCCGCGTCATGCGCGAGCAACGTCACCAGCGTGTCGAACAACTGGCTCTGGCGCAGCGGCTTGGCGAGGTACGCGCTGAACAGGCCCTCGGTGTCGCCGGCCTCCTTGCGCCCCAGCGAGCTGAACAGCACCAGCGGCAGCGCGGGATTGCGCGCGCGGATCTGCCGTGCGAGCGTGAGCCCGTCCATCTGCGGCATGTGCATGTCGAGGATGGCGACGTCGAAGTCCTGCCCGTCGGCGACCCAGCGCAGCGCCTCGTCGGGCGATTCCGCGTCCTTCGGCACCATGCCCCACTTGGCCGCCTGCAGGTTGAGCACGCGACGGTTGGTGGAGTTGTCGTCGACCACCAGCACGCGCCGGCCCTGCAGCATGGGCTGCGCGCCGGTGAACTCGCGGCGGCCCTGCGCAGGAAGCGTGGCGGCAGGCGCCTCGAGCGTGAAGCTGAACGTGGCGCCGCGGCCGGGTCCGTCGCTTTCCGCCCACATCGTGCCGCCCATCAGCTCGGCCAGTCGCTTGCTGATCGCGAGGCCGAGCCCGGTGCCGCCGTACTTGCGCGTGGTCGAGGCGTCGGCCTGGGTGAACTTCTGGAACAGGCGGCCGATTCCGTCCCGGGACAGACCGATGCCCGTGTCGCGGACCGCGAACGTGAGCTGGCTTTTCGCGCCGCTGCCCGCGGCGCTGACCGTCAGCACGACTTCGCCGCGCTCGGTGAACTTCACGGCGTTGGCGAGCAGGTTGAGCAGGATCTGCCGCAGCCGCGTGACGTCGCCGACGACCGCCGCCGGAACGTCACCTTCGTACAGGTAGGCGATATCGAGCTGCTTCTGCGCCGCGCGCGTGCCGACGAGGTCGAGCGCCGACTCGACGCATTCGCGCAGGTCGAACGGCTGCGCCTCGATGTCCATCCGGCCCGCTTCGATCTTGGAGAAGTCGAGGATGTCGTTGATGATCGTGAGGAGCGCATCGCCGGAATCGCGGATCGTCGTGGCGTAGTCGCGCTGCTCGGCGTCGAGCGACGTGTCGAGCAAAAGGCCGCTCATGCCGATGACCGCGTTCATCGGCGTGCGGATTTCGTGGCTCATCGTCGCAAGGAAGGAGCTCTTGGCCTCGTTCGCGGTCTCCGCCTGCGCGCGCGCCTCCTGCGCCTCGGCGAAGAGCCGTGCGTTGCGCAACGCGACGCCGACATTGGCGGCGATGGTCTCCAGCAGCCGCTGGTCGTCGGCGCCGTACACGCCTTCGCGCTCGGTGCTCTGGACGCTGATCACGCCTTCGGCGCGTCCCTCGACGGTGATCGGCACGCCGAGGTAGGAGCGCGCCTCCTTGCCGACGCGCTTGGCACCGAGCGCCGCGGCGCGGCCATCGACATCGCTGTTGAGCAGCAGCGCCTCGCCGGTGTCGATGATCTTGCTGGTGAGCCCTTCGCCGCGCCGCCGCGACCCGCTGACGTCGCCGTGCCGGTAGGGGAAGTTGATGATGTCGGCGTCGCGGTCGAGCAGGGCGACATAGGCGATGTCGGGCTTGAACAGCGCCTTGATCTGGTTGCCGACGAGCTCGATCAGCGCCGAGAGGTCGAGCTTGCCCGCGAGCTCCCTCGACACGGTGTTGACCGTGTCGAGTTCGGCCGCGCGCTGCTGTGCCTCGGCGAAAAGCCGCGCGTTCTCCATGGCGACGGCAGCTGCCAGCGACAGGCCGAGCAGGAACTCGAGCTCGCTCGCCTGGAACGGCTTGCCGCCGGTCCGCCAGACCGCCATCGCGCCCTTCACCGTCTTGCCTGCGCGCAACGGCGCCACCATGAGACGCTCGTCGCTGGCCTGGTCGGTGCCGGCGATCTGGACGGCACGCGGGTCGTGGCTCGTGTCGTTGACGAATTCGGCGCGACCGCTGGCGATGATGCTGCCGATGATGCCCGCGCCGGGCACGATGATCGTGTCTTTCACCTGCGCGGCTTCCTCACCTTCGGCGACGATCGCGCGGAAGGACGCCGTCGCGCCGTCCTTGCCCCCTTCCGGCAGGAAGATCGCGCTGTGATTCGCGCCGAGCAGTTCCTTGGCGTGGTGCGCGATGCGGTTCATCACCGTGGCGAGATCGAGCGTCGACGAGATGTCGCGTCCCACTTCGGCGAGCGCCGCGCTCTCTCGCGTGCGGCGCTGCGTCTCGTCGAACAGGCGTGCGGCCTCCAGCGCGACGCCCATCGACGACGCGACGGTCTGCAGCAGGCGCACGTCGGCAGGGCCATACGCGTGCTCGCGCTCGTGATCCTCGAGCAGGATGATGCCCAGAACGCGGTCGCTGCCGATGATCTGCACGTTGATCATCGACTTGGCCTGGTCGGTGCCGGGCATGTGGTGCAGTCCCGCGGCAATCATGTCGGCCGCGGTGCCGAAGACCCGCGGCTCACGGCGCTTCGTTAGCTCCGGTCGCAGCGGCGCAGGGGGTATCTCCAGCCGCTTGCCGTGCTCGAACTCGTACAGGTGGTGGACCTGCATGGTCTGATGATCGAACCACCGGATGCCGATGTCTTCGCTCTTCAGCACCTCGCGCAGCTTGTCGCCGACCAGGTTGATGATGCCCTGGAAATCGAGCGACCCCGCCATGCCCTGCTGGATGCTGTTGATCACCGCGAGCTCGGCATTGCGCTGCTCGGTCTCCTTCAACAGCCGCTGCGTCTCGTCGAAGAGGCGCGCGCTTTGCAGCGCGACGCCCATCGACGCCGCTATGGTCGGTCAGCAGGCGCACCTCGGATTCGCCGAACGCATGCTCGCGCTCGTGGTTCTCCATGCTGATCGACGCCGAGACGCGCGGTCGCCGACGACAATCGGCACGTCGACGTGGACTGGCTCTGATCGGTGCCGGGTGTAGCCCCTGCGGCGCTGCTTCCGAAGCGACCTGCTCGGCCGCGGGTTCTCGACTGCGCGCCTCGATGCCGCTCATGCGCATGATCTTTGCCCACGCTCGTCCGAATCGATCGTGGACGGAGGAGTATCGAGGCTTCGGCCGTGCTCGATCGACATACGATCCGGCTGATCCGGCGTGCCGCATGGTCGTATCCACGAAATGCCGATGTCGTTGCTTTTCAGCACCTCGCGCAGCTTCGCGCCGACAAGCTCGACGATGCCCTGAAAGTCGAGCGAGCCGGCGATGCCCTGCTGGATGCTGTTGATGATCGTGAGCTCGGCGGCGCGCTGCTCGAGCTCGGTCGTGCGCTCGACCACCTTGCGTTCAAGGCCTTCGGCGAAGCGCACGTTGGCAAGCGCAACGGCCGCCTGGCTCGCGAGCATCGCCAGCAGGTCGCGGTCGCCGTCGTGGAAGCGGCCGAACGCGCCGTCGATGTCGGCGTAGATATAGCCAAGGAGCTCGCGCTGCACGATCAGCGGCACGACGAGGCTGCTGCGCTGGGCGAGGCGCGGGGCGGCGTCGGGCGAATGGCGCAGGGTCACTGCCCGGTTGCGGCGGGTTTCCAGCAGCCACGGCGTCACCGTCTCGAGCAGCGCGCGCTCGTCCTCGCCGGTGGGCACGAGCGAGCCGGCCAGGTGAAGGGCAGGCGGCGTGGTCGCCGTTTCCAGCACGAGGAGCACGCGTTCCGCGCCGGACAGCTCGGTGACCTCGTCGACGAGGAACTCGTGGAGTTCGCGCTCCGACTTGATTTCGTTGAGCCGCAGACCGGTGTCGACCAGTCGCTCGAACGACGCCGCGAGGCTCATCTTCCCGGCGAGGTGTGCTTCACGCTGGCGGCGCGGCAGCTTGCGATCACGCGCATGTTCGAGCCAGGCGAGCACGAGCTCGCGGTTCTCCTGGCGCTTGTTGAGATAGTTGCGCCGCATGCCCTCGTCGCTGAGGCTCAGGAAGCTGCCGAGCAACTGGCCCCACGCCCGCTCGAGCGCCTTGCGCGCTTCCGTGCTCCGGCCGTTGGCTCGCAGTGCCTGGCTGTGCCGCCACCACAGCTTCGACGGCTTGACCATATCCAGCAGCGCGAAGCGCATGGCGCGATGCTGGTCGGTGACCCGGCGCGTCGCCGCCAGCGCCGCCGCGGGGTGCCCGGCGGCGAGATGTGCGCTTGCCGCGTCGGTCAGAGCCGCCAGTCTCGGTTCGCTCGAGGTGGCTTGGCGGGCAGCCTGCTCCAGATACCGCGCGGCGAGGGCAGGGCGTCCTTCACGCAGTGCAAGCCAGCCCTTCGCTTGCAGCGGAAGGGAACGGAAACGTTGGTCGCCGACCGCGCGCGTCAGGGCGCTTGCCTCGGCGACGCGGGCGCGGGCCTCCTCCAGCGATCCCACTGCGCATGCCCATTCGGCCAGGTTCCACGCGAAAACCAGGGAAAAACTACCGCGCGCGCCGGTGCGCTCCGCGATGTGCACGGCATCGAGCGTCAGGCGGCGCGCGTGCCGGTAGAGTCCGAGGTCGCCGTAGGTCGCCGCCAGATTGCCGGTGGCGTTCGCCTGGCTCAGCACGTGGCCCGCCGCTCGATACGCGTCGAGCGATTGGCCGAACAGCCGGAGGCCCTGCGCGAGGTCCGCTTCGCACAACGCGAGCGAATTGAGGGCCGCGCCCTGGCCGTACAGGTCCCCGCAGCGCCGTCCCAGTGCGAGTGCCACGCTTGCGGCCTGCTTGCTCTGAACGGCTTGTTCGGAGGCCCACAGCGCATTGCTGCGGACACTCCACGCACGGCCCAGCTGCACGGTGTCGCCGAGCGTCTCGAAAAGGGCGGCCGCCCGCGTCGCGTTGCGCACGGCGGCGGCGAGATCGCTCCTCGAATTGACTTGCGCGTGGGCGAGTCGCGAAAGGGCGAGTGCAATCTGCGCCGGCTGGCGGCTCCGCTCCGCCGCTTTCAGCGCCCGTGCGGCAATGCCGGCGGCCGAGCGGGCGTTGCCCGTGCGAATATGCAGGAGCGCATCGCGGCAGAGCGCGCGTGTCTGCAGTTCGGCACCGCCGTCGCGCTTGGCCAACGCCTTCATCGCGGTCGCATCGGCGGCAGCCTGCGCCAGTTCGCCGACGGCGAGATGGCTTTCCGAGCGCAGGTCGAGAAGCGTCATGCGCTCGTCGACGCTCATGGACTTCAGCTTGAGCGCGGCACTGGCCGCCGCGATGGCCTGTTCATGCTGGCCGGCCCAGGCCAGGTCCGCGATCTGCTGCACGTTCACCTTCGATCCCCCATTTTCAACTCCGCCTTGCGGTGACGCGGGTCAGCGCTTCGACCAAGGCATCGACACGGATGGGCTTGGTGACGTAGTCGTCCATGCCCGCCGCGAGGCACAGCTCGCGGTCGCCCTGCATCGCGTTGGCGGTCATGGCGACGATGCGCGGCCGCTCGGACGCGCTCCAGCGCGCCGTGATCGCTTTCGACGCCTCGAGCCCGTCCATCTCCGGCATCTGCACGTCCATCAGCACGACGTCGTAGGTCTGGCGCTCCAGGCTCTCGACCGCCTCGACGCCGTTCGACGCGAGGTCGGCGCGGTAGCCCATCTGCTGCAGGATGCGCAGCGCGAGCTTCTGGTTCACGACGTTGTCCTCGGCGAGCAGGATGCGCAGCGGGTGGCGTGCGGCCATGCCGCCGTCGAGCTTCGGCTTGTCGGGCGCGGCCGGCCGCGGCGCGGCGTCCGCGGCTTCGCGCCCGAGCAGCGTCATCAGCGTGTCGAAGAGCTGCGACTGGCGCAGCGGCTTGGCGAGCGTCGCGGCGAAGAGCGTTTCGGTGTTGCCGGCTTCGCGGCGGCCCAGCGACGTGAACAGCACGAGGGGGAGGGCGGCGGGAAGCTCGCGAATACGCTTCGCCAGCATTACGCCGTCCATCTGCGGCATGTGCATGTCGAGGATCGCGGCATCGAAGGCATCGCCCTGCCGCAGCCAGCGCAGCGCCTCGGACGGAGATTCGGTGTCGCGCGGCAGCATGCCCCATTTGGCAGTTTGCAACGCGAGGATCTTCCGGTTGGTGGCGTTGTCGTCGACGATCAGCAGTCGCTTGCCCGAAAGCGCGGGCTGCGTGCCGATGAACTCGCGGCGCGCGTTCGGCGGCAACTGCGCGGGATGCGCGCGAATCGTCACGAAGAATGTCGAGCCGGTCCCGGGTCCCGCGCTCTCGGCCCACATCGTGCCGCCCATCAGCTCGGCCAGCCGCTTGCTGATCGCGAGCCCGAGGCCCGTGCCGCCGTATTTGCGGGTCGTCGACGAGTCGGCCTGCGAGAACGACTGGAACAGGCGCGAAAGGCCCGTGGTGCTCAAGCCGATGCCGGTGTCGCGCACGGCAAAACGCAGCTCCGACGCGCCGTTCTTCGTGCCGGCGCTCACCGTTATCACCACTTCGCCGGCCTCGGTGAACTTCACTGCGTTCGACAGGAGGTTGAGCAGGATCTGGCGCAGCCGCGTCACGTCGCCGTTCACCGCGGCAGGAACGTCGCCTTCGAACACGTACGCGATGTCGAGGTGCTTCTCCGCCGCGCGCGTGCTGACGAGGTCGAGCGCCGACTCGACGCAATCGCGCAGGTCGAACGGCGCTGCCTCGATGTCCATCCGACCGGCCTCGATCTTGGAGAAGTCGAGGATGTCGTTGATGATCGTCAGCAATGC
The DNA here is from genome assembly GCA_963793355.1 of uncultured beta proteobacterium. Taxonomy (GTDB): domain Bacteria; phylum Pseudomonadota; class Gammaproteobacteria; order Burkholderiales; family Casimicrobiaceae; genus VBCG01. The sequence goes on along the minus strand of CAWBZT010000005.1, from coordinate 156,065 downwards.
ATCGCCGCTGTCGCGGATCGTCGACGCGTAGTCGTGCTGCTCGAAGTCGAGCTTCGTGTCGAGCAGCAGGCCGCTCATGCCGATGACGGCGTTCATCGGCGTGCGGATCTCGTGGCTCATCGTCGCCAGGAAGGCGCTCTTGGCTTCGTTGGCGGCCTCGGCCGCGCCGCGAGACTCCTGCGCCTCGCGGAAGAGCTGCGCGTTCTGGATTGCAATGACGGCCTGGTCGGAGAACGTCCGCAACAGCGCCTGCTCCTTTTCGCTGAAAGGCCGCGGTGGCTGTCGAAACAGGCAGATCGAGCCGATGCCGCGTCCTTCCCAGAACATCGGGCTATAGACAGCGGTGTAGTCGCCCATGGACTCCGCGATCTGGCGAACGCCGGGGTGGTCGAACTTTGCGGCGTCGCGCTGTGTAGCCTGTACGATGCCGCCGTCGCGCAGCGCGCGCCCGGTGAACGAACCCTCCAGCGGCATCGACCCGACGACCCGCGAAAGCGCTTCGAATGTCGCCCCGCGCCACGCGGCCGGGTATACGCGGTCGCCGTCGCGTACCAGCATGACGGCAACTTGCGTCACTGCGAACAGGCGTTGGCAGCTGTCGAGGATCTGCTCGAACACCGGGGCGGCGTCCGACACCGAGCCGCTGATCGCGCGCAGCACCTCCGCGGTCGCCGTCTGCTGCTCCAGCGCCTCCCTCGTCTCGTTGAACAGCCGGACGTTCTCGATCGCAACCACCGCCTGGCGGGCGAACGTCTGCAGCAGCGCGATTTCCTTGTCGGCGTAGAGCCCGGGCTCGGCGCGGTTGACCGTGATCGCGCCGATCACCTGGTGCTCACGCAGCATCGGAACGCTCATTGCGCTGCGAAAGCCCGCCAGCTCGGCGGCGCGCTTCATCGCCGGCGCGTAATCGGTGTCCGAGAGCGCAAGCAGGTCGGCGACGTTGACGACGCCGCGGCTGCGGATCGCCTGCACGGCGATCGACGTGCTGTCGTCGAGCCGCTGCGGCCATGCCGCGCGCAACGCGTCGCTGCCGGCCGCATTGACGCCATGAATGCTGACCAGGTGCACCAGTTCGCCGTCGAGCCGCGTCACGAGGCAGAAGCGCCCCCCGTCAGCGCCGCTGCCCGCTCGGCGATGACGTCGAGTACCGGCTGCACATCGGTCGGCGATTCGCTGATCACCTGCAGCACGTCGGAAGTGGCGGTCTGACGGGCCAGTGCCTCCTGCGTTTCGTTGAACAGCCGCGTATTCTGGATCGCGATCACCGCCTGGTCGACGAACGATTGCGCCAGCGCGATCTCCTCCTTGTCGTACGCATGCGGCTTCGTATGTGCGATCGCGAGGACGCCGACGCATTCGCCGTCGCAGACGAGCGGCAGCATCAGCGACGAATGGAGGCCCGTGCCTTCGAAGACGTTGCGCTCGTGCGGGGGCAGCTCGATCGCCGTCCAGTCGGGGATGTGCAGAATCTCCTTGCTGACGAACACGCGCGACGGAAAGTTCTGGGTGGGGTCGATGGGCACCAGCGGTGGATGGTCTTCGAGCCTGCGCCGGCGCTGCGCTGCGTCGCGATTCGCGGTGGCAGCCAGGCGATAGCTGTCGCCGTCGCGGCGCAGGACCACGGTGAACGTCGACGGCAGCAAACGGAGCGCGGCCTCGACGATGGCGTCGAACACCGGTTGCACATCCGTGGGCGAGCTGCTGATCACCTTCAGGATTTCGGCCGTCGCCGTCTGCCGGCCGAGCGTTTCGTGGACCTCGTTGAACAGCCGCGCGTTCTGCAACGCGATCGTCGCCTGGCGCGACAGCCCGACCAGGAATTCCAGTTCGCGCGCCTCGAAGAGGCTGCCGCCGTTGCGCCATACCGCCATCGCACCCTGCACCGTCGTCGCCGGCGAGCAGCGGCACCACCATCAGGCGCTCGTCGCGGCGCAGCTCGGTGCCGGGGATCTGGACCACGCGCGGGTCGGCGGCGGTGTCGTTGATCCGCTCCGGCCGGCCGCTCTCGATGACGCTGCCGACGATGCCCCGTCCCGGCTCGACGACCGCGGACTTGAGCCGGTCGGACAGCTCGCCGAGGGCGACGATCGCGCGATAGTCCCTGCCGTCCGTCTCCGGCAGGAAGATCGCGCTGTTGCCGGCGCCGAGCAGCTCCTTGGCATGGCCGGCGATGCGGTCCATGACTGTCGCCAGGTCGAGCGTCGCCGACAGGTCGCGGCCGACGTCCCCCAGCGCCGACGATTCGCGCGCGTTGCGCTGCGTTTCCTCGAGCAGGCGCGCGTTCTCCAGCGCGACGCCCATCGACGCCGCGATCGTCGACAGCATGTGCACCTGCGCGTCGTCGAACGCGTGCTCGCGCTCGAAGCTCTCGATCGAGATCGCGGCGATCAGCCGCTCGCCCACCATCACGGGCACGAAGATGCACGACAGGCTGGCGTCCGTGCCTTCCACCACCGTGAGGCCGATGGCGTCCATCGCGGCGCGGTCGCCCAGCACGACGGGCCCGCCGGTCTGCAGGGCCCGATTGATCTTCGCGTCAGGCTTGTATGCTGAAGTGCGGGGCGCCAGCCGCTCGCCGTGCTCGTAGACGTAGAGATGGTGGACGATCTCGGTGGTCTCGTCGCGCCAGTGAATCGCCAGGTCGCCGGTGGCGAACATCGCGCGCAGCTTGTCGCCGACCAGGTCGACGATGGCCTGGAAGTTGAGCTCCTTCGCCATCCCCTGCTGGATGCTGTTGATCACCGCGAGCTCGGACGAGCGGCGCTCGGTCTCCTTCAGCAGGCGCTGCGTCTCGTCGAAGAGCCGCGCGTTCTCGCAGCGCGACGCCCATGCTGGCGGCCACGGTCGACAGCAGGCGCACGTCGGGCTCGCCGAAGGCGTCGTCGCGGTCCATGTTTTCCACCGACATGAAACCGAGCATCCGCTCGCCGGCGAAGATCGGCACGGCCACGCCGGAACGGCTCATCTCCGTGCCTTCGGCCACGAGCATCTCGAGGGCCCGATAGTCGGACTGGTTGCGCCAGACGAGCGGCTGACGGGCGAGCATGATCGCGTGCCAGCGCCGCCCGGTCAGGACGTCGGCGATCCGCGACGACGGCACGTGGAGCCGCCGGCCGCGCTCGACGCCGTATGGCAGATGCAGGAGCCCGGCTGCCTCGTCGAGCCAGCGCGATGACCAGCGTGTCGGTCGCGAACAGCTTGACCAGCTTGTCGCCGACCAGGTCGACGATCGCCTGGAAGTTGAGCTCGGCCGCCATGCCCTCCTGGATGCTGTTGATCAGCGCGAGCTCGGCCGCGCGCTGCTCGGTGCGGGCGTTGGACGCCTGCAGATCGGCGGTGCGCTCCGCGACCTTCGCTTCGAGACCCTGCGCGAACTGCGCGTTGTCGAGCGCGACGGCCGCCTGCGCTGCCAGCATCGCGATGAGGTCGCGATCAGTGTCGTGGAAGCGGCCGAACGCGCCGTCGATGTCGAGGTACAGCAGGCCCAGCAAGCGCTGCTGCGCGATCAGCGGCGCGATCAGCGACGAGCGCTGGTCGAGCGCCGTGGCACCTTCCGGCACGTGGCGCAGTCCGATCGTGCGCGTGCGGCGCGCTTCTTCGAGCCACGGTGCGACGCTGCGCAACAGCGCGTCCGCGTCCTCGCCCTTCGGCAGCAGCGCCCCGGCGATCGTCGGCTTGTCGTCGCCCTCGAGCACGAGCAGCACGCGCTCGGCGCCGGAGAGCTCGGTCACGGCGTCGATCAGGAATTCCTGTAACCCGGCCACGCTGCGGATCTCGTTCAGGCGCATGCCGGTCTCGGCGAGGCGCTCGAACGGCGCGCGCAAGTCGGCCTCGCCGGCGAGATGCGCAGACTGTCGCTTGACGGAGAAAGGCCGGCCGCGTGCGTGCGCGATCCACGCCAGGACGATCGCGCGGTGCGCGTCCATCTTGTTGAGATAGCTGCGGCGCAGTCCCTCGTCGCTCAGCGTGGCGATGCCGTCGAGCAGAAGCGCGTAGGCCGATTCCAGCGCCTTGCGGGCCTGCGCGTACTTGCCATTCGCGATCAACGCGCGGTGGTGCCACCACAGCACTTCGACGGGCGACTGCATGGTGTCGAGACCATGTCGCTCGCGGGCGCGAAACAGGTCGACGGCTCGGGTCGTGGCCGCGAGCGCCGCAGCCGCATTGCCGATGCACAGATACGCTGCGGCGAGCCAGACGCCCCAACCGATCGCGTAACTGGTCTCGGCGCGGTCGCCCACACCGCGAACGGCCTCCTCCAGGTGCGGCACCGCGGCCTTGACGTCGCCGGTCGCCATCGCGATGCGCCCGCGAACCAGCGCGAGCGTCGGGTCGAAAAATCGGTCGGAGAGCGTCGCATTCAGCGTTGAGGCTTCGTCGATGCAGTGCCGCTGCGCCGCGGTGTCGCCCAGCCGCGCCTCGATCACGGCGAGGATCGTCAATCCGTTGACCACCGAGCTCGTCGCGTGCGTGCGGCGAAAGATCTCCAGCGATCGCAGCATCATGCGGCGCGCATGCCGGTGCAGGCCCAGCGGGGCGTAGGCCAGGCACAGGTTGTTGAAGATTCCCGCCTGCGCCGTGGCGTTCCCGGCCGCCTCGTGCGCGGCAAGCGCCTCGCGCAGCCCGCGCAACTGCATTGCATGGTCGTCGTGCATCCGGTACATCATGTTCAGCGCAGCGCCCTCGCCGTAGCGGTCCCCAGCGGTGCGGGCCAGCGCCAGGGCGTCGGCGGCAGCGCGCTCGCTGGCGGCGGCATGGCCGAGATGAAACTGCGCGACGGACGCGGCATGCAGTGCGCGGTCGCGCCCGACGGTGTCGCCGAGCTCGCGGAACAGCTGTTCCGCGGCGCGCGCGTTCTCGAGAGCTGCCTCCACGTCCACACGCGCGCGCCCGCGCGCCTCGGCGAGGCGGAGCAGGCTGGCGGCGATCAGCGCCTTGCGCCGGCTGCGTCGCGCGGCGGCCACTGCGCGTGCAGCGGTCGCGACGGCGGCGCCCTCTTCGCCGGACAGCCGTTGCACGAACGAGAGGCAATTCTGGGCCTGCGCCTCGTGCGCCGGCGTGTGGTTGCTCGCAGCGACAGCGATCATCGCGTCGGCATCCTGACGCGCGCGTGTCATCTCGCCTTGCGCAATGAAACTCTGGGCGCGAACGTCGAGCAGCGCCAACCGAAGCGTGTCGTCTTCCGCCGCGGCCAGTGCCGCCGTCGCGGCGTCGATGGCTTGCGAATGCTGGCCGATCCATGCGAGGTCGCGCGCTGCGGCGACGGCCGCTTCCGGCGACACGGGCGCGGCCGCGGCGCGTCCGGGACGACGGACGGATCGCGTTCGGCTCTTCGCGGCCACGAGACTAGCGGTCCCCGCGCGCAAGCACGGCATCGAGTGCCGCGACGAGCTGCTCGACGCGGATCGGCTTGGTCAGGTAGTCGTCCATGCCCGCCTGCAGGCACAGCTCGCGATCGCCCTGCATCGCGTTGGCCGTCATCGCGACGATGCGCGGGCGCTCCGCCGCGGGCCAGCGCTGCGTGATGCGACGCGATGCCTCGAGCCCGTCCATCTCGGGCATCTGCACATCCATCAGCACGACGTCGTACGGCTGGCGCTCGATCGACTCGACGGCCTCGATGCCGTTGGACGCGAGGTCGGCGCGGTAGCCCATCTGCTGCAGGATGCGCAGCGCGAGCTTCTGGTTGACGACGTTGTCCTCGGCGAGCAGGATGCGCAGCGGATGGCGCGCGGCCATGCCGGGGTCCATCGACGATTTCGCAGGGCCGGCCGCCGGCCTCGGCGCTTCGTCCACGCCGAGGAGGCTCACGAGCGTATCGAAGAGCTGCGACTGGCGGATCGGCTTCGCGAGCGTCGCGGCAAACACGCCGTCGCCGGACTCGCGACGTCCGAGCGAGCTGAACAGGACGAGCGGCATTCCCGGGCACATCGTGCGAATGCGCCTCGCGAGCTCGAGCCCGTCCATCCCGGGCATATGCATGTCGAGGATTGCCAGGTCGAAGGCTTCGCCTTGTTCGAGCCACCGCAGCGCTTCCGCGGGCGTCTCGGTGTCGCGTGGCCGCATTCCCCACTTGGCAGTCTGCAGCGAGAGGACGCGCCGGTTGGTGGCGTTGTCGTCGACGACCAGCATCCGCTTGCCCGCGAGCGCCGGCTGCGTGCCGACGAAGTTGCGGCGGCTCGGCAGCTGCAGCTCGGCGACGGGAACGCGGATCGTGAAAAGGAACGTGGCGCCCTTGCCTGCGCCCGCGCTTTCCGCCCACATCCTGCCGCCCATCAGCTCCGCGAGGCGCTTGCTGATCGCGAGCCCGAGCCCGGTGCCGCCGTATTTGCGCGTCGTCGACGAGTCGGCCTGCGAGAACGACTGGAACAGCCGGCTCATGCCTTCGGCGGTGAGGCCGATACCGGTGTCGCGGACGGCGAACGTGATCTCGACGCCACCCGACGACACGGGCGTCGCGCCGACGGACACCACGACTTCGCCACGCTCGGTGAACTTCACCGCGTTGGACAGCAGGTTGAGCAGGATCTGGCGCAGTCGCGTCACGTCGCCCCGGATGCCGGCCGGCACGTCGCCTTCGAACAGGTAGGCGGTGTCGAGCGATTTCTCGGCTGCGCGTGCGCTGACGAGATCCAGCGCCGACTCGACGCAATCGCGCAAATCGAACGGCTGCGACTCGATGTCCATCCGGCCGGCCTCGATCTTGGAGAAGTCGAGGATGTCGTTGATGATCGTGAGGAGCGCATCGCCGGAATCGCGGATCGTCGCGACGTAATCGTGCTGCTCGGGGTTGAGCGGCGTGTCGAGCAAAAGCCCGCTCATGCCGAGGACGGCGTTCATCGGCGTGCGGATCTCGTGACTCATCGTCGCGAGAAACGAGCTCTTCGCCTCGTTCGCGGCCTCGGCGGCCGCGCGCGCCTCCCGGGCCTCGTGGAACAGCCGCGCGTTCTGCAGCGCGACGCCTACGTTGGCGGCGATGGTGCCGAGCAGACGCTCGTCGTCGGCGTCGTAGGCGCATTCGATCAGGGTGCTCTGCACGCTGATCACGCCCAGCGAGACGCCCCCTGCGGTGATGGGCACGCCGAGGTACGAGAGCGCCTGCCTGCCGACGATGCGCGCACTGTGCGCCTTCGACTCCCGGTCGGCAGCCGTGTTGATGATCAGCGCCTTGCCGGTGTCGATGATCCTGCTCGTCAGGCCCTCGCCGTACTCGAGCGGCTTGATCTCCTCGCCATACTGATAGGGGAACTCGATGATGCCGCGCGCGCGGTCCAGCAGCGCGACGTACGCGACGTCGGCGTTGAACACCTTGCGGATCTGCTCGCCCACGAGCTCGAGCAGCGCGCCGACCTCCAGCTTGCCGGCAAGCTCCTGCGACACCGTGTTGACCGTCGCGAGCTCGGTGGCGCGGCGTTCCGCCTGCGCAAAGAGTCGCGCGTTCTCGATCGCCACCACCGCCTGCAGCGACAAGCCGACGAGGAACTCGAGCTCGCGCTCGTCGAACAGGCGACTGCCTGTGCGCCACACGGTCATGGCGCCCTTGATTACCTGTCCCGCCAGCAACGGGACCACCATCATGCGCTCGTCGCTCTCGTCCGGCGTGCCCTCGATCTGGATGCCGCGCGGGTCCGCCGCCGTGTCGTTGATGAATTCCGGACGGCCGCTCTGCACGATGCCGCCGATGATGCCCTGGCCGGCCTCGACGGTCATCGCGCGGACCGCGTCCGCGATGTCGCCGACCGCGACGATGGCGCGGTACGTCTGCCCGCCGGAGTCGGGCAGGAAGATCGCGCTGGTGTCGGCAGCAAGCAGGTCCTTCGCGTGACGTGCGATGCGGTCCATCACCGTGGCAAGGTCGAGCGTCGACGAGATGTCGCGACCCACCTCGGCGAGCGCCGCGGTCTCGCGCGTCCGGCGCTGCGTCTCGTCGAACAGGCGCGCGTTTTCGAGCGCGACGCTCATGCTGTTGGCGAGCGTCTGCAGCAGGCGGACGTCGGATTCGCTGAACGCGTCCTCGCGGTCGAGGTTCTGCAGCGAGATGACGCCCCGCGCCTCGTCGCCGACCAGCAGCGGCACGAACAGCGCCGACTTCGCGTCCTCGCCGACGATCACCGTCGAGCCGACTGCGGCCGCGTGGCGAGTCATATCGCTGTTGACGAGGACGTGCTGCCGCGTGCGGATGACCCGCGGCGTGAAGCCCCTGTCGTCGCAGCGATCCGGGGGAGGATGGAGCCGCTGGCCGCGTTCAATCACGTACCGGAAATTGAGCATGTTGCTCGCGGTATCCAGCGTCGTAATCGCCAGTACCTGCGCGTCGAAGATCTCGCGGATCTTGTCGCCGACGAGGTCGTAGATCGCCTGCATGTCGAGCTTCGACGCGAGGCCCTCCTGCACGCTGTTGATGATCGCGAGCTCGGCGGCGCGCTGCTCGGTCTCCTTCAACAGCCTTTGCGTCTCGTCGAACAGCCGTGCGTTGTCGAGCGCGACGGTCATCGCGTTGGCGAGCGTCTGGAGAAGGCGCACATCGGAGTCGCCGAAGGAGTTCTCCTTCTCGGCGTAGAGCGCGATCACGCCGTGGGCTTCCTCGCCTTTCAGGATCGGGACGCCGACGTAGCTGCCCGGAAGCTGCGCCGTTTCGGTGTCGCCGATGAAGCTCGAGCCGTGCTCTTCCATTCGCTGCGGCAAGTCGCTGTTGATGGTCAGCGGCCGCCGCGTCCTGATGATGTGCGCCGTGAACCCCTTTCCCAGGGGCGTTGGCTCGATCGGATACCGCTCGCCGTGCTCGAGGAAGAACGGCATGGCGACCATGTTGCGGTGCCGTTCGTAAAGCGCGATCGACATGTCCTTGGTGCCGAAGATCTCCGCGATCTTGTCGCCGACGAGGTCGATGATCGCGCGGAACTCGAGCTGCGCCGCGAGCCCTTCCTGCACGCTGTTGATGATCGCGAGCTCGGCCGCACGTTGCTCGCTTTCCTTGAACAGGCGCTGCGTCTCGTCGAAGAGGCGCGCGTTCTCGAGCGCGGTCCCGAGCGACGTGGCGATCGTCGTGAGGAGGCGGAGCTCGGCGTCGCCGAACGCGTTCTCGCGCTCGTAGTTCTCGATGCTGACGATCCCGAGCATTCGGTCGCCGCTGATGACGGGTACGTCGATCATCGACTTGCTGGCTTCGGTGCCGGGAATCGTCGACACGGCCCATCGGGCGTAGTCGGCGGCGGTGTTGAGCACGTTGGGCTGGCGGGTCCGGCGCATTGTTTCGAACGAGCCGCCGGGATTGGGCGGGCGCGGCTCGATCGACAGGCGCTTGCCGCGCTCATAGGCATACAAATAGTGCAGGAGACCGGAATTCTCGTCGTGCCAGATGATGCTGAGATCCCCCGCGTCGAAGACCTCGCGGAGCTTGTCCCCCACCAGGTCGACGATCGCCTGAAAATCCAGCTCCGCTGCGACACCTTGCTGAATGCTGTTGATGACCGCGAGCTCGCCGGCCCGCTGCGCGATCAGGGCGTTCGAAGCCTGCAGCTCCTCCGTGCGCTGCGCAACCTTCTCCTCGAGGCCTTGCGACCACTGCGCGTTGTCCAGCGCGACGGCCGCCTGGTTGGCGAGGAGCCCCAGCATGTCGCGGTCGGCATCGTCGAAGCGGCCGTACAGGCCATCCATGTCGACGTAGAGGTAGCCGAGCAGCGCGCCCTGCATGACGAGCGGCGCGACGATGCGTGATCGCTGCTTCACCTGTGCGCCCGACGCCGGCGAATGGCTGAGCTCCGCCGCGCGTGTCGCCGCCGCGCGCGCCACCAGCGGTTCGACCGCCCGCAACAGCTTGCCCGCATCCTCGCCCTGCGGCACGAGCGCGTCCGCCAGTTCGCGCCTGCCGTCGCGTTCGAGGATGAGCAGCACGCGCTCGCCGCCGGAGAGCTCGGTCGCTTCCTCGACGATGAACGTGCGGATCTCGGCGCCGGTGCGCAGCGTGTTGAGTCGCAGGCCGGTGTCCGCAAGGCGCTTGAACGGCTCGCGCACGTTCGCCTCGACAGCAAGGTGCGCCAGCGCGCGCTCGCGCGGGAGCTTGCGCGCCGTCGCGTCGGAAAGCCACGCCGCGAGGACCTCGCGGTTGGCGGCGACCTTGTTGAGGTAGCTCCGGCGCAGCCCCGCGTCGCGGAGGCTCGCGATACCGTCCAGCAGGAAATCGTAGGCCCGTTCCAGCGCCTTGCGCGCCTCCGCGGTCTTCCGGTTGGCGGCGAGCGCCTGGGAATGGCGCCACCAGAGCTCCTGTGACGACAGCTGGTCCGGCGGCGCGTAGCCCTGCGCGCGGTGCATCGCGGTCGACCGGGTCGTCGCGCGCAGCGCCGCCGTCGCTTCACCGGCGGCGAGCAACGCGCGGCCAAGGAGCGCCAGGCAGCTCGTCTCCGTTCCGAGACCGGCGTCGCGGGCCATGGCGGCGGCGGCGCGGTAGTGGCGCGCGGCGCGCGTCGGGTCGCCCAGCGCAAGTGCCAGGTCGCCCGCGCCGGTCTCGACCGAGCACGCCATGTTGGCGTCGCCAAGTGCGGGAACCAGCGCGGCGAACTCCGCGAGGCGCGCGCGGGCCGCGTCGACGAGGCCGAGCTTGATCTCCGCGCTGAACTGATTGCCCAGCGCGTAGGTGAGCAGGCCCCTCGCGCCTATCGCGCGCCCCGTTTCGGCAACCTCGGTCTGCAGCCGTAGCGCGCGGTGGTAGAGACCGAGGTCGTCATAGGACGTCGCCACGTTGCCGATCATCATCGACCGCTGCTCGACGTAGCCGGCGCGGTCGAACGCCTCTCGCGCGGCGTGACGGCGGCGAATCGCGTCCGCGATGTCGGCGTCGATCTGCGAAAGGAGATTGAGTGCGTTGCCCTCGCCGTACGAGTCGCCGGCCTCGCGAGCCGACTCGTAGGCGATCGTGGAGGCCGCCCTCGCGTCCTCGCGACGCCGCGCGAGGAGGTGCACGAGTCCTGCCACCCAATGCGCGCGGCCGCGGCCGGCCGGATTGCCGAGCCGCTCGAAGATCGCGATGGCCTTGCGCGCATTCGTCAGCGCCGCCTCGGCGTCGTCGCCGATGCGCCCCTGCACCTCGCCGAGCAGCATCAGGCTGGTCGCAATCAGCGCGTCGTCCTTCGACTGCGTCGCCGCCTTGGCCGCCGCGACCGCGAAGGCGAGCGCCTCCTTGTTGTCCCGCCTGATCCGGACGCGGACCTGGCCGACGAGTGCGCGGGCCTTGAGCGCGACCGACTTCGTCGTGGCCGCGAGCTCGACCATGGCCGTGGCGTCGGCGGCGGCAAGCTCAATCTGGCCGAGCGCGGTCTGCGACTCGAGACGCAGGGCGAACAGCGTCATGCGGTCGGCGGGGTTCACGCCGCCGGCATCGAGCGCTGCGGCCGCGCGTTCGACGGCGTCGGCGTGCCGGCCGGCGCGGGCCAGTGCGGCGACGCCCTCGATGGCGGCCGGTGCCGCGTCCCCCGCGCTTGCCGCGCCCTGCGGGGCGCGGGCGACACGTCGTTTGTCAGGACGGAGCATACCCGGCGATCCCGCTCGATTGTCGTCTACGGACGAGGGAATGATCGCGTGCCGCCGGTCGAATTATTCTTTCGGCATACCTGCGGCATCTGTCCCCCCATGTGGCGCCCAAGTCTACAGGCGACGCGGCCCACGCGGAAAGCCGAACGCGCAAAAAAAGAGCGCGGCCTTCGGGGCCGCGCTCTTGTGTACGACGACTGCGCTCGCTACTGGATCGTGATCTGCTTCGCCTTCGCCTTGACGAGCTTCGGCAGCGTCAGCTCGAGCACGCCATCGACGTGCTTCGCCTGCGCGTTGTCGGCATCGACGGCTTCCGGCAGGCGGATCGCGCGGCTCACCTTGCCGTAGCTGCGCTCGCGCCACAGCGACTTGCCTTCGGCGGCGATCTCTTCGCGCGTCTCGTAGCTGATGGCGACGTCGCGGTCTTCGACGTTGACTTCGATCCTGTCCTTCGCGACGCCCGGCACGACCGCCTTGACGATGTAGCTGTCCGGCGTCTCGACGACGTCGAGCGCAATGGTACCGGCGGACGCGTGGCCTTCGCCGTTGACGAACGCGCCGAACGCGCGATCGAGCACCTGGTTGAGCGGACTGTAGTAATGGACCAAACGGGTCATACGAAAATCTCCTCTGGGGATCGGTTGGGCGATCGTCGACCGCCGTTGTCCCCTAGGTGGCGGTGGCGCCAACGCTTTCAAGGGGCGGGAGGAGGATTTTCGGCGGCGTCGGCGCGCGGAACCGCGGGGGCATGGGCCCCGATCGCGGCCAGGATGCCGGCGAGCAGCGCGGCGGGCGTCGGCGGGCAGCCCGGCACCTCGACGTCCACCGGGATCACGTTGCGCACCGGGCCGAGGCTCGCGTAGCTCTCGCAGAAGATGCCGCCCGTGCAGCCGCAGTCGCCGACGGCGACGACCAGCTTGGGATCGGGCGTCGCGTCGTACGTCCGCTCGAGCGCGATGGCCATGTGCTTGGACACGGGGCCGGTCACCAGCAGCAGGTCGGCGTGGCGCGGGCTCGCCACGAAGCGGATGCCCAGGCCTTCGATGTTGTAGTACGGATTGCCGAGCGCGTGGATCTCGAGCTCGCAGCCGTTGCACGAGCCGGCGTCGACGTGGCGGATCGTCAGCGCACGGCCGAGCACGCGCGCGATGCCCTCCTGCAATCGCGCGACGACGACCGCGTCGCCGGCCGGCGCCGGCGCGCGTTCGGTCCTGATCCCGGTCTTCGCGATCTGGCGGAGAATCTGCAGCATGGCTAGAGGTCGTGGCCGCTGTACGACAGGTTGAACGACTTGTTGATGAGCGGGAAGTCGGGAACGATGTTGCCGATCACCGCATGCTCCAGCACCGGCCAGTTCTGCCACGACGGGTCGTGCGGATGGCAGCGACGGATGCCGCCGTCGGGGCCGGCTTCGAGCGCGACCAGCACCGGGCCGCGCCAGCCTTCGACGCAGCCCAGGCCGAGGCGGCCCGATGCGGCCGCCGGCACCGGTACGAGGGTGTCGCCATCAGGAAGCGCGTCGAGCAGCGCGCGCGTGAGGCGCAGCGACTCCGCGATCTCGTCGAAGCGCACCAGGACGCGCGCAGCGACGTCGCCGTCGGTGCGGCCGCACTTGCGCGGCGCGAGGACGTCGTACGGCGCGACGGGCAGGTCGCAGCGCAGGTCGTGCGCCTGGCCGCTCGCGCGGCCCGCGAGTCCCGTAAGGCCGAGCTGCGCCGCGAGTTCCGGCGTTACGCGTCCGCACTGGCGAAAGCGGTCCTGCAGACCGGCATGCTCGTCGTAGATCTCGCGCAGGACGCGGACTTCGCGGTCGAGCAGCACGCACTGGTCGCGAATCGCGGCGAGCGCCGCGGTGTCGGGCGCATGCGCCACGCCGCCGGGGACGACGAAGTCCATCGCCAGCCGGTGGCCGAAGGCTTTCGCGTTGGCGCGCAGCACGTCCTCCCGGAGCCGCGAGAATTGCGCGAGGCCGAACGCGAAGCCGGCGTCATTGCCGAGGTAGCCCAGGTCGCCCAGGTGGTTCGCGACGCGCTCGCGCTCGAGGGCCAGCGCGCGCAGCGATGCGGCGCGCGCCGGCGGCGACACGCCGGCGATCGCCTCCAGCGCCTGCGCGTACGCCCACGCATAGGCGACGGTGCTGTCGCCACAGACACGCCCGGCGAGGCGGTGACCGTCGGCCAGCGTCATCGACTCGAAGCGCTTCTCGATGCCCTTGTGGACGTAGCCCAGCCGCTCTTCCAGGCGCAGCACCTTCTCGCCAACCACCTGGAAGCGGAAATGACCGGGCTCGATGATGCCGGCGTGCACCGGGCCGACGGGAATCTCGTGCACGCCGTCGCCCTCGACCCGCACGAACGGATAGTTCTCCTCCCCCGGCTTCCACGTCGGCGACGCCTCGAAGTCGCGCTGCAGCGGAAAGCGGTCGATCGGCCAGCTCGCGAGCCACAGCCAGGGTCGCACGTCGTCGGCTTCCGCGGCCACGCCGGTCAGGTCGAAGGCGGCGCGCTGCATGCGGCTCGTGGCGGGGAACAGGGGCGCGAGGTCCGGATAGCGCGACGAGGCGTCGGGCACCGCGTGCTCGACGAGCGTGAGGCCGTCCGCATCTTCGTAGACGACACGCACGACAAAGCCGCGCGCGCGGTCGCGCTCGTCGGCGACCCACAGCGCGACCAGCCGCGCACCCTGTTCCTGCGCGAGCTTCGCGACGGCGAGCATCTGGCCGGAGCCCACGCTCACGCGCGCCGCGGGGAGGGCGGCGGGCTGCAGCGCGGGCGTGAGGCCCAGGGCGGCGAGGTTCATCGGCGCGCCGCCTTCATCCGAGGAGCTTCGCCGCCTGCCGGTACCACACGGCGAGGTACGGCGGAATCCAGAGGCCGAGCATCAGCACGAGACCCAGGTGCACGAACACCGGCGTGAGCGCGGGCCGGTGCGGAAGCCGCTTGACCGTGGACTCGCCGAACACCATCGGCTGCACCTTCGAGAACACCGACGCGAACGCGACGCCCAGCGCGATCAGCAGGATCGGCGTCGCCCACGGCTCGATCTGCATCGCGGTGATCAGGATCAGGAATTCGCTCGCGAACACGCCGAACGGCGGCATGCCGAGGATCGCGAGCGTGCCGAGCGCCAGCGCCCAGCCGATCGCCGGGTTGGTCGAGACGAGGCCGCGGATGCCGTCGATCAGCTGCGTGCCGGCCTTCTGCGACGCGTGGCCGACCGCGAAGAAGATCGCCGATTTCGTGAGCGAGTGCACGGTCATGTGCAGCATCGCCGCGAAGTTAGCGACCGGCCCGCCGATGCCGAACGCGAACGTGACGATGCCCATGTGCTCGATCGACGAATAGGCGAACAGCCTCTTGATGTCCTTCTGCCGCGACAGCAGGAACGCGGCGACGACGACCGACAGCAGGCCGAACGTCATCATCAGCTCGCGGGCCATCGCCGTGTGCACCGAGCCTTCGACCAGCACCTTGCAGCGGACCACCGCGTACAGCGCGACGTTCAGCAGCAGGCCGGAGAGCACCGCGGACACCGGCGTGGGGCCTTCGGCGTGCGCGTCGGGCAGCCAGTTGTGCAGCGGGACCAGCCCGACCTTCGTCCCGTAGCCGACCAGCAGGAACACGAACGCGAGCGACAGCACCGTTGGCTCCAAGCTGCCCTTGACCTGGTTCAACTCGGTCCATAGCAGCGCGCCGCCTTCGGCGCCAAGCAGCTTCTCGGCGGCGAAGTACAGCAGGATCGTCCCGAACAGCGCCTGCGCGATGCCGACGCCGCACAGGATGAAGTACTTCCATGCGGCTTCGAGGCTCGCGGGCGTGCGGTACAGAGACACGAGCAGCACTGTCGTGAGCGTCGCCGCCTCCAGCGCGACCCACAGGATGCCCATGTTGTTCGTCAGCAGCGCCAGCAGCATCGTGAAATTGAAGAGCTGGTACATGCTGTGATAAAGCCGCAGGCGGCCGGTGGAGAGCCGGCCGTGGTCGCGCTCGACGCGCATGTACGGGCCCGAGAAGATCGCCGTCGTCAGGCCCACGAATGCGGTGAGCGCCACGAGGAACACGTTGAACGAGTCGACGAAGAACATGCGGTCGAGGACGAGCAGCGGCCCGTCGGCGACGACGCGGATCGTCAGCGCGGCGGCCGCGGCGAAGGTGAGTCCGCAGGCCGCGATGTTGAAGCGCGGCGCAGCGTCGCGCTCGCCGACCAGCGCGAGCACGACGGCGCCCGCGAGTGGGAGCACGAGCACGAGGAGCACCTCGATCACGCTTCCGGCTCCTTCAGCTTCTCGAGATGCTTCAAGTCGAGGCTGTCGAACTGCTCGCGGATCTGGAAGAAGAACACGCCGAGGATCAGCATGCCGACGAGCACGTCGAGCGCGATGCCGAGCTCGACGACCATCGGCATGCCGTACGTCGCGCTGGTCGCGGCGAAGAACAGGCCGTTCTCCATCGAAAGGAAGCCGATCACCTGCGGGATCGCCTTGCGCCGTGTGATCATCATCAGGAACGACAGCATCACGCTCGCCATCGCGATGCCGAGCGTCGCGCGCGTCACCGTGTTGGCGAGCTGCGCAATCGGCAGCGCGAGGTTGAACGAGAACACGACGAGGACGATGCCGACGATCATCGTCGTCGGGATGTTGATGAGGCCCTCGAATTCCCAGCGCACGTCGAGCTTGCGGATCAGGCGGTGCAGGAGCCACGGCAGCGCGATGACCTTCAGCACGAGGGTGAGCCCGGCCGACCAGTACAGGTGCGGCTGCGCCGTCGCATACGCGACGATGGCGGTCGAGACCGAGAGCGCGAGGCCCTGCGCAGCGAACAGGTCGATCAGCGTGAGCACGCGCCGCTGCGCGAGCATCGCGAACGCGAGCAGCAGCAGCAGCGCCGCCAGGACGTTGATCAGCTGCGCATAGAGCGGGACGCCGGTCACGCGCTCAGCTCCCCAATAGTTGGTTGACGAGCATCGCGAGCACGGCCAGCAGGAAAGCCGTTCCCAGGAACTCGGGCGCGCGGAAGATGCGCAGCTTCGCCGACACCGTCTCGATCACGGCGAGGCACGCCCCGCCGACCGCCAGCTTGCCGACGAGGATCGGCAGGGCGCCCAGCAGCGCCGTCCCGTCGCCGGCGGCGGCGATGCCGAACGGGAAGAACAGCGCCAGGCCGATGCACGAGTAGTTGAAGAGCTTGAGCGCGGCGGCCCACTCGATCAGCGCGAGATGTCGCGCCGAGTACTCGAGCACCATCGCCTCGTGGATCATCGTGAGCTCGAGGTGCGTGGCCGGGTTGTCGATCGGGATGCGCGCGTTCTCGGCAAGCGACACCATCGTGAACGCGACGCCCGCGAACGCGAGGCTCGGGTAGATCGCGAACTCGCGGTGCGCGAGCGTGTCGACGATCGTCGGCAGCGACGTCGAGCCTGAAATAAGGCTCGCGGTGAACAGCACCATCAGGAGCGCGGGCTCCGCCAGGAAGCCGACGAACATCTCGCGCCGCGCGCCCAGCGAGCCGAAGGCGGTACCGATGTCCATCCCGGCGAGCGCGATGAACACGCGCGCCAGCGCGAACAGCCCCACCAGCGCGATCGCGTCGGCGGCGCTCGCGAACGGAAGGTCGGTCGCGAGCGACGGCACGATCGCCGCCGCGCAGCACATCGCGCCGAACACGACGTAAGGCGTGACGCGGAACAGCGGGGACGCGTTCTCGGCGACGACGGCGTCCTTCGTCATCAGCTTGCGGATCGTCCGGTACGGCAGCAGGATCGACGGCGCCGACCTGTTCGAGAGCCACGCCCGGCACATGTTGATCCAGCCGAGCAAGAGCGGCGCCAGCGCGACGGCGATCGCGAGTTGCAGAAGCTGCGACAGGAGGCCGGCAAGCGTCATCGCACGAAGAGCAGCAGCGCCAGCAGCGTGAAGAAGCTGTACGTCAGGTACACCGAGATGCGTCCCTGCTGGATGCGGCCGACCAGACGCGCGGTCACATCCGTCAATCGCACGATCGGCAGGTAGATCCAGCTCCAGAACGGATCGCCGATCCGCACCGAGTAGCGGGGCGCGGTGTCGGACGGCGACGGCAGGTGGCGGTCCATGCGGAAGAACGGCTCGAACACCTGCCGGATCGGCTGCCCGAAGCCCTCGGCGGAATCCTGCATCCGCGGCGTCTGCTGCGGAAAGCCGCAATCCCACGGCGGCGCGCGCCGCACGCGGCCGTGATAGAGCCGGTGCACGACCGATATCGTCAGCACGACGACGGTGACGATGACGACCAGCACGATCAGCGGGCTGTAGCTCGAGCGGTCGGGGTTGATCGGCGCCAGCAGCAGCCAGTTGCCGAGGCCGGCCCCTGCCGTGCGGCCGATCAGGAGCGCATTGACCGGCTCGATCGCGCGCAGCACGAACGTCGGGAACACGCCGAGCGCGACGCAGCCCGCGCCGAGCCAGATCAGCGCGGCGCGCTCGAACGGGCCGGCGTCGCGCGCATACGCGAGATTCGCCTCGCGCGGCCGCCCGAGGAAGATGACGCCGTAGAACTTCACCATCACGTAGGCCGCGAGCGCCGCGGCCAGCACGAGCAACGCCGCCGCGAGCGGTACCAGCATGTTGACGAACGACTGCGGCAGCGTCGGCGTGAACAGGAACGCCTGCAGCAGCAGCCATTCCGACACGAAGCCGTTGAGCGGCGGCAGCCCGGCGCACGCGAGCACGCCGACGAGCGCGAGCCACGCCACCCACGGCATCCGGTGGATGAGGCCGCCCAGCTTGCCGAGGCTGCGCTCCTGCGTCGCGTGCAGCACCGAGCCGGTCGCGAGGAACAGCAAGCTCTTGAAGAACGCATGGTTGAGCGCGTGGTACAGGACTGCGGTCAGCGTCACCGCAGCCAGCAGCGTCTTGCCGTAGGCCGAGAACAGGATCGTGAGGCCGAAGCCGGCGACGATGATGCCGATGTTCTCGATCGACGAATACGCGAGCAGGCGCTTCATGTCCGTCTGCGCCGCTGCGAACACGACGCCGAACAGCGCGGTGGCGAGGCCGAGCGCGAGCGCCACCACGCCCCACCACCAGACCTGCGCATGCAGGAGATCGAACGTCACACGCAAAAGGCCGTAGATCGCCGTCTTCAGCATGACGCCGCTCATCAGCGCGGACACGGGCGAGGGCGCGGCCGGATGCGCCTCCGGCAGCCAGACGTGCAGCGGCAGCAGCCCGGCCTTGGCGCCGAAGCCCGTCAGCGCGAGCAGGAACGCAGCGGTCGCCCATGCGGGATCCACCTGCGTCGCGCGCATCGCGTCGAACGTGAAGTCGCCGCGGCCGGCCTGCAGCACCCCGAACGACAGCAGGATTGCGATCGCGCCGACGTGCGCGATTAGCAGGTACAGGAAGCCGGCGCGGCGGATCTCCGGGATCCGGTGCTCCGTCGTGACGAGGAAGAACGACGAGAGTGCCATCAGCTCCCACGCCACCATGAACGCGTAGGCGTCGTCGGCGACGACCACGCCCGCCATCGCCGCGAGGAAGACGTGGTACTGGAAGCACACGAGTCCCGGTGGCGTGCCCTCTCCGGAGCGGAAGTAGCCGACGGAGAACAGCGACACCGCGAAGCCGGCGGCGCCGATGATCACCAGGAAGAAGGCGGACAGCGCGTCCAGGCGCACGTGGAACGGCAGGTCAGGCAGGCCGAGCGGCAGCGTCGTCGCCTCGGGAGGGTTCGCGAGCGCCGCCAGCGCGACGCCGGCCAGCGCGACCGCGACGATGGCGCCCGCCGGGAACAGCACGCGGCTCACGAAACGCAGGTCGTGGACGCGCGCGAGGCCGAGCAAGCCGATCGCGCCCCACGCCGCGGTGGCGGCCAGCACGAGTTGGAGCGCGCTGACGTGCATCGCCTGCGGCGTCAGACGCGCGCCGCGCGTCGACGCCCCGGCGTGCGCGACACGCTCACTTCACGCGCATGCCGGGCGCCGCGCCCGCGTCGGGCGCGAGGAGAAAGATCCCCGGGCCGTCGCCGGACGCCGCGAGCACCATGCCTTCGGAAAGCCCGAACTTCATCTTGCGCGGCGCGAGGTTGGCGACCATCGGCGTCAGGCGGCCGACCAGCGTCGCGGGATCGTAGGCCGACTTGATGCCGGCGAACACCGTGCGATGACGCCCTTCGCCCGTGTCGAGCGTGAGCTTGATCAGCTTGTCCGCACCCTCGACGTGCTCGGCTGCGACGATGCGCGCGATGCGCAGGTCGACCTTCGCGAAATCGTCGATCGTGATGTGCGCCGCGCCCGCGGAGCCCGACGCCGGTCCAGCGTCGCCGACCGCCGGGGCAGTTCCCGCGCTGCCGGCGCCGGCCGCAGGCCCGCCGTCCGCTGCGGGCGCGCCCGCCGCCTTCGGGCCCTCCAGCAGCGCCTCCACCTGCTTCGGCTCGATTCGCGCGAGCAGGTGCCGGTACGGACGGACCATCGCGGGCTCCTTCCACGCATCCGACCAGACGAAGTCGCGGTCCATGCCGAACAGCTCGCGGGCGACCCGCGACGCAGTGGCTGGCAGCACCGGCGCCAGGATCACGGACAGGAGCTGGAACTGCTGCAGGCATTGCGAGCAGATCGTCAAGAGCTCGTCGCGGCGCGCCGGGTCCTTCGCGAGCAGCCACGGCTGTGCGCGGTCGAAATGCGCGTTGACGCGGTCGGCGATGCGCATCGCATCGCGCAGCACCTTGCCGAACTCGCGCCCGTCGTAGTCGGCGCGCGCCTGCTCGGCATCCATCTGCGACGTCGTCAGGCGGTTGGCGCGGTCGTTGTCGGTCTCGGCCGGCGTCCCCAGCGTGCCGTCGAAATGCCGGGTGACGAAGCTCGCCGCGCGGCTCGCGATGTTCACGTACTTGCCGACCAGGTCGCTGTTGACGCGGGCGATGAAGTCGTCCGGGTTGAAGTCGAGGTCCTCGACCTTCGCGTTGAGCTTCGCCGCGAGGTAGTAGCGCAGCCACTCGGCGTTGAGGCCGAGGTCGAGGTAGACGTCCGGGCTGATGCCGGTGCCGCGCGACTTCGACATCTTCTCGCCGGAGAACGTGATGAAGCCGTGCACGTGGACGCGATCGGGAACCTTGTACGGCGCGCCGGCGAACTTCAGCATCGCCGGCCAGAACAGCGTGTGGAAATAGACGATGTCCTTGCCGATGAAATGGATCTGCTCGACGTCGCGATCCTGCAGGAACGCGGCGAAATCGACGTTGATCTGGCGCAAATGCGCCTTCAGGCTCGCGAGGTAGCCGACGGGCGCGTCGAGCCACACGTAGAAATACTTGCCGGGCGCGTCGGGGATCGGGATGCCGAAGTAGGGCGCGTCGCGCGAGATGTCCCAGTCGGCGAGTCCCTTCGCGCCGCCGGAATCGCCGAGCCATTCCTGCGCCTTGTTGGCCACTTCCTGCTGCAGGCGTCCGCCGCCGGTCCACTCGCGCAGGAACGCGACGCACGCGGGATCGGACAGCCGGAAGAAATAGTGGTCCGACGAGGCGAGCACCGGCACGGCGCCCGACAGCGTCGAGTACGGGCGGATGAGGTCGGTGGGCGCGTAGACGGTGCTGCAGTTCTCGCAGGCGTCGCCGTACTGGTCCTTCGCGCCGCACTTGGGGCATTCGCCCTTGATGTAGCGGTCGGGCAGGAACATCTGCTTCACCGGGTCGAAGAACTGCTCGACCGGCTTCGCGTAGACGAGGCCCGCCGCCTTGAGCTTGCGATAGATGTCCTGCGACAGCTCGACGTTCTCCGGCGAATCGGTCGAGTGCCAGTGATCGAAGCTGATGTGGAAGCCGGCGAGGTGCTTCGGGCGCGTGGCGGCGATCCGTGCGACGAGCGCCTGCGGCGTCACGCCTTCGGCCTCGGCCTTCAGCATGATCGGCGCGCCGTGGGTGTCGTCGGCGCAGACGAAATGGACTTCGTCGCCCTGCATGCGCCGGAAGCGCACCCAGATGTCGGCCTGGATGTATTCCATGACGTGGCCGATATGGAACGGACCGTTCGCGTACGGCAGCGCCGTCGTGACGAACAGCTTCCGGGACGATGCGGGCATGAAGACCTTGCAAAACGCAGGGTTAAACGGCCGATTCTAGCAAAGCGAGTTCCCGCAACCCGAAGGCCGCTGCCCCGATCGGCTAGAATGGTGCGTCCGGTCAAAGACGAATGCGCGCGCCGTGCACAGGGAGCGGGTCGCTGACCGTGCCAATTTCCGGAGTGGTCCGATGCCGTTGTCCGAAGCCGAAGTCACCGCCGCGCTCAGGTCGGTGGTGGATCCCAACACGGGGAAGGACTTCGTTTCCGCGAAGGCGGTGAAGCGCATCCGCGCCGACGCCGATCCGATCGCGATCGACATCGAGCTCGGCTATCCGGCGAAGAGCCAGCACGAGCTCGTCAGGAAGCGCGTGCAGGATGCCGTGGCCGCGCTGCCGGGCGCCGGCCGCGTGACGGTCAACGTGACCCAGAAGATCGTCTCGCACTCGGTGCAGCGCGGCGTGAAGCTCGTGCCCGGCGTCAAGAACATCGTCGCCATCGCGTCGGGCAAGGGCGGCGTCGGCAAGTCGACCACCGCGGCGAACCTCGCGCTCGCGCTGGCGGCGGAAGGCGCGTCCGTCGGCGTGCTCGACGCCGACATCTACGGCCCGTCGCAGCCGATGATGCTCGGCATCGCGGGACGGCCGGAATCCAGCGACGGCAAGACGCTCGAGCCGCTCGAAGCGTACGGCGTGCAGGCGATGTCGATCGGATTTCTGATCGACACCGACACGCCGATGGTGTGGCGCGGGCCCATGGTCACGCAGGCGCTCGAGCAGCTGCTCAAGGACACGAACTGGCGCGAAGTCGACTACCTGATCGTCGACATGCCGCCCGGCACCGGCGACATCGCGCTCACGCTGGCGCAGAAGGTGCCGGTCACCGGCGCGGTCATCGTGACGACCCCGCAGGACATCGCGCTGATCGACGCCCGCAAGGGCCTCAAGATGTTCGAGAAGGTCGGCGTGCCGATCGTGGGCGTCGTCGAGAACATGGCGGTGCACGTGTGCTCGAACTGCGGTCACGCCGAGCACATCTTCGGCGCGGGCGGCGGCGAGCGGATGTGCCGCGACTACAACGTGCCCTATCTCGGCGCGCTGCCGCTCGACATCCGGATCCGCGAGCAGGCCGACTCGGGTCGCCCGACGGTCGTCGCCGACCCGGACGGCGCGGTCGCGCAGATCTACCGCGAGATCGCGCGCAAGGTCGCGATCGCGGTGGCGCAGAAAGCGGCGGATTTCTCGGCGAAGTTCCCCAGCATCGTCGTCCAGAACACATGATCAAGTCGGATCGCTGGATCCGGCGCATGGCGCGCACCACCGGCATGATCGAGCCGTTCGAGCCGGGCCAGGTGCGCGAGGTCGGCGGGCGCAAGATCGTCTCGTACGGCACGTCGAGCTACGGCTACGACATCCGCTGCTCGAACGAATTCAAGATCTTCACCAACATCAACTCGACGATCGTCGATCCCAAGGCGTTCGACGCCGGCTCGTTCGTCGACTTTCGCGGCGACGTCTGCATCATCCCGCCGAATTCGTTCGCGCTGGCGCGGACCGTCGAGTATTTCCGCATTCCTCGCAGCGTGCTCACGATCTGCCTCGGCAAGAGCACCTATGCGCGCTGCGGCATCATCGTGAACGTCACGCCGTTCGAGCCCGAATGGGAAGGCTACGTCACGCTGGAGTTCTCGAACACGACGCCGCTGCCGGCGAAGATCTACGCCAACGAAGGCGTGGCGCAGGTGATCTTCTTCGAGTCCGACGAGGTCTGCGAGACGTCGTACAAGGACCGTGGCGGCAAGTACCAGGGACAGAAGGGCGTCACGCTGCCGAAGATCTGACACGCGGGCGCGGCACGGGGAGGACGGGCCGGATGGCAGTCATCACGACGATCGAGGACCTGCGCGTGCTCGCGCAGAAGCGCGTGCCGCGGATGTTCTACGACTATGCCGACTCGGGCTCGTGGACGGAGAGCACCTACCGCGCCAACGAGGCCGATTTCGGCCGGATCAAGCTGCGCCAGCGCGTCGCGGTGAACATGGAAGGACGCAGCACCGCGACGAAGATGGTCGGCGTCGACGTCCGCATGCCCGTCGCCATCGCCCCCACCGGCCTGACCGGCATGCAGCACGCCGACGGCGAGATCCTCGGCGCCAAGGCGGCGCAGGCGTTCGGCATCCCGTTCACGCTGTCGACGATGAGCATCTGCTCGATCGAGGACATCGCCGCCAACACGACGGCGCCGTTCTGGTTCCAGCTGTACGTCATGCGCGACCGCGATTTCGTCGAGCGGCTGATCGACCGCGCCAAGGCGGCGAATTGCGGCGCGCTGGTGCTGACGCTCGACCTGCAGGTGCTCGGCCAGCGCCACAAGGACCTCAAGAACGGCCTGTCGGCGCCGCCCAAGCCTACGCTGGCGAACCTGCTCAACCTCATGACCAAGCCCCGCTGGTGCATGGGCATGCTCGGCACCAAGCGGCGGCAGTTCGGCAACATCGTCGGCCACGTGAAGGGCGTCGGCGACCTGGGCTCGCTGTCCGAGTGGACGGCGAGCCAGTTCGACCCGCGCCTCGACTGGGGCGACGTCGAATGGATCAAGCGGCGCTGGGGCGGCAGGCTGATCCTCAAGGGCATCCTGGACGTCGAGGACGCGAAGCTCGCCGCCGCCTCCGGCGCCGACGCGCTGATCGTCAGCAACCACGGCGGGCGTCAGCTCGACGGCGCCCCGTCGAGCATCGCGGCGCTGCCGGCGATCGTCGACGCCGTCGGCCGCGACATCGAGGTCCACCTCGACGGCGGCATCCGCTCGGGCCAGGACGTGCTGAAGGCGTGGGCGCTGGGCGCGCGCGGCACGTACATCGGCCGCGCCTTCCTGTACGGCCTGGGCGCACTGGGCGAGGCCGGCGTCACCAAGGCGCTCGAGATCATCCGCAACGAGCTCGATATCACGATGGCGTTCTGCGGGCACACCGACATCCGCTCGGTCGACCGCGGCATCCTGCTGCCAGGGACCTATCCGGCCTGACCCGGCGCGCCGCCTTGTCCATGAGTCTTGCGTCGAAGCGCGCGTCGATGACGGTCATCGCCGCCTGCCAGGTCGCCGCGATGGCGCTCTGGTTCTCGGCGTCGGCGGTCGTCCCTTCGCTCGCCGCGGAATTCAGGCTGACGCCGTTCGCGCAGGCGACGCTGACCACCGCCGTGCAGGTCGGCTTCGTCGTCGGCTGTGTCGTCAGCGCGATCTTAGGCCTCGCCGACCGGCTCGACCTCAAGCGCTTCTTCTGCACGTCCGCCGCCATCGGCGCCGTCGCGAACGCGCTGCTGCTCGTCGTCGACCCGCGCTCGATCGCCGCACCGCTGCTGCGCTTCGTCACCGGTGTGTGCATGGCCGGTGTGTATCCGGTCGGCATGCGCCTCGCCGCGACGTGGGCCAAGGGCGACATGGGCCTGCTGGTGGGCATCCTCGTCGGCGCGCTCACGCTCGGCTCGGCGCTGCCGCACCTGTTCAACGCGCTGGGCGGCCTGGACTGGCGCATTCCGCTGGCCACCGCGTCGGTGTGCGCGTTCGCCGCCGCGCTGCTGATCCACATGGCGGGCGTCGGTCCCAACCGCGGCGCCGCGCCGCGTTTCGACCCGCACTACGTGTTGACGGCATGGCGCGACGTTCCGCTGCGCCTCGCCAACCTCGGCTACCTCGGCCACATGTGGGAGCTCTACGCGATGTGGGCGTGGATCGGCGTGTTCCTGAACGCGAGCTTCGCGCTGACGCTCCCCGCCGACGTCGCCGCCACCGACGCCAAGCTGGCGGCGTTCGCGACCATCGCCGCCGGCGCCGTCGGCTGCGTCGCCGCGGGATTCCTGGCCGACCGGCTGGGTCGAACCACGCTCACCATCGTCGCCATGGCGATCAGCGGAAGCTGCGCCGCCACGGTAGGCCTGCTCTACGGCGGACCCGCGTGGGCGCTGGTGACGGTGTGCGTGATCTGGGGCATCACGATCGTCGCCGACTCGGCGCAGTTCTCGGCATCGGTCGCCGAGCTCGCCGATCCCGCGCGCGTGGGGACGATGCTGACGCTGCAGACGGCGCTCGGCTTCACCCTCACGCTGATCACCATCTACGCGCTGCCGCACTGGGTCGAGGCCATGGGGTGGCGCTACGCGTTCGTCCCGCTGTCCATCGGGCCGGCGGTCGGCGTGCTTGCGATGGCGCGCCTGCGCGCGCGGCCCGAAGCGGCCAGGCTCGCCGGCGGCCGGCGGTGACAGGACGGATGCCCGCCGGGCCGGACGGCGGGCAAGGAAGTGCGGACTTTCACGTATAGCCGCGCTTCCCCGCGGGGCGTACGATGCGCTCGTCACTGGGGCGGGCGGCACCCGAACGGCGCGTGGGACCTGCATCCCATGACGCGCGCGGCGGTGGCGCCCAGGATCACGTACGCCGGACGACCGTCCGGAATTCCGCAAGGAGGTCCACATGTCCTATCACCTCGAAGGTCGCCTGCTGGAAGTCTGCAACTGCAGGGTGCTGTGTCCGTGCTGGATCGGTGAGGACCCCGACTTCGGCACCTGCGACACGATCGTCGCGTGGCATTTCGACAAGGGCACGGTCGACGGCGTCGACGTCTCCGGCCGCACGCTGGCGATGCTGGCGCATGTCCCGGGCAACATCCTGCAGGGCAACTGGACCGCCGCCGTCTACCTGGACGACGAGACCTCGCCCCAGCAGGAGCAGGCGCTGCTCGGCGTCTACACGGGGCAGAAGGGCGGCCCGGTCGCCGAGCTGTCGAAGCTGGTCGGCAAGGTCGTGTCCGTCCAGAAGGTCCCGATCACGTTCACGGTCCAGGGCGGTCACGGGATCATCAAGGTCGGTGACGCCGGCTTCGCCGAGCTCGAGCCGTACAAGAGCGCGACGGGCGAGACGACGACGCTCGCCAACACCGTCTTCTCGACGGTGCCCGGCGCGCCGGTGTTCGTCGGCAAGGCGAAGGAATACTGGTCCAAGAACCACGCCGGCCTCGGCAAGGACATCCGCATGAAGGGCCACAACGCGCTGCAGAGCACGTTCGTGTTCGACGCGTAGCGCGCGTTCGGGGGCTGCGTGGCGTCCCTGCTCGAAGCGCTCGGCGCGCCCCCGCGGCCCGCCGAGCGCAATGTCACCCTCGCGATGCTCCTCGGCGCGGTCGCGCTCGCCGCCTGGGCGGCGCTGTGGGCGTGGAGCGCCAGTCCGTATGCCCGCTACGTCGCGCACCCCGGCTGGCTGGACGAGGGCGCGTTCGCGGCGCTTTGCCGCGTCGTTCCCGGCGGCTCGATCGTGGTGCCTGCGGCGCTGTACGCGCTGGCCTGGGTGCTGATGATCGGGGCGATGATGCTGCCCACCACGTACCCGCTGCTGGGGATCTTCCGCGCCATCACCCGCGGGCGCCCCGACGCCGGCCGGCTCGTCGCGCTCGTGATCGCGGGCTTCGGCGCGGCGTGGCTCGTCTTCGGCGTGCTCGCGCACGGCGCGGACGTCGCGCTGGGGTGGCTCGGCGGGCGCAGCCCGTGGCTGCTCGAGAACGGCTGGATCGCCGGCGCGGCGGTGCTTGCCGGGGCGGGGCTGTTCCAGTTCAGCGCACTCAAGTACCGTTGCCTGGAGCAATGCCACACGCCGTTCGCCTTCGTCGCGTCGCGCTGGCACGGCCGCGCGCCGGCGCGCGAAGCGTTCAGGCTCGGGGTCGACCATGGCGTGTTCTGCATCGGCTGCTGCTGGGCGCTCATGCTGTGCATGTTCGCCGTGGGCATGGGCAGCCTCGGCTGGATGCTCGTGCTCGCGGCGCTGATGGCGGCCGAGAAGAACCTTCCGGGCGGAACCCGGCTCCGCCTGCCGATCGGCCTCGGGCTGATCGGCGTGGCGGGCGCGGTCGTCGTCGCGCACGTCTGATTGCGCGAAGGCGCGGCGCCGTCGGGCGCTGTCAGGCGAGCTTCTTTTCGAGCTCCGCTTCAGCTCCGCGGGCGTGCGGCTCGTCGCGCATCGGCATAAGTCTTAACATGGCGGCGAATGGACAGGCGGGGACCTGCCCCGCACCGCCAGGAGGACCCAATCATGCCCAAGATGCGAGCGATCGACGCCGCCGTCCACGTGCTGGAGCGCGAGGGCGTGACCACCGCGTTCGGCGTTCCCGGCGCGGCCATCAACCCGCTGTACTCGGCGCTGAAGAAGCGCGGCAGCATCGCGCACATCCTCGCGCGCCACGTCGAGGGCGCCTCGCACATGGCCGAGGGCTATACCCGCGCCGTCGCCGGGCAACATCGGCGTGTGCATCGGCACGTCCGGGCCCGGCCGGCACCGACATGATCACCGGGCCTGTATTCGGCCGCCGGCGGACTCGATCCCGATCCTCTGCATCACGGGCCAGGCGCCGCGCGCGCGGCTGCACAAGGAGGACTTCCAGGCGGTCGACATCGAGTCGATCGCGAGGCCGGTCAGCAAGTGGGCGGTCACCGTGCGGGAACCGGCGCAGGTGCCGCGCGCCTTCCAGCAGGCGTTCCATGTGATGCGCTCGGGCCGTCCGGGCCCGGTGCTGATCGACCTGCCGTTCGACGTGCAGATGGCCGAGATCGAGTTCGATCCCGACACGTACGCTCCGCTGCCGGTCTACAAGCCTGCCGCCACGCGCGCGCAGGTCGAGAAGGCGCTCGCGATGCTCAACGACGCGGCAGCGGCCGCTGATCGTCGCGGGCGGCGGCATCATCAACGCCGACGCCTCCGACCTGCTCGTCGAATTCGCCGAGACGTCACGGCGTGCCGGTGATCCCGACGCTGATGGGCTGGGGCGCGATTCCCGACGATCATCCGCTGATGGCCGGGATGTGCGGGCTGCAGACGTCGCATCGCTACGGCAACGCGACGCTGCTCGCGTCCGACTTCGTGCTGGGCATCGGCAACCGCTGGGCCAACCGCCACACCGGCTCGGTCGAGGTGTACACGAAGGGCCGCAAGTTCGTCCATGTCGACATCGAGCCCACGCAGATCGGCCGCGTGTTCGCGCCCGACTACGGCATCGTGTCCGACGCGAAGGCTCGCGCTCGAGCTGTTCGTCGCAGTCGCGCGCGAACGGCGGGCCGCGGGACGGCTCAAGGACCGCGCGGCCTGGGTCGCGCGAATGCGGCGAGCGCAAGCGCACGATGCTGCGCAAGACCAACTTCGACAACGTGCCGATGAAGCCGCAGCGCGTCTATCAGTGCCTCAACCGCGCGTTCGACGACACGACACGTGCTACGTGACCACGATCGGCCTGTCGCAGATCGCGGCCGCGCAGTTCCTGCACGTGTACAAGCCGCGCAACTGGATCAACTGCGGCCAGGCGGGACCGCTCGGCTGGACCATTCCGGCGGCGCTCGGCGTGCGCGCCGCCGACCCGACGCGGCGCATCGTCGCGCTGTCCGGCGATTACGACTTCCAGTTCATGATCGAGGAGCTGGCGGTGGGCGCGCAGTTCAAGCTGCCGTACCTCCACATCCTGGTCAACAACTCGTATCTCGGCCTGATCCGCCAGGCGCAGCGCGGCTTCGAGATGGATTACTGCGTGTCGCTGGCGTTCGACAACGTCAACGCGCCGGAGCTCGGCGGCTACGGCGTCGATCACGTGCAAGGTGGCCGAGGGTCTGGGCTGCAAGGCGATCCGCGTGCTCCGGCAGGAGGAGATCGACCCGGCCGTCCGGCAGGCGGAAGCGTGGATGAACGAGTACGGCGTGCCGGTGGTCGTCGAGATCATCCTCGAGCGCGTGACCAACATCGCGATGGGCACCGAGATCGACAACGTCGTGGAGTTCGAGGAGCTGGCGCAGGATCGCGCCGACGCGCCGACGGCGGTGGCGCTGCTCGACTGATACCATCGCGGGGTCGCCGGCGCGCGGCAAGCCCCAGTGCCGCGCGCCCGAGACTCCCACCACCGGATGCCCGGATGACCCGACTGGCCGCCAACCTGACGATGCTCTACAACGAGGTCGACTTCCTCGACCGCTTCGCGGCCGCGGCGCAGTCGGGCTTCAAGGGGGTCGAGTACCTGTTCCCCTACGCCTATCCGAAGGAGCGCCTGGCGGAAGCGCTCGCGGCGCACGGCCTGGAGCAGGTGCTGCACAACCTGCCGGCCGGCGACTGGGCGGCAGGTTCGCGCGGGATCGCGTGCCAGCCCGAGCGCGTCGGCGAGTTCCAGGACAGCGTCGGCGACGGCGATCGAGTACGCGACGGCGCTGCGCTGCAAACGCGTCAACTGCCTCGCGGGCATCCCGCCGCAGGGGGCCGATCGCGACCGGGTGCGCACGACGTTCGTCGACAACCTGAAGTTCGCCGCGCCGAAGTTCGCCGCCGCCGGCATCAGGCTGCTGGTCGAGCCGATCAACACCTACGACATCCCCGGCTTCTACCTCTGCCGCACGCAGCAGGCGCTGGACATCCTGCGCGACGTCGGCTCGGACAACCTGTACATCCAGTACGACATCTATCACATGCAGCGGATGGAGGGCGAGCTCGCCAACACGATCAGGGCGAACCTGCCGAAGATCGCGCACCTGCAGCTCGCCGACAACCCGGGGCGCAACGAGCCGGGCACCGGCGAGATCAACTACCGCTTCCTGTTCGGCTTCCTCGATGCGATCGGCTACGACGGCTGGATCGGCTGCGAGTACAAGCCGAAGGGTACGACCACCGCCGGCCTCGGATGGCGGGCGGCGCACGGCGTATGAGCGCCAGCGTCGCTCCGGGCGCGGCGGGGCGAAGGCGGTAGCCGCGCGCAGCGGGCGGCGCCGTCGTTGCCTCGCTCGCGTCCCGCACGACAAGACTAGGAGACTGCAATGGCGAACCTGGGCTTCATCGGACTCGGCATCATGGGCGCACCGATGGCGGGGCACCTGCTCGAGGGCGGGCACCGCGTCCATCTGCACAGCCGCAGCGGCGTGCCGCCGGCGCTGACCGACGCGGGCGGTCTCGCCTGCAAGACCCCGAAGGAGGTCGCGCAGAGCGCCGACGTGATCTTCACCATGGTGCCGGACACGCCCGACGTAGAGAAGGTCCTGTTCGGTCCCGACGGCGTCGCGGAGGGCCTCGCGAAAGGCCGGACCGTCGTCGACATGAGCTCGATCTCGCCGCTGGCGACGAAGGTGTTCGCGCAGCGCATCAATGCCCTCGGCTGCGAGTATCTCGACGCGCCGGTGTCGGGCGGCGAAGTGGGCGCGAAGGCGGCGTCGCTCACGATCATGATCGGCGGCAGCGAAGCGACGTTCGCCAGGGTGAAGCCGCTGTTCGAGCTCATGGGCAAGAACATCACGCTCGTGGGCGGCAACGGCGACGGCCAGACGACCAAGGTGGCGAACCAGATCATCGTCGCGCTCACGATCGAGGCGGTAGGCGAGGCGCTCCTGTACGCGAGCAAGGCGGGCGCCGACCCTGCCAAGGTGCGGCAGGCGCTGATGGGCGGCTTCGCGTCGTCGCGCATCCTCGAGGTGCACGGCGAGCGGATGGTCAAGCGCGCGTTCAATCCGGGCTTTCGCATCGAACTGCATCAGAAGGACCTGAATCTCGCGCTGTCCACCGGCCGCGCGCTCGGCGTTTCGCTGCCGAACACGGCGACGGCGCAGGAGCTCTTCAACGCCTGCGCGGCCAACGGCGGCGCCGCGCTCGACCACTCGGCGCTCGTGAAGGCGCTGGAGAAGCTCGCGAACTTCGAGATCGGCCAGGCGCCGCCGTCTGCCTGACGCGGCGGGCAGCGACGACGATGGCCGGAGAGCGCGAGCTGCTGCGCAGCATGTTCGACGCGGCGATCGCCGCGGCGCAGCCGGCGCGCTGCCTGCCGCCGCACCTGCCGGCGCCGCCGGCGGGACGCACGATCGTCGTCGGCGCCGGCAAGGCATCCGCCGCGATGGCGCGCGCGTTCGAGGCCCACTGGCGCGGCCCCGTCGAAGGGCTTGTCGTCACGCGCTACGGCTACGCGGTGCCGTGCGAGCGGATCGAGATCGTCGAGGCCGCGCACCCGGTGCCCGACGCCGCGGGACGCGACGCCGCGAAACGCATGCTCGAGCGCGTGCGCGGGCTGGGTCGCGACGACCTCGTCGTCGCGCTGATCTCCGGCGGCGGCTCGGCGCTGCTCGCGCTCCCGGTCGAGGGCCTGACGCTCGACCAGAAGCAGGACGTCAATCGCGCGCTGCTGAAGTCGGGCGCGACGATCAGCGAGATGAACTGCGTGCGGCGTCATCTCTCGGCGATCAAGGGCGGGCGGCTCGCCGCGGCGTGCCATCCGGCTCAGGTCGTCACGCTGCTCATGTCGGACGTGCCGGGCGACGATCCGACGGCCATCGCGTCCGGTCCGACCGTGGCCGATCCGACCACCTGCGCCGACGCGCTCGACGTGATCCGGCGCTACGGCATCGACGTTCCCGCGGCGGTGATGCGCATCCTCGAATCGGGCGCGGGCGAGACGGTCAAGCCGGGGGACCCGCGGCTCGCGCGCGCCACGCTGCGGATGATCGCAACGCCGCAGCAGTCGCTGGAGGCGGCGGCCGCCGTCGCACGCGAGGCCGGACATCTGCCGGTAATCCTGGGCGACAGCCTCGAAGGCGAGGCCCGCGACGTGGGCAAGGTGCTGGCGGGCATCGCGCAGCAAGTCGCGCGCCACGGCCAGCCTGCGGCTGCGCCTTGCGTGCTGCTGTCGGGCGGCGAGACGACGGTCACCGTGCGCGGCCACGGGCGCGGCGGACGCAACGTCGAGTTCCTGCTGGCGCTCGCGATCGCGCTCGACGGCCAGCGCGGCGTGTACGCCCTCGCCGGCGACACCGACGGCGTCGACGGCCAGGAGGAGATCGCCGGCGCGATGGTCACGCCGGACACGCTGGCGCGCGCATGGTCGAAGGGCATCCGTCCGCGCGACGCGCTCGCCGGCAACGACGGCCACGGCTTCTTCGAGGCGCTGGGCGACGCGGTGGTGACCGGACCGACGCTGACCAACGTCAACGACTTTCGCGCGATACTCGTGCGGGCGGGCGACGAAGGCTAGCGATGCCCGACGCGACGGAAGGCGGGAGCATGCGTTTCAGTGAAGAATTGATGCGCCAGGCGGACGTGCTCGCGCAGTTCAGCGAGGACGCGCCGCAGATCACGCGCACCTACCTGAGCGAGCAGCACCGGCAGGCCGGCGAATACCTGGTCGGGCTGATGCAGCGCGCCGGCATGGAAGCGGGCTTCGACGCGCTCGGCAACGTCGTGGGCCGCTACGCCGCCACTGACCCCGGCGCGCCCGTCGTCATGACCGGCTCGCACCAGGACAGCGTCCGCAACGCCGGGAAGTACGACGGCTTGTTCGGCATCCTGACGGCGATCGCCTGCGTGAAGGACCTGCACGAGCGCGGCAGGCGCCTGCCGTTCACCTTCGAGGTCGTCGGCTTCGGCGACGAGGAGGGCGTGCGCTTCGGCGTCACGCTGATCGGAAGCAAGGCGATGGCCGGCAATTTCGAGCCCGCGTGGCTCGACAGGACTGACGACCAGGGGGTCTCCATGCGCGAGGCGCTGGTCGCTTTCGGCGGCGATCCCGACCGCTGGCGCGAGGTCGACCGGCGCGGGAAGAATGTCGTCGCCTACGTCGAATCGCACATCGAGCAGGGTCCGGTGCTGCTCGACGAAGGGCTGCCGGTCGGTGTGGTCACCGCGATCGCCGGCGCGACGCGCCTGCGCGTGCGCGTCACCGGGCTCGCAGGCCACGCCGGCACGGTGCCGATGGGCGTGCGGCGCGACGCGCTCTGCGCCGCGAGCGAGATGATCCTCGCCGTCGAGCGCCATTGCGAAAGTCATGCGGGGCTGGTCGGGACAGTGGGCAAGGTCGCCGCGCTGCCGGGTGCGGTCAACGTGATCCCGCAGGTCGTCGAATTCACCGTCGACGTGCGCTCGGGCGACGACGCGCTGCGGCGCGGCGCGGTGGACGCCCTGCAGGCGCAGTTCGAGGCCATCGCCCGACGGCGCAACGTCGCGGCGAGCGCGACGCAGTTCTTCGCGGCGAATGCCGCCCCGTGCGATCCGGCGCTGCAGAAGTCGCTGGCCGAGGCGATCGCCGCGCAGGGCCTGGCCGTTCGCCACCTGCCGAGCGGCGCCGGCCACGACGCGATGGAATTCCCTGCCGTCGCCCCGATGGCGATGCTGTTCGTCCGCTGCGGCAACGGCGGCATCAGCCACCATCCCGACGAGACGATGACGGCAGAGGACGCCGAGATCGCCACGGCGGTGTTCCTGCACTTCCTCGAGCACTTCGAGCCGCGGCGATGAGCGACTACGACACGCTGGGCCGCTACATCGACGGCCACCACGCCGAGCAGATCGAGTTCCTGCGGCAGATCGTCCGCGTGCCGTCGGATACGCCGCCCGGCGACAACGCGCCCGCGGCCGAGCGGGCGGTGGAGCTCCTCGAAAAGCTGGACTTCGCCGTCGAACGGCACCCGGTGCCCGCGGAATTCGTGCGCGAGCACGGGATGACGTCGATCACCAACCTGGTCGTGCGCGAGCGCTTCGGCATCGCCGGCCCGACGATCGCGCTCAACGCGCACGGCGACGTCGTGCCGCCCGGCGAAGGCTGGACGAAGCCGCCGTACGAGGGCGTCGTGGAGAACGGACGCATGTATGGGCGCGGCGTGGCCGTGTCGAAATCCGACCTTGCCACCTATACGTACGCGCTGTGCGCGGTGCGCGATCTCGCGCGAAGCGGCGCAGTGCTGAACGGAACGGTGGAGCTGCACTTCACGTACGACGAGGAGTTCGGCGGCCTCGCGGGTCCCGGGTTCCTGCTCGACAACAAGCGCACGAACCCGGACTACGCGATCGCCGCGAGCTTCAGTTACGCAGTGGTGACCGCGCACAACGGCTGCCTGCAGTTCGAAGTCACCGTGCACGGCAAGTCCGGCCACGGCGCGATGCCCGGGACCGGCCGCGACGCGTTCCGGGCCGGCGCCGCGATCCTCGCCGCGATCTACGCGGAGGCCGACGCGCTCGCGGCGCGCACGTCGAGCGTCCCGGGCATCGACCACCCGACGATGATCGTCGGATGGCTGAGCGGAGGCATCAACACCAACGTCGTGCCGGACCGGCTCACCCTGCGCCTCGATCGCCGGATGATCCCCGAAGAGAATCCGGCCGAGGTCGAGGCGCGCGTGCGCGCGCTGATCGAGCGTGCGGTCGCGGGCCGCGACGGCATCCGCGTCGACATCCGCCGGCTGCTTCTCGCGCGCGCCCTCAAGCCGCTGCCCGGCCACGAGAAGCTCGTGGCGGCGATCCAGCGCCACGGCAAGCGCGTGTTCGGCGTCGACATTCCCGCGGTCGGCGTTCCCCTCTACGCCGACGCGCGGCTGTACGGCGAGCACGGCGTGCCGGTCGTCATGTACGGGGCAGGTCCGCGCACGATCGAGGAATCGAACGCCAAGCGAGCCGACGAGAACCTGCTGCTCGAGGACCTGCGGCGCGCCACGCACGTCGTCGCGTCGGCCGTGCGCGACCTGCTGCGCTAGGCTCCTCGCGCGCCGGCGCCGCCCGGCCTGCTCAGACGAACGGCTGCGCCAGCTTCTCGGTGGCGAAAGCGCGCAGGACGGCGGGGCGCGCAAGCATGCGCTCGAGCCACGGCGCGACGTGCGGCAGGCTGCGCGCGGGACGGGCGAGGCCGCGCGTCCAGCGGCACAGGACGAACACGTAGGGGTCGACGGCGCAAAACGCGTCGCCGAGGAACCAGTCGCCACCGTGCGAAGCGAGCTCGGCATCGACCTGGTCGAGCAGCGCGCCGATCCGCGCCTCCGCGTGCGCCTTGACCTGCGCCGCACCGGCGGCGTTGCCCTCGTCCACCAGCCGTTCGGGATAGAAGTACCGGATCAGCGTCGCCTGCAGCGTGGTGGCGGACCAGACGAGCCACTTGTAGAAATGCGCGCGCGCCGCGGTGCCGATGGGCGGCGCGAGCCGCGCGGCCGCATGCCGGTCGACCAGATGCAGGCAGATCGCGGCGGTCTCGTAGAGCACGATGTCGCCGTCGACCAGCACGGGAATCAGGCCGTTCGGATTCAGCTTCAGGTACGCGGCGCTCTTGTGCGCCTGCGCCGCGCGATCGACCCGCGAAAGCGCGAACGGGGCGCCGATCTCCTCGAGCAGCACGTGCACGATCAGGCTGGCGTTGCCGGGGTAGTAATGGAGCGTCGTCATGCGCGCGCGCTTTTCTGCACCCAGAATTCGTACATGCCGGCGAACGCGCCGGGGACCTCCGCTTCGAAGGCGTGCCAGGCGTCGAGATCGGCGCGCGCCCGGTCCTTCGGATGGCGGCGCGCGTACTCGACGGCGACCGACGGCGGCACCTGGAAGCCCACGAACGCCAGGCCGAGGCTTGCGAGCTGCGCCTTGATCGCGGGGATCGTCGTGCAGTGCTCCTCGACATGGAACAGCATGTCGCGGCACTCGCCGGTCGAGTGGAAATCGCGATAGGCGGTGAGCTCTGCCAGCGGCGATCCTGCCGGCGCGTCCAGCGCTTCCTGCCGGAAGCGGCGGATGTCGGCCGGCGTGGCGCGGTAGCCGTGGGCGGCGGCGTACGTGCGGCCCGCGACGATCGGCGCGCGCGCCTTGTCTCCGTACAGCGCCGCCAGCAGCAGGCCGCCGGGTCGCAGCGCGGCGGCGAGACTGCGCCAGCCCCGGGCAGGATCGGCGAGGTGGTGCAGCACGCCGGCCGCCTCGACGACGTCGAACGTGCGGCCGATCGCGTCGATCGCGAGCAGGTCGGCCTGTGCGAACTCGATGTTCGCCGCGCCCGCCTCCTGCGCCTTGCGCGCCGCGTAGGCGAGGCTCGCGCGGGACAGATCGACGGCCAGGATGCGCGCGCGCGGGAAGCGGCGTGCGGTCTCCAGCGCGTGCTGGCCGGTGCCGCAGCCAGCGATCAGGACGTCGATGGCGCCGTCGTCGCCGAGCGGTCGGAACGTCGCCCCCGGCAGCTGGGCGTGCAGCCACGCATCGAAGGCGCGCGCCGCCTCGACCGGCGCGGCGCAGGTCCAGCGCGGATACGGATGCTCCTCGTACTGCTGCTGCACAAGAAGCGATGTCGCGTCGGCGATCGGGGTCATCGCCGGCAGCGCCTGCGCGATCCGCGCCTCCTCGAGGGGTTCGGCGATCACCTGCCGCAGCAGCGCCGACACGCCGTCGGGCCACGCGCGCTCGAGCAGGCGCGCGGCGTGGGGCAGTGCGGCGAGCGGCAGGTAGCAGGCCAGGCGCGCGACGTCGAAGGCCGCGATCTCGACGTTCGCCGCCAGCGCGTCGGCGAGCCGCGCGCGCTGTGCGTCGGCGGCGGCCTCCTCGGTCGGGGTCGCGGCGAACGCATAGTCGTTGAGGTGGCACTGCCGCGCGAGCAGCGCCGCGAAGCCGATCACGTCGGGCGCCGGCGCGTCTCCCGCGCGCCAGAGCGCGCCACGCACCTGGGTAAGGAACCGCTCGAGGCCGGCGTCGGCGACCGCCGTGCCGGTCACCAGCGCGACGAAGAGGGCATTGCGGATCAACACGCCTGCGCCGTCGGGCGCGAACAGCGCGTCGGGCGTCGCTTCGTCGCCCAGCGCCTGCGCGCGCTCGACCGCCCCGGCGACGCCCGGATCGCAGCGAAGGAGCTCGACCGCGGGGCGCGCGAGGTCGCCCGGCCGCGCCCACGGTTCGGTGATGGCCTGGATGACCGCATCGCGCAGGTCGACGTCGGCGCGCGTGAAGGCATGCGCGCCGAGCGCGCGCGCGAAGTTCGCCTTCAACGCCGGCAACGGCTTCAGCATGACGGCGCGGCGCAGGCTCGCGATCGCCTGGTCGCTGCGGCCCAGCGCCAGCGCGAGGTTGCCGAGGTTGCTGTGCGCCTCGGCGAAGTCGGGCCGTTGCGCCAGCGCACGGCCGTAGCCGGCCAGCGCCTCGTCGGGCCGGCCGCGCAGGGCGAGGAGGTTGGCGAGGTTGTTGTGCGCATCCGCGCTGTCCGGGAACGACTGCAGCGCCGCGCGATACGCGGCGATCGCCTCGTCGATGCGGCCTTCCGCTTCGTACATGCCGGCAAGGCTGAAATGCGCCGGCGCGAATGTGGGCTCCAGCGCCACGACCCGGCGGAAGGCGGCGGCCGCTTCGGCGCTCGCTCCCTTCAGCTGCAGCACGTGTGCGAGGTTGAAGAGCGCCGGCCAGTGCTTCGGGTTCTGCGCGAACGCCGCGCGATAACGCGCGGCGGCGGCGTCGAGCTCGCCGCGCTCGCGTTGCGCGTTGCCGGCGTTGTAATGCAGATCGGCGCCGTTCGGATCGATCGCCAGCGCGCGGTCGTAGTGGGTGACCGCGTCGGCGAATTCGCCTCGCTGCCCGAGCAGCATGGCCAGATTGACGTGCGACGCGTGGAACCCCGGATCGAGCGCCAGCGCTTGCCGGTAGCACGCAATGGCGTCGTCCGCGCGCCCCTGTGCGCGCAGGACGTCGCCGAGGTCGTGGTGGTAGGCGGCCTTCGTGGCATCGAGCCCGATCGCCTTGCCGATCAGCTCGGCGCCGTCGCGCTCGTTGCCCTGCTGGAACGCGACGACCCCGAGCAGGTGCGTGGCGTCGGGATCGTCGGGCGCGCGCTCGAGCGCCTGGCGATACAGCGCGGCCGCCTGCGCGAGGCGGCCGGCGCGATGATGGGTCAGGCCGTCGTCGATGAGTGCATGGGAAGACATCGTGTGATTCTAGGGCATCGGCGTCGCGCGGCCCCGCGGCGACGGCAATCACGCCGGTCCGCGGCCCGGCGTGCGCGGGACCCCTGCATTACACCGGCCGCTGCGGCGGGGGATGCCGCGCGATCCAGTGTCGTGCGATGTCGACGCGGCGGCAGACCCAGACACGCT
Organism: uncultured beta proteobacterium; assembly: GCA_963793355.1. GTDB lineage: Bacteria > Pseudomonadota > Gammaproteobacteria > Burkholderiales > Casimicrobiaceae > VBCG01. The sequence goes on along the minus strand of CAWBZT010000005.1, from coordinate 117,651 downwards.
CGTGCCGCTGCACGTGGTCGAGGAAGCGCTGCAGCGCGGCGAAGCGGCCGGGGCGGCCGAGCAGCCGGCAGTGCATGCCGACCGACATCATCTTCGGCCGGATCTCGCCTTCCGCGTACAGGACGTCGAACGCATCCTTGAGATAGGCGAGGAACTGGTCGCCGACGTTGAAGCCCTGCGGTGTGGCGAACCGCATGTCGTTGCAGTCGAGCGTGTACGGAACGATGAGCTGCGACACGGTCGTGCCGTCCGTGCGCGCGACCGGCATCCAGAACGGCAGGTCGTCGCCGTAGTAGTCGGCGTCGTACAGGAAGCCGCCGTGGTCGGCGACGAGCCGGCGGGTGTTCGGGCTGTCGCGCCCCGTGTACCAGCCGAGCGGCGGCGCGCCGGTGAGCCGCCGGAGGGTCTCGACCGCGATGCGCATGTGCTCGCGCTCGGTCGCCTCGTCGACGCCCTGGTAGTGGATCCAGCGCCAGCCGTGGCAGGCGATCTCGTGCCCCGCCTCGACGAACGCCGTCGTGACGTCCGGGTGCCGCTCCAGCGCCATGGCGACGCCGAAGATCGTCAGTGGCAGGCGGCGGCGCTCGAATTCGCGCAGGATGCGCCACACCCCGGCGCGCGAGCCGTACTCGTAGATCGACTCCGCCGACTGGTGACGCGCCGGGAACGTCGGCCCGCCGACGATCTCGGACAGGTATTGCTCGGAGCCCGCGTCGCCGTGCAGGACCGAGCTCTCGCCGCCTTCCTCGTAGTTGAGGACGAACTGGAGCGCGATGCGTGCGCCGCCGGGCCAGTCGGCGGGTGGCACGTCGCGGCCGTAGCCGACGAGGTCGCGGGGGTAGGTCATGGACGGCTCCGTCCCGCATGGTAGCGCGGCTGCGCCGCGACCCCGCGCCGTGGCCTCGCACCGCGACGCCCCGCGCTGGCCAGGGCGGCCCGCGGGCCACCCTGGCGTCGGCGCGCTTCAGAGCGGGATCAGAGACGCGGCTCGCCGTCGCCGTTGACGACGATCGTCGGTCCCGGCGGATTCTCCGTCTGGACCTGGTGGATCCGTCCGCGGAACGAGTACGTCACGTCCCAGTACGCCGGACGCGCGCTGCTCGGCACGCTCGCGCAGCGCTGCACGTCACGGTCGACGACGTTGGAACCGCCGTCGCCGCGATTCACGTTGGCGCCGATCGCGCCGCCGGCCACCGCCCCGGCCGCCGTCGCGACGTCGTTGCCCCGGCCGCTGCCGATCTGGTGGCCGAGAATGCCGCCGATCACCGCGCCGGCGATCGCGCCGGGAACGTTCGCCGACCCGCGATTGTCTTCGACGAACTGCTGGCGCTCGACCCAGCATCGGGTCTCCGGCGGGCCGACCACCGCATGCACGGACGTCACCTGCGCTTCGTAGAGCCGCTCGCCGTGGCGGCGGTGGTAGTCCGCGTGCCCGGGCGGCGGGCCGTCGTACACGGCGACGGCGCCGGGACCGCCGCCCGGGGCGCCGTAGACGGTCGCCTGGCCCTCCACGGCGCGCAGCGACGAGACCTCGCGGTCGAGCCCCATGTCCCACAGCGAGCGATATTCGCCGGGGCCGAGCACGACGCAGCGCCCGTTGAAGCCGGCGTCTTCGCACAGCTGCCAGCGACCGCGCTCGATCACGATCGAGGACGCGCGATCGTTGAAACCGACGCGCCGGAGGTTGCGGATGTTGCCGTCGCTGCGAAACGACATCCCCGCGAAGTCGTCGCGCGAATACATCGTCACTTGCGCGGCCGCCTGGGCCGCGAGGGCTACGCCCGCCGCCCCGATGAGCGCCTGCGCTGCAGATTTCAAGCGGTGTTGCATGCCTTCCTCCGATCCGGGCGCGGACGGTCCACCGTCATCGCGCCGTGTTCATGGAGTTCCCACGATAGGCGAGCGCGCCAGGAGCGGATGTCGGGGAAGCTCCCGTACGGACGTCGGACGGCGTCCGAGGCGCCCTGCGTCCGGCAACGCACCGGGGTGGAACACGGTCGACCGGCCTCGCCATGCCGGCGGGGCGGGGCGCCGGTGCTATCGCACGGCACCCACGCCGGCGGGGCGGGGCGCAGGTGCTATCGCACGGCGCCCCGCCGCGTATAATCCGCGCCTTTCCCGAGTCGCCCCCTTCGACAGGAACGCCGATGAAATTCCGCTTCCCGATCGTCATCATCGACGAGGATTTCCGCTCGGAGAACGTCTCGGGCCTCGGCATCCGCGCGCTCGCCGCCGCGATCGAGAAGGAGGGGATGGAGATCCTCGGCGTGACGAGCTACGGCGACCTGTCGCAGTTCGCGCAGCAGCAGTCGCGCGCGTCGGCGTTCATCCTGTCGATCGACGACGAGGAGTTCACGCCGGGACCGGAGCTCGACCCGGCGCTCGTTAAGCTGCGCACGTTCATCGACGAGATCCGCTTCCGCAACGCCGAGATCCCGATCTACCTCTACGGCGAGACGCGCACGTCGCGCCACATCCCCAACGACATCCTGCGCGAGCTGCACGGCTTCATCCACATGTTCGAGGACACGCCGGAGTTCGTCGCGCGCCACATCATCCGCGAGGCCAAGTCCTACCTCGACTCGCTGGCGCCGCCGTTCTTCCGCGCGCTGGTCGAGTACGCGCAGGACGGGTCGTACTCGTGGCACTGCCCGGGCCACTCGGGCGGCGTCGCGTTCCTGAAGAGCCCGGTGGGGCAGATGTTCCACCAGTTCTTCGGCGAGAACATGCTGCGCGCAGACGTCTGCAACTCGGTCGACGAGCTGGGCCAGCTGCTCGACCACTCCGGGCCGGTGGCCGCCGCCGAGCGCAACGCCGCGCGCATCTTCAATGCCGACCACTGCTTCTTCGTCACCAACGGCACGTCGACGTCGAACAAGATGGTGTGGCATGCCAACGTCGCGCCGAACGACATCGTCGTCGTCGATCGCAACTGCCACGTGTCGATCCTGCATGCGATCACGATGACCGGCGCGATCCCGGTGTTCCTGCCGCCCACGCGCAACCATCTCGGCATCATCGGGCCGATCCCGCTGGACGAGTTCCGGCCGGAGAGCATCCGCAGGCGCATCGAGGCGAATCCGTTCGCGCGCAACGCGACCAACAAGAAGCCGCGGATCCTGACGCTCACGCAGAGCACCTACGACGGCGTCGCCTACAACGTCGAGATGCTGAAGCAGACGCTCAACAACTCGATCGACACGCTGCACTTCGACGAGGCGTGGCTGCCGCATGCGGCATTCCACGACTTCTACAGGGACATGCACGCGATCGGCAAGGACCGCCCGCGCAGCAAGGAGGCGATCGTCTTCGCCACGCACTCGACGCACAAGCTGCTGGCCGGAATCTCGCAGGCGTCGCAGATCATCGTGCAGGAGTCGCAGACGCGCAAGCTCGACCGCCACATCTTCAACGAGGCGTACCTGATGCACACGTCGACGTCGCCGCAGTACGCGATCATCGCGTCGTGCGACGTCTCGGCGGCGATGATGGAGCCGCCCGGCGGCACCGCGCTGGTCGAGGAGTCGATCATCGAGGCGCTCGACTTCCGCCGCGCGATGCGCAAGGTCGAGGAGGAGTGGGGCAAGGACTGGTGGTTCAAGGTGTGGGGCCCCGAGCGCCTTGCGCCTGAGGGCATCGGCAATCGCGACGACTGGCTGCTGCGGGCCAACGAGAAGTGGCACGGCTTCGGCAACCTCGCGCCGGGCTTCACCATCCTCGATCCGATCAAGGCGACGGTGATCACCCCGGGCCTCGACGTGTCGGGCCAGTTCGCGAAGACGGGCATCCCGGCGTCGATCGTCACCGCGCTACCTCGCCGAGCACGGCGTGATCGTCGAGAAGACGGGGCTCTACTCGTTCTTCATCATGTTCACGATCGGCATCACCAAGGGCCGCTGGAACACGCTGGTGACCGCGCTGCAGCAGTTCAAGGACGACTACGACAAGAACCCGCCGCTGTGGCGGATCCTGCCGGAGTTCTGCGCCAAGCAGCCGTCGTACGAGCGCGTGGGGCTGCGCGACCTGTGCCAGCAGATCCACGACATGTACAAGGCGAACGACGTCGCGCGCGTGACCACCGAGATGTACCTGTCGGACATGCAGCCGGCGATGAAGCCGTCGGACGCCTTCGCATGCATGGCGCACCGCGAGATCGACCGGGTCGAGATCGACGATCTCGAGGGCCGCGTCACCGGCGTGCTGCTGACGCCCTATCCGCCCGGGATTCCGCTGCTGATCCCGGGCGAGCGCTTCAACCGCACGATCGTCGAGTATCTGCAGTTCGCGCGGAGCTTCAACGAGCGCTTCCCGGGCTTCGAGACCGACATCCACGGCCTCGTCGAGGAGATGGACGGCAGCAGGCGGCGCTATTTCATGGACTGCGTGCGGCAGAAGTAGCCGCCGAATGCGGGCGTCGCGAGCGAGTGCAGGTCGATCGTATCGCCGCGTTGTCCGGGTAGCCCGGATACGGGTCGGCGAGGTTGCCCGTGAGCCTCGGTGTCAAGGTCAGCCGCGGAACACGAACGGCGCCCACGCGGCGAGGATGCCGGCGACGCTCAACGTGAACGCCGCCAGCGCGCGCGCGCGGCACCCGGCAGGCGCGCGTGCCCGGACCTGGCGCGCGGCGAGCCGCACGCTCCACGCGGCCGCCGCGGCGAGCACGAGCGCGCGAACGATCGCGAGGTTGCGAAGCGGCATGCCTTCGTTGTGCGCGAGCGTGGCGGTGAGGCTCGAGAGACCGACGAACAGTCCGGCGCCGGCCAGCGGAATCAGCGCGTAGGCGAGCAGCGAAACGTTCGCGGCCCTTGCGCCGGGCAGTGCCCGCGCGGCGATCGCGAGACAGGCGACGACGAAGCCGCCCACCGCGAGTGCGGTGCCGACGATCCACGCGCCGATGAGCAATCCGTCGAGCCAGGTGAACACGTCGTTGACCTGGGGGTAGTGCGTCAGCAGCCACCACGGCGCGTTGTCGCCGAGCAGCCACGCGGGACCGTGGTCGACGACGACGGCGACCGTGGCGGCGCGCAGTTCGCCGAACGCGCGCAGCGCGCTCCATTCGAACGCGCCGATCGCGAGGCCGATCATGCCGAACACGATCAGCGCCGCGTCCCAGCCGCGCGCGGACGCCGGCGCGAGCGTCGCGATCTCGACGCTCGGCGAGCGCGCTTCCAGCGCGATGGCGCCGCGCAGGCCGCTGCAGCGCGCGCACATGTGGCATTCCGCCGGCCCGGTCATGCGGCGGATGCGCACCAGCGGCGCACAGTTGACAGGATGGACGGGGATGGTGCGCGCGTTCGCGGTCCACGCGGCGGTGTCGACGCGGAAGTGCAGCGGCGCCGCGCGCGAGAGCACGGCAAACACGCCGTTCACCGGGCACAGGTGCCGGCACCATACGCGCTTGCCGCGGCCGTAGACGAGCCCGACGCCGACCGCCGCCACCGTCGATCCGCCGAGCACGAGCAGCGTCGCCGCCGGATACTGGTAGACGCTGACGAGCTGGCCGAAGATCGTCGTCAGCGCGAAGGCGACGAACGGCCAGCCGCCCCATTTCATCCAGCGCGGCACCGCGCGTCCCAGCCCGATGCGGCTCGCCGCCTCGGTCAGCGTTCCCTCGGGACAGAACAGGCCGCACCACGCGCGCCCGACGACGAACATCGACAGGATGACGAACGGCCACCAGAAGCCCCAGAACGCCCACTGCGCGAACACGGCGAGGCTGTTGAACCAGCGCGCGTCGTCGGGCGGCAGCGGCAGGAACGCGGGGACGACGACGAGGAACCCGTAGGCCGCGACCACGCACCACTGCACGGCGGCGACGGCGCGTGCGTGCGTGCGCAGCGCCTCGCCGAGGGCAGCCAGCGGGCGCCCCGACGAAGGCCGTACGCCGGATGGCGGCAGGGACGCGGCGAGCGCCGGCTCGGTCATCGCCGTCGCATCAGCGCGGCTTGCGGCGCAGCAACGGAACGATGGCGATCCAGTACGCGACGAGCAGCAGCAGCGGGAGCAGCGCCGGCCGCGCCCGATAGCCGGTGAGGCTGGCAACGAGGCCGCCGACGCGACCGGAATCGTCGAGCACGCGCGAGGTGTCCCACACCGGATCGACGAGCGGCGGCAGCACGTCGAGCGCGATCAGCTTGTCGACGCCCGAGACGAGCAGCGCGCCTGCCAGGAGCAGGAGCATGATCTCCGTGATGCGGAAGAACCAGCGCCACGAAAGGTACTTGCCGCCCTGCTGCAGGAGCCAGAACGTCAGGAAGCCCGCCCCGAGGCCGAGCAGCACGACCACGGCGAACTGCAGGTGCGATTCGTTCTGTACGCCAAGGCCGTAGAGGAACACGACCGTCTCGGCGCTTTCGCGGCCGACCGCCAGCGCGACGACGACAAGCAGTCCCCACCACTTCGCCGCGCTCGCGTTCTGCTGCAACTCGCTCTCGAGCTCGCGCTTGAGCGTGCGGCCGTGGTGTCGCATCCACAGCACCATCTGCACGATCAGCGCCGCCGCGACGAGCGTCAGCGCCAGCTCGAAGTACTCGAGCGCGTGCTCCGGCAAAAGCGCCGCGACGCCGAGCATCACGGCGGCGAGCGCCAGCGCGAGCCCGATCCCTGCCGCGACGCCGCCCCACAGGTAGCGCATTCCCCGCGCGGCTTCCGGATGGCGGACGAGCCACGCATGCAGGATGCCGACGACCAGGATGGCCTCGGTCGATTCCCGCCAGACGATGAACAGTGCGTTTCCCATGGTCAGCCCGCGCGCGGCGGCGTCACTTGGCGACGATCTTTCCCTTCGGCAGATCGAGGTGATACTCGTCGAAGAACGTATACGTGCCCGGCTTCAGAGCGTTGATCACCACGGACGATTTCGCGCCGGGCGCCAGCACTTTTTCCTGGCGCAGGTCGCGGCTTTCGAACTCGATCGGTCCCTTGCCGACGTTGCTGATCTCGATCTTGAAGCGCTTTCCCGCCTCGACCTCGAGCGTGGCCGGCTCGAACACGCCGTCGCGCACCTCGAGCTTGTAGACGGGCAGCGCATCCGCGGCGCGCGCGGGCGATGCGGCGACAAAGGCCAGCAGCGCCACGGCGGCGAGCGGGACGGCGAAGGCGTGGACGATGCGCATGACGTGGGCTCCGGATTGCAGCAGGCGGCTTTCAGTAGCCGCCCTTCTTGCCGACCCCGGCGAAGGCGAACGTGTATTCGAGCTCGAACGGCTTGAACCAGGGGCCGACGCCGGTCTCCTTGTCGGTGTGACGACCAAAATGCGCGCCGTGCTGGCCGTCCGGCGGCGCGATGCGCAGCTTCAGCACGTACTTGCCCGGTCCGGCCAGCTTCACGTTGTCGCCGTAGTGGGGCCCGTCGCTCGCGACCATCGGCATCAGCGCGCCGGTGCCCTTCTGCGCCGCGCCCTGCTTGGTCAATTCGTAGCTGACGGCCAGGTAGGGCACCCAGGTGCCATCGGCGAAGCCGTTGGCATTGTCGGCCTGGGCCCGGATGTCGGCCTCGAGGTGGATGTCCGAGTCGGCGGCCCGGCGCATCATGCCTTCGGGCTCCATGGTCACCGGCTGGAGGTAGACCGCCGCGATTTCCATCCCGGCGTGGATCTGCGGCTTGCCGATCGGCGTTTCCAGCGCCAGCGCGCACGTCGTCGCGAGGGCAAGCGCGGTGCCGGCGAGCACCCGCGCCACGGCGCGGGAGCGCGCGGCGGCCGGGGCGGCGGAGGGGGGATTCGGGAACGGCATCGACGTCGGCGACCGGAAACGCGGTGCCGACTAGGCTAGCAGAAGGGAATCCTAATGTAAATAAGAATGATTAGCGTTTGCTAGCCGGGAGGGCGAAGCCGACGGGGCGGCGACGGGGACGGGACGGTGACGGGGACGGCGAAGGCGACAGCCGCCGCACCCCTACGCCGGGGGAGAGAGCGTGAAGTCGGGCCGCGGCGCGTCGCGCAGGCGACCATCGGGCAGCGTGTCCTGGCATTCGTTGAAGACGCGCGCGGCGCAGGTCGCGCAGATGCCCGCGTCGAGCTGCGCGTAGATGGCGCGCAGCGCGTCCGCTTTCGCGACGTGCACCTGCGCCGCCCCGAGCACGGTCATGACGCCGCTGGCCTCGAGCACGTCGCGCACCGGCACCTTCAGGTTGCAAAGGTGCAGCGTGATTCCCGCCTCCGCCATCGCGCGCGCCTCCTGCGCGAGCATGTCGGCGCCGGCGGCGTCGACGAAGTTGATGCCACTGCCGACCAGCAGCAGGTGACGCACGCCCGGTCGCTCGGCGCGCGCGGTGTCGAGCTCGTCGCGCACGTGTTCCACGGCGCCGAAGAACAGCGAGCCGTCGACGCGCAGCACGTCGACCTGCGGGCAGAGCGGGGCGGCGTGCGCGACGGCGACGAAGCGCCGCTCCGACGAGTGCGGGTCGGGCAGCACGCGGGTGAGCCGCGGATGCGTCGTGCGCTGCAGGTACACGAGCAGCGAGACGAGCACGCCGACGAGGATCGCCACCTCGAGGCGGATCGTGAGCGTCGCGACGAACGTCACGAGCAGCGTCAGCGCCTCGCCCCGGCTGGTGCGCGCGATGCGGCGGATCGCCACGCCGTCGATCAGGTTCCATGCGACGATGAAGAGGATCGCCGCCATCGACGCCACCGGCAGGAAGGCGGCGAGCGGCCGCACGAACAGCAGGATGAGCACCAGCAGCACCGCCGAGAAAATGGCGGCGAGCGGCGTGCGCGCGCCGGCGGCGTAGTTCGCGCCGGTGCGGTTGAACGAGCCCGACGTCGGGTAGGACGACGTGAAGGCGCCGCTGATGTTGGCGAGACCCTGCCCGATGAACTCCTGATTGCCGTCGATGCGCTGGCCGGTCTTGAGCGCCACCGCGCGCGCGCTGGAGATCGCCTCCGCCAGGCCGATCAGCGTCAGCGCGAGCGCGACCGGCATGAGGTCGCGCCAGACCGAGGGCGAGAAGTCGGGGATCGAAAGCGGCGGAAGGGCGGACGGCAGCGCGCCGACGGTGGCGACGCGCGCGACGCCGGTGCGAGCCAGCGCGTACGCGACGAGTCCGCCGCCGACGATGGCGGTCAGCATGTACGGCACGCGGGGCGCGAAGCGCCTGCCGGCCCAGGCGGCGGCGAGCGTGGCCGCGCCCACCAGGACCGTCCAGGGATCGATGGCGCTCGCGTGGGCGACGAATTCACCGACGGCGTGCACGAAGCTCGGGTGCTGCGGCACGTCGACACCGAAGAAGTTGTGCAGCTGCGCGCCGATGATCAGCAGGCCCGCGCCGGCGGTGAAGCCGACGATGACGGTGGTCGAGATGAAGTTCACCAGCGCGCCCAGGCGCGCGACGCCCAGGCCGAGCTTGATCAGCCCCACCATGAGGTTGAGCGTGAGCACGAGCGTCACGTAGGCGGGGGAGAACGGCGCGGCCAGCGCGCTGACGGTGGCGAAGACCATCAGCGACGTGGCGTTCGTCGGCCCGGAAACGAGGTGCCAGGACGAGCCCCACAGCGCGCCGACGATCGCGGGCAGCATCGCGCCGTAGAGGCCGTACTCGGGCGGCATGCCGGCGAGGGTCGCGAAGGCCACGCCCTGGGGAACCACGATGACGGCCGCGATCAGGCCGGCGACAAGATCGGCGCGCAGCGTGTCGCGGGTGACGCGCTCGCGCCACGCGAGAAACGGGAAGAGTCGGCGGGTCGGCGTGGACAAAAAGCGGAAACGGCGAAGGCGGCTTCTGCGCCGGCCGACGGCCGGGGCGGCGCGCGGTCTTGGCGCGCTACTCTAGCGCAAACCGGTGATCCGCCCCTAGCGCTGCCGCGCCTCGCGCCCCGGCGACGGCCGCTGCGCGGCCTTCACGCCACGTGCGGGACGGGTTCGCTTGCCTTCGCAGGAAGGGCGCTCTTGCCGGGGACGCGCTGCCACGCCGCGACGAGCGACGCGAGGACGCACGATGCCATGCGCGACTCGATCGAGTCGCCGCGGGCCGGCACGACGATCGGCACCCGGGCGCCGAGCGCGAGGCCTGCCGCGAGGCCGCGCGTCACGCCGAGCAGCGTGCGCAGGACCATCAGCGCCGCCTCCATGCCGGGCGCGATCAGCACGTCCGCGTTGCCCGCCACGCCGTCGGCGTCCCGCGCGAGCGCGGCGGCGCGGTCGGGTTGCGCGTCCGCGCGGTCCTTGGCGGGAGCGCGGTCGGCATCGCCGGCGAGCGCGGTCTCCGGCGTGAACGGACCGTCGACCCGCGCGCCTTCGATGAGGCCCTGCGCCGCCATCTCCTTCAGCGCCAGCGCCTCGATCGTCGAGGGAAACGCCGCCGACGCGCCGTCCATCGCGGCGAGCAGCGCCACGTGCGGACGGGCGACGCCCAGCGCGTGCGCCAGGCGTATGGTGTTGATCACGATGTCGCGCTTGGCCGCGAGATTCGGATTGATGTTGAGCTGCGCGTCGGCGAGCAGCAGGCCGCGGTCGTAGCCGGGCAGGTCGAGGAAGTAGGCATGGGTGAGGCGCGCCTCCGTGCGCAGTCCCGACATCGGGTGCGTCACCGGCGTCATCAGCTCCTCGATGCCGAGGCTGCCCTTGACCAGCGCGTCGACCTCGCCGTCGCGCGCCATCGCCACCGCGCGCGCCGCGGCCGCGCGCGCGTCGTCCTCGGTGTCCACGATGGGCAGCCGGGAAATGTCGATCCCGGCCTTGCGCGCCGCATCGACGATGCGCCGTTCCGGCCCGACGAGCTTCGGCGCCAGGTACCCGGCGAACTCGCCCGAGAGCGCGAGCTGCAGCGTTTCGCCGTCGCAGGGGTAGACGACGGCGGCCGCCAGCGGGGGCGCGGACCGCGCGCGGTGGGCGAGCTTCTGGAATTGCGGGTTGTAGCTCACATCCCCCAGCGTGGCGACGCCGCCGGAGGCTGTCAATCGTGTGCCGACGGAAGGGCGCTTCGCCCCGTCAGACGCGCCCCTTCCAGGGCACGAGCCAGCGCTCGACGTAGCGCATCAGGAGGTCGAACAGGTAGGCGACCACGCCGATCACGACGATGCCCATGATGACGACGTCGGTGCGCAGGAAGTTCGACGCGTTGAGCACCATCTGGCCGAGGCCCGCGGTCGCCGCGACCATTTCGGCGGCGACGAGCGTGGTCCAGCCGAAGCCGATGGCGATGCGCATGCCGGTCAGGATCTCCGGCATCGCGGCCGGAATGACGACGTGCCAGATCACCTGCCACTTCGAGGCGCCCATCGAATAGGCGGCGTTGATCTGCTCGATCGCCACGCTGCGCACGCCGGCGCGCGCCGCCATCGCGAGCGGCGCGAAGCAGGCGAGGTAGATCAGCACGATCTTCGCCGTCTCCTCGATGCCGAACCAGATCACGATGAGCGGCAGGTAGGCGAGCGGCGGCAGCGGCCGGTAGAACTCGATCGGCGGATCGAAGATGCCGCGGGCGATGCGCGACACGCCCATCGCGATGCCGACCGGCACCGCCGTGACGCAGGCAAGCACGAACGCCGCGAACACGCGATACAGGCTCCACCAGAAGTGCTCCGACAGCGGCTTGCCGCCCTGGATGTCGCCGTGCCACGCGTCGCCGAAGCTCGTGATGATCTTCTCGGGCGTGGGCAGGAACAGGTCCCTGATCCAGCCGAAGTGCGTGGCGACCCACCACAGCGCGAACAGCGCGACGACGGTGACGACGCTGATCAGCGTGCTCGGCCCTTCCCCGGGCAGGCTGTAGCCCTTGATCGTGCGCATCGGCGCGCGGCCGGCTGCGGACGTCCCGTCGACGGCGGCGTCGGCCGGCGCGGCACCCTCCGCTGCGCGCCGCGTCGGGCGATCGGACGCGCGCAGCGCCGGCAGCGTGCTCATGTCAGGCGGCCCGCGTCTCCGCGGCCGACGGCGCCGAGTGGATGAGCCGCAGCACCTCCTCGCGCAGGCGCGATGAATCGCGGGTCGGCCTTCACCGCTGCGCGCGTCCCGGCATTCGACGAAGCGCCGGCCGAAGTCGAGCCTGTAGCGATGCGCGATGCGGCCCGGGCGACGGCGTCATCACGATGAGCTCGGTGGCGAGGAACAGCGCCTCCTCGACGCTGTGCGTGATGAAGAAGAACATCTTGCGCGTCTTCCACCACAGGTCGAGGATCAGCTCCTGGATCTGCTCGCGCGTCAGCGCGTCGAGCGCGCCGAGCGGCTCGTCCATCAGCATCACCTCGGGGTCGCTCGCGAGCGCGCGGGCGAGCCCGACGCGCTGCTGCATGCCGCCCGAGATCTGGTAGACCGGATACGTCGGCGAACTTCTCGAGGCCGACGAGTGCGCAGCTTGTCGAGCGCGATCGCGCGGCGCTCGGCCTGCGGGACGCCGCGCATCCGCAGGCCGAACTCGACGTTCTCGAGCGACGTTGAGCCACGGCATCAGCGCGTGCTTCTGGAACACGACGCCGCGCTCGGCGCCCGGGCCGACGACCGGCTTGCCGTCGAGGACGATCTCGCCCGCCGACGGCTGCATGAAGCCGGCGATGCACGACAGGAGCGTCGTCTTGCCGCAGCCCGACGCGCCGAGCGCGACGACGAAGTCGCCGGGGTCGAGCGCCAGGTTGACGTCGGACAGGGCGAGCGTGGTGCGCCCGCCGCTCCCGGCGTAGTTGACGCTGACGTGGCGGACTTCGAGCTTGCTCACGCGCCCCTCGCCGATTCCCGCAGCGCCGCTTCGCGCATGCGGCGCAGGCACGGGGCGCGGGGCGCTGCCGTCACTTCATCGCGTCCTTCACGTACTGCGGCGTCACGGCCACCGAATAGTCGGGCAGCGTCTTCTCGATCTGCTTCTGCGACAGCTGGAACTGCGCGGTCGCCGCGAGCGCCTTCGCGGCGACGCTGTCCTTGCCGCCGCCCAGCCACTTGCGTCGTCCTGCTCGGCGAGCGTCGGGAAGCTTGTACAGCGCCATGCCCGCAGGAACGTTCTCGGGCTTGGCGCCCGACCACTTGGCGACCGCCTTGACTTCGGGCGAGTCCGCCGTCCACTTCGCCTTGTTCGCGCGGTACTTGGCGTCGGCCGTCGGCCAGGACCTTGACGAACTTGACCATGAAGTCGCTGGTGGTCCTTCGCCCAGTCCTTGTTGACGATGTAGCCGTCGAATGTCGCCTTGCCGGTCTCGGCCGACAGCTTGCCCGACGTCATGATCACCTTGCCGTCCTTCTTCACTTCGGACAGCACGGGATCCCAGATCCACGTCGCCTGGATGTCGCCGCGCTGCCACGCCGCGCGCACTTCGGGCGGCCGCATGTTGAGGATCTGCACGTCGGCCGGATTCGACGCCGGCCTGCTCGAGCGCGACCATCGTGTGGAAGTGCGTCGTCGAGTTGAACGGCATCGCGATCTTCTTGCCCTTCAGGTCCTTGACCGATGTTGATGCCGGAGCCGTTCTTGGCCACGAGCGCCTCGGCGTCGCCGATGTCGTCGAGGATCCAGAAGAGCTCGTACGGCTCGCCGCGCGACACCGCCGCGGCGATGCCGGCGGAGCCGACCTCGCCGAGCTGCACCGCGCCCGACGCCATCGCCTTGATGACCTCGCCGCCGCCGCCGAACTGCTTCCAGTTGATCTTGTAGCCGGTCGCCTTCTCGATTTCCTTGGCGTCCTGCGCGATGCGGTACGGGTCGAGCATGTCCTGGTAGCCGATCGTGACTTCCTTCTGCTGCGCCGAAGCTCGGCGCCGCCGCCGATCATCGCGACCATCGCGCTCCCTGCAAGCACTCGCCATGCGTGTCTGCTGCTGCTCATCCATGTCTCCGGTGTTCGAGTTGGGTTGCGGGGACGACTGTAGAGCTCGGCCAGCGTGCGTGCGCAGGATGTCGGCGATGGCTGTCGATGTGCGGCGCGCTCCGAGATGAAGCGGCGGCGCGATGATCGCGGAGTCGCCGGTGGTCTTGAGGTTGAGGCCGTTGTCGAACAGCTTCTTCTGAAGGCATGTTGCCCCGCTGCCCGGGCGCGCCGTCCGACACGAAGTCGATCGCGGCCGATCATGCCCGTAGCCGCGGATGTCGGCGACGTTCTGCGCGTCCTTGAGCGAGAACATGGCGTCCTGGAAATAGGGCGACAGCTCGCGCGCCGCGCTCGAACAGGCCTTCCTTGCGGTAGATGTCGAGCGTGGCGAGGCCCGCGGCGCAGGCGGCCGGATGCGCCGGAGTAGGTGTAGCCGTGGAAGAACTCGATCGCGCCCTCCTGCGCGGCGCCCATGATCGTCTCGTGGATCCGCTCGCGAGATGGCGACCGCGCCCATCGGCTGCGCGCCGTTGGTGAGCGCCTTCGCCATCGTCATGATGTCGGGCGTGACGCCGAAGGCTCTGCGCGGCGAACGGCTGGCCGGTGCGGCCGAAGCCGGTGATCACCTCGTCGAACACGAGCAGGATGCCGTGCGCGTCGCAGATCTCGCGCAGCCGCTCGAGATAGCCCTTCGGCGGCACCAGGCAGCCGGTCGAGCCGGCGATCGGCTCGACGAAGCAGGCGGCGATGTTCTCGGCGCCGTACAGGTTGACGAAGCGCAGCAGGTCGTCGGCGAGCTCGGCGCCGTGCTCGCCTTGCCTGGCGTGAAGTAGTTCTCCTTGAGGTGGGTATGGCGCATGTGGGCGACGCCGGCGAGCGCCGGTCCGAACCTGCGCCGGTTGTTGACCATGCCGGACAGCGCGACGCCGCCGAAATTGACGCCGTGATAGGCGCGCTCGCGCGAGACGAACATGGTGCGTCCGCTCTGTCCGCGCGCCTGGTGGTAGGCGAGCGCGACCTTCATCGCGGTGTCGACGGCCTCGGACCCGGAATTGACGAAGAAGATGCGGTCGAGGTCGCCGGGCGTGAGCTCCGCGATGCGCGCGGCCAGCTGCGAACGCCTTCGGATGGCCGCGCAGGAACGGCGCGACGAAGTCGAGCTCGCGCAAGCTGCGTGCCGACGGCGTCGGCGATCTCGCGTGCGGCCGTGGCCCGGCGGCGACGCAGAACAGCCCGGACGACGCGTCGATGATCTTCTCGCCGCGTGTCGTTGCAGTAGTACATGCCTTCGGCGCGCACGACGATGCGCGGATCGGACTTGAACTCGCGGTTCGGCGTGAACGGCATCCAGTACTCATCGAGCGAGGCCGGCTCGGCGTGCTGGCGGGGTTGAAGCGTGAGGTCGGCATGACCCATGCGGAATCTCCTGCGAAGGCTGCGGATCGAACCTACATGATAAGGCCTGTCGCCTTAAGGTTCGCGGTTGCCGCGGCGACGGTGCAAGCGGCAATGACCTGCCGCGACACGTCCTTAAGCGAAAAAGGGGCACTGCCTCGCCATCGCGCGCACCACAAGCCTGCGGGACCGGCAAAAAACGCACGCTTTTGCTGCGCCGCATTTCGATTCGACGCTCAAATCCGGCGCCGGCGGCCAATCTCGCGCGCTGGCACGGCTTATGCAGCATACAAAGGAAGATGCGGAAGCTGTGGTCATCGAGGCATGTCAAGCCTCGACGAGAGTTTCCGAGGTGTCTCCGTGGCCCGACGCAAAGCGGGTCAACGGCCGGTGGATTCCGCGCGTTCTGTGGCGGGACGCCGGCGATGCCGAGAAGCCGCGTCCGACCCAACAACAACAGCAACGCCGCCATTCGGTCTGCCGCGGGTGGCGGTGGCAAGGCAAGACGGCATTTCGCTGCTACGTTGAATGGGATTGTCACGATGACCACATTGCTGGACGAGTACCGGTCGAACTACTCGGCGACGCAGGACGCCGAAATGAGCCTCGAGGAATACCTCGACGCTGTGCAAGCGCGACCGGGGCGCCTACGCCACGGCGGCGGAGCGGATGCTCGCCGCGATCGGCGAGCCCGAGCTGGTCGACACGCGCAACGATCCGCGGATCGGCCGCATCTTCGGCAACCGGGTCATCCGGCGCTATCCGGCGTTTCGCGAGTTCTACGGCATGGAGGACGCGATCGAGCAGATCGTCGCGTTCTTCAAGCACGCCGCGCAGGGCCTGGAGGAGAAGAAGCAGATCCTCTACCTGCTCGGACCGGTCGGCGGCGGCAAGTCCTCGATCGCCGAGCGCCTCAAGGCGGTGATGGAGCTGCGGCCGATCTACGCGATCAAGGGATCGCCGGTCAACGAGTCGCCGCTCGGCCTGTTCTCGCCCGAGCAGTTCGGCGACGCGCTGGAGCGCGACTACGGCATCCCGCGCCGGTACCTCAACGGGATCATGTCGCCGTGGGCGGTCAAGCGTCTCGCAGAGTTCGGCGGCGACATCGCCCAGCTTCCGCGTCGTCCGCATGAATCCGTCGGTCCTGCGCCAGGTCGCGATCACCAAGACCGAGCCGGGCGACGAGAACAACCAGGACATCTCGCTCGCTGGTCGGCAAGGTCGACATCCGCAAGCTCGAGAGCCTGTCGCAGAACGACCCCGACGCCTACAGCTATTCCGGCGGGCTGTGCCTCGCCAACCAGGGTCTGCTCGAGTTCGTCGAGATGTTCAAGGCGCCGATCAAGATGCTGCATCCGCTGCTGACGGCGACCCAGGAGGGCAACTTCAAGGGCACCGAGGGCTTCTCCGCGATCCCCTTCAACGGGTTGATCGTCGCCCACTCCAACGAGTCGGAGTGGCACACGTTCCGCAACAACAAGAACAACGAGGCGTTCCTGGACCGGATCTACATCGTCAAGGTGCCGTACTGCCTGCGCATGTCCGAGGAGGTGAAGATCTACGCCAAGCTGCTCGCCAACTCGTCGCTGGCCGGTGCGCCGTGCGCGCCGGGCACCCTCGAGATGATGGCGCAGTTCTCGGTGCTGACCCGCCTCAAGGAGCCGGAGAACTCGAGCATGTACTCCAAGATGCGCGTCTACGACGGCGAGACGCTCAAGGACGTCGATCCCAAGGCCAAGACGCAGCAGGAATACCGCGACTACGCCGGCGTGGACGAGGGCATGACCGGCATGTCGACGCGCTTCGCCTACAAGATCCTGTCGGCCGTCTTCAACTACGACCAGACCGAGATCGCCGCCAACCCGGTCCACCTGATGTACGTGCTGGAGCAGCGGCTGGCCCGCGAGGACCTGCCGGACGAGATCCGGCGTCGTTGTCTGGAACACATCAAGGGCTACCTGGCGCCGCGCTACGCCGAATTCATCGGCAAGGAGATCCAGACCGCGTATCTTGAATCCTATGCCGAGTACGGCCAGAACATCTTCGACCGCTACGTGACGTTCGCCGACTGCTGGATCCAGGAAGAGGATTACCGCGACCCGGAGACCGGCGAAAGCTTCGACCGCGCGGCGCTCAACGGCGAGCTCGAGAAGATCGAGAAGCCGGCCGGCATCGCCAACCCCAAGGACTTCCGCAACGAGATCGTCAACTTCGTGCTGCGGGCGCGCGCCCACAACAGCGGGCGAATCCGGCGTGGAGCAGCTACGAGAAGCTCCGCGAGGTGATCGAGAAGAAGATGTTCTCGAACACCGAGGATCTGCTGCCCGTCATCTCGTTCAACGCCAAGGCATCCGCCGACGAGAAGGCAGAAGCACCAGAACTTCGTCGCCCGGATGGTCGCCAAGGGCTACACGGAGAAGCAGGTGCGCCTGCTCGCGGAATGGTACCTCCGCGTGCACAAGTCCTCGTGACGCGCGCCCGCATCCCGTACCGTCGCCTATGCATCAGCTGATCGATCGGCGGGCGAACGGACGCGGCAAGAGCGCCGTCAACCGCGAGCGCTTCCTGCGCCGCTACAAGTCGCAGATCCGCGACGCCGTCAAGAAGATGGTCGGGGAGCGCAAGCTCTCCGACATCGAGCAGGGCGGCGAGGTCCGGATCGCCCGCAAGGACATCTCCGAGCCCTCGTTCGGCTTCGGCCGCGGCGGCGACCGCGAGTTCGTGCTGCCCGGCAACCGCGAATACGCCGCCGGCGACCGCATCCCGCGTCCCGACGGCGCGCGCCAGGGTGCCGGCGGGGAATCCGGCGGCACCGGCGAGAGCGAGGACGCGTTCGTCTTCTCGCTGTCGCGCGAGGAGTTCATGCAGATCTTCTTCGACGACCTGGAGCTCCCGAACCTGGAGCGCACGGTGCTGTCGCAGACCCGGCTGTGGAAGAGCGTGCGCGCCGGCTACACGCGGTACGGCGCGCCGTCCAACCTTGCGGTGATCCGGACGCTTTCGCAGTCCCTCGCGCGGAGGATCGCGCTTTCCGGCGGACTGGGACGCGAGATCGCCGAGGCCGAGGCGGCGTTCGCGCTGGCCGTCGCCGCGGGCGGCGCCGCGCACGCGAGCGCGCTCCACGACGAGATCGCGCGGCTCAGGCGCCGGCGCGGCGCGCTGCCGTTCCTGGACGATCACGACCTTCGCTATCGCCACCGGGTCCAGCGTCCCGAGCCGGTCGCCCGCGCCGCGATGTTCTGCCTGATGGACGTCTCGGCGTCGATGGACGAGGACAAGAAGGACCTGGCCAAGCGCTTTTTCACGCTGCTCTACCTGTTCCTCACCCGCAAGTACGACCGAGGTGGAGCTGGTGTTCGTCCGCCATACCGACGACGCCGAGGAGGTGGACGAGGACACGTTCTTCCACGACCGCCGCTCCGGCGGCACGGTCGTGCTCTCCGCGCTCGAGCTCGCGCAGACCATCCGCGCGGCGCGCTACGCGAGCGGCTGGAATGTCTACATCGCGCAGGCCTCGGACGGCGACGCGTTCGGCGCCGATCCCGCGCGCAGCGCGCGCTACCTGCGCGAGTACCTGCTCCCGGCGTCGCGCTACTATCACCTATCTCGAGCTCGCGTCCCCCAACGCTTCCGAGCAGACGTCGCCGCTGTGGGTCGAGTACCAGCAGGTGGCCGAGCAGACGCGCAATTTCGCGATGAAGCGCGCCTCGCAGCGCGACCAGGTCTACCCGGTGTTCCGCGAGCTCTTCCGCAAGGAGACGAGCGCATGAGCGACGTGATCTCCCGCGGCGCCGACTGGGATTTCGAGCTGCTCGAGAAGTACGACACCGCCATCGCCGGGGTCGCCGCCGAGTTCGGCCTCGACACGTACGCCAACCAGATCGAGGTCATCACGTCCGAGCAGATGCTCGACGCCTATGCGTCGAGCGGCCTGCCCATCGGCTATCCCCACTGGTCGTACGGCAAGGAATTCATCCGCAACGAGCAGGCCTATCGCCGCGGCCTGCAGGGACTCGCTTACGAGATCGTCATCAATTCGGATCCCTGCATCGCCTACCTGATGGAGGAAAACACGGTTACGACGCAGGCACTGGTGATTGCGCATGCGTGCTACGGCCACAACTCCTTTTTCAAGGGCAACCATCTATTCCTGCAATGGACGGCCGCCGACGCGATCCTCGACTACCTGGTGTTCGCGCGCCGCTACGTGATGGAATGCGAGGAGCGGCACGGCACGGCCGCCGTCGAGGACGTCCTCGACGCATGCCACGCGCTGATGCCGCACGGCGTCGACCGCTATCGCCGCCCCAGCGCGCGCTCGCTCAAGGCCGAGACCGCCCGCCTGGCGGCGCGCGAAGCGCATCGCGAGCGGCAGTTCAACGATCTGTGGCGCACGCTGCCCGACGTCGCCGTCCGCCGGGAAGCCGCCGCGCCGGAGCGCTTTCCCCCGGACCCGCAGGAGAACATCCTCTACTTCGTCGAGAAGCATTCGCCCAGGCTCGAGCCGTGGCAGCGCGAGCTCGTGCGCATCGTGCGCAAGCTCGCCCAGTATTTCTACCCGCAGTCGCAGACCAAGGTGATGAACGAGGGATGGGCGACGTTCTGGCACTACACGATCCTGAACCGCCTGCACGAGCACGGTCGCGTCGACGACGGCTTCATGCTGGAGTTCCTGAAGAGCCACACCAACGTCATCGCACAGCCGTCGTTCGATTCGCCCGCGTACGGCGGCATGAACCCGTACGCGCTCGGCTTCGCGATGTTCAGCGACCTGCGCCGGATCTGCGAGCATCCCGACGCCGAGGATCGCGCGTGGTTCCCGGCCCTCGCGGGCACCGACTGGAACCGGGCGCTCGATTTCGCGATGCGCAACTTCAAGGACGAATCGTTCATCGTGCAGTTCCTGTCGCCGCGCCTGATCCGCGAGTTCCGCCTGTTCGCGCTCGCCGACCACGCGGCGGAGGACGCGCTCGAGGTCGCGTGCATCCACGACGAGTACGGCTACAAGCGCGTGCGCAACCTGCTCGCGCAGGAATACATGCTGGAATCGCGGGTGCCGGACATCCAGGTCGTCGACTATGACCGCCACGGCGACCGCTCGCTGACGCTGCGCTACCTGCAGCGGCGCGGCCGTCCGCTCAACGACGCGGCGGAAAGGGTCGTCGCCTACCTGCACCGGTTGTGGGGCTTTCCCGTGCGGCTCGAGACCTTCGACAGCGACGCGCGGGTCGGCGAGCCGCTGGAGAGCGCAGCCTAGCCTGGCGCGGGTCCGCTGCCGCCGGCGCGTCCGCCTGCGGCATCCACCGCCCGCCCCGAATCGACGGGCGGACGCCGTCCCGGTCCCGGGCCGCTGCGCTTATACTGCGCGCCGTCACGACCTCGGCCAGCGGCCATGCGCATCGGCGTACCCAGGGAGATCAAGGTCCTCGAGAACCGCGTCGGGCTCACGCCCGAGTCGGTGCGCGAGGTCGTCCACCACGGCCATGAAGTAGTCGTCGAGCGCGACGCGGGGCAGGGCATCGGGATGCGCGACGACGACTACGCGCGCGCCGGGGCGCGCGTGGCTGCGACGGCGCGCGAGGTATTCGACGCCGCGGACATGATCGTCAAGGTCAAGGAGCCGCAGGCGGCCGAGCGCGCGCTGCTGCGCGAAGGCCAGGTCCTGTTCACCTATCTGCACCTCGCGCCCGATCCCGCGCAGGCGCGCGACCTCGTCGCGAGCGGCGCAGTGTGCATCGCGTACGAGACGGTGACCTCGGCGGCCGGCGGCTTGCCGCTGCTCGCGCCGATGTCCGAGGTCGCGGGCCGGATGGCAGTCCAGGCCGGCGCGTACTACCTCGAGAAGGCCCACGGCGGCAAAGGGATCCTGCTGGGCGGCGTGCCGGGCGTCGATCCGGCCAAGGTGGTGGTGCTGGGCGGCGGCGTCGTCGGCACGCACGCCATCCACATCGCGCTCGGCATGGGCGCCGAGGTCTGGGTGCTCGACCGCAGCGTCGACGTCCTGCGGCGGTTGTGGACGCAGTTCGGACGGCCGCTCAATACCGTGTTCTCCACCCGCGACGCGATCGAGCGCCACGTGACCAACGCCGACCTCGTCATCGGCGGCGTGCTGATCCCCGGCGCGTCCGCGCCCAGGCTCGTGTCGGCGGCGCTCGTGCGCCGGATGAAGCCGGGGTCGGTCGTCGTCGACGTCGCCATCGACCAGGGCGGCTGCTTCGAGACGTCGCGCCCGACGACCCACGCCGACCCGGTCTACACGATCGACGGCATCGTCCATTACTGCGTCGCGAACATGCCGGGCGGCGTGCCGCGGACGTCGACGTTCGCGCTCAACAACGCGACGCTGCCGTTCGTGCTCGCGCTGGCGGACAAGGGCTGGAAGCGCGCGCTGGCGGAGGACGTCCACCTGCGCAACGGTCTCAACGTCGCCGCGGGAACGGTGACCTGCGCGCCGGTGGCCGAAGCGCTCGGCTACCCGTTCGTCAGCGCCGCGGCACTTCTGTAGCGATTCGCCCCGCCAAGGCGCAAGGCGGTGAAGATTCCGCCCAGCGCAAAATCGCATCGCCCCGCCAAGGCGCCGGGCGGTGCAGGTTCCGCCCAGCGCAAAATCGCGCCCGTGCTACCGGCGGATGCGCTGCGGCTCCGCCGCCCGCGCCGGTTTCCGCCGCGGGCGCGGCGCGGTGTCGTCGAGCGTGGCCGCCAGCGCGCCTGCCGCGTTGCGCAGCGTGGTCACGTGACGCAGCGCCGCCACGATCGGCATGCGCGCCGCCGGCGCGTGCACGGCGACCGAGGCGATGACGCGGCCGTCGGCCAGCGTCACCGGCACCGCGACGCAGACGAGCCCGGCGATGAACTCCTCGTTGTCCGGTCGCCACCCGCTCGCGCCGGATGCGCACGAGCTCGCGCGCAAGCGCGCGCCGGTCGACGAGCGTCTGCGCCGTGTGGCGGGTGAGCGTCAGCGCGTCGAGCAGCCGCCGGCGCCGCGCCGAAGGCAGCAGCGCCAGCAGCAGCTTGCCGCTGGCGGAGCAGTGGAGCGGCACGCGCGAGCCCGCGTGCAGGGCGATGCGCAACGGCCACTCCGATTCGACGCGGTCGAGATACACGACGTCGCCGCCTTCGATCATGGTCAGGTTGCACGGTCTCGCCGATGGCGGCGGCCAGCGCCTGCATGATCGCGCGGCGCGGCCCGGCGGCCGCTCCCTGCCGCAGCACGTCGAGCGCGAGCCGCGTGAGTCGCGGACCCGCGCCGACGCGCCGCCCGCCCGGTTCGCGCATGAGGAGCCCGGCGTTCTCGAGCGCGGCGACCATCCGGTGGACGGTCGGCTTCGGCAGCGCGACCTCCGCCGCGGCGTCGGCGAGGGACAGCGGCGCGTCGGCGGCCGCGACCCGCTCGAGCAGGGCGAACGCGCGCAGCAGCGGGGACGTACGGTCGACCTTGCGGGCCATGGCGAGCGACGTTATCTCGAAATGTGGAACGCGGCAAGCCAGTTTTCGTGGCCGTTGTCATCGGGCGGAGGCTGTGGAACACTGTCCTCCCCCGCGATCCGGCCGCCGGATCGCGTGCCCCAGTCCGCTTCGTCCGCCGTCCCAGGAGCCTGCCGTGAACAAGCCCGTCGATATGCCGCTGCCGGTCACCGGCCGCCAGAAGATGACGCCGTCCGAGGCGTTCGTCGAAACGCTCGTCGCGCAGGGCGTCAAGAACGTCTTCGGCATCGTCGGCTCGGCGTACATGGACGCGCTCGATCTCTTCCCGCTGGCCGGCATCCGCTTCATCTCGGTCGCCCACGAGCAGGGCGGCGGCCACATGGCCGACGGCTACGCGCGGGTGTCGGGCCGTCACGGCGTCTGCATCGCGCAGAACGGCCCGGGCATCACCAACTTCGTCACCTCGACCGCCGCCGCGTACTGGGCGCATTCGCCGGTGGTCGTGGTCACGCCGGAGACGGGCACGATGACGCTCGGCCTGGGCGGCTTCCAGGAGACCGAGCAGTTGCCGATCTTCTCGAAGATCACCAAGTACCAGGCGCACGTGAACAACAAGGCGCGGATGGCCGAGCTGACCGGCCGCGCGTTCGATCGCGCGCTGCTCGAGATGGGGCCGACGCAGCTCAACATCCCGCGCGACTTCTTCTACGGCGACATCGAGTGCGAGATTCCGCGGCCGCTGGTCGATCGAGCGCGGCGCCGGCGGCGAGCGGAGCCTCGACGAGGCGGCGGAGCTGCTCGCGGCGGCGCAGTTCCCGGTGATCCTCGCCGGCGGCGGCATCGTGATGGGCGGCGCGCAGGCCGACGCGGTCGCGCTCGCCGAGCTGCTGCAGGCGCCGGTCGCATGCAGCTACCTGCACAACGACTCGTTCCCGTCGCGCGCATCCGCTGTGGTGCGGCCCGCTCGGCTACCAGGGCTCGAAGGCGGCGATGAAGCTGATCGCCAAGGCCGACGTCGTGCTGGCGCTCGGCACGCGCCTCGGCCCGTTCGGCACGCTGCCGCAGCACGGCCTCGACTACTGGCCGAAGGACGCGAAGATCATCCAGGTCGACGCCGACGCCCGAAGATGCTCGGACTCGTCAAGCCGATCTCGGTGGGCATCTGCGCCGATGCCGGCGCCGCGGCGCGCGCGCTGATCGCCCGCCTCGAAGGGCAGGTCGCTGGCCTGCGAGCGCCAACCGCGCGGCGCGCCCGCGACGATCGCCGAGGAGAAGCGCGGCTGGGAGGCCGAGCTCGACGGCTGGACGCACGAGAAGGACGCGTGGTCGCGTCGAGGTGTCAGCGCGAGTCGGGCGCACATGCACCCGCGGCAGATGCTGCGCGAGCTCGAACGGGCGATGCCCGACGGCGCGATGGTGTCGACCGACATCGGCAACATCTGCTCGGTGTCGAACAGCTACCTGCGCTTCGACCGGCCGCGCTCGATGTTCGCGGCGATGAGCTTCGGCAACTGCGGCTACGCGTTCCCGACGATCGTCGGCGCGAAGGTCGCCGCGCCCGATCGCCCCGCGATCGCCTACGTCGGCGACGGCGCGTGGGGCATGAGCTTCGGCGAGCTGCAGACCTGCGTGCGCGAGAACATCCCGGTGACGGCGGTCGTGTTCAACAACGGCCAGTGGGGCGCCGAGAAGAAGAACCACGTCGACTTCTACGAGAACCGCTTCGTCGGCGTGAACCTCGACAGGCAGCCGTCGTGGGCGGCCGTCGCGAAGGCGATGGGCGCCGAGGGCGTGCGCATCGACAAGGTGGCCGACGTCGGTCCCGCGCTGCGCGCGGCCGCCGAGGCGCAGGCGCGAGGGCAGGACGACGGTGCTCGAGATGATGGTGACGCGCGAGCTGGGCGACCCGTTCCGCCGCGATGCGCTGGCGCTGCCGACGCGCCACCTCGCCAAGTACCAATCGACGAGCGCGCCCGGTGAGCGCCGCGCACAGCGGCGATCGGGTCGCGCGACGATCGATCGCCGCGAATGAGGCGGCGCCGGTGAGCACGCCCGCGGCCGCGATCGCGGCGATCGTCGCGCGCGCCCGCGGCGCGTCAGCGCGCGCGTGGACGACTGGTCGCAGGCCGACGTCGACTGACGGTCGCAGCCGCGGGCTGGGCGATCGTCGAGCCGGCGCGCAACCGCGCGCTCGCCGAGCTCGCCGTGCGCGACACCGGTCTCGGCAACGTCGCCGACAAGGTCGCCAAGAACCGGCGCAAGACGATGGGTC
The DNA here is from genome assembly GCA_963793355.1 of uncultured beta proteobacterium. GTDB lineage: Bacteria > Pseudomonadota > Gammaproteobacteria > Burkholderiales > Casimicrobiaceae > VBCG01. The sequence goes on along the minus strand of CAWBZT010000005.1, from coordinate 92,826 downwards.
TGCTGCGCGACCTGCGCGGGGCGAAATCGGTCGGCGTGATCGACGAGGATGCCGGCAGCGGCATCATCGAGATCGCGCGCCCGGTCGGCGTGGTCGCCGCGATCACGCCGTCGACCAATCCGGCGGCGACGCCGGCCAACAACATCATCAATGCGCTCAAGGGCCGCAATGCGATCATCGTCGCGCCGTCGCCGCACGGGGCATCGACGCTCGCGCTGCTGCTGCAGTACGTGCACGCCGAGCTCGAGCGCGTCGGCGCGCCGCGCGACCTCGTCCAGGCGCTGCCCGCACCGGTGTCGCGCGAGCACACGTTCGAGCTGATGCGCCAGGCGGACCTCGTCGTCGCGACCGGGTCGCAGACCAACGTGCGGGCGGCGTATGCGAGCGGCACGCCCGCGATCGGCGTCGGCGCCGGCAACGTGGCGGTGATCGTCGACGACACCGCCGACGTCGCCGAAGCCGCGCGCAAGATCGCGGTATCGAAGACCTTCGACAACGCGACGAGCTGCTCGTCGGAGAACAGCGTCATCGCCGTCGAGCGCATCGCCGACGAACCTGCTGGACGCGCTCGCGCGCGAGGGTGGCGTGCGTCTCGACCAGGAGGAGACGCGGCGGCTGCAGGAGGAGATGTTCGCCGGAAGGCAAGCTCGCGGCCGCCGTCATTGCGCAGGATGCGCCGACGATCGCCGCGCTGGGAGGACTCGTCCGTCCGGAGCTCGATCGCGCGCGCTTCCTGATCGTCGACGAGCGCGGCGTCGGGCCGGGGCACCCGTTCTCCGGCGAGAAGCTCTGCCCGGTGCTCGCGTTCTATCGCGTACCCGATTTCGCCGCGGCGGCCGCGCTGGCCGAGCGGCTGCTGCGCTACCAGGGCACCGGGCATTCGGTCGGGCTCCACACGCGGGACGCCGGTCGGGCGCGCACCCTGGGACTGACGCTGCCGGTCTGCCGGGTGATCGTCAACCAGGCGCACTGCTTCGCCACCGGCGGCAGCTTCGACAACGCGCTGCCGTTCTCGCTGTCGATGGGCTGCGGGACGTGGGGCGGCAACAGCATCTCGGACAACCTCAACTACCGGCACTTCCTCAACATCACGCGCGTGGTCCATCCGCTCGCGCCCGGGCACGCGCAAGAGCCGACCGACGACGAGCTGTTCGGCGACTATCGGCGCCGCTACGGCGCCTGACCGGCGCGATGCGCACGTTCCGCGACGTCATCGACGCGCACGCGCGGGGTCGGCCGGATGCGCCGTTCCTGATCGCGCCCGAGCCCGGCACGACGATCACGTATGCCGCGCTGGCGCGCATCGCGCGCGCCGTGCCGCGCGGATCCGCGCCGAGGGCGCCGTGCCGGGCGACGTGGTGTCGTTCATGCTCGCCAACGGCGCCGCCGCGGCGACGATCTTCCTGGGCGCCATGTACGGCGGCTTCGTCGTGTCCCCGGTCAACCTGCTCATCCAGGATGCGCACCTCGATTACATGCTCGCGCACGCCGCCCCGAAACGTGATCTTCGCCGCGCCGGGGCCCGCGGCCCGGCTCGAGCGGCGCTCGCGCGCACGGGCGGCGGGGCGCGCACGATCGTCGTGGATGTCGATGCCGCGCTCGCCGACGCCGACGCCGAGGCTGACGCCGACGCCGACGCCGACCGGGCCGCGCCGGCGCCGCTCGCCGGCAGCGCGCCGGCGATGCTCATGTACACGTCGGGCACCACCGGGCTGCCGAAGGGCGTGCTGCTGACGCACGCCAACATGCTGCACGCCGGGCGCGCCGTCGCACGCGCGCTTGCGCTGATCGCCGACGACCGCGTGCTGTCGTCGCTGCCGCTGTACCACATCAACGGCCAATGCATCGCCACGGTGAGCCCGCTGGTGTGCGGGGGCAGCATCGTGATGCCGCATCGCTTCAGCGCGTCGCAGTGGTGGCCGCTGGTCGAGCGCTACCGGCCGACGTGGCTCAACCTCGTGCCGACGATCATCGCGTACCTGCTGAACGGCCCGCGCCCTCACGCCCGCGCAAGCGCGGCGTGCCGCGGTGTGCGCTTCGCGCGCTCGGCGTCGGCGCCGTTGCCGCCGGAGCAGCACCGCGCGTTCGAGGCCCGCTTCGGCATCGGCGGTGATCGAGGCGATGGGCCTCACCGAATGCGCCTCGGTCGCGTTCAGCCAATCCGCTCGATCCCGCGCAGCGCAAGTACTGGCTCTGCCGGCAGCCGCTCGGCGTGACGGCGCGGGTGGTCGAGCCGCCGGACGGCAGCGTGGCCGGCCGACGGCGTGCACGGCGAGATCGAGCTGCGCGGCGCCAACGTCATGGCCGGCTATCACAGCGCGCCGGAGGCGACGGCGAAGGCGTTCCGCGACGGCTGGCTCGCGCACCGGCGACCTCGGCTTTCGCGACGGCGACGGCTTCTATTTCATCACCGGACGTCTCGAAGGAGCTGATCATCAAGGGCGGCGAGAACATCGCGCCGCGCGAGATCGACGAGGCGCTGCTGCGGCATCCGGCGGTGCTCGAGGCGCGCGGCGGTCGGCGTTCCCGACGCGCACGTACGGGCAGGAGATCCTCGCCTGCGTCGTCGTCAAGCCCGGCTGCCGCGCTCGACGAACCCGACTGCGCGCCCACTGCCTGCGCGAGCTCGGCCGCTACAAGACGCCGCGCTACCTGCGCTTCGTCGCCGAGCTGCCCAAGGGCCCCTCGGGCAAGGTGCAGCGCCTGCGCCTGCCGGAGCTCGCATGACGATCGCCGCCGAGGATCGCGAACTGCCGCGCGAGGACCGGTCGGCGCAAAAGACGCACTGCACGACCTGCTACATGTGCGCGTGCCGGTGCGGGATCAAGGTGACGACGCAGCACGGCAAGGTGCGCTTCATCCAGGGCAACCCCGACCATCCGGTCAACCAGGGCGTGCTGTGCGCGAAGGGCTCGGCCGGGATCATGAAGCAGAACTCGCCCGCGAAGCTCCGCGGGCCGCTGCTGCGCAAGCCCGGCAGCGCGCGCGGCGCCGGCGAGTTCTCCGAGATCGGCTGGGACGAGGCGCTCGACCTGCTGACCGCGCGGCTTACGCGGATACGCGTCGACCAACCCGACCCAGCTCGCCTTCTTCACCGGCCGCGACCAGATGCAGGCGCTGTCCGGGCTGTGGGCGCAGCAGTTCGGCACGCCGAACTGGTCGGCGCACGGCGGCTTCTGCTCGGTGAACATGGCGGTCGCGGGCCTGTACTCGATCGGCTACTCGTTCTGGGAATTCGGCACGCCGGATTTCGACCTGCGCGAAGTATCTTCGTGCTGTGGGGCGTCGCCGAGGACCACTCGTCGAATCCGATCAAGATCGGCCTCGACAAGCTGAAGCGCCGCGGCGCGAAGTTCGTGTCGATCAACCCGGTGCGCACCGGCTACTCGGCGATCGCCGACGAATGGATTCCGATGCGGCCCGGCAGCGACGGGCTGCTTGCGCTGGCGATCGTCCACGTGCTGCCTGGCCGACGGCGACGATCGACTTCGCGTTCCTGTCGCGCCACACCAACGCGCCGTGGCTCGTCGTGCAGGCGCCGGGAACGGCGCAGGACGGCCTGTTCGCCCGCGACTCCGGCGGCAATCCGCTGGTGTACGACGAGGCGGCGCAGGCGTTCGCCGATGCCTCCGGCGCCGACGTGCGTCCCGCGCTGTTCGGCGCGTGGACGCTTCCCGACGGCCGCGCGGTGACGACGGTGCTTTCGCTCGCCGCGGCGCGCTATCTCGATGCGCGCTACGCGCCCGCGAGCGTCGCCGCCGAGTGCGGCGTGCCCGCCGAGACGATCGAGCGCCTCGCACGCGAGATGGCCCACGTCGCGTTCAACGAGACGGTCGAGCTGCCGATCCGATGGACCGACATGTGGGGCCGCACGCACGACACGGTCGTCGGGCCGCCCGGTGGCGATGTACGCGATGCGCGGCATCTCCGCGCACTCCAACGGCTTCCACACCTGCCGCGCGCTGCACCTCGTGCAGATGCTGCTCGGCGCGCTCGACGGCCCCGGCAACTTCCGCGCGCGCGCGCCGTATCCGCGCCGCATCCCGATGCGCTCGCTGCCGGAGAACGATCCGGACGTGATCTTCGCCCCGGACACGCCGCTTACGCCGCATGCCGAACGGCAACCCGACGAAGCCCGAGGACCTCGTCATCGACGCCGCGGGCAAGCCGCTGCGCATCGACCGCGCGTATTCGTGGGAGAGCCCGCTCGCCGCCCATGGCCTGATGCACATGGTGATCACCAACGCGGCGAACCACGATCCCTACCCGATCGACACGCTTCTCCTGTTCATGGCCAACATGGCGTGGAACTCGTCGATGAACACGACGGGCACGCGCGAGATGCTGTCGCGCAAGGACGCGCGGCGGCGAGTACGCGATCCCGTTCGTCGTCGTCGTCGACGCGTTCCACTCGGAGACCGTGGCATTTCGCCGACCTCGTGCTGCCCGGACACCACGTATCTCGAGCGCCACGACGCGATCTCGCTGCTCGACCGGCCGATTTCCGAGCCCGACGCCGCGGCCGACGCGATCCGCCACCCGGTCGTTCGCGCTCGACCGCGACGTGCGCCCGTGGCAGGACGTGCTGGTCGAGCTCGCGTCGCGGCTGGGGCTGCCGGCGTTCACCAAGGCCGACGGCTCGCGCAAGTTCGCCGACTACCGGGACTTCATCGTCAACTACGAGAAGCTGCCCGGCATCGGCTTTCTCGCCGGATGGCGCGGCGAGGACGGCGAGTCGCAGCTGCGCGGCAAGCCGAATCCGCGGCAGTGGGAGAAATACATCGAGCACGGGTCGTTCTTCGCCTATCACTGGCCCGAATCGATGCGCTACTACAAGTACGCGAACAAGGACTACCTGGAGTTCGCGGAGAAGCATGCGCTGTTCGGCACGCCGCCGGTGGCGGTCACGATGCAGATCTACTCGGAGCCGCTGCAGAAGTTCCGCCTGGCCGGGCAGGGCCTGTACGACGGGCCGCAGCCGCCGTCGCCGGCCGACCGCGAGCGCGTCGCGACGTATTTCGATCCGCTGCCGTTCTGGTACCCGCCGCTCGAAAGCCAGCGCATCGCGCAGCGAGGACTTTCCGTTCAACGCGATCACGCAGCGGCCGATGATGATGTACCACTCGTGGGATTCGCAGAACGCGTGGCTGCGGCAGATCCTGTCGGCGAACCACCTGTACATGAATCGCGGCACTGCGGCGACGCTCGGCCTGGCCGACGACGACTGGGTGTGGGTCGAGTCGCACCACGGCCGGGTGCGCTGCCGGCTGCGCACGATGGAGGGCGTGGAAGCGAACACCGTGTGGACGTGGAACGCCGTCGGCAAGCTGGGCGGCGCGTGGGGCCTGTCCGCCGACGCGCCCGAGGCGACCACCGGCTTTTTGCTCAATCACCTGATCTCGGAGCTGCTGCCGAAGGGCGGCGACGATCCGCAGCGGCGCCCGAATGCCGACCCGGTCACCGGGCAGGCCGCCTGGTTCGATCTGCGCGTGCGCGTGGTCAAGGCCGCGCCCGGCGAGACGGGCACGTGGCCGACGTTCGACCCGCTGCCGCCGCTGCCCCACGAAGCGCGGCCGCCGTCCCGGCTGCGCTGGAACGCGCGATGAAGCTCGGACTCGTCATCGACCTCGATACCTGCGTCGGCTGCCACGCCTGCGCCACGGCGTGCAAGGAATGGAACGGCGCGTCGGCGATCAGCGGGCCGCTCACCGACGACGATCCCTACGGCGCCGATCCCTCGGGCGTGTGGTTCAACCGCGTGCGTCACTACGAGGTCGGCGCCTATCCGGCGTAGAAGACGGTCAACTTCCCGCTGTCGTGCATGCACTGCGAGGACGCGGACTGTGTCACCGTGTGCCCGACCGGCGCGTCGTACAAGCGCTCCGACGGCATCGTGCTCGTCGACCAGGACAAGTGCATGGGCTGCAACCTGTGCGCCTGGGCGTGTCCGTACGGCGCGCGCGAGCTCGATCCCGCCTCGGGAACGATGAAGAAATGCACGCTGTGCGTCGACCGCATCCACGACGCGACGCTGCCCGAGCCCGAGCGGCAGCCGGCGTGCGTGCTCGCGTGCCCTGCGCATGCGCGCTTCTTCGGCGACTTCGACGATCCGTCGTCGCAGGTGTCGAAGCTCACGGCCGAGCGCGGCGGGTTCGGCCTGATGCCCGAGCTCGGCTACAAGCCCGTCAACCGCTACCTGCCGCCGCGCGAGCCGCCGGTTGTCGCAACCCGCACCGGACCTGCGTCCGACGGCGGTGCGCCGGCGCTCGCACGCCTGATCGACGCCGCGCGCCAGTTCGTCACGCGATGAAGGCTCGCGCGGCCCGCCCGGAACGCGTGGCGCCCGACGCGCGGGGCGCCGCGGGCCGTTGCGTCGCCGCTGCAAGGCGATGAAGCCCGCGCTCTCGATCCTCTTTTTCACCGTGCTTTCCGGCGCGGGTCTCGGTGTGCTGGCGCTCACCGGCTGCGTCGCGCTGTTCCATCTGCCGTGGCTGTTCCCGGAAGCGCTGCCGAAGGCCGCCGGCCTTGGGCTCGCGCTGACGACGGCGGGCCTGGCGTCGTCGACGCTGCACCTCGCGAATCCGCGCAACGCGTGGCGCGCGTTGTCGCGCTTCCGCACGTCGTGGCTGTCGCGCGAGGCCGTGTTCGCCCTGCTGCTGATCGTCGTCGTGGTCGCGCTCGTCGCAGCGCTCGTGGCCGGAATCGAGGGACTGCTCCGCTCGCTGCTGGCGACGCTGACCATCGCGCTCGCCTGGACCGTGCTCGTTTGCACGGCGATGATCTACGCGAGCCTGAAGCCGATCCGCCAATGGCACACGCGCTTTACGCCGGTCGCCTACTTCGTGCTGGGTCACTGGTCGGGGGCGTTGCTGCTGCTCGCCGTCGCGCGCGTCGATGCGTCGAACAGCGTCCGGCTCGCGCATCTCTGCCTGGCGCTGGCGGTGGTCGTGGCGATCGTCAAGATCGGCTACTGGCGCGCGATCCGCTCCCCGGCCGGCGCCGTTTCGCTCGAGCAGGCCATCGGCGTCGCGCAGGGGGTCCGTCCGCCGGCGGGGCCCGGCACGCCGTCCGTCATGCGGGCGCGGCTGCTCGACGCCGGTCACACCGGCGGCACCTTCCTCACCGACGAGTTCGGGTTCCGTCTCGCGCGAGCGCACCGCACGTTGCTTTTGACCACATTCTGGCTCGCAGGGGTCGTCGTTCCGCTCGCGTGGGTGATCGGCGCGTGGTGGCAGACGCCCATCGTCGTCGTCGCGTGCCTGCTCAACCTGATCGGCCTCCTCGCCGAGCGCGCGCTGTTCTTCGCCGACGCCCGGCACACCGTGCGGTTGTATCACGGCGACGCCCGCACCTGAGGCCGTGGCCCACCCGCCTCGGCGTGAAAGCCGGGCAACGCCGGCGAGTCCGGCGCGACGTGCCCGCGTTTTCGCTCCCTGTCACGGCCCTGTCACATGGGCCGCCGACAATGCGCCCATGCGAAACCACGACCGAAGGGGCACCATGAAGCCGCTCTCGAATTTCCTCGCCGCCGCCGCGCTGGCGCTCGGCCTCGCCGCGCCGGCGCTTGCCGCCGACATCACCGGCGCCGGCGCGACGTTTCCGTACCCGATCTATGCCAAGTGGGCGCGAGGCCTACAAGGCAAAGACCGGCATCGGCATGAACTACCAGTCGATCGGCTCGGGCGGCGGCATCGCGCAGATCAAGGCGAAGACCGTCGACTTCGGCGCGTCCGACATGCCGCTCAAGCCCGACGACCTGCACGCGGCGGGCCTGATGCAGTTTCCGGCGATCATCGGCGGCGTCGTGCCGGTGGTGAACATCGAAGGCATCGCGCCGGGCCAGCTCAAGCTCACCGGGCCCGTTGCTGGCGCGACATCTACCTCGGCAAGATCAAGAAGTGGAACGACAAGGCGATCGCCGACGCTCAACCCCGGCGTCAAGCTGCCCGACGAGCCGATCACCGTCGTGCGCCGCTCGGACGGCTCGGGCACGACGTTCATCTTGACCGACTACCTGTCGAAGGTGAGCCCCGAGTGGAAGAGCAAGGTCGGCTCGAGCACGGCGGTGGCGTGGCCGGAAGGCGTCGGCGGCAAGGGCAACGAAGGCGTCGCCGCGTACGTGCAGCGCATCAAGGGCGTCGATCGGCTACGTCGAATACGCGTACGCCAAGCAGAACAAGATGACTACGCGCTGGTGCAGAACAAGGAAGGCCAGTATCGCGCAGCCGGACGACGCCACGTTCCAGGCCGCGGCGGCCTACGCCGACTGGAAGAACGCGCCCGGGTTCTATCAGATCCTCACCGACCAGCCGGGCAAGGATGCTGGCCGATCAGCGGCGCGAGCTTCATCCTGATGCACGTCAAGCAGGACAAGCCGGAGAACGCCGCCGAGGTGCTCAAGTTCTTCGACTGGGCGTTCAAGAACGGCCAGAAGATGGCCGAGGAGCTCGACTACGTGCCGCTGCCGGACAGCGTCGTCCAAGGTCGATCGAGGACGCCTGGAAGGTCGCAGGTCAAGGACGGGGCCGGCAAATCCGTCTGGAACGAATGACAGCGCGCATCGTCTCCAGCCGCCCGAGCTTCCCGTCTGCCTCCTCCGCCGGCCGCGAACCGCCTTCGTGGCCGGCGTTGTTTCGAGGGGCGCTATCATGTCGGCCTCGCAAGTCACCGCCGCGATTCCCACTTCCGATGACCGAGCGCGCCTCGCGCGAGGACGAGCGCGATCCGACTCCTCCGGTCGGTCGCGGCCGCCGCCGGACGCTGGCAGGACGTCCTGTTCGAGGGCACGACACGCTTCTTCGCGGTGCTCGTGCTCGCGCTGCTGGCCGGGATCCTCGTCGCGCTCGCCTATCGCCGCCGTGCCGGCGCTGCAGAAATTCGGCTTCGGCTTCTTCTTCACCGAACGTCTGGAACCCCGTCACCAGCCAGTTCGGCGCGCTGGCGCCGATCTACGGCACGCTGGTGACGTCGGCGATCGCGCTGCTGATCGGCGTGCCGGTGAGCTTCGGCATCGCGCTGTTCCTCACCGAGATGTGCCCGGCGGTCCTCAAGCGCCCGCTCGGTACGGCGGTCGAGCTGCTCGCCGCCATCCCATCGATCATCTACGGCATGTGGGGCCTGTTCGTCTTCGCGCCGTTCTTCGGCGATCACGTCCAGCCCGCGCTGACGCAACGTCTTCGGCACGTCTGGCTGCTCGGCCCGCTGTTCCAGGGCGCGCCCAACGGCATCGGCGTGCTCTCGGCCGGGCATCATCCTGTCGGTCATGGTCATTCCGTTCATCGCGTCGGTCATGCGCGACGTGTTCGAGATCGTTCCGCCGGTGCTGAAGGAATCGGCCTACGGCATCGGCTGCACGACATGGGAGGTCGTGCGCAACATCGTGCTGCCGTACACGCAAGATCGGCGTCATCGGCGGCATCATGCTGGGACTCGGCCGTGCGCTGGGCGAGACGATGGCGGTCACGTTCGTCATCGGCAACGCGTACCGGATCAGCGCCTCGCTGTTCGAGCCCGGCAACTCCATCGCCTCGGCGCTGGCGAACGAGTTCAACGAGGCGGCGGACCCCGTGCACCGTGCGTCGCTGATCGCGCTCGGCCTCGTGCTGTTCGTGCTGACGTTCATCGTGCTCGCCGCCAGCCGCTTCCTCATCGCCGGCCTCGCCCGCGGCGAGGGCGCGAGGACCTGAGGATCGCCACGCGGAACGGCCATGAGCAACCCGCTACCGCAGGCGCCTGTTCGTCAACCGCTTCAACCTCGTGATGTCGCTGGGCACGATGGCGTTCGGCATGGCGTTCCTGCTGTGGATCCTGTTCGTGCTGTTCCGGAACGGCTTCGCCGCGCTGTCGCCGGCGCTGTTCACGCAGAACACGCCGCCGCCGGGGTCGGCCGGCGGACTGAAGAACGCGATCTTCGGCAGCCTCGTGATCGTGCGCGACGGCGACGTTCATCAGCACGCCGATCGGCATCCTCGCCGGCATCTACCTCGCCGAGTTCGGCAAGGCCGGCTGGCTCGCCAAGGCGACGCGCTTCATCAACGACATCCTGCTGTCGGCGCCGTCGATCGTCATCGGCCTGTTCGTCTATACGGTCTACGTGATGCAGGTCCAGCACTTCTCGGGCTGGGCGGGCTCGATGGCGCTGGCGCTGATCGCCATTCCGGTCGTCGTGCGCACCACCGAGAACATGCTGCTACCTCGTGCCGAACAGCCTGCGCGAGGCGGCGGTCGCGCTGGGCGCGCCGATGTGGAAGGTCATCCTGATGGTCACGCTGAAGGCCGTGCGCGGCGGCGTGATCACCGGCGTCCTGCTCGCGGTGGCGCGCATGTCCGGCGAGACCGCGCCGCTGCTGTTCACCGCGCTCAACAACCAGTTCTGGAGCGCCGACATGAACGCGCCGATGGCCAACCTGCCGGTCGTGATCTTCCAGTTCGCGATGAGCCCGTTCGAGGACTGGAAGGCGCTCGCCTGGGCCGGCGCGCTGCTGATCACGCTCGACGGTGCTCGTCACTCAACATCCTCGCGCGCACCGTCTTCCGGCAGGCGTCGGTCCGCTGAGCGACACCGGCGAGGCAACGTGCAATGAACTCGGAAACGATGCTGCCCGCCGCAAGGTCGAGGCGCCGAACCGGCCGCCGGCGCCGCCGAAGATGTCGATCGCGCATCTCGACTTCTTCTACGGCAAGTTCCAGGGCGCTCAAGAACGTCAACCTCGACATCGCCGAGCGGCGCGTCACCGCGTTCATCGGCCCGTCCGGCTGCGGCAAGTCGACGCTGCTGCGCACGCTCAACCGGATGTACTCGCTCTACCCGGGGCAGCGCGCCGAAGGGCGAGATCATGTTCAACGGCCGCAACATCCTCGAGCCGGAACCGACCTCAACCTGCTGCGCGCCAAGATCGGCATGGTGTTCCAGAAGCCGACGCCGTTCCCGATGTCGATCTACGACAACATCGCCTTCGGCGTGCGGCTCTACGAGAGCCTGTCGCGCGCGCGAGATGGACGAGCGCGTCGAATGGGCGCTCACCAAGGCGGCGATGTGGGACGAGGCGAAGGACAAGCTGAAGCAGAGCGGCATGGCGCTCTCCGGCGGCCAGCAGCAGCGGCTGTGCATCGCGCGCGCGGTCGCGGTCAAGCCCGAGGTGCTGCTGCTCGACGAGCCGACCTCCGCGCTCGACCCGATCTCGACGGCGCAAGATCGAGGAGCTGATCTCCGAGCTCAAGGCCGACTACACGATCGCCATCGTCACCCACAACATGCAGCAGGCGGCGCGCGTGTCGGACTACACGGCCTACATGTACCTGGGCGAGCTGATCGAGTTCGGCGAGACCGACCAGATCTTCCTGCAAGCCCGGGCGCAAGGAGACCGAGGACTACATCACCGGCCGCTTCGGGTAAGGAGCACCGACATGAGCACACGATCATACGAACAAGCAGTTCGACGCCGAGATGGAGGCGCATCCGCTCCGGCGTGCTGTCGATGGGCGGCATGGTCGAGAAGCAGCTGACGCGCGCGATCGAGGCGCTCTCGCAGAAGGACGACGACGCCACCTGCATCGACGCCGTCGGCGCCGACGAGGCGGCGATCAACCAGCTGCAGATCACGCATCGACCAGCAATGCGCGCAGATCATCGCGCAGCCGCCAGCCGGCGGCGATCGACCTGCGCATGGTGCTGACGGTCACCAAGATCGTCAACGACCTCGAGCGCATCGGCGACGAGGCCAAGAAGATCGCGTACAAGGCCGCGCAGACGCGCGGCAGCGACCGGCTTGCGCGCGTGCGCTACTACGACGTCGCGCGCGCGCGCTGCGAGCACGCGATGACGATGCTGCAGCATCGCGCTCGACGCGTTCGCGCGGCTCGACGTCGAGCGCGGCGGCGGAGGTCATCGGCCGCGACGAGGCGATCGACGCGGCGTTCTCGTCGATCCTGCGCCAGCTCATCAGCTACATGATGGAAGACCCGCGCACGATCACGCCGGCGCTCGAGATCGTGTTCATCGCCAAGTCGATCGAGCGCATCGGCGACCACGCCAAGAACATCGCCGAAGCGGTCGTGCAGGTGGTCGAAGGGCAAGGACGTGCGCCACGCGTCCGCCGAGCAGATCCGCGCCGAGGTCCGGCTGCAGCCGATGAATGCCGTACGATCCTCGTCGTCGAGGACGAGCCGGCGATCCTCGAGCTGCTCAAGGTCAATCTCGTCGACGCCGGCTACGAGGTGCGGAGGCGTCGCGGACGCCGAGGCCGCGCGCGCGTCGCTCAACGCCGAGCTCCCCGACCTGCTCCTGCTCGACTGGATGCTGCCCGGCCAGTCGGGGCTCGCGCTCGCGCAAGCAGCTGCGCGGCGACGCGCGCACGCGCGAGCTGCCGATCATCATGGTGACGGCGCGCGACCGAGGAGGCGGACAAGGTCGCCGGCCTCGAGGCGTGGGTCGACGACTACGTGACGAAGCCGTTCTCGCCGCGCGAGCTCAAGGCGCGGATCAAGTCGGTGCTGCGCCGGCGCGCGCCGGAGGCCGCGCAGGAGGCGCTGCAGGCGGGCCGCTCTGCGGCTCGACCCCGCGACGCACCGCGTCAGCGTGGGCGACGAGAACGTGCCGATCGGCCCGACCGAGTTCAGGCTGCTGCGCTTCCTGCTGGCGCGCCCCGAGCGCGTGCACACGCGGGCGCAGCTCCTCGACCAGGTGTGGGGCGACCACGTCTACATCGAGGAGCGCACGGTCGACGTCCACATCCGCCGCCTGCGCCTGGCGCTTGAGCCGTTCGGCGCGGACTCGCTGATCGAGACCGTGCGCGGCACCGGCTACCGGCTGGCCGTGCCGCGAGGCGCATGAGCGCCGGCGGGCCGCCCCGCGGCGCGGAGGGCCCCGAAGCGCGCGGCGCGGAGGGCCGTCCGTTGCTGCGATGAAGCCGATCGTCCGGCAGGGGCTCGCTCGCGCCGGGCCTGCTCGCGCTCGGGACGCTCGTGACCGGGGTCATCGCCGGTCGCCGGGTGGCGCGCTGCGTCGTGCTGGGAATCGGCGCGGTTGCGATCATCGGTTTTCACCTGCACTACCTCCAGCAGCTCACCGACTGGGCGTCGGGACCGCTCGACGCGCCAGGTGCCGGAAGGCCGCGGCGTCTGGGCGCCGGCGTTCGCGGCGATGCACAAGCGCGTACGCGATGCGCACCGCGTACCAGCGCGATCTGAAGCACATGATCGCGCGCTTCCAGCAGGCGGCCGAGGCGATTCCCGACGGCATCGTCGTGCTCGACGCGGAACAACCGCATCGAGTGGGCGAATCCGCGTGCGCTCGCGCAGCTCGGGCTCGACCTCGACCACGACGTGAGCCAGCCGATCGTCAATCTCGTGCGGCAGCCCGAGTTCCTCCATTACCTCGACGCCGGCGACTACGGCGACGCGATCGTCGTGACGTCGGGACGCGATGCGCGCACGACGCTCGCGCTCCAGCTCGTGCCGTTCTCGCTCGACAAGAAGATGCTGATGTCGCGCGACGTCACGCGAGCTCGAGGCCGTCGCGCGCATGCGGCGCGACTTCATCGCCAACGTGTCGCACGAGCTCAAGACGCCGCTGACGGTGATCAGCGGCTTCGTCGAGACGATGCAGCGACATGGAGCTCGAACGCGCGGCAGCGCGATCGCTTCCTGCAGCTCATGGCGCGAGCAGGCGAAGAACATGCAGCGCCTGGTCGTCGACCTGCTCACGCTGTCGGCGCTCGAGAGCGAGCACAATCCGCTGCGTCGACGAGCGCTTCGCGATCGTGCCGCTGATGCTGGCGCTCTCCGCCGAGGCGAAGGCCCTGTCGAAGGGCCAGCACGAGGTCGAGCTCGACATCGGCGATGCCGCCGTGGTCGTGCGGCAGCCGCGACGAGCTTGCGAGCGCCTTCGGCAACCTCGTGAGCAACGCCATCCGCTACACGCCCACGCGACGGCCGCATCGCGATCGCGTGGCGCGTCGACGACGACGGCAGCGGCGTGTTCCGCGTCAGCGACTCGGGGATCGGCATCGCGGCCGAGCACCTGCCGCGTCTCACCGAGCGCTTCTACCGGGTCGATCGCAGCCGCTCGCGCGCGACCGGCGGCACCGGGCTCGGCCTGGCGATCGTCAAGCACGTGCTGCTGCGCCACCAGGCGGAGCTCGATATCGAGAGCGAGATCGGGCGCGGCAGCACGTTCGCCGTGCGCCTGCCCCCGCGCCGGGTGGAGCGCGCGCCGGCGACGGGCGAGCGCGTCGCCGGGCGCGGCAGACCCAGCGGTCACCAATAGCGAAGCGCGGCGCGAAACAGGCGCGTGATCTCCTCGCGCCCGATGTCGACGGGCGCGTTCTTGATGACGCGATACTGCGGCTCGGCGCCGGTCGCCAGCGCGTCGAGGTCGCCCTCGCCGAAGCCCAGCGCCGTGAGCCCGTTCGGCATGTCGACGGCGCGCATCAGCTCGATGACGCGGCCCGCGAGCACCTCGCCGGCGTCGTCGGGCGTCGCGCCGCGCGCGTCGGCGCCGAGGCTCGTCGCGCAATGCAGGTGGCGCGCGGGGTTCGACGGCGCCGTGTGCCGCCACACCGACGGATTGTTGAGCACGACGGCCATGCCGTGCGGGACGAGCGTCTTGCCTTGCGGATAGCCGTCGACGTGCCAGTCGCGCGTGAGCCCCGACACCGCGTACGACAATCCGTGCGGCAGGTGGCAGCCGCTGGCGTTGAACGATATGCCGGCGAGCATCGCCGCGTACATCATCTCGGTGCGCGCCTCGGTGTCGGACGCGTCGCGCACCGCGCGGACGAGATACCTGCCGACGGCGTCGAGCGCTTGCGTCGCGAGCGCGTCGGAAAACGGATTTGCGCCCTGCGACACCGGACGATGGGATCCCTGCGCCGGATTGAGCCGGCGCGGCCACGCACGCGCGGTCGTTGCCTCGAGCGCATGGCTCATGCAGTCGAAGCCCGTCGCGGCCACGACGTTCGCCGGCAGCGAGCGCGTCACGTCGGGATCGACCAGCGCGACGGTGGGGATCAGTCGCCGGCCGATGATGCCGGTCTTCGCGTTGAGCGAGGTGAGCGTGAAGATCGCGATGCCGGTCGTCTCGGAGCCCGTTCCGGAGGTCGTCGGACAGGCGATGTGGGGCTTGAGCGGCCCCGGCGCGCGCTGGCCGGCGCCGATCGGCGCGTTGACGTACGTCATGAATTCGGCGGGATGCGTCGCGTACAGGTTCGCCGCCTTGCAGGTGTCCATCACCGAGCCGCCGCCGACCGACACGTAACCGTCGACGCCGGCGTCGCGCGCGAACGCGGCGGCCGCCTGCAGCGAGGCGTCGGTGGGCTCGATCGACACCTCGTCGTACACGGCGGCGTCGACTTTCGCCGCGGCGAGCGACGCTTTCACCTTCGCGACATGCTCGCCGTCCACGAGCCGGCGATCGGTGAACAGCGCGACGCGCCGCAGGCCGAGCTCCGCGGCGTTCGCGCCGGCCTCCGCGAGCACGCCGGGTCCGAACGTGAACGTGGGCATCCCGAGGGTGAAGCCGCGATCGCTTCCCTCGACCATGGCGAAATCGGCGTGGCAGCAGCCCATCGGATTCTCCTCGTCGAGCGTGGATTATCGCGTGTCGGCGAGCATCGCGGCGGCGATTTTCTCGGCGATCATCACCACCGGCACATTCGTGTTCCCGGAGACGAGCGTCGGCATGATCCCGCAGTCGACGACGCGCAGCGCCTCGCAGCCGTGCACGCGCAGCGCTGCGTCGACGACGGCCATCGGGTCGGCGGCCGGGCCCATCTTCGTGGTCCCGCTGGGATGGAAGATCGTGCCGCCGGTGTTGCGCGCGAACTCGATGAGGTCGTCGTCGGACGCGGCGTCCGCGCCCGGCCGGTACTCGCCGGCCACCAGCGGCGCCAGCGCCCGCGTGGCGGCGAGCCGCCGCGCGAGGCGCAGCCCCGCCACGAGCGTCGCGCGGTCGCGCGGCGTCGACAGGTAGTAAGGCTGCAGCGACGGCGCGGCCAGCGGATCGGGCGAGGCGAGGCGCACGATGCCCGCGCGATTGGGGCTGCAGCTGGCATACGGACATCGTGAACCCCGGGAACGCATGCACCGGCGAGCCGGCCATGTCCGACGACAGCGTCGCGAAATGGAACTGCACGTCGGGTCGCGTCGCGTCGGCCATCGCGCGCGCGAACAGGCCGCCCTGGTTGATGCCGACCGCCATCGGGCCCTGGCGGCGCAGGATGAAGTCGAGGCCGATCGCGAGCCGCCCGTGCCACGACGCGAGGGCATCGTTGGTCGTGATCGGCTGCGTGCAGCGGAAGATCATCCGCGCCTGCAGGTGATCCTGCAGGTTCTCGCCGACACCGGGCAGCGGGTGCACGACGGGGATGCCGAATTGCTGCAGCAGCGAAGGCGGCCCGACGCCCGACAGCTGCAGGAGCTGCGGCGATTGCAGCGCGCCCGCTGCCAGGATGACCTCGCGACGCGCGGCGACCTCGATGTCGCGTCCGCCCTGTCGATAGGCGACCCCGGATGCGCGGCGGCCGTCGAAGCGTATGCGCGTCGCCTGCGCCTGCGTCTCGGACGTCGAGATTGGCGCGCGCTGCCGCCGGCCGCAGATAGGCGACGGCAGTGGAGCAGCGCAGGCCGCGGCGCGTGGTGAGCTGGTAGTAGCCGGCGCCCTCCTGCGCCGCGCCGTTGAAGTCGTCGTTGCGCGGGATGCCCAGTTCGACGGCGGCGGCGATGAATCGCGTCGACCAGCGGATGGCGGCGCTCGATGTCCGAGGCCCACAGCGGGCCGTCCGCGCCGTGGTATTCGCTCGCGCCGCGCACGTTGTGCTCGAGGCGGCGGAACCACGGCAGCACGTCGGCGAACGCCCAGCCCGGGTTGCCAAGCGCGGCCCACGCGTCGTAGTCCTCGCGCTGACCGCGGATGGCGATCAGTCCGTTGATCGACGACGAGCCGCCGAGCGTGCGGCCGCGCGGCCAGTACACCTTGCGTCCGTTCATCCCCGGATCGGGCTCCGTGTAAAACCCCCAGTTGAGGACCGGGTGGAACATCGTCTTCGCGTAGCCGATGGGGACGTGGATCCACGGATAGCGGTCGCGCGGACCGGCCTCGAGCAGCAGCACCGAATGCCGGCCCCCGGCCGAGAGCCGGTTGGCGAGCACGCATCCCGCGGAGCCGGCGCCGACGACGATGTAGTCGTAGGCGGCCCGTGTTTTCATATCATTGATTTTATTGTGAAATATTCGCAAACCGTACCCGCTGAGGCGGCGCGGGACGTATTTGACCGGCGGGTACGAAAACTGCTACACTCGCGCGTTTCGACGGAGGGGTTCCCGAGCGGTCAAAGGGAGCAGACTGTAAATCTGCCGGCTCTGCCTTCGAAGGTTCGAATCCTTCCCCCTCCACCATTCAGGTATCAGGGGTCTGGAATCAAGGATCAGAGGCGGCAGCGATATCGGTGGCGGCGCATGAGCGTCGTTCTGATACCTGATCCCCGATTCCTGATCCCTGACCCGCGGGTGTAGCTCAATGGTAGAGCAGAAGCCTTCCAAGCTTACGACGAGGGTTCGATTCCCTTCACCCGCTCCAGAACCGGAACCCTCGAAGAACGTACGCCGCCTGTGTTTGCCGAAGACCAAGTTGCTCGTTGAACCGCCGCCCATGTAGCTCAGTGGTAGAGCACTCCCTTGGTAAGGGAGAGGTCGTGCGTTCAATCCGCACCATGGGCACCACGAAATGTGCGGACCAAAGTAAACCCCTACTTTTGTCCGATTGAAGTCAGCTGGGAATCGCGGGCCTAGACGAGTTGCCAACTGAGTTGCCAACTGAGCCGTCGATTCCCAGGATCAAAAACGAGGAAGAGCTGGAGACAGCGATGGCCAAGGGCAAATTTGAACGGACGAAGCCGCACGTGAACGTGGGGACGATTGGGCACGTGGATCACGGCAAGACGACGCTGACGGCGGCGATGACGCTGGTGCTGTCGAAGAAGTACGGTGGAGAGGTGCGGGCGTACGACCAGATCGACAATGCGCCGGAGGAGAAGGCGCGGGGGATCACGATCAACACGGCGCACGTGGAGTACGAGACGGAGAAGCGGCACTACGCGCACGTGGACTGTCCGGGGCACGCGGACTACGTGAAGAACATGATCACGGGTGCGGCGCAGATGGACGGGGCGATTCTGGTGGTGAGTGCGGCGGACGGTCCGATGCCGCAGACGCGGGAGCACATTCTGCTGGCGCGGCAGGTGGGGGTGCCGTACATCATCGTCTACATGAACAAGGCGGACATGGTGGACGACAAGGAGCTGTTGGAGCTGGTGGAGATGGAGGTGCGGGAGCTGCTGAGCAAGTACCAGTTTCCCGGGGACGACACGCCGATCGTGATCGGGTCGGCGAAGATGGCGCTGGAAGGCGACAAGAGCGACATGGGCGAGGGGTCGATCTTCAAGCTGGCGGCGGCGCTGGACAGCTACATTCCGCAGCCGCAGCGGCTGATCGACGGGCCGTTCCTGATGCCGGTGGAGGATGTGTTCTCTATCTGGGCCGGGGGACGGTGGTGACCGGGCGGGTGGAGCGGGGGATTGTGAAGGTGGGGGATGCGCTGGAGATTGTGGGGTTGAAGCCGACGCTGCAGACGGTGTGCACGGGGGTGGAGATGTTCCGCAAGCTGCTGGACCAGGGGCAGGCGGGGGACAACGTTGGGGTGCTGCTGCGGGGCACGAAGCGGGAGGAGGTGGAGCGGGGTCAGGTGCTGGCGAAGCCTGGGAGCATCACGCCGCACACCAAGTTCACCTGCGAGGTGTACGTGCTGTCCAAGGAGGAGGGTGGACGGCACACGCCGTTCTTTCCTGGGTATCGGCCGCAGTTCTATTTCCGCACGACGGACGTGACGGGGTCGATCGAGTTGCCGGCGGGGACGGAGATGGTGATGCCTGGGGACAACATCGGGATGACGGTGCAGCTGATTGCGCCGATTGCGATGGAAGAGGGGTTGCGCTTTGCGATTCGCGAAGGCGGCCGCACGGTCGGCGCCGGCGTCGTCGCCAAGATCGTCGAATAGTGGAGTTGCGGCTGCGAATTGTCCGGCGTCTGCCGGCGATTCGCAGGAAACCAATCCGGCGAAAAGCAGGCTTTTTGCTTTTCGCCGAATGTTGATTAGGCCAGTAGCTCAATTGGCAGAGCGGCGGTCTCCAAAACCGCAGGTTGGGGGTTCGATTCCCTCCTGGCCTGCCACTTCGGGGATCAGCTATCAGAGCTTCAGGCATCGGCAAACCCGTTCAACGCGACTCGACGTCGCGCCACGGAAGCCGGCGCATCTGATCCCCGGTACCTGAACTCTGATACCTGAAATATGGACAAGGCAAAGATCATTGCTGCACTGGGGTGCGTGGTCCTCGGCATCTGGGGCTACTACTACTTCGCCGACCTTGCGCTGGTGCTTCGCGTGCTGATGGTGCTTGGCGGCCTCGTCGCCGCCGTGGGCGTCGCGTACACGTCGGCGCCGGGCAAGGAATTCTTCGCGTTCGCGCAGGAATCCTGGCAGGAAGCCAGCCGGGTGTCGTGGCCGACGCGCAAGGAGACCGTGCAGACCACGGCGATCGTGTTCGTGTTCGTCGTCGTCATGGCGCTGTTCCTGTTCACGGTGGATTCGCTGCTCGCGTGGATCGTGCAGCTTTTGACGGGCCGGGTGAACGGATGAGCGCCGCGGCTCCGATCCGCGTCGTTCGCTTCCCTGCACGGGCGCGACGCGAAGCGCCGCACGGGATGGCCTCATGAGCGAAGTCGCCGCGACACCCGCGCGCGCAGGAGAGGGTTCGATGAGCAAGAAGTGGTATGTCGTCCACGCCTACTCGGGCTTCGAGAAAAGCGTCCAGCGCACGCTGGCCGAGCGCATCAAGCGCTCCGAGCTCTCCGGACCAGTTCGGCCAGATCCTCGTGCCGGTCGAGGAGGTGGTCGAGATGAAGGCCGGCCAGAAGGCGATCTCGGAGCGCAAGTTCTTCCCCGGCTACGTGCTGGTCGAGATGGAGATGACCGACGACACGTGGCACCTCGTGAAGAGCACGCCGAAGGTCACCGGGCTTCGTGGGCGGCACGGCGAACCGGCCGACGCCGATCACGCAGAAGGAAGTCGACGCGATCCTGCAGCAGGTGCAGGAAGGCGTCGAGAAGCCGCGCCCGAAGGTGCTGTTCGAGATGGGCGAGGCGGTGCGCGTCAAGGAAGGACCGTTCACCGATTTCCACGGCAACGTGGAGGACGTGAACTACGAGAAGAGCAAGCTCCGCGTGTCGGTCACCATTTTCGGCAGATCGACGCCGGTAGAACTGGATTTCTCGCAGGTGGAGAAAGCGTAGTCGAGCGAAGCGATGCGCGGCCGAAGCCGCGGATCGATTTGCTCGAGGAAGATGCCTCGAGAAATTGAAGCGCAGCTTTTACCCGGGGAGGACGCTGACTGCGTCCGCTTGCACCCACTAGGAGACAGGCAATGGCGAAGAAAGTAGTCGGCTACATCAAGCTGCAGGTGCCGGCGGGGAAGGCGAACCCGAGCCCCCCGATCGGCCCCGCGCTCGGCCAGCGCGGCCTCAACATCATGGAGTTCTGCAAGGCGTTCAACGCGCAGACCCAGAGCATGGAGCCCGGCCTGCCGGTGCCGGTGATCATCACCGCGTACGCCGACAAGAGCTTCACGTTCATCATGAAGACGCCGCCGGCCACGGTGCTGATCAAGAAGGCGGCCAAGGTCGACAAGGGCAGCCAGAAAGCCCAACGCCGACAAGGTCGGCAAGCTGACGCGCGCGCAAGCCGAGGAGATCGCGAAGGCTCAAGCAGCCCGATCTCACCGCCGCGGACCTCGACGCCGCCGTGCGCACGATCGCCGGCAGTGCGCGCAGCATGGGCATCACGGTCGAAGGAGTGAAGTGATCATGGCCGAGCAGAAGCAGCCCCGCTTGTCCAAGCGTATGAACACGGTGCGCGGCAAGGTCGACCGCGCGAAGAGCTACTCGGTGGACGATGCGCTGAAGCTCGTCAAGGAGACGGCGGTCGCCAAGTTCGACGAGTCGGTCGACGTCGCGGTGAACCTCGGCATCGATGCCAAGAAGTCCGACCAGACGGTGCGCGGCTCGGTCGTGCTGCCCGCCGGCATCGGGAAGAAGGTGCGCGTGGCCGTGTTCGCCCAGGGCGACAAGGCCAAGCAGGCGCAGGACGCCGGCGCCGACATCGTGGGCTTCGACGACCTCGCCGCGAAGATCAAGGAAGGCTTCATGGACTTCGACGTCGTGATCGCCTCGCCGGACGCGATGCGCGTCGTCGGTGCGCTCGGCCAGATCCTCGGGCCGCGCGGCCTGATGCCCAATCCCAAGGTCGGTACGGTGTCCCCGGACGTCGCGCTTGCGGTGAGGAACGCCAAGGCGGGCCAGGTCCAGTACCGGACCGACAAGGCCGGCATCGTCCAGTGCACGATTGGACGCGCGTCGTTCACCCCGGACCAGCTCAAGACCAACCTCACCGCGCTGATCGAGGCGCTGAACAAGGCGAAGCCGTCGGGCGTGAAGGGCATCTACCTGAAGAAGGTCAGCGTCTCCAGCACGATGGGCGCCGGCGTGCGCGTCGATACCATCGGGCTTCGCGGCGCCGCAGGCGAATCAGTAGGCAGGCATCAGAAGTCGGAGGACAGAAGACAGATCGCAGCGGTGTCGGTCAGAGATCGACGCCGGTGATGCAGGAAGGTTTTGAGGGAACGCCCGACCGGCAACGGAACGGCGAACCGTCAAAGACCGCTGGGGCGAAAGCTCAAACGGCGGGCGGAAGGATCGAAGCGGGGTTGCTGATCCCTGTCTTCCGACTCCTGACTCCTGACGCCCAGCGCAGATGGTGCCCCTCGGACAGGTTTTCCTGGACGAACGGTCACCGCGAACGCTCTTGGTCGCGTCACGCGACCGAAAGTAGAGGTGAAAGTTGAGTCTCAATCTAGAACAGAAGCAGGCGGTAGTCGCGGAAGTCGCGAGACAGGTCGCCGGTGCGAAGGCCATCGTGATGGTCGAGAACCGGGGCATGCCCGTCGGCGACATGACGCAGCTCCGTGCGAAGGCACGTGCTTCGGGCGTGTACTTCAGGGTGGTCAAGAACACCCTGGTGCGCCGGGCGGTGGCCGATACGCCGTACGCGACGCTGGCCGACAAGATGGTCGGTCCGCTCGCCTACGGCATGGGCCCCGACCCCGTGGCGGTGGCGAAGGTCCTCTCGGACTTCGCCAAGGGCCACGAGAAGTTCGTGATCACCGGCGGTGCGATGCCGGGCCAGGTGATGTCCGCCAAGGACATCACCGCGCTCGCCTCGCTCCCCTCGCGCGAGGAGTTGCTGGCGAAGCTCGTCGGCACGATGCAGGCCCCGATCGCGAAGTTCGTCCGCACCCTGAACGAGGTGCCGTCGAAGTTCGTGCGGGGCCTCGCGGCCGTCCGCGACGCCCGGCCGGCGGCTTGATCCCCGGCATTCCGTCCCCATATCCAACCGTTCCCAGGAGCAAACATGTCCGCAGTCCAGACTGAAATCCTCGACAAGATCTCGTCGATGACCGTCCTCGAGCTTTCCGAGCTCATCAAGGCGATGGAAGAGAAGTTCGGCGTTTCGGCCGCTGCCGCGGTCGCCGTGGCAGCTCCGGCCGCCGCCGGCGCCGGCGCAGGAGCCGCCGCGGCCGAAGAGCAGACCGAGTTCACGGTCGTGCTGGCCGCGTTCGGCGAGAACAAGGTGAACGTCATCAAGGCCGTTCGCGAGCTGACGGGCCTCGGCCTGAAGGAAGCGAAGGACCTCGTCGACGGCGCCCCGAAGCCCGTGAAGGAAGCGGTGTCCAAGGCGGACGCCGACGCTGCAAAGAAGAAGCTCGAGGAAGCCGGCGCAAAAGTAGAAATCAAGTAATTCGAGTCAGATCGGTTCGCAGCCTGACGGCGCGAACCGATGGAAACATCACTACGCTGAGTGGTAGTGGGCAAGCTGAATGGGCGTGGATCGCGGGCAAAGCCCGACGATTCACGCTGGCAAGGGCTGGATGGGGGCGGTGGCTTCGATGCCGCCCCGCTTCGATCGGAGATCGAAGCGAAGTTGATTCGTAGCTTCCGAGTCTGCTTCGCTTCGCTTTCTGACCCGACTGCAGAAAGCGGGCATGGTCGGGCGACGCGGCAGCACCGCGCGTCGCCGTCCGCCAGCGGCTGGTAGCGGCCAGCCACCAGGCCACGGGGTGCAACGCCCCATGACCAGTCGATGAACGACGGTTGCGCGACGCCTCCAAGGACGCGCCATCGGAAACGCGACGGTCCACGTGGCCCACGAGATCATCCTCGAGCCCGCGGCGTTGCCGTTTCACCCAGCAAACCGGAGATGTGATGACCTCGACGTCCTACTCGTTCACCGAGAAGAAGCGGATCCGCAAGAGCTTCGCCAAGCGCGCGAGCGTGCTTCAGGTGCCGTTCCTCCTGGAGACGCAGCTCGTGTCGTACCGCGCGTTCCTGCAATCCGGCGTGCCCGTCGAACAGCGCAAGAACGAAGGCCTGCAGGCCGCGTTCACGTCGATCTTCCCGATCTCGAGCCATTCGGGCAACGCGCGGCTCGAATTCGTGTCCTATTCGCTGCTGCCCCCGGCGTTCGACGTGGTCGAGTGCCAGCAGCGCGGCCTCACGTACTGCTCGGCGCTGCGCGCCAAGGTCCGGCTGATCATCATGGACCGCGAAGCCGCCGTGAAGGACACGATCAAGGAAGTGAAGGAGCAGGAGGTCTACATGGGCGAGATCCCGCTCATGACGGACAACGGCTCGTTCATCATCAACGGCACCGAGCGCGTCATCGTGTCGCAGCTGCACCGCTCGCCGGGCGTCTTCTTCGAGCACGACCGCGGCAAGACCCATTCGTCGGGCAAGCTCCTGTTCTCGGCGCGCGTGATCCCCTACCGCGGCTCGTGGCTGGACTTCGAGTTCGATCCGAAGGACTTCCTGTTCTTCCGCGTCGATCGCCGGCGCAAGATGCCGGTCACGACGCTGCTGAAGGCGATCGGCCTCACCAACGAGGAGATCCTCAAGCAGTTCTTCGTCTTCGACACGTTCCACCTCTCGGAGAAGGGCGCCGAGCTCGAGTTCGTGCCCGAGCGCCTGCGCGGAGAGATGGCGCGCTTCGACATCCACGGCAAGGACGGCAAGGTCGTCGTCGCCAAGGACAAGCGCATCACCGCGCGGCACGTCCGCGAGCTCACCGACAGCGGGCGTCAAGCGCATCGCGGTGCCGGGCGACTACGTCGTCGGCCGCTCGCTCGCGACAGAACGTCGTCGACACGTCGACCGGCGAGGTGCTTGCCAAGGCCAACGACGAGGTCACCGAAGAGCTGCTCGAGAAGCTCGAGAAGGGCGGCATCGGCGAGATCAAGACGATCTACACCAACGACCTCGACATGGGGCCGTACATCTCGCAGACGCTGCGCACCGACGACACGCCCGACCAGTACGCGGCGAAGGTCGCGATCTACCGGATGATGCGCCCCGGCGAGCCGCCGACGGAGGAAGCCGTCGAGGCGCTGTTCCACGGCCTCTTCTTCTCCGAGGACCGCTACGACCTGTCCGCCGTCGGCCGGATGAAGTTCAACCGCCGCGTCGGCCGCACCGAGCTCAAGGGGTCCGGCAACCTGACCAACGAGGACATCATCGCGGTCATCAAGATCCTGGTCGAGCTGCGCAACGGCCGTGGCGAGATCGACGACATCGACCACCTTGGCAACCGGCGCGTCCGCTCGGTGGGCGAGCTCGCCGAGAACCAGTTCCGCTCGGGCCTGGTGCGCGTCGAGCGCGCGGTCAAGGAGCGCCTCGGCCAGGCCGAGAGCGAGAACCTGCTGCCGCACGACCTCATCAACGCCAAGCCGATCTCGGCCGCGATCAAGGAGTTCTTCGGCAGCTCGCAGCTGTCGCAGTTCATGGACCAGACGAATCCGCTGTCGGAGATCACGCACAAGCGCCGCGTCTCCGCGCTGGGCCCGGGCGGCCTGACGCGCGAGCGCGCCGGCTTCGAGGTGCGCGACGTGCACCCGACGCACTACGGCCGCGTGTGCCCGATCGAGACGCCGGAAGGTCCGAACATCGGCCTCATCAACTCGCTCGCGCTCTATGCGCGGACCAACGAGTACGGGTTCCTCGAGACGCCGTACCGCCGCGTGATCGACAGCAAGGTCACCGACCAGATCGACTTCCTGTCGGCGATCGAGGAAGGCCAGTACGTGATCGCGCAGGCGAACGCGAAGATCGACAAGGGCGGCAAGCTCGCGGACGAGCTCGTGTCCTGCCGCAGCCGCAACGAGTTCATGCTGTCGACCGCCGACAAGGTCAACTACATGGACGTAGCACCCGCGCAGATCGTGTCGGTGGCGGCGTCGCTGATCCCGTTCCTCGAGCACGACGACGCCAACCGCGCGCTGATGGGCTCCAACATGCAGCGGCAGGCGGTGCCGTGCCTGCGGCCGGAGAAGCCGCTGGTCGGCACCGGCGTCGAGCGCACGGCCGCGGTGGACAGCGGCACGGCGGTGATGGCGCGCCGCGGCGGCAAGGTCGACTACATCGACGCCTCCCGCATCGTCGTGCGCGTCAACGACGCCGAGACCGCCGCGGGCGAGGTCGGCGTCGATATCTACAACCTGACCAAGTACAAGCGGTCGAACCAGAACACGAACATCAACCAGCGGCCGCTGGTCCGGCAGGGCGACCAGATCGCCAAGGGCGACGTGATCGCCGACGGCGCGTCCACCGACATGGGCGAGCTGGCGCTCGGCCAGAACATGCTCGTCGCGTTCATGCCGTGGAACGGCTACAACTACGAGGACTCGATCCTGATCAGCGAGCGGGTGGTCGGCGACGACCGCTACACGTCGATCCACATCGAGGAGCTCTCGGTGGTCGCGCGCGACACCAAGCTCGGATCCGAGGAAATCACGCGCGACATCTCGAGCCTCGGCGAAGGGCAGCTCGGGCGCCTCGACGACGCCGGCATCGTCTACATCGGCGCCGAGGTCGAAGCCGGCGACGTGCTGGTGGGCAAGGTCACGCCGAAGGGCGAGACGCAGCTGACGCCGGAGGAGAAGCTGCTCCGCGCGATCTTCGGCGAGAAGGCCTCCGACGTGAAGGACACGTCGCTGCGCGTGCCGTCGGGCATCTCGGGCACGGTGATCGACGTCCAGGTGTTCACGCGCGAAGGCATCGAGCGCGACAAGCGCGCCGCGCAGATCATCGACGACGAGCTCAAGGGCTACCGCAAGGACCTGAACGACCAGCTCCGCATCGTCGAGAACGACGCAGTACGCGCGGATCGAGAAGATGCTGATGAACAAGGTCGCCAACGGCGGCCCGAAGCGTCTCGCCAAGGGTGCGAAGATCAACAAGGAATACCTGGACGGCGTCGCGCGGCACGACTGGTTCGACATCCGCCTCGCCGACGAGGATGCGGCGCGCCAGCTCGAGGCGATGCAAGGAGTCGCTCGCGCAGCTTCGCGTCACGTTCGACCAGATGTTCGAGCAGAAGAAGAAGAAGCTGACGCAGGGCGACGAGCTGCCGCCGGGCGTGCAGAAGATGGTCAAGGTGTACGTCGCGGTGAAGCGCCGCCTGCAGCCGGGCGACAAGATGGCCGGCCGCCACGGCAACAAGGGCGTCGTGTCGAAGATCGTCCCGGTCGAGGACATGCCGTACATGGAGGACGGCACGCCTGTCGACATCGTGCTCAACCCGCTCGGCGTGCCGTCGCGGATGAACGTCGGGCAGATCCTCGAAGTCCACCTGGGCTGGGCGGCGAAGGGCACTCGGCCGCAAGATCGACGGGATGCTGCAGCGCGCAGGCGAAGGCTGCCGAGGTGCGCAAGTTCCTCGAGAAGATCTACAACGGCACCGGCCGGCCGGAGTCGCTCGACCAGCTGAGCGACGACGAGGTGCTGGGGCTCGCCGGCAACCTGACGCAGGGCGTGCCGTTCGCCACGCCGGTGTTCGACGGCGCGACCGAGGAGGAGATCAAGGGCATGCTGGAGATCGTCGGGTCTCCCGCGCAGCGGGCAGATCGCGCTGTACGACGGCCGCACCGGCGAGCCGTTCGATCGTCCGGTCACGGTGGGCTACATGCACATGCTGAAGCTGCACCACCTGGTCGACGACAAGATGCACGCGCGCTCCACCGGCCCGTACAGCCTCGTCACGCAGCAGCCGCTGGGCGGCAAGGCGCAGTTCGGCGGGCAGCGCTTCGGCGAGATGGAAGTGTGGGCGCTGGAGGCCTATGGCGCCGCGTACACGCTGCAGGAGATGCTGACGGTCAAGTCCGACGACGTGAACGGCCGCACCAAGGTCTACGAGAACATCGTCAAGGGCGAGCACAAGATCGAGGCCGGCATGCCGGAGTCGTTCAACGTGCTGGTGAAGGAAATCCGCTCGCTGGCGATCGACGTCGATATGGAACGCGACTAGGCGCGCGGCATGAGCGGTTTTGCCAGCTGTGTCCGCCTTGAATCGTCGGGCTCTGCCCGCGATTCAAGGGAAACTGATTCCGAAAAAAGTAGGGGTCTACTTTTTTCGGTAGTGTTGGAACTCGGAGAGTTCAACCAATGAAAGCACTACTCGATCTTTTCAAGCAGGTAACGCAGGAAGAGGAATTCGACGCGATCCGCATCGGGCTCGCCTCGCCCGAGAAGATCCGCTCGTGGTCGTACGGCGAAGTGAAGAAGCCGGAGACGATCAACTACCGCACGTTCAAGCCCGAGCGCGACGGCCTGTTCTGCGCGAAGATCTTCGGGCCGGTCAAGGACTACGAGTGCCTGTGCGGCAAGTACAAGCGCCTGAAGCACCGCGGCGTGATCTGCGAGAAGTGCGGCGTCGAGGTGACGCTCGCCAAGGTGCGCCGCGAGCGCATGGGCCACATCGAGCTCGCCAGCCCGGTCGCGCACATCTGGTTCCTGAAGAGCCTGCCGTCCCGCATGGGGATGGTGCTCGACATGACGCTGCGCGACATCGAGCGCGTGCTGTACTTCGAGGCGTTCGTGGTCACCGACCCCGGCCTGACGCCGCTCAACCGCGGCCAGCTGCTGACCGAGGACGACTACCTCGCCAAGCTCGAGCAGTATGGCGACGACTTCTCGGCGACGATGGGCGCGGAAGGCATCCGCGAGCTCCTCAAATCGCTCGACGTCACGCGCGAGATCGACAAGCTGCGCAAGGAGCTCGAGACGACGGGCTCGGACACCAAGATCAAGAAGATCGCCAAGCGCCTCAAGGTGCTCGAGGCGTTCCACAAGTCGGGCATCAAGCCCGAGTGGATGATCCTCGAGGTGCTGCCGGTGCTGCCGCCGGAGCTGCGCCCGCTGGTCCCGCTGGACGGCGGCCGCTTCGCGACGTCCGACCTGAACGACCTCTACCGCCGCGTGATCAACCGCAACAACCGGCTGAAGCGGCTGCTCGAGCTCAAGGCGCCGGACATCATCGTGCGCAACGAGAAGCGGATGCTGCAGGAAGCCGTCGACTCGCTGCTCGACAACGGCCGCCGCGGCAAGGCGATGACGGGCGCCAACAAGCGCCCGCTGAAGTCGCTCGCCGACATGATCAAGGGCAAGGGCGGCCGCTTCCGCCAGAACCTGCTCGGCAAGCGCGTCGACTACTCGGGCCGCTCGGTCATCGTCGTCGGCCCGCAGCTCAAGCTGCATCAGTGCGGCCTGCCGAAGCTGATGGCGCTCGAGCTCTTCAAGCCGTTCATCTTCAACAAGCTCGAAACGATGGGCCTCGCCACCACGATCAAGGCGGCGAAGAAGATGGTCGAGGCGCAGGAGCCCGTCGTCTGGGACATCCTCGAAGACGTGATCCGCGAGCACCCGGTGCTGCTGAACCGCGCGCCGACGCTGCATCGCCTCGGCATCCAGGCGTTCGAGCCGGTGCTGATCGAAGGCAAGGCGATCCAGCTGCATCCGCTGGTGTGCACGGCGTTCAACGCCGACTTCGACGGTGACCAGATGGCCGTCCACGTGCCGCTGTCGCTCGAAGCGCAGATGGAGGCGCGCACGCTGATGCTGGCGTCGAACAACGTGCTGCTGCCGTCGAACGGCGAGCCCTGCATCGTGCCGTCGCAGGACATCGTGCTCGGCCTGTACTACGCCACGCGCGAGAAGATCGGCGCGCTGGGCGAGGGCGCGCTCGTTCGCCGACGTGGCGGAAGTCGCGCGCGCGTACGAGTCGCGGCAGGCGGAGCTGCACGCCCGGATCAAGGTGCGCATCAGCGAGGTCGACCTCAAGGACGGACGGCAGAAAGGTCGAGAAGATCACGCGCTACGACACCACCGTCGGCCGCGCGCTGCTCTCCGAGATCCTGCCGCCGGGCCTGTCGTTCCCGTACATCAACAAGCCGCTCAAGAAGAAGGAGATCTCGCGCATCATCAACGCGAGCTTCCGCCGCTGCGGCCTGCGCGAGACGGTGATCTTCGCCGACAAGCTGATGCAGGCGGGCTACAGCCTCGCCACGCGCGGCGGCATCTCGTTCGCCGCCGACGACATGCAGGTGCCGCCGGAGAAGCGCCAGATCATCGCCGACGCCGAATCGCAGGTGAAGGAGATCGAGGCGCAGTACACGTCGGGCCTGGTCACGCAGGGCGAGCGCTACAACAAGGTCGTCGACATCTGGGGCCGCGCCGGCGACGACATCGCGAAGGCGATGATGGAGCAGCTGGGCGACGATGGAGGTCATCGACCGCGACGGCAAGCCGGCCAAGCAGGACTCGTTCAACTCGATCTTCATGATGGCGGACTCGGGCGCGCGCGGCTCGGCGGCGCAGATCCGGCAGCTCGCCGGCATGCGCGGCCTGATGGCGAAGCCGGACGGCTCGATCATCGAGACGCCGATCACGGCGAATTTCCGCGAGGGCCTGAACGTGCTGCAGTACTTCATCAGCACGCACGGCGCGCGGAAGGGTCTCGCCGACACCGCGTTGAAGACGGCGAACTCGGGCTACCTGACGCGCCGCCTCGTCGACGTGACGCAGGACCTCGTGGTCACCGAAGACGACTGCGGCACGCAGGAACGGCGTGGCGATGAAGGCGCTGGTCGAAGGCGGCGAAGTGATCGAGCCGCTGCGCGAGCGCATCCTCGGCCGCGTCTGCGCATCGGACGTCGTCAATCCCGAGACGCAGGCGACGCTGTACGAGGCCGGCACGCTGCTGGGCGAGGACGAAGTCGAGCAGATCGAATTGCTCGGCATCGACGAAGTGAAGGTGCGCACGCCGCTCACCTGCGACACGCGCTACGGCCTGTGCGCGGCCTGCTACGGCCGCGACCTCGGCCGCGGGCACCTCGTCAACGTCGGCGAAGCGGTCGGCGTCATCGCCGCGCAGTCGATCGGCGAGCCGGGCACGCAGCTGACGATGCGGACGTTCCACATCGGCGGCGCGGCGTCGCGGACGGCGGCGGCCTCGCAGGTCGAGTCGAAGTCGGCGGGCACGGTGCGCTTCTCGGCGCTGATGCGCTACGTCACCAACGCCAAGGGCGAGCTGATCGTCATCGCGCGCTCGGGCGAAGTGATGATCCACGACGACAACGGCCGCGAGCGCGAGCGCCACAAGGTGCCGTACGGCGCGACGCTGCTGGTCAAGGACGGCGACGTGGTGAAGGCGGGCAAGGTGCTCGCAACGTGGGATGCGACTGCGCGTCCGATCATCACCGAGTACGCCGGCACGGTGAAGTTCGAGAACGTCGAGGAAGGCGCGACGGTCGCGAAGCAGGTCGACGACGTGACCGGCCTGTCGACGCTCGTGGTCATCGATCCGAAGCGCCGCGCCGGATCGTCGGCAAAGGGCGTGCGTCCGCAGGTCAAGCTGCTCGACGCCAGCGGCGAGGAGATCAAGATCGCCGGCTCGGACCTGCCGGTCAACATCACGTTCCAGCTGGGCTCCATCATCACGGTGAAGGACGGCCAGCAGGTCGCGGTGGGCGAAGTGCTCGCGCGGATCCCGCAGGAGACGTCGAAGACCCGCGACATCACGGGCGGCCTGCCGCGCGTGGCGGAGCTGTTCGAGGCGCGTGCGCCGAAGGACGCCGGCACGCTGGCGGAAGTCACCGGCACCGTGTCGTTCGGCAAGGACACGAAGGGCAAGCAGCGCCTGGTCATCACCGACCTGGACGGCGTCGCCCACGAGTACCTGATCCCGAAGGACAAGCACGTGACGGCGCACGACGGCCAGGTGGTGAACAAGGGCGAGATGATCGTCGACGGCCCGGCCGATCCGCACGACATCCTGCGTCTACTGGGTGTCGAGTCGCTCGCGCGCTACATCACCGACGAGGTGCAGGACGTCTACCGCCTGCAGGGCGTGAAGATCAACGACAAGCACATCGAGGTGATCGTGCGGCAGATGCTGCGCCGCGTGCAGATCCACGATGCCGGCGACACGCGGTTCATCACCGGCGAGCAGGCGGAGCGCTCCGACATCCTGGACGAGAACGACAAGGCGACGCAACGCGGGCAAGCAGCCGGCGACCTACGAGCACATGCTGCTCGGCATCACCAAGGCGTCGCTGTCGACCGACTCGTTCATCTCGGCGGCGTCGTTCCAGGAGACCACGCGCGTGCTGACCGAGGCGGCGATCATGGGCAAGAAGGACGACCTGCGCGGCTTGAAGGAGAACGTGATCGTCGGACGCCTGATCCCGGCGGGCACGGGGCTCGCCTACCATAACGCGCGCAAGAAGCTGAAGCTGGCGGGACCGGAAGCGGCAGCCGCGGCGGAAGCCGCGTTCACGCAGCCGGGCGAAGTGGTGCCGGCGGCGTCGGAGACGGCAGCCGACGCAGCGTAAGCCGCATCCGCGCGCAATTCCTTCTTGGGCCGGCGGGCGACCGCCGGCCCGTTTTTTTTGCGCTGTCCGGCGATGGCTCGTCCGCCGCGCGGCGGCAATAACAATTTCTCATAGCTACAACGCGCTCTTCGCGCCGGTCGGTTTCGCCTCCCGTGCCTAGACTCGCGAACGGCTTGTCCACCGGCGGCAATCCGACAAGATTCAATCCGCACGAGGAGGCGATGTGTCGAGCAAACGTTCACAGGCGGCCGTAAGGACGCGTCATCTGGCATTGTTGGCGGTGCTGGCATGGGCCGCAGCGGCGGTACCACGGCCGGTGATGGCGGCTCCGGCGATTGCAGACTTGCCTGCGGTTGCTGCCCAGATGGCCTGCACGCTGCAGGCGTTCCAAAGCCTCGACCTGCAGGGCGTGGCGGATGACGACGGCCAGGTCACGTTCACGAACGTGGCGCTGGTCGATGTGTCGCCGACCAATCCGTCCGCCTATTGCTCGGTGCGAGGCGTCATCGGCCCGGGCGCGAACTCCATCGTCATGAAGCTGCCGATCGCGAAGTGGACGCAGCACTACGTGCAGAACGGCTGCGGCGGCGAGTGCGGCAACGACAATCTCGGCAATCCCACGCAATCGAATGGCTGCGCGCCGGTCATCGCGGGTGAGCTCGCGACCGCCACGACCAACATGGGCCATATGGGTTCCGAAGGAGCGACGTGGATCGCCGACAAGCCGTGGGCGGGAATCGACTTCGCCTACCGCGGCGTGCACGTCGCGGCGCAGGTCGCCAAGGCGGTCATCGGCAGCTTCTACGGGCAACCTGCCGCCTATTCGTATTTCGACGGCTGCTCGGACGGCGGCCGCGAGGCGCTGATGGCGGCGCAGCGGTACCCGAACGACTTCGACGGAATCGCGGCGGGGGCGCCGGCGAACAACATGGACGTGCAGAACACGTACCATCACGCCAACCGGCTCCTCGCCAACCAGGCCGTGCCGGGCTACATTCCGCTCCCCGAGCGGAACACCTGCCTCCTGCTGCGCGGCAACCTTCCGTATATCCATGCGAAAGTCGTGGCCGCATGCGACGGGCCGGACGGCGTTGCCGACGGCATCATCGACGATCCGCGGAATTGCAGGTTCGACACGAACACGCTCGTCTGCGCGAACAACGGCAACGAAGCCGGCTGCCTGACGCAGGCGCAGGCCGACGCGGCGTTCCGGATTCACGACGGCGCGAAGACCGTCCAGGGTGTCCGGCTGGACCCCGAGATCGCCACCGAATGGGGCTCGGAGCTCGACTGGACGCTGTACATGCCGGCAGCGCAGGGCGGATCGGCCAGTGCGGAGAACTTCGTCAACGGCTGGCTGTACAAGACTTTCATCAACGACCCCTACAAGGCCCCGGCACGCTGACGCCCCGGACGGTCAACGACCTGGTGTGGACGGTGCCTGCCTTCCACGAGACCGTCTTGTCGTCGCTGCTCTATTCGGCGACCAATCCGGATCTGCGGCCATTCGCCGCCGGCGGCGGCAAGCTGATTCTGTGGCACGGCTGGGCCTACCAGCACATTTCGCCCCAGGGAACCCTGCAGTATTGGGAGAGGATGACCCGGGTGTCGGGCAGGACCGACGGCTTCGCCCGGTTCTATCTGTTCCCGGGTATGGGACACTGCGGAAGCGGCCTCGGACCGAACACCTTCGACGTCCTGACGCCGCTGATGTCGTGGGTGGAGATGGGCGCCGCACCCGACGCGCTCGTGGCCAACAACGCCACGAGCGGCGTTTCGCGGCCGGTCTATCCCTACCCGACGGTCGCTCGCTACAAGGGCCCGGGCGTGACCACGGATGCGGCGAACTTCGAGCCCTACACGCCGAAGCACAACTCGGACATCACCACCAGCAACGCGGGGGACTACCTCTACGCTCCCGGCTTCCCTCAGGCCCAATGCACCGCCGCGGTGGGCACGGGCATAGTCTGCGCAACCGGCAAGAAATACTGACCCAAGGCGTACCTGCTCGCGCGGTGCCTGGCCTCGAAGCGGCGCTTGTACTCGGTCCATCGCGCGTCGTAGCGACCGACGGAGTCATGGACAATGACGATGTCGCAGCACACGGCGAGCCGGAATCCCGCCTGGTACGGGCGGAACCTGTAGTCCAGGTCGTAGAGGTGGAAGCCGTCGAAGACGCCGGCGTCGAATGCGATCGCCGCGGCGACGTCGCGGCGGAGCGCCAGGAAGACGCCGTCGAGCGCCTGGATTTCCGGAACGACGAGCTCGCCGCCGCCGAGGAGCATCGTCCCGTAGCCGCCGCGCTCGGGACCATCGCGACGCCTCCTACACGACGATCCTCGCGACCAGCGGAAGGTGATCGGACGCCGCGCGCGCCAATGGCGTCGCGTGGGACGCGAGGACCTGCAGGCACGCCGCCGGCGTGATCCAGATCCGGTCGAGTGCGAACATCGGCCGGCGAGCCGGAAAGGTGCGCGGCGCGGCGGGCGCATGGCGAAAGTGCGCATGCAGCCAGCGCAGCGGTCTCCCCCACAGATACCATTCGTTGACGTCGCCCATCAGCAGCGTGGGCCGCGACGCATCCTCGTCCACGGCAGCCAGCAGCCGCTTCACCTGCTGCCGGCGCTCGCCCGGCCGCAGGCCGAGGTGCGTGGCGAGCAGGCGCAGCGATCGTCCTGCGGCGTGCGTGACGACGACGTCCAGCGCGCTGCGCGGCTCGTAACCATCCACCGCGAGATCCACGCGCGCCGCCTTGGTGACGGCGAGCCGGGACAGCACGGCGTTGCCGATGTCGTGATCATCGTGCTCGTGCAGCGGGTCGGCGATCACGCGGTAGCCCGTCACCCGCGCGAGCTCGGTCAGGAAGTTCTCGTGGCCCCGGTGCGCAGCGACTTCCTGCAGCGCGACGACGTCGGCGCGCAGCTCGTCCAGCACCGCGAAGATCCGGTCCGGCGCGTAACGGCCGTCGCCGCCGACGCCGCGGTGGATGTTCCATGTCGCGACCGTCAGCGCGACCGGCGCGGCTGCGGCGTGGACGGCGCCCGCGACGCCGGTGTCAGCTGCCATGCGCCGCGCTCGCGGGGACGGGCGTGTCGCCGCCGCGGCGCGCGAGCATGCGCCGCAGCAGCGCGACCAGCGCCACGATGGCTACGGCCGCCGCG
Organism: uncultured beta proteobacterium; assembly: GCA_963793355.1. GTDB lineage: Bacteria > Pseudomonadota > Gammaproteobacteria > Burkholderiales > Casimicrobiaceae > VBCG01. The sequence goes on along the minus strand of CAWBZT010000005.1, from coordinate 57,841 downwards.
GCCAGCAGCGCGAACGTGCCGGGGCCCGGATCGCGAATGGCCGCTGCGGCGCGGTCGACGAAGATGGACGCCGTGAGGATTCCGGGCAGCAGGCCGATCGCCGTTCCCAGGAGGAAATCGGTCCACCGGATGTGCGTCGCGCCGGCCACCACGTTGACGATGGAGAACGGGGCGAGCGGCAGGATGCGGACGGCGACGACGGCCAGCAGGCCCTGGCGGGCGAGCCGCAGCGACAGGCGGTTGAGGCGGCTGCCGGCGAGCCTCCGGACCGTCTCGCGACGCAGATGCCGGCCGATGGCAAACGTCACCACGGCGCTCAGCAGCGCGCCGATCATCGAGCAGACGCCGCCGACCCATGGCCCGAGCACGATGGCCGTCGCGGCGACCAGCAGCAGCAGCGGAAACGCCAGCAGGCCCGCCGCGACGTAGCCCGCTACGACGATCGCCGGCGCGAAGCGATGCGCCTGCAGCGCCTGCCCGGCCGCCACCAGCCGGTCGAGCGCCAGCCACTCGCGCAGCGGGGTATAGCGCCAGGCGAGCGCCAGCGCCGCCGACGCGACGATGAGCAGCACGATCGCGACGAGGCGTCCGCGCACGTGGCGCCGTCCCTCCTCGTGGCTGACGAGGTCGGCCACGACGGCATCCGCGGCGATCGGCTGCTCGGGATCGAGCACGCGCGGATCCGGCGCGATCGCGTCCAGCGCCGGGTCGAGCTTCGGTTCGATGCGCTTCAGCATCCGCGCGCCGGTGCGTGCGAGGCGCTCGATGGCGCGATGAAGGCTGCGCTCCTGGCGCAACGCCTGCGCCACCTGCTCGGGCGCGCAATCGAGATGCTCGCCGAGCAGGCGGTCGCGCAGCGCGGCGATCGCCCGCCGGATGCGCTCGTCGCCGCGGGCCTCGATCACGAGGTTGCATTCGGCGTCCGTGCCGAGCGAGCGGTCGGCGAGGTTCGCCGATCCGATCGTCACGAAGTCGTCGTCCACGATCAGGACCTTGCTGTGAATGTTGAGGCAGCCCTGGTCGCGGTCGAGCCACGGCAGCGCCGGTGCGTACAGACGGTAGCGATCGTGCCGGTCGGCGGCGCGCAGCTTCGCGTGGCTGCGCGCCCGGAGCACGCCCATCGTCGAAATCTCGAGCCAGCCGCTCTGGGTGAACGGCGAGATCACTGCGATCTCCGGCGGGTCGTCGCCTGCGAGCCTGTCGGCGAAGGCGGAGGCGATCAGCCGTGAAGTGAAATACTGGTTCTCGGCGAAGATGTGGCGGCGCGCCGCTGCGATGGCGTCGAGGTGAAGCGCCCGGATCTCGCCGACGGCGGCGCGCCCGTCGAACGCCGCGTCGGTCCTGGCGATGCCGACGTCGACGTCCGTCAGCGCTGCCTCGACGTCGGGGAGCCAGCGCTCCGGCCCCGGCGCCGCGGGAGCCGCCACCGGCCAGCGGCCTGTGACGCGATGCCAACGCTCGCGCGCCAGCTCGCCGAGCGCGCGCGCGCAGTCGCCGGCCACCATCATTCCGACGTCGTGGAACGGTGCGTAGGCCTTGCCGTCGGGATCCACGCGTCGCGGGTCGTCCCTGCGATGGGCGCTCGTGTCCCAGCGCACGCGCGTGAGGTCGTAGCCGGAGACGAAGGCGATCGCATCGTCGACCACGACGATCTTCTGGTGCTGCGACGCGCCTGCCGGCTGCCGATCGTCCAGTCGAAAGCACAGGCGGCGGTGCGTGCGCCAGTCCAGCTTGTAGACCGGCATCCACTCGCGCTCGAGCGCGTAGAGCATCGCGAAGTCCCACGACAGAATGTAGCCGTGGAGGTCCCTGCGCGAGGCGACCAGCGCGTTCAGGAACTCGGCCAACGGCCCGGGCAGGCCGTCGCGGGGTGCCTCCGGGACGAGCCGCATCCGGCTGTCGATGTCCCAGCCGAGGATGAAGAACGAGTGTCGGGCGGCGGCGAGCGCGGCCCGGACGGCGCCGAAGTACGCCTCACCGTCGACCAGGAAGGCGACGCGACGGGCCTTTTCGACGCGCCAGCAATTGCGTCCGGGGGACAGCAGCGGGCCGGCCGACGGGGCCAACGGGGGACGCGTCGGACGCAGATGCGTCGGGGGTACGGTAGCGGGCAAGGTCGTGGGCAAGGTCGTGGGCGGCGGCAGGGTGCCGGCATTGTCCGGACATCCGGCGCTCCCGTCTGTCGGCGGGCGCCGACAGCGGGCCTGGCGCAGGGAAACGACGAAGGGCCGATCCGGACCCGTGGAGGCGTCCCCGCGGTCGCGGCGTCCGCCGGGCCGCCGTGCCGCCGGGCTCCGGCAGGGCGGTGGGGCCGTTGACGCAGCGCAGAATAACATCCTATAATCGCGGTCTTTTCGCCTTCCGGCCGCCCAAGAACCCAAGCGCGCCGGATTTCGCTGCCGCCGGCCCGGAGTCGCGCGGCGTCGGAACTGGTGAAGCGTACCCAGCCTCCTCCCCGGAACGGGCAGGCCGGGCGCAGGAGAAGTGGCCCAGCCGTCGTTGTCCCCGCCGCCATTCCGCGGGGCAGCCTGGGCCACTTTGATTTGAGTTCCGGACAACGAACGATGAGCAATGCGCGCGGGTTCGTCCGCGGCCGCTACGCACCTGCGGCCCGCGGCATTCGCGGCGCACACTCAAGACAATTCGCGCTGGAAACTGGAGCAGGAAAAGGATTCGATGCCTACTATCAATCAACTCGTGCGAAAGGGCCGTGAGCCCGTCGTCTCGAAAAGCAAGGTTCCGGCGCTGGAGCAGAGCCCGCAGAAGCGCGGCGTCTGCACGCGCGTCTACACGACGACGCCCAAGAAGCCCAACTCCGCGCTGCGCAAGGTCGCCAAGGTCCGGCTGACCAACGGCTTCGAGGTCATCAGCTACATCGGTGGCGAAGGCCACAACCTGCAGGAGCACTCGGTGGTCCTGATCCGCGGCGGCCGCGTGAAGGACCTGCCCGGCGTGCGCTACCACATGGTGCGCGGCGCGCTCGACACCGCCGGCGTCAAGGACCGCAAGCAGGCGCGCTCGAAGTACGGCGCCAAGAAGCCGAAGTCCGCCTGATCACGTAACGCACAACCGCGAACAGAGATAGCCCATGCCCCGTCGCCGCGAAGTTCCCAAGCGCGAGATCCTGCCCGATCCGAAGCACGCTAACACCGACGTCGCCAAGTTCATCAACGTGCTGATGGAGAGCGGCAAGAAGTCGGTCGCCGAGCGCATCGTGTACGGCGCGTTCGAACAGATCTCGAAAAAAGGCGGCAAGGATCCGCTCGAGGTCTTCAACCAGGCGCTTTCCAACTCGCGGCCGATGGTCGAGGTGAAGAGCCGCCGCGTGGGCGGCGCCAACTTCCAGGTGCCGGTCGAGGTGCGTCCGATCCGGCGGATGGCGCTCGCCATGCGCTGGCTGCGCGAGGCGGCGCGCAAGCGCGGCGAGAAGTCGATGGGCCAGCGCCTCGCGGCCGAGCTGCTCGAGGCGGCGGAAGGCCGTGGCGGCGCGGTGAAGAAGCGCGAGGAAGTGCACCGTATGGCGGAAGCGAACAAGGCGTTCTCGCACTTCCGCTTCTGACCCCGCGACAAGAAGAAGACAACGGCTAGACGACCACAGGACGGCAACGCGCGGCGGGATGAAGCTTCCCTCCACGCCTTCGACGCTGGCGACCCAAAGTGCCACGAACTACCCCAATCGAGCGGTATCGCAACATCGGCATCAGTGCGCACATCGATGCCGGGAAGACCACGACCACCGAACGCATCCTGTTCTATACCGGCGTCTCGCACAAGATGGGCGAGGTGCACGACGGCGCCGCAGTCATGGACTGGATGGAGCAGGAGCGCGAGCGCGGCATAACCATCACGTCGGCCGCGACAACCTGCTTCTGGAAGGGGATGGACGGAAGCTATCCGGAGCACCGGATCAACATCATCGACACGCCGGGCCACGTCGACTTCACCATCGAGGTCGAGCGCTCGATGCGCGTGCTCGACGGCGCGTGCATGGTCTACGACTCGGTCGGCGGCGTGCAGCCGCAATCGGAAACGGTGTGGCGGCAGGCGAACAAGTACAAGGTCCCGCGGCTCGCGTTCGTGAACAAGATGGACCGCGTCGGCGCGAATTTCTTCAAGGTCTACGACCAGATGAAGACGCGCCTCAAGGCCAACCCAGTGCCGATCCAGATTCCGGTCGGCGCCGAGGACAAGTTCGAAGGCGTCGTCGATCTCGTGAAGATGAAGGCGATCATCTGGGACGAGGGCTCGCAGGGCATGAAGTACGACCTGCGCGACATCCCGGCCGACCTGGTCGAGCTGGCCAGCGAATGGCGCGAGAAGATGGTCGAGAGCGCTGCCGAGGCGAACGAGGAGCTGATGAACAGCTACCTCGAGAGCGGCGAGATGTCGGAAGCCGACATCCGGAAGGGGCTGCGCCTGCGGACGATCGCCAACGAGATCGTCCCGATGCTCTGCGGCTCCGCGTTCAAGAACAAGGGCGTGCAGGCGATGCTCGACGCCGTCATCGACTACATGCCGGCGCCGACGGACATTCCGCCGGTCACCGGCGAGCTCGAAAACGGCAAGGAAGGCGTGCGCAGGGCCTCCGACGACGAGCCGTTCGCGGGCCTCGCGTTCAAGATCATGACCGACCCGTTCGTCGGCCAGCTCGTGTTCTTCCGCGTGTATTCGGGCGTGGTGAACTCGGGTGACACCGTCTACAACCCGATCAAGGGACGCAAGGAACGGATCGGCCGCATCCTGCAGATGCACGCGAACCAGCGCGAGGACATCAAGGAAGTGCGCGCCGGCGACATCGCTGCAGCGGTCGGCCTCAAGGAAGCGACCACTGGCGACACGCTCTGCGATCCGCAGAAGGAAATCACGCTCGAGAAGATGATCTTCCCGGAGCCGGTGATCCACGTCGCCGTCGAGCCGAAGACGAAGGCCGACCAGGAGAAGATGGGCATCGCGCTCAACCGCCTGGCGCAGGAAGACCCTTCTTTCCGCGTGCATACCGACCATGAATCGGGCCAGACGATCATCTCCGGGATGGGCGAGCTGCATTTGGAGATCCTGGTCGAGCGCATGAAGCGCGAGTTCGGCGTCGAGGCGAACGTCGGCGCGCCGCAGGTGGCGTACCGCGAAGCGATCAAGAAGCCGACGGAAGTCGAAGGCAAGTTCGTCAAGCAGTCGGGCGGACGCGGCCAGTATGGCCACGTATGGCTCAAGATGGAGCCGAACGAGACGGGCAAGGGCTTCGAGTTCGTCGACGCGATCAAGGGCGGCTCGGTGCCGCGCGAATTCATACCGGCGGTGCAGAAGGGCCTGGTCGAGACGCTGCCCAACGGTGTCCTCGCCGGCTTCCCGGTGGTGGACGTCAAGGTCACGCTGTTCGACGGCAGCTCGCACGATGTCGACTCGAACGAGAACGCGTTCAAGATGGCGGCGTCGATGGCGTTCAAGGACGGCATGAAGAAGGCGTCGCCGGTGCTGCTCGAGCCGATGATGGCGGTCGAAGTGGAAACGCCCGAGGATTTCATGGGCAACGTCGTCGGCGACCTGTCGTCGCGCCGCGGCATGATCCAGGGGATGGACGACAACCCGACGGGCAAGGTCATCAAGGCCGAAGTGCCGCTGGCGGAGATGTTCGGCTATTCGACGACGCTGCGCTCGCTGTCGCAAGGCCGCGCGACGTACACGATGGAATTCAAGCACTACACCGAGGCGCCGAAGTCGGTCGCCGAGGCCGTCATCAACAAGAAAGGGTGAGCGGACCAAAGTAAACCCCTACTTTTGTCCGATTGAAGTCAGCTGGGAATCGCGGGCCTGAGTTGCCAACTGAGTTGCCAACTGAGCCGTCGATTCCCAGGATCAAAAACGAGGAAGAGCTGGAGATAGCGATGGCCAAGGGCAAGTTTGAACGGACCAAGCCGCACGTGAACGTGGGGACGATTGGGCACGTGGACCACGGCAAGACGACGCTGACGGCGGCGATGACGCTGGTGCTGTCGAAGAAGTACGGTGGAGAGGTGCGGGCGTACGACCAGATCGACAATGCGCCGGAGGAGAAGGCGCGGGGGATCACGATCAACACGGCGCACGTGGAGTACGAGACGGAGAAGCGGCACTACGCGCACGTGGACTGTCCGGGGCACGCGGACTACGTGAAGAACATGATCACGGGTGCGGCGCAGATGGACGGGGCGATTCTGGTGGTGAGTGCGGCGGACGGTCCGATGCCGCAGACGCGGGAGCACATTCTGCTGGCGCGGCAGGTGGGGGTGCCGTACATCATCGTCTACATGAACAAGGCGGACATGGTGGACGACAAGGAGCTGTTGGAGCTGGTGGAGATGGAGGTGCGGGAGCTGCTGAGCAAGTACCAGTTTCCCGGGGACGACACGCCGATCGTGATCGGGTCGGCGAAGATGGCGCTGGAAGGCGACAAGAGCGACATGGGGGAGGGGTCGATCTTCAAGCTGGCGGCGGCGCTGGACAGCTACATTCCGCAGCCGCAGCGGCTGATCGACGGGCCGTTCCTGATGCCGGTGGAGGATGTGTTCTCCATCAGTGGCCGGGGGACGGTGGTGACCGGGCGGGTGGAGCGGGGCATTGTGAAGGTGGGGGATGCGCTGGAGATTGTGGGGTTGAAGCCGACGCTGCAGACGGTGTGCACGGGGGTGGAGATGTTCCGCAAGCTGCTGGACCAGGGGCAGGCGGGGGACAACGTTGGGGTGCTGCTGCGCGGCACCAAGCGGGAGGAGGTGGAGCGGGGTCAGGTGCTGGCGAAGCCTGGGAGCATCACGCCGCACACCAAGTTCACCTGCGAGGTGTACGTGCTGTCCAAGGAGGAGGGTGGACGGCACACGCCGTTCTTTCCGGGGTATCGGCCGCAGTTCTATTTCCGCACGACGGACGTGACGGGGTCGATCGAGTTGCCGGCGGGGACGGAGATGGTGATGCCTGGGGACAACATCGGGATGACGGTGCAGCTGATTGCGCCGATTGCGATGGAAGAGGGGTTGCGCTTTGCGATTCGCGAAGGCGGCCGCACGGTCGGCGCCGGCGTCGTCGCCAAGATCGTCGAGTGAACGACGAAAAGTAAAAACCTACTTTTCGTCGACAAGGCGGACGTCAGCACGAGAAGCTTCGGGCGGCCGGGCGCTTCTCATGTAACAAAGGCTACGAAGAACCGAGCGCCATGCGAGCGGTTTTTCCAAGGGTGAGATGATGCAGAACCAGAGAATTCGGATTCGGTTGAAGGCGTTCGACTACAAGCTGATCGACCAGTCGGCGCTGGAGATCGTCGAGACGGCGAAGCGCTCGGGCGCGGTCGTCAAGGGGCCGGTGCCGCTGCCGACGAAGATCGAGCGGTACGACATCCTGCGCTCGCCGCACGTCAACAAGACGTCGCGCGACCAGTTCGAGATCCGCACGCACCTGCGGCTGATGGACATCATCGACCCGACCGACAAGACGGTCGACCAGCTGATGAAGCTCGATCTGCCGGCCGGCGTGGACGTGGAGATCAAGCTGCAGTAGTCAGGAATCAGAAGTCGGGAATCAGAAGTCAGCAAGGGCACCACGAAGGTTGGGCCGGCCAATTGCAGTCGGCACCCGGAAGCGGTTCCGGGACATCAAACGATAAAGAGAGATTGTCATGAGCCTTGGATTGGTAGGGCGCAAGATCGGCATGACACGCGTCTTCGCAGACGACGGTCGTGCGATCCCGGTGACGGTGATCGACGTCGCCAACAACCGCGTCACGCAGGTCAAGACGCCCGAGGCCGACGGCTACGCCGCGGTCCAGTTGACGTACGGCAAGCGCCGCGCGTCGCGCGTCGTGAAGCCACAGGCGGGGCATCTCGCGAAGGCCGGCGCCGAAGCGGGCACGATGCTGCGCGAGTTCCGCGTGGCCGCCGACGAGCTTTCGAAGTTCAAGCCGGGCGACGTCGTCGGCGTCGACACGTTCGAGGTCGGCCAGCTCGTCGACGTGACCGGCACGACCAAGGGCCGCGGCTTCACCGGCGTGATCACGCGGCACAACTTCAGCTCGAACCGCGCGTCGCACGGCAACTCGCGCTCGCACAATACGCCGGGCTCGATCTCGATGGCGCAGGACCCGGGCCGGGTGTTCCCGGGAAGCGCATGGCGGGCCACTACGGCAGCGAGACGCGCACCGTGCAGACGCTGCCGGTCGTGCGTGTCGACAAGGAGCGCGGACTGCTGCTCGTCAAGGGCTCGGTACCCGGCATGGACGGCGGCCACGTCGTCGTGAACGTCGCGGCGAAGACCCCGGCGAAGAAGGGGGCCTGACGATGGATCTCAAGGTCATCACCGACAACGGCGGCGCCGCGTCGACGCACGCCGCGTCCGACGCGCTGTTCGCGCGCGACTACAACGAGGCGCTCATCCACCAGGTCGTCACCGCGTATCGCGCGAACGGCCGGCAGGGGACGCGCGCGCAAAAAGGCCGCAGCGACATCAACAAGTCGCACAAGAAGCCGTGGGCGCAGAAGGGCACCGGCCGCGCGCGCGCGGGCCAGGCGAACAGCCCGCTGTGGCGCGGCGGCGGCAAGATCTTCCCCTCGACGCCGGACGAGAATTTCTCGCAAAAGCTCAACCGCAAGATGTACCGCGCCGGCATCGCCTCGATCCTGTCGCAGCTCGTGCGCGAGGATCGCCTGGCCGTGATCGACGCGCTCGCGGTCGACTCGCCGAAGACCGGGCAGTTCGCCAGGAAGATCCGCGGCTACGGTCTCGCCGGAACGCTGCTCGTCGTCACCGACAAGCTCGACGAGAACGTGTATTTGAGCTCGCGCAATCTGCCGGACGTCCTCGTGCTGGAAACGCGCGAGGTCGACCCGGTCAGCCTTGTCCGCTTCGAGCACGTGCTGCTCACCAAGGCGGCCGTGGCGCAATTCGAGGAGATGCTCGGATGAGCGCGGCGGGCGAAGCCCAGGCCCGAAGGGCCCGTCGCCGCGCGATGCCGGGAGGCCGACGCGCGGAAAGTCACATCGCTCCATTGGCCCAAGGAGGCCGAGGATGAACCCCGTCAAGTACAACGCCGAGCGCCTGATGACGGTGCTGCTCGCGCCGGTCGTGTCCGAGAAGGGCACGATGATCGCGGACAAGCACGAGCAGGTCATCTTCCGTGTCGACCCGCGCGCGACCAAGCCCGAAGTCAAGGCCGCCGTCGAGCTGATGTTCAGCAAGAAGGACAAGCCGATCGTCGTCACCTCCGTGCAGATCGTGAACGTCAAGGGCAAGAAGAAGCGCTTCGGCCAGTCGTTCGGCCGCCGCCGCGACTGGAAGAAGGCCTACGTCTGCCTGAAGGAAGGCCAGGAAATCAACTTCGCGACGGACGTCTAACGGGCGCGCGACAGGACAAACATCATGCCTCTCGTCAAAGTCAAACCCACCTCGGCCGGCCGTCGCTCGCTGGTCAAGGTCGTCAACCCGACGCTCCACAAGGGCGCGCCGGTCGCTTCGCTCGTCGAAAGCCAGAAGCGCGGCTCGGGCCGCAACAACAACGGCCACATCACGATGCGGCACAAGGGTGGCGGCCACAAGCACCACTACCGGATCGTCGATTTCCGCCGCAACAAGGACGGCATCGCGGCCAAGGTCGAGCGCCTGGAATACGACCCGAACCGCAGCGCCAACATCGCGCTGCTGCTCTACGTCGACGGCGAGCGCCGTTACATCATCGCGCCCCGCGGCGTCGCGGTTGGTGCGCAGCTCATGTCCGGCGTGGAAGCGCCGATCAAGCCGGGCAACACGCTGCCGCTGCGTAGCATCCCGGTGGGCACGACGGTCCATTGCGTCGAGATGCAGCCGGGCAAGGGCGCGCAGATCGCGCGCTCGGCCGGCGCCGCCGTGCAGCTGCTCGCGCGCGAAGGCATCTACGCGCAGCTTCGGCTTCGCTCCGGCGAAATCCGCAAAGTGCACGTCGACTGCCGCGCGACGATCGGTGAAGTCGGCAACGAAGAGCATTCGCTGCGCTCGATCGGCAAGGCGGGCGCCAACCGCTGGCGCGGCATCCGTCCGACGGTTCGCGGCATCGCGATGAATCCGGTCGACCACCCGATGGGCGGGCGCACCAACGGCGGCGGCGGCTGGCATCACCCGATGTCGCCCTGGGGCACGCCGGCCAAGGGCAAGAAGACGCGCCGCAACAAGCGCACCGACACGATGATCGTGCGTCGCCGGCACGCGACGAAGGGATAAGACATGTCACGTTCGATCAAGAAGGGCCCGTTCGTCGATGGCCACCTGCTGAAGAAGGTGGAGGCGGCGCGTGCGGTCAACGACAAGAAGCCGATCAAGACCTGGTCGCGACGCTCGACGATCACGCCCGAGTTCGTGGGCCTGACGATCGCCGTGCACAACGGCAAGCAGCACATCCCGGTCTACGTCTCGGAGAACATGGTCGGCCACAAGCTCGGCGAGTTCGCGCTGACGCGAACGTTCAAGGGCCATTCGTCCGACAAGAAGGTCGCGGCGCCCTCGAGCGGTCCGCGGAAGTAGGGAGATGACGATGGAAACCACTGCCACGCTGCGCGGCGTTCGCCTGTCGGCCCAGAAGGGCCGGCTCGTCGCCGACCAGATCCGCGGGCTGCCGGTCGACAAGGCGCTCGACCTGCTCGCGTTCTCCCCGAAGAAGGGGGCGCGGATACTGAAGAAGGTGCTCGAGTCCGCCATCGCGAACGCCGAGCACAACGAAGGCGCCGACATCGACGAGCTCACCGTGCAGACGATCTACGTCGACAAGGCGACGACGCTGAAGCGCTCCACCGCGCGCGCCAAGGGTCGCGGCAACGTCATCGGCAAGCAGACGTGCCACATCCGCGTGGTCGTCGGCGACGGCAATCCAACTAAGAGGACATTCATGGGACAGAAGATTCATCCGACCGGGTTCCGCCTCGCCGTCGCGCGCAACTGGGCGTCGAAGTGGTTCGCCAACAGCAAGCACTACGCGCCCGACGCTCGCCGAGGACATCAAGATCCGCGAGTACCTGAAGAAGAAGCTGTCGCACGCCTCGGTCGCCAAGGTGACGATCGAGCGACCGGCGAAGAACGCGCGGATCACGATCCACAGCGCGCGGCCGGGTGTGGTCATCGGCAAGAAGGGCGAGGACATCGAGACGCTGCGCAGCGACCTGCGCCGATGATGGGCGGCGACGTCGGCCTCAACATCGAGGAGATCCGCAAGCCGGAGATCGATGCGCAACTCATCGCCGATTCGATCGCCCAGCAGCTCGAGAAGCGGATCATGTTCCGCCGCGCGATGAAGCGCGCGATGCAGAACGCGATGCGCCTGGGCGCGCAGGGGATCAAGATCATGTCGTCGGGCCGCCTGAACGGCGTCGAGATCGCGCGTCGCGAGTGGTATCGCGAAGGCCGCGTGCCGCTGCATACGCTGCGCGCCGACATCGACTACGGGTTTTCCGAGGCGCGCACGACCTACGGCGTCATCGGCATCAAGGTCTGGGTCTTCAAGGGCGAAGTGATGGCGCACAACGCCGAGCCGGCGGCAGGCGCCGGCGCCGGCGCCTGAAACGCCGAAGCGTCCGCGCCGCTCGGCACGCCGGCGGCGTCGCAGGAGCAGGAGCGAAGAATGCTGCAACCAGCTAGAAGGAAGTACCGCAAGGAACAGAAGGGCCGCAACAAGGGCGTTGCGACCGTCGGCAACAAGGTGAGCTTCGGCGAGTTCGGCCTGAAGGCGACCGGTCGCGGCCGCCTGACGTCGCGGCAGATCGAGGCGGCGCGGCGCGCGATGACGCGCCACATCAAGCGCGGCGGCCGCATCTGGATCCGCATCTTCCCGGACAAGCCCGTCATCGAAGAAGCCGGCGGAGGTCCGCATGGGCAACGGCAAGGGCAACCCGGAGTACTACGTCGCCGAGATCCAGCCGGGCAAGGTGCTCTACGAGATGGACGGCGTCGAGGAGCCGCTGGCGCGCGAGGCCTTCGCGCTCGCCGCCGCCAAGCTGCCGATCCGCACGATGTTCGTCCATCGCCTGATCGGCGGCTGAGGAGACGACGCATGAAGCAGAAGACGCCAACAAGGGCGCGCTCGCCGACAAGACGCCGGCCGAGCTCCAGACCGAGCTCGAGGCACTGCTGAAGGAGCAGTTCGGCCTGCGCATGCAGCGTGCAACGCAGCAACTGACGAACACGGCGAAGCTCAACGACGTGCGCCGCGGCATCGCCCGCGTGCGTACGCTTATCCAGCAGAAGAACGCGGCGCAAGCGGAAGGCAGCATGAGCGAAACGACGAACGCCGCCGGCGGCGCCCTGCGGCGCGGCGATGCCGCGCAAGGCGCTGATCGCGACCGACACCGGACGCGTCGTCAGCGACAAGATGAACAAGACGGTCACGGTGCTGGTCGAGCGGCGCGTCAAGCACCCGATCTACGGCAAGGTCGTCATCCGGTCGAACAAGTACCACGCGCACGACGAGACGAACGAGTGCAAGGAAGGCGATCTGGTCGAGATCCAGGCGCCGCGCAAGCTCTCCAAGCTCAAGGCCTGGCGCGTGCTGCGGGTGCTCGAGAAGGCGAAGATCGTCTGAGCGGGCAGTCCGCAGGCGCCGCCTCGGGGCGCGGCGCCGGCGGGGCGCCCGTCGTCCTTCGGAGCTGCCTCCCGGGGCGGCTGCAGCTCTGGCGCCGCCGGTCGTCGGGGCACCGGCGCCTTCCGGGCCGGCCGGACGTGGCGGGATTGGCGCGGGTATTGCAGAGACCGCAGATTTCCCTGCCATAATCTCAGTTTTCGCCTGCCGCGGGATAGCCGGCGCCTCGAAATGCCTTCGCGCCGGCACGCAGCACATGCCGCAGCCATTCGTCCCGGGGCCTCGTATTCGTATCCGCGACGGGGTCCAAAACTGGCCGCCGCCATTGCAGTTCCCGGTCAGCAGGCCGATCGCGGACCGGCGCCGGAGGCGGGTCAAGTTGGAGAGAAGTTGCAGCCATGATTCAAATGCAGATCGGTGCTCGACGTCGCCGACAATACGGGCGCGCGTGCGGTCATGTGCATCAAGGTGCTGGGCGGCAGCAAGCGCCGCTACGCGCACATCGGCGACGTGATCAAGGTTTCGGTGAAGGAGGCCGCGCCGCGCGGTCGCGTGAAGAAGGGCGAGATCTACAACGCGGTCGTCGTGCGCACCCGCCAGGGCGTGCGCCGCGACGACGGCGCGCTGGTCCGCTTCGACACCAACGCCGCCGTCCTGCTGAACAACAAGCTCGAGCCGATCGGCACCCGCATCTTCGGGCCGGTGACGCGCGAGCTGCGTACCGAGCGATTCATGAAGATCGTCTCGCTGGCGCCGGAAGTCCTGTGACGCCGGCACAAAGAGACCACCATGCGCAAGATCAAGAAGGGCGACAACGTCGTCGTCATCGCGGGACGCGACAAGGGCAAGCGCGGCGATGTCGCGCACTATGTCGACGATACGCATCAGTCGATCGTCAACGGCGTGAACACAGGTCAAGCGGCACACCAAGCCGAACCCGATGAAGAACCAGCCGGGCGGCATCGTCAGCCAGGAAGCGCCGATTCACATCTCGAACGTCGCGATCTGGAATCCGGTAACCCGGAAGCCCGACCGCATCGGCTTCAGGCTGATGCAGGACGGCCGCAAGCTGCGCTTCTTCAAGTCGAACGGGGAGCAGATCAATGGCTGACAAGAAGAAGCGCCGACAAGAAGGCCGCCGACAAGAAGCCGACCGTCAAGCCGGCCGCGCCCGACGAAGCAGCCGAAGGCGGAGAAGCCGGCCAAGGGCCAGGACAGGCGGCGCGCCGGAAGTCGCGCACGCGGCCGACCAGCCGCACCAGCCGGCGCGGCTGAAGGAACGTCTACCGCAAGGAGATCGCGCCGGCGCTCACCAGGCAGTTCGGCTACAAGTCGCCGATGCAGGTGCCGCGCATCTCCAAGATCATCGCTCAACATGGGCGTGGGCGAGGCGACCGCGGACAAGAAGATCCTCGACAACGCCGTCGGCGACATGACGAAGATCAGCCGGCCAGAAGCCGGTCGATCACGAAGGCGCGCAAGGCGATCGCCGGCTTCAAGATCCGCGAGGGCTATCCGATCGGCTGCATGGTCACGCTGCGCCAGGAGCGCATGTACGAGTTCCTCGACCGGCTGGTCTCGATCGCGCTGCCGCGCGTGCGCGACTTCCGCGGCGTATCGGCGCAAGCGGCTTCGACGGCCGCGGCAACTACAACATGGGCGTCAAGGAACAGATCATCTTTCCCGAGATCGAGTACGACAAGATCGACGCGATGCGGGGGATGAACATCACGATCACGACGACCGCGAAGACCGACGCCGAAGCCCGGGCGCTGCTCGCGGCGTTCAAGTTTCCGTTCAGGGGCTGAAGCATGGCATGTCGAAACTCGTCACTGATCAACCGGCAGCACAAGCGCGAGAAGCTCGTCACGAAGTTCGGAGAAGCGCCGCGAGGCGCTCGAATCGCGATCATCGACAACTCGAGCGACGTCCGACGAGGACCGTTACGCGGCCCGCCTCAAGCTGCAGGCGCTGCCGCGCAACGCCAACCCCACGCGGCTGCGCAACCGCTGCGCGCTCACGGGCCGCCCGCGCGGCGTGTTCCGCAAATTCGGTCTCGGCCGCAACAAGCTGCGCGAGTACGCGATGCGCGGCGAGATCCCCGGCATCGTCAAGGCCAGCTGGTAGCGCGGGGAGATGAGGGACTAACCAATGAGCATGACTGATCCCATCGCCGACATGCTGACGCGCATCCGCAATGCGCAGATCGTCGAGCGCGCCGTCGTGGCGATGCCGTCGTCCAAGGTCAAGGTCGCGATCGCCAAGGTCCTGAAGGACGAGGGCTACATCGAAGGCTTCAAGGTCTCCGTCGAGCGAGGCGAAGCCGCTGCTCGAGATCGCGCTGCAAGCTACTACGCCGGCCGCCCGGTGATCGAGAAGATCGAGCGCGTGTCGAAGCCCGGGCTTCGCATCTACAAGCAGAAGGACGACATTCCGAAGGTGATGAACGGCCTCGGCATCGCCATCGTCTCGACGTCGCACGGCGTGATGACCGACCGCAAGGCCCGCGCCACCGGCGTCGGCGGCGAAGTCCTCTGCATCGTCGCCTGACCACGGAGGCCCAGGACATGTCACGTATCGGCAACAACCCGGTCAAGCTGCCGCCGAAGGTCGAGGTGTCGCTGGCGGCAGGCGAGATTTCGGTCAAGGGACCGCTCGGCACGCTGTCGCGCACGTTCGGAAACAGCGTCACGATCGAGCAGGACGGCGAGCAGCTGGTGTTCAAGCCCGCCAGCGACGAGGCGCGCGCGATGCAGGGCACGCTGCGCGCGCTGGTCGCGAACATGGTCAAGGGCGTCACCGAGGGCTTCGAGAGAAAGCTCACGCTGGTCGGCGTCGGCTATCGGGCGCAGGCCGCGGGCGACAAGATGAACCTGTCGCTCGGCTTCTCGCATCCGATCGTCCACGCGATGCCCAAGGGCGTGAAGGTCGAGACGCCCCAGCAGACGGAGATCGTCGTCAAGGGAATCGACAAGCAGCAGGTGGGCCAGGTGGCGGCGGAGATCCGCGGCTATCGTCCGCCCGAGCCGTACAAGGGCAAGGGCGTGCGCTACGCGAACGAGCGCGTGGTGATCAAGGAAACGAAGAAGAAGTAGGGGCCGCGACATGCGCATGAACAAGAAGCAAGCACGAATCCGCCGCGCGCGGCAGACGCGCATCCGCATCGGCGAGCAGCGGGCGACGCGCCTCACGGTGAGCCGCTCGAACAGCCACATATACGCGCAGATCATCGCGCCGACCGGCGACAGGGTGCTCGCGAGCGCCTCGACGCTCGAGGCCGATCTGCGCCGCGACCTGAAGAGCGGCGGCAACAAGGCGGCCGCGGTGCTGGTCGGCAAGCGCATCGCCGAGAAGGCGAAGGCGCTCGGCATCGAAGCGGTCGCTTTCGATCGCGCGGGATTCCGATTCCATGGCCGCGTGAAGGCGCTGGCCGACGCAGCCCGCGAGGGCGGCCTCAAGTTCTGAGGGTCTGAAAGTTTAGGAAACTGATCATGGCACAGCAACGTTCCGGATCGCGACAGCCGCAGCAGCAGGATGACCGCGGCGACGGCCTGCGCGAGAAGATGATCTCGATCAACCGCGTCACCAAGGTCGTGAAGGGCGGGCGCATTCTCGGCTTCGCGGCGCTGACGGTCGTCGGCGACGGCGACGGTCGCATCGGCATGGGCAAGGGCAAGGCGAAGGAAGTCCCGGTCGCCGTGCAGAAGGCGATGGAGCAGGCGCGCCGCAAGATGGTCAAGGTGCGCCTCAAGAAGGGGACGCTGCACCACGCGGTCATCGGCAAGCACGGCTCGACCATCGTGTTCATGCAGCCGGCCGCCGAAGGCACGGGCGTGATCGCGGGCGGCGCCATGCGCGCGGTGTTCGACGTCGTCGGCGTCACGAACATCCTCGCCAAGTGCCACGGCCCGACCAACCCGTACAACGTCGTGCGCGCGACGCTCAACGCGCTCGAGCAGGGCAGCGCGCCGGCGGACATCGCCGCGAAGCGCGGCAAGACGGTCGAAGAGATCCTGGAGGCGTGACCATGGCCGAGAACAAGAAGATCAAGGTCCGGCTCGCGCACGGCGTGAGCAGCACGCGGCGCGACCATCGCGCAACGGTCCGCGGCCTCGGCCTCAAGTGGACGAACCACCAGGTCGAGGTGGTCGATACGCCGCAGACGCGCGGGATGATCGCCAAGGTCGGTTACCTCGTGAAGGTCGTCGAATAGTCGGCGGTGCGACACGGACAAGCAAGCTTCGGAGACGTCAGCAATGCGACTCAACACGATCAAGCCGGCCGAAGGGTCGAACCAGGCGCGGCGCCGCGTCGGCCGCGGCATCGGCTCCGGCCTGGGCAAGACCGCCGGCCGCGGCCACAAGGGCCAGAAGTCCCGCTCGGGCGGCTTCCACAAGGTCGGCTTCGAAGGCGGCCAGATGCCGCTGCAGCGCCGCCTGCCGAAGCGCGGCTTCGTCTCGCGCGCGAAGAACGACACCGCGAAGATCCGCCTGTCCGACCTCGCGCGGCTGCCGGTGGCCGACGTCGACATCCTGGCGCTGAAGGCGGCCGGGCTCGTGCCGTCCGCCGCGAAGACGGTCAAGGTCATCAACACGGGCAAGCTCGAGAAGGTCGTGAAGCTCACGGGCGTGCTGGCGACGAAGGGTGCGAGGGCCGCGATCGAGGCGGCGGGCGGCAGCGTCGCCGAGGTCGTTGCGCAGGCGCCGAAAGGCAAGCTCGCGGCCAAGGCGCCGGCGCCGGCTGCCAAGGCTTGAATCGCGGGCCCCGCGACGCCAACTAGGATCGGTTAAGTGGCCACCGTCAACCCGGCACTGAAGAGCGGCGACAAGTACGGCGACCTCAAGCGGCGCCTCTGGTTCCTGCTGGGCGCGCTCGTCGTCTACCGGATCGGGACGCACATCCCGGTACCGGGCATCAACGCGTCGGTGCTCGACGAGCTGTTCCGCGGCCAGCAGGGCGGCATCCTGGGCCTGCTGAACGTCTTCTCGGGCGGGGCGCTGTCGCGCTTCTCGATCTTCGCGCTGGGGATCATGCCGTACATCTCGGCGTCGATCATCATGCAGCTTTGCACGGTCGTCATGCCGTCGCTGGAGGCGCTGAAGAAGGAGGGCGAGGCGGGACGCCGCAAGATCACGCAGTACACGCGCTACGCGACGCTCGGCCTGGCGTTCTTCCAGGGCATCAGCATCTCGCTCGCGCTGGAGGCAGCAGCCCGGCCTGGTGATCGAGCCGGGCCTGACGTTCCGCATGCTGTCGTCGGTCACGCTCGTGACGGGCACGATGTTCCTGATGTGGCTCGGCGAGCAGATCACCGAGCGCGGCCTCGGCAACGGCATTTCGCTGATCATCTTCGCGGGCATCGCCGCGGGGCTGCCGCGGGCGATCGGGCAGACGCTGGAGCAGGGACGCACCGGCGCGTATTCGTGGGTGCTGATCATCGGCATCGCTGCGCTGGTGGTGCTGGTGACGGCGTTCGTCGTGTTCGTCGAGCGGGCGCAGCGCAAGATCCTGGTGAATTACGCCAAGCGCCAGGTGGGCAACAAGGTGTACCAGGGACAGAGCTCGCACCTGCCGCTCAAGATCAACATGGCCGGCGTGATCCCGCCGATCTTCGCGTCGTCGATCATCCTGTTCCCGGCGACGATCGCGCAGTGGTTCGGCACCGGCGAAGGAACGTTCTGGCTGCGCGACATCGCGGCGGCGCTCGGACCGGGGCAGCCGGTGCACGAGATCCTGTACGCGGCGGCGATCGTCTTCTTCTGCTTCTTCTACACGGCGCTGCAGTACAACCCGAAGGAGACCGCCGAGAACCTGAAGAAGAGCGGCGCGTTCATCCCCGGCTACCGTCCCGGCGACCAGACGGCGAAGTACCTGGAGAAGATCACGATGCGGCTGACGCTGATCGGTTCGCTGTACCTGGTGATCGTGTGCTTCATCCCGAACTTCCTGATCGCCTGGAAGAACGTGCCGTTCTACTTCGGCGGCACCTCGCTGCTGATCATCGTCGTGGTGACGATGGACTTCATGACGCAGGTGCAGGCCTACATGATGTCGCAGCAGTACGAGAGCCTGCTGCGCAAGGCGAACTTCAAGGGCGGATTGCCGACTCGCTGATCCGCGTCGGCGACGAACGATGGCGAAGGAAGACACGATTCAGATGCAGGGCGAGGTGGTGGAGATGCTGCCGAACGCGACGTTTCGCGTGAAGCTCGAGAACGATCATGTCGTGCTCGGGCACATTTCGGGAAAGATGCGGATGCACTACATCAAGATCCTGCCGGGCGACAAGGTGACGGTCGAGCTGACGCCCTACGACCTGTCGCGCGCGCGGATCATCTTCCGCGCGAAGTGACTTTCAGGAATCAGAGGTCGGAGGACAGGGTTCAGACGCTGCGGCGTCTCCGGTGGCGCGGCACTTGAGGCGCGGTGTGGGTTCCGAGAAGAGGCAAAGATGAAGGTTTTGGCATCGGTGAAGAAGATCTGCCGCAACTGCAAGATCATCCGGCGCAACGGCGTCGTGCGGGTCATCTGCACGGACCCGCGTCACAAGCAGCGCCAGGGCTGACAAGTCCCGCGCAACGACAGACAGGTACACCATGGCACGGATTGCAGGCGTCAACATCCCCAATCATCAGCACGCCGACGTCGCGCTGACGTCGATCTACGGCATCGGCCGCCCGCGCGCGAAGGCGATCTGCGACGCCGCGGGCGTCGCGGCCTCGACGAAGATCAAGGACCTTTCCGACGCGCAAATGGACAAGCTGCGCGAGCATGTCGGCAAGTTCACCGTCGAGGGCGACCTGCGCCGCGAAGTGACGATGAGCATCAAGCGGCTGATGGACCTCGGCTGCTACCGCGGCGTGCGGCACCGCAAGGGCCTGCCGGTCCGCGGCCAGCGCACGCGCACGAACGCGCGCACGCGCAAGGGCCCGAAGAAGGGTCGCCAGGTCGCGCTGCGAAAGGCGCCCTCCGCGAAGCAGCTTGACAGGAACGGACGATGGCACAGCAACCCTCGCACAAGGCGGCCACTGCGCGCACGCGCAAGAAGGTCAAGAAGAACGTGTCGGAAGGGATCGCGCACATCCACGCGTCCTTCAACAACACGATCATCACGATCACCGACCGGCAGGGCAACGCGCTCTCGTGGGCGACCTCGGGCGGCGCCGGCTTCAAGGGCTCGCGCAAGTCGACCCCGTTCGCCGCGCAGGTGGCGGCGGAGTCCGCCGGCCGCGCCGCGCAGGAATGCGGCGTCAAGAACCTCGAGGTGCGCATCAAGGGGCCGGGCCCCGGCCGTGAATCGGCGGTGCGCGCGCTCAATGCGCTCGGCCTCAAGATCAGCAGCATTTCGGACGTGACACCGGTGCCGCACAACGGCTGCCGCCCGCCGAAGCGCCGCCGCATCTAATGCAACGGAACAGAAAACGTCTCGTTTTTTCGTGGAATTTGCCGCTGTGAATCGACGGGCTCTGCCCGCGATTCGCAGGTAACCAAAACGGCCAAAAGTAGGGGTTTACTTTTGGACGAAGGAAGATAACGTGGCCAGATATACCGGACCCAAATGCAAGCTGGCGCGACGGGAAGGCACCGACCTTTTCCTGAAAAGCGCGCGTCGATCGCTCGACTCGAAGTGCAAGCTCGACACCAAGCCCGGACAGCACGGCGTGAAGTCCGGTGCGCGGACGTTCGGATTACGGCGTCCAGCTGCGCGAGAAGCAGAAGCTGCGCCGTATCTACGGCTTGCTCGAGCGGCAGTTCCACCGCTACTTCGTCGAGGCGGCGCGCCGCAAGGGATCGACGGGCACGAACCTCCTGCAGCTGCTGGAGTCGCGCCTCGACAACGTCGTCTACCGGATGGGCCTGGGCTCGACGCGCGCCGAAGCGCGCCAGCTCGTGTCGCACCGCTCGATCACGGTGAACGGCAAGGTCGCTCAACGTGCCGTCGGCGCTGCTGCGCTCCGGCGACGTCGTGTCGGCCACCGACAAGGCCAAGGGCGCAGCTCCGCATCCAGGATGCGCTGCAGCTCGCCGAGAAGGTCGGCTTCCCCTCGTGGGTCGAGGTCGACGCGAAGAAGGCCGCGGGCACGTTCAAGGGCGCGCCGGACCGCACGGAATTCGGCCAGGACATCAACGAAAGCCTGGTGGTCGAGCTCTACTCGAAGTAACCGTCGACTCCGAACGCCGTCTCAACTCTATAAGGGTTCCGCATGCAGACCAATGTTCTGTTGAAGCCGCGCATCATCGACGTGCAAAGCATGTCGCCGTTCCACGCCAAGGTGGTGATGGAGCCGTTCGAGCGCGGGTACGGGCACACGCTGGGCAACGCGCTGCGGCGCGTGCTGCTCTCGTCGATGCCCGGTTACGCGCCCACCGAGGTCAAGATCACCGGCGTGCTGCACGAGTACTCGGCGCTCGACGGCGTGCAGGAGGACGTCGTCGACATCCTGCTCAACCTGAAGGGCGTCGTGCTCAAGCTGCACAATCGCGACCACGTGATGCTCAAGCTCGCCAAGAACGGCGAGGGCGTCGTCACGGCGGCCGACATCGAGCCGAACCACGACGTGGAGATCATCAACCCCGACCACGTGATCGCGCACCTGACCGCCGGCGGCAAGCTCGAGATGGAGATCAAGGTCGAGAAGGGCCGCGGCTACCAGCCGGCGACGGCGCGGATCAAGCCCGAGGGCGGCCGCACGATCGGCAGCATCCTGCTCGACGCGTCGTTCTCGCCGGTGCGCCGCGTCAGCTACGCCGTGGAGTCGGCGCGCGTGGAGCAGCGCACGGACCTCGACAAGCTCGTCCTCGACATCGAGACCAACGGCGTGGTCGAGCCGGAGCAGGCGGTGCGCTACGCCGCCAGCGTGCTCGTCGAGCAGCTGTCGGTGTTCGCCGACCTCAAGGACACCGACATGCCGTCGGCGTCGCGCGAGCCCCCGCAGGTCGATCCGATCCTGCTGCGCCCGGTCGACGACCTGGAGCTCACGGTGCGCTCGGCCAACTGCCTCAAGGCCGAGAACATCTACTACATCGGCGACCTGATCCAGCGCACGGAAACGGAGCTGCTGAAGACGCCGAACCTCGGCCGCAAGTCGCTGAACGAGATCAAGGAAGTGCTCGCGTCGCGCGGCCTGTCGCTCGGCATGAAGCTCGAGAACTGGCCGCCGGCGGGGCTGGATAGGCCGTGAAAAAGTAGACCCCTACTTTTTCACGAGTGAAGCAGCCCGGGAATCGCTGGC
Organism: uncultured beta proteobacterium; assembly: GCA_963793355.1. Lineage (GTDB taxonomy): Bacteria > Pseudomonadota > Gammaproteobacteria > Burkholderiales > Casimicrobiaceae > VBCG01. Next base: position 36,052 of record CAWBZT010000005.1, on the reverse strand, counting down.
GGAGCCAGTCGATTCCCGGCGGAAAGAGCAAGGAAAAAACATGCGCCATCGCCACGGACTGAGAAAGCTGAACCGCACGAGCAGCGCATCGCCTCGCGATGCTGCGCAACATGACCAACTCGCTGTTCACGCACGAGGCGATCCGCACGACGCTGCCGAAGGCGAAGGAGCTGCGCCGCGTCGCGGAGCCGCTCATCACGCTCGGCAAGAACGCCGACGCTCGCGAACCGGCGGCTGGCGTTCGATCGGCTGCGCGACCGCGACGTCGTCGTCAAGCTGTTCGACGAGCTCGGGCCGCGCTACAAGGCCCGCCCCGGCGGCTACCTGCGGATCCTCAAGTTCGGCTTCCGCCAGGGCGATGCCGCTCCGATGGCGCTGGTCGAGCTGGTCGATCGTCCGGACGCCGCGGCGGCGCCCGAGGAAGCGGAAGCCGCGTAGCCGCGGCGATTCGGCAGGACGGAAAAGCCGGGTGCTCGCCCGGCTTTTTTTCCGCCCGCCGCCGGTCTGCGGCGAAGCGCCGCCGGGGCGCCACCGGTCTTGCGCGGACGCGCGCTCGTGTACGATGTTGCGCTTATGCGTGAGTCGATCCTCGTCACCGGCGGCGCCGGCTTCGTCGGCGCGCATGTCGTCGTCGAGCTGGCGCAGGCGGGCTACGGACCGGTCGTCCTCGACGACCATTCGAACAGCACGCCGGCGGTGCGCATGCGCCTCGAGGCGCTCGCCGGCCGGCCGGTGCCCTGCATCAATGCGGATGTCCGCGACATCGTGGCGTTGCGCGCCGCCTTTCACGATCACCCGATCGCCGGCGTCGTTCACTGTGCGGGACTGAAGGCGATCGGCGAATCGCAGGAGCGCCCGCTCGCCTACTACGACGTCAACGTCGGCGGCACGCTCGCGCTGGTCGAGGTGATGGGCGAGGCGGGCGTCGCCACGCTGGTGTACACGTCGTCGACCGCGGTCTACGCCAAGCCCGGCGCCGTGTACGGGCGCACGGCACGCGTCGTCGAGGACTTCCTGCGCGATCTTGCGCGCGCCAACGCGAACTGGAAGATCGCCATCCTGCGCGCATCCAACGCCGCGGGCGCGCATTCGTCGGGCATGCTCGGCGCGTCGCCGCGCGGGCGGCCGAGCGACCTCGTCACCGTGCTTGCGCGCGCGGCGTCCGGGGAAAACGGCGAGGTGCCGATCTATGGCGACGATTGGCCGACCGCCGACGGCACGCCGACCCGCGATTACGTGCACGTCCAGGACCTGGCGAGAATGCACGTCGACGCGCTGCGGCTCGTCGGCGAGCACCAGGGCGCGATCACCGTGGACGCACGGCGCGGCGAGCTTCACTCGGTGCGGGAGGTGAAGGCGGCGTTCGAGCGGGCCTGCGGACGGCCCATCGCCGCGCGCGTCCTGTCCCGCCGCTCGGGCGACGTTGCGACGCTCGCGGAAGAGGCGACGGACACGCTGCCGGCCGCCGCCGCCGCGCTTTCGGGCGCGACGCGCGACCTCGACGCGATCTGCGCCGACGCCTGGCGCTGGCAGCGCAACGGCGGCCGCTACTAGCGCGCTGGCTTCCCCGCGGTGGCGCGAAAGCGCCTGAGCTCGTCGGTGAGCCAGAGTCCCGCGGGCATCTCGGTCGCACCGCATTTCACCCGGTAGGGCTGGTGGGACAGGCTGCTCTCGGTCGCCAGATAGCGGATGAAGTCGTCCGCGGTGGCGATGCGGCTCTTCGCGTAGCCGAACTTGCTCGCGAGGTGGTCGCGGGCCTCCGGTCCCGGATGCGGCTCGCCGTTGCGGATGAACGTGCAGGGGGAGCCGGCGACGAACGCCAGCAGGTGATCGATTTCCGCCTGCGCGGCGGGCGACGGGTCGGCCCGGGCGATCGGCATGGTGGCTGCGGCAAGGACAGCGACGACGGCGAGGGCGCCCGCGATCCGAAGCGGGCGCGGCGTCGTCGCGGGGGGGACGGCGGGGGGCGTGGAACGGGCGGCGTTCATGCGTCTTCCCTAGCTTTGGGTTGCGGGTGCCCCATTCAACCGGCCAGCGCCGCCACTTTGAGCGCCTCGCTCCGGATGTCTTCGGTGATCTGCGCCTTGAGCGCGGAGAACTCGGGCGTCGTCTTCAGCGTGTAGTGCCGCGGATGAGGCAGCGCGACGGTCAGGTCGGCCTTGATCCGGCCGGGCCGCGCCGTCATGACGACGACCCGGTTGGCGAGGAAGATCGCCTCCTCGATGTCGTGGGTGACGAACAGCACGGTCGTGCGCTCGGACTCCCAGATCGACAGCAGCAGCTCCTGCATCAGGCCGCGCGTCTGGTTGTCGAGCGCGCCGAACGGCTCGTCCAGCAGCAGGATCTTCGGACCGTTGGCGAGCGCGCGTGCGATCGCCGTGCGCTGCTGCATGCCGCCCGAGAGCATCTTCGGATAATGATGCTCGAAGCCGCGCAGCCCGATCTTCGCGACGTAGTGCGCGGCGATCTCCTCCTGGCGCGCGGCCGTTTCGCCGCGCTCGCGCAGGCCGAAGCAGATGTTCTGCCGGACGGTGAGCCACGGAAACAGCGTGTAGCTCTGGAACACCATGCCGCGGTCGGCGCCGGGCGTCGTCACCGGGGCGCCGTCGAGCAGGACGCGGCCGACGCTCGGCGCGTCGAGCCCCGCGACGATGCGCAGGAGCGTCGACTTGCCGCAGCCCGACGGCCCCAGGATCGTGATGAAGTCGTTGTCGGCGACCGCCAGCGTCGTCGGTTGCAGCGCCACCGTCGGCGCGCCGTCGCGCACGCCGGGAAACGTCCGGCTCACGCCGTCGATGACGAGCTTGCTCAATCGAAGCCCCGCGCTTGCGGCTGTCGCCGCGGCGCTGCCCCCGGAGGAGGAGCGGTTCGCGCCCTGGGACGGCCCGGCGGCGCTCACGACGCGAGGCTCCACGGGAACAGCCGATGGTTGGCCCACTTGAAGAGGAAGTCGGAGATCAGGCCGATGACGCCGATGACGATGATCCCGAAGATGATCTGCCCGGTGTTGAGCAGCGCCTGGCTGTCGGTGATCATGTGGCCGATGCCGGACGACGCGCCGATCAGCTCGGCGACGATCACGTACGTCCACGCCCAGCCGAGCACGAGGCGCAGCGTTTCGGCGATCGCCGGCGCGGAGCTCGGCAGCAGCACGCGCCGCACGACGCCCGAGGCGCTCGCGCCGAGCGTGTACGCGGCTTCCACCAGTTCGCGCCGCGTGGAGCCGACGGTCACCGCCACCATCAGCACGATCTGGAAGAACGACCCGATGAAGATGACGAGGAGCTTCTGCATCTCGCCGATGCCGGCCCAGAGGATCAGAAGCGGGATGAACGCGGACGCGGGCAGGTAGCGCGCGAACGAGACGAAAGGCTCGAAGAACGCCTCGACCGGCTTGTACGCACCCATCGCGATGCCCAGCGGCACCGCGGCGACGGCTGCCAGGACGAAGCCGCCGAGGACGCGCCAGACCGTGATGCCGACGTCCTTCGCGAAGCCGTGCTGCGCGAACAGCGCATAGCCCTCGCGCAGCATCGTCAGCGGATCGGCGAGAAAGGTCTTCGACACGAAGCCGCCGAAGGTCGCGAGTGCCCATGCGGCGACGAACAGCGCGAAGAACGCGAGGCCCAGCGCGGCCTTGCGGCCATGCGAAACCGGCTTGAGCGGCGTCATCGCGCGCGGCAATCGGGGTCAGGCGCGGCGCGGCTCGACGGGTGCCGTGCCGAGGGTTCCATTACCGCGGTCACCCTCGTCCCGGCCTCGGGTCAGGCGCGGCGCGGCTCGGCGGGTGCCGTGCCGAGGGTTCCATTACCCCAGTCACCCTCGTCCCGGCCCCGCCCGAGCGACTATTTGATGAACGAGGTGTCGACGATCGTCGCGAGATCGGGCTTTTGCTTGATGATGCCGAGCTCCAGCAGCAGGTCCGCCGCCTCGCCGCTGAACTGCTGCAACTCGCCGGCGAAGAATTTCTGGTTCGCCGCCTTGTCCTGCCAGCGCAGGTACTTCGCCGAGCCCTCGAACTGCTCGCCCGTCTGCTTGACGTCGGCGCCCATGATCTCGTAGCTCTTCTTCGGTTCGCGCTTGATCATCTCGAGCGCCTCGAAGTAGCTGTCGGCCAGCGCCTGCGCGGCCTTGGGATGCTCCGCCAGGAACTTCGGCGTGCAGCCGAACGTGTCCATCACCATCGGGTAGTCGAGCGTGGTGGCGATGATCTTGCCGGCCTGCGGATTCCCGCGCACCGTCGACAGGTACGGCTCGTAGGTCATCGCGGCGTCGTTCTGCCCGGCGACGAAGGCCTGTGCCGCCGGCCCGGGCTCGAGGTTGACGACGGTCACGTCCTTGACCGAAAGGCCGTTCTTCTTGAGGAACCATGCCAGCGTGAAATAGGGCGCGGTGCCCGGCGCGGACGCGGCCACCGTCTTGCCCTTGAGATCGGCGATCTTTCGCGACGTTGTTGCGCACGACCATGCCGTCGGCGCCGTAGCTCTTGTCCATCTGGAAGATCTGCTTGGTGGCGACGCCGTTGGCGTTCCAGACACCCACGTCTCCACCGTCGTGGCGGCGCACTGCATGTCGCCCGACGCGATCGCCAGGTGGCGGTCCTTCTGCGGGATCTTCTTGAATTCGACGTCGAGGCCGTTCTTCTTGAAGATCCCCGCGTCGCGTGGCGAGCGTCAGCGGCGCGAAGCCCGTCCAGCCGGAGTAGCCGATGGCGACCTTGGTCTGCGCGCCGGCGGCGATGGCGAAGGCGGCGGCGCAGGCGCCGATCGAGACAGGGATGAAATGACGCATTGGGTTCTCCATGAGCGGGGCAAGAGGGGGAATCTAGGGCGCGCGCGCGCCGGCTGTCAATCCTTGCCGGCGTACGATTACAATCGCCCCGTATGCGGGTGGCCGCGGGGCGGTCGCGCATGCATCCGTCCGAGCCATGCATCGCGTCCTCACTCCCGTCGACTACCGGCAGACCGCATGGAAGAACGGCGGCGGCCGGACGACGGAGATCGCCATGCATCCGCCCGGTACGGACTACGCGGGATTCGCGTGGCGCGTGAGCGTCGCCGACGTCGCCCGCGACGGACCTTTCTCCGTCTTCGAAGGCGTCGATCGCATTCTCGTCCTGCTCCAGGGCGCCGGGCTGCGCCTTGCCCGCGAAGGCGGCGCGCTGGAGATCCGCGCGCCCTACGAGCCCGTGCGGTTCGCCGGCGACATCGCGTACGAGGGCTCGCTCTACGCCGGGCCGGTGCGCGACTTCAACCTGATGATTCGCCGCCGCGCCGCCCGTGGCGACATCGACGTCGTGCGCGAGCAGGCCGGTACCGTGCCGCCCGCGCGCTTCCAGCTCTGCTACGCCGCGGCGGGCGCCTGCGAATGCCTGCTTCCCGCCCACGTGCCGATTCGCCTCAACGAGCAGGAGGCGCTGTACATCGACGCCGAAGATGCGCCGCCGGCCGTGCTGCGCGTGAATCCGCTCTCGCCCGCCACCGTGGCGCTGGCCGTCGCGGTCGACCTCGCTCCTGCCGCATGAGCGCGTCGCGCCTGTTCGCCGCGCACGCATTCCTGGCGGACGGCTGGGCGCGCGACGTCACTCTCACGATCGCCGCGGACGGCACGATCGACGGCGTGGCCACCGACACGGCGCGCGGCGACGCCGAAGCCGCGCGCGGTCCCGTCGTGGCGGCGATGCCCAACGTGCATTCGCACGCGTTCCAGCGCGCGCTCGCCGGCCGCACGGGCCGCGCGACGGGCGGGCACGACGACTCGTTCTGGACCTGGCGGCAGCTCATGTACGCATCGCTCGACCGCCTCGATCGCCGACGCGTTCGAGGCGATCGCCGCGCAGGCCTACGTCGAGATGGCGAAGGCGGGCTACGCGACGGTGGCGGAGTTCCACTACGTCCATCACGATCCGCGGGCAAGCCGTACGCCGATCCCGCCGAGCTCGCATGGCGCGTCGACGCCGCCGCGCAATGCGCGGGCCTCGGCCTCACGCTGCTGCCGGTGTTCTACGCGCACGGCGGCTTCGGCGACGTGCCCACCACCGCGAGCCAGCGCCGCTTCGTCCATACGCCGCTCACGTTCTCGCGCCTGCTGGAGACGCTGGTCGCGGCCGCGCCGTCGCGCGGGTTCGTGGTCGGCGTCGCGCCGCACAGCCTGCGCGCCGTCAACGCCGAGGAGCTCGGCCAGGTCGTGCGCATGGCGCCGCCGGGTGCGCCGCTGCACATTCACGCCGCCGAGCAGACGCGCGAGGTCGACGAATGCTTCGCCTGGAGCCGGCATGCGCCCGATCGAATGGCTGCTCGCGCACGCGAACGTCGACGAGCGCTGGTGCATCGTGCACGCGACGCACATGACCGAGCGCGAGGTGGCCGGCCTCGCCGACGAGCGGCGCGGTCGCGGGACTGGCGCCGACGACCGAGGCCGATCTCGGCGACGGCGCGTTCCCGGGCGAAGCGTACCTCGCGGCGGGCGGCCGCTTCGGCGTCGGCAGCGATTCCAACACCGTCATCGATCCGTTCGCGGAGCTGCGCCAGCTCGAGTGGTCGCAGCGGATCCGCCATCGCCGGCGCAACGTGCTCGCGCCGTCGGCCGGCGAGCCGGTCGGCGCGTCGCTGTGGTCGCGCGCGGCGCGCGACGGCGCGCGCGCGCTGGGTCGCGGCACCGGCGTCCTCGCGCCCGGCATGCGCGCCGATCTGATCGTGCTCGACGCCGCCGATCCCGCGCTCGTCGACCAGGCCGCGGAGGATGTGCTGGATGCCGCGATCTTCGGGCCTGCGCGTCGCGCGGTCGCCGACGTGATGAGCGGCGGCGCGTGGATCGTGCGCGACGGTCAGCATCCGCGCGAGGACGAGGTCCTTGCGCGCTATCGCGCGGCATTGCGCACGCTCGCCTGACCATGCGGCTCTGACGAGCTCCACCAGGGAAACTCGCCGCTGATCGTGGACGTGCCGCACGCGGGCACCTGCGTTCCCGACGCCCTCGCCCTGCGGATGAGCGCCGCCGCGCGCGCCGTCCCGGATACCGACTGGCATGTCGAAAAGCTGTACGCCTTCGCGCGCGACGCGAACGTGACGCTGATGACGGCGACGCACTCGCGCTACGTGGTCGACCTCAACCGCGATCCGTCGGGCGCGGCGCTCTACCCCGGCGCCGACAACACGGAGCTGTGCCCGACGCAGACGTTCGCGAACGAGGCGATCTACGCCGATGGCGACGCGCCGGATGCGCGGGAGATCGACGCCCGCCGCCGCACGTACTTCGCGCCGTACCACGCGGCGCTCGCCGCGCAGATCGCGCGGGTGAAGGCGCGCCATGGCTATGCGCTGCTGCTCGACGGCCATTCGATCCGCGCCGAGGTGCCGCGCTTTTTCACGGGCCGCCTGCCGGACCTCAATCTGGGCACGGTGAGCGGGGCGAGCTGCGCGCCCGGCATCGCGGCGATCGCGGCGGGCGTGCTCGCCGCCGACGGCGGCTTCTCGCACGTGGTCGACGGTCGCTTCAAGGGCGGCTACGTCACGCGGCATTACGGGCGTCCGGACGACGGCGTGCACGCGCTGCAGCTCGAGATGGCGCAGGCCGCCTACATGGACGAAGCCCCGCCCTACGCCTTCGACGCGGCCCGCGCGGCGCGCCTATGCGCGCTCCTCGAGCGCCTGGTCGTCGTCCTCGCCGAGGCGCGGCCGCTGCGGGGCGGCGCGTGATCTGCTTCTACGTCGCGCGGCAGCGCTTCGATGCCTATCTCGTCGCCGACCGCCTCAAGCAGGCCGGCATCCGCGTGCACGTCTTCAACGAGCATGCGTCGTCGATCGTCGGCGACGTGCCGCCGGACGTCGCGCAGCCCCAGGTCTGGCTCGAGCGGGAGTGCGACCGCGAGCGCGCCACGGTCCTCCTGAACGCGATCGAGGCCGAGGCCGCGCGCGGCGGGACGCTGGCCTGCGGCGGCTGCGGCGAGGAGTCGCCCGCCAACTTCGATCTGTGCTGGAACTGCGGCCGCGGGCTCTGAAGGCCGTTTCGCCACGCGCTGCACCGGGACGGTATCGAAGCCTGCTACGATCGCGCCCCTATGACGACCCCTGATCGCAAGCCCCTGGACCCGCTGTCCCTCGGATTCCGTGCCCGCCTGCTGTCGTACGACGAGCTGACCCGGCAGGTGCGCGCCTGGGCGGACGCCTATCCCGATCTCTGCCGCCTGGACTCCATCGGCAAGACGCCCGAAGGCCGCGACCTCTGGCTGCTGACCCTCGGCCCCGACCCGGACCGCGCGCGCCCGAGCGCCTGGATCGACGGCAACATGCACGCGAGCGAGCTGGCCGGCTCGAGCGTCGCGCTGGCCATCGCCGAGGACGTCCTGCGCCTGCACCTCGAGCCCGGCCTGCCCGCCGGCATGTCCGAGGCGGTCGCGTCGCGGCTGCGCGAGGTGCGCTTCTACGTGCTGCCGCGCATGTCGCCCGACGGCGCCGAAGTCGTGCTCACCCGTGGCCGCTACGTGCGCTCGGTGCCGCGCGACGAGCGGCCGGCGCGTGCGCACGCGTACTGGCGCGGCGAGGACATCGACGGCGACGGGCTGGCGATGGCGATGCGCGTCGAGGATGCCGCGCGGCGAGTTGGTCGAGGCGAAGGACTTTCCCGGCCTGCTGCTGCCGCGCACGGTCGACGATCCGCCGCCGTACTACAAGGTCTATCCGGAAGGGGTCATCGAGAACTTCGACGGCGCGAACGTGCCGACGCCGTTCTTCCTCTCCGACAACCAGACCGACCTCAACCGCAACTTTCCCTATGCGTGGGCGCCGGATTCCAAGCAGGTGGGCGCCGGCGCCTATCCGCTGAGCGAGGTGGAGTCGCGCGCGGTGGTCGAGTTCACCACGCGGCATCCCGAGATCTTCCTGTGGCTCAACCTGCACACGTTCGGCGGCGTGTTCATCCGTCCGCTCGGCGACAAGCCGGACGCGAAGATGGACCAGGAGGACCTGGCGCTCTACCGCCAGCTCGGCGACTGGGCCGAGAAGCTCACCGGCTATCCGATGGTGTCCGGGTTCGAGGAATTCCTCTACGAGCCCGACACGCCGCTGCACGGCGACCTCACCGACTACGCCTATCACCAGCGCGGCGCCGTCGCGTACGTCGTCGAGCTGTGGGACCTCTTCAAGCAGGCCGGTCTCGAGAAGAAGAAGAAATTCGTCGACAACTACACGCATCTCACGCGCGAGGACATGCTGAAGATCGCCGCGTGGGACCGCGACAACAACGGCGGCGGCACGATCAGGCCGTGGCGCAAGGTCAAGCACCCGCAGCTCGGCGACGTCGAGGTCGGCGGCATCGACCCGCGCGTCGGCCTGTGGAATCCGCCGCTGGACGAGCTGCCCGGCGTCTGCATGGCACAGTCCGCGCACTACCTGCGCACCGCGTCGCTGGCCCCGGCCGTCGCGCTGAACGTCGACGAGGTGGCCAAGGTGTCGCCCGGCCTCACGCGCGTGACGGTCACCGTCGAGAACCGCGGCTACCTGCCGACGTACGTGCTCGCGTCCGCGAAGGCGCTGTCGCACAACGAGCCGCTGTGGGCCGACGTCGCGTGCAAAGGCTGCACGCTCGTCGACCCGTCGCTCGCGCATCATCCGATCGGCCATCTCGACGGCTGGGGGCGCGGCCTGTTCGACGGGTCCGGCGCGCTCTATTACGCGTACACGCGCGGCACGACGGGTGCGAAGACCGTCCGCTGGACGGTGCGCGGCAAGGGGTCGATGGAATTGCGCGTGGGCTCCTGCCGCGTCGGCTGGTCGACGCGCACGATCGAGATCGGGTGAGCGCCCGGCGCGGGGCGCCGGTGCGCTGAACGCCCACCTTCCGAAAAGCATCATGCGTCGCTGTCATCGTGCCGCGCTGCTGATCATCGCGACGCTCCTGGGGGCGGGCTGCGCGCCGCAGCCGCCGCTGCCGACGCAGCCAGCGCAGCCGACGCCGGCGGCGTTTCCGGCGGCGAGCGACGTCCCGGCGCGCTACGAGGCGATCGCCCGCGCCGGCCACCCGGTGTACGACGTGGACGCCGCGCGCTCGGTCGTCGTCATGGAAGTGCGCCGCGCCGGCACGCTCGCCAACCTCGGCCACGACCACGTCGTCGCCAGCCATGACGTGCACGGCTACGTCGCGCCGTCCGAAGGTCGCGCCGACCTCGCGCTGCGCGTCGAGGCGTTCGTCGTCGACGAGCCGGCGCTGCGCGCGGCCGCCGGCTTCGACACGCAGCCGTCGGAAGCGGACATCGCGGGAACGCGTCGCAATATGCTGACGCGCGTGCTGTCGTCCGACGCGCATCCTTTCGTGCTCGTGCACGTCGACGGCGCGCGCTCCGCCACGGGGACGCAGGTGCTGCATCCGGGCGTCACGGTCAACGGCGTCGAGCGTGCGGCGCAGGCCACAGCGATGGTGACGGCAGGCGCGGACGACATCCGCGTCCGCGGCGAAACCGTCATCCGGCAGACGGACTACGGCATCCGGCCGTTCTCGATCCTGGGTGGCGCGCTGGAGGTCGCCGACGCGGTCACCATCAAGTTCGACGTCGTCGCGCGCAAGCGCTGAGCGATGCGGTTGCCGGAACACGCGCAGGGCGGCGGAGCCCGGCGTCGCCCTGCAACGCACCTTCGCACGCGACGGATACGCCCATCCGCCGACAAACGCTTCGCTTGTACACGACAGTCGAGTTGTCGATATGGCAATCGAAGGGGTACAGTTCGGACGTCCGCACAATGGTTTGAAAAATGACGCGTGGACCTCTCGAAAAAAAGCACATTGCAGTCGCGCCACTCATCATATGAGTCATAGGGGAATCTCAATGAATGTGACCGGACGCCTTGCTGCCGCATGCTTTGTTTTTGCGTTGACTGCAACGGCCGGCGCCTTCGCTGCGCCGCCTTCAACTCCTGTCGGCACGCTTACGATTTCGGCGCCATTCGGGTCTTCCCCGGTGCTGGCATGGTCCTGGGGTGCCTCGAACAGCAGCACCCAGGTAGGCGGCGGTGGCGGAGCGGGTAAAGCGAACATCCAGGACCTTTCGCTCACGCGCTACGCGGACGGGCAATCTCCCCTGTTTTTCAATGCCGTCGCCAAAGGACAACACCTCGCCACGGTCGTGCTTGTGGACGGCTCGACGACTATCACGTTGACGGAAGTCCTGATCACGAGCTATTCGACGGGGAACAGCAGCGTTGACGGGAAGCCCACGACGCGAACCGAGAACATCACATTCAACTTTGGAGCGATAACCTACACGGTCAACGGCGTGACGGCATGCTTCAATCCCTCGACCCAGTCATCCTGCTAGTGACAAGCCGTGTTTGGCGGCGCACCTGGTAAGCGGCGACGCTGCAAGCGAGCGTCGCGAACGTCTGGCATGGATCGGTGAGAAAGCGGTCGATGCTGACGGAGAAAGTCGTCGAATTGCATTGGCCAAATGCGCCATGCGTCGAACCCGACCTGCTGCCGCAGTTGCGCCGGCGATTCGCGGAGGTCGGGTTCGGCGAAGCTGGCCTTCGCCAAGCCTGTGGGGCGGCCGTCGCCGCAGACCCATTGACGCTGGCCACCGGCCAACCTGCCGCTGACGGGTCGCCGTTCTCGACCTGTGTCTCGCTCTTCTGGTCCGGCCGGCCGGTACCGCTTGCCGCGGCGGAAGCGGCGCTGACCCCGCTGCGGGGAGCGGATCTCGAGCGGCTTGGACTCATAGAAATGCGCGCGGGGCTGGCACACCCGAGATGCGCGATCCGGCCCGCGGAGGGCTTCCTGGTCGCGAGCGACCTGGCGAGCGCGCAGGCGGACTGCGTCCTGGGCGTGGTGCCGGCGAGCGAGACGCTGGCGCGGCTCACCGTGCGGCGCCCAGGGAAACGAGCGCTCGATCTGGGAACCGGGTGCGGCGTGCAGGGCCTGCTGCTCGCCCGTGACGGTGAGGCGGTGATCTCGGTCGACATCAATTCCCGCGCGCTTGCCTTCGCCCGGTTCAACGCGGCGCTGAACGACCTCCCGAACATGGAATGTCGGGAGGGCAGTTGGTTCGCCCCGGTGGCCGGCGAACGCTTCGACACGATTGCCTGCAACCCCCCGTACGTCATCTCGCCGGACTCCACGTTCACGTACAGGGATGGCGGCCTGGCGCGCGACGCTGTCTCCCGAATGGTTATCCGCGAGGCGGCCAGGCACCTTGCCGAGGGTGGGTTCGCCACCGTGCTCTGCAACTGGGCGCACGACGGCTCGTGGGCCGAGCCGCTGCGAAGCTGGGTGGCCGAGACCGGCTGCGATGCGCTGTTGCTGCACTACGCAACCGTCGAGCCGGGCGAGTACGCGGCGCGCTGGAACGTCGAGCTTCGTGCGCGCGAGCCGCGGACATACGAGATGACCGTGCGACGGTGGGCGGACTACTACGCCGCCGAAGGGATCGCGCGGATCGGGCTGGGCGCCGTCATTCTTCGGCGACGAGACGCCGCGACGCACTGGGTGCGCCCGCTCGACATGGCGCAAGGGCCAAGCTGCCAGTCGAGCGAGCCCATCCTGCGCCTGTTCGACGCGGGAGACTTCCTGGAGTCGGAACCGGGCCGTGTCCTCTGGGGGCATGCCTACAGGTTCGTCGACGGCCATCGCATCGATCAGACGTTGAGCCACCCTGCAGGCGCGTACGTCGTCGGTCCTGCGGTGTTTCGGTGCCTGCCGGGGATCGGCGTCGAGGCGCACGTGGATGCGCGTGCGCTGGACGTCATCCTTGATTGTGATCGACACCAGCCGTTGGGAGATCTCGTCTCGGAGGCTGCGAAGCGCCGCGGCGAGACCGAGAGCGATGTGAAAGGACTCGTCGAGGCGCCGGTGCGAAGCCTCGTCGAGCGAGGATTCCTGGTACCCGTCATTCACGACCACCGCTGACGAAAAGGAGAGACAAGATGGTGACGAGACGAGCACTGCTGAAGGGCACCGCGGCGGGATCGATCGCCGCGATTGCAGGCGCGCACGGAGTGGCGGCATCCGCGGATGCCACGCCACCGGACGCTTCACCCATTCCAATCCCCTATCCCAACATCGACAGCGAGTTCGGTGCGGGCTACGGTACCCTCGAGGCCGGCGCCCTGGGAGGCTTCCAGAAGGTGCGTGACGGATTCAGCGTGTTCTTCAAGTTCTACAAGACCGGCGCGGAGGTGTTCTACAAGGAGGACACGACGATCGGCGCGGTAAACATCTTCATCAAGTTCTTCAACAAGGGATGGGACGCCTTCATCAAATACGACACGCTCGTGGGAATGTCCCTTCAGAACGGCGCCGCCGGCTTCTACAAGCTGGAGAGTGACGTCGCCGGAATCTTCATCAAGTCCGAGAAGGGCGATGCCTCCTACCTGGACGTCTACGCCAACGGAGAAGCCGTTCCGGGGAATGGAGGCTCCAACTGCGCCTAGGACGCCGCGCTGGAGGTGGCGAGCCGGTGTAGCAGTGGCACTGGTACGCGATGACCGAAATCGACGGTCGCCGACCGGCCAACTCCGGTCCATGAACGTATTGAACCGGTAGCACGAAAGCGGTCGCGCTTCCCACCGTCTGGCGTTGGGGATGCTATGGCTTGAGCTGGTCCGCCCGCGAGGGTCGCTCAGGCCGGCAAATACTCCGGCAGCTCGAGATCATCTCGCAGTGCGCGGGCAAGAAGCGGCTTTGCAATGAACGGAAGGGCGAGCGCATGCACCGCGAGGTTGCGCACGGCGAGCCCAAGGATAGTCTCCGGCGCGAAGAAGCCGCGGAACCACACCGCGGAGTCCTGTTTGGCCGTTACGAACCCTCGCAATCGCCGTTCGTATGCAGCGAAGCCGAGGGCGGCGGCGCCGTTGGCGCGATGAAGCTCCCCGGCCAGGATGTACGCCTCGAGCATCGCGAGTCCGGTGCCTTCGCCGGCGAGCAGGGACGGGCAGGCCGCCGCGTCCCCCAGCAGAACCACGGATCCAGCGCTCCACTGCGGGATGTGGATCTGGCTGATGCGATCGAAATAGAAATCGACGGCGCCGTCCATGGCGGCGAGCAGCTCGGACGTCTCCCAGCCCGTATCGTCGAAGGCACGTCGGACAGCGAGCTTTTGTTCCTCGCGGTCCCGGGGAACGTTGGAGGCGGCGGGCTCGGGGCGCCAGACGAGCAGGACCAGCGTCTCACCGTCGCGCAACGACACGCGCGCCACCTGCCGGCCGCGCACCGTGTGCGAGACATGGGTCAGCTCGTCGCGGTGCGGATAGCCGCGGAGACGAAAAGCCACGATGTAGCAGCCGAGAAAACGTTCGAATCGCGATTCCGCCCCGAAGACCAGAGCCCGTACTGCCGAGTGCAATCCGTCGGCGCCGACGACCACGTCAAAGCGCTCGCGGGTTCCGTCGGAGAGCGTCACGAGCGATCCGGCGCCATTGGCCTCGATCCCGACAATCGAGACGCCGAAGTGCGCCGGAATCCCATCGCACGCTCCGAAGAGGGCGCGGGCCACGTCTGATCGGGCGATACTGACGAAGCGGCCATTCAGCGCCTCGCGCATCGGTGAAAGGTCCACGTGCCCCTCTTCGCGGCCGCGACGGTCGACCATGCGCATCCGCTGCATTTCATAACCTCGTGCGCGCAGGCCCGCGAGAATCCCCATCCTTTCGGCGATGGCATAGCCGAGCCCCCAGAAATCGATAAGATAGCCGCCCGAGCGAAGCGCAGTCGCCTTCTCGAAAAGCACGGGTTCGTGACCCAGCCGCCTCAGCCAGTAAGCGACCGCCGGACCCGCAATGCCGATTCCGTTGATGGCGACCTTCACGGCTCACTCACCCCTAAGAGAGCTGACCAAATCCTGCAAGCGGTAGCTACCAAACAGCGCGCAGGGCGCACGTCGGAGCATATTGGATTGCGGAACAAAAATCCCGTTTCGACGGAACGAAGTCACTTCGTCCCCATGCCGAGGCCCAGGTACCACACCAATGCGGAAAATGTCGCTGCAGAGAGCGCGGTGCTGGCGACAAGCGCCGTGGAAATGCGTGCGACGTCCGAGTCATAGCGCTGCGCGAAGATGAACACCCAACCCGCCGTGGGAAGCGCTGCCGTCAAGACGCCCGCCGTCAGCGTGAAGCGGTCGACTCCGAAAGCCAGGAGTGCCAGCCACACGACGAAGGGGTGGAGGAGCAACTTCCCGGCTACCGGCAGCGCGATGAGCGGAAGGCCCTGCGTCGCGCCCGGCCGGCAGAGTGATACGCCGATCGCGAATAGCGCGCACGGTCCTGCGGCGTTGGCCAGAAGGTTCATGATCTCGTTGATCGGCGTGGGCAGCTGCCAGCGCAGCGCCGAAAACGCCGCGCCCACCACGATGCTGATGACGAAGGGGTTTACTGCGGCGCGCGCAATCGCGTCGCGTACCGCCTGGCGCCAGCCCGAGGAATGCGTGCCGTCGAGCTGGGAGAGTGCAACCGCCACCGACGCGACAATCGTCATTTCGCACACCGTCGCCAGCATTGCCGGAGAAGCAGCCGACGCCCCGAGCAGCGCGACCAGAAGCGGAATGGCCAGGTAGCCGATGTTGGTTGCGCTCGCCGCGAGTCCGTAGAACGACGCATCGCGAAGCCTCGCCCCCATCACGCCGCGGGCGAAAGCGACCACCAGGGCAAGCGTGACGAGGCTGCCGACCGTGTACGCGATGAAGAACCGCCCATTCATTATCTCGGCGAACGCCGCGGTCGATGCGAACCGGAACAGCAGTGCCGGAACCGCGAAGTACAGCAGAAATCCGTTGAACGCCGGCACTGCGGCGGGAGGAACCCAGTTCCTTCGCGCCGCGACGTAGCCGAAAAAAATCAGCGCGAAGAACGGAATAATGATCTTGGATACCGGATCCACTTGGCCTTTCCTCCCCTCTACCGACCGGCTTTAATTGGCTTGCGAGGGTCCGCTTTCACGTCCACCCGTAGCGCGTCAGGTGGAAGAACACCGGCGCGGCGAACACCACCGAGTCCAGGCGGTCGAGCATGCCGCCGTGCCCTTCGATCATGTCGCCCCAGTCCTTGACGCCGCGGTCGCGCTTGATCGCCGACATGACGAGGCCGCCGAAGAAGCCCATGACATTGATCGCCAGCGCCATCAGCGCGGCCTGCCACGCGTTGAACGGCGTGATCCACCACAGCGCGGCGCCGAGCGCCGTCGCGCGACAGGACGCCGCCCAGCAGGCCCTCCACGGTCTTCGACGGCGAGATCGCGGGCGCCACCTTGTGCCTGCCGAACAGCTTGCCCCAGACGTACTGCAGCACGTCGCTCGACTGCACGACCAGCACGAGGAAGACGATCAGCAGCGCGTTGCGGTCCGCGTAGCCGGGGATCCTGAGGTTGAGCAGCGCCGGGACGTGCGACAGGCAGAAGACGCAGATCATCAGCCCCCACTGGACCTTGGCCGTGCGCTCGAGGAAGCGGGTCGTGTCGCCGGCGAGCACGGCGAGGATCGGCAGCAGCAGAAACGCGTAGACGGGGATGAATATCGAGTACAGGCCGTACCACTCGGTCCAGACGAGCAAGTACTGGAGCGGCAGGACCAGGTAGAAGCTGGTGGCGAGCGCGTAGTGGTCGGCGCGACGGGTGTACGTCAGCGTGATGAACTCGCGCAGCGCGGCGAACGATGCGAAAAAGAACAGCAGCATCACGCCGGCGCGGCCGAAGACGAATGCGAGGCCGATCACCAGCACCATCACCCACCATGCCTTGATCCGCGCATTGAGGTTGTCGATGACGCTGTTCGGCGCATTCCTGGCGACGTAGCGCTTGAGGAGCACGCCGGCGAACGACGCCACCACCAGCACGAGGCCGATGCCGATGAAGAGGTCGAGCGTCTGCCGCTGCGGCGTCATCGCCGGTCTCCGGCGGGCGCCGCGGCGCGGGCAACGCGATGCGGAAACGGCAGGGCGGGCATCATCACATTTCCGGCGGCGCGAGTGCCAGGAGCGTGTCGCGCATGCGCGCGACGAACGCGTCCTTCGGCTCGTTCTCGTGGAGCTTGACGGGCTCGCCGAAGGTCAGCGTGCACAGCAGCGGCACCGGCAGGATGCGGCCCTTCGGCATCACGCGGCTCAGGTTCTCGATCCACACGGGAACGAACTCCACGTCGGGCGCGGCGCGGGCCAGCCAGTAGATGCCGCTCTTGAACGGCTGCAGCCGCTCGTCGGTGACGTTGCGCGTGCCTTCCGGAAAGACGATCAGCGCGTCGCCGCCGTCGAGCGCCGCCGCCATCAGCGCGATCGGATCGTCCTTCCGCGTTCCGGTGCTGCGGTCGATCAGCACCGCGCGGAAGAAGTGATGGATGATGTAGCGGCGCAGCGCCGTCTGCTCCCAGTAGTCGAGGCCGGCCACCGGACGCGTGCGCTCGCGCAGGTCCGGCGGCAGGCACGCCCAGACGAGCGCGAAGTCGCCATGGCTCGCGTGGTTTGCGTAATAGACGCGGGGACCGGCCGTCGGCGGGCCGCCGGACCACAGCGCGCGCACGCCGGTGAGCACGCGCGCGAAGCCGACGATCGCGGCGGCGCCGAGCCTGTCCAGCGTCGGCGTCACGGCTGCCGCGCGCGGCGCTCGGCGATTCCGCGCCGCAGGCGGTTGACGATCGTGACGAGCAGCAGCGCGGCCATCGCCGGCATGAGCCACGCGGTCCACGCCGGCAGCGGCGCGCCCAGCCCGACCCACAGCCCGAGCGCGCCGAACACGAACGCGCGATCGCTCTTGCCCAGCGGGCGCAGCAGCGCCTGGAAGCGCGGCTTGAGCGCGTGGATCGACAACGCGGACATCCTCCCCTGCGTCTCCCTGGCGGAGACTGGCGCGAAGTTTACCCCACGCTGCCGGGCGTTCTACGGCTCCTCGTAGAGCATCTGCTTCGCCCGGGCGATCGTCTCGTCGCGGAGCGCCTGCCCCTCGCTCGTCGCGGCGTCGGCACGCATCGTGCGCCGCCGGCGCACGACCGCGAGCCAGATCGCGGCGCCGCCGGCGAGCAGCAGCAGGGGCCCGAACCAGAGCAGCCACGTCGTCGCCTTCACCGGCGGGTCGTAGAGGACGAAATCGCCGTAGCGCGCGACCAGATAGTCCTTGATCTGCGCGTCGCTCTTGCCCGCGGCGGCGAGCTCGCGCACCTCCCGGCGCAGGTCGCCCGCGAGCGAGGCGTCGGAATCGGCGAGCGTCTGGTTCTGGCAGACGAGGCAGCGCAGCTCGGACTCCAGCCGCTTCAGCCGCGCGTCGAGCGCGGCGTCCGGCGATTGCGCGAAGGCGAGCGTCACCGCGCAAGCCAGGAGGAAAGCCATGAAGGCGCGCAAAGCCGGGGGCCCGGTCATGATTTCTGCAGCTCGCGCACGAGCGGGATGATCGTCTTCTCCAGCGCCTCGACGGTCACCGGACCGATCTGCTTGTAGCGGATGATGCCGTCCTTGTCGACGACGAACGTCTCCGGCACGCCGTACACGCCCCAGTCGATGCCGACGCGGCCGTCGAGGTCGATCACCGACGTCCGGTACGGGTCGCCGTGCTCGGTGAGCCACGCGCGACCGTCGTCGGGCTTGTCCTTGTAGGCGAGGCCGATGACGGGAACGACGCCGGTCTTGGCGAGTTGCAGCAGCAGCGGATGCTCGACACGGCACGACACGCACCACGAGGCCCACACGTTTAGCAGCCACACCTGGCCCTTCATGTCCGCGGTGGACAGCCGCTTGCCCGCCTCGTGCAGCCGCTCGAGGTCGAAGGCGGGCGCCGGCTTGCCGACGAGCGGCGAGGGCACCTCGCGCGGATCGCGCGTAAGTCCCGACGCCCAAGAACGCGACGAGGACGACGAAGATCGCGAGCGGAACGAGAAAGCGCATCCGCCCCGCCCGCGCGGTGCGCGGCGCGAGCGCGGGCGACGCCGGGGTCGCCGGATCGGCCATCACGCGGTCGCGCCGCCGGCCATCACGCGGTCGCGCCGCTGGCCAGCAGCGCGAGCTTGCGCTTCACCGCGAGGCGATAGCGCCGGTCGGAGATGGCGACGAAGCCGCCGACGGCCATCAGGAAGCAGCCGGTCCAGATCCAGTCGATGAACGGCTTCACGTAGATGCGCACGCCCCAGGCGCCGTCGACCCGGTCGGACGACAGCGGCTCGCCCAGCGAGACGTAGCGGTCGCCGAGCACGCCGGCGTCGATCGCCGCTTCGGTCATCGTCTGTCCCGAGGCTTCGTACATGCGCTTCTCCGGGTGCAGTGCGGGGAGCGCGACGCCGCCGCGCGCGACGTCGACCGTGCCGACCAGCGCGCGATAGTTCGGGCCTGGCCGGGGCACGACGCCCTTGTAGGTGAACGTGTAGCCGCCGACGTCGACGCTCTGGCCGACATCGAGCCGCACGTCCTGCTCGACCTGGTAGCTCTTCACCAGCGTCACGCCGGCGATGAACACGGCGACGCCCAAATGCGCGATGAGCATGCCGTACCATGCCGCGGCATTGGCGGAGAGCTTCGCGGCGATGCCGGCCTGCGGCGCGGCGCGCAGGCGCTGCACGATCGCCGCGACGGTCGCCGCCGCCACCCACGTCGCCAGCAGCAGGCCGAGCGCGGTGAGCGGCGACCAGCGTCCGAACGCGAAGGGCACGACGATCGCCGCGGCGAGCGCGATCGCCGCCGCGAAGCGCAGCCGCGTCCACAGGTCCGGCAGCGACGCCTTGCGCCACGCCGCGACCGGGCCGATGCCCATGAGCAACGCGAGCGGCGCCATCAGCGGGACGAACACCGCTTCGAAATAGGGCGGACCGACGGAGATCTTGCCGAGGCCGAGCGCGTCGACGAACAGCGGATACAGCGTGCCGAGCAGTACGCTTGCCATCGCGACGACGAGCAGGATGTTGTTTCCGAGCAGCATCGACTCGCGCGACACCGGCGCGAAGCCGCCGCCGGTGCCCACCGCGCCCGCGCGGGCGGCGTACAGCGCGAGCGATCCGCCGATGACCACCGCGAGGAAGGCGAGGATGAACACGCCGCGCGCCGGATCGGTGGCGAACGCGTGGACCGACGTGAGCACGCCGGAGCGCACGAGGAACGTGCCCACCAGCGACAGCGAGAACGCGACGATCGCGAGCAGCACGGTCCAGCTTTTGAACACGCCGCGCTTCTCGGTGACCGCGAGCGAGTGGATGAGCGCGGTGCCGACCAGCCACGGCATGAAGGAGGCGTTCTCGACCGGATCCCAGAACCACCAGCCGCCCCAGCCGAGCTCGTAGTACGCCCAGCCGCTGCCGAGCGCGATGCCGAGCGTGAGGAAGCACCACGCCACCGTGGTCCACGGCCGCGACCAGCGCGCCCACGTCGCGTCGAGGCGCCCGCCCAGCAGCGCCGCGATCGCGAAGGCGAACGCCACCGAGAAGCCGACGTAGCCCATGTAGAGCATCGGCGGATGGATGACCATGCCGGGGTCCTGCAGCAGCGGATTGAGGTCGCTGCCCTCGGCGGCGGCGGGGATCAGCCGGGCGAACGGATTCGACGTCAGCAGCAGGAACAGCAGGAAGCCGACGGCGATCCATCCCATGACCGCGAGCACGCGCGCGACGACGGCGGCCGGGAGGTTGCGCGAGAAGAGGGTCACCGCGCCCGCCCAGCCCGACAGCATCAGCAGCCACAGCATCAGCGAGCCCTCGTGCGATCCCCAGGTCGCCGCGAAGCGGTAGGCGGCGGGCAGCTTCGAATTGGAATGCTGCGCGACGTTCTCGACCGAGAAGTCGCTGGTGACGAAGCTGTAGGCGAGGCACGCGAAGGCGAAGGCCACCAGCGCGAACAGCGTGCGCGCCGCGGGGCGCGCGAACGCCATCAGCGCGACATCGCGCCGTGCGGCGCCGACGAGCGGCACGCTGCCCTGCGCGAGCGCGACGAGCAGCGCCAGGATCAGCGCGAAGTGGCCGAGCTCGGGAATCACGGCGCGCGCTCCTTCAGGCTCGGCATCGCCGTGCCCTTGTGCGCCTGGTCGAGCGCGGCCTTGGCTTCCGGCGGCATGTAGTTCTCGTCGTGCTTGGCGAGCACCTCGGTGGCGCGGAACGTGCCGTCGGCCTGCAGCGCGCCCTGCGCGACGACGCCCTTGCCCTCCTTGAACAGGTCGGGCAGCAGGCCCGTATAGACGACCGGGATCGTCTTCGCCGTGTCGGTGACGTTGAACGTCACCGTGAGAGCAATACGTAACCCGGTGCTGCCCTGCGCGCACTTGGTTCCGTTCATATCTCCATCCTCAGCGAGTATGTGGCCGCGAAGTACGGCCACGAGCGCGCTCGCCGTCGTCTCCCCGGACGCCGGCCGGATCAAGGTCGCCGAGGACTGGGCGCTCCGGCTCGGCGGCGCCCCGCTCGCCTTCATCCACAAGACCCGCGACATCGACCGCCCCAACGAGATGCCGTCGCCAACCGGGTCGTCGGCGAGGTCGCCGACCGGATCTGCGTCCTCGTCGACGACATGATCGACACCGGCGGGACGATCACCAAGGCCGCCGACGCTCTCATGGGGGAGGGCGCCAAGGGCGTCATCATCGCCGCGACCCACGCGATCCTCTCCGGTCCCGCGGTCGAGCGGCTCCAGGCCTGCTCGGCCCGGGAGGTCATCGTCACCAACACGCTGCCGATCTCCCTGTCCGGCGAGGCCGACGGGCTGACCGTGCTGTCGATCGCCCCGCTCCTCAGTGCCGCGGTCCGCGAGGTCTTCGAGGACGGCTCGGTGACGAGCCTGTTCGGCGGCCGCGCGTGACGCCTCGTCGCCGCCGCTGACCCCTCCGCCGCCCGGGGCCCCTGCCGGGCGTGCCCACCGACCAAACCACCGACGGAGACCGCCATGGCGTCCCGCACCGCCCGCGAGCGCCTCGGGCTGCTGGCGGCCGTCCTGTCGGCGGCGACGTTCGCCACCTCCGGACCCTTCGCCAAGCCGCTGCTGGCGACGGGATGGACCCCCGGCGCGCTCGTGCTCATCCGGGTCGGTGGCGCGGCGGTCGTCCTCCTCGTCCCCACCGTGCTGTCGATGCGCGGTCGCTGGGGTGGCCTGGGCGCGGCCGCGCCGGCCCTGCTCGCGTACGGCGCCCTGGCCGTCGCGGGCGCCCAGCTCTGCTACTTCCAGGCCATTGAGCGGCTGACCGTCGGGGTGGCACTGCTCCTGGAGTACCTCGGGATCGTCCTCGTCGTCCTCTGGGTCTGGGCCACCTCCCGGCGGGCCCCGGGCCGGCTCACCGTCGCGGGCATCGTCTCCTCGGCCCTGGGACTCGCGCTCGTCCTCGATGTCGCCGGCTCCTCGCGCCTCGACCCCGTCGGGGTGCTCTGGGGGCTGGGGGCCGCTGTGGGTCTGGCGGCCTACTACGTCCTCGCCGCACGCGAGTCCAGCCTGCCGCCCGTCGCGCTCGCCGGGCTCGGGCTGAGCACGGGGGCCGTCCTGCTCGCGGCCCTCGGGCTGGTCGGGATCCTTCCTCTGGCGGCGAGCGCCCGGCCGGTCGCCCTCGCAGGCGGCACCCTGCCGCCGTGGGCGGCCCTCACCGAGCTGGCCCTCGTCGGCCGCGGCGGCGGCCTACCTGCTCGGGATCGTCGGGGCCCGCGCCCTCGGGTCGACCGTCGCCTCCTTCGTCGGGCTCACCGAGGTGCTGTTCGCCGTCCTGTTCGCCTGGGCCCTGCTGGGCGAGCTCCCGGGGCTGCCGCAGCTGCTCGGTGGACTGCTCATCCTGGCGGGGGTGGTCGCCGTCCGGCTCGACGACGCCCGCCGGCACCGGGTCCAGGAGGTGCTGCACCACGATCCCGCCGTCGAGCCGCTGCCAGGACCCGATTTCCCTGGCCAGGCGGGCGTCGCCTAGAATCGTGGGGTTGCCTCGGCGAGGGACGCCGCACCGGCCAGTGAGGTCCGGTCCGCGCGAGTCCGTGATCGACGCGGTGGTTGCCAGGCCCCTGGGGCCCGGGAGCTCGCGCCGCTCGCGGTCCACCGCTGTCCGTGCCGCGTCCCGCGTCGAGGCCCATCGCTCGCCGGCACCCGCCGCGCGACCCACCGAGACGTCCAGACCTCGACTCAGGAGCCCTGCCTTGTCCGACCTCACGCTCGTCGCGCAGGCCCGCACCCAGTTCGGCAAGGGTGCGGCCCGCAAGATCCGCCGCGACCACCTCATCCCCGCCGTCATGTACGGCCACGGCACCGCGCCGATCCACATCACCCTCCCGGGCCACGACGCCATGATGGCGCTGAAGAACCCCAACGCCCTGCTCACCATCGTCCTCGACGGCAAGGAGCAGCTGGCGCTCGCCAAGGACGTCCAGCGCGACCCCATCAAGCCGGTCATCGAGCACATCGACCTCGTCATCGTCCGCCGCGGCGAGAAGGTCACCGTCGACGTGGCCGTCCACGTCGAGGGCCAGGCCGCGCCCGAGACCGTCGTCAGCCTCGACCACACGGTCCTGCAGGTCCAGGCCGAGGCGACCAACATCCCCGATTCCATCGTCGTCTCCGTCGAGGGACTGCGGGCCGGCACCCAGATCCTCGCCGGCCAGCTCACCCTGCCCGAGGGCAGCACCCTGGTCACCGACGCCGACGCCCTCGTCGTCAACGTCACCCAGCAGATCTCCGAGGCGGCCCTGGAGGCCGAGCTCGCCGAGGGCGAGGAGGGCGCCCCCGAGGCGGCCCCCGCAGCCGCGGAGTCCAGCGAGGGTGCGAGCGCCGGCGACGAGTCCTGACGCGAGCGGGCAGCACCCGCCCGTCGCAGCGGCCCGGTCCACGAACGGACCGGGCCGCTGCGCGTCGGCGGCCCCACGGCATACGCTCCCGGTGTGGATGACGCGGGAACCTGGCTGGTCGTGGGTCTGGGCAACCCCGGGCCGCGGTATGCCGGCAACCGGCACAACGTCGGAGCCATGGTCGTCGACGAGCTGGCAGCCAGGACGGCCGGCCCGTTGCGCACGCACAAGGCCCGGGCGATGGTCTCCCAGGTGCGGGTCGGCGCCCCTCCCGGGGTGCCCGCGGTCCTCGCCGTACCGAGCTCGTACATGAACGAGTCCGGTGGACCGGTGTCCGCGCTCCTGCGCTTCTTCTCCGTCACGCCCGACCGGCTGGTCGTCGTCCACGACGACCTCGACATCCCGCCCGGTGAGGTGCGGCTGAAGCGCGGCGGCGGCGAGGGGGGGCACAACGGGCTTCGCTCGGTCAGCGCCTCGGTCGGCACCCGCGACTACCTGCGCGTCCGGATCGGCATCGGCCGCCCGCCCGGCCGGATGGACGCCGCCGACTTCGTCCTGAGGGACTTCTCGGCGGCCGAGCGCAAGGAGCTGCCGTTCGTCGTGGGCGACGCCGCGGACGCCGTCGAGCTGCTGCTCGCGCGGGGTCTCGAGTCGGCGCAGCAGCAGGTCCACGCCCCCCGCTGAGGGTGCGGCTCGCGGTCCGGGCCGGTCCGGCCGAGGCCGGCCGCCGTCCCCGGGGCGGCCCCGTCCGATCCGGGCGGATTCCGCTGTTGGGTATGCCGTGGACGGCGACGCGGTAGTAGAGTGAACCAGTCGTGGAGATGTGAGTGCCGCACGAGGGTGGCCGGTGTCGGGTCCGGCTGGTGGTGGCGTCGCTACGACGGGGCACGCGGGGGGAATGTGAGGTCCTCCCGTCATAGGGGAGGAGTGCCATGAGCACTGTGAGCGGCTCACGGCTGCTGACGAGGGACCGTCAGAGGCCGGCACCGCGGGTGGATCTCGTCCAGGCCGGCCACGCACGCGTGGCGCACGGGCTGGCGTCCTGGCAGCGCGTCTACCGGCGCAACGCCCTCGTCCTCGACGGGTCCCTGGCCGTGGCCTCGTCGGTGCTGGCCGCCGTCCTGCGGGCGGCGATACTCGGCCATGGGGTCCAGATCTGGAGCCTCGGCGACGACGGCATGATGTGGGCGGTGCTGGCACTGCCCGCCGCCTGGGTCTGCTGCCTGGCGAGGTCGCGGGCCTACGCGCCGCGCTACCTCGGCGCCGGTCCGGAGGAGTACCGCGCGGTGACCCGCGCGGTCGTCGTCCTCCTCGCCGGTGCGGCGGTGCTGTCCTACGCCTTCAAGCTGGAGGTCTCGCGAGGGTATGTCGCTCTCGCGTTGCCGCTCGTCCTCGGTTCCACCTTGATCGGGCGCTACGTCATGCGCACCCGGCTCTACCACCGCCGGGCCGCAGGGGAGGGGCTGCAGAGCACCCTCGTCGTCGGCCGGGCCGACTCGGTGGCCGACATGATCCGCCAGATCCGGCTGCATCCCGAGGTCAACGGCCTGCGGGTCGTCGGTGCGTGCGTGTCGGGGATGGACTCGTCCTGGGTGTCGCTCGGCACCATCGAGGACGTGCCGATCCTCGGGGCGCCCGAGGACGCGGCCCTCGCGGTCGACCGGGTGCAGGCCGACGTCGTCGCGGTCTCCAGCAACCCCGACCTCGCGGGCCAGCCGCTGCGCCGGCTCGGCTGGTCGCTCGAGCAGCGCGACGTCGACCTCGTCGTCTCGCCCGGCATCATCGAGGTCGCCGGTCCGCGGCTGTCGCTCCGGCCCGCCCAGGGCCTGTCGCTGCTGCACGTCGAGCGCCCGCTGACCCAGCGGGGTCGTCTACCAGAGCAAGACCGTTCTCGACCGGG
Source organism: uncultured beta proteobacterium (assembly GCA_963793355.1). Taxonomy (GTDB): domain Bacteria; phylum Pseudomonadota; class Gammaproteobacteria; order Burkholderiales; family Casimicrobiaceae; genus VBCG01. The sequence continues at coordinate 10,472 of CAWBZT010000005.1, read as the reverse complement.
TGGTCGGCGCTGCTCCTGCTCGTCGCTGGCCGCGCCGTTCCTGCTCGCCGTCGCCGCGCTCGTCCGGCTCGAGTCCAAGGGGTCCCGCGCTCTTCCAGCAGGCGCGGATCGGCAGCGAGGGCCAGCCCTTCACGATGCTCAAGTTCCGCTCGATGGTCGCAGGACGCCGAGGAGCTGCTGCCGGAGCTGGCCGCCTCACACGACGGCAACGAGGTCCTCTTCAAGATGCGCGAGGACCCCCGCGTCACCCGGGTCGGGCGCGTTCCTGCGCAAGTTCTCCCTCGACGAGCTGCCGCAGCTGCTCAACGTCGTGCGGGGCGACATGTCGCTCGTCGGCCCGCGCCCGCCGCTGCGGCGCGAGGTCGACACCTACGAGCTCGACGCCCTGCGCCGGCTGCGGGTGCGTCCGGGCATGACCGGCCTGTGGCAGGTCACCGGCCGAAGCGACCTGTCCTGGGAGGAGTCGCTACGGCTTGACCTGTGGTACGTCGACAACTGGTCGTGGCGCGCTGGACGGTCAGATCCTTTCCGCACGGCGCGCGCGGTCCTCAAGGGACGAGGGGCCTACTGATGCGATGCGGCACGACGGACAGCGCTCGGCGATCATGTCGCTCGCCCGGCGGCTGGCAGTAGCCGGCCGGGGAGCTGCTGCGTCGAGCTGCGTGCCGCGCGCGGTGGGCGAGGCGGTCGACCTCAAGGACGCCGGCGACGCCCGCGCGCAGGAGTCCTCGCGGCGCGGCTGCGCCGGCGAGCGCCCGGACGACGCCGTCCTCTCCGAGGAGGCCGCCGACGCCGGCCCGCCTGACCGCCGACCGGGTCTGGATCATCGACCCGCTCGACGGCACCCGCGAGTTCGGCGAGCGGCCGCGCGACGACTGGGCCGTGCACGTGGCCCTGTGGGCGCGGCGGCGACCTCGTCGCCGGCGCCGTCGCGCGCCCGGCGCGTGGGCGACGTGCTGCGCCACCGACGACCCGCCCGCTCCTGCCCGCCCGGCCGACGGCCCCGTCCGGCTCGCCGTGAGCCGCTCCCGCCCGCCGGCGTTCGTCACCGCGCTCGCCGAGCGGCTCGGCGCCGAGCTCGTGCCGATGGGCTCGGCCGGGGTCAAGGCGACGGCCGTCTCGACGGCACGGCCGACGCCTACGTGCACGCCGGCGGCCAGTTCGAGTGGGACTCCGCCGCGCCGGTCGCGGTCGCCCGCGCCGCCGGGCTGCACACGAGCCGGATCGACGGCTCGCCGCTGGTCTACAACCGGACCGACCCCTCGCTGCCCGACCTCGTTGTCTGCCGCCCCGAGCTCGCGGCGCAGCTCCTCGACCAGATCACCGCCGATCCTCGACGCAGGGGCCGAGCCATGACCGCACGCCGGCACCCGGTACCAGCTCTCGCCAGCTCGACACCCTCGAGGCCGAGTCGATCCACATCATCCGCGAGGTGGTCGCCGAGTTCGAGAAGCCCGGTGCTGCTCTTCTCCGGCGGCAAGGACTCGATCGTCATGCTGCGGCTCGCCGAGAAGGCCTTCTGCCCGGCCCGGATCCCGTTCCCGGTCATGCACGTCGACACCGGGCCACAACTTCCCCGAGGTGCTCGACGTTCCGCGACCGCCGGGTCGCCGAGCTCGGCGTCCAGCTCGTCGTCGCGAGCGTGCAGGAGGCCATCGACGAGGGCAGGTCACCGAGCCGCCCGACGGCACCCGCAACCGCATCCAGACCCCGGTGCTGCTCGAGGCCCTCGAGCGCGGCGGCTACACGGCGATCTTCGGCGGCGCCCGGCGCGACGAGGACAAGGCCCGCGCCAAGGAGCGGGTCTTCTCCTTCCGCGACGAGTTCGGCCAGTGGGACCCGAAGAACCAGCGGCCCGAGCTGTGGTCCCTCTACAACGGCCGGATCCACCTCGGCGAGAGCATCCGGGTCTTCCCGCTGTCGAACTGGACCGAGCTCGACATCTGGCAGTACATCGAGCGCGAGCGCATCGAGATCCCGTCGATCTACTACGCCCACGAGCGCGAGGTCTTCGACCGCGGCGGCATGCTCTACGCCGTCAACGAGTTCTCGTCCCGCCGCGACGGCGAGGAGGTGCAGGTCCGCCGGGTGCGCTACCGCACCGTCGGCGACGCCACGCTGACCGCCGCCGTCGAGTCCGACGCCGACACCATCGACAAGGTCATCGACGAGGTGTCGACGACCCGGATCACCGAGCGCGGGGCCACCCGCGGCGACGACAAGTTCAGCGAGGCCGCCATGGAGGACCGCAAGCGGGAGGGCTACTTCTGATGGACATCCTTCGGTTCGCCACGGCCGGCTCGGTGGACGACGGCAAGAGCACCCTCATCGGCCGGCTGCTCTACGACTCCAAGTCGATCTTCGAGGACCAGCTCGACGCGGTCGAGCGGGCCAGCCGCGACCGGGGCGACGACTACACCAACCTCGCGCTGCTCACCGACGGCCTGCGCGCCGAGCGGGAGCAGGGCATCACGATCGACGTGGCCTACCGCTACTTCGCGACCCCCAGGCGCAAGTTCATCATCGCCGACACCCCGGGCCACATCCAGTACACCCGCAACATGGTCACCGGCGCCTCGACGGCCGACCTGGCGATCGTCCTCGTCGACGCCCGCAAGGGCCTGGTGGAGCAGAGCCGGCGGCACGCGTTCCTCGCGACGCTGCTGCGGGTGCCGCACCTCGTGCTCGCCGTCAACAAGATGGACCTCGTCGACTTCTCCCAGGAGGTCTACGAGCGGATCCACGCCGAGTTCACCCGCTTCGCGACCAAGCTGCGACATCCCCGACCTCGACGGTCATCCCGATCTCGGCGCTGCGGGGCGACAACGTCGTGCACCCGCTCCGAGAACATGCCCTGGTACGACGGCGCCAGCCTGCTGCACCACCTCGAGAACATCCACGTCGCCAGCGACCGCAACCTCATCGACGCCCGGTTCCCGGTCCAGTACGTCATCCGGCCGATGTCCGACGCCTACCACGACTACCGCGGGTACGCCGGTCAGGTCGTCGGAGGCGTGCTAAGAAGGGCGACGAGGTCATGGTGCTGCCCTCCGGCTTCACCTCGCGGATCGCCTCGGTCGAGACAGCGGACGGGGAGGTCGAGGAGGCGTTCCCGCCCATGTCGGTCACCGTACGGCTCGAGGACGAGATCGACATCTCGCGCGGCGACATGATCTGCCGGCCGCACAACACCCCGACGATGACCCAGGACGTCGACGCGATGGTGTGCTGGATGGACGAGCCGCGAGCCTGCAGGTGGGGCGCAAGTACGCCATCAAGCACACGACGCGCACCGCCCGCACCATCGTCAAGGACCTGCAGTACCGCCTCGACGTCAACACCCTGCACCGCGACGAGGAGGCGACCGAGCTCTGCGCTCAACGAGATCGGCCGCGTCCAGCTGCGGACGACGGTCGCCGCTGCTCACCGACGAGTACAGTCGGAACAGGTTCACCGGGGGGTTCGTGTTGGTGGATGAGGGAACGAATCGCACAGTGGCTGCGGGAATGATCGCGGGCAGGCAATAATGGGAGCCTGACGATCTGGGGGAACAACTGATCGGGGGGAACGATGATTGGGCTGACACGTACCGCGCCGCGGCGCGAACGCGTGCTGACGAGGACCATCTGGCCGCAGCGGGAGCGGCCTGAGCCTCGTTCGACGAGATGGCAGCGGGACCGCAAACGCACCCGGCCGGTCCGGGTCGCGATGATCGGCCAGAAGGGGCTGCCCGCCACGTTCGGCGGGATCGAGCACCACGTCGAGGAGCTCGGTGCCCGGCTGGCCGAGGAAGGCGTCGAGGTCACGGTCTACTGCCGGTCCTCCTACGACTCGCAGGTCGACGGCGGCATGCCCAAGCGCTATCGCGGGATGCGCCTGGTGACCACACCGACGGTGCCGAGCAAGCACCTCGATGCGATCGTCCACAGCCTGACCTCGACGGTCCACGCCGTCGCGACGGGCCACGACATCATCCACTACCACGCGCTCGGCCCCGGGCTCGTCGCGCCGGTCGCCCGCTACGCCTCGCGGGCCAAGGTCGTGCTGACGGTCCACGGCCTGGACCACCAGCGCGCCAAGTGGGGCGGCCCCGCGCAGAACGTCCTCGCCCTGGCCCACTGGATGAGCGGGCACGTCCCGGACGCGGTGGTCACGGTGAGCCAGACGCTCGCCGAGCACTACCGGTCCTACTTCGGCGTCGACGCGGCCTACATCCCCAACGGGGTCTCGGTCCCGGTGCCGGGGCCGCTGCCCGAGCGGCTGCGCACCGAGTTCGGCCTCGAGCCGGGCGGGTACGTGCTGTTCGTGGGCCGGATCGTGCCCGAGAAGCGGCCCGACCTGCTCATCGACGCGCTCGCGCAGCTCCCCGACGACATCAAGGTCGCCATCGTCGGTGACTCCTCGTTCAGCGACGAGTATGTCGAGCGGCTGCACGCCATGGCGACCGCCGACCGCCGGGTGGTCTTCCCGGGCTACCTCTACGGCGAGGAGCTGGGCGCGGTCTACAGCAACGCCGCGGCCTTCGTGCAGCCGTCCGACCTCGAGGGCCTGCCGTTGACCCTCCTCGAGGCCATCTCCTACGGACTGCCCGTGGTGGCCAGTGACATCGCCCCGCACCACGAGGTGCTCGACGCGTGCGACTGCGGGGGCCACCGGCTCTTCCGGGCCGGCGACGCCGCCTCGCTCGCCGAGGCGCTGACCGGCGTCCTCGAGGACCCCGAGCTGAGCCTGCGCTCGGCCCGGGCCGAGGCCCCGGAGCTGTTGCGTCCGTACCGCTGGAGCCGGGCGGGTGCCGATCTCGCCGATCTTTACCGCAAGGTGTTGGACCGCGGGTAGTCTGTGCGTGGTGGTCAAGTGCCTGTCGGGGGGCCTTGAGTCGTGGTGGGTACTGAGGGGAAGGCACGTTCATGCGTGTAGTGGGGAATATCGGGGGGCAGCGACGCCTCCGTGCAGCTCGGTCGTGGGCCGTCTCGGCGGCGACGGTGTCGCTCGTCGCCGTGGCCGCGGTCACCGCGGCTCCGGTCCAGGCGGCAGATCTGACGCCACCGGCGTTGTCGCTCACCGCTGACAACAGCGTGTGGGGGACGAACGACCGGGTCATGGAGATCGAGGACTTCGGCAACCGGGCGCTCATCGGAGGTGGCTTCGACTACGTCGGGCCGACCGTCGGGCACTCGATGCTCGTCGACCCGGTCACCGGTGCCGCCATCGAGGCGCCGAAGATGACGAGCGACAACGTCAACGCCGTCATCGCCGACGGCGCGGGGGGCTACTACCTCGGCGGCGAGTTCGGCCTCGTCGACGGGGCCCCCAAGAACGAGGTCGCGCACATCGGCGCGGACGGCAAGGTCGACCGCAACTTCAAGGCACAGACGATCGGCAAGGTCTACGCGCTGGCGTTGAGCCCGACCGGAGTCCTCTATATCGGCGGCAAGATCACCAAGGTCAACGGCGTGGCCGCCACGAACATCGCGGCGGTCGACGCGGCGACCGGCACCCGGGTCGCCGGGCTGGAGCGCCTCGCCCAACTCCACCGTCTACGCACTGGCCGCGACCGCCTCGTCGGTCTACGTCGGCGGCGCGTTCAGCTCGGTCGGATTCTCCTCGCACCGCGGGATCGCCCGGCTCTCGGCGTCGAACGGCGCCCTCGACGCCTTGTTCACCTCCACCACGAGCTCGACGGTGCGCTCGCTGGCGCTCTCGCCCGATGGCACCGTGGTCTACGCCGGTGGCGAGTTCACCACCGCCACGTCATCGGCGACCAGCACCCAGACGCGCAACCGGTTGGCGGCCTTCGCCACGACCAACGGCGCGGTCACCGGCTGGAACCCGGGCGCCAGCGCCATCGTCTCGGTGGTCGTGACCGACCCCGCGACGGGCGACGTCTATGTGGGTGGGCAGTTCGCCACTCTCGCCGGTGGCAGCCGCGTCGCGCTCGGCGCAGTGACGAGCGCGGGCGCGCTGACCGCGTGGGACCCGGCCATCACCGGGTGTCACGAGCAGCACGTCACGAAGGTCGTCGGCGGTCTGGCCAAGTGCGTGCCGTGGACCACGTCGATCGCGATCGGCAACGGCACCCTGTACGCGGGCGGCAACTTCTCCAACGCCGGCGGGGTCATCCGTCACCACGCTGCCTCGTGGGACATGGCCGCGGGAAGCCTCACCGGGTGGAACCCCGTCTCGGGCGGCAAGGTCTACGGGATCGCTCCGCTGCCCTCGGGCGTCGTCCTCGGCGGTGAGTTCACCAGCGTCGGCGGTCTCATCCGGCACGGCCTGGCCGTCATCGACCTGACCACAGGCCAGGCCGATCCCGGGTTCACCGCCGACCTCAACGGCATGGTGCTCGACATCGTCAAGACGGCCGACGGCCAGGGCGCCTACGTGGCCGGCGACTTCACCACCGTCAACGGCGAGAGCCACGCCAACCTCGTCAAGATCGACGCGACGACGGGCGCCGTGGACCAGGCCTTCAAGGCCAAGCCGAACCGGGACGTCTGGCAGATGTCGCTGACCGGCTCCTCGCTGTACATCGGCGGGAAGTTCAAGCGGGTCGGCACCATCGCGCGTGTCCACGCGGCCAAGCTCGACGCGGCGACCGGTGCGGTCGACCCGCTCTGGAAGGCCGACACGGTCGGACCGACGGGCAAGCTGCGGGCCGGTGGCATGGTGATGGGCATCCAGGCCACGCCCGACGGGTCGAAGGTCTTCATCGCGGGTCCGTTCCTGACCCTCAACGGTGGGTCGGTCACCGGCGGGATCGCCGTGGTCGACGGCACGACCGGCGCGTTCACCGCGAGCCAGATCGGCGGCGTCCAGGGGTGCGGCAGCGTCGGCCCGTGGATCAACCGGCTCTACCTGAGTGACGACGGGCTGCGCCTCTACGGCGGGGACGTGTGCCCCGACTACATCTACCAGTGGGACACGGTGAACCTCGGGACGCCGACCAACCCCACCGGCCTGATCTGGCGCAGCAAGTGCAACGGCGGCATGCAGGGCCGGATCGAGATCAACGGGCACTTCTACTACGGCACCCACGGCGGCAACAAGGGCAGCGGCGGCGCCTGCTCCGCCTACCCCGGCGGCCCCGACGTGACGACCCAGCAGCGCTTCTGGGTGTTCAACTCCAGTGACGGCTACCTGCTGCCGTACGCCCCGGAGTTCGACTCGCCGATGGGGGTCTGGTCCTTCGCCGACAGTCCTCAGGGACTGCTCGTGGGCGGCGACTTCACCTTCGCCGGTTCCCGTGAGGTCGTTCAGCAGGGCTTCGCGCTCTTCCGCGGGACGCCGTAGCGGCAGCTGTCCGCTCCGCCCGAGGTGCGGGGGCCGGCCCGGCCCCCGCACCTCGGCGCCCGTCCCCCATACGGGGGGCACCAGCAGACGGGATCCCGCCACCCGCTGGCCCCCATGTGGGGGAAGCGGTTACGCTGCGCCCAGTTTCCCGAGGGGGCGTGACGGTGACGTGGGGTCGCCGCCGCGAGGAGAGGACGTCATGAAGCACAGCCTGCGCAGCAGATGGGGGAGCCGGGCGGTCGCCGTCCTGGCCGCCGTCGTCGTCGTCTCCGCCCCGGTCGCGGCCGACGGCGCGCCGGGGACCGGGGCATCGGCGACCATGGCCCGCACCTGGGGCGTCAACGGCCGGGTGCTCGCCATCGCGCCGGCCGGCGACGTCACCGTCGTCGCCGGGGCGTTCGACACGGGCGTCGGCCCGGCCGGTGATCAGGTCCCGCTGCCCAGCGTGGGCAGGTTCCGCCCGGCCACGGGCACCTTCGACCGCTGGCCGGTCAGCGTCGACGGTCCGGTCAACTCGGTGGTGGTCGACGGGGACACGGTCTACCTGGGTGGGGACTTCCGCCACGTCAACGGCGCCCTGCGCATCTCGCTCGCCGCCGTCTCCCTCTCCACTGGCGCGCTGCTCCCCTGGGCCCCGCAGGCCAACGTGTGGGTCGACACCTTGGCGGTCAGCGGTGGCTGGGTCTACCTCGGGGGCGCCTTCACCACCGTGACCGACGGGTCCGGCGCGGTGCCCGCCCCCTACCTCGCGCGGGTGTCGGCCGCCGACGGCTCGGTCGACCAGACCTGGACCGGGGGCATCGCCCTCGACGCGCCCGTCTACTCGGTGCTCCCCAACGCGGCCGGAACCGGCGTCTTCGTCGGCGGTGACTTCGGCGCGGTCAACGGTCAGGGGTATGCCGCCCACCTCACGCTCCTGTCCACCGGCACGACCCCGGTCATCGACCCCGTCTTCCGCTCCGGGACGACGAACGGGACCAACCACGCACCGGCCGCTGCCCTCGCCCTCGACGGCAATGCGCTGCTCATCGGGGCATCCGGCTCTGGCGGCGGCTGCACTTTGCAGGACGCCACGACCGGCGCGAACCGGTGGAGCTACCACACGAACGGCAACGTCGTGGCGGTCGCCTTCCTCGGCCCCAAGGCCTACTGCGCGGGGCACTTCAACGGGTCGAACTCCTTCAACGGCCTGACCCGCAACAAGATCGCCGAGATGACGACGAGTACGGGGGCCATCACCGCCTTCAAGCCCTCGGTCAACAGCGCTCTCGGCATCTTCGCCCTCGCCTCGACCCCGACGGCCCTGTTCGCCGGGGGTGACTTCACCAAGGTCGGCACGACGACCCAGCCGATGTTCGGCCTCTTCGCGGATCTCGGCGCGCTCACGGCCCCCGCGCCGCCGGGCACCGTCACGGCCATCCCGGGTTCCGGCCAGGTCGTCCTCGCGTGGGACACCCCCGAGCACCGACGGCGGGGCCAAGATCACGAACTTCAAGATCTACCGGTCCATCGGCACGGGCAAGGCGACGCTGCTGGCGAAGACCAAGAACCTCAGCTACCTCGATGCCACGGTGAGCAACGGCACGTCCTACACCTACTACCTCCAGCCGATCAGCTCGGCGGGGCGGGGCCCAAGTCGGTCACCGCGTCCGCCACTCCCCTGGGGGCCTGGTCATCGCGCCTCCGGCGCCGCAGGGCTTCCTCGCGGCTGGCACGTTCGGGGCCGCCGACCTGTCGTGGGCGCGGCCGTTGACCGACGGCGGAAGCCCGCTCACGGCATACCAGCTCTACCGCGGGACCGACCCGGCCTGCTGTCGCCGCTCGCGAGCGTCGACGCCGCCACGCTGGCCTACACCGACACCGACGTCGTGGTGGGGACGCGCTACTACTACGCGGTGTCAGCGGTGAACGGCGCCGGCACCGGCGTGCTGTCCAAGCAGGCGTCCGCGATGCCCAACAGTGGGGTTCCGGGGGCGCCGACCCTGTCGGCAGCCCCGTCGGCGACGGACGTGCTGCTCGAGTGGGTCCCCTCGCCGATCGTCGGCGCCTCGCCCGTGACCAAGTACATCCTCGTCCGCGACGGGGTGCGCATCTACAGCGCGTCGGCGACGACCTTCGAGTACACCGACACCAAGGTCGTGGCCGGGCACACGTACAGCTACCAGATCAAGGCGCAGAACAGCTACGGGGTCTCCAAGTACTCCGATGTCGACACCGTCACCGTGGGCTGAGCCCGCCGGTCGGCGCGCCACCTGCGCAAACCGCACCACAACCGAACGAGCAAGGCTAGCCTGATGGACGTACCGCAGGGGGTGCGGTACGAGGGGGCGCCGAAGGGCGCATAGCAGGGGGAGGGCCGCCATGGTCCGCAGGACTAGGCCGGTATGGGGCCGGCTCGCCGCCGGGGCGGTGCTGGCCGTGACGGCCGGGCTGGTCTCGGCGGCGCCGGGGCAGGCCGCGCCGCTGGAGGGCGCCTCGAGTGTCATGGCGCGGACGTGGGGGGTCGACGACCACGTCTCGGCGGTCGCCGTGGCCGGGCCTGTGGCGATCGTGGCCGGCACCTTCGACACCCTGCTCGGGCCGTCCGGGGACCAGCGCGTCGTGACCTCGGTGGCGAAGTTCCGCCCGGCCGAGGGCACGTTCGACGACTGGCCGGTGACCGTCGACGGCCCGGTGGACGCGGTCGCGGTCGACGGCGACACCGTCTACCTCGGCGGCGACTTCCGGCATGTCAACGGCCAGGTCCGGGTGTCCCTCGCGGCGGTGTCGCTGAGCAGCGGAGCCCTGCTGTCGTGGTCCCCGGCGGCCAACGTGTCGGTCCAGGCGATCGCCGTCACCGGCTCGAACGTCTACATCGGCGGCGCCTTCGACCTCGTCACCGACGCAGGCGGGTCCACGACGGCGCCTCACCTGGCGCGGATCTCGACCGACGGCACCGTCGACCGGGCCTGGAGCACCACCCTGGTCATCGGCGACATCGTTCGCAGCCTGTTGCCCACGGCCGACGGCTCGGGCATCTACGTCGGGGGCGACTTCGGGAGCATCGGGGCAGCCGGCTACGCATCACGGCTCACCCTGCTGACGACCGGCGCCACCCCCACCATCGACCCGGTCTTCCGGTCCGGGGCGACCAACGACGGCAACCGCGCGCCTGCCTTCGCCCTCGCCCGGGACGGCTCCCA